>JAWKJW010000016.1:0-111619 GCA_041393555.1 Tessaracoccus sp. | reverse complement strand
GCTGAGGGCCTGCACCTGGGGGTTGTTCCCGAGCACGACGAGGGCGCCCGTGTGGCCGAGGAGGATACGGTCCAAGCCAGCACGTAGTGGCGTGCCGGGAGCGAGGAGCTTCAAGTACCGGCGCACGGTGTGCTTGGCCACGGTCACCTCCAAGCGGGCTGGTCAGCGGCAATCGACTGGGGCCAAGTGTAGAGGCCCTCGCAACTGCCGAACATGAGGGATTTCCCCGGGAAACGCCCCCAGCGGCGAGGGATTCGGGAAAAGGCTGGACGGTGTGGTCGGAGATTCATGCCTGCGTCAGCCGGTGCCCGATCAGGAGTTCGAGCGCATCGGAGAGGGTGTCGATCTCCTTGACCGCCATGTTCGCCAGGTTGGGGGCTCTGACCGTCACATCCCGGGAGCCCTTGGGGATGATCGCGAGTTGGAAACCCAGCCGGGCGGCCTCGGCGAGGCGTCGTTCCGCCCCGGGCACCCGGCGCAGGTCTCCAGCGAGCCCCACCTCGCCCAAGGCGATGGTGCGTTTCCTGAAGTTCCAGTCACCCAGTGCGGACGATACGGCGAGCGCGGCGGCGAGATCTGCGGAAGGGTCGCTGAGCTTGGCCCCTCCCACGGTGGAGGCGTAGACATCTTTACCGGCGAGCCCCAGGCCGCACCGGCGTTCGAGGACGGCGAGGATCATGGAGATGCGCGACGATTCCAGGCCGTGGGTGGCGCGCCGGGGATTATTGGGATTGGGCGCGTTCGCCACCAGGGCCTGCACTTCGGCGAGCAGCGGGCGTCGGCCCTCCAGCGTCACCGTCACGCAGGTGCCGGCGGTCGGCTCCGAGCGAGTGCTGAGGAAGATTCCCGAGGGATCGGGCACCTCGACGATCCCGTGTTCGCTCATCTCGAAACAGCCCACCTCGTCTGCCGGCCCGAACCGATTCTTGGTGGCACGCACCATCCGGAAGCCGGAATGCCGGTCTCCTTCGAAGGTGAGCACCACGTCGACGAGATGCTCCATGGTGCGGGGACCGGCGATGGCGCCGTCCTTTGTGACGTGACCCACGATGATCACCGGGAGATGTCGGGCCTTCGCCATGCGGGCCAATGCTGCCGTGACCTCGCGCACCTGGGTGGCGCCGCCCGGCATGCCGTCGGTTTCCGAGGTGGCGATGGTCTGGACGGAGTCGACGACCAGGAGCGTGGGTTTGATCCGCTCGACATGTCCCAGCACCGTGCCCAGATCGGTTTCCGCCGCCAGGTAGAGCGTGGGGGCCATCGCCTTCGTGCGTTCGGCTCGCAGCCGCACTTGGGAGGCCGACTCTTCGCCGGAGATGTAGAGCGTCTTACGATCGGAAGAGGCCCATTTGGCTGCGACATCGAGCAGAAGCGTCGATTTTCCGACGCCAGGCTCGCCGGCCAGCAACACGACCGCGCCCGGCACCAAACCGTCGCCCAGAACCCGGTCGAGTTCCTTGATGGTGGTGCGCTGCCGTTTGGCGGAATCTGCCGGTACGTCGGTGATCGGGACCGCGTCCACCGACGGCGCGATGGAGGTGATCGAGGTGAGCTTCGGGGCGCCGCGCTCTACCACGCTGCCCCAGGCTTGGCACTCGCCGCACCGCCCCACCCAGCGGGTGCTGGTCCAGCCGCACTCCGTGCACTGATACGAGTCCTGCTTCTTAGCCACGTCCCGAGGCTACTTGGTCCCTCTGACAGTGGCTCCCCGACTGGATAGGGATCAGATGGTGACGAGGCCCTTGGCGGTCTCGAAGGTGACGCTGTTGATGCCGGGCTGGCCGTTGGGGGAGACCAGCTTCAGAGACACACCGTCGAGGGAGTCGCCGACGGGAAGCGCCAGCCATTCCGAGAGCCGGTCGGCGGAACCGCTGATCTCGATCTCCTTGAGTTCCACCGTGCCGGGAAGCGCGGCGGGCAGCAGAGAGGCGTCGGACTGCCACTGCAAGAAGTAGGGCAGTTGCGGATCGGCCATCAGGCCCTTGATGCCAATCTGCACCCATTCGAGCCGACGGCCGTCGGGGAACTGGCGAGAGCCGGGCACCGACGAACGGCCGAGACGCTGCTCGTAGGGTTCGATGTTGTCTACGCTGACGGCCCAGCCCAGCCAGCCGCCGCCCATCTCCGAGCGGGCGCGCACGGCCTGGCCGAACAGAGCCTGGTCGGCGACCGGATGGTCGAGCACTTCGACCACCTCGACATAGCGGTGACCGGCCAGCGGGATGATGTGGTTGCGGGTGCCGAAACGGGGGTGGAAACCGCCGTTCTTGTATTCCGTGCCCAGGGCGTCGGCCAACTTCTCAGCGTCGGCTTGGAGGCCCTCGGGTCCCGTGGCAAAGATGAGGTGATCGACGAACATGGCGCAATTGTCCCCCGGGAAGGCCCTAATCCGCTAATCGGCGCCAGGATGCCTCCTTCGTTATGGGTAACGCTCTAACCTGGGGGTGTGTCAGTTGCGAAGATTGGTCTGTCGACCACGGCGGTCTATCCGGAGGCGACTGCCAGCGCGTTCGAACTCGCGGCATCGCTGGGATTCGACGGTGTCGAACTGATGGTCGCGGTCGATGCGATCTCTCAGGACGTCGAGGCCATCGAAAAGTTGAGCCAGTACCATCAGGTCCCGATTCTCTCCGTGCATGCGCCGGTGTTGCTCGTTTCACAAGCCACCTGGGGCACCGACCCTTGGGACAAGCTCAGACGCTCCGCCGAGGCGGCGGAACGACTGGGCGCGGATGTTGTGGTGGTCCACCCACCGTTTCGATGGCAGCGTGCCTACGGAGCCGGATTCGTCGAGGGCATCCGCAGGCTCAATGCGGAGACCAATGTCACTTTCGCCGTCGAGAACATGTTTCCGTGGCGATCGGGAGGACGTGCTTTCCAGGCGTACCTGCCGCATTGGGACCCCACCGATATCGACTACGACTTCCTCACCCTCGATCTCTCGCATGCCGCCACCTCCGGCCTGCAGTCCATGGATCTGCTCGAGGCCTGGGGCGACCGGCTGCGCCATGTGCACCTCACGGACGGCACCTCGACGTTCAAGGACGATCACCTCATGCCGGGCGAGGGCGGTCAAAGGGCATGGGAAGTGGTGGAGGAACTAGGCCGCAGGGGCTTTGACGGCCACATCGTCTTGGAGGTGTCCACGCGACGCGCGAAGTCGCGGGACAAGCGAGAGGCATTGTTGTCGGAGTCGCTCACTCTCACACGACGGGTATATCAGCGAGGCGCTGAGGAGAGGGCCGGATGACGGCATCGGAGCGTGTAGTACGGCGCATCGTCGGAGCGAAGCGCATGAAACGCGCGGCGCTCCTGTCGGGGGCCGTCGACGAGTTCGCGTCGGCTTACGTGGGTGGGAAGAGCACCGTCGAGACCGTGAGCACCGCGAGGCGGTTGCGCAGTTTCGGCCTGCTCACCGGATTCGCCTATCTGCCCAGCGACGATCACGCGGAATCGTTGGATCGGCTGACCGAGCTGATGGGTGCGCTGGGCGACCTGGCGCGCTCGTCCGAGTTCAACGTCAAGCGCCTCACCCTGGGCCATGGAGCCAGTGCCAGGGCGAAACTGCGTGAGCTCTGCACGGCTGCCGATGAGTTGGGGGCCACCGTCACCTTGGAGATGGGGGGCTTCGCGCACTATGCGGAGACGTTGAGGCTGTGGCGCGAGGTGAGGGAAGATCATCCCGGACTGGGCATCACCCTTCCTGCGGAGATCCGGCGGGCGGAGGCGGACTGCCGAGAACTCGCGGCGGACTCCGCACGGATCAGGCTGTGCGTAGGCGCCTACCCCGTTCCCCGGCATGAAGGCATCCGGCGTGAGCACGACAAGACCCGCGCACTGGTGCGATGCCTGCGGACCACGATGGAGGTGGGCGGCTATGCGATGCTGGCCTCGCACCATCCGACGGTGGTGGCCATCGCCCAGGACCTCGCCTACCGCAATGGGATCGGTCAGGACGGATTCGAGTTTCAGATGTTCCACGGAATCCGGCCCTTGGAACAGCGCCGGCTGGTGGATATCGGCTACCGTGCGCGCACCTACGTCCCCTACGGTCCCGGCTGGTTCGAGTACCTCACCACCCAGGTGGCGGTGCGGCCGCGCACCGCGTACTCCTACCTGCAAGCCGTGATGGACAAGAGGTGAGCGCACCGCTGGTGACGCCGCCCCCGGTCATGGAGTCGGCGGTGCGCAGGAAGCTCGGCATCGAGATCTGGGTGGTGCTGGGGATCTCGCTGGGGCAGTCCGCGATCTACGCGGTGTTGTCGATCATCAACAAGCTGACCTACGACGTCCCGCTGCGCCAGCAGACCACCGCCATGAACCGTTCGACGACGCCCGACCGGCCCTGGCTGGACCTCGCCTATCAACTGGCCGGAACGCTGTTCCCGCTGATGCCCGCGGTTCTGGTGCTCTATCTGCTGTGGGCGGTGCACCGGCCTGAGGGTGGCCCGTTCGGCTCTATGGGCTTCGACCTGACGCGCAAGCGCTACGACTTCGGGGTGGGTTTCGCGATCTTCGCCGGCATCGGCGTGGCCGGCATCGCGTTCTACGTCTTCGCCGTGTTGACCGGCATCAACACCAGTGTCAGCCCGGCCAACCTCGCCGCCGCCTGGTGGACGGTGCCCATCCTGATCCTGCGTGCCGCAATGAACGGCATCCTCGAAGAGGTGGTCATGGTGGGCTACCTGTTCACCCGCTGGTCGCAGCGGGGCGGCGAGGCGATGAAGATCCTGGTGATCAGCGCCGTCGTGCGGGCCGGCTATCACGCCTACCAGGGCTTCGGCGGATTCGTCGGCAACCTCGTGATGGGGCTGGTCTTCGGCTGGATCTATCTCAAGACCAAACGCGTGATGCCGCTGGTGATCGCCCACACCTTGATGGACATCGTGGCCTTCCTCGGCTACCCGCTGCTGTTGATCCTGGTCCCCCAGCTGGCGAGCTAGGGCTTGCGGCGCCGGAACCTCTAAGCTGAACCCATGCGTGTTGGAATCTTTGGGGCCACCGGCCAGGTGGGCGGCGTGATGCGTCGCCTGCTGGCTGAGCGTGGCTATCCCGTCGATCAGATCCGGTACTTCGCCTCGTCGCGGTCGGCCGGCAAGAAGTTGCCCTGGGGCGACGAAGAGGTCGTGGTCGAAGACATCGCCACGGCTGACTTCTCCGGCCTCGACGTGGCGCTGTTCTCCGCGGGCGGATCCACCTCCAAGCAGTACGCGCCCAAGGTCGCTGAGGCCGGCGCCACCGTCGTCGACAACTCCTCCGCGTGGCGGATGGATGATCGCGTGCCGTTGATCGTCTCGGAGGTGAACCCCGAGGATGTGGCCAAGGCCGAGATCGGCATCATCGCCAATCCCAACTGCACCACCATGGCCGCCATGCCCGTGCTGAAGGCGCTGCACGACGCCGCCGGGCTGGAATCGCTTCAGGTGACCACGTTCCAGGCTGTGTCGGGTTCGGGTCTCGCCGGCGTGGAGGCTCTGGCCACCCAGCTGGGCGAGATCGAGGATCCCCGCGTGCTGGCCCACGACGGCTCGGCCTTCAGCCCCGCGAGCGTGGCTCCTACGTCGCGCCCATCGCCTACGACGCGGTGCCGCTGGCCGGCAACCTCGTCGACGATGGCGAGGGGAGACCGACGAGGAGAAGAAGCTGCGTAACGAATCGCGAAAGATCCTTCACCTCCCGGAGCTGGCCGTCGCGGGGACCTGCGTGCGCGTGCCCGTCTTCACAGGGCATTCCCTGTCGGTCCATGCGCGTTTCTCCGAGGACATCACACCGGAGCGGGCGCGCGAGGTGCTGGCGAGCGCGGCCGGCGTGAAGCTGGCCGACGTGCCCACCCCGCTGCAGGCCGCGGGCGATGACGTCACCTTCGTCGGACGCATCCGCCAGGATCAGTCGATCCCCGGGCAGCGGGGCTTGGTGCTGTTCCTGAGCGGAGACAACCTGCGCAAGGGTGCCGCCCTCAACACCATCCAGATCGCCGAATTGCTCGTCCGATGAAGCTCGCGATCATCGGCGTGGGAGCCATGGGGGAGGCCTTGGTGGCGGGATGGATCGCGGGAGGCCATGAGCCCTCCGAGATCCTCGCGGTGGACGCGCATCCCGCCAGGCTCGACGAGATGCACGAACGCTACGGCATTCAGCCGGCCAGCGCGGAAGAGGCCGCAGAGGCCGATGTGGTCTTCATCGCCGTCAAGCCCTATCACGTGGCAGGGGTGCTCACTGAGCTGGCCGGCATGCGCCCGGGGTCCGTGGTCGCATCGATCGCCGCCGGCGTCTCCGTGGCAGCGCTCGAAGCCGGCGCGGCCGAGGGCGTCGCCGTCGTGCGCGTCATGCCGAACACCCCCGCCCTGGTGGGCGAGGGGATGGCTGGTGTCGCTCCTGGCTCCACGGCCACCGATGAGCATGTGGCCACCGTCGTGGAACTGTTGGAGGCGGTCGGCCGCGTCGCGGTTATCGAGGAACACCAACTCGATGTGCTGACCGCGTTGTCGGGATCGGGGCCGGCCTACCTCTTCTATGTCGCGGAGGCCATGATCGAGGCCGGGGTGCACCTCGGCCTGCCCCGCCCGTTGGCTACCGAGTTGGTCAATCAAACGATCCTGGGTTCCGGCTCGATGCTCGTGGAATCCGGGCGCTCGGCCACCCAGCTCAGGGAGATGGTCACGTCGCCGGCCGGCACGACGGCCGCGGCGTTGCGCACCCTCGACGAGCGGGGTGTGCGTGCGGCCTTCCTCGCCGCGGTCGAAGCATGCCATGACCGCTCCGTGGAGATGGCCGACTGACTCGTCCAGGGCCCCGCGCCGGTTCCTGACTGGTCGCCGTGGGGCCCCGCGGGTTAGTATTGGTCGTCTGGGTGCCCACGTGGCTCCCGTCGAATCACCCCCAACCCCGGGAAAGCGTCCCGGGCTACGAAAGGCGAACTGTGGGTTCTGTCATCAAGAAGCGTCGCAAGCGCATGGCCAAGAAGAAGCACCGCAAGCTGCTGAAGCGCACTCGCATCCAGCGTCGTCGCGCCGGCAAGTAATCGTCGTAGCTGGCCACTGTAGTGACGCTACCCACTCGCGTGGTCCTGCTGACTCGCACAGGTTGTCACCTGTGCGATACGGCGCAGGAGATCATCGAGCGGGTCTGCGCCGACCAGCGCATCGGCTGGCGAAGCATCGACATCGACGAGGACGAGGAATTGGGCACCCGATACACCGCTCACGTGCCGGTCGTGTTCGTGGACGGTAACCTTCACGGATACTGGTTCGTAGACGAAGACGCCTTGCGTCGGGAGCTCGGCACCAGTACCCCCTCACCGATGGACGATGCATGGCGACCGATGGCGAACCAGGGATGAACCGGGAGTTGAGTTGAGCGAGACTGACGTGCAGCTGGGATCCGTGACCTTCGTCGGATCCGGCCCCAGCGACCTCGGGTTGCTGACGTTGTCGGGCGCTCGCGCGTTGCGTCAAGCCGATCTGGTGTTGATCGATCCGTCGATCGACGCCGAAGAACTGTCCGCCCACACCTCTGCGCACGCAGTGGTCGAGGTAATCGGCGGCGACGAACTGCGTCAGCTCCTGGAATCCACCCAACAGGGCCTCAACGTCGTCCGGCTCGGCACCTTCGACGAGTTCACGCTCCCCACCGGCAGCGTGCTGCCCTCGCTGCTCGAGGTGGAAGGGGTGCGGGTCAACGTCATCCCCGGCGTCAGCCGCTGGAGCGCCGCCCTCACCTACGGGGGTGTGCGTGCGGAGAACAGCGTCGCTGCCATGGATTGCAGCGATGAGGTACCGGCCATCGAGGACTGGCCCAGTGCCGAAACCCTGGTGCTGCGCACCATGGGGGCGCAGTTGCCGACGGTGGCTGCGCGGGCTGCGCAGCAGCACGGTGCCGAGGGCAAGGTCCTCCAGATCTGCAACGTGGCCACCACTTCGCAGACCAGCGCGGTGCTGGCCTGGCGCGAGGTCAAGGCCATCGACGACCAGGAAGTCTTCCTGATCTCCGGTCCCCAGATCGAGAGTCACCGCCGCGACAGGGTCTCCTGGTTCGAGAACAAGCCGCTGTTCAACTGGCGCCTGCTCATCCCGCGCACGAAGGACGACCTCGACCAGCTGGTCGACGAACTCGCCGGCTTCGGGGCGAACTCCGAGATCGTGGCGACGCTGTCCATCGAGCCGCCCCGCACCGAGCAGGGCATGGAGCGCGCGGTGCGCGGCATCGTGGACGGCCGCTACCTCTGGCTGGTGCTCACCTCCCCCCACGCGGTTGCTGCGGTCACAGACCGGTTGCGCGAGTACGGGCTCGATTCGCGCGCGTTGTCGGGCATCTCTCTGGCCGCCGTCGGCAGAGGCACGGCGGAGGCGCTGGCCAAGCTCGGTCTCGTGCCTGATCTGGTGCCCGTGATGGACAACACCGTGGGCGGGCTCGCCAACGAGTTCCCCGCGTTCGACGATCTGCTCGATCCCCTCAACAGGGTCCTGGTGCCCAGTGCCGACGTGTCCGTCGAGGCCCTCGTCGAGGGACTGGGGCGACTCGGCTGGGAAGTAGAGGACGTGACGGCCTACCGCACCGTGCGCGCCGCCCCGCCGCCCGCGGAGGTGCGCAGCGACATCAAGACAGGCATGTTCGATGCCGCGGTCTTCACCTCCGCCACCGCGGTGCGCAACATGATCGGCATCGCGGGCAAGCCCCATGCCGCCACGGTCGTGGCAGCGATCGGCCCGGCTACCGCTGCGGCCTGCGAGATGCACGGCCTGCGCGTCGACGTGATCGCGAACGCGCCGACCTTCGAATCGCTCGCCGAATCGCTGGCGGCCTTCGCGGATAAGCGCCGGGAAACACAGATCGCCGGGGGCTGCCCAACCTGAGGCCCTCCCAGCGCAAGCGCCGACGGCGCCGCACGACGTCCGCGACGTAACGCCGGTATCCACGGGTCTCGTCTCTTTTCGATATGTCGTACCGTAGGGGCATGAGTTCTGCCGACGACGTCCGCCTCGTCCACGTGATGCGCCACGGCCAAGTGCACAACCCGGATGGGGTGCTCTACGGCCGGATAGAGGGTTTCGGGTTGTCGGATCTGGGCCACGAGATGGCCTGGCGGATGGGACAGTACTGGGCGGATGCGCCGCTCACCCATCTCCGCTGTTCACCGCTGCAGAGGGCGCAGGAGACGATGAAACCGTCCGCGGAGCGCCATCCGCATCTGGAGATCGTCACCGACGATCGCGTGATCGAGGCGGCCAACCAGTTCGAGGGCATGGTCTTCGGCAGCGGCAACAAGGCCCTGCGCGATCCCCGGATGTTCTGGCATATGCGAAATCCCCTCCGGCCCAGCTGGGGTGAGCCCTACACCCAGATCGCCACGCGCATGGAAGCCGCCATCCTCGATGCCGCGCTGGATGCCGGGGAAGGCGGGCACGCTCTCGTGGTCTCGCATCAGTTGCCCATCTGGATCGCGCGCAGCGCTGCGGAGGGTCGCCGTTTCGCCCACGACCCGCGCCGTCGAGAATGCACGCTGTGCTCCGTGACCTCTTTCACCGTCCGCGACGGCCTGATCACCGCGGTCGACTATGTGGAGCCGGTGGCAGATCTCCTGCCGCGCAAGCGCGGCCGCAAGTTCAAGGTGGGGACGTGAGGGCTCGCTGGGCTGCCGCCGCGATGGCCGTGACGCTGGCTCTGAGCGGATGCGGGGGAACCGAACAGGACGACCTGGGCGGAGACGCCATCGGTTATCAAGCCGGCGACGGCACGGTGGCCGTGCTGCCGGTCGAAGAACGCGCCCCGGCCCCGGAACTGTCGGGCCCGCTGCTCGGCGGCGGGGAGTTCTCTACGGCGGACTACGCCGGTCAGATCATCGTGCTGAATGTCTGGGGCTCCTGGTGCCCGCCCTGCCGCTCGGAGGCCCCGGAACTGGTGGAAGCGGCTGACGAACTGGGCGAACGCGCGCAGTTCGTCGGGATCAATACCCGAGACCTGGACGAGGCCCCGGCCGACGCCTTCGTGCGTGCCTTCGAGGTGCCCTATCCCAATGTCTTCGATCCCGATGGTGAACTGCTGCTGGGCTTCGGGCAGCTACCGCCCAAAGCGATCCCGAGCACCTTGGTCATCGATGCCGATGGGCGCGTGGCTGCTCGCGTGCTGGGCGAGGTCAACAAGGCCACCATCGTGGGGCTGGTCTCCGATATCGAGGCCAGTCAATGATCTTGTTGGAAGCATGGACCGATACCGCGCTCACCTCCTCCCTCCTGCTCGCCATCCCGGTGGCGATGCTGGCCGGAGTGGTGTCCTTCGCGTCGCCGTGCGTGCTCCCGCTGCTCCCCGGCTACTTGAGTTATGCCTCCGGGCTGGGCGCCTCCCAGATCGCCGAGGGAACGGGATCGAGGCGGCTGCTCGTGGGCGGAACGCTGGGCTTCGTCCTGGGATTCTCCATCGTGTTCGTCCTGACCGGCGCGCTGATCGGCGGGCTCGGCGCGATCCTGCTGCAGCAGCAGCGCCTGATCACGATCGCGATGGGCGTGTTGATCGTCGTGCTCGGAGCCGGTTTCGCCGGATGGCTGCCGATGCCGTCTGGATGGCGTCCGTCGTCCGCTCCCCGGATGGGGGCCTGGGCATCGCCGCTCCTCGGCGTGGTATTCGGCCTGGGCTGGACCCCGTGCATCGGACCGGCCCTATCGGTGGTGCTGAGCATGGCGCTCAATGAGGGCTCCGCCGCGCGCGGCGGCATCCTCGCCTTCGCCTACGCCATCGGACTCGGGCTGCCCTTCGTGGCGTTCGCCGCGGCGTTCACGTCTCTTTCGCCGAAACTAGGGTGGCTGCGCACCCATCAACGAGCGATCCAACGCGTGGGCGGCATCGTCATGATGCTGGTGGGACTCTCGATGATCATCGGCTGGTGGGACAGCTTGGTTGCCGTCCTGCGGCAGTGGGCGGCGAGCTTCGGGACCATCCTGTGAGCGGTGCGGCCACGCGTCACGAGGAAACCTCTGCGCTCACCTTCGCCCAGACGATGCGCTGGCTGTGGGCGCAGCTCACCAGCATGCGCACGGCGCTGGTGCTGCTGTTCCTGCTCGCCCTGGCGTCGATACCGGGCTCGATGGTGCCGCAGACGCATATTTCGCCCATCCGCGTCAGCGACTTCCAGGCCGAGTATCCCCAGCTGAACCGGATCCTGGAACCGCTGGGCATGTACGACGTGTATTCCAGCCCGTGGTTCTCCGCCACCTACCTGCTGCTGTTCGTATCCCTGCTCGGCTGCATCATCCCGCGTATCAGCAAGCATCTTCGCGATGTGCGAAAGCCCCCGCCTCGGTTGCCCAAGCGCGTGGAGCGCTTGCCGGAGCACGCGGTGGCCACCGCCCTCGTCGACCACCCCGTCGCGCTGGATAATGCGGAGCGCTGGCTGAAGGGTAAGCGCTACCGCACGCGCCGCACTGACGAGGGGATCTCGGCAGAACGCGGGTACCTCCGGGAGTGGGGCAACCTGATCTTCCACACCAGTTTGGTCGTGGTGCTGATCGGACTGGCCTGGAGCAACCTGTGGGGTTTTCGGGGTACCGTCACGGTCGTGGAGGGCCGGGGATTCAGCAACGTGATCACCCAGTACGACGATTTCGTCACCGGGGCGATGGCCGATACCGACAAGTTGGAGCCGTTCTCGTTGAAGGTGAACTCCTTCACCGCGGAGTTCGAGACGGGCGACGTGCAGCGGGGCGCCGCGCGGGTATTCGAGGCCGATCTGACGATCACGGAGGACGGCGTATCCCGCGACCATCAACTCATGGTGAACGAGCCCTTCCTGACCAAGGGCGGAACCCAGGTGAACCTTCAGGGTCATGGCTATGCCCCGAATTTCACCGTCTACGACGGCAACGGCGACGTGGCGTTCTCCGGCCCCGTGGTCACGCTCCCGCAAGACGGCAACTTCTCGTCCGTGGGTGTGATCAAGGCCAACGACGCGAGGCCTGAGCGCCTGGCATTCGAGATCTTCTTCTTCCCGACGGCGGTCCTCAACGAGCAGGGGCCGCACTCTGTGTTCCCGGATGCGCTCAACCCCGAGGTATACCTGAATGCCTGGCACGGCCCGCCGCGGGTGGAGACCGGGGAGCCGGAATCGGTCTATCGTCTCAACCCTGCCGGTTTGGAGCCTGTCCTGGGCGACGGTGAGGAGATCTTCCGCGCGATGATGACCCCAGGTGCGGCGATGACTCTGCCTGACGGGGTGGGGGCGCTCAGCTTCGACGGCTACTCGCGGTGGATCACGCTGCAGATCAGCCAGACTCCGGGCAACATGCTGTCGCTGCTCGCCGTGCTGGTCGGCGTCGGCGGCCTCTGCCTTTCGTTGTACGTGCGTCCCCGCCGGTTGTTCCTGCGACTGGCGGACGGGCGCATCACCGTCGGTGGCTTGGACCGCACCGATGCCGCCAGCGGCTTGGCCGACGAGGTCGACGAGTTGCTGGAAGCGGCGAACGGAAATTCGGACGATGCGCTCACCGGTCATGCACCGGGCACAATGGGCAAGGTTTAAGGAGTATCGATGACCCTATCCGGACTGTCCGATCTGGCCGTGGTGCTGGCCACCAACGGCTATCTGCTGGCCTTCGTGCTGCACAGCGTCGAGTGGGCGCGCGCGCGAGGGCTGGCGGCGGAGCGTCCGGAGGATGGGTCGGAGGACAAGACGCGGGTCTCCGTCGATCTGTTCGGCCGCCTCGCGCTGGCGGTCACCGTGATCGCTTTTATCGCTCACGTGGTGGGCGTGGTGTTGCGCGGTGTGGCGGCGGACCGTATGCCGTGGGGGAACATGTACGAGTTCTCCACCTCCTCGCTCGGCTTCGTCGTGCTGATCTATCTGGTGTGCGCCCTCCGGTTCGGGATGCGCTGGCTGGGCTTGGGGATCACCCTGATCGTGACGATCTTCATGGGGATGGCCGTGACGGTCTTCCACGTGGAGGTAGCTCCCTTGGTGCCGGCGCTGCATTCCGTGTGGTTCATCGTGCACATCGTGCTCGCCACGTTGGCGGGCGCTGCCTTCAACGTCGGGGCCGTCGCCTCGGCCCTCTACCTGGTGCGACGTTCGGCGGAGGACAAGGCCCAAGCCAGCGGCGGCGAACTGAGGGGTTTCGTGGCGCGCATTCCCTCGTCGCTCACGCTGGATCTGGTGGCCTATCGACTGCACGCTTTCGCCTTCCCGTTGTGGACCTTCGCAATCGTCGCCGGTTCGATCTGGGCGCAGTACGCGTGGGGACGGTTCTGGGACTGGGATCCGAAGGAGACCTGGTCGTTCGTCACCTGGGTGATCTACGCCGGCTACCTGCACGCGCGCCTGACGGCGGGCTGGCGGGGGAAGCCCGCGGCCTACATCGCGCTCATCGGCCTGGCCTCGTTCTGGTGGAACTTCGTGGGCGTCAATCTCTTGATGGAAGGACTGCACTCGTACGCGGGGATCTAGGCGCACTCTGCGTCTAACCCCAGCTGGGCATGAGGATCGTCATGGCGGAAGAATCCACACAGTGGCTCGTGAAGCTGCACGAACAGACCTCCACGGTCTTGTTCCGGCTGGCCACGCTGCTGGGTGCCGGCGATCGAGCCCAGGAGATCGTGCACAACTCGCTCTTCGCGCTGTATCGGCGCGGCCACCGGGTGGTGGATCCCAACGAGCGTGTCGAGCTGCTGCAGGAAAGCGTCGTGCATCTCGCACGTGCGTCCCGGAGCGCCGAGGGTACCGTCTCGTTGCCGCGAGATAAGACGGGGGAACACGATCCGGTTCTGGAGGTCATCGACGGCCTGCCCCTGCATCTGTCCGAGCACCTCATCGTCAGCCACTACCTCGCCCGCTTCGGTCCCGAGCTGGCCAGCATCATGCGGATGACCCTGCGGCGCAGCAACCGGCGTCTGGAGACGGCGCTCATGGCGGTGCACCAAGCGTTGGACAACCCAGGCAGCTTGGAGGCGACCTCAGAACAGGTGATGGGAGCCTTGCAGGCATCCGCCCGCGCCATTCATCCGCCGTTGGGCGACGAGTTCGAAGCGGAACTGGCTGCCCTGCCCACGAAACCGCGCCTGCGAGCAACGCCGAGCACATTGGTGGTGATCACGGCCTTGGCGCTCGCCCTCGGTTTCATCATCGCGACGATGACACGGGCGCTGAGCCCGCCCGTGCAGGAGACCAGCCCGGAGCAGCCGGCCGTCACCACCAGCCCCGGCGCCCAGGCGCTGCCCGCCGTCGTGCTGGGTGTTCCGGTTTACTACGTCGGTCGCGCAGACGGGCTGCTGTATCCGGAGCTGCGGGATCTGCCGGCCTCAGGCAGGCTGGTGCGCTCCGCCATCGAGGCGGTCTTCACCCTGGCACCCTTGGACCCCGATTTCCCGGTCGGCCTGGGCTCCGGGCCAGTTGCTCGACGTCGAGGTGGAAGGATCTTTCCTCACGCTGGATCTTTCCGCCTCCGCCTACGAACTGCTGTCCGAGGCGGATGCCGAGGCGGCGATCAACCAAGTGGTCTACACCGCGAGCAACCTGGTGGGGGTCGAAGACCTTCGGGTCCGCTTCCTCGCGGACGGAGGGCCTCCTCCTGCGCCGTTCGAGCGGGTAGGCGGGTTCGCGACGGACGGACTGACCCCGGTCGCGCCGGTGCGGATCACCTGGCCGAAGAACCTTGCCCAGCAGCCGGAGGGCGAAATCGAGATCCGAGGAGAGGTGTACCCGGATTTCGCGGTGCCGGAGGTCACCATCACCGACACCGCGAACAACCGGATCGTGGCCAAGCGTTTCGTCGACCGCAGCGATAGCCCGAACCAGCGCGGCTGGCACGACTGGAGCCTCGTGGTCAGCCTGCCTCTCGGGGACTACGACGTCACGGTCACGGGCTACGCGGATACCGAGGCGACATCGTCGCCGTTCTCGGAGAACAAACTGATCCAGGTGAGGTGACGTGGGTTCAGGCTTAGAGGTACCTGCGGAATCTCTTAGCCCCCGGCGATCCGTCGGGCCAGCTTCACCGTCAGCCAGGTGGGCGCGAATCGCGTGGCGAAGGCCAGCGCCTTGTTTCTCCATCCATCCACCACGTAGGGCTGATGGGCCCTGAGCCCGCGGAACGCGGTCCGGATCACCTGATCGGGCAAGCGACGTCGGCGCATCACCTGATCGTTGCCGGCCACGGCGAAGAACTCGGTGGTCGTGGGGCCAGGGCACACGGTCAGGACCCGCACACCGGTGACGTGCAGCTCCTCCCACAGGGCCAGGCCGAGCCTCAGCACGTACGCCTTGGTGGCGGCATAGACGGCCATCGTCGGGATGGGCTGGAAAGCGGCCGTGCTGGCCACGTTGATCACCGCGCCCTTCCCGTGGGCCAGCATCCGACCCAGCACGGCATGGGTGAGGTCGGTGAGGGCCGTCGCGTTGAGTTCGATCTCCGAGAGCAGGCGTGAGCGATCGAGGCTGTCGAAGTTGCCGATGGAGCCGAATCCGGCGTTGTTGACCAGCGTGTGTACATCGAGCTCCGCCAACTCGTTGACCAATGCGGCGCGCTGCGCGGGATCGGAAAGATCGACCTGGCGCACTTCGACGCGGATCCCGAAGCGTCTCCTCAGCCGTTCGGCATGCTCGGTGAGCTTGTCGAGGCTGCGGGCGACGAGGATGAGGTGTGAACGCTGATTGGCGAGGTGCTCGGCGAAATGGACGCCCAGTCCCGACGACGCTCCCGTGACGACGGCCCAAGTGGTGCTTTGCATTGCCCTAGGCTACCGGGGCCGCAACGATCGGTGGTTCCCTAACGACTGGCGGTTCCCTGGCTAGGATGTTGGCATGCAGCATTTCGACCTCGCTG
The DNA here is from genome assembly GCA_041393555.1 of Tessaracoccus sp. Lineage (GTDB taxonomy): Bacteria > Actinomycetota > Actinomycetes > Propionibacteriales > Propionibacteriaceae > Arachnia. The sequence continues at coordinate 95,816 of JAWKJW010000016.1, read as the reverse complement.
TCATCGGCTCCGGTTCCGGCAACTCACTGATCGACGAGCGCTTCGCCGATCTGAAGATCGCGCTGATCGAACGCGATCCCGTCTTCGGCGGAACCTGTCTCAACCGAGGGTGCATCCCCACCAAGATGTTCGTGCTGCCCGCAGACTTCGCGCGCGGCGTCGAGCACGCTCGGAGGCTGGGCGTCGACCTGGCGTTCAACGGGGCGGACTGGCCTGCCATCCGCAACCGGATCTTCGGCCGCATCGACCCCATCTCGCGGGGAGGTCTCTCCTGGCGGGTGCAAAGCGACAACGTGACCGTCTTCCAGGAGGAGGCCAGCTTCGTCGATCCCCACACCCTGCAAGTGGGAGAAGGGCGGATCACCGCCGACCGGATCGTGATCGCGACCGGTTCTCGTCCTCGCCTGCTGGACGTGGCCGGCTCGGAGGAGATGGCGGCTTTCCTGCACACCTCCGACGACATCATGCGGATGGACGAGCTGCCGGAACGCCTGGTGATCGTGGGCGGCGGTTACATCGCCGCGGAGTTCGCCCACATCTTCTCCGCTCTGGGGAGCGAGGTGACGCTGATCAACCGCTCCGAGGTGCTCTTGCGTTATCAGGATCGCGAGGTCGCTAACCGGTTCCAGGAGATCCTGGGGCGCACGGTGAAGGTGCGGCTCAACCAGAAGCTTTCCGCCTTCGAGCCCGGCCCGGCCGGCGATGTGCAGGTTGTCACCGCCGATCGCAACGGCGTCGAGTACGTCTACTTCGCCGACGCCGTACTGCAGGCCGTTGGCAGGGTGCGCAACTCCGACGTCCTCAACCTGGCCGCCGCGGGCGTGGAGGTCAAGGAAGACGGTCAGGTGCGCGTCGATGGCACTCAGCGCACCACCGTGCCGCACATCTACGCGATGGGCGACGTGTCGTCGGACTACCTGTTGAAGCACGTCGCCAACGCGGAGCTGCGTACCGTGCAGCACAATCTGCTGTACCCGGACGACCTTCGCGAGACCGACCACCGCTATGTCCCCGCGGCGGTGTTCTCCGATCCCCAGTTGGCCTGCGTCGGAGCGACGGAGGAGCAACTGCGCGACTGGGGCGTGGAGTACGTCTCCGCTACTCAGGACTACGGGGATGTCGCCTACGGCTGGGCCATGGAAGACCGGGATCACTTCGTCAAGCTGCTGGCCGATCCGCACACCCGCCACCTGCTGGGTGCACATGTCATCGGCCCCCAGGCCTCGACCCTGATCCAGCCGCTGATCCAGGCCATGAGCTTCGGCCTCACCGCCGATCAGATGGCCCGCGGCCAGTACTGGATCCACCCGGCCCTCCCCGAGGTGGTCGAGAACGCGCTGCTCCAGCTCTTTCCGAGCTGATGCCTGATCGCCCGCCCTCCCACCCGGTCCGACCACCGTGGGTGGGAAGGTGAGGCAAATCACCGGTCCCTGATGCGAAGGTGTCTCCGTCAGGTCCTGATGCAAAGTGTGTGACGCGATCCCATACTCAGGTCCCTGAGGTGTGACGAGCTCTGCGAGGAGCCTCGAAGGGCGTGAAACGCAAGCATGGGCACAGACCCTGCCAAAGGTCCCGTTTTACGCCCTTCGAGGCTCGCTGGCGCTCGCACCTCAGGGACCGGTGATTGGGTCCTGATGCCTCACTTTCCTGCCCCACGGTGGCAACGAAGCAGCCCGGAAGCTGAGGTGCGAGCAACGAGCCTCGAAGGGCACCTCAGGCACCTGAAAATGGGATTCCGCCACACACTTTCGTATCAGGACCGAAAACAGGTTTACCCACGCTCACTTTCCTACTCCATGGTGGCCGGAACCGGACAGGAAGCTGAGGTACGAGCAACGACCCCTTCGAGATGGGCGCTGGGCGCCCTCCTCAGGGACCACCCTTCGAGACGGGCGCGGGGCGTCCTCCTCAGGGACCGCCTCAAAGGGGGTAAACGTGGGTGTCGGCGGAGGCTATTCAGCGGCCTCGGCGGTTGGCCTTGGAGAAATCGGCCGCGCTGTGGGCAGGTGCGCCACCGCGTGTGGAATGAGACCTGGAGGCAGCGACGCCGACCTTCTGGCCCCTCCTCGAACCTGCCGAGCGACCTTTCGGACGCCCTGGACCGGCCTGCCTGCTCTGCCCCTGCTGCGCGCCTGCACCCGCGGCCGGCTTGGCCTTGGGCTTGGTGGTGCGCTGCTGCGGGGGCTGCTTCGGCATCACGCCGGCCAGTGCGGCGGCTTCGGTGGAGCTGAGGAAGGTGCGCTCGCCCGGGGCGATGCTGCTCAGGATCTCGGCGCCCGGTGCTGCGGTGGTAAAAGCCGGACGGATCCTCGCCTGCCGCAGCAGCGACTGCACATCCGAACGCTGCGCCGGCAGCTCCAGCGTAACGACGGTGCCCTGAGCCCCGGCGCGCGCCGTGCGACCAGAGCGATGCAGATAGGCCTTGTGCTCAACCGGGGGATCGGCGTGCACCACCAGCGAGACATCGTCGACGTGGATACCGCGGGCGGCGATATCGGTGGCCACCAGCGTGCTCACCCGGCCGGAATGGAAGGCATCGAGGTTGCGAGTTCGTGCGTTCTGGCTGAGGTTTCCATGCAGATCGACGGCAGGAACCCCCAGGCTGATCAGCTGCTTCGCGAGCTTCTTCGCACCGTGCTTCGTGCGGGTGAAGACGATGGTGTTTCCAGGCGCCGCGGCCAGCTCAGCGAGGATCTGAACGCGGTGGTCGGCGGCGACACGCAACACGTGGTGCGACATGCTGGAAACAGGGGAGTGCGCGGAGTCCGCTTCATGCGTGACGGGATCGGTGAGGAACTGCTTCACCAGCGTGGAAACCCCCGCGTCGAGCGTGGCGGAGAACAGCATGCGCTGCCCTGCCTTCGGCGTCGCCTGCAGGATGCGGCGGACGCTGGGCAGGAACCCCATGTCGGCCATGTGATCGGCTTCGTCGATGACCGTGATCTCTACCGAGCCGAGGGTGACCAGGCCCTGCTCCATCAGGTCGAGGAGACGCCCCGGGCAGGCGATGAGGACATCGACGCCCTTCGCCAGAGCCTTTGCCTGGGGGTTCTGACCCACTCCACCGAAGACGACGGTGGAGGTGAGGCGCGCAGGCCCCTCCAGCGTGGAGAGCGACTCGTGGATCTGAGACGCCAACTCGCGCGTGGGGGCGAGCACCAAAGCCCGTGGCCGCTTCGACTGCCGCCTGGCCTCGCTCCGCTCCAGCCGCGTCACGAGCGGCAGGAGGAAGGCGAAGGTCTTGCCCGAACCGGTGCGTCCGCGGCCGAGCACGTCGCGTCCGGCGAGCGAGTCGGGAAGAGTCGCGGCCTGGATGGGCGTGGGGGCGGTGATGCCCCGCTGCGCGAGGGCCGAAACGAGGGGGGCGGGCACGCCGAACTGGGTGAAATCGGATATCAAAGGGGATCCTGTCGAGAGACGAACTCTTTCACTCTACCCCGCGGCGGCCGGAAAGCGACTTTTCGCGTTACCAGCGGACCGTTACCCGAGGATCCGTGACGACCTACCCAGACCTGGCCGCGCCCCCAGCGCCTCCGGCTACTCGCCGCCTGCCAGGATCGCGTCGAGCTCCTCCTGGCTCAGGTCGTAGCCGTAGTACTCCTGGTAGAAGTCTCGGGTGACGTCGGCCAGCGAGAGGTCCGCGAACCTATCGGGATGCAGAATCGTGCCGAGGAACACGGGCATGAGGACGCCTTCGGCGGAGCGCACCGACCAGGGGTAGGTGCCTTCCGGTTCGGTGAACACCTGTGCGTTCTGCACCGCGGGAACGGTGGCGAGAGCCGGATCGTTCAGGATCTGCTCGCGCGCTGCCTGGCCCATGGTGAAGATCACTTCGGGTGCCCACGCGATGATCTGTTCCGCACCCACCACACTGTTGGCGGTGTCGAAGTCTGCCGAGACGACGGTCCCTCCGGCAGAGGCGACGTAGGCAGAGGAGATGTCGTCGCCGTCCACCGTGCTGTATCCGTCGCCGCCGACCCGTAGGTTGAGGGTTTTGACTCGTTCGGCCTCGGGCACATCCGCGACGCGGCTTTCGACGTCGGCGATGGTGTCGGCATAGAAAGTGTTGAATGCCTCGGCCTTCGCGGGCGCATCGTCGCCGAGGATGTCGCCGACCAGGCTGATGACCGACATCATCTCTTCGGGGGTTCCGAAGCGATCGATCGTGACCACCACGACGCCGGCAGCTTCGAGCTGGCCGATGACCTCTTCGGTGAATCCTGGACCGTAGATCACCTGTGTGTCGCCTGCGATGATCTCTTCCACGTTGGAAGGGTCGCGCTTATCGGGATTCGCGGCTGGCCACACCTCGGCGAACAGTCCTTCGCCCACCATGGGGATGGCGGCCACCAGTTTGTCGGCTCCGCCGACCACAGCGGTGATGTGGGCGAACGCCCCGATCGTCGCCGCCACGCGGTCCACTTCGGCTGGGATCTGGATCTCGGTGCCGTACTGATCGACGATGGTGCGCGTCGCGCCCTCAGCGGCGGGATCACTCGGAGTCGATGCGCTGACGCTCGGCACGGGGGAGTCGCTGCTGACCGGTGGTGCCGTGGCGTCGGGGGAGCAGCCGGCGAGAAGCGCGATGGGAAGCGCTGCGGCGACGAGGGCGCGGAGCAATGGCTGGTATTTCATGGGTTCCTTCCTCAGGGGGATGTGTCGGTCTTGGCCGACAAAACCGGATAGCAGTAGTTGATGTGGTCATGGGTGGAGGTGGTGACGCGAACCTCAACGCCGTAGGCGGCGCTCAGGTTCTCCTCGGTGAGGACCTCGTGCACGGGGCCACGACGAAGATCGGACGGACCGGTGATCAACACGGCGTCCGCGTCGCACAGGAAAGCGTGATCGGGGGCGTGAGTGGTCATCACGACGCCGATCCCGGAGTTGGCGAGTCGGACGATCTGGTCGAGCACCCGCACCTGGTTACCGAAATCGAGGGACGCCGTGGGTTCGTCGAGCATGATGAAGGAAGGTTCCTGGGCCAGGGCTCGCGCGATCATCACCATCTGACGCTCTCCACCAGAGAGGGCGGTGAAGGCCTTGTCGGCGAGTTTGGTGACCCCGAGCGCCTCGAGCGCGGCCATCGCCGCCTCGCGGTCATGACGTCCTGGTGCCCCGAAGGCGCCCATTCGGGCCGTGCGACCCATGAGCACCACATCCAAGGCCTTGAAGGCGAAGGGAGTCTGCTGGCTTTGCGGGACGTAGCCGACCAATCGTGCGATCTGAGGACGAGAGAGGCCTGAGAGATCCTGATCACCGACGAGGACCCGTCCTCCCATCGCCGGGAGGAGACCCAGCATGGTCTTGAACAGCGTGGTCTTTCCGACGCCGTTGGGGCCGAGCAGGCAGAGGATGGTGCCGCCGTCAACAACCAGATCGACGTCGCGCACAACCACGCGTGAGCCGTAGCCGCCGCTCAGCTTCTCGACGCGAAGGCTCACTCCGACCATGACCTCTGGCCTTTGAACAGGAGGTGCAGGAAGATCGGTGCACCGATCAGTGACGTGACGATGCTCAGCGGAATCTCGCCGGAAGTCGCGGCCCGCGCCACGTTGTCGACACCGAGCATGAAACAGGCGCCGAGCACCATCGAACTGGGCATCAGCGCCAGGTAGTTAGGGCCGACCAGGAAACGGCACATATGCGGGATGACGAGGCCGACCCATCCGATGACGCCGCATAGTGCCACGGTGCTGGCCGTCAGCAGGGTGGCCGATACGATCACGATGAGACGTACCCGCGTGGTGTTGATGCCCAGCGCCCGGGCCTCTTCCTCGCCGAAGGACATGACGTTGAGCTTCCAACGCAGCAGCATCAACGGGATCGCGCCAATCAGGAACACCACGCTCAACACCGCGAGGTTGAAGACGCTGCCGCTGCGCGCGAAGCTGCCCATCAGCCAGAACGTGATCTCCGGCAGTTTGGTCTCTGGTGGCGCGAGGTACTTCGTCAGCGAGGTGATGGCAGAGGCCAGCGACGAGATGACGATCCCGGCCAAGACCATGATCAACAGCCCTCCACCGCTGGTACGGGTGACGGCTGCGCTCACGGCGACCACGAGAAGGACGGCAGCCAGGCCGGAGGCGAACGACAATAGCTGGATCATGGGGCTCGAGAGCGACAACAGGATTCCGATGCAGGCGCCGACGCTGGCACCGGAGGCCACACCCAGGAGGTCCGGCGAGACCATCGGGTTGCGGAACAGTCCCTGAAACGCCGCTCCGGCGGCGGAGAGCGCAGCACCAGCAACGAGCGCCAGCCCGATCCGGGGGAGTCTGACGTTGAGCAGGACGGCGGCGGCCTGATCGTGCTCGGGCAAGGTGCCGGTGAAGGCCTCCCGGAAGACGCGCAGCAACTCGCCGGGAGAGACGCCGTAGCGACCGATCTGGAGGGAGACGAGTACCCCGACCAGCAGCAGCACGCTGAGTGCGATGAACACGACGCGATCCCGGGACATCACGGGCCTGGGGCTCGCCAAGGACACCTCCGCCATGTCACCTCCCACCGATCTGTTCCGCAAATGCGATATAAACAACCGATTTTTTCCGAATAATCGGTTCAAAGATCATCCGTGGAGCATAGCCACCGGCGGTGACCGCCATGCGGCCGGGGTCCTTTTACGTCGACTTCCGCTCCGGGCCTGGGCGCCGTGGGTCAGGAACCCTTTGTCAGGTCCCTGATGCGAAAGTGTGTGACGGCATCCCATGGTCAGGTCCCTGATATGTGGGTTTGTTTGTCAAGGGGCAGGGTGAAGCACCCGTCCCGGGGTGCGCGTGTCCCGGGGCGGGTACTTCGTCGTTCGTCCGGGCCCTGGAAGCGGTGGTGGCGTGTCTGGTGACGCGTGGTCAGTCTGATATTCGCGGGTTTGGTTACCGCATGACCGTGTTCCGGTGAGAGCTTGCTGGCTTGTCTGAGATCTAGCGTGGCCCGTAAAAAAGGGGGGCTGCTTACAGGGACAACGCCGGTTGCTCCTCAACGCTGCTACCACAGGCTTTAGGTGCGGGGACCAACGAGCTCGGTGGGTTTACTCCATCACGGCCAAACACCAGCACCAGCCGGCGAGTTCACGAGCGATCGCGGTGTTGATGATGGTGGTCTTCTTGTTCCGGGCGAGCAGCCTCATCCAGCGGTGATGCAAGCGCCGGTTCCCGGTATCACCACGGGTGGCTGCCTGGGTGGGGGCTTTGGCCCAGCGGGCCCGCATGGTAGGCCCGGGACGGTATTGGGGTTTGTGGTGCCACGCAGCCTCGATCAGGAGTCTGCGGGCGTGAGCGTTCCCGGCCCGGGTGATCGGCCCCAGTATCCGTGATTGCCCGGAGGAATGCTCCGAGGGCGTCAACCCGAGGAAGGAAGCGATGCTGCGGCCAGTGAAACGATGCCAGTCACCGATCTCGACCGCGAGCGCGAACCCGGTCAGCGTGGAGATCCCCCGCAGACAGGCCAACCGGTTAGTGACCGCAGTGAACTCGGAATCAGCGGCCATCTGCCCGATCAGCTGGTCCAGATGATCACGGCGGGCTTTAGCCTGGACCACAGTGTCATAGGCAGTATCGAAAGCATGCAGGGTGCCGATACCCGCACCACCCAGCCCACCGCGCCGCCAACTGCGTAGCCACCGGTCGTGGACCCCGGTCCAGGCCTGCTTCCCGACGGGATAGACGATGCTTTGCCGCAGCAACAGCTTCGATAACCGTTGCCGTGCAGCCATCAAATCGGTACGGGCATCATCACGTGCCCGAGTCAGGTCCCTAGCGGCTTCCTGCGCCAGGGACGGTACCCGGACCTCAACCAACTCATCGAGACGCAGCAGCGACACCAACAATGCTGCGTCACGCTTATCGGTTTTCACTTTGTCACCGGCAGGGCGCAGCATCTTCGACGGAGCCGCGACCACGCAACCGATACCCGCCTGCGCTAACGCTCGGGCTAGACCGAAACCGGTCGGGCCGGCCTCGTAGGCCACCCGCACCGGCCCATGCACAGCACGTACTCCTTCCACCCAGTCCAGCACCGTGGCCAACTCTCCCGCTAGCCGGGCCTGCACCACCTCACCCGTGACAGTGTCCAAAGCCTCTGCCTGGACCGATCTCGCGTGCACATCCAAACCAATCGCCGTACGCTCAGTAAACACCAGGGCCTCCAATGCATGTCGGCACCCCGAGCCCTATCCCGGGGTGATCCACGAAGGGTGCATCGCGAGGCCCTGGCCCCACAAGACCCCACCCCCATATGGTCTGAGGTGTGACGAGCTCTGCGAGGAGCCCTTCGAGACGCTCGTTCCTCGCTCCTCAGGGACCACCTCGAAGGGCACCTCAGGAACCGGACAACGGGATCTCTCCGCGTACCTCCGTATCACGGAGCCGATAATGGGGATATGGCTGACGAATCTCTCGACGTGCTCGTGGTCTACGTTCCTGTCCCCGACACCGACGCTTTGTTGCAGGCTCTGTTCGACGTGGGTGCGGGCCGGATCGGCGACTACGACTCCTGCGCTTTTATCACTCAGGGAACGGGACAGTTCCGGCCCCTCGCCGGAGCCAATCCGACGATCGGCGAAGTGGGGGACGTCGAGAAGGTGGCCGAGAACCGGATCGAGCTGACCTTCCCGCGCTCCCTCCGCGACGCCGTCGTGCGGCGTCTCCGGGAGGCTCACCCTTACGAGGAGCCGGCCTTCCATGTGCTGCGCAACGAGGCCAGTTAGCCAAAGGTAGGTAGACTGAGCCGTCGCTGCGTCGGGAGACGCGAGCCGTGGGACGAAGGGATGCGTTGTGAGCGAAGAAACCACTTTTGAAGAGGCCACCCTCAAGCCGGTGGTGGCGGTGGTGGGCCGGCCCAACGTCGGAAAATCCACCTTGGTCAACCGCATCCTGGGTCGCCGCGAGGCCGTGGTGCAGGACACCCCCGGGGTGACGCGCGACCGCGTCTCTTACGACGCCAACTGGAACGGCCGCGAGTTCGTCCTGGTGGACACGGGCGGCTGGGTCTCAGACGCCCAGGGAATGGCGGCGCAGATCGCGGAGCAGGCCGAACTGGCCATCTCGACGGCCGATGCGGTGTTGTTCGTCGTCGATGCGACGGTGGGGACGCTGGATGAGGACGAGGCCGTCGTTCGTGTGCTGCGTCGCTCCAAGAAGCCCGTGGTTCTGGCCGCGAACAAGGTGGACAACCAGCAGACCGAGATCCTCGCGGCCACCATGTGGAATCTGGGCCTCGGCGAGCCCTACCCCGTCTCTGCACTACACGGTCGTGGGTCGGGCGACCTGCTCGATGCCCTCCTGGACGCGCTTCCCGAAGCTCCGCGGGAGGTGGAGGCCGAGGAGGCCGGGCCACGACGCGTGGCGATCGTCGGCAAGCCGAACGTGGGCAAGTCGTCGCTGCTCAACAAGCTGGCTCAGCAGCAGCGGGTGGTGGTCTCCGATATCTCCGGCACCACTGTGGACCCCGTGGATGAGATCGTCGAGGTGGGCGGCCAGGTGTATCGCCTGATCGACACCGCGGGCATCCGCAAGCGGGTGAAGCAGGCCTCCGGCCACGAGTTCTATGCCAGCCTGCGCACCCAGGCCGCCATCGAGCGGGCCGAGGTGTGCGTGATGGTCATCGACGCTTCGGAGCCCGTCAGCGACCAGGATTTGCGCATCCTCAGCGATATCGAGGAAACCGGCCGCGGGTTGGTGATCGCGTTCAACAAATGGGATCTCACCGACGACGAGCGCCGCCGCTATCTGGAGCGCGAGATCGAGCGCGACCTCGTCGCCTTCCGCTGGGCGCCTACCGTAAACATTTCCGCGCTGACGGGCCGCAACGTCGACAAACTCTCCAAGGCGATCGAGGCGGCTGCCGCGGGCTGGGAGACCAGGATCTCCACGGGCAAGCTGAATTCCTTCCTCGGCAGGATCGCCGCCGCCCATCCGCACCCGGTACGCGGGGGCAAGCAGCCGCGGGTGCTGTTCGGAACCCAGGCTCAGGCCTGTCCGCCCACCTTCGTGCTGTTCACCAGCGGCCAACTCGATCCGCAATACACCCGATTCGTCGAGAGGCGCCTGCGCGAGGACTTCGGATTCGTGGGCTCGCCGGTGCATATCGAGGTGCGAGCGCGCGCCAAGCACTCCGAGCGTCGCTGAGGACGGCGTCGTGTTCGGCTGGTTCACGACGCTGATCCTCGCGATCATCTTCGCAATCGGGGTGTGGCGGGATCCGCGACGCTTCGGGCTCGGCATCCTGCTGGCAATGCTGGTGGGCGATCTGCTCCTGCGCGGACTTGGCGCCGTGTTGCGCATCAGCGACGCCGCGGCCGAGTCCCTCTCTACCACCGTCTCCGTCTCCGTATATGTGATGCTGGCGATCGTCATCCTTGTGCTGCTCCTGGTGGCCACGCTGGGCGGCTTCCTGATCTGGAACACCCTGGTGATGTTCCGGAAGGAGGGGCCGGGTATTTCGGCGCGGATCACCGGTGTGCTGGGGGTACTGATCGTGCTGTACCTCGTCGCGGGTATGACGACGCTGGTCTTCGATCTCTTCGATCTTGTGCCCTGGCTGCTGCTCACCGGCCTTCCGGCTGCCTACCTCGGCTTCTTGTTCTTCGCCTTCCTGCTGTATTCGACGCTGTACAACGCCGTCACTGGGCGCTTCGGCCGGCCTGTGGATGCCGTCATCGTGCTCGGCTGCGGGTTGCTCGGGGGAGAGCGGGTGAGTCCCCTTCTGGCCGGGCGCATCGAGAAGGGGCGAGAGGTTTTCGAGAAGTCCCGAACGCGCGGTCGGGAGCCTTTGATGATCGTCTCCGGTGGACAGGGCTCCGACGAGAAGATCTCCGAAGCCGAGGCGATGTCGCGCTACCTGGTAGAACGCGATTTCGACACGACGTATCTGGCGTTGGAGCCGAAATCGACCGATACCGAGGAGAACCTCCGGTACTCCGTAGGCGTCCTGCGCGATTACCGTCCCAATGGGGTGAACGGGGTAGCAGCGGCCACCAGCGACTACCACGCCTTCCGCTCCGCGATCATCATGCGCAAAACCGGGCTTCGTGGCTACGCGGTGGGCGCCAAGACGGCTCGGTACTACTGGCCGAGCGCTATGGTTCGCGAGTTTGCGGCCATCCTGATGGAACACTCGCGCTTGAACCTGGTGATCCTGATCGGCCTGTGCGTACCGCTCGTCGTCTATGTGATCAACGCCGTCGCGAACCTCTTCTAGGCGGTTCTGATCTCCGGAGCCCGAGCGAGGTATCGGGCTCCTCGCGGGTTCTCTGTGACCAGCCTTATTGCGGTTCGGGCTGCTCGTTTTGTTGCGTGTGCAGCCGGAATCCCTCCGCGCCGAAGATGCTGAGCACGTCCGCTGGTGCGGTGCCCGCGGCACTCATGGCGTGAGGAACCTGGGTATCGAACTGGGCTGCTTCTCCTGCCTGGAGAACCAGTTCCTCGCCGCCGAGCTGGAGCCGGAGGGCTCCGGAGAGCACGTACAGCCACTCCTGCCCCTCGTGAGTGCGCGGCTCGGGTTTCGCCGCGCGGGGTGGATAGGTGATCTTGTAGGTGGAGATGGGCGAGCCCTCTGGTGAGAGGGGTGCGACGATCATCCCGTTCATCCGGAGGACCGGCCGGCGGACCCTGGGGTCCCGGGGAGCGTTGTCGATTAGGTCGTCGATGCGGACGCCCAGGTGACGCGTGATGGGAATCAGGAGTTCCAGGATTCTCGAGCGGGAGCGGCGGCTTTCCGGCCCCATCCGGCGTCCGTCGCCCGTAGCGGCGGCGCATCTGCATAACCCGCTGTTCTGGCTGACAGTGGTGCTCGTTCACTATTCGTCGTGGGGCTCTGGGATCAGTACGAACTGCTCACCCGCACTGAGGTCTTCGAAGACGGCACGGAGATGATGGGGCTCACCAACGAGTCCATTCGCAAGGCGACCGGGTACGCGGTGTGGACGGCATTGGTCTACGTCGTCTTGTTCGTTCTCCTCGACAGATTCCGCGGACAAAACGTCCTGGTCTGGATTCTGAGCTTCGGCTGGGGCGCCGTCATCTCCACGTGGGTGTCGATCTACATCAACACCTGGGCGGGCCGCATGATGTCGACGACAGCGGCGAATTCGGACATGGGGGCGCGGGCGGCCGTCTTCTCGGCTCCCTTCGTCGAGGAGGCGGCCAAGGCCACCATCTTGTTCTTGCTGTTGATCTTGATCCGCGCCCGAGTGGTATCCCGGTTGAGCATCGTCGCGTTGTCGGGCCTGTCCGCGGTGGGCTTCGCCTTCATCGAGAACATCATCTATTACGCGCGGGTATGGATGTACGCGACGCACACCATCGAGGTGGGCGAGCCCAGCGAGGCCATGATGGAGATCGTGATGCTGCGCGGCGTCTACACCTCCTTCGCACATCCGCTGTTCACCATGCTCACCGCCACCGGTATCTCGGTGGCGATCGGGTCGCGCTCCAAGATCGTTCGCGTCCTGGCACCCCTCGCCGGGTTCCTCGCCTCGGTGGCAGGCCACATGCTCTTCAACGGTGTCTCCAGCACGCGGGACACCGGATCGCTGCTCATCCCGTGGATCATGGCGCTCGTGCTCGTGGCGATCACCGTGGCCTCCCTCGTGCTGTCGGTATGGCAGCAGGCCAAGCTGATCCGGGTGCGTTTGGAGGACTATCATCGTGCCGGCTGGATCGGGCAACGCGATACCGAGGTGTTCTCCCAGCCATTCACCAGGATCCGGCTCTTGCTCGTCGCCGCCTTCCGTGGCCCCCGCGTGTGGTGGCGCACCGCCACGCTCATGCGACGCATCACCCAGCTCGCATACCTGCGCAACGCCATGACGCGCGGCACCGTCTCCGAGGCCGGCGATCTCTACGGCCGTGATCTGCTGCGCGAGATCGACGAACTGCGCGGGCGCGCGATCGCCGATCCCCGGGGTCTCCCGATCATCCCTCCGCGCCGTCCCAAGGTGCGCCGATGAAAACGACATCCGGGCTCGCCGACGCGCTCCGTCGGCTCGAACGAGTCTTGCCTCTCGCCCAGTTCCCGCTTCCTCTTGCGGATGCCCCCCGGCTGCGCGAGGAGTCGGCGGCGCTCAGCGCCCAACTGCGCGACTATCTTCTGCCCCGGGCGGAGCGCATCGACGCGCCGGTGCTGGCCGTCGTGGGCGGTTCGACGGGAGCCGGGAAGTCGACGCTGGTCAACTCGATCCTGCGCGCAGCCGTCACCCGTCCGGGGGTGCTTCGTCCCACCACGAAATCACCGGTGCTGGTGTGTCATCCGGATGATGCGCAGTGGTTCCGGTCCGGGGCCGTGCTCCCGGACCTCGTCCGCACGGACAGTCCTACGCGCGACTCGCGTGCCCTGCAGATCGTGGAATTCGACCAGCTTCCGCCGGGGCTGGCGTTGTTGGACGCGCCCGATATCGATTCCATCGACGACGCCAACCGCGCGCTCGCGCGCCAACTGCTGGCGGCCGCCGACCTTTGGTTGTTCGTCACCTCGGCAGCCCGTTATGCCGACGCCGTGCCGTGGGAATACCTGACGTTAGCTGCCGAGCGCCGCGTCTCGATCGCCATCGTGGTCAACCGATGCCCCGTCGGCGCCATCCCCGAGATCGCGCCGCACGTCTCCCAGATGCTGGCGGAGCGAGGACTGGCCGGCGCGCGGTTGTGGACGGTGCCGGAGCGTCGGCTCGCCTCCGACGGAATGCTTCAGAGCGCCGACGTGGAGTCCATCCGGGACTGGCTCATCCAACTCGGCGAAGAGGACCAGAGGCGAAGCGCCGTCACGCTCCAAACGCTGGCCGGTTCCGTGCGCTCGCTCGAAGGCCGCGTGACGGAGCTGGCCGACGGTGTGCGCGAGCAGGTGAGCGCGGTCGATCAGCTTCGCCAGCAAGCTTTCGGCGCCTTCGGCGATGCCACGCGCAAGATCGAGCAGGCCACCGGCGATGGAACCATGTTGCGGGGGGAGATCCTCTCCCGTTGGCAGGACATCGTGGGAACCAGTGACCTGATGCGAAGCGTGGAAGAGGTCATCAGCTCGGTCCGCAGCCGGGTTGGACGCTGGTTCCAGGCCGAGCCCCAGGCAGAGGCCGTGCAGGGCGCCATCACCGACGGTCTGGCGGAAGTGCTGGTCGACGCCGGTGAAGCGGCCTGTGACGAAGCGGTGAAACAGTGGTCGCGCTCGCCGTGGGGCCGCGACATCGTCGCGGCGTTGCCGGAACTCGGCCGTCCGTCCCCCGAGTTCCGCGCGGAAGCGGCCAAGGCCATCCGGCAGTGGCAGTCCGACGTGTTGAGCCTGGTCGACGTCGAGGGTGCAGGCAAACGATTGAAGGCTCGTCTGCTTGCCTTGGGCACCAACGTGCTGGGCGCTGCCCTGATCGTCGTGGTGTTCGCGTCGACGGGCGGCCTGACCGGTGCCGAGGTCGGCATCGCGGGTGGCACCGCCCTCCTGGCGCAGCGTGTGCTGGAGGCCGTGTTCGGCACAGGCGCGGTGGCCAAGCTGGCCGAACGGGCCAAGCAGGACCTCGACGACCGCGTCCAGGTTGTGATGGCGGGAGAACTGGCCCGATTCGAGGCCGTGCTCAGCCAGATCCAGCCTGCCGACGATGCCGCGGAACGACTCGTGGGGGCGGCCGAGGGACTGAACCGTGCCGCGCTGGTGGTCTACGACGAACTCACCCGCCCGGAGGTGCATTGATGACGACGTTGGCTGATCGTCTCGAGGCCCTCGGGGAGGTGTTGGCGCTGGCCGGCGACCGATTGCCGTCTGAAACCAGGCGGCGGGCGACCCGCATCGCGCGGCATGCCGATGCACGGCTGTCCGCGGGAACGCAGACCGTCGTCGCTTTGGCGGGCGCGACCGGCTCCGGCAAGTCTTCGCTGCTCAACCGCCTGGCCGACAGCACGATCGCCGAACAGGGCGTGCGCCGGCCCACCACCTCGACGGCGCTCGCCGTCAGCTTCGCGGCCACCAACACCGACCTGCTCGACCTGCTGCAGGTGACGCGCCGTCATGAAGCGGAACCGCCCGCGCCGGATATGGAATCTCTGGTGCTGATCGATCTACCGGACCACGACTCCACGACCCGAGCGCATCGCGACGAGGTGGACCGGCTGGTCCGGCTGGTCGACCGGTTCGTCTTCGTACTCGATCCTCAGAAGTACGCCGATGCCGCCCTCCATCGCGGCTACCTGAAACCCCTCGCGCCCTACGCCGACGTGATCACCATCGTGCTCAACCATGTCGACCGGCTCTCCGATGTGGATCTGCGCCGGTGCCTCGACGATCTCGGCAGCTTGCTCGCCGCCGACGGGCTGGGCGAGGTGCCCGTCTTCGCGACGAGCGCCCTCACGGGGCAGGGAATCCCTGAGCTTCGCACCTACCTGGCAGACGCCGCGGCCAGCAAGCACGCAGCCAGAGCCAGACTTGAGGCCGACCTCGATGTCGTCGCCGCGGAGGTCTCCGACGCGCTGGGCGACGGGTCCACCTCGTTGCCGGAGATCGACACGCTGGTCACGGATCTGGAGAACGCCGCCGGCGTGCCCGTCGTCATCGACGCCGTGGGCGCGACGGTACGTCACCGGGGAACGCTGGTCACGGGCTGGCCGCTCGTCAACTGGATTGCGAGGCTGCGGCCGGATCCTTTGCGTCGGCTGCGCCTTGCAGCCCCGCACGGCGCCGCGTCCGACAGGACAGGCGAGGTGACGCTGCGCACGTCGCTGCCGAGCCGTAGCCACGTCGCGGACGCGAGGGTGAGTTCCGGGCTGAGGGCCTTCTCGCGGGCTGCCTCGACCGGCATGCCCCAAGACTGGCGTGAGGCGGTCGATGCCGCTGTGCATCGCGCGGAGGAGGAACTCCCCGACGCCCTGGACGCGGCGGTGGCCGGCGCCGACCTGGGCGTCGACCGCACACCCATCTGGTGGTCCCTGGTGCGTGTGATTCAGTGGCTCTTGATTATCACGGTGGCCGCCGGGGTCGTGTGGCTGCTGGTTCAGCCAACCTGGGAGGCGATGGCCTGCATCGTCGGGGGAGTGCTGGGCGGCATGCTGGTTTCGCTGAGCTGCCGGGCCATCAATGGTGCGGTGGCCAGACGGGCACGGAGGAGGGCGTATGAGCGTCTTCACGCCTCCGTGCACGAGCTGGTGGAGCGTGCCGTGCTGGGGCCTGTCAGCGCCGAACTCCAACACTATGCCGGTGCCCAGGAAGCGCTCCAGCGGGTGGTGCGCTAGATAGCGGCTCTAGCGACCGTTAGTTGCTAGACCTACCCCGGGTGAGGCCTGTGCGCTAGGGACCTCACCCGAGGAGTGGCCGCTAGCGGCGGGGGCCACCGCCACGCAGATGGACGATGCCTTCATCGAGGGCCTTGGCCACGGCGTCGGCCTCTGCCTGGGTCAGCGTCCCCTCCGTGACGGCGGAAGCCAGCGCTTCCTCCTGCGTGGCCTCCTTTTCTGCCTTGCGTTCGGCGTGGGTCTCCTCGACCGCCGCCGTCACGGTGGCCTCGTCGATTCCGAGTTCCTCAGCGACGTTCGTGATGAGTTCCTGCTGCCGGGCGTCGCGTGCGGCCTCGCGCTGCTCAGCGGTGCGCTCCGAGGGGTCGACCGACGACTCCGCCGAGGAGCTCAGGTTCTCGCGCGCCGTCTCCAGGGCTGAGGTCAGTGCCTCCTCGGTGACGCCGAGTTTCGAGGCGAGGGTCTCGAGATCGGCGCCGAGGCCCCCTCCGCGGTGGCCGTGACCGCCGCTGCGGTGACCGCGCTCGGGCATGCCGGAGGAGCCAGCTTCGGCACTGGACGAGGTGGATGGCGTGGGCGTCGGGCTGCCGGTCTCCGCGCTGGCGAGAGTGCCGGCGCCGAGTCCGACCCCCGCCGCGAGAGCGACGGCCGAGAGGCCTATGACGGTGGACTTCTTCATGATGGGTTTCCTTTCCCAGTCGGGGAGGAGCTATCCGAGTGAGCTCCAGGGCCGGGGGTTCGACCTGACGTCCAGTTCAGACGCCAACCTTGTGCCCACCCTTTGCGTTACCTGAGAGTCCGGAAAGAGCGCATCGACGCCGTTGTGATGGGAGGGCGTCGCGCCGGGCATGGCATACTGGCCTGCGGTTCGAAACGCGGAAGGGAGCCAGCCCAGTGGCCGAGTTCATCTACACGATGCACAACGTCCGGAAGACCGCCGGTGAGAAGGTCATCCTCGACAACGTGACGCTGTCGTTCTATCCAGGTGCCAAGATCGGCGTGGTCGGTCCGAATGGCGCCGGCAAGTCAACCCTGCTCAAGCTGATGGCGGGCCTGGACAGGCCCAACAATGGCGACGCCAACCTGGCCAAGGGAGCCACCGTCGGCATCCTGCTGCAGGAGCCGCCGCTCGAGGACGACAAGACCGTGCTGGAGAACGTCGAGCTGGCCGTGGCCGACATCAAGGCCAAGCTGCGCCGATTCGACGAGATCGGCATGGAGATGGCCGAGCCCGACGCCGACTTCGACAAGCTGATGGCCGAGATGGGGGAGCTGCAGACCGAGCTCGATCACAAGCAAGCCTGGGACATCGACGCTCAGCTGGAGCAGGCGATGGAAGCCCTGCAGTGCCCACCCGGCGACGCCCCCGTCGACGTGCTCTCCGGCGGCGAGCGCCGTCGCGTGGCGCTGTGCCGCCTGCTGCTCGAAGCCCCCGACCTGCTGCTGCTCGACGAGCCCACCAACCACCTCGATGCCGAGTCGGTGGACTGGCTGGAGAAGCACCTCAAGTCCTACCCGGGCGCCGTGCTGGCTGTCACCCACGACCGCTACTTCCTTGACAACGTCGCCGAGTGGATCTGCGAGGTCGACCGCGGCCGGCTCCAGGGCTACGAGGGCAACTACTCCACCTACCTGGAGACCAAGCGCCAGCGCCTGCAGATCGAGGGCAAGAAGGACGCCAAGCGCGCCAAGATCCTCGAGAAGGAACTGGAGTGGGTGCGCTCCAACCCGAAGGCCCGCCAGGCCAAGAACAAGGCCCGTCTGGCCCGCTACGAGGAGCTGGCGGCCGAGGCCGAGCGTTACCGTTCGATCGACCTGGCCGAGATCAACATCCCGGCCGGCCCGCGCCTGGGCTCCGTCGTGCTCGAGGCCAACAAGGTGTGCCAGGGCTTCGACGAGCGCGTGCTGATCGACAACCTCAGCTTCTCACTACCGCGCGCCGGCATCGTCGGCATCATCGGCCCCAACGGCGTCGGCAAGACCACGCTGTTCCGCACCGTCATCGGCGAGTACGAGCCCACCTCCGGCACCATGAAGGTGGGCGAGACGGTGCAGTTCTCCTACGTGGATCAGGGCCGAAGCGGCATCGATCCCCAGAAGAACGTCTGGGAGGTCGTCTCCGACGGGCTCGATTACATCAAGGTGGGCAACTTCGAGATGCCCTCGCGCGCCTACGTCGCGTCCTTCGGCTTCAAGGGCCCCGACCAGCAGAAGCCGGCCGGCGTGCTCTCCGGCGGTGAGCGCAACCGCCTGAACCTTGCGCTCACGCTGAAGCAGGGCGGCAACGTGCTGTTGCTCGACGAGCCCACCAACGACCTCGATGTGGAGACCCTGCAGTCGCTGGAAGACGCGCTGCTCGAGTTCCCGGGCTGTGCCGTGGTGATCTCCCACGATCGGTGGTTCCTGGATCGTGTGGCCACCCACATCCTCGCGTGGGAGGGGACCGACGAGGACCCCGCCCGCTGGTTCTGGTTCGAGGGCAACTTCGCCGACTACGAGGTCAACAAGACCGAACGCCTCGGGCCTGCGGCCCAGCGTGCGAAGTCGTCGGCGCACCGTCGCCTGACCCGCTGACGAAAGAGATGGCTCCGCGAAAGGAGTGAGCAGGGGTGGCCCCACAACGGTCGAAGCCCACCATGAAGGACGTCGCCATAGAGGCGGGAGTTTCGAAGGCGTTGGTGTCGCTCGTCTATCGCACGCCCGACAAGGTCAGCCCTGAGCGCCTCGCTCGCGTCCATGAGGCGGCACAAAGGCTAGGCTTCCGCCCGAACTGGGCGGCGAGTTCTCTCTCCGCCCGGGCCAGCTCGTTCACCGCGATCCTGATCTCCAACCTGCACAACCCCGTGTTCGGAACGGTGGTGGATTCCGCTCGCGCGGAACTCGATAAGGCAGGGCGCTACGGACTGATGTCCAGTGCCGTGATCCCCGGGTCCGACGGTGTCTATCGCGCGGACCACCGCATCGTGAACGCGCTGGAGGATCTGAATGCGGGAGGCTTCCTCGTGGTGGGGGTTATGCCCGACTGGTCGGTGCTGCGAGACGTTCATCCTGATCGGCGGGTGGTGGTGGCGCTGGCTGCCATCGATGAGCTTCCCCGCGCCGTGTCTGTGCGTTCGCACAATGTGGAAGGCATGCGCGACCTGATCGCCCATCTCACCAGCCAGGGGCATACCAAAATCGCGCACCTCGGCGGGCTTGCTCAGGCTGCTGGACGAGCGCGGGCAGCGGCCTACGAGAACGCGATGCGCGAGGCCGGTCTCGAAAAGCACATCCGGGTGGTACCCGCGGAGTTTTCGGAGGAAAGCGGACGAGCAGCAGCTGGGCTGCTTCTCGACCGCTTCCCCGATACCACTGCCATCACCTGCGTCAATGACCTCGTCGCTCTGGGAGCCATGTCAACGGTTCGAGGATCGGGACGATCCATCCCCGGCGACATCGCCCTGGCTGGCTACGACAACACTTTCATCGCCGGCCTGGATTCGATCGACCTGACATCGATCGATACCGAAGCCGAAGAGGTCGGCCGGGTCGCCGCACAGTGGTTGATCGCCGATACTCCCCCCGAGCCTGGAAGCGAACAGCTCATCTCACCCACCCTGGTTGTGCGTGGTTCCACTCGTGGCGATCAAGGATCCGCCGCCTAGCGCCGGGAGCCGGGTCAGCGGTTTTTTCGTTCGTCGATGATGATGGCGATGATGATGATGGCGCCTTTGACGACCATTTGCATGAAGGGGGAGACGTTCATGAGGTCGAGGCCGTTGTTGATGACGCCGATGATGAGTGCGCCGACGATGACGCCCCATACGGTGCCGACGCCGCCGTTGAAGGAGGTGCCGCCGATGACGGTGGCGGTGATGACGTCGAGTTCGAGCATCATGCCGAGTTGGGGGTTGCCGGAGCCGATGCGTGCGGCGAGGATCATGCCGGCGAGGCCGGCGAGGGTGCCGATGAGGGTGTAGATGAAGAAGTGGGCTTTGTGGATGCTGATGCCGGAGACTTTGGCTGCTTGTTCGTTGCCGCCGATGGCGTAGACGTGGCGGCCGAAGCGGGTGCGGTTGAGGATGGTCCAGATGATCACGATGGCGATGATGAGGAGGTATACGGGGATGGGGACGCCGAGGAGGCTGCCTTGGCCGAGCCAGTTGAAGCCCGGAGCAAGTTGGGAGATCGGGCGCCCCTCCGTGTAGATCAGAGCAAAACCCCGAGCAGCGGTCATCATGCCGAGGGTGGCGATGAACGGCGGGATGTGGAACACGGCGACGAGTCCGCCGATGATGGCGCCGACGAGTGCACCCGCGAGCAAACCGGCGATGACGGGGACCCAGATCTGCAGGACAAGGCCGGGGTAGAAGGCGTTATCGATGCTGGAGTTCTGGGCGAGGCTGGCAGATACCACCGCTGCCACAGCAACGGTCGCTCCCACGGAGAGGTCGATGCCTTTGGTGATGATGGCGAACATCATGCCGAGTGCGATGATGCCGATGGGGGCGATCTGCACGACCACGTTGATGAGGTTGTTGGGGCGCAGGAATTGGCCGCTGGTGATGATCAGTAAGCACCACCACGAACAGCCCCAGGATGAAGACGATGCTGAACTTGTTCAAGAAACCTTTGAGGTCGAAGCCGCCCTTGACCTCGGTATTAGCTATTGCAGTCATTATGGAGTTAGACCTTTCT
This sequence comes from Tessaracoccus sp., assembly GCA_041393555.1. Taxonomy (GTDB): domain Bacteria; phylum Actinomycetota; class Actinomycetes; order Propionibacteriales; family Propionibacteriaceae; genus Arachnia. The sequence goes on along the minus strand of JAWKJW010000016.1, from coordinate 74,943 downwards.
TATGCGGCGGGGGCGGCATCGCCGCGGTTGCGTAGTGCATGACGCGTTCCTGGTTCGCTTCCTCACGGGACAGTTCGCCAGAGATCCTGCCCTCATGCATGACTAGGATGTGGTCGCTCATGCCGAGTACCTCGGGCAGCTCAGAGGAGACCATGATGATGGCCTTGCCCTGCTGAGCCAGCGATGACATGAGGCGGTGGATCTCGCTCTTGGCACCCACATCGATGCCGCGGGTGGGTTCGTCGATCATCAAAATATCCGGCACCGTCAGCAGCCAGCGGGCGATCAAAGCTTTTTGCTGGTTGCCGCCGGAGAGGTTCTTGATCAGCTGGTTCAGCGACGGAGTCTTGACCCGCATCGCCGTCTTCTGCTCATCACAGTCCTTGCGGATTCTGCCCAGTTCCAAGAAGCCGTTGGGGCTATAGCGGGGCAGTGCGGCCACGATCATGTTGTCGCCCACCGACAGCACGCCGAGAATGCCGTTGAGCTTACGATCCTCCGTGAGCAAGCCGATGTTAGCGGCGATCGCATCCTTCGGCTGACGAATGTCGAGCTTCTGGCCGTTGATCACGATCTCACCGGAGTCGGCGGGGGTGATGCCGAAGATGGTTTCCAGTACTTCGGTGCGGCCGGCGCCCATCAGGCCGGCGAACCCCACGATCTCGCCCTTGCGGACGTCGAACGAGACGTCCTTGACCAGGCTGCCTCGGTTCAAGTTGCGCACCGAGAGAAGAACCTCGCCGATCTCCGCCTCAAGCTTCGGGAACAGGTCGGTGAGTTCGCGGCCCACCATCAGTTGGATGAGTGTGTCGCGTGTCAGCTCACTGGCGAGTTTGGTGGCCACGTATTTGCCGTCGCGGAAGATGGTGATGTCGTCGGAGATCTTGAAGACCTCATCCATCTTGTGTGTGATGTAGACGATGGCCACCCCCGAATCCGTCAGACGCGTGATCATCGTGTGCAGGTGCGCGACTTCGCGTTCGGGGATGGCTGATGTGGGTTCGTCCATGATGATGATCTGGGCGTCGTAGCTGATGGCCTTGGCGATCTCCACCATCTGCTGGCGGGCCACGGTCAGGTTCTTCATCTGTGCCCGGGGGTTGATGTCAAGTCCCCAGTGATCGAGAAGTTCTTGGGTTTTGCGGACCATCAGTTTGTGATCGACCAAGCCGAGGCCACCGCGGGGTTCGCGGCCCAGCCAAATGTTTTCGGCTACCGTCATCTCGGGGACCGGGGAGAGTTCTTGGTGGATCATGGAGATGCCCGCTGCGAGGCCGTCTCTGGTGCTGGTAAACGATACTTCTTTGCCGTTCAGCCGCACCGTTCCGTCGTCGGGCACGTACATGCCGATCAGTACCTTCATCAGGGTGGACTTACCCGCACCGTTCTCGCCCATGAGCGAGTGAACGGTTCCCTTGCGTACCGCTAGCTGAACATTGTCGAGCGCAACGACACCCGGGAACGTCTTCCGGATGCCTTCCATCTCAAGGATTACGTCATTGCTCATGGTTTCCCGTCTCTGTAGGTATTGCCTGTTCTTGCATCGTTGAAGAACCGGCGGAGAACGCCGGGGAGACCTCCTGCCGGTCAATGGCATGGATGTCGGTGGTGGATGTGCTGACCCTTGGTGTCCCGGAACACAGCCAGCTCAAGATCGGAGATGCCCCTGGGAGGAGGACTTGTCGCAGGGCCGACCGAGATGGCTACTCGGCCGGCTCGCGACTGGGAACAAGTGGAGTCAGAAGTGTCAGAGGCCCATCCGCTTGATGGTCTCCTCACGCATCCAGATCGCGTTCTCGATGCCCTTCTCCTCCTGGGAGAACACGGCGACGGTGGCGATCCCGTCGAAATTGATCTCCTTGAGCGCGGCGAAGAATGCCGGAAGGTCCACCTCGCCCTGGTCGTAGGGCAGGTGCTGGTGCACCGTCGCGGTGGTCTCGGCCGGGTTCAGCAGGTAGCGCCGGCCGCCGGAGGCCCGGTAGTCCCACGAGTCGGCCAGGTGCAGGTGCTTCAGGTCGGAGCCGGCGTAGCGGATGATCGAGGCGATGTCATGGTTCTGGTAGAAGGTGTGCGGCACGCAGTACAGGAAGCCCACCAGCGCCGAGTTGATGCCTCGGATCAGTTCGATGGCCTCGAAGCCGTCCTCGATGAAATCGTCGGGGTGCGGCTCGATGTTGAGCTTGATACCTTCCTTCTCCAGGCGAGGGAGCACCACCTCGAGGGACTTCCACCACTGCGCTTCGCAGAGTTCCTTCTGCTGCGGGCTGCCTGAGAACTCGGTGTTCATCTGGTCGACGCCCAGCTCGACGGTGATGTCGATCGAGCGCATCCACTGGCGCACCGCGGCCACGCGCATGTTCTCGTCGGGGCTGGCCCAGCGAGTGATGGGCAGCATGGAGGCGATCTTGACGCCGGTCTCCTTGAGCGACTTCTTCAGCGTCTGCACCATCTCGTCGTTGGCGCGCGGGTGTAGGTAGAAAGGCCACCAGTCGTCGCGCTGTGAGAACTCGATGTACTCGTAGCCGAGGTCTGCGACGGTGCGGACCATCTCGGGAATGGGCAGGTGGCGGAACGGTAACGGATCGATCGTGAGCTTCATTGGTGCATCTCTCCTCGTGTGGTCGGTGTTGACTACTTGGCTCTAGTTGGGTTCGAGGCCTACGGCCTGACGTAGGGTCTTGGTGGCGATCGGGATGGACTCTTCGCGAGGCAGATCCCAGTCCTCGTTCTCGATGCAGACGGCGCCGTCGAAGCCGGCGGCCTGGACGTTGGCGAGGAAGGTGGTCCACCACTCGACGTCGTGGCCGCGGCCGGCGGCGACGAAGTGCCAGGGGCCGTCGGGTGCCGGGCGGGTGGTGAGGTAACGGCCGCCCAGCGGCTGCGGCTTCTCTTCAGCAGGGATGTAGAAGTAGCGGTCGTCAAGCACGCCGTATTCGTCGATCGCGTCACGCACCAGCACGGTGTCCTTGGCAGCGACGTGCCACACGCGCCCGGCGAACTTGGCGGCGAAGCGGTTGGGGTCGATGCCCTGCCAGAACATATGGCTGGGATCGAGGTTCACGCCCAGGTACTCGGAATCGCAGGCGTCGATCAGGCGCTCCAAGGTGCCCGGGTTGTAGCACAGCATGTGCGGATGCATCTCCAGAGCGAGTCTCACGCCATGGTCCTCGGCCAGCTTGGCGATCTCCTTCCAGAACGGTACGCCGACCGACCATTGGTAGTCGCGCACCTCCAGCAAGGCGCTCTCCCAGGGCACCAGCGACCAGGTGGGCAGCGTCGCCTCAGGTCCCGAGCCCACTGAGCCGGACATGACGTTGAGCCGATCCAAGCCGAGCTGAGAGCTCAGCACGATCGCGTCGCGCAGATCCTTGGCGTGCGGCACGCTCACGTCGGGGTCGGGGTGGATGGGGTTGCTGTTGGCGTTGAGGATCGCCAGGTTGACGCCGGCGTCGTCGAACTTCTGGAGGAACTCGTCGCGCTTGGCTTGGCTGGCGAGCAGCTCGCCGGGATTGCAGTGGTCGTAGGGATTGAACCCTCCCGCCGGCACTTCGGCGTCGGTGAGGCCCCAGTCGCGGGTGATCCGCAGAGCGTCCTCCAATGAGTGGTCCATCAGCGCGGCGAGGTATAGGCCTACTCGCATGTCGTGGCTCCTGAGTATCGAGCTTCCTTGCATCGAAGAAGCGTGGAATGGTCCGGTCGACGAGTGTCGATGACATCAGATTAGACCGGTCTAATAAAACATGTCAAGATGTTTTCTAGAGCATGTTTGACGCCGCCCGTCAGGTGTGGCGTCGTGAGACAAAGGAGTTACCCATGACGAGTACGGCTGGTTCCCAGAGACTGCGCGTCGCCCTGATCGGCGGGGGATTCATGGCCAAGTCGCACACCATCGCCTACAACGCCCTTCCCGCCCTGTTCCCGGATCTCGGGGCGGTGCCGGAGCTCTCTTTGCTGGCGGATGCCAGCGAGGAGTTGGCGCGCGCCGCGGCGAAACGGTACGGCTATGCGCGGTGGACGTCTGACTGGCGTGAAGCGGTCGCCGACCCTGAGATCGACGTTGTCGACATCGTGACGCCGAACTGGCTGCACTACGAGATTGCGATGGCCGCGATCGCCGAAGGTAAGCACGTGTACTGCGAGAAGCCGCTGGCGATCAGTCGGGATGAGGCCCGTGGGATGCATGAGGCTGCTCGTGCCGCCGGGGTGCGAACCATCGTGGGCTTTTCCTACCTGGGTAATCCCGGGGTGCAGTTCGCGAAGGAGCTGATCGACGATGGCACTTTGGGGGAGATCTGGCAGATCAAGGGCCGGTTCCTCTGCGATGCCAATGCGGACCCAGGGTTGCCTCGAACTTGGCACTACGAGCGGGCCAAGGCGGGACTCGGCGTACTGGGGGATCTCGGCTCGCACGTGATCTCCATCGTCGAGTTCCTGGGCGGTCCGATCGAGGAGGTCTTCGGAGAACTGGTGACGGCTGTCAAGGAGCGGCCGGAGGCGTCGGGGGCGATGTCCTATGGTTCCGTTGCAGAGTCGGACGCGCCGCTGGTGCCGGTGGAGAACGACGACTTCAGTACGGTTCTGGGGCGTCTCCGCGGCGGCGCGGGTGTGATGATCGAAGCCAGTCGAGTCGCCAATGGTCACCCCTTCGACCTAGGGTTCGAGGTGATCGGGTCCGGCGGTTCGCTGCGTTTCGAGCAGCAGGAGTCTTACAAGCTCGAACTGTTTCTGCGCGACAGCTCCTCATCCCGCTTCCCGGGTAACACCGTGGTGACCCTCGGGCCTCAGCATGGCGGCTATGAGGCGTTCTGGCCATTCCCGGGCGTGACCATCGGCCTGCATGAGCAGAAAGCGGTGGAGGTGCGCAATCTGTTCCGGGCCATCGTGGAGGGTGTGGAGGCGTACCCGTCGTTCGAGCAGGGCTGGAGTGTGGTCGAGGTCCTCGCAGCGGCCGAGCGGTCTTGTGTCGAGCGTCGCTGGGTTGCGGTGGAGCGCTGACGGGGGCTGTGTGCCGGCGGCCTCGCCGTGGGCGGGTTGCCGGTGCATAACGATTCAATAAAACCTGTTGACTTTTTAGACCGGTCCATTCTAGAGTCACCCTAGTTATTTAGACCGGTCTAATGAAAGGCTCGACGATGAGGACCAAGACAACAAGGATTTTGCTGGCCGGAGCTGCGGCGGCTGCTCTTCTCGCCACGGGATGCGGCACGACGGCTGATGTGCAGACCAACGCTCCCCAGAACAATGGCGGCGGGAACACCAGCGCGCCGAAGGAAGCCGGTGACATCACGATCGGCGTCAGCATGTCGCTGATCGACCAGTTCATTCAGCTGTTGGTGACGGCGGTCGAGGAGGAGGGGGCGGCGCAGGGAATCACCGTCAACGTCATCTCCGCGGAATCGGATCCGGTGAACCAGCTGTCGCAGGTGGAGAACTTCATCACCCAGGGCAATGACGCGATCATCGTCAATCCGGTCGATACCGAATCGGCCTACGCCATGACGGAGAAGGCCGTGGCCGCGGGCGTGCCCTTGATCTACCTGAACCGCTGTCCTGCCGATCTGCCCGCTGGCACGTCCTGCGTGGGATCGGATGAGCTCGAGGCCGGCACGCTCCTCATGCAGGGGCTCGTCGAGGCGTCGGGTGGTGAGGGCACGGTGGGCATCCTCGAAGGCGACCCGCTGAACAACGGCGAGGCCGTACGGCTACGCACCCAGGGATGCACGGATGTGATCGATGAGACCCCGGGGCTCGAGCTGATGGTGAACGGAGCCGGCCTGTGGACTCGCGACAAGGCCATGAATGTGGTGGAGAACTGGATCCAAGGCGACAGCCTGCCTGATCTGATCTGCGCGAACAACGACGAGATGGCCCTCGGCGCGATCAATGCCCTCAAAGCAGCTGACGTGCTCGACCAGGTAAAGGTGGGCGGCATCGATGCGACCGTTGATGCGCTCGTCGCGATGGAGGCCGGAGAGCTGGCCGTCACCGTGTTCCAGGATGCCGCCGGTCAAGGGGCGGGCTCGGTGCAGACCGCGATCAAGATGGTCAATGGGGAAGAGGTCGAATCCTTCGTCGCGATTCCCTTCGAGCTGGTTACGCCGGACAACATGGCCGACTACAAGTAGCCAGGTCATGGGTGAACGTGAGTGATCAGGTCGAGCTCCGCGGGAGCCCGACCCCTCACCGTTTGCCGAGTGGCAATAAGGATGTGTTCACGATGAATCAAGAACCACTGGGTGTGGCCGTGATCGGCGCCGGTATGGCCGGACGAGCCCACGCCAACGCCTTCCGTCAGGCAGGAACGGTATTCGACCGGCTACCGAGACCCGTGAGGCTCCGCGCCATCGCGGATGCCACCCTCGAGCTGGCTGAGAAGGCCGCCTCCGACTACGGCTTCGAGCGAGCCTACGGCAGCTGGGAGGAGGTGGCAGCAGACCCGGAGATCCACGCTGTGAGCGTGGTGGTGGGCAACAACCTGCATCGCGCGGTCTCGGAGGCCCTGCTGGCGGCAGGCAAGCACGTGTTGTGCGAAAAGCCCCTGGCCGGGACGATCGAGGATGCCGAGGCGATGGTGGCCGCCGCCGATCAGGCGCCTGGCCTCGTGGCTAGCATCAATTACTCCTATCGCCGGACTCCGGCCTTCGCCGAGGTGCAGCGCCGGGTGCGACAGGGTGATCTGGGTCGGCTCAGCCATTTCGATGGCCACTACCTGTGCGACTACGGCTCGGATGCGAAGGGGCCCTGGACGTGGCGGGATGCCGGTCCCATGGGGTCCGGCTGTCTCGGCGACCTCGGGTCTCATCTGATCGACCTGTCGGAACAGCTCTTTGGACCGATCGCCTCCATCGATGGTGCTCGGCTCAGTACGCGGATCAGCGAGCGCCATCTTCCGATAGGCCAGACGATCGGGCACGAGTATGGTGAACTCTCAGACGAGGTGAAACCCGTCAGCAACGATGACGATGCGGTCTTCGTCGCCACCTTCGCCTCGGGGGTCACGGGATCATTCAATGTCTCTCGCGTGGCCTACGGGCACGATAACTCGTTGGGTTTCACGGTGCACGGCTTGGACGGCGTGATCGGCTTCGAGTTCGATCAGCCCGCGCAGTACACCGTCGACCTTCGTGGTGACCGGAGTGGCAAGGGACGCAAGACGATCATCGCCGGACCAGGCTTCCCCTACTACGGCGACGGGTTGGCATGGAACGCCGGCGGCCTGTCCTACGGCTACTCCGACATCTTCGTGTTCCAGATCCGAGGCTTCCTCGACGAGGTCTTGCAGGCTGCAGAGCCCTTGCCCCGGTGCGGCACCTTTGCCGATGGGCTGCATACCATGCGCGTCATCGAGGCTGTGGTCGAAGCAGACCGCACCGGGCGTGCGATCACCGTCAACAACGCCGACAGTTAAGGAGGCAGACATGGAAATCGGACTACTCACCGACTCGCTCGCCCAGCATCCGCTGCCGCGTGTGCTCGATACCGCGGCTGAGCTGGGCATCACCACCATCGAACTGGCGATGGGCAACTGGTCCAGCGCTCCGCATGCGGACGTGGACGCTCTCGTGGCCAGTCAGGCCCGGCGGCGCGAGCTGATCGCGTCGATCGAAGGCCGGGGCTTGTGCCTGGAGGCGCTGAACGCTTCCGGCAATCAGCTGCATCCGAAGTGGGGAGATGAGCACGACCGAGTGGTGCGCCAGACGCTGCTGCTTGCCGAGCAGTTGGAGATCGATACCGTCGTGCTGATGTCGGGCCTACCCGGTGCCCGCGGAGACTCCTTCCCTGCCTGGGTCACGACGGTGTGGCCGCCGGAGAACCTGGAGCTGCTCGACTATCAGTGGAACGAGGTGGCGCTGCCCTACTGGGCAAAGCTGGCCGAGGACGCCAAAGCCCACGGCATCACGAAGCTCTCGGTGGAGATGCACGGCAACCAATTGGTGTACTCGCCGCCGGGACTGCTACGTCTGCGCGAGGCGATCGGCGATATCATCGGTGCCAATTTCGATCCCAGCCATCTGATGTGGATGGGAGCGGATCCGCTGGCTGCGATCGAGGCGCTATCCAGTGCGATCTACCATGTGCATGCCAAGGACACCCGCATCGAGGATGCCGTCGGCTGGAGGTCACGTCTCGAGACCCTGCCCAACTCGGAGACCGACAGACGCGCGTGGAATTTCGTCGCCGTCGGCTCCGGTCATCCCGGGGGAGTAGATTTCTGGATGCAGTTCGTTCAGGCCCTTCGCCAGGCCGGCTACGACGGCCCCCTCAGCATCGAGAACGAGGACTACACCTTGGGTGCCGGCGAGTCGGTTGCGATCGCAGCCAAGACTCTCGCCGACGCCATCGCTGGAGCCTGATCCTGACCGACAGCGCAGGGTCCCCATTCCAAGTCTGGAACGGGGACCCTGTGTGGTGGCACGGATTACGGTGTGAATCGTGCCACCAACCGCTCAGGATGGGCGGGCTTTTGTTAGAGGTTCCGCAGTAGGTGCCACCTACCTGCGGAACCTCTTACTTGGTCACTCCTCGACCAAGGCGTCGAACATGTCTTGGAGGCCGGAGCCCATCGCGCACTGCGGCAGATCCGGGTCTTCCCAGATGACGCAGGGGTGGCCCCACGCGTCCTCCAGGGCGAGCGTTACCCACAGCACGCGCTCGCCGGCCTGGACGATCAAGGTGTCGGTGAAAGCACCCGGATCGGTATTGGGATCGGCGGATAGCGCCCTCCCGCCGAAGAACGACATGACGACTGGGTCGGCATCCGTATCGGAGACCGGGGGAAGATCCCCTGAGAGGTCCTCGATCATCGGATCGTGCCAGCCCGCTGCCTCGAGTTGCGGGCCGCAGTTGGCAACGGCGTCGTGGATCGCCGCGAAACCGGCATCCGCGTCCGTGGCCGAGTCATAGCCCAGCACGGCCGCCCAGTAGTAGGGCTCCGCATCCTCGAAATCCGCACCATACTCGCGCACGAGGAAGGTGCTCGGATCCCCCCAGTTGCCGGGATCGCAGAGTCCCTTGGCGTTCTGCCCGGGTCCTTGATACTCGTCGAGGACGATGACCGGGGTTGGCGCGCCGGGTTCCGTGAGCATCTCACCAGTGGGCAGGTTGTCCCAGGTGGGTGGGACGACCTGGTTCGGGGCGGGAATGTTCGGCGGTTCGGCGTCGGTCCGGGTGGGGGAGGGAGACGGCAACGGAACCTGGCTCTCGGACTCGGTGGGCTCCGGCGAGGGCACGGCGGCCCAGTCCGGAGGACGGAATCCGTCGGCAAGGGGGGATTGCCAAATGCCGAACCCGGCGACGGCGACGAGAGCGAGGCTCCCGGCCGCGATCGCGGTGCGGCGGGTGGTACGGCGGCGGTTGCCGCGGCGGCGAACTTCATCGGCAGGCATCATGGTCACCTCTTTCGCTTCGGCGGCCAGGCTGTCCAGTTCGGGGATGCGATCAGGCATGACGGGCCTCCAAGTCTGTGTTGAGCAGTCGCGCCAAGGTGGCGCGGCCGCGGGCGAGCCTGGCTTTGACAGTGCCCGTGGGTGACCCCACTTCGTGGGCGACCTCGGCGACGCTCAGGTCACAGAGGTGATAAAGCACAATGGCTCGTCGTTGATCGGCGGGGAGTTGTTTGAGAGCTTCCGCTACAGCGATCCTGTCGGGCGAGGGTTCCGTGGCCTTCGTGGTCTCGACGGCGCGGTCGGGTTGGCGGAACGCCCGCTTGGCTTTGCGCCATCGGCTCACCGCGAGCCGGTAGGCGGTGGTACGGACCCATGCTTCCGGGCTCCCTGATGAGCTGAGCTGGCTCCGGCGGTCCCAGGCCCTGATGAACGCCTCTTGGGCGCAATCCTGGGCCTCAGTGAGGTTTCCGCACATCGCGTAGATCTGCCCGACGATGCGAGTGAACGATGCGGTGTAGAACGCATCGAACTGCGCTTCGTTCATGCCTCCTCCTCTCGTGCGGTGTGTGAGTGTGTTGTGAGGAATACGTCTGAGGCGGCTGCACGGTTGCATCCCTGTCGAGAGCGGTTTCCTACGGGGATGCCCTTTGAGACTCCTGAAGCGAGAATGTGTGAGGATCCCATTGTCCGGTCCCTGATGCGAAAGTAGGTGCGGATTCCTGTAGTCCGGTCCCTGAGGTGCGACGAAGGAGCCTCGAAGGGTGGTCCCTGATGCGAAAGTGGGCACGGGCAAACCCATTGTCCGGTCCCTGAGGTGCGAGGAACGAGCCTCGAAGGGCGTAAAGCGCAAGCATTCGCACAGACTCCGTCAAAGGTTCCGTAAACGCCCTTCGAGGCTCCTCGCAGAGCTCGTCACACCTCAGGGACCTGACAAAAGGATTCCCTCTACTCACTTTCCTGCCCGACGGTGGCGGCGAAGCAGCCCGGAAGCTGAGGTGCGAGGAACGAGCCTCGAAGGGTGGTCCCTGAGGTGCGAGGAACGAGCCTCGAAGGTGTCCCTGATGCGAAAGTGGGCACGGGCAAACCCATTGTCCGGTCCCTGAGGTGCGAGCTTGAGCCTCGAGCTGGTCCCTGAGGTGCGACGAAGGAGCCTCGAAGGGCGTAAACGCAAGCGTGGGCACAGACTCTGCCAAAGGTTCCAGTCAAACGCCCTTCGAGGCTCGCTTCGTCGCACCTCAGGGACCGGACAGAGGGTTTCTCTCCCACACTTTCGCATCAGGGACCGGTGGTTGGGTCCTGATTTCTCACTTTCCTGCGCCACCGTGAGGTGGGAAAGCAGCGATACTTTCGCATCAGCGCGCGATGTCAAGCTGTGTGGAGTCACGCGGCTTTGTTTTCTGGTTTCTCGTTTGGCAGGTTGATCCCGACCGTGTCCGCGGGTGCCGGTGTTTTCGGGCGGGCCCGGAAGCGTTCGGGGTGCGCGTCGAAGTAGCGTTGCAGCGCGTGGTCCCGGGTCTGCCAGGCCTGACGCCAGGTGCCGTCGTGGACCTGGGCTGGGGAGAACAACGCGATACCGGAGTGCTTGTGCTCGTGGTTGTACCAGGGCACGTACTCGCCAAGGTAGGCGCGGGCCGCATCAAGGTCTGGGAAGACTTTCGGGTAACGGGACGGTACTTCATCGTCCTAAACCCTGCCTCGGAGAACGGGTTGTCGTCAGACACGTAGGGCCTGTTATGCGACAACTCGACACCGTGCTCGTTGGTAAGGAAGTCCCGCAGCAGGTTCGATTTCATCGAGGGACCGTTATCGGCGTGCACGACACGCGGCGCGCCGTGCACGGCGATCGCCGCCGCGAACATCTCAACGGCGAGGTGGTCGGCCTCACCGTCGTCAACCCGCCATCCGACGATCTGCCGGGAGAAGATGTCAGTGATCTTGTATGCCTTGAACACCACCCCCGCCACGGCGAGTACAGGTCGGTGATATCCAGCTCCATACCTGCCCGGGCCCGGTCGCTTTCAGCACCGGCTTGTTCCGCGGCGCCCGGCGTTGTTTGCTGACGGGAACAGCAGGGCGCAGCATCTGTTCTTCGATCTCGGCAGCGATCCGCCACCAGGAACGGCGGGCACCGAGCATGATCCCCTGATCCCATGCCGTCGCGAACGCGTGATCAACAGAGTTACCAGCTGCCCAGCCGGCGAGGATGAACCCGGCGATCTTCTCCCGATCGGTCTCACTGATCCGAGACTGGTAGGCCCGGTCTGCCTGATGCACCGGATCAGCCACCCGCCCACGCGGGTTATGACGGTAGTACCACGTCGATCTTGCCACCCCGCGATCGTCAACGCTTGGCGTTGCGAACCAGTGATCCCGGTCAACTCGACGACGAGGTCGTTCTCCATGGTCAGGAACCAGACGGATCGGTCGTCGTCTGGTTGACGGCAGGCTCGTGCTCGTTCATCGCGTGCAAGAGCCCGATAGCTTTTCCCAGCGCATCGTTGACCCCCTCCAGCTCCGCGATACGGTCGCGTAACCGGGCCAGCTCGACCTCGTGCGCGGCACTCTCCGCGGCTCGTTGCTTCTCCAGCGCGGTGCGTTTACTCGGGGAACAGTCACACCACTAGCCTCTCGCGGAACCAGCCCCCGGTCCAGATCACCGGCGTACACCGCATCCCGCCACCGCTGCAGCCGGTCGTACGACACGCCCCGCGCGGCCAGCCACGAGCCCTTCTGCCCGTACGGCTGCAACTGGTACTCATGCACGAACTCGCGGATCTCCGCCGCCGTGACCCCAACACTGATCGTCATCTAACTCAACTCCCAATCTCTCACCAACCGACTCACAACCAGCTTGACAAAGAGGGCAGGGGCCTGAATACAGGAACCCGCACAAACTTTCGCGTCAAGGACCCGATCAAGGGTTCCCGTCGCTCACTTTGCATCGAGGCCACAGCGGGGGAAGGGATCAGTGGGTGGCGAGGAGTTCGGCGAGGCTCATCGAGGGGCGGCCCGCCAGCGACTTCAGCTGGGTCTGGCAGCTGAAGCCGTCGGCCAGCACGATGGCATCGGGGTGCGCTTCGATGGCCGGGCCGAGGTCGTGCTCGAACACCTGCACGCTCACCTCGTGATGCCCGATCTCGACGCCGAAGTTTCCGGCCAGGCCGCAGCATCCGCCAACCGCGACGAGCCTCGCCCCCGTGGATTCCAGCAGAGCCTTGTCGGGGCCCCAGCCGATCACAGAGGCATGGTGGCAATGAGGCTGGGCGACGATGGTGTGACCGCTGAGATCCGGTGCGACGAAGTCGTCGTCACGGGCGAGGAACTCCGCCAAGGTCAATACCGTGCCGTTCAACGCTGCGACATTCGGGTCGTCGGGCAGCAGCTCCGGGGCGTCCGAGCGCCAGACCGCTGTGCAGGACGGCTCCAGTCCGATGATGGGTATCCCATCCGCGACGTAGCCGGCCAGCACCTCGGCGGAGCGGCGCAGCTGGCGGCGGGCGCCGTCGAGCTGCCCGGTGGAGATCCAGGTGAGTCCACAGCACGCCGTCTTGTCGAGCACCTCCGGTTCGTAGCCCAAGCGCACGAGCAGCTGCACCATCGCGGCGAAGGTGCCAGACTCGAAGCAATCAGAGAACGAATCCACCCAAAGCAGCACCCGGCCCTTGTTATCTCGCGACAGAGCAGGATCAGTGACCTCAGGTTCAGAAGGTGTGGGGGAAGCCCATAGCCCCTGGTCCCTGAGGCGAGACGAAGTCTCCTTGAAGGGGCGGTAAAGCGACCGCGATTGCAGACTCTGCCAAAGCTTCAGTTGACGCCCCTTCGAGGCTCGCTTCGCTCGCACCTCAGGGACCTGAACGGGGTTCGCTGATGGTTTCCGCGAAAGCCCTTTCGAGGCTCGCTTCGCTCGCACCTCAGGGACCTGAACGGGGTTCGCTGATGGTTTCCGCGAAAGCCCCTTCGAGGCGGATATCACCTGTGTCTCAGGGACCTCCCACAGCGAGGGGAGGGTGCTGCGGGCGGAGTGGGAGGCGAAGCGGGGGATCTCGCGACGATGGTCGACGCCGGCTCCCCAACGCAGCACGCGTCCTAAGCCTGGCGCGGCACCGACCAGATTGATGATCCGCCCCAGCCCGGGAACCGTGGTGATCAAACGTCCCCACCGGGGCAACCAGCCCAGGGAGTAGTGGTTGCGCGGGCGCAGCCGACCCTTGAAACGTTCATGCGTGACGCGGGCCTTGTAGGCGGCCATGTCGATGCCGGTGGGGCAGTCGCGGGCGCAGCCCTTGCAGGAAAGGCAGAGGTCCAAGGCTTGGGCGACCTCGGGGCTGCGCCAGCCCGCCGCGATGACGGAGCCGTTGACCATCTCCTGCAGCGCGCGGGCGCGGCCGCGGGTCGAATCCTTCTCCTGGCGGGTGGCCTGGTAGCTGGGGCACATCACGCCGCCCCCCGAGGTGTTGTTGGCCAGGCACTTGCCGACGCCGCTGCACTGGTGCACCTGCTCCACGAATTCGGGGTCGGTGAGGTTCAGCGGGGAGCGGCTGACCGTCACCATCCGCATATCCGCCTCGACGGGTCGCGGGTCGACGAGCACCCCGGGGTTGAGCAGATTCTGGGGGTCGAAGAGCTGCTTGACCTTGCCGAACAGCGCGATCGCATCGGGGGAATACATCTTGGGCAGCAACGCCGACCGGGCGCGCCCGTCGCCGTGTTCGCCCGACATGGAGCCGCCGAAGCTCGCGACGATCTCCGCCCTCCTCGACGAAGGCCTTATAGCGGGCGGCGCCGTCAGGCTCAGTGAGCGGGAAGTCGATGCGGCAGTGCACGCAGCCGTCGCCGAAGTGTCCGTAAGGCAGGCCCTGGAAGCCATGTCTGACGAGCAGGTCGTCGAAGGCACGCAGGTAGTTGCCGAGCTGTGCGGGCGGCACCGCGGCGTCCTCCCACCCGCCATAGGCGGGCTTGTCCAGCGAGACTCCCGCCAGGCCGGCGCCATCGGCGCGGATCTGCCACAGCTTCGCGGCTTCGGGGATGATCGACCACCCACCCGTCCAGCGCTGCGGGCGCCCCGAGCAGTGCCTCTGCGCGCTCATGGCCTCAGCGACATCTTCACCCACCAGCTCGATGAACATCCAGCCGTCGCCCCGGGGAAGTGGCGGTACGGAGCTGGCGCCGAGCTTGGCCACCACCCGTCGACGATCCGGCGGTCCAAGCCTTCGCAGGCGGTGGGCCGGAAACGCAGGAGGTTGGAGATGTCGTCGCCGTCGTGCCATCGTGGGATAGCCGAGCGCCACATCAGGTTCACCGGGGCATCCGCCACCAGGCGCACCGTGGCGCGGGTGATGACACCCAGTGTGCCCTCGGTGCCGGCGAAGAACTTCGCGGTATCGAAGCGCCGCTCCGGGAGGAGATGCTCCAGGGAGTAGCCGGACACCTGCCGGATGAAGGTGCCGAACTCGGTGCGGATGGTGCCCAGGTTGGCGGCGACGAGCGCACGCAACTCTGGAAGATCGTCGCGGCCCAGGGTGAGCTTCTCCCGGTGCCGGTGATGATGTCAAGCTCCCGACGTTGTCGGCCATGCGCCCGTACCCCAGCGCGCGGGGCCGCAAGCGTTGTTTCCGATCATCCCGCCGACGGTGCATCGCGACGACGTGGATGGGTCGGGGCCGAGCCCGGAGCCCGTATGGCCGTGCCGCGGCTTGGAGGTCGGCTTGCACCACTCCCGGGTCGATGACGGCGGTGCGGGCCTCGGGATCGATGGCGGGTGAATGCGTTCAGGTGCCGGGCCACGTCGATTACGAGGCCGGGGCCGACGGCGTTGCCCGCGCAGGACGTGCCGCACCGCGGGCGGTGATGGGGGTGCCGGTGCGCAACGCCTCGCGCACCGTCGCTTCGAGCTCCGCGACACTACGTGGGTGAGCGACTGCCTGCGGAACCACCCGGTACAGCGAGGCGTCGCTCGAATAGAGAGCTCGGTTAACGTGGAGGTGTCATGGCTCACGGGGTAAGTATCCCAGCAGGATCACCGGGTTCGTTCGTCGGCGGCGTTCAGCACGGCGCACATCGCGCGCCCGAGCGCCTCGAAGTCTTCGGGGGAGATCGCATCGACGAAACACTGGCGGACCGAATCCACGTGGGTGGGGGCGGCCCGGACGAGGAGTGCCATGCCTTCGTCCGTGAGTACAGCCTGCACGCCACGTCCATCGCGGCTGCAGGATTCGCGTCGCAGCAGCCCCTTGCTCTCCATCCTCTTGGCGGTGTGCGTGAGCCGGGAGCGTGAGTGTCGTACCGATGAGGCGAGATCGCCCATGCGCACGGTGTGGCCGGGGGCTTCGGAGAGACGGACGAGAAGTTCGTATTCCGGGAGGGAGAGGTTGAATCGCGTCAGTGCGTGGTCGAGTTCTTCGGAGACCCTGGTGGAGGCGAGCAGGTAGTTACGCCATATTCGTTGCTGATCCTCGGTCAGCCAGCCGCGTTCCGGTTCCGTCATGTGGCTACGGTATCAGAAGATTGATGATTCAACGATATCTCTTCGGTGCGATGATGCTCACAATGGCGGATATGGAAACCAGCGGCCCCGATTCCCGGTTGCGCTCCGGCGCAGTCGTTAGGGTAGGAACAATACCCCGAGCGAGGAGTCCGTTACCTTGAGCGTGCAACAAGATGTGCTGAGTATTCGTCAACAATTGCTGGAGAACGCGCCAACGAGCGTCGGCGACATGCTGCGGCGCCGCGCTGCGGAAACGCCCCACTCGCTGGCCTTTCTCGACCCCGACCGCGCGGCCGAGGGGCCGAACACTTGGGCTCCGACCACCTGGACGGAGGCGCAGGAGATCGTGCATCGGCTCGCTGCCGGCCTCCTGGCCCGCGGATTGAAGTTCGAGGAGCGGGTAGCCATCGCGTCGACGACGCGTCTCGAGTGGATCATGCTCGACCTGGCGATCGCCTGCGCCGCCGGTGCCACCACCACCATCTATCCCAATACCGGGGTCGATGATTTCACCTACATCTTGACCGATTCCGATTCGGTGATCGCGGTCGTCGAAAACGCGGAACAGCTGGCCAAGGTCGAAGCCGACGACGCTTTGAAGGAGCAGATCCACACCGTCGTCGTCTTGGATACCGAAGGCGTGGAATTGGGTGATCGTGTGATCTCCTACCAGCACCTTCTCAACCTCGGCGAGGAACATCTTGCCGAAACGCCTGGCGCGGTGGAAGAGGCGATCGACTCCACCAATCCGGGCACGCTGTGCACGTTGATCTACACCTCCGGCACCACGGGCCGCCCCAAGGGCGTGCGCCTCAATCACATCTCCTGGATCTACGAGGGCGTCAGCACCAAATATCTGGACGTCATCGATCACGACGAGATCCAGTATCTCTGGCTGCCCCTCAGCCATGTCTTCGGTAAGGCCTTGATTGCGGTTCAGCTGAGCTACGGCTTCGCGTCGGCCGTCGACGGCCGCATCGACAGGATCGTGGTGGGCCTCGGTGAAGTGCGACCCACGTTCATGTGCGGCGCACCGCGCATCTTCGAAAAGGTGCGCGCCACCGTCATGACCAGCAACAAGGGCCTCAAGGCCAGGATCGCCCGTTGGGCCTTCGCCGTCGCGCGCGAGGCGTCCCCCTACATCGCCGAGGGCAAGGAGCTGCCGGGCGCGGTCAAGGTGCGCTGGGGCGTCGCCGACAAGCTGGTGTTCAGCAAGCTCAAGGAGCGACTCGGCGGCCGGATCAAGTTCATGATCTCGGGCTCGGCCAAGCTCGCGCCACAGGTGCAGCGCTGGTTCGTCGGCGCGGGGATCATGGTGATCGAGGGATACGGCGCCACCGAGACCTCTGCCATCGCCGCGGTGGATCTCCCCCTCCCGCCGAGCCCGGGCACCGTCGGCGCGGTGCTGCCTGGCATCGAGGTGAAGATCGCCGACGACGGCGAGATCCTCCTGCGCGGTCCCATCATCAGCCCCGGATATCACAACCTGCCGGAGCGCACGGCGGAGGTCTTCGAGGAGGACGGCTGGTATCACACGGGCGATATCGGCGAGATCGCCCCCAACGGGAAGCTGCGTGTCACCGACCGCAAGAAGGACCTCTTCAAGACCTCCGGCGGCAAGTACGTCTCGCCGCAGAAGGTGGAGGCAGCGATCACGGCGAATGTTCCCTACATCTCCCAGGCCGTGGCCATCGGCGACGACCGGAAGTTCGTCTCGGCGCTCGTCGTGCTCGATCCGGTGCTGCTCCAGACCTGGGCGGAGAAGCGCGATCTTGGTCACCTTTCCTATTCCGAACTCACCCAGCGCCCCGAGATCTACGCCTCGATCGAGCGCCAGCTGGAGAGGGCCAACGCCAAGTTGGAGCGGTGGGAGACGGTGAAGAAGTTCGCCATCCTCGATCAGGAACTCACGGTCGACAACGATGGCGTGACCGCCAACATGAAGATCCGGCGCAGCTTCGTCACCGAGCGCTATTCCGATCTCATCGAGGGCTTCTATCCTCCGGAGGACTGAGTGATCCTGCGGACATCGTCGAGGAGAACCTAGGTGTTTCGCTACAGGTGCCCCCTGCGCTGGTCGGATCTCGACGCGCAGGGGCACGTCAACAATGCGCTGCTGATCGACTACCTTCAGGAGGCGCGCGTCGCCTTCCTGGCGACCAACCCCGACTCGACGTTGTTGCACGACGGGTTGGTGGTGGTCGGCCATCGCATCGCTTATCGGCGCCCGGTGAGCTATTCCCACTCCGGGGTCGATATCGAGTTGGGTACCGTCAAGGTGGGTGGCGCGCGCTACGAGCTCGGCTATCGGCTCACTCAGGATGGTGTGCACGTGGCCGATGCCCGCACCGTCTTGTGCCCGTTCGATTTCGCCTCGCAGCGCCCTGTGCGCTTGACCCCGGGGGATCGAGAGTTCTTCTCTTCGCAGGTGGGAGACTTCGACGAGCTGCCGCCTGTTCTGGCGCCCCGGCTGCGCGGGCGTGGGGAGCCGATCGAGATTGCAGTGCGCTGGTCGGACTTGGACCGCTACGGCCACGTCAACAACGCCGTCGTCTTCGACTACCTGCAGCAGGCTCGCGTCGAATCCACTACCCGCTGGGATCCCTCCATGGCTCGCATGGGGGCAGGTGAAGAAGAACGGATGTGGCTGGTGGCCCAGCAGGACGTGGACTACGTCGCTCAGATCCCGCACCGTCTGGAACCTTTCGTCGTGCTCACCGCGCCGGTGCGGGTGGGGCGCACCTCGCTGACGCTGGCCGCTGAGATGATCGATCCCTGCTCACCCACGGTGTTCATTCGCGGACGCACCGTGCTGGTCTGCGCCGACGGCGAAGGCCGCCCCACGCCGCTGCCCGACGACACACGCGCCCTGCTGTCGGCCCGCGTCGTCGGCGGCGACCCCCATCACTGACGCTTCTCCATCGGTCGGCGCCTGATGCAGGCGTGACTTCAGGACCCAAGCACCGGTTCCTGAAGCGAAAGTGGGTGGCGGATCCCGTTTGTCGGTCCCTGAGGTGCCCTTCGAGGCTCGTTCCTCGCACCTCAGCCTCCGGGCTGCTTCGCTGCCACCGTGGGGCAGGAAAGTGAGCAGAGGGAACCCTTTTTTCAGGTCCCTGAGGTGTGACGAGCTCTGCGAGGAGCCCTTCGAGACGCTCGTTCCTCGCTCCTCAGGGACCACCCCGAAGGGCGTTGACTGGGGCTTTGGCAGGATCTGTGCGAATGCTTGCGTTTTACGCCCTTCGAGGCTCCTTCGTCGCACCTCAGGGACCGGACAATGGGTTTACCCATGCTCACTGTCGCATCAGGGACCTGAAAACAGGTTTACCCATGCTCACTGTCGCATCAGGGACCGGACAACGGCATCCCTCCCCACACTTTCGCATCAGGGACGTGAGACAGAAGCACCTCTTATGAGACCAGTGGGGAGGGTGGCTGTGGGCGGTGGCGGGTAGGGTATCCGTCGAGATGTCTGATTCCCTTTTTCCTGACCTGTTCGCTGTGTTCGCGCCCGCGCCCGACGATGCGCCGCCGTCCCGGTCGGCCGACGCCGACGAAGCGCCGGCGCGGCCCGTCAAGGCCAAGCGGATCAGCGAGGAGGAGCTGCTGGAAGGGCTGAATCCGCCGCAACGCCAAGCGGTGCTGCACTCCGGCTCGCCGGTTCTGGTGGTGGCCGGCGCGGGGTCGGGAAAGACGCGTGTGCTGACCAGGCGCATCGCCCATCTCGTCTCCCAACGCGACGTGCATCCCGGCTCGATCCTGGCGATCACCTTCACCAACAAGGCGGCGGCGGAGATGCGCGAGCGCGTCGTCGAGCTGGTGGGCAACCGGGCGAAACTGATGTGGGTATCCACCTTCCACTCGGCCTGCGTGCGGATCCTGCGCAGCGACATCGATCGGTTCGGGATCAACAAGTCGTTCTCCATCTACGACGACGCCGACTCCAAACGCCTGATGTCGTTGGTGCTGCGCGATCAAGAGGTCGATCCCAAGAAGTATCCGGTGCGCGCGGTGATGAATGCGGTCGGAAACTACAAGAACGAACTGGTTGATTTCGAGACGGCCGTCGCGGAAGCGCAGACCCCCAATCAGAAGGTGTACGCGGAGGCCTACCGCGACTACCAGGCCAGGCTCAGCGCCGCCAATGCGCTGGATTTCGACGACCTGATCATGACCACCGTCAACCTCTTTCAGGCCTTCCCCGACGTGCGGGAGAAGTATCGGCGACGGTTCCGCCATGTGCTCGTCGACGAGTACCAGGACACCAATACCGCTCAGTACGTGCTGATCCGGGAACTGTGCGGCGATGTCTCCGCCGAACTGCCGCCCGGAACACCTGTCGTGGAACCGGCGGAGCTGATGGTGGTGGGCGACTCCGATCAGTCGATCTACGCCTTCCGCGGGGCGACGATCCGCAACATCCTCGATTTCGAACAGGATTTCCCGGGCGCGACTACCGTCGTGCTGGATCAGAACTACCGCTCCACCCAGCACGTGCTCACGGCGGCCAACGCCGTCATCTCTCGCAACCAGGGACGGCGGGAGAAGCGCCTCTGGTCAGACCTGGGTGAAGGTGACCTGATCGTCGGGTGGGTGGCCGACACCGAGCAGGACGAGGCGCACTTCATCGCCACCGAGATCGACGAGCTCATGGACAAAGGCGTGTCCACCTATGGTGACACCGCGGTGTTCTACCGCACCAACGCGCAGTCGCGAGCCATCGAAGAGGTGTTCATCCGCGTCGGCATGCCGTACAAGGTGGTCGGCGGGGTGCGCTTCTACGAGCGGCGCGAGATCCGAGACGCCATCGCCTACCTTCGTGCGCTGGCCAATCCCGCCAGCTCGACCTCGTGCGCGGCACTCTCGCGGCTCGTTGCTTCTCCAGCGCGGTGCGTTTACTCGGGGAACAGTCACACCACTAGCCTCTCGCGGAACCAGCCCCCGGTCCAGATCACCGGCGTACACCGCATCCCGCCACCGCTGCAGCCGGTCGTACGACACGCCCCGCGCGGCCAGCCACGAGCCCTTCCGCCCGTACGGCTGCAACTGGTACTCATGCACGAACTCGCGGATCTCCGCCGCCGTGACCCCAACACTGATCGTCATCTAACTCAACTCCCAATCTCTCACCAACCGACTCACAACCAGCTTGACAAAGAGGGAGGGAACCCTTTTTTCAGGTCCCTGAGGTGTGAGGCAGGCTCTGCGAGGGAACCTCGAAGGGCGTTAAACGGAACCTCTGGCAGAGTCTGTGCCCATGCTTGCATTCCGCCTTCGAGGCTCGCCCAACGCTCGCACCTCAGGGACCTGACAACTGAGATTTACCCACTCACTTTCGCTTCAGGGACCGGACAAGAGGTTTCCTCCGCTCACTCTCCCCCCGCGGTCGCCGACGCAGATGGGGAAGCTGGGTTCGAGGTGGCTCGGGTCTAGCCCCTGAGGCCGCCTAGAGAGCGGTCGAGCCCGGCGTGGACGATGTCTGGGAGTTCGGGGTGGGAGAACCGATAGCCCGCCTTCTCAAGGACGGAGGGCAGCACGCGTTGGCTGCCGATGACCTCAACGGCCATCTCGCCCAGTGCGACGCGCAGTGCGGATGATGGCACCGGCACGATTGCGGGGCGTCGCAGCTGCCGCGCGAGTTCCTGGGTGAGTTCGGCGTTGGTGGCTGGTGAGGGTCCGGTGAGGTTGACCGGTCCGGAGACCTCGTCGTTGTCCAAGAGGAAGCGGATGGCGCCGACCTCGTCTGCGAGGGAGATCAGACTCCACCATTGCCTGCCGTTGCCGAGCCTGCCGCCGAGCCCCAGACGGAAGAGGGGCAACAGTTTGGCGGCCGCGCCACCGCGCCGGTCGAAGACGAGCCCGGTTCGTGGGTGGACCACGCGGATTCCGGCGTCGCGCGCGGGATCGGCTGAGGATTCCCATACCCGGCACACGTCGGCGAGAAAGTCGGTTCCGGCGGGAGCGTCTTCGGTGACTGGTTGGTCGCCGGTCTGCCCGTAGTAGCCGACCGCAGACGCGCTCACCAGCACAGATGGCGGCTGATCCAAGCTGGCCAATGCTCGCGCCAAGGTGGAGGTTCCCAGTCGTCGACTCTCCATGATCTGGTTCTTGTACGACGTCGTCCACCGCTTGTCGCCGACGCCTGCGCCGGCCAGATGCACCACCCCATCCAGGCCCTCCAGCGCCGCGGCGTCGATCTGCCGCTCAGCGGGGTTCCACTCGACGCCGATGGTGCCGTCGTCGCGTTGCCCCGTCTGCGCGCCGGGACGCACCAGCCGGATCACCTCGTGTTCGTCGACGAGCAAGGATCGGACCAGCGCCGAGCCGATCAGTCCCGTCGATCCCGTGACTGCGATTCTCATTTTCCCAGTCTTGCACGGTGCTCAGCCGATATCGACGACGAACCGCGTGTCGATGCTTGGCTGCAGGGCTTCGTCCAGGCGACGAAATCCTGGCGAATCCCTCACCCATCGGCTTTGCCTTACGGGGTCGTCCTTTTGGCGTAATAAACAGTTTGTGGTTCCACCAGGACTGGTGGAACCACAAACTGTTTAGCGGATAGCGAGGGTCAGCGTGCGTCGAAGCGGTCCAGGTCTGCAACCTTGGCCCAGGCGGCCACGAAGTCGTTGACGAACTTGTCCTCTGCATCGTCGCTGGCGTAGACCTCCGCGAGGGCGCGCAGCTCGGAGTTGGAGCCAAACACCAGGTCTGCCCGGGTGCCGGTCCACGTGATGGTGCCGGTGGTCTCGTCGAAGCCCTCGAAGGTGCGCGACTTCTCGTCGATCGAACGCCACTGGGTGTTCAGGTCCAGCAGGTTGACGAAGAAATCATTGGTGAGAACGCCCGGACGGTCGGTGAGAACGCCATGGGTGGAACCGTCCCAGTTGGTGCCGAGCACCCGCATACCGCCGATGAGCACCGTCATCTCGGGTGCCGACAGCGTGAGCAGGTTGGCGCGGTCGACCAGGAGGTGCTCCGCCGGCAGGCCCAGGGCGCGCTCCGACTCGTAGTTGCGGAAGCCGTCGGCCGCCGGGTTCAGGTACTCGAACGACTCTACGTCGGTCTGCTCCTGCGACGCATCCGTGCGACCCGGGGTGAAGGGGATCTGCACCTCGCGTCCGGCGGCTCGCGCGGCCTGCTTCACGCCGACGTTTCCGGCGATGATCACCAAGTCGGCGATGGAGACCTGCTTACCGCCCTGTGCGGTGGCGTTGAACTCGCCCTGGAGGCGTTCGAGCACATTCAGCACGCTGGAGAGCTGCTCAGGACGGTTGACCTCCCAGCTGCGCTGCGGCTCCAGGCGGATGCGGCCGCCGTTGGCGCCGCCCCGCTTGTCGCTCCCGCGGAAGGACGCCGCCGACGCCCACGCGGCACCGACCAGTGCGCTGACGCTCAGGCCGGATTCGGAGATCTTGTTCTCGAGTGCCGCCACGTCGGCCTCGTCGATCAACTCGTAGTTGCGGGCGGGAATCGGGTCCTGCCACGGCAGATCCTCTTCCGGCACCTCGGGGCCGAGGTAGCGCGACTTCGGGCCGAGGTCGCGGTGGGTCAGCTTGAACCACGCGCGACGGTAGGCCTCGGTGAAGGCGGCCTGGTCGTTGCGGTAGCGCAGCGAGATCTCGCGGTAGATCGGATCCTCGCGCAGCGAGATGTCGGTGGTGAGCATGCGCGGCTCGCGGCGCTCATGGCCCTGCGCCATGGGAACCATGTCGGAGCCGCCACCGTCCTTCGGGCGCCAGTGATAGTGGCCGCCCTCGCCAACCACGCACTCCCATTCGTAGGCGAACAGGATGTGGAAGAACTCGTTGTCCCAGCGGGTGGGGTGGTAGGTCCAGGTGACCTCAAGCCCCGAGCCGATGGCGTCGTTTCCGTGGCCGGTGCCGTGGCTGGACTTCCAGCCCAGGCCCATCTGCTCCATCGGGGCGGCCTCGGGGTTCGCACCGACGCGGTCGTCGTCTGGTGCTGCGCCGTGGGTCTTGCCGAAGGTGTGGCCGCCGGCGATCAGAGCGACGGTCTCCTCGTCGTTCATCGCCATGCGGGAGAAGGTCTCACGGATCTGGTGCGCTGCGGCGAGGGGGTTGGGGTTGGCCTGCGGGCCTTCGGGGTTGACGTAGATCAAGCCCATCATGGTGGCGCCCAGCGGCTTGGCCAGCTGCCTGCCCTCGAGGCGATCCTCGTCGCCCAGCCAGGTCTTCTCCGAACCCCAGTACACGTCGTCGTCCGGCTCCCACACGTCGGGGCGTCCGCCGGCGAAACCGAAGGTGGGCATGCCCATCTGCTCGTGCGCGACGTTACCCGCCAGGATCATGAGGTCGCCCCAGCTGAGCGACTTGCCGTACTTCTTCTTCACCGGCCACAGCAGACGCCGGGCCTTGTCGAGGCCGACGTTGTCCGGCCAGCTGTTCAGCGGAGCGAAGCGCTGCTGGCCGGTGCCGCCCCCGCCGCGTCCGTCGAAGACGCGGTAGGTGCCGGCGCTGTGCCAGGCCATGCGGATCATCAGGGGCCCATAGTGGCCGAAGTCGGCCGGCCACCAAGGCTGGGAATCGGTGAGGAGGGTCGCGATATCGCGCTTGACCTCGTCGAGGTCGAGGCTCTGAAATGCTTCGCGGTAATCGAAGTCGCCACCGAGTGGGTTCGCGACCTCAGGGTTCTTGGCCAGAATCTTCAGGTTGAGCCGATCCGGCCACCAGTCGATGTTACGGGTGCCCGTGCCAGAGACCGGTGCGGTCGTGCTGGGGCCTCCCATGGCGGTGTGGTCGATTGGGCACTTGGCTGTATCAGTCAAAGCCTGTTTCTCCCTTTCAGGTAGTTGTTTTCTACAGAGTTCTGGGTGTTGTCCGGCCCGTGGGCGCGGTAGCCGGAACGCCTGGTTAGGCGTTGCCGAGAGTCGCGTCGCACTCGCGGCATATCCCCCGGAAGGTGAGCGATGCCTCGATGATGCGCATGCCGTGGTTGTTGCTGGGGGTGAGGCATGGTGCCAACCCCTCGGCGCACTCGACGTCCTCTATCCGGCGGCAGACCACGCACTGGACGTGATGGTGGTTGTCGAGCCGCTGCGTCTCGTAGCGCGCGCTGCCGGAATCGGGCAGGTCGATGCGGCGCAGAATGCCGCACTCGCTCAAGTCTTGAACGATGTTGTGCACCGACTGCAAGGAGAGCGATGGCAGGTTGCAGGCAAGCGCCGAATAGACCTCTGATGCCGAGCTATGGGGATGCGCGCTCAGGTAGGAGATCGCCGCCACTCGTCCCGCCGTCACTCGAAGACCGCGGCTGTGCAGCAGCGCGGCGCATTCCTCGGTGGAGTGCGAGAGGGAGGCGGTCATGCATCCCACCCTACTAGTTATTTTGAATCATACAAATTAACTCGAACTATTGGTTCTTAGCCGGAGTCCGACCATCGTGAGGCGAGGGAACCCGTTGTCAGGTCCCTGATGCGAAAGGTACCCAACCACCGGTCCCTGATGCGAAAGTGTGTGACGGCATCCCATGGTCAGGTCCCTGATGCGAAAGTGAACCCAATTCAGGTCCCTGATGCGAAAGTGTGTGGCGGAATCCTGTTGTCAGGTCCCTGATGCGAAAGTATCGCTACTTTCCCACCTCATGGTGGCGGCGAAGCAGCCCGGTTGCTGAGGTGCGAGGAACGAACCTCGAAGGGCGTAAACGCGAGCATGGGCACGGTCTCTGCCAAGGGTTCCAGTTAAACGCCCTTCGAGGTTCCTCGCAGAGCTCGTCACACCTCAGGGACCTGACAACGGGTTCCCTCTGCTCACTTTCCTGTTCCACGGTGGCAGCGAAGCAGCCCGGAAGCTGAGGTGCGAGGCACGAGCCTCGAAGGGTGGTTCCTGAGGTGCGAGGCACGAGCCTCGAAGGGCGGTCCCTGATGCGAAAGGTACCCAACCACCGGTCCCTGATGCGAAAGTGTGTGACGGATCCCGTTTGTCGGTCCCTGATGCGAAAGTATTGCTACTTTCCCACCTCACGGTGGCAGCGCAGCAACCCGGAAGCTGAGGTGCGACGAAGGAGCCTCGAAGGGCGTTAAACGCAAGCATGGGCACAGACTCTGGCAAAGGTTCCAGTCAGACGCCCTTCGAGGTTCCTCGCAGAGCTCGTCACACCTCAGGGACCGGTGATTGGGTCTCGTCTCCCTCGCTTTCCTGCCCCGCGGTGCCGGCGAAGCAGCCCGGAAGCTGAGGTGCGACGAAGGAGCCTCGAAGGGCGTAAACGTAGGCAATCGCAGAGACCAGGGTCCGCCACACGCTTTTGCATCGGAGTCCGACGAGGGGGATACTCACCCCCTTCGGGCCAGCGTTGGGAACGCATTCGTATCTCCTGTGGTCACTCCTGGCTCGGAAGATGAAGTCCCTGGCACACGGGGCACCACCAGATGATGCGCTCCTGGCCGGCGCGGGGATCGGCGGCGCTGGTTGCCCCGCCGAGGGTGTCTGCTTGGATCGCGGTGCCGCAGCGCCGGCACGGTTGATTTTTCCGGCCGAAGACGAACGTGGTGTGGCCCCTCCGGTGGTCGCCGGTGAAGGTGCGCACCGGGCTGGAGAGGTTTCCCCGCATCAGCTTGGCCGCGAGATCCACGATCGCAGGCACATCCACCTCTCCGACGGGCACACCCGGGTGCAGACCACGCAGGAAGCACACCTCAGCGCGGTACTCGTTGCCGATCCCGGCCAGATTGCGTTGATCGAGCAGCGCCTCGCCGATGCTTCGGGTGTCGGCGGTGACACGACGAACGGCCTCGTCGCGACCCGTCGGATGCCAATGGCCGGGGGAGAACCAATCGTCGGCCAGGAGATCTGGGCCGAGATAGCCCATGCGTCGCTCGAACTCCTCGGCCGGCCAGAGCTCGACGAGCCCGAGATCGTGCCCCACCAACTCGACATCCCCGGAGACCTGGACCACGACGCGCGCCGTGTGCGCGGGGAGAGACCAGCGCGTTCCCGTGGGGTGGACCCGCCAGGTGCCCTCCATCCGCAAATGGGTATGCAGGATTCGCGAGCGGTTGGCGTCGTCGACCTGCCAGAACAGATGCTTGCCGTGCGGCCATATCCGGGTGACGGTGCCGCCATCGAGGCTGGCGGTGGCGAGCTGCGGCACCCGGAACTCGGAATGGGTGATCGTGCGGCCCTCCAGCGGCTGCAACCGCTGGGAAAGGCGCCAGACCGAGTCGCCCTCAGGCACGGCCGCCCTCGATGATGATCCCCTTCGGGGTGAGCCGCGCGCCTGCGGTGAGCATGGCCTCCTGGAGGCCGCTGGTTCCGGGACGGTCGCCGTCGATCTCCTCGATCCGCACCCGCGACATCCGTCCCTCGATAACGGCATCGCGCAGCGCGCGCACCACCAAAAAGGCGCGTTCCTCGCGGCTTTCCTCGCCGAACAGCGTGAGTACCCGGCCACCGCGGGTGAGGTGAGCCAGGCAGATGCCGTCTGCCAGAACGACGAGGGCACCGGCGGAGCGCGACGGGCGGGCGGTTGGATGCGTCGGCCAGGGCAGCACGCTGCCGTACGGGTTGGCGGGGTCGAGAGCGGCGAGCACGATAGGCGCCGGGTGGGCGGCCCCCGAAGGCCAATCGGTCTGATCGGGTGAATCGGCGAATTCCCGGAGCCGACCAACCACCTCCTGCGTGCTGAACTGTGCTCCACCGAGGCCCTCGACCAGATAACCGCGCACCACCTTGCCCGCCGATTCCAGCTGCGCCAGCAGACGGTAGGCGGCGGCGAATCCGCCAGGCACCCCGTCGGTGGTGACGCCGCCGCGCGTGATCACGCCGAGCCGAGCGAGCCACGACGACGCCAGCGCGAGTGCCGCGTCGGCCGGGGCGGGCTGAGGGTCGCGGACGCGGTACCAACGTCCGCCGGCCGTGGGCGGGGCGCCGGGAAGGAAGTGTGCCCGCCCTAGCCGTGGCAGCCGTGCGCGGCGACGGGGCGAGGGGCGAGCGGCCTTGTGGGCACCGCGGGTGGAGCCGCCCACCCGGGCACGGATCGGTGCCATCGAACTCGGGGCGATCGCCCCCTCCTCCGCGGCGCGCCACCACTCGTCGACGGCGGCCGCCTGATCATCGGTGGGACCGGCCTGGGCCCTGGTAGCCAGCCAGGCCTGATAGGTGCCGTCGCCATCGGCCAGCGCCGAGGCCACCTGGAGGGCTGATTCGCTCGGCGGAGCGGTGGGTGGGGGAATGAGGTCGAGATCGTCGGCGGGCACGATGGCGACGAGCGGATCGTGGGGGCCTGCCGAGCCTCGGAGCCGGATGACGGCTTCGCCTTCCGCGAGCAATGCGTCGAGATGTGCGGGAGAGTAATTCTTGAGACGGGAAGCAAGGACATGAGTTTCCCATGCGGAGGCGGGCAGCGCTGCCCCCGCGAGGCCCTGCAACGCCAGCAGTACCTCGTCGGGGCTGGATTCGGGACGCTCGTCGACCTGGTGGGCGTTGGCCAGGAATCGTGCGTATCCCGTCGCCGATACCGGTTGCAGTTGGGCTCGGGCTCTGGCCAAGGAACGGGTCCGGAGGCGGCGCAGCACTTCGGGGTCGATGAACTCCGGCTCGGCGCATCCGGGGGTGAAGCGTCCAGCCGTGAGCCGTCGGGCGGCGACCTCCCGCTCGAGCACGAGGCCGACCGTCGCGATGCCCAAGCCGAAGGCGGCAGCTACGTCGCCGACGGTGAAGGGGCCGTGGGTGCGGGCGAATCGCGCGATCAGCTGGGTGAGCGGATCGCGGCCCTCGGCCCCGAGCGCGGCGGAGTGACCGGGAGGGACGGGGATGCCGAGCGCGTCGCGGAGGATGCCGAGATCGGCTGCGGCGGCCAGGTGCGGCTCGCCGGCGAGCTGCACGACAGCCACCCGCGCGCCCAGGGTGGCGATGGCCCGGTCTACGTCGATGCCTGTGGTGCGCTCAGGTAGGTCACGCAGCGGGACGGGTCCGAGGAAGCGTGGGAGATCGGCCAGGGCCTCCGTGTTCGTGGCGCGTCGCTCCGGGGCGGTGTGCTGCAGTTCCGCTACCACCTCGTCGACGACATCCGGATCGAGCAACTCGCGGAGATCGAGCGTGCCGAGCGCGGCGGCCAGCAGCTCGGGATCGAGCGAGAGGAGTGCGGCGCGGCGTTCAGCGAGTGGGGTGTCGCCGTCGTACATGAATGCGCCGGGATAGCGGAAAAGGAGCGTGGCCGCGAAGGGGCTGGGCTGCTCGGTGACCACCTCCACCAGCCGCACGCCGCCGGAGCGCAGCCCGCGAGCCAACGCGACGAGCCCCGGCACGTCGTAGACATCCTGGGTCACCTCGCGCACGGTCTCCAAGACGATGGGAAAGCGTGGATGATGCCGCGCGACCTCCAGCAACTGGGCCGCGCGCTGGCGCTGCTGCCACAGTGGTGCCCGCTTGCCGGGATTGGGCCGTGGGAGCAGCAAAGCGCGGGACGCGCACTCGCGGAAGCGCCCGGCGAACAGGGCGGTGCCGCCCACCTGCTCGGTGACGATCCGGGTGACCTCGTCGGGGTCGGGGACCAGCACTTCTGGCAACCGCTCCACCGCCTCGGAATCGGGGAGACGGAACACGATGCCGTCGTCGCCCGCGATGGGCTGCACGTCCATCCCGGTCTCCCGGGTGATCGACTCGCCGAGCACCAGCGCCCAGGCGGCCAAGACCCTCCGGCCGAGGGGAGAGTGCACGACGACGCGCCAGTCGCCCAACTCATCGCGGAACCGTTCCAACACGACGGTGGCCTCGTCTGGCACCAGGCCGGTGGCAGCACGCTGCTCGGCGAGATAGCGGGCGAGGTTCTCGCGGGTGTGATCGTCGAGATAGGGCTTGTCGAGGCGCTCGGGGCTACGTGCGACCTCGCGCTGGAGGCGGCCGATCTGGCGTCCCAGTTCGGCGGGTCGTCCTTCGTCCTCGCCCCGCCAGAACGGCAGCCGGCCGGTGTTGCCCGGGGCAGGCGAGACGAGCACCTGGTCGCGGGTGATCTGTTCGATTCGCCACGAGGAGGCGCCCAGAGAGAAGGTGTCTCCCACCCGTGACTCGTAGACCATCTCCTCATCGAGCTCGCCGACCCGTCGTGCGCCCTGCTCGTCGCCTGCGAGGAAGACGCCGAACAGCCCGCGGTCGGGGATGGTGCCGCCCGAGGTGGCGGCCAGCCGCAGGGCACCTGGCCGGGGATAGAGGCGGTTGTCGTCACCGAGTACTAGGCGGGCCCGCAGGTTGCCGAAATCGGCTGACGGATAGGCGCCGGTGAGCAATTCGATGACGGAATCCATCAGGCTTTGGTCGAGAGAGGTGTAGGGCTGGGAGCGCCGTACCGCGGTGAACCATTCGTCGACATCCAGGCCGGCATCGCCCGCCCCGGCTGCCGCGGCCACCGTCTGCTGGGCCAGCACGTCCAGCGGGGCGCGGGGGATGCGCAACTCCTCGATCTGCCCGGCCAGCATCCGCTCGGTGGTGACCGCGGCGGCGGCGAGGTCTCCCCGGTGGAGTGGGTAGACGTCGCCCGATGACACCGCCCCGACGACGTGCCCCGCGCGTCCGATGCGCTGCAGGGCGCTGGCCACCGACGGCGGCGCCGCCACCTGGATCACTCTGTCCACGGCGCCCATGTCGATGCCCAGCTCCAGTGAGCTGGTGGCCACCACACAGCGCAGCTCGCCCGCCTTCAACGCGGCCTCTACCTGGGCGCGCTGCTCCTTGCTCACCGAACCGTGGTGTGCCCGGGCGATGACCAGCGGGGCTCCCCGCGTGGTGTCGACCGGGGCCATCACCTGGGCCGGCGGGCGCGGCGGCATGGGAGGCAGCGTGTCGGGATCGTTGTGTTCGGCCCACATCTCGTTGAGCCGAGCCGTCAGTCGCTCGGCGGTGCGGCGACCATTGGTGAAGATCAGCGTCGAGCGACCTTGCAGCACCGTCTCGTAGACCTGCTGCTCGACGTGCGGCCAGATGCCGGAGCTGCTGGCGGTGTTGGCCGTGAGGGTGTCGGTGCCCGCGGCGGCGAGCAGGGGGTCGGTGGGTACGTCGGTGCCCGGTGGGGGACCGGGATCGGCCAGGTCTTCGACGGGCACCCGCACCGTGACTTCCCAGCGCTTCTCTGCCGGGGGTGCGATGACGGACACCGGCCGGTCGCCACCAAGGAAGGTGGCGACCCGCTCGATGGGCCGGACCGTGGCGGACAGGGCGACGCGCTGCACGTCGCGGCCGGTCAGAGCATCCAGCCGCTCGAGGCTGAGGGCCAGGTGGCTGCCGCGCTTAGTGCCGGCGACGGCGTGGATCTCGTCGACGATGATTGTCTCCACGCTGGTGAGGGTGTGCTGCGCGGAGCTGGTCAGCATGAGATACAGCGACTCTGGCGTGGTGATCAGGATGTCGGGCGGCCGGCGCAGCAGCGCGGCGCGTTCGCGCGGGGCGGTGTCGCCGGAGCGCACGCCGACGGTGACGTCGGCCAGCGGTGTGCCTAGCCGTTCGGCCGCCAGCCGGATGCCGGTGAGCGGCGCGCGCAGGTTGCGCTCCACGTCGACGCCCAGCGCCTTGAGCGGCGAGACGTAGACCACGCGCGTGCCACGGACGGGTTTCCGTCCCTTCGCGGCGACACCGCGCCCGGCCTCGCCCGGGCTCACGTCGCTCTGCCGCGATGCCTCGCCGGGGACCGAAGAGCCCAGTGCATCGATGGCCCAGAGAAACGCCGCAAGGGTCTTGCCGGAGCCGGTGGGTGCCACCACCAGCGCGTGTTCACCGTCGGCGATGGCCCGCCATGCCTCCACCTGCACCGTCGTTGGCGCCGGGAACACGCCCGCGAACCACTCCCTCGTGGGAGGGGAGAAGCGCGCCAGCGGGTCGGTCATGAAAGGTAAGTCTGCCAGCCGCCACCGACAACATGGCCGGTGGCGAACAACGCGGCTGCTTCCGTCGGATTCGGGGCTGGATAAGGACTACTGCGGCTGCCAGCGTCGCTATACCGACGTATGCCGCCGCACTGATCTATGGACCTGCCGAGCGGATCGTTCTGCCCATGAGATCAGTGCGAACACACGGCTCTGACAAGGGCGATCGTGATCGTGGCGGGCGTGCCACGGTACGTGGCATCGGGTGTGGCTTCAGAATGGATGCCGTGGGGAGCGTCGTGGCTACCGTGATGATCACCGCACTCCACGAAGAGGAAGAGAGACGATCATGACGCTGGGAAGCAAACTCCGAGCCGCCCGCCAGGAGGCCAACCTCACGCAGCAGCAGCTGGCCACGAAGCTGATGGTTTCGCGCCAGGCGATCACCAAGTGGGAGACGGATGCCGGCATCCCCGACATCGAGAACCTCAAGGCTCTCGCTGCATTGTTCGGGGTGAGCGTCGACTACCTCGTCGCGGGTGACGCCCCGGTCTCCGGGGCCGTCCTCATCGAGCCTGTCGACCTCGACGACTACACGCCGCGACGACGCGCGAGGCTGCTTGCCGTCGAGGCACGGTTCCCCGATGCGGCCTCGATCGACGAGGTGCTGTGCACGGTGCGGCGCAGCTGGTGGGCGTGGCTGATCGAACTGGTGATGCCCGCCGACATCCTTCGCGGCATCGATGCTATTGACAACTACGCGGCGCACTTCCTCGTTGACCTCCGTGACCGGCAGCTTCTCGTCACCGTGACCAAGGATCAGCTAGAGAGCCGGGAACTGCCTACGCGGTGGGACGGAGACGGCTCTCTCATCGTCGGCGACGAGAAGTACTGGCTCGCGAAGAAGACGCTGCGCAGCAGCTGGCGGGTATGACGCGTGTGAGAATGACGGACCGGCGACGTCGGCGGATCTCCACCTGCTGCTCGCCGATCTACCGGGCTCAGGTCGCCGGTTTGCCGGCTTCTCTGAGGGCCTCCCAGGTGTGGCGGTCGATGGCGAAGTCGAAGTGGGGCATGTCGACGCCGCGGTAGTGCTTCACGAAGCGTCGACACACCGTCATCCCGTTGCGGATGGCGACGTTCATCGACGCGACGTTCGTGTCCCGGATGATCGAGTGGACCCTGTTGGTGTCGAGTTCCCGGAAGGCCCAGTCGCGGCAGGCCCGGGCGGCCTCGATCGCGTAGCCGTGGTGCCAGTGTGCGCGGTTGAAGAGATAGCCCACCTCGATGCCCCTCTCGTCGCCGAACTACCATCCGATCCGGCGCAGTGCGGCTGCCTACGTCGCCGGGGCGACGCACGCAGCCGCAGTGCTCAGGAAGAGTGGCTTCGTCGGTTCTTTCGGGTCGGTTTCGTCGGTGCAAAGATGGGGCCATGGCACGACGACGCACCAGTGACCTCGCCGGAGAAGCACTCCGGGAAGGCATGCGGAGGCTGAATGCGCGCCATCCGTGGAGTCACAATGACCACTTCCATAGCTGGATCATCGCCAACCTGCCGGAGCCGTGCCGGTCGGTGCTGGATGTCGGCTGCGGGCGGGGCGAGCTTCTTGCCGCTCTGGCGCCGCATGCCGATCACGTCGTCGGTGCGGACATCGACGCGGAGATGCGCGATGTCGCGACCCGGCATTGTGAAAGGTTGATGAACGTCTCCGTCACCGATCGAGCGTGGAACGAGGTGGAGGGCCTGTTCGACGCGGTGACGATGATCGCCGTGCTGCATCATCTCCCCGTCGAGGAAGCACTGCGCGACGTCAAGCGGCTGCTCGCTCCGGGCGGCCGGTTCCTCGTCGTCGGCCTCGCCGTCCCGTGACCCTCGCGGATCACGCGTGGGACGTGGCGTCGATGGTCACCAATCCCTTGATCGGAATGGTCAAGCATCCCTGGCCGAGCCGGGTCATGGAGCCGCCGGCGCCGTTCCCCGTGAAGGATCCCTCGCTGTCGCTCGCCGAGCTGAGGGATCTGGTGCAGAAGGTCATGCCGGGCGCCGTCATCCGCCGCCACCTGGGGTTCCGCCACACGATCCTCTGGACCAAGCCGGATCGAGGCTGAAACCGTCACGTCTCGACGGTCAGCGAGGCTGAATCCGTCACTCATCCGGTCCTGCGCGGCTCAGCCAGGTTGTGGACGTCAGCATGCTGGCGTTCAGAACCTGGCTGAGCCCAGAACCCCGGGCAACTAAACGTTTCCGACCTCGGTGGCGCCAGAATGTCGTCGGCGCTCCCCGGTCACCAGGCGGGTCGTTGCATAATGATGGCTGAGCGGGGGTGACCTGTGCCATACGTACAGGTCACCCCCGCTCAGCCGGCGTTATTCAGATCAGTGGCTGTCTTCCGCCTCGATCTGGGCACCATCGGTGCTCCAGTTGATGTGGAATGAGCCTTCACGGTCGATGCGGCGGTAGGTGTGGGCGCCGAAGTAGTCGCGGAGCCCCTGGGTGAGCGCGGCGTTCAGGCGCGGGGCGCGGGCCTGGTCGTAGTGGGCCAGCGCGGAGCTGAAGCCCGGCACCGGCACGCCGGCGCGCACGGCCTCGGCGATCACGGTGCGCCAGCCGTCCTGCGAGGCGGCCAACTCCGAGGCCACCGACGGGGCCTCCAGCAGGGTCACCAGGTTGCCGGCCGCGTACTCGGAGCGGATGCGCTCCAGCAGCTTGGCGCGGATGATGCAGCCGGCGCGCCAGATCTTGGCCACCTCGGCGATGTCGATCTGCCAGCCGTACTCGGCAGCAGCCATGCGGATCTCGTCGAGGCCCTGCGCGTAGGCCACCACCTTCGACGCCCACAGCGCCTGGCGGATCTGCTCGACGAAGGCGTCGCGGTCGGCCACCTGGAGGGTGGCGTCGGGCCCCTGCAGCGCGGCCTGGGCGGCGGCGCGCAGCTCGGGTGAGGAGGAAACGGCCCGCGCGAAGACAGACTCCGCGATGGTGTTCACAGGGGTGCCAAGGTTGAGCGCCGACTGCACGGTCCAGGTACCGGTGCCCTTCATGCCCGCGGCGTCGACGATCACCTCAACCAGCGCCTTGCCGGTCTCGGGGTCCTTCTTGCGCAGTACCTCGGAGGTGATCTCGATCAGGTAGGAATCGAGGTCTCCGGTGTTCCAGGTGGCGAAGACGTCGGCCATCTCGTCATGGTTGAGCCCCAGAGCCTTCAGCAGTTCGTAGGCCTCGCCGATGAACTGCATGTCGGCGTACTCGATGCCGTTGTGCACCATCTTGACGAAGTGCCCGGCGCCGTCGGTGCCGATGTAGGCGCAGCACGGCTCATCGTCGACCTTGGCGGAGATCGCCTCCAGGATCGGGCCCAGCGCGGCGTAGGACTCGGGCGAGCCGCCCGGCATGATCGACGGGCCTTCCAGGGCGCCCACCTCGCCGCCGGAGATGCCGGCGCCCACGAAGTGCAGTCCGAGCGCGCGCAGCTTCTCCTCGCGGCGGCGGGTGTCCTCGTAGAAGGCGTTGCCGCCGTCGACGACGATGTCGCCCTCCTCGAGCAGCGGGATGAGGGAGTCGATGGTGGCGTCGGTGCCGAAGCCCGCCTTGACCATGATGATGATGCGCCGTGGCCGCTCCAGCGACGCGACGAAGCCCGTCAGATCGGCGGCCGGCACGAAGTCGCCCTCATGGCCGTGCTCGGCGATCACCGCGTCGGTCTTCGACGTCGTGCGGTTGTAGAGGGCCGTGCGGTAGCCCCGGCGCGCGATGTTGCGCGCGAGGTTCGAGCCCATCACCGCCATTCCGATGACGCCGACGTTGGCAAGATCAGTCATGTATACCTCCAGAGTTTCAGTGCGACCGATCCTAGATGATTGATGCGGGGCGTGGTTTGGGGTTTTAGTGGTCGTAGGCGGTCCAGGGAGCGTAGGACTGGTGCGCCGATGCGGTCGTTGTGCCAGATCGCGGTGGTCAGGGCGAGGATCCGGGTGGCGATCCGGGCCAGTACTCCGGTGGGGGTGCGGGCGTTGTGGCGTTCGAGATCGAGTTGGTCTTTGAAGGTGTCGAAGATTGACTCGATGACCTGGCGCAGTGGTTTGAAGAACTCACTACCAGGGCGGGGCTTTTCACCAGGCTCGGGTCGGTCGTAGAACCGTGATGCCGCCTTGGTTGAGGGCGTTGCTCGAACTGGCGGCCGAAGTAGTTCTTGTCACCCATCGTGGTCTGCCCGTCAGCGGCCACCGCGGTAGCGAGGTGTGGTGGGAGCATGCCGAGCATGTCTTCGAAGACGTCACGTTCATCGGCTTTGGCTCCCGACAGCGCCCAGACGATCGGCAGACCGTGACGGGTAGCGACCAGATGCAACCGCAAGCCCCAGAAGAACCGGCTGTGGGAGGCGCAATAGCCGTACTCGGCCCATCCGGCCAGATCAGAGCGTTTCACGGTTTCCCGGGGCCGTGCGCACTCGATGGGGTGGAGTCCACGATCCACAGATCATCGGTGAACACCGAGGTCGTGGAAGCCAGTTGTGTGGTCAGGCCATGGTTCCTGCTAGTGCGCGTAGTCGTCTGTTGTAGGAGGACGGCAGTAGGTTCGGGAACATGTCAGATCAGGTGACGGTGGGCGTAGCGCAGGAAGCGTCGTTCTTTCGGGATCCTGTAGCGGGGCTTGGATCACGGCGAGGGTGACCAGTTCGGCGTCGGTGATCCGGGGATGGAAGCCGGTTGCTGGTCGTGGGGGTAGCTGTTCGGGGTGGGCTTTCAGTAGATCGTCGCTGGTGACGTAGAGTGCGGTGGCCAGGGTGTCCAGGTCAGCGTCCATCACAGGGGTCCTTCAGGGCTCAGGGATTGGGTAAGCAACGCTGATTCTGGACGCCCTGGCCTATTTGGTCACCGAGCCACGCCGAGCACACGATCCCATCAATCATCTAGTGGGCATATCTTGCGAGCAGATGTCGATTCTGGTGGGCAGACCAACCAGAATCGAGATCCGCTGTGGGGTACCAGGAGGAGGCATCATGGATACGACCGACGGCGCGGCCTTCGGCGCGCTGTGGAGCCTGGAATCGTCGAGGCCGTGCGACGGAGAGGGCCTCTACTTCGCCTTCGACCTGCCGCGAGGGCAGGACGATCGGCTCGCCGAGATCTTGCCAACGCTGGAGCCGAGGTCGCGACTGCATGCGGCGTTGATCGAACTCTGGCGCGGAGGCAGGCACCTGCGCCAGTACCTCGGCCTCCTGACCCTCCCCACGCCCTCAGCGAGCCAAGCCGGCCCGATCATCGAAGCCCAACCAACTACGCGCAGCCCGACCAATCCGGGAAAATCGGCCAATGGCCGATTTTCGGCGATGAACACAGAAAAATCGGCCATTGGCCGATTTTCCTGGATAGGCAGTAGCCGGGGGTTGGTGGGGTGGGAGCGAGGGGCGGGGCTAGGTGGTGAAGGTGACCCGACCCTTCCACATGGTCAGCACGACGGGATCTGGCAGGTCGAGGCCGTGGTACGGGTTGTTGCGGCTCAGCGACGCTGAGTCCTCCCGGTCGACCAGCGCGCGACGAGACGGATCGACGAGCACCAGGTTGGCCGGCTCGCCCGCCGTCAGAGGGCGGCCCTGCGTGGAGAGGCGCGCGAGCCGAGCTGGGGCGTGGCTCATTCGCTCGGCCACGGTGCCCCAATCCATCCGGCCGGTGCTCACCATCACGTCGATCACCACCGACAGCGCCTGCTCCAGGCCGAGCATCCCGGGCCGTGCGTCGACGAAGGCGTGGTCTTTGTCCTGGGATGCGTGGGGCGCGTGGTCGGTGCCGATCATGTCGATCGTGCCATCCGCAAGTGCCTCACGCACCGCATCGATGTGCTCGGACGTGCGCAGCGGGGGGTTGACCTTGAAGGTGGTGTCGTAGGTCTCCAGCTTCTCGGTGCCCAGCAACAGGTGGTGCGGGGTGGCCTCGGCGGTGAGGTTGATGCCGCGCTTCTTGGCCCAGCGCACCACGTCGACGCCCTCAGCGGTGGAGATGTGGCAGACGTGCACCCGGGATCCGGTGGCCTCGGCCAGTTGCGCGTCGCGAGCGACGATGGTGGATTCCGCGACGGGCGGCCAGCCGCCCAACCCCAGCCGCCCAGAGATCTCGGACTCGTGGCAGCAGGCTCCTGGCCCAGCCAGATTGGAGTCTTGTGCGTGCTGGGCGATGACGCCATCGAAGGGCTTGACCCACTCCAGCGCGCGGCGCATCAGTTGCGCGTTCATCAGGCATACGCCGTCGTCGGAGAACATCCGTACCTTGGCGCGCGAGCGGTGCATGAGCCCCAGCTCCGCCAGTTCCTCGCCCTTCAAGCCCTTGGAGATGGCGCCGATGGGAACCACTTCCACCAGGTTGGCTGCCAAGCCCAGGTCGTGGATGTGCTCGGCTTTCTCCGCGGTATCGGTGACCGGCTGGGTGTTGGCCATCGCCATCACAGCCGTATAGCCGCCGCGCGCAGCAGCGCGGGAGCCGCTCTGGATGGTCTCGGTATCTTCGCGGCCCGGCTCCCGCAGGTGCGTGTGCGGATCCACCAACCCGGGCAGCGCGATCAGCCCGTCGGCGTCAATCTGCTCCGCCCCGCTGGGCGCCTCATCGACGAGCACCCCGTCGGCGACGAAAAGGTCTGTGCGGGTGCCGTCGGGCAGCGTCGCACCGGCGATGACGTAGTTGCTCATGAGGCTTCCTCTCCTGCCAGCAGGTGGTACAGCACGCTCATCCGCACCGCGACCCCGGACGAAACCTGGTCCAGCACGATGGAGCGATCGGAGTCGGCGGCGGCCGACGAGATTTCAAGGCCCCGGTTCATCGGACCGGGATGCGCGACGATGGCGTGCTGGGGTAACCGCGCCAGCCGGGCCGGTGTTAGGCCGTAGCCCGCGATGTATTCGCGCTCCGACGGGAAGAACCCGCCGCTCATCCGCTCTCGCTGGACGCGCAGCATCATGCAGACGTCCACCTCGCCGAGCACCGAGTCGAAGTCGTAAGTTACCTCCGCACCCCACTGCTCGACGCCGGGCGGCAGCAGCGTCGGTGGCGCGACCAGCACGACGGAGGCCCCCAGCTTCGGCAGCAGCGCCACGTTCGAGCGCACCACCCGGGAATGCAGCAGATCGCCGGCGATGGCGACGCGCTTGCCCTCCCAATCGCCCAAGCCCTGGGCGACAAAGTGGCGGCGCATGGCGTGCGCGTCGAGCAGCGCCTGCGTGGGGTGCTCGTGCATGCCGTCGCCGGCGTTGACCATCGACGCGCGCACCCAGCCGGCGGCCTGCGCGACGCTGCCGGAGCCGGCGTGGCGCATCACGATGGCGTCGACGCTCATCGCATCCAGCGTGAGCAGGGTGTCGCGCAGCGACTCGCCCTTACTCACCGACGAGCCCTTCGCCGAGACGTTGATCGCGTCGGCCGAGAGCCACTTGGCGGCCAGCTCGAAGGACGAGCGGGTACGCGTGGAGTCCTCGAAGAACAGGTTCACCACCGTGCGTCCGCGGAGTGCCGGCAGCTTCTTGATCTGCCGATTCTGCACGTCGTGCATCTCGTCGGCGGTATCCAGCAGCATCAGGGCCTCGTCGCGGCTGAGATCGGCGATGCTCAGCAGGTGCTTCATAGGCTGGTCCTCTCCAGGGTCACGGCGTCGCGTCCGTCCAACTCGTTGAGACTCACCCGCACCCTCTCGGAACGGGCGGTAGGCAGCGACTTGCCGACGATATCGGCCTGAATCGGCAGCTCACGGTGACCGCGATCCACCAGGGTCACGAGTTGCACCGCACGCGGGCGTCCCAGGTCGGCCACGGCATGCAGCGCGGCCTGAACCGTGCGCCCCGAATACAGCACGTCGTCGACGAGCACCACGATCTTGTCGTCGATGGGCCGGGGGAGCCGGGTGGGATGCGGCGTGCGGGTGGGGTTGCGACGAAGATCGTCGCGGTACATGGTGATGTCCAGTTCGCCGACGGGCAGATGCGCGCCCTGCTTCTCCGCGATGGCGGCGATCCGGCGGGCCAGAGGCACGCCACGGGTCACGATGCCCAGCGCCACCACGTCGGTGGTGCCCTTGTTGCGTTCCAGTAGTTCGTGAGTCATGCGGGTCAGCATCCACGAGATCTCCTCGGGAGAGAGCACATCCTTGGTCGTGCGTGTCATCTGGACCTCCTCGTCACCGAAATCTAGCGCACTGGGAAGAGGTTGCGTCAGGAACTGAGGTGCGGGGAATCTTTTGTCGCAGGACACCGAACCGCTCGTCCATTAAGGTATCCCCATGCTGTTCTTGGAGACCTTGCCGGGTTGGCCGGAGGCCCCCGAAATGTCGTCGTTGTTCCTGCTGATGCTGACCGTCATCGGTCCGCTGATCGTGTGCGCCTTCATCGGTGCGCTCGTATGGGCTCCACATTGGGCGCGCCGCAGCCGGCAGTCCGAATCCACCGAAGTGGCCGTCAAGACCGACGAGTAAGCGCCAATCGCAGACGAGGCGAACCTCGCACCCTCGATGGCCGGTTAGGCCGTACGGAATCAGCCTGGATAAGCGTTGGCGACATCGATGGCGCGACAACGACGTTCGTCTCGCGCTCGACGAGATCACCCTGCGCTACCGCTGGGCACACGTCTGGGATTCGCCGTGCCTGACCGCCGCGCAGGTCACCGCCGCGCTATGGGCGCGTGGCTGGTCGAAAACACCGAAGAAATGCTCCCCCACGTGTGGAGTAGCGGAGATCGCGAACACCGCCGCCTTATCGCGCGGCCTGAGCGGAGTGCTACTGCGGCTGCCTGCGTCGGTTCCATGACAGAATGATCGCCAATGCGGCTGTGTGCGTCAGTATGGCGACGCACGCAGCCGCGGTGATGGCAGACCGGTCGTCGCACCGGCACTCACGCAACCGCACTACGCCGGATCAGCGGATCCGGGCCTAGGTTTCCTTGGTGTCTAGAACTCGTGGATTTGTCTTGGGTTTTCAGGCGGCGTTTCCGAGGCGGGCTTGGTCTGTGTAGGCGTGGATGTGGCGCTCGATGGTGGTCAGGGCGTGGCGTAGCTCGGGGGGTGCGGGTGGCTGGTCGGCTGCGATCAGTGGTCGTAGGAGCCGGTCGTGGACTTTGGTGTAGAAGATCGCGATCCGCAGGCCGTCGGGGGTGAGGTCGTAGGTGTTGGTGCCGTCTCGGCGTTTGATCAGGCCGTTGGAGCGGAGACGGGCAAGGTCGTAGCTCATCTGGTTGGTTGTGTACTCGTCCGCGTTGACGCCGAGCAGATGGGACACCTGGGCTCGTAGGCTCCGGTTGGTGAATCCGAGGGCGTTCAAACCGATGCAGAGGGCGCCGAGCAGGGCCATGACCCGAGGATCTCCGAACCGTAGCGCGGGCGACCTCCTGCCATCGTCGGTGACGTTGGACTGCGCGACCCGCTCAAAGGCTGGGCTCGCAAGGACACAACCCTGCCCGACACGTTCAGTATCGAGCAGGCGAGTGTTGACGGCACGTGCTTTGTCCTGCAATTCGGTCAGGTTGGGCAGCCGTCGGTGACATTGCAAGTCGTTGGGTGCGTTGATGACGGTCTCGATCCGCAGCGCCCGCCCGTCTTTGAGGTACTGCTTGATCCGGGGTGCTTGAAGAACACGTTGATGGTGACATCGGCCAACGTGCGGTATCCCGGCTGACAATCGCTGTCTTCAGGGTCCGGTCGGTTCTTATCGGACGACCCCTATGGCGCGGGCCGTGGATCCAACTCCACCGTGTCGGGCCGTCCGATATCAAGGTT
This sequence comes from Tessaracoccus sp., assembly GCA_041393555.1. Taxonomy (GTDB): domain Bacteria; phylum Actinomycetota; class Actinomycetes; order Propionibacteriales; family Propionibacteriaceae; genus Arachnia. Next base: position 33,520 of record JAWKJW010000016.1, on the reverse strand, counting down.
GTCAGCAACGAGCGCTTCGAAGAACGACCTGGCGCGTCGAGGGCGTCGAACCTGTGATCGTGCAGGATACCTCGACCTGTCGCATCGACAACTCCACCAATGACCCGCGACCCGATCAGCATCGGTTAGTGGCAGCGGCGGGATACTCATCCAGCAGTCCAGCGCGAAGAAGCCGGTGATCGTGTCCGGGCGAGCCGATCACAGATATCCTGGAGCGCTGCAGGATCGGCGCAGCTGGCGAACCCGTTGGACAACTCATTCTGAACGATCCCCGCCTTCGTGGCTTGGCGTTTGGCCCTCGTGGCCGTTGACCCATACCTTGACGGATAAAGGTACGCGCACACCTTGATAAACCCGGCCCAGTCGGTATCCCACAGGTAGAAGTAATAGCAGGTCACCCGACGATCCGGCCTTGGAGAACGAGAACCACGGGATACCGTTGTGGCCCTCACGCCGGTTCGATGACCACACGTTCTGGAACTCTTGCGCGATACCGATCGCGGCCACGCCCGAAGTTCCCGGTCTTGGCTTGCGCGACGATATGACGCCGCATCACGTCGTCTTGCGGTCGTGCTTCCCGAACCGCACCACCGGAACATGGCTCGCTTCAGCGAACGCGGTGACCGCTCGGCGGAACCGGGTACCCATCTTCTCCAGGATCGCTGGAGACGGGATCGGCTGGCCAAGATGCTGGGTCATGAACGACACCACCTGCCCGCCGACCTGCAAGTTCGGCACGTAGCCGTTCAGATACACCCGATCCAAACACTCCACGTCCAAAACGACATGCCCGTCCAGCAGATCATTGACTGTCACGCTACCCATACCCCAGCATGAGCCATACCCACCCGCCGAGACCAGCCCCGGCTCGGCGGTCAGAGGCAAAGCCTCATTAGGAGCCTGCTGAATAATCCGCGCGGCGTGGTGCGCTGATCGGTGGGTCTTGAGATCCTGTGGGTGTGCAGGGTGAGGCTGATCGGCAGCGTGAGTTGCTGGATGTGGAGTCGGTGGCCGGGCATCTGCTTGAGCCGGGCAGTGTGTATGCGCTGTTGGCCGGGCATCGTGATCGGTTGTTTCCGGGTGAGTTGTTCGCCGACTTGTTCCCCTCGGGACGGGGGCGGCCTTCGATCCCGGGTGAGGTGGTCGCCTCGGTGATCGTGCTCCAGGTGTTGTACGGGCACTCGGACCGTGAAGCGGTCGATGCGCTCACTTTCGATCTGCGGTGGAAGGCGGCGTGCGGGTGGCCGCGATCGACGCGAAGGGTTTCTGTCCCTCGACGTTGACGTACTGGCGGGCTCGGCTGGCTGCCAACGACCGGCCGCAGCAGCGGATCTTCGATGTGGTCCGCGAGGTGATCGTCGAGACCGGCGCGGTGGCGGGCAAGCATCGACGCGCTGGATTCCACGGTCCTTGATGACGCGGTCGCCCGTCGGACACTGTGACCCAGCTGATCGCCCAGATTCGCCGGGTTGGCCGAGAGGTGCTTGGCGCGAAGGATCATGCCGCTGTGTGTACCCGACTTGAGGCGTTGACCGGGCAAGGCTACGACTCTGCGGGGAAAAGCCGCAGATCGCGTGGAACGATCAGGCAGCCCGCGATGGTCGTCTCGGCGCTGGTCGGTGACGCGCTGGCGTTGCTTGCCGCGCTGGATGTCGAAAGTCACTGAGGCGGGTGGGAAGCCTGCCGAAGCCATCGCCTTGTTGGCGCTGGTGGCCGGTCAGGATGTTGAGCCGGCCGAGGACTCCGATGGCACTGACGGTGGAGGATCGCGCGCAATACCGCTCCAGACCGGGGTATCTCGACTGTGGATCCCGACGCCCGGCACGCACAAGACCCGCCAACGCCGCCAGGACGGGTTCCAAGGCCCATGTGGTGGTCGAGCCTGACACCGGACTGGCCACTGAATGTGAGGCTACCAAGGCTGCTGGTGCGGCCAACGCGGACACGCCGGTCGGTTCGAGACTGGTGACACAAGATGGTCACGATCGTCGAGAGCGAGTCCGTCGAGGTACTGGCCGACTCAGCCTACGGCACCGGCGAGATGCTCCATGATCTCGATCAGAAGGGTCACGTCCCGGTGATTAAGCCCTGGCCACTACGACCCGCTGTTCCTGATGGGTTCACTCTCGATGACTTCATCCGTGACACCGATGCGGGAACCGTGACCTGCCCGGCCGGGAATACCCGCCCAGTGGTCGAACAACACGGTCTCTTCGAAACGGTCTGCGGGCTGCCCACTCCGAGCACGATGCGCTACCGCAGAAGAGGACGCAAACTGGTGCTTCCACGAGCACGATCTGGCTTCACCGAGAGCACCGCCAACGAGCTACCGACCAAGGCCTTTATAGCCGTCTACCGCCAGTACCGCCCGATGGTCGAACGCACCATCGCCTGGCTCACCAGGGCGCCCGCCGCGTTCCCTACCGCGGTGTCAAGAAGAACAACCAGTGTCCACCACCGTGTCGCGGCCCTCAACCTGCGTCGACTGCTCGCTATGGGCCTCACCATCAGAACCGGAGCCTGGGCCATCGCCTGAACGGGTCCAGCTACCGGCCCGCACCGCCTGCCAACCGACCGCAAGCAGTCACCGACGAGCAGACCAACCCCACGGCCGTGCTCACGAATACTGACTCAACCACACCCTCGAGGGCCTTGGAATCGTTTCCCCCGGCCAGTCACATCACCCGCCAGACCACGCCTTATTCAGCACCCTCCTAATGAGGCTTTGCCTCTGACCGCCGAGCCGGGGCTGGTCTCGGCGGGTGGGTATGGCTCATGCTGGGGTATGGGTAGCGTGACAGTCAATGATCTGCTGGACGGGCATGTCGTTTTGGACGTGGAGTGTTTGGATCGGGTGTATCTGAACGGCTACGTGCCGAACTTGCAGGTCGGCGGGCAGGTGGTGTCGTTCATGACCCAGCATCTTGGCCAGCCGATCCCGTCTCCAGCGATCCTGGAGAAGATGGGTACCCGGTTCCGCCGAGCGGTCACCGCGTTCGCTGAAGCGAGCCATGTTCCGGTGGTGCGGTTCGGGAAGCACGACCGCAAGATCGACGTGATGCGGCGTCATATCGTCGCGCAAGCCAAGACCGGGAACTCGGGCGTGGCCGCGATCGGTATCGCGCAAGAGTTCCAGAACGTGTGGTCATCGAACCGGCGTGAGGGCCACAACGGTATCCCGTGGTTCTCGTTCTCCAAGGCCGATCGTCGGGTGACCTGCTATTACTTCTACCTGTGGGATACCGACTTCGGGCCGGGTTTCATCAAGGTGTGCGCGTACTTCCCTTATCCGGTCAAGGTATGGGTCAACGGTCACGAGTGGGCCAAACGCCAAGCCACGAAGGCGGGGATCGGGTTCACTGAGTTGTCCAACGGGTTCGCCAGCTGCGCCGATCCCGCAGCGCTCCAGGATATCTGTGATCGGCTCGCCCCGGACACGATCACCGGCTTCTTCGACCGTTGGATGAGTATCCTGCCGCTGCCACTAACCGATGCTGATCGGGTCGCGGGCTATTGGTGGGAGTTGTCGATGCGACAGGTCGAGGTATCCCGCACGATCGTGTTCGACGCGCCCCGACGCGCCAGGTCGTTCTTCGAAGCGCTCGTTGCTGACAACCTTGATATCGGACGGCCCGACACGGTGGAGTTGATCTTCCACGGCCCCCGCCATAGGGGTCGTCCGATTAAGAACGACCGGACCCCGAAGACAGCGATTGTCAGCCGGGATACCGATGTCACCATCAACGCGTTCTTCAAGCACTCCCGGATCAAGCAGTACCTCAAAGACGGGCGGGCGCTGCGGATCGAGACCGTCATCAACGCACCCAACGACTTGCAATGTCACCGACGGCTGCCCAACCTGACCGAATTGCAGGACAAAGCACGTGCCGTCAACACTCGCCTGCTCGATACTGAACGTGTCGGGCAGGGTTGTGTCCTTGCGAGCCCAGCCTTTGAGCGGGTCGCGCAGTCCAACGTCACCGACGATGGCAGGAGGTCGCCCGCGCTACGGTTCGGAGATCCTCGGGTCATGGCCCTGCTCGGCGCCCTCTGCATCGGTTTGAACGCCCTCGGATTCACCAACCGGAGCCTACGAGCCCAGGTGTCCCATCTGCTCGGCGTCAACGCGGACGAGTACACAACCAACCAGATGAGCTACGACCTTGCCCGTCTCCACGCTCAACGGCCTGATCAAACGCCGAGACGGCACCAACACCTACGACCTCACCCCCGACGGCCTGCGGATCGCGATCTTCTACACCAAAGTCCACGACCGGCTCCTACGACCACTGATCGCAGCCGACCAGCCACCCGCACCCCCCGAGCTACGCCACGCCCTGACCACCATCGAGCGCCACATCCACGCCTACACAGACCAAGCCCGCCTCGGAAACGCCGCCTGAAAACCCAAGACAAATCCACGAGTTCTAGACACCAAGGAAACCGAGTTCTAGACACCAAGGAAACCTAGGCCCGGCTGCGCTCCTGAGCGCCCAGGGCGCGACGGGAATCGTCGAGACGCTCGTCCACCAGGCGGCGCACCTGCTGGGCCGGCTCGTTCTCCGAGACCCACTGCTGGATCTGCGCGATGACCTCGGCGGTGGCCAACGGGGCGGGGAACAGCCAGCGGACGACGGCGGAGATGGCCGCATAGCCGCGCCCCTCCCATCCGTTCTCGCGACGCGAGATGTCACCCAGGACGCTCAGGTAGGCATCCACGTAGGCGCCCATCAGCTCTTCCTGGCCGAAGCGCCAGATGCCGGCGCAGATCTGGCGGTGGGTCTCGTTGGGCACGCTCGGATCCGTCGTGGCGAGCGCCCAGGCTCGAGCCTTCTCGCCAGCCTCCGGCAATGCCGCACGCGCCCCGGCGGCCTGCTCGGCCCCGGCCGAGGTGTTGTCGTGGTCGAGGCGCTCCTGCTCGATCTCGTCGGCGCCGATGACGCCGTTCTTGGCCAGAGCAAAGGTGATGGCCCAACGCACGGCGGTATCCACTCGGAGGCCTTCCGGTACCTCCTCGTCGTTCAACCAGCCCCGGATCAGTTCGATCGCCGCGGGCGATGACGACGCACCGATCAGCGCCTTGGCCAGCATCAACTGCTGATCGGAGCCCGGATCGGCGGCCTTCAGCAGCCGGGCCAGCCCGGTGACCAAGCGGCTGTTGCCCTCCTCCCGCAACTCCGGCGCCAGGTAGGACGACGTGGCGACGCTGAGCTGGCCGAGCAACGCCGACATCGCGGCGGGGTTCTTCTCGGAGCTCAGCCCCTTCAACACGATCTCGAGATAGGTCAGGGGGCTCAGCTCCGCGTCGCGGGTCATGTCCCACAGCGCCGTCCAGGTGACGGCGCGGGCCAGCGGGTCGGCCAGCGAATCCATCTGCTCGGTCAATGCCGCCAGCGAGGCCTCGTCCAGGCGGACCTTGGCGAAGGTGAGATCGCCGTCATTCAGCAGCACCACGTCGCCGCGGGTCTTGCCGACGAGCTCCTCGACAGCGGTGCGCGCGCCGGCGACATCCGTCTCGACGTAGTCCACCCGGCGCAGTTCGTCGTCGCCCACCTCGTACAGCCCGATGCCCAGGCGGTGCGTGCGCAGCGTCGGCCAATCGGAATGCGCCGTCTGAATGATCTCGAAGCGCGTGAACCGGCCCTCCTCATCGACGTCGAAATCGGCGGCGAGCGTGTTGACGCCCGCGGTCTCCAGCCACTCGGCCGAGAACCACGACAGATCTCGCCCGGAGGCGGCCTCCAACTCCGTGAGCAGATCGCTCAAGGTGGTGTTGCCGTAGGCGTGCGTGTGGAAGTAGGCGCCGACGCCGGCGAGGAAGCTCTCCTCGCCCACCAGCGAGACGAGCAGCTTCAGTACGGAGGCGCCCTTGGCGTAGGTGATGCCGTCGAAGTTCTGCTCCACCTTCTCCAGGTCGCTCATGTCGGCCGCGATGGGATGGGTGGTGGGGTACTGGTCCTGGGTGTAGGCCCAGGCCTTGCGCTCGCTGGAGAAGGCGGCCCAGGGGTTGGCCTCGCCGCCGTGGATCTGGCGGATCTGGTCGGCGGCGTAGTGCGAAGCCCACTCAGCGAAGGACTCGTTCAGCCACAGGTCGTCCCACCACTGCATGGTGACCAGGTCGCCGAACCACATATGAGCCAGCTCGTGCAGGATCGTGTTGTCGCGAGACTCCAGCTCGCGGGCGGTGACGCGGGAGCGGAAGAGGTATTCGTCGCGGAAGGTGATGCAGCCCGCGTTCTCCATGGCGCCGAAGTTGTACTCGGGCACGAAGATCTGGTCGTAGGTGCCGAACGCGTAGGGCACCCCGAACGCCTTCTCGAACACGTCGAAACCGCGCTGGGTGGTGGTGATGATGCGGTCGGTGTCGAGGTACTCGACGAGCGACTGACGGCAGGCCACCGACGCCGGCACCGTGCCGGAGGCGGCCTGGATCTCTCGCCGTTCCACGTGATACTCGCCCGCCACTAGCGCGGTGATGTAGGTGGAGATCGGCGGCGTGGGCTCGTGGGTCCAGCGTGCGAAGCCGTCGCCGATGTCCTCCGGCACCGCGGCGGCTGCGTTGGTGATGATCGTCCAGCTCTCGGGTGCCAGCACGGTGAGTTGGAAGGTGGCCTTCTGGTCGGGCTGCTCCGCCACGGCATACATCCGGCGCGAGTCGGGAGCCTCGAACTGCGAATATAGGTAGACGCGATCGTCGGCGGGATCGATGAAGCGGTGCAGACCCTCGCCGCTGCGGGAGTAGCGGTAGACCGCCACCACGCGGACGGTGTGGGAGCCTTCGGTCAGCTCGGGCAGCGGCAGGCGGTAGCCGTCGTGGCCGGTGACATCGAAGGGCTTGCCGTCGAGCGTGGCCTCCCGGATCTCGTCGGCCACCACGTCGAGATGGGTGACCCCGCCTGTCGACGTGAGGTCGAGTTCCGTGGTCGAGACGAACTGGCGCTCCGGCTCCTCCACGTCGCGCCCGGTGAGATCCACCGTCACGCGGTAGGCCACCGTGCTGATGATCTCGCTTCGGGCCGCTGCCTCGTCCCGGGTGATGTTCGCGGTTGCCATGAGGGCTCCTCGTCTCCGTCGGTGTGCCGAGGCGTTGCCGCCCCGGGGGTACCGCTCCATTGTTCTCCCTCGGTCAAGGCACGCGCGACACAAAGCGTGTGGGATACCCGATATGGAACGATGGGGCGCATGACTGAGCACACCGGGGCGGCCGAGATCTCGGCCGAGCTGCGTCGCCAATGGACTGAGCTGAACGGGCGCCTGACGGAGGCCCAAGAGGCCTACTACGGTGTCGATCAGCCCATCATGTCGGACGCCGAATACGATTCCTTGCTCCGCGAACTGGAGGGCCTGGAAAACGAGCACCCCGAACTGCGCACACCGGATTCGGTGACTCAGACCGTAGGCGCCGCCACCACCGTCGGCTTCGCTCCCGTCACCCACCGCAGCCGGATGATGAGCCTCGACAACGTGTTCAGCATGGAGGAGCTCGACGCTTGGCTGGCGCGCATCGGGGCGAGCCGCTACCTGTGCGAACTGAAGATCGACGGCTTGGCCATCAACCTGCTCTACCGAGGCGGTCGGCTGGAGGTGGCCGCCACCCGAGGCGACGGCCGCGTCGGTGAGGACGTGACGACCAACGTCAAGACCGTCGACGGCGTGCCGCACCAACTGCGCGGCGACGATGTGCCCGACGTGCTCGAGGTGCGCGGCGAGGTGTTCTTCCCCGTCGCGGGGTTCGAGCAGCTGAACGAGTCGCTGGTGGCCGCAGGTAGGTCGCCGTTCGCCAACCCGCGCAACGCGGCGGCGGGCAGCTTGCGGATGAAGGATTCGACGGTGACCGCGTCGCGGCCGCTCCGGATGCTGGTGCACGGTCTGGGCGAGAACTCGCGCTTGGGCGTGTCGTCTCAGTCCGAGGCCTACGATGCGCTCCGGCGCTGGGGGCTTCCCGTGTCCACCAGCCACCGCGTGGTGACCTCTGCTCAGGAAGTGCGCGACTTCGTCGAGTATTACGGCGAGCACCGGCGTGCGGTGGAGCACGAGATCGACGGCATCGTGGTGAAGGTCGACGACTTCGCGGCGCAAGGCGCGCTGGGGTCGACGTCGCGGGCGCCGAGGTGGGCGATCGCCTTCAAGTACCCGCCGGAAGAGGTCAACACCAGGCTGCTCGACATCCGCGTCAACGTGGGCCGGACGGGGCGCGTCACGCCGTACGGGGTGATGGAGCCGGTGTTCGTCAGCGGTTCGACGGTGGAGATGGCCACGCTGCACAACGCGTTCGAGGTGGAGCGCAAGGGCGTGTTGATCGGCGACACGGTGGTGCTGCGCAAGGCCGGCGACGTGATTCCCGAGATCGTGGCGCCCGTGGTGGCGCTGCGCGACGGCACCGAACGGGCTTTCGTGATGCCGACGCACTGCCCGTCCTGCGGCGCTGAGCTGCGCCCGGAGAAGGAGGGCGACAAAGACATCCGCTGCCCCAACGCGCGCAGTTGCCCGTCGCAGCTGCGGGAGCGGCTGTTCGCGCTGGCCTCGCGATCGGCCTTCGACATCGAGGCGCTCGGCTGGGAGGGCGCGGACGCACTGCTGGCCGGCGGCCTTCTCGCCGACGAGGCCGCTCTGTTCGACCTCACCGCGGATCAGCTGGTGCGCACCGCGCTCTACACCAGGGCCGCCAAGAAGACCGAACTCGAGAGCGCCGTCGAGGGCCGGGTGCTGTCCGCCAACGGTCTCAAGCTGCTGAACAACCTGGAAGCGGCCAAGCAGCAGCCGCTCTGGCGGGTGCTGGTGGCCCTGTCGATCCGCCACGTCGGCCCCACCGCCGCCCGTGCCTTGGCCACGCGGTTCGGCTCCATCGACGCGATCCGCGCGGCCTCGGTGGACGAGCTGGCGGAGACCGAGGGCGTCGGAGGCGTGATCGCGGAATCGGTGACCTCGTGGTTCGAGGTCGATTGGCACCGGGCCATCGTCGAATCGTGGGCGCGCTCGGGCGTGCGGATGGCCGACGAGGTGGACGAGTCGACGCCCCGCACCCTGGAGGGACTCACCGTGGTGGTCACCGGTTCCCTCGAGCGCTACACCCGCGATTCCGCGAAGGAAGCGATCCTCACCCGTGGCGGCAAGGCGGCCGGGTCCGTGTCGAAGAAGACGGATTATGTGGTGGTGGGGGAGAACGCCGGGTCCAAGGCCACCAAGGCCGAGGAACTGGGCCTGCGCATCCTCGACGAAGACGGCTTCGATAGGCTGCTGGCCGAGGGGCCCGCCGGAGTGGGCGATGGCTCGGTGGAAGGGGAAGATGCGGATGCCTGAGGGACATGTCCTTCACCGTCTCGCTCGCGAATTCACTGCCGCTTTCGGCGGACAAGTGGTTGCGGTGAGTTCGCCTCAGGGACGGTTCGCCGTCGAGGCCGAACGGCTCGACGGCTCGGCGTTCGTGGGCGCGGAGGCGATCGGCAAGCACCTGTTCCTCTCCTTCGACGTGCCGGAGCCGAGCCTGGTGCACATCCACCTGGGGCTGATCGGACGCTTCGACCTGATGCCCCTGGCCGATCCCATCGGGGTGGTGCGGCTGCGGATCGCCAACGACGAGCAGGCGGCCGACCTGCGCGGCCCGCAGTGGTGCCGCGCCGTCACCCATGAGTACCGCGACGCTGTGCTGGCCAAGAGCGGGCCCGATCCGTTGCGCGCCGATGCCGAAGCCGACCGCGGCTACGCCCGATTGCACAAGTCGGGCAAGACGGTAGCCGCGCTGCTGATGGACCAGCGCATCGCCGCCGGCGTCGGCAACATCTACCGGGCAGAGGTGCTGTTCCGCCACGGCATCGATCCGACCACCCCCGGAAAACAGATCGACAAGGCCACCTGGCAGGTGATGTGGGACGACCTGGTCGAGCTCATGGAGGTGGGCGTCCAGGTTGGCCAGATCCATACGGTCCGGCGCGAACACTCGCCCGAGGTGCAGCGCCGTCCTCCCCGCGTCGATGCTCACGGCGGAGAGGTCTACGTCTACCGCCGGGCCGGGCAGCCGTGCCTGGTGTGCGGCACGGAGGTCGCGATGGGCACGCTGGAGGGGCGCAACTTGTACTGGTGCCCCCGGTGCCAGGTGAGCCGCGCCGCCGCCTGAACCATCCCACCTCTCTCTTCCCGATATCCTTCTCAGCCGCTCCTCGAGGAACGAAAGGCACAATCACCCATGACCGCGACGAATTACCGCCTGGCCATGCTCGACGTCGACGGCACCTTGCAGCACAGGGGGCAATGGAATCCGGGGGCGCTGGAGCTGGTGGATCTTCTGCATCGACGAGGAATCACCGTCGCGCTGTGTTCCGGACGAACCACCGGCTCGATGATCTGGCTGGCCGATCAGCTGGGGCACGTCTCCTTCATCTCCGCGAACAGCGGGTCGACGGTGTTGGAGAAGCAGGGCGACCAGTGGGCCACCCTCGCCCACCGTGCGCTCGCTGTCGATGCGGTCGGTCACGTCATCGAGAAGGCGGCGGAGGCCGGCATCGAGGTGTGGATCCACACCGAACGGGAATGGCTGGCGGAGGAACGCACGCCCCGGGTCGACCTGGACGAGAGCTTCGTCGGCGACTCGGCGACGGTGCAGGCGCTGGCTGCGCGCGACGATGTGGGCAAGCTCCTGCTGCACACCGGAGACCCCGGCCACGAGGGGATCGCCCGCGGTATCGGCGAGCTTCCGGGTGTGGCGGCCGTGGCCTCCAGCAGCGTCTTCGTCGATCTGGTGCCGGAGGTCTCGGCCTCGGCCAAGGGAGGGGACGTGCTCATCGAGCGCCTGGGACTCGGCTGGGAGCAGGTGATCGCCATCGGCGACAGCGAGAACGACCGGGGGATGCTCTGCCATGCCGGGCTGGCGATCACCATCGCGCCCATGACCGTCGATGCGCTGACCTCCCCGGCTCCGTGGCAGCGGCGCGGAGAGGCCGCCGATACCGCTGGCGCCCTGGACGTGCTGCGCGAGGAACTCGACGCCACCCTCAGCGAATAGCGCACGCTCCTTCTGCGAAAAACCCGATATCCGAGGGATATCCAGTCAGCATTTTCTGCGTTTGATGAGACCACTCCTGCCACTACGCTGGCAGCCATGGATTGGTCTTCATACCGCGCTGTCCTGTTCGACCTGGACGGCGTCCTCACCCCCACAGCCGACGTGCACATGCGAGCCTGGAGCCGCATGTTCAACGACTTCCTGGCCGATGTGCCGGGGCAAGCGCCCTATACCGACGACGACTACTTCTCCTACGTCGATGGCAAGCCCCGCTACGACGGGGTGCGCGACTTCCTGGCGTCGCGGGGCATCGAGCTGCCGGAGGGCACGCCGGAGGATGCCGTCACGCAGCAGAGCGTCTGCGGGCTCGGCAACCGGAAGAACGAAGAATTCAACAACACCCTTGCCCGCGACGGGGTCGACCCGTATCCCGGCTCGGCGCACCTGGTGGCCGACCTGGCCGCCGCAGGTATCGCGATGGCCGTCGTGTCGTCGTCGAAGAACGCGCGCCCGGTCCTCGCCGCGGCGGGACTCACTGATTACTTTCCCATCGTCGTCGACGGGGTCGTGGCGCGAGAGGAAGGCCTGCCCGGTAAGCCGGCTCCCGACACCTACCAGCGCGCCGCTCGTCTTCTGGGCGCGGATCCGGAGGAGTGCGTCGTCGTGGAAGATGCCATCTCCGGCGTGCAGTCCGGCGCGGCAGGAGGCTTCGGCCTCGTCGTCGGGGTCGATCGCGGCGTGGGAGCGGAAGAGCTGCGCGCCCACGGCGCCACCCTTGTCGTCAACGATCTCGAAGAATTGAGGCAGGCATGATCCGACACGTCAGCGCCGATCCCCTGGACCGCTCTCGCTTCCCCATCGACGAGTGGCGTCTGGTGGAGGTGGAGCCGGGGGAGACGGATCTGGGCACAACGGAGACCTTGTTCTCGGTGGGTAACGGCTACCTGGGCATGCGCGGAAACCCCGAGGAGGGGCGCAAGTCCTACGCGCACGGCACCTTCGTCAACCGCTTCCACGAGACTTGGCGGATCTCCCACGCGGAGGAGGCCTACGGCTTCGCGCGCACGGGCCAGACCATCGTCAACGTGCCGGATGCCAAGCTGATCAAGATCTACGTCGATGACGAGCCCTTGCAGCTCAGCCTGGCCGACCTGGAATCCTATGAGCGGGTGCTGGACTTCCGCTCCGGCCAGATGACGCGCGACCTGATCTGGCGGACGCCGGCCGGCAAGCGGGTGCGGATCCGGTCCTCGCGGATGGTCTCGTTCACGGATCGCCACCTCGCACTGTTCGAGCTGGAGGTCACGATGCTGGAGGGCGACGCCCCCGTGGTGATCTCCTCGCAGTTGGTCAACCGCCAGGACGGCTACTCCGACTATCACCGGCCGCAGAACGAGCAGGAGGGCTGGGATCCCCGTCGATCCAGCAAGTTCGCCGGGCGGGTGCTGCAGCCCGAGCTGAACTGGCACAAGGACAACCGGATGATGCTGGGGTACCAGACCACCAACTCCGGCATGACGCTGGCGGTGGCGGCCGATCATCAGATCGAGACCAGCAACGAGTTCCGCGCCTTCCTCGACACCCAGCCGGATCTGGGGCGGCAGACCTATCGCATCGAGGCCAGGGAGGGTGCGCCGATCGTCGTGCGCAAGGCGGTGGCCTACCACACCTCGCGCGGCGTTCCGGTGACGGAGCTGGCCGATCGGTGCCGCCGCACGCTCGACAGGGCCGCCGTCGAGGGGTTCAGCAGGCTGCGCGACCGGCAGCGGGCGTGGCTGGACGAGTTCTGGGCCAACAGCGATGTCGAGATCGAGGGGCATCCTGCCATCCAGCAGGCCGTGCGCTGGTGCCTGCTGCAGCTCGCGCAGGCCTCCGCCCGCAGCGATCAGCTGGGTATCCCCGCCAAGGGCGTGAGCGGCTCGGGATACGAGGGCCACTACTTCTGGGACACCGAGATCTACCTGGTGCCCTTCCTGATCTATACCGACCCCCGGGTGGCGCGCAACGTGCTGCGCTTCCGCGCCAAGCTACTGCCTCAGGCGCGCGAACGCGCCGCCGAACTATCGCAGCGCGGAGCGCTCTTCCCCTGGCGCACCATCAACGGCGAGGAGGCCTCGGCCTATTACGCCGCCGGCACCGCGCAGTATCACATCGACGCCGACGTGGCCTACGCCTTCAGCAAGTACCGCGACGTCACCGGCGATGATGAGTTCATGTATCGCGATGGCGCCGAGGTGCTGGTCGAGACGGCCCGGATGTGGGCAGATCTCGGCTTCTGGCGTACGGAGAAGGACGGCGTGCAGCGGTTCCACGTGCACGGTGTCACCGGGCCGGACGAATACACCACGGTGGTGAACAACAACACCTTCACCAATGTCATGGCGGCGGCCAACCTGCGCTCGGCGGCCACGGTCATGCGCGAGATGCGCGAGACCGACGAGCGGGCCTACGAGCGCGTCGCCAAGCGCCTGCAACTCGATCCGGCGGAGATCGACGAGTGGGAGGCGTGCGCCGACGGCATGGTGGTGCTGTTCGACGAGACCTTCGGCATCCACCCGCAGGACGAGAAGTTCCTGAGCAGCGAGCTGTGGGATCTGGAGAACACCCCCGACGACAAGCGCCCCTTGCTGCTCAACTACCACCCGCTGGTGATCTACCGCTTCCAGGTGCTGAAGCAGGCCGACGTGGTGCTGGCCTTGTTCCTGCAGGGCGACCAGTTCTCGCTGAAGGAGAAGCGCGCAGACTTCGAGTACTACGACCCGATCACGACGGGCGACTCGACGCTGTCCAGCGTCGTGCAGTCGATCGTCGCGGCGGAAGTGGGCTATCAGGACATGGCGATGAACTACTTCCTCTCGGGGCTGTTCGTCGACCTGGGCGACCTGCACTCCAACGCCCGCGACGGCGTCCACATCGCCTCGACGGGCGGTGTGTGGAGCGCGCTGATCTATGGCTTCGGCGGAATGCGCGACTACGGTGGTCATATCTCCTTCGACCCCCGTCTTCCCGCCGACTGGCCGTCCATGCGCTTCCCGCTGCGCGTGCGCGGTTCCCGGCTCAGGGTCTTCCTGGAGCGCGAGTCGATATCGTTCGAGGTCGACGAAGGCGATGCCGTCGAAGTGAGCGTTCGCGGCGAGGACATGGTGGTGGCCCCCGGCGAGGTGGTCACGGTGCGGTTGGACGGCCAGGGCGATCTGCTGCCGACGCTGGAGGGCAGCCACCCTGTGGTTGGCGGCCGGCGCGAGGACGGTTCCGTCGTGCGGGCGATCGTGCCGGATGCCCCCCAGGACGTGTCGGAGGGCGATTGAGCGCCGAGATCCCTGAGGCCGGGTGGTACCCGGATCGGGCCGATCTGGTGGGCCGGGCACTCGCCCGGCCCCTACCGGACGATCTGTGGTGCTACTTCACGCTCTGGCAGCTGAGCGCCGAGGCGGTGGACGACCGCGAGGCGACCATCGATGAGGTGGACCGACGGCTGGCCGTCGCGCTCGATCAGCCCACGGTGTGGGGCGTGCTGGCGGCATCGCGGGCGGAAGCGGTTGCCGAGTTGCCCACTGCCTCAGATGCGCGAGCCGCCGCGGCGAGCCTCCTGCCGGAGGTCTCGCCCGATGTGGCGCTGCAGCTGGTGATGGCCGGCGTCGTCGGCTCCGACGATCCGGCGCTGGGTGACCTGATGGGGCACATGGCGGCGGCAGCCAGCCGCGCCATGGCCAGCGCGTGGGCCGGCGCGCCGGGGTTTTCCTGCACCGCCGCCGACCTGGCCTCCGGGCGGCTCTGGTTGGCCGCCTCCGGCAAGCTCGATGATCAGCTCGTCGCGGACCTCGCGGCCGAGGAGGCCCGGTTGTGGCGGGAGGCCGAGAAAAGCCAGGAGCCAGACCAACTGGCCTGGCTCCTGCTGCTCTGAGTCCTGCCCGGGGCTATTCCTCCGGTTTTTCGGCGTGCCCGCCGAACTGGCTGCGCATCGCCGATTGCACCTTGTCTTGGTATTCGCTGAGATCCCGCGACGAGAAGCGCGCGTTCAGGGAGGCCTGGATCACGTTGGCAGGCACGCCTTCCTCGACGGCGGCGATCGCGGTCCAGCGCCCTTCTCCGGAGTCGGAGACGCGGCCTCCGAACTGTTCCAGCCCAGGGTCTGCCACCAACGCGGCGGCGGTGAGGTCCATCAGCCACGACTGGATCACGGAGCCCCGGCGCCAGACCTCGGCCACCTCTGCGATGTCGATTTCGTACTGGTAGTACTCGGGATTCCTGAGTGGTGTGGTCTCCGCGTCGATCTGCGGAGGCCGCAAGCCCACGTCGGCATTGCGGATGATCGACAGGCCCTCCGCGATGGCGGCCATCATCCCGTACTCGATGCCGTTGTGCACCATCTTGACGAAGTGACCGGCGCCGGGCGGGCCGCAGTGCAGATAGCCCAGGTGCGCGGTGCCGCTGGGCTCACGGCGCGGGGTGGGATCGACGTCGCCCTCCCCGGGGGCGATGGTGGCCCAGATCGGCTCCAGCCGATTCACCACCTCTTCCTCGCCCCCGATCATCAGGCAGTACCCGCGCTCCAGTCCCCAGACGCCACCGGAGGTGCCGCAATCGAGGTAGTGGATGCCGCGGTCCTTGACCTGCGCCGCCCGGTGCAAGTCGTCGCGATAGTAGGAGTTGCCACCGTCGATGATGGCATCGCCGGGCTCCAGCAGCTTCGCCAAGGCATCGACGGTGCCCTGGACGAAACCGGCCGGCACCATGATCCAGATGTGGCGCGGCCGTTCCAGCTTGGCCACGAAATCCGCCAGATCGGCGCTGCCGGTGGCCCCTTCCGCGGCCAGCGATGCCACCGCCTCGGCATTGACGTCGTAGACCACGCAGTCGTGGTCGTTCCTCATGAGGCGTCTGACCAAGTTGGCGCCCATCCGGCCCAGGCCGATCATTCCTAGCTGCATGTCGCGTCACCGATCCCGTCAAAACAATGCATGTCCGCTCCTTCGCGTGGGCTCAGCCTAGCCGCCCGGGGTATCGGTTTTGGGCCGAGAAGGAAGCTGCGCCAGGTGACGAGGAAGAGCCCACATTGACACGGGAATCTGGGTAAAATACTGCAAAGAAGATTAAGAGATGGCGCTCCGAGTGGCCTCTCTGGACAAAGGAATTGAAGAGCGAGGGGTGAGGTGACCAGAAAGAAGCCCGGCGTACCCAGCCTGTTGCGCGAATTGAATGATTCCGCCGCGCTCACGCACATCATGCGCGTCGGATCAGCGACGAGAGCCGAGCTCGCCGAACACACAGGGTTGTCCCGCGTCACATGTTCGCAGGTCATCGCCAGGCTGGAGGGCCTGGGATTGGTGCGCTCGGAGGGCCGACGGTCTGGGGCCCGAGGCCCGGCCGCGGAACTGTACGCCGTCGCTCCTGGCGTCGGCACCGCCGTCGGACTCGCCGTCACGCCGGAGACGGTGCGAGCGGATCTCTGCTCCTTGGATGGGCAGGTGCTCGCGTCCAGCGAGGTGCGGGGCGGTCACGCGGTCGCCGATTTCGTGAAAGCCGTGGAGCGCGTGGTGGCGCAGGCCGACGAGTCGTACGGCCCGGTGCTGGCCGCCGTGGTCGCGACGCCAGGCGTCGTCGACCCAGTATCGGGTGAGCTGATGTTCTCCTACGACTTTCCCGAGATGGCGCAGTTGCGGGCCCTGGTGGAGGAGCAGATCGAGATCCCGGTGACGCTGGGCAACGATATGCACCTTGCCGCCTTGGCGGAGCTGCACGAGGGCGTCGCACAGGGCCGCTACGTCGATTTCGTCCTGCTGTGGGTCGGTCACGGTCTCGGCATGGCCAGCGTCATCGACGGCGAGGTGCGTGTCGGAAGCACCGGGGCCGCGGGCGAGGTGGGCTACCTGCCAGTGCCGGGTGTTCCCTTGCGCAGCGTCGAGGAGAACCTGGACAAGGGCTCCTTCCAGCGCCTGGTGGGCGCGGCGGCGGTGGAAGACCTCGCCGCCGAGTTCGGCGTCGATCTGGCCCGCGCCCACGAATCACGGGAATTCGTCGCCGAACTGGGGCGGCGGATCAGCCTGGGCGTGGCAGCGATCGCCACCATCCAGGATCCCGCGCTGGTGGTGCTGGCCGGTGAGACCGTCGAGCGCATCGGGCAGCCACTCGCCGAGGCTGTCGCTGCCGAGACGCCGAAGATCGTTCCGGTGCAGCTGCATATCGAGCTCTCGATGCTCGGCACCGACGGACCCTCCGGGGTGCTCGCCTGTCGGCGGTGGAACGCGCCCAGGAACTGGTGCTGGCCCGCGTGCGCTGAGCAGCGCCTCAGGCGTCGTTGAAGCGCAGTTCTCGTCCGTGGTGCCTCATTGTCAAGTCCCGGGAAACGGGGTGCGTGCCTCATGGTTTTCCCCGCGTAGAGGTTATCCGGCGTGGAGTCGGATCCCGGCCGGGTTGGGTAGCTTCGGGCGGGCTTGTTCTTCGAGGCGGCGGGTCTTATGGCCGGCGAGGCGGGTGAGTTCTTGCTGGAGTTGGTGGATCTGGTCAGCGATCTGGGTCGGTCGCAGGCTGGCTTTGTAGGTAGCCAGCTCGGTTTCCTGGGTGGGGCTGAGGATGCCGGCGGTCAGGAGCCGCTGGTAGGGGGTGCGTGGTTTGTCGTAGACGCGTTTACGTCGCCCGATGCGGTCGGTGGACCAATCGACGGGCTTCTTCGTTGGGGTGAAGAAGTTCAACCGGTCGTTGACCAGCGGCCAGAGCCGGTTCAACAGCTCGAGCTCGAGCGGTGTGTCGTAGCGGTGGTAGAAGCCGTAGCGGCGCACGAGGTGGTTGTTCTTCGACTCGATGGTGGCTTGGTCGTTCTTCTTGTAAGGGCGGGAGCGGGTGAAGTAGACGTCTCGTTCGGTAGCCCAGCCGACGAGGTCGTGGTTGATGAACTCGCCTCCGTTGTCGCAGTCGATACCGGTGACCAGGAACGGGATCTGGTCGACGAAGGTGTCGAAGACGCCTGGACGTGGATGGCGGCGTTGTTGCGGATCGCGCGGGTGAACACCCAGCCGGTATGGACATCGGTGTAGTTCACGGTGCGCGCGAACTCGCCTTTCAGGGTGGGGCCGCAGTGAGCCACGGTGTCGATCTCGAAGAACCCTGGTTCGGTTTCGACTTCGTCTCCGGCCTTGCGGATGGTGATCGAGTTGCGCAGCAGACTGCCTGGTTTGGTTGTGGTCTTGCCGCGGATCGGGTCCTTCGCCCGTGCGGGAGTGAGATAGCGGTCGATCGTGGCTGGCGACATTTGCTCCAGTTCCGAGCGCACCTCGGGGCTGTAGCGGCCCTGGCCGGGGATGAGGGAGCCTTCGGCCTCCATCGCGTCCAGCCAGTCCGACATGGACACGGCAAGGTATTTGCCGCAGATCCCGCCCGCGACAGACCACACCTTCTGGAGCGTGAGGAGCGCGTCGTAGGAGTATTTACGTGGTTTGGTGCGGCGCCGGTCGATCACAGCGATCGTGGCGGTGGCTCTGCCCTTGGGCTGGGCCAGCCGGCCCCGGAGTTGTTGGCGGGCGTGGTCCCGGTTCCAACCCGTGACCCGCGACCACGGTGTCGAGGATCCGGCTCTTGTCCTTCTTCGACGCTGCCGCGTACGCGGTGGCGTACTTCTTCGTAACCTCAACCCTTGCTGCCAACGACATGCCCTTCGTGCTCACACCCCATCGTGGCCGTCGCCTGGCTACGCGGGGGAAAGTGTGTGAGGCACGGCCCCTGGCTACGCGGGGACTTTACGTGAGTCTCGTCGTCGTCGTGCGGCCTGGACGAGGCCCGCGATAAGATACGATCCGGCCAGTGAAAGCAGTTCGGCGGCTACGACGAAAGGGCCCCGAATAGTTCCATCCGTGTCAGGCAAAGGAGCCCGGAACCATGATTGAACCCGTATACAGCACAGGGGTACTGCTCCTGATCGCTGTCGGAGCCATTGCGCTGCTCCTCGTCATGATCATGAAGCTGAAGATCCATGCGTTTGTGTCGTTGATCTTCGTGAGCCTCGTCACGGCCGTGGCGTCTGGGATCCCGGTTTATGCTCCCGAGGGGGAGCCAAACATCGGGTCGGTGCTCACCACCGGCTTCGCGGGCGTGCTCGGCAGCGTCGCTCTCCTCGTCGGGTTCGGCGTGATGCTCGGACGGCTCCTCGAGACGACGGGCGGCGCGCAGATCCTCGCCGACACCCTCGTCAACAGGTTCGGCGAGAAACGTGCTCCGTTGGCCCTCGGCATCGCGGCCCTCTTGTTCGGGTTCCCGATCTTCTTCGATGCCGGCCTGGTGATCTTCCTTCCGATCGTCTTCACCGTGGCGCGCCGCTTCGGAGGCTCGCTCCTGCTCTACGGCATCCCCACCGCGGCGGCCTTCGCGGGAATGCACGCCATCATGGTCCCGCACCCGGGCCCGGTGGCCGCCGTCGAGATCCTCGGCGGCGATCTCGGCATCACCCTGCTTGCCGGTATTCCGATCGCCATCGTCGGCTGGGTCATCGGTGGCTACCTGGTTGGTAAATGGCAGGGCAGCCGCATCCATGTCGACATCCCCGAGGCCATTCTCGGCGAGATGAATGAGCTCAAGGGCCCCAACGGCGAGAGGATCGCGGCTCCGTCGTTCGGCCACGTGCTCATGGTGCTGCTGCTGCCGCTCATCCTCATCAGCGGTAACACCGTGCTCAGCACCCTCATCTCCGCCGGCACCATCCCCGCCGATGCCGAGTGGGCGCGCTACATCATGCTGCTCGGTATGACGCCCATCGCGTTGCTCTTCACCGTCTTGTTCGCGCTGTTCACCCTGGCCCCGGGCCGATTCACGCTGGAGACCGGCCAGAAGATCATGGACAGTGCGCTCGGCCCTGTGTGTGGCGTCATCCTTATCACCGGTGCCGGCGGCATGTTCGGCGCGGTGCTGCGCGCCAGCGGCATCGGCGGTGCGCTCACGTCGTCGCTGTCGGGGCTGGGGCTGCCGCTCATCATCCAGGCCTTCCTCGTCTCCACCGCGCTGCGCGTTGCGCAGGGCTCCGCCACAGTGGCGCTGACCACCACCGCCGGCCTGATTGCCGCCGATGTCGCGGCCGCAGACCTCAGCAACGTCCACATCGCGGCCATCGTGTTCGCGCTCGCGGGCGGCGCCACGGTGCTGTCCCATGTCAATGATTCCGGCTTCTGGCTGGTGGGCAAGTTCTTCCAGATGGACGTCAAAACCACACTGAAGACCTGGACGGTGATGGAGACGGTGCTCGGAACGGCGATCTTCGCGCTCTCCTACGTCATGTGGCTGGTGCTTTGACGCTAGGAGTCCTAGCGGTGCGGTCCTTGGCGCCGCTGGCCTCGTCGCGGCTCCGCTTGTTTCGCACCCCGGTGCTTCGGCTGAGGCCGTGCCGGGGTGCGAGTCTTTCGTTCGTTCGCGGTGCGGGAACTCTGCGGGCTGCGGCCGCGCACCACGCCGATGAACTCCTTGATCAGCGGATCCTCGTTGGTGCACAGCCAAGCCAGCCCCACCGCCGAAGGGGGAGCGTCCACGATCGGCCGGTGCACCAGGTCGCGCCGGTTGTGGGTGCGGGCCACCGACATCGGCACCCGCAGGACGGCGACCTCCGCCACGGCGGCATCGATGCTCACCTGGTCATGTGTATCGCGCACATCTTCGTCGATCAGATCGGCCAGCGTGATCTCGTCGAAGGCCGCGACCGGATGCTCTTTCGCGGCCCAGGCGACGATCACCTCGTCGTAGAGCGGAATCACATGGAGATCCTCGACGTCGATCGGCCGGCGGACGAAGCACATATCGACGGAGCCGTCGAGCAGCGCACGCCGTTGGTCGGCGTCGGATATCTCGATCACCTCCAGCGGCTGCCGAGGGAACCGCTCGGCCCACACCCGTCGCCATTTGGTGAGCGTCACCCCGGGCACGAACCCGATCCGCAGGCCATCCGTCGCGCTGGTCATGTAGGCACAGTACCGGGACTGATGTGTCCGGCCGATGCGCGTTGCCTCGCCCTGGGGTATCAGTGGCGGTACCGGTGCAATACCTCACGGGGAATGTGGCAATAATCATCGGGGCATCTCGCGAGCCGATCCTGGTGTTCGTCGGCGCTGCGCACGTAATTCGTGAGGGGCAACACCTCGACGACGATACGATCGGCATCGCTTCTCGCCGCGATGAAGGCTTTCGCCTGTTCGAGATGGTCGGGGTCGTCCGAATACACGCCAGTGCGATACTTCTCGCCGACGTCCGGGCCTTGCTTGTTCACGCTGTACGGATCGATGATCTCGAAGAAGTAGGCCATCAATTCTCCGACGGTCACGACGCGGGGATCGAACTGCGTTTTCACGCATTCCGCATAGCCGTCGTAGTCTCCCTCGAGGGCCGTGCTCGTCCCATTGGCCCGTCCTGCTTCGGTGAACCGCACCCCGGGCAGCGTCGTGAGGAACGCCTGGACGCCCCACAGGCAGCCGCCCGCGAAGTAGAGCGTCATGGTCTCGGAGGAAGGTCTGGGCATGGGCCTCGTCATTCGTCGTCAGTCCTCGTTCTCAAGGTGATACCTCGGCACGTTGGTGATCCTGCCCTCGTGCTGTCGAGCACCGGGGCGCTCGTCGATCGCGGGCTGACGCTGCGAAGGGAAGTGGTCCAACGGGCCGGTCTTGTGCTCGTCCCATGCCTCGAGGGTCAGCGGGGTCTGCAGCCACAGCGTGAGGAGCTTGGCACAGGCATCGAGTGAGTCGATGTGCGTGCGCTCCCACCCATGCGAGGCGTCCAGGCCGAAGGCGACGAGGGCCGCGCGGGCGCCGACCCCGGCCTCGAGCGCGGCGGCAACGTCGGAGCGATAGAACCTGAAGATGTCCCGCGCGACCGGCAGCTGATGGGTCTGAGCGATCCGGATGAGCTTGCGGGTGAGGTGATAGTCGAAAGGGCCGTGGAGGTCCTTGAGCGGGATGGTGATGCCGTGCTCGATGGAGTTCTGCCCGGGCGCGCACACCGCGTTGTCGATGGAGATGAGGCTCGGCCACGTCCTCGGAGACACCGGCGGAAGCGCCATGGCCGACCTCCTCGAAGATCGTGACCATGATGCTCGTCCGGTGCGGCAGCGCTGAGCGTGCCCTCCTTGACGCTCTTGGCCGCGGCGAGCGCGATGGCCACCCCGGCCTTGCCGTCGATGTGCCGAGAGTTGAGGTAGCCGGAGCGCGAGAGCGTCGGTCCCGCCATGAGGGCCACGGTGTTGCCGATCTCGATGCCGAGTCTTCCAGATCCTTCTTATCGTCGACGCGCTCGTCGACTCTGACCTCGACGTGATCCCAGCCCACGCCCTGGGTGTCGACGGCATCGTCGAACGCGTGCCCGCTGGTCTTGAGGGGCAGCACGGTGCCGGTGTAGACGATGTCGGGATGCTCGGTGACGATCTGCACGCGGGCGCCTTCGGCGAATCGCGCAGAGAAGGTGCCGATGGGCACCACCGAGAGGCGACCGTTGTCTTTGAGGCCGGAGACCATGCAGCCGATGGTGTCGGCGTGCACCACGAGCGCGCGGTCCACCGTCTCGGTGGCGCCCGGCAGGTCGATGAGCAGCGTGCCCTGCCGGGTCACGCTCGCCTCGAGCCCGAGATCCGCGACGATGTCGCCGATGTACTGCATCACCGCGTCGGTGCGCCCCGAGGGACTGGGGACGCGCAGCAGCCGAAAAAGGATGTCGAGCATCCACTCGGTGTCGATCTCTCCCGCGACCAGGTCTTCGAAGCCGGTGAGGTTGACCTTCCCGAGTTCTTGGACGTCGATGTCGTCGCCGGTGTGAGCGTTGTTCATGAGTGTTCTTCCTCGTGGGGGGGCGTTCGGCGTGCAGGGCGGCGCGAGGAGCGGTGTCGATGGTCAGCGCGGCTGGGGCGAGGGCTTGTCCGGCTGCCATGCCCACGGCGTGCGTCGGGAGTTCGGGAACAAGTAGTCGATGAACTCCGCTGGCACGGGCTGCGGCTCGTGATTGGCAAGGCCCGGACGCTCGTTGGCCTCGATGAAGACATACTCGTCTCCCTCGATGTCGGGCACGAGCAGGTCGATGCCGGTGACCGGGATGTCGATGGCGCGGGCCGCCGTGAGTGCGGCCTGTGCGAGCGCGGGGCTCAGGCGCTCGGTGACATCGTGGATCGTGCCTCCGGTGTGCAGGTTGGCCGTGCGGCGCACGTAGAGCCGCCGGCCGGGCTCGAGCACGTCGTCGAGACCTGCGCCCTGCTCCTCGACCGTTGCCCTGGTGACCTCGTCGAGCGGGATGCGGGACTCCCCGCCGGTGGCCGCCGCCCGGCGCTTCGATTGCCTCCGGATCAGCTCGGCCACGTCCGAGGTGCCGTCCCCGACCACCGACGCGGGCCGGCGGATTGCGGCGGCCGCGACCCGGCCGTCGATGATGAGGACCCGGAGGTCCTCGCCCTCGCAGAACTCCTCGAGGAGGATCTCCGACCCCGTCCCACCGGCCCTGGCCAGCGCCTCGCGGAGTTGTTCCGGCGTCTTCACCCCCATCGTGATCCCCGCGCCCTGCTCTCCGCGCACGGGCTTGACCACGAGGTTTCCGGTCTCCTCCAGGAAATCGATGTCGGTGTCATCGAAGGTGGCGTTGCGCCCGCGAGGTACGCGGATACCGGCGGCGGAGACGATCTTGCGCGCCACCCGCTTGTCTTCGCACCGGCTCATCGCCACCGCGGTGGTGTACTGCGACAGGGACTCCCTGGTGATGACCGTGCGGCCGCCGTGCTCGAGTTGCATGTACCCGGTATCGGGGTCGAGCACCGTGACGCGGATGCCGCGCCGGATGGCCTCGTCGGCGATGATCCGGGCGTAGGGGTTGAGCTCCTCGAGGCCCTCGATCTGCGGAGGCGCATAGAGGGTCTCGTTGATCGCGTTCTTGCGTTTGATCCCGTAGACCGGGATGCGTGCGAAGCCCATCTTCTCGTAGAGCGCGATCGCGGGCTTGTTGTTCCAGATCACGGAGAGATCGAGGAAGGCCGCACCGGCGCCTTTCATGCGTCGCGCGAGTTCGGCGATCAGGAATCGTCCGAGACCCGCGTGGGGGCTGTCCGGATCGACGGCGACGCACCACAACGAGGAGCCGCGCTCGACATCGCCGAATAGCGCGCCGTGGTCGACCCCGGTGACCGTCCCGACGATCTGCCCGTCCTCCTCGTCCACGGCGACGAGGTAGTGCACCGCGGAGTTGTGGAGGTGGTTGTCCCACATCACGTCGACGTCGGCGGGCACCATCGAGCGCAGCACGTAGATGCGGTTGATCGCCTGGGCTTCCGCTTTCGTCTCGATGCTGCGCACCACGACGCCGGGCGGAGCGGGTGCCTGTGGTGTCTCACCGCTCAGGTCGAGCCGATAGGTGTGGCTGGGATCGATGAAATACTCCTCCGGGTGGAGGGCGACGAGCACGTGCGGATCGTCCAGGTAGAGGCAGATGTCTCGGGTGCCGCCTGCCTCGTCGCGCAGCACGCGCCCGATCTCTTCGATCTCGGAGAAGGTTTGCCCGAAGACGAGCCGCCCCCAGCCGAACTCCTGTATGACATCGGATTTCATGTGTGCATCGCTCCTTGTTCCTCGTCGGATCGCTGAGAAGGTCGGCGGGCAGGGGGGCATGTGTCGGTGCGATCTCTCAGGCGGCAGGCCCGGAGATCCCGTGGCTCTGTAGCCAGAGTTCGAGCAGCGCGATCTGCCAGAGCCGGTTTCCGCGCAGTGGGGTGAGGTTGTCGTTCGGGGCGTCGAGCAGGCGTGCCACGGACTCGGCCCGGAAGAGCCCGCGCTCGCGGGCGGTATCGCCGGCGACCGCGTCGCGCACTTTCTCGAGATAGGGGCCGGCGAGATGCTTGAGGGCCGGCACCGGGAAGTATCCCTTGGGCCGGTCGATCACCTCGGACGGGATCACCCGTCGGGCGGCTTCCTTGAGCACCCCCTTGCCGTCCTGCGCGGTCTTCAGGCGCGACGGCGTCTGTGCGGCGAGCTCGACGAGATCGTGGTCGAGGAACGGCACGCGGGCCTCGAGCCCCCAGGCCATCGTCATGTTGTCGACGCGCTTGACCGGGTCGTCGACCAGCATCACGGTGGTGTCGATGCGTAGCGCGCGGTCGATCCCGCTGGACGCGCCGGGGTGCCGGAAGTGCGCGTCGACGAACTCTCCGGAGACGTCGGAGCCGGCGAGGAAAGCCGGCGCCACGATGGCGGCCATCTCGTCGTGCGAACGGTCGAAGAAAGTAGCGCGATAGCGGGTGAGAGCGGAGGAGGGATCGTCGCCGGCGTCGTACATCGGCGGGTACCAGTGGTAGCCGGCGAACACCTCGTCGGCACCCTGCCCAGACTGCACCACTTTGACGTGCTTGGCGACCTCCTGACTGAGCAGGTAGAACGCCACCGCGTCGTGGGAGACCATCGGCTCGGACATTGCGTGGATCGCGTCGTCGAGCGCGGGCAGCATGCGGGCGGTATCGATGCGGATCTGGTGATGATCGGTGCCGAAGTGCCGCGCGATGACGTTGGAGTACTCGAACTCGTCACCGGCTTCGCCGCCGGCGGCCTCGAATCCGATCGAGAAGGTATTCAGGCCGTGCTGTCCCTCTTCCGCGAGCAGACCGACGATGAGGCTGGAGTCGAGACCACCGGAGAGCAGAACCCCGACCGGCACGTCGGCGACGAGGCGACGACGAACCGCCGTGCGGGTGGCCTCGAGAATCGCCTCTTCCCAGTCTGTGTCGCTCCAATCGGCCTTGGCCGGATCGGCGTCGTAGACGGGTTCCCAATACCTGCGTTCGGTGCGCGTGCCGTCGCGTTCGATCCACATCAGCGTGGCGGGCGGCGGTTGCGCACGCCCCGGAGGATGGTGTGGGGCGCCGGCACCACGGAGTGGAACGACATGTAGTGGTGGAGCGCGGTGGCATCGATGCGGGTGTCGACGCCGCCCCCGGCGAGGATGGCGGGCAGCGAGGAAGCGAACCGGAAGACTCCGCCCACGTCTGCGTAATAGAAGGGCTTGATGCCCAAGCGATCGCGCCCGGCGAGCACACGGCCGGTGCGTTCGTCGAAGAGCGCGAAGGCGAACATGCCCTTGAGCCGGTGGACGAAGTCCTCGCCCCACTGCGCGTACGCCTGAGGACGACCTCGGTGTCCGAGTGCCCCGGAAAGCATGGCCGAGTCCGCGGAGCTCGCTGAGCAGTTCCGGATAGTTGTAGATGCAACCGTTGAACACGATGCTCAGCCGGGTCTCGGGATCGTGCATGGGCTGCGCGCCCGCGTCGGAGAGATCGATGATCGCCAGGCGCCGATGGCCGAACGCGACGTGGTCCTTGGCATAGACGCCGTGCCCATCGGGACCGCGTGGGATCAGAACCTCGCTCATCGCCTCGACCGCATCTGTCGCGGGAGCGTGCATGACACCGATCTCGCCGCAGATTCCGCACATCGTGCGCTCCCATCGTCAGTTTGTCGACTTCTTGCGTTCTCCACTCTAACGACCCCGGGTGAACGCACACCCGTGTGCGGCCCGGTGCGCAGTCAGGGGAGACGCGGGATGTCCGGCGGCGTACACCGCTAGGGTTGAGCGCATGAGTCAGACCATGAAGCCTCAGACCGCGGCCAACAAGCTGGGCATCCATCTTCCCGCGACGCCTGAGAGTTTCCGTGCCCAGGGCATCACGCGCGCAGAGCTGGATGCGCTGCGCGCCGACCCTCCGGCGTGGCTCGTCGAGCTGCGTAAGAACGGCCCGTTTCCTCGTGACGTGATGGCGCAGAAGCTGGGCGTCTCACGTTCGGGTCTGGTCAGGGCCGGTATCACCGATGCCCTCGACGCCGATCAGATCGGTGCGCTGCTCGCGGATCCGCCGGAGTGGCTGACCCGCGAGCGCGAGACCCACCGCAAGGTGCTCGCCGAGGAGGCCCGGCTCAAGAAGCAGGCCCACTGATCTCGGCTACTCGCCGCCGCGCCACCGCTCCACGGCTGCTTCGTTGGCGCGCACCTGGTTGAGCACGGTGCGTGCGCTGCGCTGCAGTTCGCCAAGCGTCAGACCGTCGGGGTGCCGGTATCCCTCCAGGATCGAATCGCCGATCGTCCCGGTCTGCCAGTCGCCTTCGCCCGGCATCAGCACGTCCACCTGTGCACGAACGCGGTAGGCGCTGTCGCGCAGCCCGGGGAAATCGGGATCGGGTGACGGCCGCATCCACCAGTCGGTGATTACCGTCCCGTCGTAGCCCCATTCGCCACGCAGGATCGTGGTGACGAGGTCGTAGTGGTAGTGCCCCCACACGCCGTTGATCTTGTTGTAGGAGGTCATGATGTTCAGCGGCGCGGCTTCTTTGACGCAGATCTCGAAGCCCCTCAGATAGATCTCGCGGAGCGCCCGCTCCGAAACCCGGGAGTCGTTGGTGGTGCGCCTGAACTCCTGATTGTTGGCCGCGAAGTGTTTCGGGCACGCCGAGACCCCGTTGCTCTGCACGCCGCGCACCACGGCGGCGCCGAACCGGCCGGTGAGCAGCGGATCCTCGGAGAAGTACTCGAAGTTGCGCCCGCACAACGGGTCGCGGTGAATGTTCATGCCAGGGCTCAAGAGCACATCGGATCCCTTTGCCCGCATCTCCTTGCCGTGCTCGGCGGCCAAACGCTCCACCAAGGCGGTATCCCAGGTGGAGGCGAGCGTGGTCCCGCACGGCAGCAACGCGGCGTGGGTGGACAGCCGGAGGCCAGAGGGGCCGTCGGTGGTGATCACGGGCGGAACGCTGCGTCGCCGCAGCTCTTCGCTGACACCGCCCAGAGCGCCCGCGTTGCCGTGCGCGCCGAGCGGGCTGTTCATGGTCACGTCGCCGTGACACAGCCTCGCCAGTTCCTCGGGTGGCAGCTGGGCGACGAACGCGTCGAGCGTCGCCGTCCCGTCGATCACCGCGTCGAAGGTGATCTCGCCGTCGGATGCGGGCAACTCCTGGGGCAGGCGGGCGAGAATCCGGTCGCGAAGGCTGCTCTGGCGCGTGGGGACGGGCTCCCATCCGGGACGCGAATCACCGTGCTCGTCCCGTTCCCGGGTCATCCGATCGAAGGCGTGTTCGGGGGCGGCGACCTCTTCCCGTTGCTGCACCACGTGCAACTCCGGCTGATGGAAGGTGCCGGCCGGGAGGACGTCCTGCGCGTTGGCCCCGACGAAGATCGGATAGTCGCCGGCCTCCATGACGTAGGCGCTGCGATGCCCGGTGGCGCCCGCGTCGTCATAAGAGGCGAGTTCCTCCACCGGAACCTCCAGGCGTATGCGCTGGCTCTCCCCGGGCTCGAGTGTGTTGCTTTTCGCGAACGCGACGAGGGTGCGCGCGGGCTGGGACAGTGCGCCATCGGGGGCGCCCGCATAGACCTGAACCACCTCGCGGCCTGCCCGCTCGCCGGTGTTGGTGACGGTGACGTCGATGCCGATCGTCTGGTCAGTGACGACGATCTCGTCGGTGGTGATGTCACAGTGGGTGTAGCCCAGGCCGAACCCGAAGGGGAACAGCACCTGCTGCGGGGCGAAAGTCTCGAAGTACCGGTAGCCGACGAAGATGTCTTCGGCGTAGGTGGTGAACTCTTCGCCCCCGAAGTGAGACGAGCTGGGGTAGTCCTGATAGTCGCGGGCGATGGTGGCGGTCAACCGTCCCCCGGGACACGCGGTGCCTGTCAGGATGTCGGCCACGGCGCGTCCGCCCTCCATGCCTCCCAGCCAAGCCAGCAGCACCGCGCTGGGGCGATACTTCTCGATCCAGGACAAGTCCATGAGGTTTCCCGTATTGACCACGACGATCGTCTCGCGGAAGGCGCCTGTGACGGCCTCGAGCATCGCCTGCTCGTCGTCGGTCAGATAGTAGGAGCCGGGGGTCAGCGAGTTGTCTCGATCTTCACCGGCGGCGCGCCCGATCACCACGATCGCCGCGTCGGCCTCACCGGCCGCCGCCCCGACCCAGCTGTCCTCGACAGGCATCTCGGGATAGGAGGTGGGCCAGGATCCCCACTCTCCATGGTCAACGGGATTCTCCTCGCACCAGCTGCGGTAGCGCGCGGCGGTGGCCTGATGAACCGCCACGTGGTCCCCGGTCTCGAGGCTGTCGAGCAGGCGGGTCACGTAGGGAGCGTTGACGTCTCCCCCCGACCCGTAGCCGACGGCGAACCAGTCGACTTGGCACCGTCCGAAGACGGCGACCTTCCGGCCCGCGGCGAATGGGAGGGCGTCGTCGTTGCGAAGCAGCACGGTGCCCTCGCACGCGGCCTGATAGGCAAGGTGGGCGAAGGCCGGATCCACGTAGCGGTCGTCGTCGAGCGCCGTCGTGGATTCCTGAGAAAGGAGGTTCTGGCTCATGGCTCTCTCTCGTGATTTGGGATGTATCCGTGAGCTTACCCGGCAGTTCTATGGCTGAGAAGGAAGAACGTCCGCCGGGTTGGCAGGAGCTCTAGACGCGGCCGAGTCAGATGCCGCCGTGCTGAAAAGCAATCGCATGTGTATTCAAATCGCCTCATCGTTGTGTTAGCTTGTCCCGCAAGCGTGAAGGCGCGCTGAACGATCTATCTACCTCGAAGTGGAGGTTCGAATGAGACCGATATCTCGGAGGCATGCGCTCACCGGAGGGTTAGCGACCCTCGCTATGGGTGCGCTCGGAGGCTGTGCGACGCCGGGTACGAGGTCCGTCAACGACGAGCCCACCATCCCCGCTGCCTCGTCGGGAGAGACAATCACCTTGACCTATTGGGCATGGTTGAAAGACCTGCAGAACGTCTGTGATGTCTGGAATGCGCAAAATCCCAACGTTCAGGTGCAGGCCGTCTGGATTCCCGGTGGTAATAACGGGGGATACCAGAAAATGTACTCCGCGCTCGCCGCCGAAGGCAGCCCGGACCTCGCTCAGATCGAGATGCGTTCGATCCCAGAATTCATGCTCGTCAATGGCTTGGTCGACCTCGCTCGGTACGGTATCCAGGAGCATGAATCGAAGTTCGACCCCACGCTCTGGGGTCAGGTGAGCTACCTCGGGGGCGTCTATGGTGTGCCGCAAGACTCCGGTCCGATGGCCTTGTATTACCAGACTGAGGTGATGGAACTGCTCGGGGCGGAACCCCCGGAGACCTGGACACAGTGGGCCGATGTGGCGCGTGAGGCGCGAGCGGCCAACCTGTACATGGATGTCTTCCCGATTGGCGACGCCTCCATCTTCTGCGCACTCGCGACGCAGGCCGGTGCCACCTGGCTCACCCCGGGTGAAGACGGCTGGGAAATCAACATGACTGATGACGCGACGCTCACTGTCGCTCGGTTCTTCGACGAAGCGATCGACGAGGATCTGCTGGAGATCGGCTATGGCCAGTATTCTCCTGCCTGGTTCGCGGCAGCCTCATCGGGACGCTTAGCCAGCGCGGTCGGCGCCAGCTGGGGCGACGCTCTCATCCAGGGCGTTGCCGGTGGGTCCGGCAAGTGGCGGGTCGCCCCGATGCCCCGCTGGGATAGCGGGTACGGATCCACCTACCTCGGTGGTTCGACAGCCGCGGTGCTCGCCAACAGCAAGCACCCGAAAGAGGCGATGGAGTTCGCCGTGTGGATGTGCACCTCACCCGAAGGTGTCGACGCGATGATTCAGCACAGCGGTATCGGCTGGTCTCCGGCGGCCGATTACATCGGCGCGCCGCGCACCCAGCCGTCGGAGTTCTTCAGCGGGCAGAACTACAACGAGGAGATCTTCGTTCCCGCCGCGGCAGACCAGAATCCGGATTGGTTCTGGTGGCCGCTCACGCAGCAGTCGTTCAACATCATTTCCGACGGGTTCCGCCAGAAGGCTGCGGGATCCTCGCTGGTGGATGCGGTGGTGACAGCTGAGCAGCAGATCATGAGAGCTTTTGAGAACAAAGGACTCACGATCCGGAAGATTGAGGAGTGATCATGGCATCCGAAACTCCGACAGCGGCGCCTGTGCGCTCGGGCGGTCAACGGGCGGCAGCCACGCGCCGCGCACCCTGGATTCTGCTCGCACCTTTCCTTTTCTTGTTCCTGTTCACCTTCATCCTGCCCATTCTGGTTGCTATCGGTTCCAGCTTTACCAGGGTTCGTCGTGAAGGAATCTTCGGTGAGGCGGGCGTCAGTAGCGGATTCGCCTGGTTCGAGAACTACCAGTTGGCGCTGGAAGACGGTAACTTCATCGCGTCGATCGGTCGGATGGTGCTCTTTGGTATCGTCCAAGTTCCTATCATGATCGTCGCTGCCACTATCTTGGCCTTGCTGCTGGAGTCCGTTTCCGCGAAGTGGCCAGGGCTTTTCCGTGCGGCGTATTTCATGCCGTACGGGGTACCGGGCGTGATCGCCACCATCCTCTGGGCTTTTCTTTATGTTCCGGGCCTCAGCCCCATCGTTGATGTGGCAGGCATGGTGGGTCTCGAGGTCGATTTCCTCTCGTCAGGTGCGGTGTTATGGTCCATTGCGAATATCGTCACCTGGACATACACGGGCTACAACATGCTGATCATCATCGCGCAGTTGAAGTCGATCCCGGGTGAACTCTACGAGGCAGCTCGTGTTGATGGCGCGGGTCCGTGGCGGATCGCGGCCAACATCCAGCTTCCGCTCATCGCGCCTGCTCTGGTATTGACCACCGTCTTCTCGATCATCGGCACGTTGCAGTTGTTCGCCGAACCCCAACTGCCGAGGGAACGATGGCCCCGGCGATCGACACGCAGTACACCCCAACCTGTCCGCCTACACCACGGCGTTCGCCTACAACACCTTCAACGTCGCAGCCGCGCAGGCGGTGCTGATCGCGTTGGTCGCCTTCTCCTCTCCTTCGCGTTCCTGCGCCTGTTGACGAATAGGAAGGCAAGTGAGCACCACACCTTCACACGGGTTCCTGCAAAGCAGACCAGCGTCGTTCCCCGAAGAACGATAGCCATGGCTCTTCCGCCGACCGGTCCGCCGGACGTTCGGCAGGTACGACCATCCTCGTTACCGGCATCCTCGTCGTGGTGGCGGTCTATTTCCTCGTCCCGGTTTACTGGGTGATCATCGCGGCGACGAAGACCTCCGAAGATCTGTTCGCCAGCTTCGGCTTCTGGTTCGCGGACAACTTCGTGCTCTGGGAGAATCTTCAGCGGGTGCTCACCTATGACAATGGC
This sequence comes from Tessaracoccus sp., assembly GCA_041393555.1. Lineage (GTDB taxonomy): Bacteria > Actinomycetota > Actinomycetes > Propionibacteriales > Propionibacteriaceae > Arachnia. The sequence continues at coordinate 1,407 of JAWKJW010000016.1, read as the reverse complement.
ATCTTCCTTCGCTGGTTCCTGAACTCGATTCTGTATGCGGGCGTGGGGGCGGTGCTGGCGACCTACCTCGCAGCAGCCGCCGGGTATGCGCTGGCCAAATACAAGTTCAAGGGCAACAACCTGGTGTTCGGTATCGTGCTGGGTGGTGTACTGGTCCCCGGCACAGCCACGGCGTTGCCACTGTTCCTGTTGTTCAGCCAGCTCGGCCTGGCCAACACCTACTGGAGCGTGTTGTTGCCGTCGCTGGTCTCGCCGTTCGGGTTGTTCTTGTGCCGGATCTACGCGCAGGCCACCGTGGACGACGCCTTGCTGGAAGCCGCGCGCTTGGATGGCGTCGGGGAGATCCAGATCTTCCATATCGTCGGATTGCGCATCCTCACCCCGGCGCTGGTCACGGTGTTCTTGTTCCAGCTGATCGGCATCTGGAACAACTACTTCCTGCCCCTGGTGATGCTCGCGGACGAGCGGCTCTATCCGATTCCACTCGGCCTGAGCAACTGGCTGGGCCAAGTGGATCGCCTGCCCGAGTTCTATCAGCTCACCACGGGCGGTGTGCTGCTGTCGGTGATCCCGCTCGCGATCGCGATGATTGTGCTGCAACGGTTCTGGCGTGGTGGTCTCACGGAAGGTGCCGTCAAGTAATCGGCTCGCTCGTCTCAAACTGCGCTCGATACCCGAAACCCCGTCCGATAAAGCCGAACGGCTTTATCGGACGGGGTTTCGGCGTGGTCGGGGCGACAGGACTCGAACCTGCGGTCTCCTGCTCCCAAAGCAGGCGCGCTAGCCACTACGCTACGCCCCGTAATGTGCGGGCCTCCGCCATATGGCGGAGGCCCGCAGCCGAGCGGATGACGGGAATCGAACCCGCGTAGCTAGTTTGGAAGACTAGGGCTCTACCATTGAGCTACATCCGCAGAACCGGGACGATCTTACCAGCGCCGCCCTCGTCTCGCCATTCCACGTGTTGTCCCCGTCCCTGACGCGCAACGGGGTGAAGGTCCTCTGGCCAGGTCCTTGACGCGAAAGTGAGCGTGGGTTCCCGTATTCAGGTCCCTGATGCGAAAGTCAGCGTGGGTAAACCCGTTGTCCGGTCCCTGATGCGAAAGTGAGTGAAGGATCCCGTTTGTCGGTCCCTGAGGTGCGAGCGCCAGCGAGCCTCGAAGGGCGTAAAACGCAAGCATTCGCACACACTCTGCCAAAGCCCTAGTCAACGCCCTTCGAGGCTCCTCGCAGAGCTCGTCACACCTCAGGGACCGGTGATTGGGTCCTGATGTCCCACTTTCCTGTCCTACGGTGGCCCGAACCTGCCCGGGAGCTGGGGTGAGTAACCCCTGGGTACCTGGGAGCGGTCAGTTCAGGCCGAGGAATTCCCGGATCGCCGGTGCCTCGCGTCGTGCCTGGACGTAA
>JAWKJW010000015.1:0-123973 GCA_041393555.1 Tessaracoccus sp. | reverse complement strand
GAAAACAGCCTGAACCCGCACAGTCAAGGTTTAATCGCAAGCTCAGACCCCATCAAGAACGTGCCGCCGGGCAACCGGATCACACCGGCTGCCCGGGGCTTGTGCGACGCAAAGAGCGGTAGCGCTGCCGAGTGCGTGACAGCCTCGCGGTGCGCCGATGGTCCGCAGCACGTCCCACCCGTGTCGCTCATACGGCCGCCAGCTGAGGCCTGGACGGCGCGACCGTAGCCGGAGTTGGCTTCTTTCCCGTGAATCGACGCCAGATCGGCTCGGGCTTCACGAGCGCGGAGGTTACCCGGTCGAGGTAGATGGCCAGGATCACCACGGCGATACCGCCCTGGACACCGGATGCCACATCCAGTTGCGTCACGGCGCGGGTGACCACCGCGCCCAGCCCACCGGCCCCTGCCATGCCGGCCACGACGACCATCGAGAGGGCCAGCATGATCACCTGATTGATGCCCGCCGCGATGGTCGGCAGAGCCAGGGGAAGCTGGACTTCGTGCAGGGTCTGAGCCGGACGAGCACCGAAGGCATCCGCGGCCTCCACGATCTCCTTGTCCACCTCTCGGATGCCCAACTCGGTGAGTCGCACGGCGGGCGCGAGGGCGAAGATGATCGTCGCCACCACGCCTGGCACCACGCCGACACCGAAGAAGAAGACGGCGGGAATCAGGTAGACGAAGGCCGGGGTGGTCTGTGCGAGATCCAGCACTGGGCGCACGATCGTCGAGACCACCCTGTTGCGGGCCGACCAGATGCCGAGCGGGATGCCGATCACCGTGGCCACCACCGTGGCGACGAGGACCACTCCCAGCGATTCGATGGTCTGGGTCCACAACCCCATCGCGTTGACGAGGGACAATGCCAGCCACGTGAAGGCCGCCACGCCCCAGCGCTGGAGGATCACCGGAATCGCGGTGAAGAGGAGGATCGCCAGCCAGGCAGGGGGAGCCAGGAGCGCGCCGGACAATCCACCGATGAAGGCCTGGAACACGTCGCCGATCGCGTCGAAGGCGCCGCCGAAATGGAGCAGCAGCCAATCGATTCCCCGCGCCACCGGCGTGCCCAGATCGATGTCGAGCGGAACCGCCGCCTGCCCGCTCATGCCGCGAGGCCTTCGTGTCCTGCCACGGCCGAAAGCACCGACTCCGTCGACACGTAGCCGAGCAGCGTCCCGCTATCGGTGACCGCCGCGCCGCGGGCGCGGCCCAGGCGACCCGCGATCTGCGCCAGCGTCTGATGGGCTGTCACCGTGACCTCCGGTATCGGTTCCGTCCAGGCGCTCGCCGGCACGAGGACGTCGGCGGCGGTGAGCACCTTCGAGCGATCCACGTCGTTGATGAACCGACGCACGTAGTCGTCGGCCGGTTTGGTGAGGATGTCCACCGCGCTGCCCGTCTGCGCCACCCGGCCCTGCGCCAGCAGGGTGATCTGCGAGCCGAGCTGGGTGGCCTCGTTGAGGTCATGGGTCACCACCACGACGGTGCGGCCGAGTTCCCTGGCGAGTGTCACCAGGAGATCCTGCATGTCGGTGCGGATGAGGGGATCGAGGGCGGAGAACGGTTCGTCCATGAGAATCACGTCGGCATCGGTGGTCAGCGCCCGCGCGAGTCCAACCCGCTGCTTCATGCCTCCCGAAAGCTCGTCGGGCCGGGCATCTCCCCAGCCCGTCAGCCCGACGATCTCGAGCGTCTCGTCGGCCTTGGCCCAGGCTTCTGCCGTCGAGCGGCCTCGCAGCAGAAGGCCATAGGCGGCGTTCTCGCGCACGCTCCGGTGGGGAAAGAGAGCGAAATGCTGGAACACCATGCTGAGCCGGCGATTCCTGAGGGTGCGCAGCTGCGCGGGGGTGAGCTCGGCGAGGTCCTGGCCGTCCACCTCCACCGTTCCGGTGGTGGGGGTGATCAAGTGGTTCAGAATGCGCAAGACGGTCGACTTTCCGGAGCCGGAAAGCCCGATCAACACGTAGATATCGCCTCGGCGGATATCCAGGTCGACGCCCTGGACGGCGGTCTTCGCTCGGGTGCCCTTGCCGTACACCTTGGAGAGACCTCGCGCTCGGATCACGACGTCGTCGGATCGGTTCAGTTCAGCCATGATGCCACCTCGTTCTGGTTGTCGTTTATCCACTGCGTGGCCAGGTCGGCCGGTGTCAGCGAGGAATCTTCGTTGGAGGCCGCGAGCAGGGCTTCGATGTCCTCGAGGGGGATTGAGAATGCGGTGAGCAGCTCATAGAACTCCGGAGCCCGTTCTTTGAGATCAGTGTTCGCCGCGATGTGGGCGGCCAAGGTGGGAATCGCCACGTCGCTGCGCCCACCATCGGTGAAGGCGCCGTCCTCGTAGGGATTCGGCTCCTCGAGCTGGGTCAGGTCGTAGTCGTTGAACACCCAGTGTGGCCGGTAGAGGTAGACCAGGATCGGCTGCTCGCGGTCGTAGGCGCGCTTCAGCTCGGCGAGTTCTGCCGCCTCGCTCGACGGGCTGTGCGTGATCGATAGCCCGAATCCCGCGATCCTCGCGGCGTTCTGTTCGGTGGTGACCCAGCCGGGGTCGGCGTCGTACAGGGTGCCGCCGATCGCAGCGGCATACTTCTCGTCCGCCAGTTGATCGACGCTCACCAGACCCTCAGCCGCGCCGCCCGGGGCAACCAGGTAGGACGGCACGAACCAGCCCTGCGCTGCGCCGCCGTAGGTCTCGCTGACCAGTTCGGTGGTCTCCGCGTTCTCGTCCGCGAAGCCTTGCTGGTTGGGCAGGTTCACCTCCACCAGCACGTCGATGTCGCCCCGGCTGAGCCCGGTCCATCCCACGGCTGGGTCGACGTTGGTGGAACTGACCTTGGAGACGCCCAATTCCGGGTTGGCCGCGGCGATCTGGCTCAGGATCTCGGTCTGGATGGCGGCGGCGGTCCAGGAGAAGGTGCCGACGACGATCTCCTCGGCGCCGTTCGCCGGATCCGTCGAGGATCCGCAGGCGGTGAGTCCGACCATCACGGCGGCCATGGCCGCGATCTGGATCCGTCGGGGAGCGCTCCTGGCTCCGCGGAAGTTGGTCATGTAGGTGCTCCTTGTGCTGGGCCGGCGACGTGCCGGGCAGGGGTCCGGATGGCCCGTCGCCCTCGGGCACGAAACTATCCCTATCTCCCATAGGATTAATAGGGATTCTGCTACCCGAGAACGTGCTCCGCCGACAGCGAAGAGCCCTCAATCGGAGCGTTGCGAGCGTGCTAGAAAGCCACCATGCATCAGCTACGAGAGTCCCTGGCCGTGATCGACAGGCCCAACATCGTGCTCATCCAAGCCGATCAGCTCGCCGCGTCGGCGCTCGGCGCCTACGGCAACGAGATCGTGAAAACGCCGAATCTGGATGCGCTGGCCGCCGACGGGGTGGTGTTTGACAGGGCGTATTGCAACTCCCCGTTGTGCGCGCCGTCGCGCGCGTCGATGATGACGGGGTTGTTGCCCTCGGAGATCGGCGCCTACGACAACGCCGCCGATTTCGCGGCGTCGGTGCCCACCTTCGCGCATCTCCTGCGCGCGGTGGGCTACCGCACGGCGCTCATCGGCCGGATGCATTTCATCGGACCCGATCAACTGCATGGCTTCGAGCAGCGGCTGACCACCGAGATCTACCCGGCCACCCTCGATATGGTTCCCGACTGGGAGGTCCCGACATCGGAGCGCCTGCCGTGGTATCACGATACGTGCAGCGTCTTTACGGCCGGCGCGAGCCTGGCCACCGTGCAGCGCGACTTCGATGACGAGGTGATCTTCCGCAGCGAACGGCACCTGAACGATCTGGCGCGTTATCACCGAGACGCGCCGTTCCTGCTGGTGGCATCGTTTATTCATCCGCACGATCCTTATGAGCCGCCCGTCGAGCATTGGGAACGCTACGCGGACGTGGAGATCGACGATCCCCGCCTGCCGGCCGTCGCTTTCGAGGATCTGGATCCGCACAGTCAGAGGCTTCAGCGGATGTCGGGATTCGATCAGAAGATGCCGGATGCGGAGCAGGTCAAGAATGCTCGACGGGCCTATTACGCGGCGGTGAGCTATGTGGACGACAACGTCGGGAGCCTCGTCAAACGGCTCGATGAGCTGGGCCTGCGTGAGAACACGGTGATCATCGTCACCTCGGATCACGGCGACATGCTGGGGGAGCGAGGGCTTTGGTACAAGATGTCGCCGTTCGAGCAATCAGCGCGCGTGCCGTTGATCGTGAACGCGCCTCCTCGGTTCGCGCCGGGTCGTGTCGACGAGGCGGTTTCTCTCGTGGATTTGCTGCCCACGCTCGTCGATCTGGGTGATGGGGCTGATGGTGAGACGCACGGACGCAGCCTGGTGCCTCTGCTCGAGGGGGTGCCCAGGGGTGGGGACGGCGGGAGTGAGGTGATCATCGAGTACCTGGCCGAAGGCGTCAGTGCACCGCACATCACCGTGGTGAGCGGATCCTGCAAACTCGTTCATTGCCCCGGCGACCCCGACCAGTTCTTCGATCTTGCCGCGGATCCCGATGAGCTGAACAACCTGGCGGTCGATGACCGGTATGCCGAGGAGGTCGCGCGCCTGAGGAGCCTCGTTGCGTCGCGCTACGACCTCGAAGAGCTGGCATCCCGAGTGCGAGCCAGCCAGCGTCGTCGACGGGTGGTGCGCGAAGCTTTGGCTCAGGGGACGGCGCCGCAGTGGGATCACACCCCGGCTGCCCGGGGTGACGACTACGTGCGCGGCGACTTCTGGTCCGTGCTCACCAACGGCACCCTGAAGGCGACTGGTGCCGCGTCGCCGGCGGCCGCTGCTGTGTCTGCGAAGGTCGACGCCGGAGCTTTGTGATGGCGGCGTGCTTGGTCCGTCTTCGGTTCCGGTCGCGACGAATACTCGCGACGGCCTGGCCGCTGAGCAGAACCGTGGCTACCGGAGACCTCAGCCATCGAGATCGTCTCGAATCATCAAGCTTGCCCCCAGAGCGTCGAGAACGCTCAGCAGCTTGCCGATCTCCAGGCCATCCTTCTGCCCCTTTTCGGCGGCGATCAGACCCATCCGGGCTCAGCCAGGTGCTGTACGTCAGCATACGGACGAACAGAACCTGACCGACGCGAAAACGCCTCTCAGGGTGACGTGCAGAACCTCGCTGACCCCCAGGAGGTGGCGAATCCAACCTCGCTGAGTTATCCACAGATCACGGGCGACGGGTTCCCTCCCGCGCCCGCAGAGGGCACCATCAACGGCATGGAACGAGCACGATTCGCCGCCTGGGCAGCCGCCGTCGACGGCGTCGCCACACGGGCAGAACTGCTCGCCGCCGGAGCAAGTTCGACAACCATCGCCAATCGCGTGCGCGACGGGGAGTGGCAACGCCCCTTCCCTGCCGTCTTCCTCCTCTTCCCCGGAACCCCCAGCTGGGAGCAACGCCTGGCCTGCGTGCAAAAGTGGGCCGGCAGCCAAGCTGTGTTCTCCCACCGCACCGCCGCCTACCTCCACGGCCTGAGATCGCACGCCCCTGAGGTCCTCGATATCACCGTCCCCCAAGCGTCCGGACTACGCTCCACCGCCCGCTGCACCATCCACCGCCCCCTCGTCACAGCCACCCGCACCGGCAGCCCGTCCCGCACGTCCCTGGGGCAGACCGTCGTCGACCTCGTCGGCCACGCCCATTCTGAAGCCGAGGCCCTCGACCTCCTCATCAACGCGATTCAGAAACGCATGAACCCGGCCGCGTTCCTCACTCAGCTCGTCCGGTACCCCCGCATGAAGAACCGTGGCTTTGTGCTTCGGCTCTTGGAGGTGACGGCTGAGGGAGTCGAGTCGCAGCTGGAGCTCGAGTACCAGCGACGTGTCGAACGCGCCCATGGACTACCGCACGCGGTGCGCCAGAAATGGGAACTCGTCCGCAACCGCTGGATCCGCTCCGACTGCTGGTACCAAGGCTTCCGGGTGCGGATCGAACTCGACGGGGAACTCGCCCACCCCGGCCGCGCTACCGACGCCGACATCATGCGCGACAACGACCTCCTCGTCGCCCACGATGAGATCACCCTCCGCTACCGCTGGCCCCACGTCCACAACACCCTGCGAGGTGGCCGCGCAAGTCGCCGTCGCGCTACGTCGTCGCGGATGGCGCGGCCAGCCAAAGAACTGCTCTTCCACCTGCCGCGCCACCCAGATCGCCGACGGCTACCCAGGCTGAAAACGTCATCGCCAGGTAGCTAGCGAGGTTCTGTAGGTCACCGATCAGACCTATCTGGGCTCAGCCAGGTTCCTTGCGTCAGCATGCGGGCGTACGGAACCTGGCTAACGCGGGAAAGGCTCTCGGGGTGACGTACAGAACCTCGCTGGCCGTCGACGTGCGATGAACTCAACCCTGATGGGTCGCGTTCTGCTGAGGGCGGATATCGTCCTCCGACAGCATAATTCCTACTAATCCCATGGGAGATAGGTCTAGTTTCATGTTTCGAGGGTTGCCAGGACGTCTGGCGGCCCGATACATCCGAACAAGGAGCACTCCCATGAGCTACCCCCGCAGAGCAGTACTCGCCGCCACCTCGGCCGTCGTCGCGCTGGGCCTCATGGCCTGCGCCGGAGGAGGGGCGAGCGACGAGGTGGGAGCCACCGGTGAGAGCCCGGCCGCCGGGGGAGAGAGCTCGTCGGTGATCAACCTCTACGCCTATGCGGTGCCCAAAGTGGGCTTCGATAGGGTCATTCCCGCGTTCAACGCCACGCCGGAGGGCGCGGGGATCGAATTCCGGCAGTCCTACGGCGCCTCTGGTGACCAGTCGCGCAAGGTGGAAGCCGGTGCGGAGGCGGACTTCGTCAACTTCTCCGTGGAGCCCGACATCACCCGGCTGGTGAACGCGGGCCTCGTCGCTGACGATTGGAGCTCCGTCGAGAACCGGGGCGTGCCGTTCGGTTCGGTGGTGACCATCATCGTGCGCGAGGGCAACCCGAAGGACATCCAGGACTGGGACGATCTGCTAGAACCCGGCGTGGAGGTGGTGACGCCCAATCCGTTCTCCTCGGGATCGGCGAAGTGGAACCTCCTGGCCCCGTATTCGGCCAAGAGCGAGGGCGGCCAGAACCCCGACGCCGGATTGGCCTACATCTCGGAACTGGTGAGCGATCACATCACGGTGCAGCCGAAGTCAGCTCGCGAAGCCACCGAGGCCTTCCTCCAAGGCACGGGCGACGTGCTGCTCAGCTACGAGAACGAGGCGCTCTTCATCGAGGAGCAAGGCGACGCCGTGGAGCACGTCACTCCTCCGATCACGTTCCGCATCGACAACCCGGTGGCTGTGCTGGGGGACAGCCCGAATCTGGAGGCGGCGACGGCCTTCCGCGACTACCTCTTCACCCCAGAGGCGCAGCGGCTGTGGGCCGAGGCGGGCTTCCGTCCCGTGGACGCGGATGTGGCCGCGGAGTTCGCAGACAAGTTCCCAGAGCCCGAGGTGCTCTGGACGGTCGACGACCTGGGCGGCTGGGGCGTCGTCGACGCGGAATTGTTCGATAAGGACAACGGTTCCATCGCCGTCATCTACGACGGAGCCACCTCATGACGGCCGCGACCGTTGCCCCGGCTCCACCGGCTACGCCACGCGGGCCCGTGAAGGGGACCCCGAAACGTCGCTCCGGGAAAGTGAGTGGCCTGACGCTCGGGGTGGTCACCCTCTGGCTGAGCGTGATCGTGCTGCTACCGCTCGCGGCGCTGACGGTGGCCTCCTTCGAGGAGGGGCTGGCCGGCTTCTGGCGGGCGGTCACCGCGCCGACGGCGCTTGCCGCCCTGGGCACCACCATCCTGATCTCCGCGGGAGTGGCCCTGCTGAACGTCGTGACGGGCACCCTGATCGCCTGGGTGCTGGTGCGCGACCGCTTTCCCGGCAAACGGATCGTCGACGCTCTGATCGACCTGCCGTTCGCGCTGCCGACCATCGTCGCCAGCATCGTGCTGTTGTCGCTCTACGGCCCCTCCAGCCCTATCGGTATCGAGCTGAACGCCACCCGCTGGGGCGTGGGTATGGCGCTGGCCTTCGTCACCCTGCCCTTCGTGGTGCGCTCGGTGCAGCCGGTGCTGATCGAACTGGATACCGACGTGGAGCAGGCTGCGGCCTCGCTGGGAGCCGGAAACTGGACCACGTTTCGTCGTGTGGTGCTGCCCGCGCTTACCCCGGCCATCGTCTCCGGCGGAGGCCTGGCGTTCGCTCGAGCGATCGGCGAGTACGGCTCGGTGGTGCTGATCGGCGGCAACATTCCCCGCGAGACCCAGGTGGCATCGCAGTACATCCAGCAGCAGATCGAGATCGATCGCCCCGTGAGCGCGGCGGCGGTTTCGGTGGCGCTGTTGGTGGTCTCGTTCGCCACCCTGCTCGTGCTCAGGATCGTCGCCGGGCGCGGCCACGACAGGCAGGAGGAGGTCCGATGAAGGTCTCGACCACCAGCCGCATCACCCTGCGGCTCGTCGCGCTGATCTATCTGGCCGTCCTGCTGGCCTTCCCGATCGTCACCATCCTGTGGCGCACCTTTCAGCCCGGCCTCGGCGCCTTCTGGGAGTCGATCCGCACGCCGGCGGCGATCTCGGCGCTCAACCTCTCACTGCTGATCGTCGCCATCGTGGTGCCGCTCAATGTGATCTTCGGCGTGGTGATGGCGCTCGCGCTGGTTCGGGGTCGCTTTCCCGGCCGGCGGTTGCTGTCCGGCGTGGTGGATCTGCCGTTCGCGGTCTCGCCCATCGTGGTCGGCGTCGCACTGATCATGCTGTGGGGCGTGGGTGGCTGGTTCGGTGGGCTCGAGTCGCTCGGGTTCCGGGTGATCTTCGGCCTGCCCGGCATGGTGATCGCGACGATCTTCGTCACGTTGCCTTTCGTGGTGCGCGAAGTGGAGCCGGTGCTGCGCGAGATCGGCACCGAGCAGGAACAGGCAGCCGCCACCTTGGGAGCCTCGCGGTGGCAGACCTTCGCCCGCATCACCCTGCCCGCCATCCGCTGGGGTCTGACCTACGGCGTGGTGCTCACCGCGGCCAGGGCTCTGGGGAGTTCGGTGCCGTGATCATGGTCAGCTCCGATTCCGGGCGTCTCCAAACCCTGACCCTGCTCGTTCATGCCCGCTACATCGACGATCACAACACTTACGGCGCCTATGCGGCGGCCACGCTGCTCATGATGATCGCTCTGGTGATCCTCCTGGCGATGACCGTGATCGATAGCAAACGACCCGACCGCCAATCCGCCCTTACCCCTGCGAGGAGCACCTCATGATTCGCATCGAACACGCGCACAAGTCCTACGGAAGCTTCGCCGCCCTCGACGACGTCTCCCTCGACATCCCCTCTGGCAGCCTCACCGCGCTGCTCGGACCCAGTGGCTCGGGGAAGTCCACCCTGCTACGCGCGATCGCCGGCCTGGAAGATCTCGACTCCGGCGCGGTGGTGATCGCCGGCGCCGACGTGACCAGCCAGCCGCCGCAGAAGCGCGGCATCGGCTTCGTCTTCCAGCACTACGCGGCCTTCAAGCACATGACCGTGCGCGACAACGTGGCCTTCGGGCTCACGATCCGCAAGCGCCCGAAGGCGGAGATCCGTCGTCGCGTGGACGAGCTGCTCGAGGTGGTCGGCTTGGCAGGCTTCCAGCATCGCTACCCCGCGCAGCTCTCCGGTGGACAGCGTCAGCGGATGGCGCTCGCCCGGGCGTTGGCCGTCGACCCGCAGGTGCTCCTGCTCGATGAACCCTTCGGGGCACTCGACGCCAAGGTGCGCGACGATCTGCGTCGCTGGCTGCGGAGGCTGCACGACGAGGTCCACGTCACCACCGTTCTGGTCACCCACGATCAGGAGGAGGCGTTGGACGTCGCCGATCGGATCGCGGTGCTCAATGCGGGCAAGATCGAGCAGGTTGGTAGCCCCGACGAGTTGTACGAGCAGCCGGAGAATGCCTTCGTGATGTCCTTCCTCGGCTCGGTATCGCGGTTGGGCGGCGCTTTGGCCCGTCCGCATGATCTGCGGTTGGAGCGCGATGCCCACCGGGCGACCAGTGCCGCCCAGGCGGACGGATTGCCCGTCGTCGAGGCGGAGGTCGACCGCTTGGTGCGCTTGGGCTTCGAGGTGCGCATCGAGCTGAGGGAGCCCGGATCCGGCGAGACCTTCTTCGCACAGCTCACCCGCGCCGAGGCCTCGGGTCTCGACCTTCGGGTGGGAGATCGTGTGTGGGTGCTGCCCACTCGCACGCTGGCCTCGGTGGGAGAACCCGCTGCCTTGGCGGGATAGGCGACAGCCATGGGATCTGTCCGTCACAATGTGGGGATGGAGATCTCCGCCAAGACCGAGTACGCCGTTCGTGCCATGCTCCAATTGGCGGAGGTAGCCCGCTCTGAAGACGTGCCCCTCCCCGCCGAGGCCCTCGCCCGGGCGCAGGGCCTGCCGCGCAAGTTCCTGGAATCGATCCTCGCCGACCTGCGCAAGGCCGGCTTGGTGTACAGCACGCAGGGTGCACGCGGTGGATACCGGTTGGCTCGGCCGGCCGGTGAGATCTCCGTCGGGTCGGTCTTCCGCGCCGTCGACGGACCGCTGGCAGAGGTGCGGGGTCGCCGCCCCCAGGACACCACCTACGACGGTGTGGCCCGGCATCTCCCGGAGCTCTGGGTAGCCGTGCGCGCCAGCCTGCGCCAGGTGCTCGACGGCACCTCGCTGGAAGACCTCCTCGCCGGCGAACTGCCTGGCACCGTACGCGATCTCGTCGACCTGCCCGATGCGTGGGAGAACCGCTGAGAGGTCCCCGCAAGGAGATGGCACCTACTGCAGAACCACTAAGAGTTCGCTATTCCACCGAAGTTGGTGGAATAGCGAACTCTTAAAGCGGGTGTTGACCGTTACTTGATTTCCAGCACCGGGGAGCCGGCGGAGGCCTGCCCGGCGGTGAGCTTGAGGCGCTTGTCTTCGAGGTTCGTGATCACGACGATGATCGTGGTCTTCTTGCCCTGCTCGAGGACGTAGCCCAGATCCATCGTCGCCATCGGCTGCCCGGCGGTGACGTTGTCACCCTTGGCCACCCTGACGTCGAAACCCTCGCCCTTCAGTGCGACGGTCTCAAGACCCATGTGGACCAGGATGTCCAGGCCGTCGTCGCTCTGCAGGATGATGGCGTGCTGCGTGGGGAAGATGCTCTTGACCACGCCGTTCACGGGGGAGACCACCGTGGCGCTGGTGGGTTCCACGGCAAAGCCGTCGCCCATGCTCTTGCTGGCGAAAACCGGATCGGAGACGGCGTCCATCGCGATGACGTCACCGTCGGCAACGGAGACCAGCTTCGGGGCTTCCTTCTTGAACTTGCTGAAAAATCCCATGGGAGTGTTGTTTCCTTAACTCTTCTTAGTTGTTTGACGTTGTTGGAGGTGCCACCTAACCGCGGGACCTCTTATTCGGTTCAGCCGGCGTAGGCGTCGCGCACGGATCGTGCGGTGTCCCGCGCGATCTCCGCGGACAAGCCGATATAGCTTTCCGGCTTGAGCAGGTCCGCGATCTCGTCCTGGGTGAAGGCGGAACTGACCACCTCATTGGCCGCCAGCACCTCGGAGTAGCGTCGGTTGTTGAGCGAGGCGTCGATGGCCAGCTCATAGACCAGCTCGTGTGCCTGGTCTTTACCCAGCCGCTCGGCGAGCTTCATCATGATGTACTCGCTGTTGTCGATGCCATGGTTGATGTTGGCGTTGACGTACAGCCGCTCGGTGTTGACCCCCAGCGTCGCCGAGAGTTCCACCATGCGCACGATAGCCTCCCGCATGAGACCGACGGCCTCGTACAGGATGCTGTCGAACAGCATGTTGGAGGTGCTGTCCGCCTCGAACGGGCGCGCGCTGGAGAAATAGCCCACCGAGGTCAGCGAGTACAGCTTCTGCGCGTTGGCGATGATGCCCTTGGCCAGCTTGGGGTTGATCTTGTGCGGCATGGTGGAGCTGCCGATCGTCCCCTTCTGGAACCCTTCCGAGACCTCCCCGAATTCCTCGATGGAGGTCTGGAACACCTCCTCCGCCACCTTGTGGAAGTTGTTCGCCAGCAAGGCCAAAGCGTTGATGTACTCCACCTTGGGCGAGTTGATGGCGCGCGACGGAATGTGCATCACGTCCATCTCTAGGAGTTCGCCGACGCGCTTTTGCACGTCCAGACCGATCGCACCGGTGGAGTTGAAGGCCCCGACGGCACCGCCCATCATGATGGTGAAGACGCGTGGCTCCAGCTGCTCCAGGCGCTCCACGCTCATCAGGATCTCCGAGATCCAGCAGGCCACCTTGTAGCCGTAGGTGATCGGGATGGCGTGCTTGCCGTGCGTGCGCCCGGCCATGACGCTATCCGCCTGGGCCTCCGCCATATCCGCCAGATTCAGCAGGATCTGCCTGGTGAGTTCCAAGAACTTCCGATTCACCTGCTTCAGCACGATGCTCTGAGAGCTCTGCTGGATGTTCTGGGTGGTGCTGCCGTAGTGGATGTACTTGCCGGCCTCCGGATCGCAGGCCTTCACGAACACCTTGACGAAAGGCACGAAGCCGTGACCCACCTTGCGGTAGATCTCGTCCATCAACTCCAGATCCAAGTTCTCGTACTTGGCGTTGGCCTTGATGTTCTCCGCCGCTTCACGAGGGATCACCCCGTGCTCGGCCTGCGCCACGGCGAGCGCGCTCTCCACGTCCAGCCAGGTTTGAAGCTTGACCTCCTGCGACAACAAGTGGCCGATGCCATGGTCGTCGAGGGTCTTGCTCATCGAGTCTGTGAGTGCCATCAGCTCACCGGCTTCTTCATCGCGTCGTCAACCGCGTTGCGGATGAACTCGACGTAGGGGCCGAACACGATGTGCACGTGGCCGTCCTGCGGGAAGAAGAGGCCGCTGGTGCCGGTGTTCTTGAGGATCTCCCGGTCGACGGCGTCGTTGGAGACGATGTCCACGCGCAGACGAGACACGCAGTTGTCGACGTTCTTGATGTTGTCCTTGCCGCCCAGGCCCTTGATCACGAGCACCGCGATCTCGTCATAGCGCTTCTCGAGGAGCAGGGTTCGGTCGCCCATCGCCTTCTCGCGCCCCAGGGTCTCGAACTTGAACTTCGTGATCGCGAAGCGGAAGAAGAAGTAGAAGACCACGGAGTTGGCCAGGCCCAGGAGAACAAGCTGCCACCAGTTGGTCTGGTCGTACAGGAGGCCGAAGATGCCGAAGTCGAAGATCGTGCCGCGGATGTAGCCGATAGTGACGTCCAGGAACTGCAGGGGGAGAGCCATGATGCCGCAGAGGATCGCGTAGGCCACGAACAGCAGCGGGGCGATGAACAGGAACGAGAACTCGATCGGCTCGGTGATATTACCCAGGAAGGCGGTGAGCACCACGGTGAGGATGGCGGCCTTGGCGACCTTCTTGTTCTCCTTGAAAGCGGTGTGATAGAACGCCAGGCCCATCGCCGGGATGCGGAACAAGGTGGTGAGCATCTGGCCGCTCGCCAGGTAGCTGAAGAGCTTCGGGCCGTGCTCGGTCCAGGCCTGCGAGCCCGGGCCTTGGTTGAAAAGCACCTCGTTGGCGGCAGGCAGGATACCCACGTAGGGCTGGCCATTGATCATGTAGGTGCCGCCCGCCTCGGTGAAGCGCACCACCGACGCGAGCACGTGGTGCAGGCCGAACGGGATGCAGAGGCGGTGCGCCGTCCAGTACAGGCCGACGCCGAAGGTGTCGTTCATGAAGACCGGCGAGATGAAGACCAGCACCCAGGTGAATCCGCCCCAGACGATGGGGACGAGGAAACCGATCGGGATCATCAGCACGAAGGTGGCGATGGCCACGAACTTCTTGCCGCCGAAGAACGCGAAGGCGAGCGGTAGTTCCTTGGTGAACCACTTGTTGCAGCTGTACGCGGCGAGCAAGCCGGCGATGATGCCGCCGGCGGCTTCCACTCGGACGGTGTGAACGCCGAGCACGATGCCCTGGCCGGCCGCACGCATGGTGTCCGGATCGTCGATGAGGGTGCCGGTCACGTTGAGGTACACGTTCATCGCCACGAGCATGGTCAAGTAGCCGACCACAGAGGCGAAGACCGCGATGCCCTTGTCCTTCTTACACATTCCGTAGGCCACGCCCATCGCGAAGAGCAGCGGAATGTTGTCGAAGACGACCTGAGAGATGGTGCCCAGGCTCCGGAGTACCTCCTGGAAGATCGCGTTGCCCAGCCATGGGATTCTCTCGGTGAGGTATTCCTGGGTCAAGGCGTTGGCCAGGCCCATGATCATGCCGACCGGCGCTAGCACGGCAATGGGTAGCAGCAGGGATCTACCGAAGGTCTGAATGCCCTTCTTGAAATCGGCCATCGCTATCACTCCTTCTCTTCGTTGAGCTATGTCTGTGTTCTGGGATGAACGGGGGTCGGGTGAGCTTCTGCAGCTGTGGTGGGCGCGCTACCTGGCGGTCTTGAGCGTGTGCTCACGCTCGAAGCGATCGCTAGCCAGCGGTTCCTCAGAGCAATATATCTTATGACCTGATCAAGGCACTACATCTTATGGATTGATCAAAAATCCGTGTCAGGACGCCAGGATCTCCTCGATCACCACGGCCACGGCATCGTCCTCGTTGGACACCGTCACGTGGTCGGCAGCGGCCAGCGCTTCGGGGGTTGCGTTGGCCACGGCGACGCCCCAGCCCGCCCAGCGCAGCATCGCGACGTCGTTGATGTTGTCGCCGATGGCGACCGCCTCAGTGGCGTCGATGCCCAGATGTGAGGCGACCTTCGCCAGTGCCGATGCCTTCGTGACACCGGCGCGGGCCACTTCGAGCCACGGCGCTCCGGAGATGACGGGCTCGCAGCCCGGTACCTTCAGCTCCAAGGCGGCGGCGTAGACCTCTTCCGCCGGTACGCGCGGAACCTTCGCGACCAGCTTCACCGCGCCCTGGCTCAGCACCTCGTCGAGCGAGACCTCGCGCTGATCCGGTGGCCATGGCGCCTGTTGGCCGGCGACGGCGGCGAGATAGCCGACCTGGGCCCGCACGGTATTGCCGCCGTTCCTGAACGCGGCGACCTTGACCTCCGGGAATACCTCTCGCAGGCCAAAAGTCAACGCCGCCTGCGCGTCGGGTTCCAGGATCTCCTCGGCCAAGATCTCGCCGGTGCCGAGGTGGGCTATCACTGCACCGTTGCAGCCGATGCCCAGATCTGCCAGTGGTGTTCCCGTGACGAATGTGGCCTGCGAGTAGGGCTGCCGCCCCGATACCGCCATCACTCGGATCCCGGCCTGCGTGGCGGCGGTCAGTGCCATCCGGGTGCGGGAGCTGATCGTTTTGGGTTCGCCGCTCAGCAGCGTGCGATCCATATCGGTGGCGATCAGGCGGACATCGGTTCGGGGCGCTGTCACGATGTGGTGGGCGAGCCGATCCCTGGCTCATCGGCGTCGGGGGAGAGCCAGTTGCGTTCGATGAACCTCGATACCAGCGCGTAGGCCGCGGCGACGGCGAGCATCAGAAGTCCAGGCATCCGCGCCGATATGACGCTCTGACCCACCACCACGAAGGTGCCGCCGCCATAGATCACGATGGCGAGGACAACCATGCAGATAAGGAAGCGGCGAAAGTCGCGTTGCAGGACGATGTTCCACATCCGCAGGATCAGCAGGATCCCCGCGGCGATCAATGGAGGCAGGGCGACGAAGGACCACGGGAAATCGAAGCCCCATCCGTTCGTCACCAACTGCGTGACCACCAGAGCAGCAGCGATGATGGCTGCTATCGAGAAGGTTCTGTGCAAGAAGCCGGATGGCGAGAATGGCTCCGGTCGGGCCGTGACGAGCACCCCGTCGGCGTGCCATGCGGCCTGGCGTGTCCGCGCCCATGTGATCGGGTCGCCGAACAGCTTGTGCGCGGACCTCTTCTTCTCCCTCAGTTCGGGCAGGAGATCCGCCAGGGCCTCGCGCGTCAACGCGGGTCGCACGTCGTCCAAGTCCAGTTGTGCCGCCGCGCTCCACGCCCAGTCTTCGTCGCTCTGGCTGTCTCTTACCTGACGAAACGCCTCCGCGATCTGCTCCATCGTCTTCGGAGGCTTGACCTTCGGCGTGCGTTTGCGTCTCATCACGAACCCTTTCGACGGACAGACGGTCGCAAGCCCTCGGTGAGGAGTTGGCGGTCAACCCGCCGCTGCCTCCGGGGCTTGCCCCCGATCTCGACCAGGCTATAGGAGGTCAGTCGTCTACCGCTAGCGGCTTGATCTAGTCACTGTCGAAATTGGTTCGGGGTGCAACTGGTCTGGGTCCTCGATCGTCTCGATCGTTGCGCACCCGCTTAAGAGCTTGCTGTCCCACCCACTTCGGTGGGATCGCAAGCTGTTAAGGCCAATCCGGGTCCTCTTGCATCAGTGATATCATTGTTGCATGACGGCGATTACGATTCGGAAGCTCCCAGAGGACGTCAAGCAGAAGTTGCGGATGCGGGCTGCCGCGAATCGGCGTTCGATGGAAGCTGAGGCGCGAGCCATTCTCGTGGCGGGTCTTGAGCAGCCCGCGCATACCGATTTCACTTGGATCCAGCAGCTGGTTGAAGTGGGCAACGAGCTGGGAGGGGTCGAGGTGCCTATACCGGAGCGTAGTGCGACGCGACCGGTTGAGTTGTGATCGTCCTCGATACCAACGTCATCTCAGAAGCGCTCAAGGGGCCACGGGCGGATCCGAGGGTGATGGCCTGGCTGTCCTCCCTGTCCAGCATGCCGGTGACCACCATCGTCAACCGTGCTGAGTTGCTGGCAGGTGTTGCGCTGCTTCCTGCGGGACGACGGAAGGACATCCTGCAGACCACGATCACCGCGCAGTTGGCACGAATGGGAACCTGCCTGCCGCTGACCGAAGAGGCGGTGAACTGCTACGCGGAGATACAGGTTTGCAGGCATGAAATCGGAAGGCCCATCTCAGGTTTCGATGGGCTCATCGCGGCGATCTGCTTGGCGTCGGCGTCCGCCCTGGCGACGCGCAACACCAAGGACTTCGAGGGGCTCGGGCTAGAGCTGATCAATCCGTGGCAGTGGGAGTCGTGATGCTGTTTCTTTCTGCCGCGGCCCGGGCCGAGCGTGCGGCGTCGCGGGCGATCTGTTCGGACAGCCCTGTGTAGTTGGCCGGATCGAGGAGGGCCTCGATCTGTTCTCTGGACAGGGCGGCCGCGACGTGGTCGTCGGCCAGGAGCGCGTCGGAGAAGGAGATGCCTTCGGTATTGACCCGTTCGACGGCGTGGTGCACCACGTGATGTGCCTCCTGGCGGCCCAGCGCGTCGGCCAAAGCCAGCATGGCTGCCTCCGCGTTGATCAGGCCGTTGGTCAGGGCCAGGTTCCGACGCATCCGGTCAGGATCCACCTCCAGCCTTTGGATCAGTGGGATCAGGGCGTCGAGCGCTGCCATCGTGTTGGTGCTCGCCTGCTCGAGAGCGCGATCCATCATCACGGAACGGGTGCCGTCAACCTCGTGCGACTGCAGCATCGCCTCCAGGGCGAGAGGCGCCGCGGCTCGGGCCGTGGCGGCGGCGATGATCAGGACACCGACATGCGGAGCCACGCGCTTCTGCGGCATCGTCGAAGAGCCCACCTGGCCGGGTGGGATCGCTTCGTGGGCCTCGCCGATCTCGGGGGTGTTCAGGAGCTGGACCTCTTCGGCCACCGACTGCGCGGTGGCCGAGATCAGCCCCAGTAGCAGGACGAACTCGGCCATGTGGTCCACGATGGCCCGCGACGGCACCGGCATGGGGGACAGGCCGAGGATCTCGGCCACCCGGGCCTGCAGCGCAGGTCCACGCTCGCCGAAGGAAGCGAACGTGCCGGCCGCGCCGCCCGTCATGGAACGCGCCAGACGGGGGCGAAGCTCGTCGAGCCGCTCGAGATGACGGATGAACTGGTCGGCCCATGTTGCAGCCTTCACGCCGAAGGTGATCGGCACCGCATGCTGCCAGTGCGTCCTGCCGGGCATCGGCATGGCCGCGGTGCGATCGGCGAGCTCGGCCAGCGCCAGGAGCGCCTCCCGGACGGAGCGCCGCACGGCGTCGTGTACGTCGCGCAGGATCAGGGTGTCTCCGGTCTGCTGGATGTTCTGGGTGGTTGCGCCCCAGTGCACCCAGCCGCCATGTTCGCCGACGGCCTCCGCTAGTTCCTCGACCAACGCCATCATGGTGTGCCCGTGCGCGGCGACGCGGGCATCGAGACGGGCGGGATCCAGCGTGATGTTTCGCGCAACCCTGGCGATCTCCGCCGCAGCCTCGGCCGGGATGAACCCCAGTTCGCCTTCTGCTTCGGCGAGCGCCGCCTCTACCTGGAGGTAGCGGCGGCGCTTCTCCTGTGCCGAGAACATCAGCCCTTCAACCAGACGGTGGTCTCCCCGGGGAGGATGTCCGTGACCGGACCAGAGGTCAGCAGCACCTCTCCCTCGGGTAGCGGGAACGGCTCGGTGCCGAAGTTGGACACGATTCGCCACCCGTGAGGACGGGTGAAGCACAAGACATCGTCGCGCCCGGTCTCGACCCATTCCAGCGTCTCCTCGGTCAGCAACTCGCGGCGCAGCCTGAGGGCGCGACGGTAGAGCGAGAGCGTGGAATCCGGATCTTCGTTCTCGGCTTCGACGCTGTAGTGGCCGAACCACAGCGGCTGGGGAAGGTGCGATCCGCCCTCGCCGAAACCGAACGAGGCTCCGGTGCGGGTCCAAGGGATGGGGACGCGGCAGCCGTCGCGACCCACCTCGGTATTGCGATTGCGGAAGAACGACGGATCTTGCCGGTCCTCGTCCGGGATCTCCGCCACCTCTTGCAGGCCGAGCTCCTCGCCCTGATACAGGTAGGCGGAGCCGGGCAGCGCCAGCAGGACCATCGTCGCGGCGCGGGCGCGGCGCAGGCCCTTGGTGGCGTCGATCTGCGCGGGATCTCCGCCGGCCATCAACCAGTCGCCACCGTGTTTGCGGATGGGCTCCCCCAGAGCGTTGACCCCGGGGAAGGGGGTTCCGTAACGGCTGGCGTGCCTGATGGTGTCGTGATTGTTCAGCACCCAGGTGACCGACGAGCCGGAGGTGGCGGCCACGTCGAGACTCTCGTCGATGATGGTGCGGAAGCGCTCCGCGTCGTAGTCGGCCAGCTGCAGATCGAAGAAGAACGACTGTCCCAGCGTCTTCGGGCTGGCATACAGCGGTACGCGGGAGCGGTGCACCGTCGCCTCGGCCACCGCCGTGCGCGGCGGGTCGTAGGCGTTGAACACCATGCGCCACTCGGCGTAGATCTCATGCAGCTCGTCGCGATCCCAGGTGGGATGGTTCCCGTCGCGGGGGAGGGTATCGAGGTCGGCCTGGGTGGGCAGCGGGTCGCTCATGTCCTTGGTGAGCATGTGCGCCGCGTCCACCCGGAAGCCGTCGACGCCACGGTCGGCCCAGAACCGCAGGATGTCCAGGAACTCCTCGCGGATCTCCTGGTTGGACCAGTTCAGGTCTGGTTGCTCCGCGGCGAAGGTATGCAGGTACCACTGGCCATCGGTAACCCGGGTCCAGGAGCGGCCGCCGAACACCGCGCGCCAGTCGGTAGGCGGCTCGGAACCATCAGGCCCCGTGCCGTCGCGGAAGTGGTACCTCTCGCGGGCGGCGGATCCCGGCGCCGAAGCGAGTGCCTCCTGGAACCAGCGATGCTTGTTGGAGGTGTGATTGGGAACGATGTCGATCAGGACGCGGATGCCGTTGTCGTGCAGCGCGGCGATCAAGGCCTCGAAGTCGGCCAGGGTGCCGATCCGCGGGTCGACGTCCCGGTAGTCGATGACGTCGTAGCCGCCGTCGGCCAGATCCGAAGGGTAGAACGGGCTGAGCCACACGGCGTCGATCCCCAAGGTTGCCAGGTAGTCGATGCGCGACAAGATGCCGCGCATGTCACCGATACCGTCGGCATTGCTGTCGGCGAAGCTACGCGGGTAAATCTGGTAGACGACAGCCTGGCGCCACCATTCGGCGCTCTGAGCGGAGACGACCGTCTCCTGGTCCATGGGGACCGACATGGGGCAGTTCCTTCCGAAAGGACGAGGACAGAGGGGATCGGCGGGCAGACGCGCCGCGATCACCTGTGCGTGTGCGCGCAGGTGATCGCGGTGACGTGCCCAATTGTTTCGATGGTTGAGAGAATATCCTCAACCGGGGCGAAATGGTACTTCCCGACGAGACTCACGTAAAGTCCCCGCGTAGCCAGGGGCCGTGCCTCACACACTTTCCCCCGCGTAGCCAGGCGACGGTCACGATGGGGTGTGAGCACGAAGGGCATGTCGTTGGCAGCAAGGGTTGAGGTTACGAAGAAGTACGCCACCGCGTACGCGGCAGCGTCGAAGAAGGACAAGAGCCGGATCCTCGACACCGTGGTCGCGGCCACGGGTTGGAACCGGGACCACGCCCGCCAACAACTCCGGGGCCGGCTGGCCCAGCCCAGGCAGAGCCACCGCCACGATCGCTGTGATCGACCGGCGCCGCACCAAACCACGTAAATACTCCTACGACGCGCTCCTCACGCTCCAGAAGGTGTGGTCTGTCGCGGGCGGGATCTGCGGCAAATACCTTGCCGTGTCCATGTCGGACTGGCTGGACGCGATGGAGGCCGAAGGCTCCTCATCCCCGGCCAGGGCCGCTACAGCCCCGAGGTGCGCTCGGAACTGGAGCAAATGTCGCCAGCCACGATCGACCGCTATCTCACTCCCGCACGGGCGAAGGACCCGATCCGCGGCAAGACCACAACCAAACCAGGCAGTCTGCTGCGCAACTCGATCACCATCCGCAAGGCCGGAGACGAAGTCGAAACCGAACCAGGGTTCTTCGAGATCGACACCGTGGCTCACTGCGGCCCCACCCTGAAAGGCGAGTTCGCGCGCACCGTGAACTACACCGATGTCCATACCGGCTGGGTGTTCACCCGCGCGATCCGCAACAACGCCGCCATCCACGTCCTAGGCGTCTTCGACACCTTCGTCGACCAGATCCCGTTCCTGGTCACCGGTATCGACTGCGACAACGGAGGCGAGTTCATCAACCACGACCTCGTCGGCTGGGCTACCGAACGAGACGTCTACTTCACCCGCTCCCGCCCTTACAAGAAGAACGACCAAGCCACCATCGAGTCGAAGAACAACCACCTCGTGCGCCGCTACGGCTTCTACCACCGCTACGACACACCGCTCGAGCTCGAGCTGTTGAACCGGCTCTGGCCGCTGGTCAACGACCGGTTGAACTTCTTCACCCCAACGAAGAAGCCCGTCGATTGGTCCACCGACCGCATCGGGCGACGTAAACGCGTCTACGACAAACCACGCACCCCTACCAGCGGCTCCTGACCGCCGGCATCCTCAGCCCCACCCAGGAAACCGAGCTGGCTACCTACAAAGCCAGCCTGCGACCGACCCAGATCGCTGACCAGATCCACCAACTCCAGCAAGAACTCACCCGCCTCGCCGGCCATAAGACCCGCCGCCTCGAAGAACAAGCCCGCCCGAAGCTACCCAACCCGGCCGGGATCCGACTCCACGCCGGATAACCTCTACGCGGGGAAAAACCATGTGAGGCACGCACCCCGTTTCCCGGGGACTTGACAATGAGGCACCACGCTTCCCAGCGGACCTTATGCCGAGGGATTCAGGCTGAGGATGCGAGACTCCCAGGGGGCAAGGACCGACGGGGCAGGATCGGCGTGGGTGCACAGCACCGGCTGCGTTCCGATCAGGATGGACACCAGTTCCAGGGGGATCTCCGCGATCATGGAGGAGCAGTTGGCGATCACCAGCAGCGATTGGTCGCCCAGGGTGCGGGTGAAGGCCCAGATCTGGTCGTGGTCGGCAAGCAGCAGCCCGAAGCGGCCTTCCTGCACGATCTTGTTGTCGTGACGCAACTGGATCAGTTTCTGGAAGTGCGCGAACACGGAGTTCGGATCGTGACGGACGGCCTCCGCGTTGATCTCCACGTGGTTGGGGTTGACGTCGTACCACGGGGTGCCGGTGGTGAAGCCGGCATGCTCGGTGTCGTCCCAGTGCACGGGGGTGCGGGCATGGTCACGGCTCTTCGCCGCGAGTGAGCGCAGCACCTCGTCCTCGGGGACCCCGGTGGCGGTGGCCAGGGCGTGGTAGTTCAGGGATTCGACGTCTTGGTAGTGGTCGATCGTGGTGAACGGAGAGTTGGTCATGCCGAACTCCTCGCCCTGATACACGTACGGGGTGCCCTTATGCAGGTGCAGCACGGTGGCCAAGGTCTTGGCCGAGTTGATCCGATGCTCAGGTGAGTCGTCACCGAACCGGGACACGGCGCGGGGCTGGTCGTGGTTGTCCATATACAACGAGTTCCACCCGTTTTCGGCGAGCCCGCACTGCCAGGTGGCGAGGTTCTTCTTCAGCACCGGCAGCGACAGGGGCGCCAGATCCCACGTGCTCCACGAGGCTTGGTCGAGGTTGACGTGCTCGAAGGTGAACACCATGTTCAACTCCTTGCGCGCCGGGTTGGTGACGCGCTGGGCAACCTCGACGGTGGCGCCGGGCATCTCACCCACGGTGATCAGGTTGTGCTCGTCCAGCCCGACCTCGCGGTTCATCTCCACGAGGAACTCATCCAGCCTGGGACCGTTGGCGATCTGGCGGAAGTTCGCCGCGTCCGGGTTGATCGGTTCACCGGAGGTGAGGTCGGCAGGCTTGGAGATCAGGTTGATCACATCCATCCGGAACCCGTCGACGCCGCGCTCGACCCACCAGCGCATCATGGCGTAGACCGCCTGGCGTACCTGTTCGTTCTCCCAGTTCAGATCCGGCTGGCCGGGGCTGAACATGCCCAGGTAGTACTGGCTGCTGACCGCATCATAGGTCCACGCCGACGGGGCGAAGGCCGCGCGGCTGTCGTCGGGCTCCGCGCCAGGGGTGCCCGGCTCGCAGCCGGGGCGGGCGGGGCGCCAGTAGTACCAGTCGCGCTTCGGTGAGGCGGGGTCGCGGGATTCGATGAACCAGGGATGCTGATCCGAGGTGTGGTTGACCACCAGGTCCATCACCAGCTTCAACCCACGGGCATGGGCTTGGGTGATCAGCTCGTCCAGATCCTCCAGGGTTCCGAACAACGGGTCGATGTCTTGGTAGTCGGAGATGTCGTAGCCGTTGTCCACCTGCGGAGAACGGTAGACCGGGGAGAGCCAGAGCACGTCCACGCCGAGATCGGCCAGGTAGTCCAGACGTGAGGTGATGCCCGGGATGTCGCCGATCCCATCGCCGTTGGAATCCTGGAACGAGCGGGGGTAGATCTGATAGACCACCGCGGAACGCCACCACCCGTCGGGGCGCGCTGCGATCTCGGTGGCTTCGGGGGTTGTCATCGGAGATGATTCCTTTCGTCAGAAACACAAATCTCTGCATTTGCTTTGGTACGACATTATGTCCGCACCTCCGCAGATGCAGAGATTTGTGCTCGGTAGTGAGGGGTTCGATTACTTGATGGCGCCCTGGGTCAGGCCCGACATCACCCAGCGCTGCGAGAAGATGTAGACGATGATGGCCGGGGCCATCGCCATCAGATACGACGCGAAGCTGACGTTGTAGCTGTTGCTGAACTGGGTCTGGAAGATGCTGTTGACCACGGGGATCGTCTGCCACTCAGGGGTGGAGATGATCAGCGAGGGCATCATGAAGTCGTTCCACGAGCGCAGGAAGGCGAAGATACCCACCGTCGCGGCCATGGGGGACAGCAGGGGGAAGATCAGCTTCCAGAACGTCTGCCAGGTGCTGGCGCCGTCCATGCGCATGGACTCCTCGAGCTCCAGCGGAATGGAGCGCAGGAAGGTGGTGAACAGCAGCGTGTTGAACGCGAGGCTGAACACGATGTGCAGGATCGTGACGCCGACGAAGTTGTCGAGCCCCAAGATACCGGTGAGGCGCACCTGCGGGAGCGCGACCACGGGGAAGGGGATGAACATCGCGGCCAGGATGTAGAAGAACGAGTAGCGGAACACCTTGCGATCCCAGTTGCGCACGATGGCGTAGGAAGCCATCGACGAGACCAGGATGGCTCCCACCACCGTGACCAAGGTCACGATCGACGAGATGAGGAACGCGCGCGGGAAGCTCGTCAGGCTCCAGGCCTCGACGAAGCCACTGACGCTGAACGGCATGGGGAGGCTGAAGGCGTTGCCATCGGTGGACTGCTGGGTGGTCTTGAACGCCATCGAGACGGTGACGTACAGCGGAACCAGCACGGTCAGCGACGCGAGGACCAGCAGGATCGTGGCGGTCCAGTTGGTCTTCTCCTGTCCCACTTTTCCTCGGGACGCTGCCTTCCCGTCAGTTTTGGGTATGACGACTGCGGTACTCATGATGCGGCCTGGGTCCTTCCCTGAGTGACGCGCAGCTGGATGAGCGCGATGATGATCGTGATGATGAAGAAGACGGCGGCGTTGGCCATCTGGAAGGCGTAGTCGCCGCCCTGGAAGCCGCGCAGGATGGTGAACGCGACGGAACGGGTGGCGATACCAGGACCACCGTCGGTCAATGCGACGATGTGGTCGTAGACACCGAGGTAGTCCTTGAAGCCCACGATGACGTTGATGCCCACGTACCCGGCCACCAGCGGCAGCGTGATGTGCCACAGCGTCTGCGCGGGGCTGGAACCATCGATGGAGCTGGCCTCGTAGACCTCGCCCGGCACCGTCATGAAGCCCGCGATGTAGATCAGCATGGCGCTGGGGATGGAGCCCCAGGTGGCGACGATGACGATCGCGAGCCACGCCCAGCTGTGGTTGGCCAGCAGGCTCGATGACAACAGGTCGCTTCCGATCGCCTGGCCGAATTCGGTGAGCGAGTTGTTGAACAGGAAGCGGAACACGTAGGAGTAGATGATCGCCGAGATCACCATGGGGATCACGAAGATGGCGCGCAGCGGGTTGGTGAGCTTGATCTTCGAGGTCAGGCCCAGAGCCAGGAAGAAGGCGATCACATTGACCAGGATCACCGTCACCGTGGCGAACAGGAAGGTGAACGCATACGACGAGACGATGTTCTCGTCCTGGAACAAGGCGATGTAGTTGCGGAACCCGATCCAGTCGAAGGTGCCGAAGCCCATCGAGTTGGTGAAGCTCATCACGAAGCCCTCGATAGCGGGATAGGTGATGAACAGGCTGAAGACGGCAAGGACAGGCATCAGAAAGAGCCAGTAGATGGGCTCGACGCCCCGCTTGCGCTGCCGGATCTCCTGCTGTTCAGGAGCGCTGGCCTGTTGCTGAGTGGTTGTTGACATGAAATATGACTCCTTGCGATCAGGCCCGGTAGGCCAGTCGGGCCCAGTCGCGGTCGAGCTGTGCGAGCACGCGCTCGGGAGCCTCTCCGAGGGCGATGGACTGGAGATAGTTTTGCGCCGGGATGTTGTTCGGGATGAACTGCGAAGCGCCCATGTAGAACTTGCCCGCGTCGTAGTACGGCTGCATGCCGACGATGCGCTCGTCGGTCACCGGCGGTGCATCGTTGGTGGTGCCGAAGCCCAGGAAAGCCGCGTTGTACGGGTCCTGGATTTCCGGCTGCATCAAGTACTGAACCAGTGCCCGTGCGCCTTCTTGGCCATTGGATGCTTCGGGGACCCACAGGGCGAGGTCGATGTTGACGCGCACCTTGAGGTCGTCCGGGTTGTTGGTGGCCGGGAAGGGGAAGGTGCCCAGATCTTGATCCGGATTGGCCTTCGCGAACTCGCTGAACGCCCAGGGACCCTGCAAGATCATGGCCGCCTGATCGTTGGCGAAGGCGGTGTTGCCGTCGCCGTAGCCGCGCCCGGGGGCATCGGAGTTGGCGTAGGGGATCAACTCCAGCATCTTCTGCACCGGCTCCAGCATCATGCTGGAGAAGGACACCTCGGACTCCGGCGTCACATCGGCGCCGTTCTCGTTCATCTGCCGGTAGAACTCGGTCACGTCGACCATGCCGCCGACGGGGTAGTCGAACCAGCCCTGTGCGATCGTCCACGGATCGATGAAGGTGGCATAGAACGGGGTGACCCCGTTGCCCTGGAGGGTCTCGCACACGTCGATCAGTGCGTCCCAGGTTTCGGGCACCTCGACGTTGTTGTCCTCGAAGATCCGCTTGTTGTAGATCACCGAGGCCGCCATCGCCGAGTACGGCAGCACGCTCACCCGATCCTCGAACTGCGGGTAGGAGTGCGACAGCTCGACGATGTCATCGCGGATCCTGGAGGCCTCTTCCATATCGCCGAGATCGGAGAGGGCGCCGCGCTCCATGAAGCGCGCCATCTCCAGGTTGTAGTTCAGCATGCCCAGATCCGGTGGGTTGCTGCGCACGAAGCTGGCCGAGAGGTTCGTCGAGATGTCGTGCAGGATCCGGTACTCGCTCTGGGACGCGGTGAAGTCGCTGGACCACTGGCGGAACTGCGGAACGGCCTCCGGCTTCGATGCGTGGAACTGGATGGTCTGGCGTCCCCCGGAAGAACAGCCTGCCAACCAGGGAACGGCGCCGGCTGCGCCGACCGCCCCTAGTGCTTTGAAAAGAGTGCGCCTGGGCGGAGCCCATGAGTGGAGCCCGGTTGCGGTGGCGCGACCGTCGGGCATGTCTGGTGAAGGTTGAGGCACGTCGTCGTCCCTTTCCGTCTGTCATTTATCTGGACCGTTATTTCTGTGGCAGATAAATTGAATCGCCATAGAAAAGCGGGCCCCGTCAGGATGCCTCAGGTTCGTGCCGTAGGTCAAGGGGGTCCAGGCAGTTACCTCGGCCAGGTAATGCAGTCCCCTACATTTACTCAGAAAACCTACTGGTCCGCGGCTACGATCACAGAAGCCCCCCAGGAAGTTCAACGGTGAGTTCGGACATGTCATACGATCTCGGCACTGGCAGAGCCAGTCTCGGCCTTGCGCTCGACTTTGCCTGGGGCCGGGGACCGTTCACGGCGACCGACGTGATGACCGCCACGGGCCTCACCCGAACGACCGCCATTCTCGCGATCGACACGCTGGTGGAGGCGAGGGTTCTCGAGGAGCTTGCCAACGCCCGCGCGGTCGGCGAATACCGGTCGGGAAGGCCCGCTCGTCGCTTCCAACTGCCCCCGAAGCTGGGCGTCGTCGTCGGGATCGACTCGGGGGACTTCCACCTTGCGGTGGCGATCGCTGATCTCGCCGGCTCGTTGGTCCTTCATCGTCGAGTGAAGATGGATCCCTCCGACGGTGCCGAACGGCGCCGGGAGAAGATCCTGGGTGAGATCGAGGCGGCCTTGGCGGCTGCGGAGCGTGACCACGAGAGTGTCCTCGCGGTATGCGCGGGCGTGGCGGCCCCCGTGGATCGGGACGGCTCCTCTCCCGCTCATCCCTATGGATTCTGGGATCGGACGAATCCCGGCCTGGCGGATGCGTTGAAAGCGCGGTTCCCTCATGTGGAGGTCAAGAACGACGCGCACCTGGCGGCGGCCGCGGAACGCAGCCACGGGGAAGCGGCCGGATGCAGTGACTTCGTAGCGCTGCTGGCCGGCGAGCGGTTGGGTGCCGGAGTCGTCGTCGATGGACACCTGCTGCATGGCGCCCACGGGGGTGTGGGCGAGATGAAGGCATTCGATTACGTGCTGGGAATCGGCATGCGACGAGGGCTCAGCAGCATCGCGGAAAGCCACGCCCTCGCGATGGAGAAGGCGGGCGAGATTCACGCCGGAGGGGGGCTCGCCGGGCTCCTCCCCGATCGCGTGGATGCGCGCCGTGTCTTGGAGCTCGCCGCATCGGGTGATCCTGACGCGATAAGGGTGGCGGATCATCTCGCGCGTTCGTTGGCGCGAATCGTCGGGGCGCTCAGCAGCATGTTCGATCCGTCGCGAGTGATCGTGTGCGGCGCCGTGGCGGACGGGATCGACCTGATTCTCGACGACGCGCGCTCTGTCCTCGCGGAAGAGCTGCACACGCCCGCGCCGGAGCTTCTGAGATCCCGTTTTGGCGCCGATGTCGTGATCCGCGGCGCTGTGGTGACGGCGCTCCAGGCGGTGCAGAGCAAGGCGTTGCCCGAGCTCGCGAAACGCCGGATCGAGGAGTTGGGGTAGCGCTGAGGTGCGGTGAGGCCAGGGTCCCGTTTCCGCAGGGCATAAATTGGATCACCATAGAAAAAGCGACTCAGTTAGGATGCCTCAAGCTCGCGATATAGGTCAAGGGGGTTTGCACGAACATGCGGTTCGACGATGTCCCCTGGCGTCACCGAGCGAGTACCGCCGCCGTCTTGGAGTTCGCGTGGGACGCGGGAGTCGTGCGAGCAGACCATGTGATGGCGGCGTGTGGGCTCACCCGATCCACCACGCTTTCCGCGCTGGACGCCTTGATCGAGATCGGGTTGATCCGCGAACGAATCAATCCCGTCGCCGTGGGAAGCCGGCTCGGCCGGCCCGCGCGCCACTTCGAACTGCGCGGCGAGGCGGGCCTCGTGATCGGGATCGATGCGGGCAACCGGCATTTCACGACGGTGGCTGCCGATCTCGCCGGCACCATCGAGGCCAAGGTGAAGATCCCGGTGCCTGGCCTCTACGACGAGTTCGGCGTGCCCAGGAAGAACGCACACCCGAAGGAGCGGCGCCACGTCGCCTCCCAGGCCATCGACGAAGTGTTGGCCAAGGCCGGGCGCACGCGCGACGACGTCATCGCGGTGGGCGTGGGCATCCCCTCTCCGGTGGATGGAAAAGGCATGTCGCCGTCCCATCCGTCCGGATTCTGGCAACACATGAATGCCGACCTCCAAGCGTCGCTCGCTAAGGACTTCCCGGCCGTGCGGGTCGAGAACGACGGTGCGCTGGCGGCCTTGGCGGAAGGCACGGTGGGCGAGGCCAGGGGAAGCGAGCATTTCGTAGCGATGCTGACCGGGCACCGATTCGGCTCGGGTGTGTTCCTCGAGGGTCGGCTGGTGCGAGGCGCTCACGGCGGCGTCGGCGAACTCGAGGCGCTGCGCTACGTCGCCGATATCGGCGGAACCCATGGTTTGGGCGATCTCGCGGAGAAGTGGGGGCGTGCCGCCCTCGACGAAGGTCGGGTGCCCGAGGATCATCCCTGGTCGCAGCTTGCCGCGGATGAGCTTTCCGCGGAGGCCCTCCTCGCTCACGCGGACTTATCGGATCCTGTGTCCAGGCCTTTATTGGAAGAGCTGGGTGCGAAGCTGAGCCTGATCTGCGGCGTCGTCGCGCGGTTCTACGACCCTGAGAAGATCGTCGTCTGCGGCGCGATGGCAGGAGCCCTGGCTGAGGTGATCGAGATCGCACAGGAGCGCATCGTGGGTTACGCGGAACTGCCCGCGCCGGAGATCGTCGCCTCGACCCTGGGTGGGGACGTGGTATCGCTCGGCGCCGTGTCGGCGGCGCGCGAGGCGGCCCGGGAGATCGTCCTGCCGCTGTTCGCCGAGCGCCAGGTCGCCCTGGGGGAGATCAGCGAGCTGGGAAAGAGGTCGCGCGGATAGGCGCATTTGACCCCTGCGCATGCGCTGTTAGGCTGGATGCGCACTGATTGATCCGATCATCGAATTAGTGCCCCCAAAACCTCTCTGGCTAGCTCTTTTGCGGCCAACCACCCACAACCGTCCAGGAAGGACCGGCGCGCGCCATGACGCTTACTCCGCACGATGTCTTCAATGCCCCCGATTGGTGGCGGCAGGCTGTCGTCTATCAGATCTACCCCCGCAGCTTCGCCGACGCCAATGGCGACGGCATCGGTGACCTGAAGGGCATCACCTCGCGGGTTCCTTATCTGAAGGAACTGGGTGTCGATGCCGTGTGGCTGAGCCCGTTCTACCCGTCGGCGTTGGCAGACGGAGGATACGACGTGGATGACTACCGCGACGTGGACCCGAAGATCGGCACCCTCGAAGACTTCGACGAGATGGTCGCCGCGCTGCATGACGCGCACATCAAGGTTGTCGTCGACATCGTTCCCAACCATTCGTCGGATCGTCACGAGTGGTTCACGGCGGCGGTCGCGGCGGGGAAGGGCTCGCCGGAGCGCGAGCGCTATATCTTCCGCGACGGCAAGGGCGAGAACGGCGAGCTGCCGCCGAACAACTGGCCCTCGATCTTCGGTGGCGGTGCGTGGGAGCGAGTGATCGAGCCCGACGGCACCCCCGGCCAGTGGTACCTGCACCTGTTCGCCAAGGAACAGCCCGATTTCAACTGGGATCATCCCGAAGTGCACGAGGACTTCCTGAAGACCCTGCGCTTCTGGTCAGATCGCGGCGTCGACGGGTTCCGCGTCGACGTGGCGCACGGGTTGAAGAAGAACCTCGATCCGGCCTTCGACGCGATCGCCAAGATCCTGGGCGGCACCGACATGTTCGACGACGGTCAGCACCCGCTGTGGGATCGCGACGAGGTGCACGACGTGTACGCCGAGTGGCGCGCCGTCTTCAACGAGTACGACCCGCCGCGTACCGCCGTCGCCGAGGCCTGGGTGGCGCCGCACCGCCAGGCCCGCTATTCCTCGCCCGAGGGCCTGGGGCAGACCTTTAACTTCGACCTGCTGCGCGCCCGGTTCGAGGCGGGCGACTTCCACGAGATCATCGACCGCAACCTGAAGGCCGCGGCGGAACTCGGCGGTTCGACCACGTGGGTGTTCTCCAATCACGACGTGGTGCGCCACGCCACGCGCTACGGCCTGACGGGCGGCACCCTCGGTGTTTCCGCGCCCGGCGCCGGTGCCACCGAGGGCGGCAACGACGGCAAGCAATGGTTGCTCGAAGGCGGCGATCCCGCGGAGGTGGACCAGGTGCAGGGGCTTCGTCGCGCGCGTGCGGCCACGCTGTTCATGCTCGTCCTGCCGGGTTCGGCGTACCTCTACCAGGGTGAGGAGCTCGGTTTGCAGGAGGTCGGGCAGATCCCCGACGAGGACCGCCAGGATCCGGCGTTCTTCCGCAACCGGGACATCGAGGTGGGTCGCGACGGCTGCCGCGTTCCGCTGCCCTGGACCGCTGAGGGCTCGTCGTTCGGGTTTGGCGATAACGGCGCGCACCTGCCGCAGCCGGAATGGTTCGCCGACTACGCCGTCGCCGCGCAGTCCGGGGACGCCGGATCTACGCTCACCCTCTATCGCCAGGCTCTGGCGTTGCGCCATGCACTGGAGTGCGAGGAGAAGCTCGAGTGGGCGGAGGTCTCTGACTCGGTGCTCGGCATCACGCGCCCGAATGGCTGGAGTGCGGTGATGAACTTCGGCACCGAGCCGGTTGCCTTGCCGGAGGGTGAGGTGCTGATCTCCAGCGGCCCGCTCGCCGACGGCCAGCTGCCTGGCGAGACCGCCGTGTGGCTGCGTCGCTGATCCCAGCCGACCACGCTGATATAGCAGAGGGAGGGGTTCCACCAGGTCTGGTGGAACCCCTCCCTCATGCGGAGATTCTGGGACCTCAGCTTCCCTGCCACCGTGGGGCGGAAAGGTGAGCGGAGAGAACCCTTTGTCAGGTCCCTGATGCGAAAGTATCGCTACTTTCCCACCTCACGGTGGCGGCGAAGCAACCCGGAAGCTGAGGTGTGACGAGCTTTGCGAGGAGCCCTTCGAGACGCTCGTTCCTCGCTCCTCAGGGACCACCTCGAAGGGCGTTTGACTGGAAGCCTTGGCAGAGTCTGTGCCCATGCTCGCGTTATACGCCCTTCGAGGCTCGCTAGCGCTCGCACCTCAGGGACCTGACAATGGGATATCCCTCCCACACTTTCGCATCAGGGACCACCCTTCGAGGCGCGCTAGCGCTCGCACGTCAGCTCACGGGCTGTTTCGCTGTCATCGTTGGGCAGGAATAGTGAGACGTCAGGGCCCAATCACCGGTCCCTGAGGTGTGACGAGCTCTGCGAGGAGCCCTTCGAGACGCTCGTTCCTCGCTCCTCAGGGACCACCTCGAAGGGCGTGAACGTGAGTATGGGCACAGACTCTGCCAAAGGCTTCAGTCAACGCCCTTCGAGGCTCGCAAGCTCGCACCTCAGGGACCAGACAAAGAGATCCGCCACACTTTCGCATCAGGGACCACCCTCCGAGGCTCGTTCCTCGCACCTCAGCTTCCGGGCTGCTTAGCTGCCACCCTGGTGCAGGAAAGTGAGACATCAGGACCCAATCAACCGGTCCCTGAGGTGCGAGCGCCAGCAAGCCTCGAAGGGCGTGTGACTGGAACCCTTGGCAGAGACTGTGCAAATGCTTACGTTTTACGCCCTTCGAGGCTCGCAAGCTCGCACCTCAGGGACCTGACAGAGGGATCCGCCACACACTTTCGCATCAGGGACCGGAAAACAGGAACCCACACATACTTTCGCATCAGGGCCTATGTCGCGTTTTTTCGTTGCTTCGACGATCCGCTGCGCGGTCCCGAGGGGCGCCTTTCATGCCTCCAATCCGACCAATCGTGCGCAACCGTATGCCCCTCATGTCTGGGCCTGAGAAAGTGCTGCGTAGATGTAAGTCGAGCGCACTCGCGATCGCAGACAAATGGAGTAATCAATGAAGATACGCAAGAGAGCATGGTTGGCCTCCGTGGCCACAGCGGCCATCGTTCTCGCCGGATGCACCAACGGTGGCACCGGCCAGAATGGCGACGCCCCGGGTGAGGACGGCAACGTCGGCACAGACGACGGCAAGCCGTACACCTCGGAGACCGTGACGGACGGCGAGACCTCGTTCATCCGCGTCACCAATCCCGAGGGAGGGCCCGTGCTCTCCTACGGTGAGGGCGGCCCCGTCGCCATCATCGAGGAAGAAGTCGACGGTCAGGCCATGGCATTCAAGGATGTCAATGGCGACGGCACCTTGCAGCCCTACGAGGACTGGCGTCTCGCTCCCGAAGAACGAGCGCAAGCCTTGGCGCAAGAACTCAACACCGAGCAGCTCGCCGGCCTGATGCTCATGAGCCCCGCCGAACGGGCGCCCTCGGACGGGCTGACCGACCACCAGAAGGGATATCTGGACGAGGGCGATGTGCGCACCATCCTGAACTCGGGTGGCAACCAGGTCACCGAGGCGGTGCAGTGGACCAACGAGATCCAGGCCTTCGTCGAGTCGCTGCCGGATCGGGCCTACATCCCCGTGACCATGGGCTCTGACCCTCGATCCGACGCCGTCGACAACTACGTCGGGGCCGGTACCGCCGATATCTCGGCGTGGCCCGGCAACCTGGGCTTGGCAGCGCTGGGAGATCCGGAGCGGGTCAAGGAGTTTGCGGAGATCACCTCCGAGGAGTTCCGCGCCATGGGACTGACAATCACCTTGGCGCCTCAGATCGACCTCGGCACCGATCCTCGCTGGCTGCGTCTCAACGGCACCTTCGGCGACGACTCCGAGCTGGCCGCGCAGATCGCTGAGGCCTACGTCGACGGCTACCAGAAGCCCTATGAGGGCGAAGGATGGGGCGACGGCTCCGTCATGGCCGTCATCAAACACTTCGCCGGCGACGGCACCGCTGAAGGCGGCCGCGGCACCCACATCGACGAGGGCAAGTACAACATCTTCCCCGGCGATAACTGGGACGAGCACCTGGTGCCCTTCGAGTCCGCCCTGCAGGCGGGTGGCGTGATGATGTCGTATGGCATCGCCCTCGACAAGGACGGCGAGCCGCTGTTCGAGCGCATCGGCGCGGGTTACGACGCGCAGCGCATCGGGCTGCTCCGCGAGGAGTTGGGCTTCAATGGCATCGTCTTCTCCGACTGGAACATCCTGAAGGATCCCAAGGATCCCAACAACCCGATCAAGTGGGGCGAGGCCTGGGGCGCGGAGCACCTGACGGTTCCGGAGCGCTTCTACACGGTCATGCTCGCGGGCATCGACATATTCGGCGGCGAGACCGACCGTGAGCCGCTGATGGAGGCCATCGATATCTGGAACCAGGAGTTCGAGGCCGGCAACCTGGACAAGGACGCCGACACGCGCATGCGCGAATCGACGACGCGTTACCTCACCCACACCTTCCGCGTGGGCACCTACGACAACCCCTTCGTCGACCTCGAGCACTCCATGTCGGTTGCTCAGGACCCGGAGAAGATCGAGAAGGGCTACAAGGCCCAAACCGAGTCCGTCGTCGTGCTGAAGAACGTGGACAACACCATCCAGTGCGAGGCCCCGCAGGACTGGTCCGAACTCACCGCTTACATCCCCAGCTCCTACGACCTGGGCGTGGGCAGCGTGCGCGATGACGCCGTGGTGCCGGAGGTCACGGTCTACTCGACGCTCAACATGGAAGCTGCGAAGAGCGTCTTCGCCAACGTGGTCACCGACGAGATCGTCGTCGGCGACGACGGCCAGGTGGCAGAGATCAACACCCCGGACCTCGCCGAGGTGGATGTGGTGCTCGCGGGAATGAACAGCCCGAACAATGGATCCCTCACCTCCGGCGCAGGCCGCGACCAGGCGACCGGTGAGTGGTATCCGTTGTCGCTGCAGTACCGCCCGTACACCGCGGACAGCGATGCGGTGCGCGAGGTCTCCATTTCCGGCGACCTCCTGGAGGACGGAACCAAGGAGAACCGTTCCTACCGGGGCAACACCTCGCAGGTCACCAACGAGGCCGATCTCGACAGCTTCCTCCGCGCGGTGGAGGCCGTCGAGGCGTCCGGCAAGGACATCCCGATCGTGACCGTCATCAAGGCCCGCAATCCCGTTGTCCCGGCGGAGTTCGAAGAGCTCTCGAGCGCGATCGTGGTCGGCTTCGGTGTCTCCGATCTGGCGCTGATCGACGTGGCACTCGGCAAGGCCGAGTTCGGTGGCAAGCTGCCGCTCGCGTTCCCTGCCAACATGGAAACCGTCGAAGCCCAGCTCGAGGACGTCGGTCAGGATTACGACCCTTACGTCGACTCCGAGGGCAACAGCTACGACAACGGCTTCGGCCTGTCCTGCAGTGGAGCCCCGCTGCAGTAGCCCGCTCATGCAAAGAGGCCGCGGCGATCAGGAAATCTGATCGCCGCGGCCTCTTGCTGTAGACCTGCAGCAGGTCCTAAATGGTGGAGAACCTCAGGCCGGCCAGGACGTGCCCGTTCCAGATCTCGGCGCGCACCTCATCGGGGCGCACAGCGAGCACCTCGCCGCCTGCCTTCAAAACGGTGATCGCGATCCGCGAGAGCAGGTCGTATCCCGAATCGTCGTAGCGGATCTCTCCGGTGGCATCGTCGAGGGTGCCGCGGGTGGTGCGCGTGAAGTCGTAGATCATGCTGCTGACGGCACCGGTGGTGGCGGAGCGAGCCAGCTGCGCCAGATCGGTGACCGCAAGGCCGTCGGTGAACCCATTGCCGATCTGGTCGGCGAGTGTGCTCACCCGCTCCGCGTGCACCTGGCTGAGCTGGTCTCGGATCGCGTCGTCGATCTGATCGGGGCGAAGGGCTCCAGGCTCGCCGGGAATCGCGACGATCTGCCACGGCAGGTCCTGATTCTGGAACATGCTGAGCAGGGGCTCGGTGGCCAGCAGGAACAGGGGTGTGGAGGCGTTCTGGTCGACCTGGCCCAGTTCGCTGCGCACGGCGCCCGCGACGACCTGGGCGTAGCGCTCGAGGAGCGTCTTGCGTCCCTCGTCGCCGACGATGCTGCGCTGATGATCACGGCCCCGGATGGTGTCGCGGTTGTTGGCGTCAGCGGCGTCGGCGGGATGCTCTCCCGTCAGGGGGAGTTCGCTGGCCCGCGCATCGGCGGAGACGTCCCATAGTTTCCAGCCGTCGGCAGACAGGGTCAGGGCGTACGCCTCCTGCCCGGAACTCACGGCGCGAACGAGCTGGGTCAGGTCGAAGTATGTGCCCACCTGGGTGGCATCCACGAAATGGTTGGGAAGGACGTATTCCTCGGAGATCTCGGGCGAGAGGAAGATCGCAAGCGAGGAAGACAGGTTTCCCCAGAGGTGTGAGTCGGCGGCCAGCTCATCCCAGTGCGCGCGAATCGCCTCTTGTTCCGCGTGAGAGCCGCCGCGCTCGCGCAGCTGCCGGATGCCCGCGTCGACGGCGCTCTTCGCGGCAGTCTTTGCCTGGGCTCTGCCTGAGGGCGTGGGATCTGTGCGCAGATAGATGCTGATGGCGTGGGGGAGGGGCTCGCCGAGACGAACGAGATCGGCGATGGATGGCAGCTGGTAACGGATCATAGGGCTCCCTTCGAGGTGCGTCGACGTTGAGCACCGGGGGCTCAACGCCCGTCCTGATTCCCTTCAGGTCTACCCGATCAGGGCACGCCGATCAAGGAAATAGCGACAAATCGTCGATCTCGACGGAAGGGTGCTGGAGCCCTACTCGCCCTCTTCTGTGGCCTCCGGAGCGGGCGTGGTGGCATCCGGGATGGGGGTGGCCTCCGGAGTGGGCGGTACGCAGAGGTTGCCCGTGTTCGATGTGGTCTCGGTGAGCGGACCCTCGCCGTATCCACCGAAGTCGGAGCCGACGAACACGTCGATGGTGCCGTCCACCCGATCGTCGTGCTCGATGGTGGCGCCGTTGAAGTAGCTGGCGGTCAGCTGCAGTGCGGCATCGTTCTCCGCGTTGCCACGGATCACCGTGGAGGTGACCCGTTCGTCGGTATTGCCCACCGTCACGATCTTGAAGCCCGCGGTCTCCAGCCTTCCCGATGCTTGGCCAGCCAACCCGGATGTGAAGCCGCCGTTCAACACGCGAACGGAGACCTTGTCTGGGGTGACGACGTCTACCGGCTGGGTGACGCACGGGGTGGGGTCGGGGGTGGGGAGCGGAGCGGTGAGGTTTCGCCATCCCCAGGACGCCGACCACAGCAGTAGCCCGAGCAGAACCAGCAGAACGATCGGTGTCGCGATCAGCCGGAAGAGTCGCACGCTTAACCCGCCTTCTTCAGAGTCAGTGGAGCTCGAGCACGCGAGCGTGCATGGTTTGCCGTTGCTGCAGCGCGGCGCGAAGTGCCCGATGAAGGCCGTCCTCCAGGTACAGCTCCCCCTGATAGGCCACGACGTGGGCGAATAGGTCGCCGTAGAAGGTGGAGTCTTCCTCCAGCAGCGTGTCCAGATCCAGGGTGCGCTT
This sequence comes from Tessaracoccus sp., assembly GCA_041393555.1. Classification (GTDB taxonomy): domain Bacteria; phylum Actinomycetota; class Actinomycetes; order Propionibacteriales; family Propionibacteriaceae; genus Arachnia. The sequence goes on along the minus strand of JAWKJW010000015.1, from coordinate 87,061 downwards.
AGTGGTGACAAGCTGATCCAGACGCACTTGATACGGGGCTATGGAGGCCCACTGGCGCTGCGTGTACCCGTGCTCGGGGTACGGGCGGTCTTCGCCGACTCGCTTGAAAATCACGACCCTAGCCTAGCGGAGCGGGGCGACAGCGTGACCTCGATTCTATGAGGGCCACCGTGGCCGTCTCCTGCGGGTGCCCGGGAGATCTCTCAGTTTTCCTCGTCGCCGGAGGGCACGAGGTTCAATTTGCAGGTGCCGCCGACCGTCAAATCTCCCGTGGTCAGGCTGGAACCGCTGGATTCCAGGTAGCCCTTGACGATCCCCTTGTGCAGCGCGCAGACGGCCAGGAGGTCCTCGCCTTGGAGCCGAGCCGCACGATAGGGGCAGTGGTCGAACCAGATCCGCTCGCGTTCGATGGTGGGGGCGAATCCCTGTTCGGCCAGCATCTGGGCGAGGCTGGTCAAGATCTGCTGGTCGTCTTGAGGGCACGCGTGTTCGCAGCCCCACTCGTAGCCTGCTTGCTCAGCGAGTTCGTCTCCTTGAGGGGCATCGGTGATGAAGTTGCGGATCAGGATCTGGCAGAGGTTGGTGAGGTGTTCGGGGGAGACGTTCGGCGATTCGGACGTTGCCCGGTACACGAGCCGTGGGCGCCCGGTTTCGCCGGTGAGCAGCTTCTCGCGGGTGACGTATCCGTTCTCCGCCAGGCTGTCGAGGTGGAAGCGCGCGGAGTTCTTGTGGATGCCGATCTCCTCGGAGATTTCCGCGACCGACATCGGTCCCACCGACTCCTGAAGCAGCTTCAGCACTCTCGCCCTCGTCGGACCCAGGCCGTGCCCAGCCTCTTTGCTCATATCCCGATTGTGTCACTGGCGACTCCGGCCGATTCGGGCGCCCCCCGGTTAACTCCGAGCCACTCGGGAAAACATGACGAAGAACGCACGCCAGATGGTGATTCCGACGTTTTGGCGTCCCCCGGAAGATCTCGTGTGCGTTTTTCGTCGCTGCTGCATAGTCTTCGGTGGGGAGGAGCCGAATGACCGACGACGATCAGCAGGAGCCCGAGCGCATCGATGCCATCGCCGACGCCCAGGAGGGCGTGCGGCCGCCGTCTCGGAATCTGCCGCTGCTGGTCGGTGGGTTCGCCCTGGTGCTCGCGCTGCTGGTGGGGGCGGTCGTCGGGTACGACGCCTGGTGAGGCCGCATCCACGACGGCTATCTCGCGACGATGCCCAGTCAGCCGCAGGTGGCTTGGGAGATCACCCACAATGGCGCTGAGGAAGCAATGTCTCTGACGCACGCCGTCGCATTCCGGGGCACAGGGCTGCTGCTCGGTCCGGGAATCACCGACGACGAGCGGGTGGTGATGCGGATGATCTCGCTTGACGACGGGGCCGAGAGGTGGACGCACGAACTGCCCGAGGTGGCGGAAATCGAAGCCTGGACCGGGGCCGGGCAGGGCCAATGGGTGCGCTTCGGGAGCGACGAGGCGGGCGTGCTGGGCTTCGCGATCGGGCGCCGCGTCGTCGTACTCGACCCCAAGACCGGGCAGGCCCGGCAGGATGTTGTGGTGGGCGACGAGGGTGACGTGATCGAGGCGGTCTTGGCCGATGGCGCTGCGCTCTACGTCGGTATGGTCGCCGCTGATGGCGGACGGGTGTTGCGCAAGATGGACCTGGTGCGGCTCGATGAGATCCGATGGTCCCAGAGCATCGACTACCTGCACGGCAACCAGGACCTGGCGCTCGCGCACGAAGTGCCGCACCGCATCTGCGTGGCCGGCGGGATCGTCTCCTACGGGCCAGCGGTGATGCGCGAACAGCAAGCCGCGATCGGTGGGTTTTCCTCCATGGCGCGCGACGGATGCATAGTCATCGTGGGGTCCGAGAACAACGTCATCGATCCCGCCACAGGCAAGTTCTCCGGGCGCGCTATCACCCTGTTTGCGGACGTCGCCGGTGGCGAGAAGGTCAGCATGTGGCCGGCACGCTCGGAATCGCCGTACCTGATCACCGACGACGCTGTCGTGCGGCTGAGCGAACAAGAGGGGCGCGGCACCGTGATGCGGCTCGATGCGACGGGACGGCCGCTGTGGGATGAGCCTGCGCCCGGGAGCTCCTTTGCGCTGACCCCGCAGGGCATCGTGACCACGGAGATCGGCAACGCGCGACTGGTGGACCGAACCACCGGCGAGGTCAGGTGGCATGAGAAGCATCGGAGCGGTCGATTGCTGTCTTCCCGGCTGGGCCCGGTGCTGGTTCTCGCCAACGGGTGGATCACCTGGTTGGATCCTGCGGACGGACGCCAGATCGCGCAGGTCCAGCACCATCACCGTGCTCCCATGCTGCTGGGCGAGAGCCGTCAGCAGACGCTCCTGCTGTTCTCCCAGCCCGATGGCGACTTCATTCTCACCGCCTACGACGCACAGGGCGAGCAGCTCTGGGAGCATCGGATTGATGGGCGGCAGTCCCCCGTCGCCAAGGGCGAGGCCGTGCTCGTTACCGACGGTGTCAATCTCTCCCGCCTCCGGTGAATTCTCGGACATCACGTAGTATTCACAATATGTTTGGGCTAATCGACGGGTACGGGCGCGTGGCGCGCGACCTCAGGGTCTCCCTGACGGACCGCTGCAATCTGCGCTGCACCTACTGCATGCCCGCCGAAGGTCTTGCCTGGCTCCCCACCGAGGAGACGCTCACCGATGATGAGGTGGTGCGGCTGTTGGGCGTGGCTGTGGAGCGGCTCGGCATCACCAAGCTGCGGTTCACCGGCGGCGAGCCGTTGCTGCGTCCCGGACTCGAGCGGATCCTGACGGCGGCCTCCCAACTGCGCACCAGCGACGGGGCATCGCCCGACCTCGCCCTCACCACCAACGGCCTGGGCCTCGACAAGCGCATCGGCCGGTTGAAGGCGGCGGGTCTGCAACGGGTGAACATCTCCGTCGATTCCCTCGACCCCCAGACGTATGCTCGTCTCACCCGGCGCAACCGGCTGCACGACGTGTTGACCAGCATCCGCGCCGTCGACGAAGCCGGACTGCGGCCGCTGAAGGTCAACGCCGTGGTGATGCGCGGCGAGAACGAAGCCGATGTGGAGCGCCTGGCCGACTTCTGCCTCCGGGGCGGATACGAGCTGCGGTTCATCGAGCAGATGCCGCTCGGCCCGCAGCACACCTGGGAGCGATCGGGGATGGTCACCGCGCGCGAGATCCTCGAGGTGCTGAGGCGGCGCTACGCGATGACTCCCGTCGACGAGCCGCGCGGGGCCGCCCCGGCGGCGTTATGGAGGGTCGCGCCGGATGACACTCAGCCGGGCGGTACCGTAGGCGTCATCGCCTCGGTGAGTGCGCCGTTCTGCGGAAGCTGCGACCGCTCCAGGCTCACCAGCGACGGACAGGTGCGAAGCTGTCTCTTCTCCCGGCGAGAGGCCGACCTTCGTTCGATTCTGCGAGCCGGGGGCACCGACGAGGATCTGGCCGTGGCGTGGCGCGGCGAACACGCGATCAAGCCGCGTTCTCACGGCATCGACGAGGCCAATTTCGAACAACCGACAAGAACCATGAGTGCAATCGGAGGATAAGTGATGGAGATCAGGTACTTCGCCGGAGCGGCCGACGCTGCCGGACGCGAGTCCCAGACGGTAGAGGTCACGGGGCTCGACGTGGCCGCCCTGGTGGCCAGGCTCGGAGAGGACAACGACCGGCTGGCCCGGGTGCTGTCCGTCTCGACCCTGCTCGCCGACGGGGCACGCGTCGAGGGCGCCGCCGACCTGAGCGGCGTGCGGCAGCTCGACGTGCTGCCTCCGTTCGCCGGCGGGTAAGCCGAGCGTGAATCAGGCCGACGACCCCATTTCGCTCCAGACCGGCTCGGGGGTCACTGGCGCCGAGGTGTCGGCTCGCGAGACCGGGGCGATCGTGCGTCACGCCATCGTCCTGGGTGGCGGTCGCTCACAACGCATGGGGCGCGACAAGATGGGTGTCGTCCTGGAGGGCCGCACGCTGCTGCGGCGCACCGTCGACGCGGCATTGGGTTGGTCCGACGACGTGATGGTGGTCGCGCCCGAACCTGTCGCCTGGAAAGCAGATCCTCGCGTGAGATTCACCCTGGAGGATCCGCCCTACGGTGGGCCTGTCGCCGGCATCGCCGCCGCTGTCGCCTCTCTCGTCGCCGCTTCCCCCTCCGCCGTCGACCCGTGCGCCACGCTCTCTGCAGCTGATGGCGTGAGTACAGCGCCGCGGCTTCGCGTACACACGGATTTGTGTACGGAGGTGCTGTTGCTGGCGGGAGACCTTGCAGCGCCGGAGGCCGTGGTGGCCCGGCTTGCGGAGGCCCAGCCCGGACCCGACGGGGTGGTGCTGCGCGACGAGGACGGCTGGCCGCAGTACTTGGCAGCCCGCTATCGGCTGGCCTCACTCGTCTCCGCCATCGATGCGCTCGACGGCGCCCGCGACCTGTCTGTTCGCCGGGCTCTCTGCGCCCTCGACCTCGCCCAGGTCCCCGCGCCCCTTACCGTGACCAAGGACCTCGACACCCCAGAAGACCTCGCCTCGCTGACCTAAGCGGCACCGGGATACCCCGTTCAAGACCCCGATGCGGAAGCGAGCGGGGTGTCCCGTGGTCCGGTCCCTGATGCGAAAGTATGTGCGGATTCCTGTATTCAGGTCCCTGAGGTGCGAGCGCCAGCGAGCCTCGAAGGGCGTAAAACGCGAGCATTCGCACAGACTCTGCCAAAGCCCTAGTCAACGCCCTTCGAGGCTCCTCGCAGAGCTCGTCACACCTCAGGGACCGGTGATTGGGTCTCGTCTCCCACACTTTCCTGTCCCATGGTGGCCGGAACCGGCCAGGAGGCTGAGGTGCGTACTTCGAGGCTCGTTCCTCGCACCTCAGCAACCGGAACGAGCGTCTCGGAGGTGGTCCCTGATGCGAAAGTGTGTGACGGTATCCCATTGTCAGGCTCCTGAGGTGCGACGAAGGAGCCTCGAAGGGCGTGAAACGTAAGTATGGGCACAGTCTCTGCCAAGGGTTCCAGTCAACGCCCTTCGAGGCTCCTCGCAGGGCTCGTCACACCTCAGGGACCTGAAAAGGGTTCCCTCCCCCGCCTACTTTCCTGTCCCACGGTGACCAGAACCGGGCCGGAAGCTGAGGTGTTGTCCGGTCCCTGAGGTGCGAGCGCCAGCGAGCCTCGAAGGGCGTAGACGTAAGAAGGGGTAGAGACTGAGCCCAAAGGTTGCGTTTAACGCCCTTCGAGGTTCCTCGCAGGGCTCGTCACACCTCAGGGACCTGACCAAGGGTTCCCTCCGCTCACTTTCCTGTCCCATGGTGACCGGCACCGGCCCCGAAGGGCACCTCAGGGGCCTGAGTACAGGAATCCCCACTCACGTTCGCATCAGTGGCCTGAAAAGAACTCGTCGGCATTCGCATTGGGATACCTCCAAGGGGTCTTCGTCTCGTTCGCTTCCGGGGGTGCGGGAAAGCAGAAGTGAGGGTTGCCTTACTAGCGGATGGCCCGACAATCCCTTAGACTCCTACGAACCGTAGTTACGGCTTTCGGCAGATTTTTCCAAACTTTTTGGACAAGGTGGTCTCATGAGTGACACAGCGAGGATCGACGGACCTGCATCCGAGGCCCTGCTCAAGGTGGGCCGGTTCTTCACGAAGTGGGACGAGACCAAAGATAGTCGGGCGGTGTTCCGCCAAGGTGGACGCGCTGGCGACGTCTTCTATCGCGACCGGTGGAGCCACGACAAGGTGGTGCGCTCCACTCACGGCGTGAACTGCACGGGCTCCTGCTCGTGGAAGGTCTACGTCAAGGACGGCATCATCACGTGGGAGTCGCAGCAGACCGATTACCCCTCCACCGGCCCTGATCGCCCGGAGTACGAGCCCCGGGGTTGCCCGCGCGGCGCGGCCTTCTCCTGGTACACCTACTCGCCCACCCGGGTGCGCTATCCGTACGGCCGCGGTGTGCTGCTGGAGATGTACCGCGAGGCCAAGCAGCGCCTGGGTGATCCGGTGGCCGCGTTCCACGAGATCAGCACCGATCCGGCGAAGCGCCGACGCTACCAACAGGCCCGTGGCAAGGGCGGATTGGTGCGCATCTCCTGGGACGAGTCCCTGGAGATCGCCGCTGCGAGTTACATCAACACCATCAAGAACTACGGGCCCGACCGCATCGTCTCGTTCTCGCCCATCCCGGCGATGAGCATGGTGAGCCACGCCATCGGCACGCGCTTCACCCACCTCCTCGGCGGTGCGATGACCAGCTTCTACGACTGGTACGCCGACCTGCCCGTCGCCAGCCCGCAGGTCTTCGGCGACCAGACGGATGTGCCGGAGTCGGGCGACTGGTGGGATGCGTCCTACCTGATGATGTGGGGCTCCAATGTGCCCCTGACTCGCACCCCCGACGCCCACTGGATGGCCGAGGTGCGCTACCGCGGCACCAAGGTGGTCACCGTCAGCCCCGACTATGCCGACAACGTGAAGTTCGCCGACGAATGGCTGCCCGCCCAGGCAGGCACCGACGCGGCGCTCGCCATGGCGATGGGCCATGTGATTCTCAAAGAGAATTTTGTTGACAAAAAAGTTGACTATTTCGATTCCTATGTGAAGCAATACACCGACCTCGGAATGCTGATCACGCTTGTGGATCATCCGAATGGGCACGGCCTTACCGCGGGCAAGTTCATCACTGCTGCCGATCTTCCTGAATACCAACACCTCAGCGATGCCGCCTTCAAGACGGTGATGTGGAACAAGGCCACCGCAACTACGGCTGTTCCCAATGGTTCGATGGGGTTCCGCTACTCCGAGGATGGTGCCGGCCAGTGGAACCTGGAGTTGGGCGACATCGAGCCCGCGCTCACCTTACACGGCGACGCCGACGCGGAGGCCGTCGAGGTAGCGCTGCCGTGCTTCGAGGATCCGCGCGGCGAGGGTTCCATCATCAAGCGAGGCGTGCCCACCCGTCGCATCGGGAATAAGCTAGTGACCACCGTCTTCGACCTGATGCTCGCCCAATACGGCGTCGAGCGCGAGGGTCTGCCGGGCCAGTGGCCGAGCGGATACGACGACGTCAACACCCCCTACACGCCGGCCTGGCAGGCCGAGATCACCTCGGTGCCGGCCGAGGCCTGCATCCGCACCGCCCGCCAGTTCGCTCAGAACTCCGAGGAGTCGAAGGGCCGCACGATGATCATCATCGGCGCGGGCATCTGCCACTGGTTCCACGCCGACGTCACCTACCGCGCCATCATCGCGCTGCTGATGATGACCGGCTGCATCGGCAAGAACGGCGGCGGCTGGGCCCACTACGTCGGCCAGGAGAAGTGCCGCCCCATGACGGGCTGGTTCAACATGGCCAACGCCATGGACTGGCAGCGCCCGCCGCGCACCATGATCGGCACCGCCTACTGGTACATGCACACCGACCAGTGGCGCACCGACGGCTTCTCCGCCGACCGGGTGAAGTCGCCGCTGTCCACCGGCGCGCTCGACGGCATGCACACCGCCGACGCGCTCGCGCAGTCGAACCGGCTGGGCTGGATGCCGTTCTACCCGCAATTCGACGTCAACCCACTGGATCTGGCCGACGAGGCCCAGGCCGCCGTCGATCGTGGCGAGGCCGAAACCGTCCAGGCCTATGTGGCCCAGCGCCTCAAGAGCGGCGAGTTGAAGAGCGCCATGGAGGACGTGGACGCGCCGCAGAACTGGCCGCGCACCATGATCCTGTGGCGCTCCAATCTGTTCGGGTCTTCCGCCAAGGGCAACGAGTACTTCCTCAAACACCTGCTGGGCACCCACAACAACGTGATGCCCAATAACCACGGCATCGACGAGCGCCCCGAACACGTGACATGGCACGACGAGGCACCCGAGGGCAAGCTCGATCTGCTGATGACCGCAGACTTCCGAATGACCAGCTCGACGCTGCTGTCCGACATCGTCTTCCCGGCCGCCACCTGGTACGAGAAGCACGACCTCTCCAGCACCGACATGCACCCCTACGTGCACTCGTTCTCGCCGGCGATCGACCCGCCGTGGGAGGCCAAGACCGACTTCGAGCTGTTCACCGAGCTGGCGCACAAGCTCTCCGCCATGGCCAAGGGGCGCCTCGACACACGCAAGGATCTGGTGGCCGTCGCGCTGCAGCACGATACCCCCGGGCAGATCAAGCAGCCCGGCGGCGTGGTGCGCGACTGGAAGGACACGGACATCCCGGCCGTGCCGGGGCAGAACATGCCGGTGCTGGCGGTGGTGGAGCGCGACTACACCGCCATCGCGGACAAGCTCGCCACCGTCGGCCCGTTGGCCGACAAGCTGGGCTTCACCGTGAAGAACATCACCTACGACGTGAAGCACCAGGTGGACCGGCTGGCCAAGCTGCACGGCGTCTATCCGAGCGGTCCTGCCGAAGGCCGCCCGGCCATCAACACCGACCAGCGCCTGGCCGAGGCCATCTTGACCTTCTCGGGCACCACCAACGGTGAACTCGCGACGCAGGGCTTCCACGACCTGGAGAAGAAGACCGGCCGCAAGATCGCCGACCTGGCGGAGGGCTCGGAGGAGAAGCTGATCACCTTCGCCCAAACCCAGAACGCCCCGCAGCCGGTGATCACGTCGCCGGAGTGGTCGGGCTCGGAGACGGGCGGCCGGCGGTATGCGGCCTTCACCATCAACACGGAGCGCTTGAAGCCCTGGCACACGCTGTCGGGCCGGATGCACTTCTTCCTCGATCACGACTGGATGATCGACGCCGGCGAGCAACTGCCCACCTTCCGCCCGCCGCTCGACATGACCAAGGCCTACGGCGAACCGGAGCTGGGCCCGGCGGGGGAGAAGGCGATCACGCTGCGCTACCTGACGGTGCACAACAAGTGGTCGATCCACTCCGAGTACCAGGACAACCTGTTCATGCTGTCGCTGGGCAGAGGCGGTCCGCAGGCCTGGCTGAGCGTCGCCGACGCCGCGTCGATCGGCGTGAAGGACAACGACTGGATCGAGCTGACCAACGCCAACGGCGTCTTCGTCGCCCGCGCGGTGGTCACCTCCAAGCTGCCCGACGGCGTCGCCTACGTGCAGCACGCGCAGGAGCGCACCATCGACGTGCCCAAGTCGGAGGCCACCGGCAAGCGCGGCGGTATCCACAACTCCGTCACGCGGATCCTGCTCAAACCCACCCATTTGATCGGCGGTTACGCCCACCAGGCGTACGCGTTCAACTACATCGGCCCCACCGGCGTGCAGCGAGACATCGTCTCGACGGTGCGCCGCCGCTCGCAGGAGGTGCAGTACTGATGGCAAAGCAACGCCGTGTCATGGCCCAGGTGGCCATGGTGATGAACCTGGACAAGTGCATCGGCTGTCACACCTGCTCGGTGACCTGTAAGCAAGCCTGGACCAACCGGGCCGGCATCGAGTACGTGTGGTTCAACAACGTCGAGACCCGCCCCGGCCAGGGCTATCCGCGTAGTTACGAGGATCAGGAGAAGTGGCAGGGCGGCTGGGTGCGCACCAAGAGCGGCCGGCTCAAGCTGCGCTCGGGCGGCCGGTTCAAGAAGCTGCTGAGTATCTTCGCCTCCCCGGTGCAGCCGGGCATGGACGACTATTACGAGCCCTGGACCTACGACTACGAGAACCTGATCACCGCGCCGCTCGGCGACGACTTCCCTGTGGCCCGGCCGAAGTCGTTGGTGACGGGGCAGAACATGGCCATCGGCGCCTCCGCCAACTGGGATGATTCCCTGGGCGGCGTCGAAGCCACCGAGCAGGGCGACCCCATCCTCAAGAAGCTGCGCGAGGAGGCCAACCAGCAGATCAAGCTGGAATACGAGAAGAGCTTCATGTTCTTCGTGCCCCGCATCTGCGAGCACTGCCTGAACCCGTCGTGCATGGCCTCCTGCCCGTCGGGCGCGATCTACAAGCGTTCCGAAGACGGCATCGTGCTGGTCGATCAGGACAAGTGCCGCGGCTGGCGCCAATGCATCACCGGCTGCCCGTACAAGAAGATCTACTTCAACCACCGCACCGGCAAGGCCGAGAAGTGCCACTTCTGCTACCCGCGCCTCGAGGTGGGCATCCCGACGGTGTGCTCCGAGACCTGCGTGGGCCGCCTGCGCTACATCGGCATCATCCTCTACGACCCCGACAAGGTCACCGAGGCCGCGCTCGCCGACGACAAGGACCTCTACGAGGCCCAGCTCGACCTGATGCTCGACCCGCACGACCCGCAGGTGATCGCAGACGCGCGCGCCAACGGTATCCCGGCCGACTGGCTGGAGGCCGCGCAGAAGTCGCCCACCTACGCGCTGATCAAGCACTTCAAGGTGGCGCTGCCGCTGCATCCGGAGTATCGCACCATGCCGATGGTCTGGTACATCCCGCCGCTGTCGCCCGTCGTCGATCTGCTGAGCGGGCAGGGCCACGACGCCGAGGCCGGAGGAAACCTCTTCGGGGCCATCGATGCGCTGCGCATCCCGCTGGAGTACCTGGCGGAGCTGTTCACCGCGGGCGACGTGGAACCGGTGCGCCTGGTGCTGCAGAAGCTGGCAGCCATGCGCTCCTACATGCGCGACGTGACGCTGGGCCGCGAGCGCGACGAGGAACTGGCGGCCGCGGTCGGCATGACCGGTGGCGCGCTGGAGCAGATGTATCGCCTGCTGGCCATCGCCAAGTACGACGACCGCTACGTCATCCCCAAGGCGCACCGCGAGCAGGCGCACAACCTGGAGGAGATGGGCTGCTCGGTGAACTTCGACGACGATCCCAGCGCCGCCGGCAGCTTCGGCGAGTCCTCCGGCCGCGTGGTGCCCGTCGCCATCGAGTCGTTCGCTGCGGTCAAGGCCAAGCGCGAGGAAGCCGAGCGTGAGATGGCAGAGAAGGCCCGCTGATGAAACTGCCCTCGCCCCCGCCGAAGAACCACCGCGTGATCTACGCGGCGGCCGCCGTCGTGCTCGCCTATCCCGAGCAGGAAGTATTCGATCGGCTGCCACTCGTCGAGCAGGCCCTGAGCGAGATCGACGCACTGGACGGCTTCGCCCCCACGCTCGATCACCTGCGCTCGATGCCCCTCATGGATGCCCAGTCGTGGCACGTGCAAGAGTTCGACCTCTCGCGCCGGCACGCCATGCACCTCACCTACTGGACCGACGGCGATACCCGCCGCCGCGGCGAGGTGCTGGCGGCGATCAAGCAGACCTACCGCGATTCCGGGCTGCTCGTCGATCTCGACGGCGAGCTGCCCGACTACCTGCCCATGGTGCTGGAGTTCGCCGCCAGCGGTGCCCCGGCGTTGGGCGTCGCGCTGCTCAACACCTACCGCGCCTCGCTCGAGCTGCTGCGGCTCGGGCTGCTCAAGGACAAGCTGCCGCAGGCCGGCGTCGTCGCCGCGATCTGCGACACCTTGGGGGGACCGTCGCCGCAGACCAGGGCCGAGGTGCAGCAGCTCATCGGCACCCCGCCCAGCGAACTCGTCGGGCTGGATCCGTTCATCCACTCCACGCCGTTCCCGGCAGGCAGCCAAGACCCGGCTGCCGTCAGATAAGGAAGCTGACATGGATATCTTCGCTTGGGGTGTCTTCCCCTACCTGGTGCTGCTCACCTTGGTGGGCGGGTTGTTCTGGCGCTATCGCTACGACCAGTTCGGCTGGACCACGCGCTCGTCGCAGCTGTACGAGTCGAAGCTGCTGCGCATCGCCTCACCGTTGTTCCACTTCGCGCTGATCGCCGTGTTCATGGGTCATGTGGTGGGGCTGCTGATCCCCAAGGCGCTCACCGATTGGATCGGCATCGACCAGCACATGTACCACATGGGCGCGCTCTACGGCGGCACTGCCGCCGGCATCGCTCTGGTGGTGGGCCTGGCCCTGCTGATCTACCGCCGACGCACGCAATCGGCGGTGTTCCAGGCCACCACTTGGAACGACAAGATCATGTACCTGGTGCTGGCCACGGTCATCGGCGTTGGCATGGTGGCCACGCTCACCGGCGACACGACCCCCACGGGGGAGGAGCACAACTACCGCGAGACCGTCTCCGTCTGGTTCCGCTCGCTGATGTACTTCCAGCCCAACGTCGAGGCCATGGCGGCGGCCACCTGGCAGTTCAAGGTGCACGTGCTGCTGGGCCTGCTGCTGATCGCCATGATCCCCTTCACCCGCCTGGTGCACGCCTTCTCCGCGCCCCTGCACTATCTGTTCCGTCCGTACATCGTCTACCGCAGCCGCGACGCGAAGGACCGTCATTCCGCCACCACTCCGGGGCGTGGTTGGGACCCGATCGGAACCCCGGACAACAAGAAGTCTCGCCGATAACTGGGGGCGGCTGCTACCGCGTGTAGGACGTTCGGCAGACTGTTGCTGTAAATCCCAATAATTTGCGCATATTCGTCCCCAGAGAGAGATCGACGTCAGTGAGTAAGAACCTCATCGAGGTGCCACCCGTTCACGAAACGGGCAAGGGCGCCGGCCGCGTCATGACCATGTCGACCATCGCCTTCACGCTGATGTTCGCCGTGTGGCTGATGTTCGGCATCCTCGGCATCCCGATCCAGCAGGAGCTCGGCATCACCGACGAGCAGCTGAGCTGGATCTCCGCCGTCGCCGTGCTCAACGGCTCCATGTGGAGGCTCCCGGCCGGCATCATCGCCGACCGGATCGGCGGGCGCAAGGTGACGCTGTTCCTGCTGTTCGCCACCGCGATCCCCGCTTACATGGTGAGCTTCGCCGAGAGCTACATGTGGCTGCTCGTGCTCGCCTTCCTCGTCGGCTTCGCCGGCAACCTGTTCTCGGTGGGCACCACCTGGAACTCCGCGTGGTACGGCAAGGAGCGGCAAGGCCTGGCGCTGGGCGTCTTCGGCGCCGGCAACGTGGGCGCGTCGGTCACCAAGTTCATCGGCCCGCCGCTGATCGCCGCCACCGCGGGTGGCACCTACATCCTGGGCATCCAGGGCGGCTGGCGCCTGATCCCCGTGATCTACGCGGTGCTGCTGGTGATCGTCGGCATCCTCACCTGGATGATCGTGCCGCGCGTCGACCGCGCGCCCGGCTCGTCGCGCACGCTCAAGGAGATGATGGCGCCGCTGAGCAGCGTGCGGGTGTGGCGCTTCAGCCTGTACTACGTGGCCGTCTTCGGCGCCTACGTGGCGCTGTCGGCCTGGCTGCCCAAGTACTACGTCGACAACTTCGACGTGAGCCTCACCACCGCCGGCCTGCTCACCGCCACCTTCATCTTCCCCGCGTCGTTGCTGCGGCCCGTCGGCGGCTGGATGAGCGACCGCTGGGGCGCCCGGAAGGTGATGTACTGGACCTTCGGCCTGATGCTGCTCAGCAGCGGGGTCTTGATGATGCCCAACGGGTTCATCACCGTGGTGCATCCTGATGGCGCGCAGACCGCGCATCTGCACTACGAGATCCAGCTGGTGTGGTTCGTGATCCTGGTGTTCATCCTGGGCTGCGCCATGGGCTTCGGCAAGGCCGCGGTGTTCAAGCACATTCCCGAATACTTCCCCGACAATGTGGGCTCCGTGGGCGGCCTCGTCGGCATGCTCGGCGGCCTGGGCGGCTTCTTCCTGCCCCCGCTGTTCGCCTACACCAAGACATGGTCGGGCTTCCCCAGCTCCACCTTCTTCTGCATCTTCATCCTCGTCGCGATCTGCGCGGCGTGGATGCACGTCACCATCCACCGCATGATGACCCAGGCCACTCCCGATACGGCTGGGCTCATCGAACCTGAACTGGAGGGCGCAAAGTGAGTGCCGCACTCGAAACCAAGGGCGACTGGCTCCAATCCTGGGATCCCGAAGACGAATCCAAGTGGGATAAGAAGCTCGCCTACAACACGCTGACGATCACGACGTTCACGCTGACGCTGTGCTTCGTGGCGTGGTTCCTGCCCAGCGCCATCGTGCCCAAGCTGAACGCGCTGGGTTACACCTTCACCCAGGGGCAGCTGTACTGGATGGCGGCCATGCCCGGCCTGTCCGGTGGCATCCTGCGCCTGGTGTGGATGGTGGTGCCACCCATCATGGGCACCCGGAAGATGGTGGCGCTCACCACGTTGCTGCTGATCCTGCCCGTGCTGGGCTGGGGCTTCGAGGTGACCAACCCCGACGTACCGTACTGGCGGCTGATGGCGCTGGCCTTCCTGGCCGGTATCGGCGGCGGCGCCTTCTCCGGTTTCATGCCGTCGACGTCGTACTTCTTCCCCCGCCGGATGCAGGGCACGGTGCTGGGCATCCAGGCCGGCGTGGGCAACTTCGGCGTCTCGCTGGTGCAGCTGCTCACCCCCTGGCTGATCTCCTTCGGCATGTTCGGCTTCCTGGGCTCGCAGATGATGTCGGTGCCGGGAGAAGACTCTGTGGTGGTCTGGTACCAGAACTCCGCGCTGGTCTACATCCCGCTCATCATCGTCGGCGCCATCTGGGCGTACATGGTGCTGAAGTCGGTTCCGGTGAAGGCGAACATCAAACAACAGTTCGACATCTTCACCAACCAGGACACCTGGTGGATGACCCTGCTCTACATCATGACCTTCGGCACCTTCTCCGGCCTGTCGGCCCAGTTCGGCCTGCTGATGGCCAACCTGTACGGATCCGGCAACACCGAGATCGTGGAAGGGGCCGGTGCCACCGCCACGCTCCTGATCGACGGCTACGCGCTGCCCGATCCGGTGAAGTACGTCTTCCTCGGCCCGCTGGTGGGCGCTGGTGCGCGTGTGCTCTTCTCTCCACTGACCGACCGGATGGGCGGCGCGATCTGGACTCTGATCTCCGGCATCGGCATCCTCGGCTCGATCCTGTTCACCATCCCCGCCCTGGTGCCCGACACCAGCAGTGCCGAGGCGCTGACGTCGGGCTTCAACCAGTTCCTCTGGGGCATGCTGCTGATCTTCCTGTTCTCGGGGATCGGCAACGCCAGCACGTTCAAGCAGATGCCGATGATCTTCGAACGCCGCCAGGCCGGCGGTGTGATCGGCTGGACGGGCGCGATCGCCGCTTTCGGGCCGTTCCTGTTCGGCGTGGGCTTGACCATCATGTCGCCCACCACCTTCTACATCATCGGCGCGGTGTGGGCCGTGATGTGCATCGGCATCACCTGGTGGCGCTACGCGCGTCCGGGCGCACCCAAGAAGAGCTGAGATGGCTGAAGTGACTGAGTTGAGCGGCGTCGTCGACGTCGATATCGATGCGGACGCGCTGGAGGCCGCCGTCTCTTCTGAGAAGGCCGGGGCTGTGGTCACCTTCGCCGGAGTGGTGCGCAACCACGACCACGGCAAGGCCGTGACCGGCATCGATTACGTCGGCCATCCCGGAGCGGATGCGGTGTTGCGTGAGCTGGTGGCCGAGTTCTCCGGACGCGAAGGCGTGCATGGCATCGTCGCGCAGCATCGCGTGGGCGCCCTGGGTATCGGCGGCATCGCCTTGTTCGTCGCGGTGGCGGCCTCCCATCGAAGCCAGGCCTTCGGGTGCGCGTCCGACTTCGTCGACGAGGTGAAGCGGCGCCTGCCGATCTGGAAGAAGCAGTACCTCGTGGACGGGAGCTACGAGTGGTCGCAATGCCCGTGAGCCCGGTGTGCCTGAATCCCGACCCGGTGACCGAGCTGACCGACGAGCAGCGCGAGCGCTACGTGCGCAACATCGACGTGGTGGGCATGGGGGAGGAGGGGCAGCTTCGGCTGCTGAACTCCTCGGTGCTGGCCATCGGCGTCGGTGGCCTAGGTTCCGCCGCGCTGCCCTACCTGGCCGCAGCCGGGGTGGGGCGGATCGGCGTCGTCGACGGCGACGCCGTGGAGCTGAAGAACATGCAGCGCCAGGTGCTGCACACCGAGATCGGGCGCAACAAGGCCGTCTCCGCGATGGAGCGGCTGCGCGCGCTCAACCCCGACGTGGCGGTGGCCGCGTACCCCGACTACCTGACGTATCTGCGCGCCTGCGAGCTGTTCCCCCGTTACGACCTGGTGCTGGACTGCACCGATTCCTTCGGAGCCAAGTTCATGTTGTCGGACGCGGCCGAGGCGGTCGGCGCCCGGCTGATCTGGGCGACGGCCGTGGGTATGCAGGCGCAGTGCTCGGTCTTCGGCGTGCCGGATGAGCATGGCGAGACGCTCTATCTGCGTGACCTGCATCCGGAGGAGCCGGCTGCCGGCGATTATCCGCAGGCAACTGACATTGGCATCCTCGGTGCGAACGTCGGCCAGGTGGGCGCCATGCAGGCCGCCGAGGCGATCAAGCTGCTGGCCGGCTTCGGCCGCCCCCTGGTGGGCCGTGTGATGGTTCTCGACACGCTGAACGCCCGCTGGTCCACCCTGCCTTTGCGCAAGTCCCGCTAGGAGCCGTCGCGACCCCTTCCGAGGCTCCCTCCTCGCACCTCAGCCTCCTGGCCGGTTCCGGCCGCTATGGGGCAGGAAAGTGAGTGGAGGGAAACCTGTCTTCAGGTCCCTGATGCGAAAGTGTGGGAGGGAAACCCGTTGTCCGGTCCCTGAGGTGCGAGGAGGGAGCCTCGAAGGGCGTGAAACGTAAGCATGGGCACAGTCTCTGCCAAAGGGTTCCAGTCACACGCCCTTCGAGGCTCCTCGCAGAGCTCGTCACACCTCAGGGACCGGTGGTTGCGTACCCTCGTCTCACCTTCCCTGCCTCACGGTGACAACGAAGCAGCCCGGAAGCTGAGGTGCCCTTCGAGACGCTCGTTCCTCGCTCCTCAGGGACCACGAGCTTGCGAGCCTCGAAGGGCGGTCCCTGATGCGAAAGTGTGGGAGGGAATCCCGTTGTCCGGTCCCTGAGGTGCGACGAAGGAGCCTCGAAGGGCGTAGACGTGAGCATTCGCAGGGACTAGGTGCCTAAGGCTTCCGTTTAACGCCCTTCGAGGTGGTCCCTGAGGAGCGAGGTACGAGCGTCTCGAAGTGCGCCCCGGCGCCTCCGCACCTCAACGACCGATCGGGTTTCCTCGTGCGGCGGCCCGATCGAAGACGCGCTGGGCCGCGTACAAGGCCTCCTTGGGGTCGAAGTAGCCCATGTAACTCTCATCGAAGAATTCGTCGTGGATTGCCGCTGCTTCTTCCGGAGAGGTGATCCTGAGATGGCGGAACAAGGTTTCGAGGTCGTCGATATCGCGCCTTCTCATCGCGCGTAGCTTCATCGCAATGAGATGCCGAGGCGAAGCGACCGCGATCCGAAGTCCCGGCAGTGTGAGTTCGTGGGCATCGGTGTCCGACTCGTTGCTGAAGAATGCCGCAGCCCTCGAGTTGATCCAATCGAGGCTGAGCCCGTGGCGGTCCGCAACGGCAGCGACGGCCTCCCAGAACGCATCCCCGCCGGATCTGACGTCAGCGTCGACATCCCTGGTGATACGTCTGGCGTCGAACTCCAGCGCCATGGCGGCACCGCCGACGATGTAGATGCTCGCTTCGATTCCCTGTCGAACTAGGATCTCGCCAACCTCCTCCAGGAGGGAGAGGACTTCATCGCGGGTGAGGTTGCGGCTGGAATCGCTCATGCTTGGGAGAACTCTCGTTCGTCGAGGAAGATGCCGAGCCGCAGGAGCTCCGCCGGAGTGTGGGCCAAGTCGTTGTAGGCCTCAGACGGACTGTAAGCGAAAGGCCACCATGACGTGGTTAGCGGCTGTTTGTAGGTCCAATGCGGTGCTCTCTCGCCCATCTGGTGCAGGCGGTAGCGCAGTGCCCCGGCGAGGAGCGCATCCCACCTTTCGTCGCCGGTGGTGTCCGGCTCGCTCAGCGCGTCGTCCAGGAGCCCGGCCTGTTGGGCGGCGGGCAGCGCATTGATGCCATCCATCAGCATGCGGATGGCGTGGATGTCGTCCCCCGACGCGAGCGCGTCGCGAACATCCGCGGCGATCTCGGGAACGGTGGGCCACCAGCGCTTCATATCCCTCCTGGGTAGGCGATCATTCTAGTCTGCTTATAGGGCGAGACCGGCCCAGGCTTCGCTCTGCGTGACCTCGCCCGCGAGCAGGACTCCAATTGATGGGGCCACCTCGACGCCCATGGTGCCGACGATCTGGGTGATAGGGACCCCTTAGTCAGGCCCCTGATGCGAAAGTAACGGTGAGCAAACCTAATGTCCGGTCCCTGATGCGAAAGTGAGCGTGGGTAAACCTGTTTTCAGGTCCCTGATGCGAAAGTATGTGTGGGTTCCTGTATTCAGGTCCCTGAGGTGTGACGAGCTCTGCGAGGAGCCTCGAAGGGCGTTGACTAGGGCTTTAATAGGGTCCGTGCCCAGGGTTTCCGTTTTACGCCCTTCGAGGCTCCTTCGTCGCACCTCAGGGACCTGACCATGGGATGCCGTCACATACTTCCGCATCAGGGACCGGTGATGGGGTTTCCTCTACTCACTTTCCTGTCCCGCGGTGGCAGCGAAGCAGCCCGGAAGCTGAGGTGTGACGAGCTCCGCGAGGAGACCTCGAACGGGATCACCTGGAGCCCGACGGTACCGGCTGAGGCCAGGAGTGCGGACGCTGTACTGGTGAACAGAAAGTCAGATGGCGTAGCTGATCGGGAGCATCTGGTGGGCCGGCTTCGGCCGCCCGCTGGTGGGTCGTGTGATGGTTCTCGATACGCTGAACACCCGCTGGTCCACCCTGCCCCTGCGCAAGTCTCGCCGCTAGTCAGACTTCGCTATCCGCTGAGGCCCCTGAATGGCGATGACTAGGCGGTGTGCCGCCTGTAATGTTGCCCGCGCTAGCCAGTGGGAGGAGGGGGTCGAGATGACGAAGCGTGTCGTTCTCATCGAACTCACCCGCGACCGCGCTGACAATCCGACCTTTCAGCGGTTGGCCGGTCGCCTCGCGGAGGGGCGCGTGCGCTCGCCGCGAGAGAGTTCGACGCACAGCTGCTTTATGCCGACGAGGCTCGACGTCGAAGAGCTCATCGCAGCCACCACCGACGCCGCGGCCGTGGTGTTTCTCGGTGGTGAAGACGTCGACCCCGTGTTCTACGACGGCGCCACGCAGTACCAGGGTGGTGGCACGCACAATAGCCTCGCAGACCAGCGCGAAATCGCCCTGATCCGGTACCTGGAGCGAGGGCGCATTCCGGTGCTGGGCATCTGCCGAGGAGCGCAGATCGTCAATGTCGCGCTGGGAGGCACCCTCGTGCAGCACCTTGAGGTGCCGGGGCACCGCAACCCGAACATTCTGCAGGATCTGACCCTCGTCACACATCCCGTGCGGATCGAGCAGCCGAGCAAGGTCGCGCAGGCCATGTCGGCCGACACCACTGCGCGTCGGGACGGAGACCACGTGGTCGTCGACGTGCACAGCGCCCACCATCAGGCAATCGAAAAGCCCGGCAGAGGACTGCGTGTCGTGGCTCGCTCCGCCGATGGCGTAATCGAAGCGGTCGAACATGAGAACGCCCCGATTCTCGGCGTACAGTGGCATCCTGAAGATCCGAACAGCTCCGGCGAGCAGGTCTCCTATCTGCTTCGGATCCTGACCGACGAGCAGGAACGGGCTAGCCTCGTGGCCCCGTTGAACCGTAACTAGAGCAGAGGAACTCCCTTGTCCAACTCATTGACCTCACGAATCGCAGGTGTCGCGGCCGCGGCCTTGGCTCTCGTGGCGCTGAGCGCTTGCAGCGACGGCCCCAGCGCTCCCGCCCCCACCACCGATGACTCCCCGGCGCAGACTGCCGAGGGCTTCTCGCTCGAGAACTATCAGAAGGTCATCGACGACGGCGCCGTCGCGTCGGACGCAGACATCGAGGCCAACGCCTGGGCGAGCGCGGTGCGCGACGCCGGTGTGCTGAAGATCGGCGGCACGGAAACCTCGCAGCTCTTCTCGCTCGTCGATCCCACCGTCAGCGAGCAGGCGATCGGCTTCGACGCGGGCCTCTCGCAGCTGCTCGCCACCTACATCCTCGGCGAGCCGAACACCGAGCTCAGCCAGGTCACCTCCGACACCCGCGAGGAGGTGCTCGTGACGGGCAGCGTCGACGCGGTGTTCGCCACCTACTCGATCACTCCGCAGCGTGAGGAGCGGGTGGACTTCGCCGGCCCGTACTACTCGTCGCAGGCCGCGATCCTCGTGAAGGCAGACAACACCGACATCGAGAGCGTGGAGGATCTGGCGGGCAAGACCGTCGCCACCCAGTCGGGCTCGACCGGCGTGACCCTGCTCGAGGACATCGCTCCCGAGGCCAAGGTCGACGCGTTGCCCGATCATTCGCAGGCGATCGCCGCCGTTCAGCAGGGCCGTGCCGACGCCTATGTGATCGATCAGTCGCTGCTGCTGAACTCGCTGCTCGACAACGACGACCTCAAGATCGTCGGCGAGCCGTTCGGCCCCGTCGATCCGTACGGCATCGGCCTGCCCAAGGGCAGCGACGCCACCGAGTTCGTGAACGCCTGGCTGCAGCAGATCATCGACGACGGCACTTGGCTGGAACTGTGGCAGGCCACCATCGGTGCGAAGACCGGCACCGACGTGGTGCCGACTCCTCCGACCGTCGAGTAGTCGCTGAGAAGTGATGGCGGTGCGCTGACATGGGCGTGATCTGGGAGAACTACCTGGACGATTTTGTGCAGGGAACCCTGCTCACGCTCGGTCTCACGGCGGCGAGCTTCGTGCTCGCCGCCGTGATCGGCACCGCCATCGCCGCATTCCGGATCAGCCCGATCGTGCCGCTTCGCACGTTCGGGCTGATCTACGTCGAGATCTTCCGCAACGTTCCGCTGATGAGCCTCATCATTCTGGTGGTGTACGCCCTGCCCGAGGTGAGCATCATGCTCGACTATGTGCCCGCGGTGATCCTCGCCCTGTCCCTCGTCGGCGGCGCTTTCATCGCTGAGGCGCTGCGCAGCGGCATCAATAGCGTCGGGGTCGGCCAGATCGAAGCCGCGCGATCTGTTGGGCTCACATTCGTCGGCGTGCTGCGCCTGGTGGTGCTGCCGCAGGCGTTTCGCAGCATGATTCAGCCGCTCATCACCGTGTTGATCGCGATCTTCCTCAGCACCTCACTGGCGGGCGTGGTGGGGGTCCGAGACCTCACGCAGACCGTCGCCTACATCAATAACAGGGAAGCCCTCGGTCTGCTGACCTTCGCGATCGCCGCGGCGATCTATGCCACGATCTCCCTGCTGATCGCCTGGGTCGGTGGCATCGTCGAGCGAAGGGTCAGGGTGAAGCGATGACCAGCGCGCTTTTCGACGTGCCCGGCCCGAAGGCCAAGCGGCGCATTCACATCATCACGGCGATCAGTCTGGTGCTGTTCGCCGCCCTGCTCGCCTATGGCTACTACCTGTTCTGGGTGAACGGGCAGCTTTCGAGCAGGAAATGGATCAACTTCAGCCAATGGCCCACTCAGCGTTACCTGCTGAAGGCCCTGGGCAATACCTTGTTGGCGGCGAGCGGCGGTGCGGCGCTCGCGTTACCGCTCGGTGTCCTGCTTGCGGTGGGCCGTCTCAGCAAGACGCGACTGCTGCGGTGGAGCGCCACCGCGGTGATCGAGTTCTTCCGCGCGATTCCGCTGCTGCTCGTGATCTACATCTTCCTGATCGCCCTTCCGCAACACGGCATCAACCCA
This sequence comes from Tessaracoccus sp., assembly GCA_041393555.1. Taxonomy (GTDB): domain Bacteria; phylum Actinomycetota; class Actinomycetes; order Propionibacteriales; family Propionibacteriaceae; genus Arachnia. Next base: position 65,537 of record JAWKJW010000015.1, on the reverse strand, counting down.
GACCTCTTCTGGAAGCTCGTGATTCCGATCGCGCTCTGCGCGGCCGCCACCATCGCCGAAGAGCTGCGCGCCGGAGTGCTCGCGGTGCCAGCGGGTCAGGTCGAGGCCGGGCGCGCTGTTGGCATGAGCGAGAGGCAGATCATGCGCATGATCCTCATGCCGCAGGCGATTCGCATGGTCGTGCCTTCGCTCGTCGCGCAGCTCGTGATTCTGCTCAAAGACACCACACTCGGATACGTGGTGAGTTACGGCGAGCTGCAGCACAGCGCACGCGTGCTGGTTGCGTCGACCGGCAACCTGATCCAGACCTATCTGGTGGTGACCCTGATCTACATCGGGCTGAACGTCGCCATCTCGCATTTCGCGCACTACCTCGATCAGCGTCGTCTCCGCCGCCTCGGCCAGTAGGCGCGGCCGCGTCGCGTTGGCGAGCAACCGTTGTGACTACTGCTCCTCAGGCTTCCGTGCAGGCTCCGGCCGTCGCGGGGCAGGAAAGTGAGCGGGGGAACTCTTTGTCCGGTCCCTGATGCGAAAGTGAGTGGAGGGAATCCTTTTGTCCGGTCCCTGAGGTGTGACGAGCTCTGCGAGGAGCCTCGAAGGGCGTCTAACTGGAACCCTTGGCAGAGTCTGTGCGAATGCTTGCGTTTTATGCCCTTCGAGGCTCGCAAGCTCGCACCTCAGGGACCTGACCAGGGGGTCCCCCCCACACTTTCGCTTCACGGACCTGAACGCAGGAACCCACACACACTTTTGAATCAGGGACCTGAGCATAGAACCCACAGATACTTTCGCATCAGGGATCTGAAAACAGGTTTTCCTCTACTCACTTTCCTGCTCCACGGTGGCGGCGCAGCAGCCGGGAAGCTGGGGAACGCATTGATGCCATCCATCAGCACGCGGATGACGTAGAAAGCGTCGTTTGTTGTGGGCTTCGTGGAGTCGGTGCGGACCGTCTCAGGAACTCGTGCCGCGCTTGCGCTGGGCCAAATACTGGCACATGAGCTCGAGGTCGGACTCGGCCATGTTGTTCACGAAATGCCGGATCGAGGCCTCGCGATCGTGGCTGGTGTCCAGAGCATGGGTCATCACCTGTGCGGCGTACTCCTCCGGCCGGAGGCAGGCGAAATACTGGGTGTGGTGACCCTCCTTGCGTGAACACACAAGATCCTTTTTGTGCAGGTTCGTGAGAACGGTCGCGATCGTCGTATAGGCCGGTTCGCTGGGCAGTTGGGTGATGATCTCGCGGATGGTCAAAGAGTCGCCGCACCACAAGAGGTTCATGACCTGGGTTTCCAAGGCCCCGAGCCTGGCGGGACCGTCGGGCTTCGTCGGATGACGATGGGTGGTGGTATCCGTCGTCATTTCACTGGCTCCAAAGAGGTTGTCGGTGCATCCGAGGGGGAGGGGAGCGGGCACGCCATCTGGCCGCGGAGACGCCAGATCAGGGCTGCTCCGGTGAGGATCATGGCTGCCAGGGCGAGGAACGGCTGCACGGGGGCGAACCAGGTGATGGCTCCTGAATAGCCCAAAGCGAGAAGGGCGATCTTGTTGCACACCGGGCAGCCCACCGCGAACCAGGCCAGCGCGCCACCCACCATGCCCATGCGGCCGGAACGGCGCTCGGAATTGGTCTCCTGCGGTTGGTCTTGTTCCTGGGAGGACTCTGCGCTCGGCCGTACGTAGGTGGCGATGAGCATTCCGGAGGCCAACGATGTGGCGAGCCACACGGGATAGTTCCACCACACCGGCGCGATGTCGCGGGCGAACACCGAGTTCGGGATCAGGACGGTGGCGAATCCGACGAGAAGACCGAACCCCAAGCTCGCCGCGGCGGCGGCCGCCCATTGCCTCGTGGTCCAGGCTTTCAGGGCTTGGCCGGCCTGGTGAAGGCCGGTCTTGATCCCGCTGGGGGTAATCCCGCTGCGCATGGGACCTCCTTGCATCGATGGTTACTATGAAGCATAGTTGACTATCGAGCTTAGTAATGAGGGGTGGCGGTGCGGCCTTCGGGTTCAGCGTCTAGCCTGATTACGAGTTGGCAGCGTCCGGTGGGCGACTGTCTCGATCTGTATTGATTTCCCCTTCTGGAGGCCCGCTGTGAATGCCACGTCTAACCGCACCGCCCGCAAGCGAGTGGTGGTTCCGGCGGTGGTGATCAGTGTGGCGGCGGTGATGATCGCGTTGACGATCTTTCTCCAGCACAGCTCGCCCTCGTCATCGGTGGAGCCCTCCGCGCCAGCCTCTGACGTTCCGCCGGCGACCGTGGAAACCGTCGCCCCCGCGCCCGGCGAGGAAGCCGAAGAGGTCGATCTGACCGTCTTCGAGAGGCGTGACGAGAACGATCCGCTCACCGCTGGATCGGTTGACGCACCCGTCGGGCTGGTGATCTTCTCCGACTACCAGTGCCCGTTCTGCGCCCGCTGGAGCGCGGACACGCTACCCGTGATGATGGAATACGCGGAGCGGGGCGAGTTGTGGATCGAGTATCGCGACCTCCCGATTTTCGGGGCCGAATCGGAGCGGGCGCCACTAGCCGCGTATGCCGCGGCTCTTCAGGGCAAGTTCTGGGAGTACCACGAGGCGCTGTATGTCGACGGCGATATCCGCCCGAAGGACCAACTGGCCACCGAGGCGCTGACGCAACTGGCCGTGGATCTCGATCTCGATAGGGAGCGGTTCACCGCCGACATGACCTCGGAGGAAACCGCCGCGGCCATCGCCACCAATGCCCAGCTCGGGTTCGATCTGGGCGCGTCCTCCACTCCGGTCTTCTTGCTGGGCGGCGCCCCCATTGCCGGTGCGCAGCCGACGGAGGTGTTCGTCGAGGTGCTCGAAACCGCGCTCGCGAACCAAGGCTGAGTGGCGTGGACATCGGTCTGGTCACGGCCTTCCTCGGCGGGGCGTTGGCGATCCTGAGCCCATGCGGGGCGTTGCTGCTGCCGGCCTTCTTCGCCTCCACCGTGGGCGCCGGCCCGCGGCTGTTGCTGCATGGTGGGATCTTCTACGCGGGCCTGCTTCTCGTCCTGGTGCCGCTGGGCGTGGGAGCGGGCGCCGTGGGTACGTTGTTCCTCACTCACCGAGGTCTGATCGTCGGCGTGGCCTCGGCCATCCTCGTGATCTTCGGTGTGCTCCAGATCTTCGGCATCGGATTCGATGCGGCCCGTCTGCTTCCTGGTGGTCGAGCTTTGCAGAGCCAGGCGGCGTCTCGTGCGGGTCTGGTCAAGACGTTGCTGCTGGGCGCGGCTTCCGGCGTCGCGGGGTTCTGCGCCGGCCCCATCCTCGGCGCGGTGCTGACCCTGGCCGCGGCACAGGGCAGCCTCGTTGCGGCTGGTCTCTTGCTCGCCATCTATGGTGCGGGAATGGTGGTTCCCCTGCTGGTGATCGCGGCCTTGTGGGGCAGGATCGGCGAGCGTGCGCAGCGAATCCTGCGCGGCAGGATTTTCACGGTGTGGGGGCGCGAGTTTCACACCACCTCGGTGATCACCGGAGCCCTTATCGTCGCCGTCGGCATCGTGTTCTGGACGACCAACGGACTGGTCACCGCGCCTGCCCTGCTGCCCACCTCGGTCTCGGCATGGTTGCAGGGGCAGAGCTCGGTTCTGGCCAACGGCTGGATCGACATCGTGGCCATCGTGGTGGTTGCGGCCATCGTGCTGACGCTCTGGTGGCGGGCGAGCGGTAAGCAAGAGGCTGCCAGTGTTTCTGAAAGCGGCGAAGGGTGATCGCGGCTATCTCGCTAGACCGATTCGGTGAGGATCCGCGATGAGCCAACGCTTTGCGGAGAACGCCGCGGTGCAGAGTGCCACGGCGTCCGCGGTTCAGCGACGCACCCTCATCGTCCTGGTGATCATGCAGGTTGTCGGCACCGTCGGTGTGGGCGTGGCGCCGTCGATCGGCATCCTGTTGGCCAGCGAGGTGACGGATAACGAGGCCTGGGCCGGCTTGGCTCGCACTGCCAGCACGTTGGGTGCCGCGCTGTTCGGGTTGCCGCTCGGCAACCTCGCCGCCCGACTGGGGCGCCGATTCGCGCTGGCCATCGGCTGGTGGGTAGCCGCTGTTGGCAGCGCCATCCTGGTGGCCGCGGCGCAGGGGAACATGGTGGGGCCGCTCTTCATCGGTCTGTTGCTCATTGGCGCGGGCTCGGCGGCCGCTCTGCAGTCGCGCTTCGCAGCCACCGACCTGGCCGAGCCGCAGCACAAGGCCCGCTCGCTGGCGCTTGTCGTCTGGGTGGGCACGCTGGGTTCGGTGCTCGGCCCTAATCTTGGTGCGCCGGGGGAGATCGTCGGGGCTGCGACCGGGCTGACGGTCTTCGCCAGCGCTTTCCTGATCGCCGCGATCTGCCTGGCCCTCGCCGGCGTCCTGGTGTTCGTCCTGCTTCGCCCGGATCCTCTGGTGATGGCCGCGCAACTGTCTGGGGCGCCTCCGCATGCGGCATCGCGTAAGGGTCGCATCCGGCGCATTTTCGCCGAGGTTCGTGCGAATCGTCCCGCGCGGATCGCCGTAATTGCGATCCTCACCGCCCAGATCGTGATGGTGGCGGTGATGACGATGACCCCGGTACACATCGTCCATCACGGCGGGTCGGTGAACGTGGTGGGCATCACCATCAGTCTGCACGTCGTCGGCATGTATGCCTTGTCTCCGGTGGTCGGGTGGATGGCCGACCGCTACGGCCACCGCCTGGCGATGTGGATCGGCATCGTGATTTTCGTGTTGTCTTTGCTGGCCGGTGCCATCTGGCCCGATGACATGGGCTGGATCGTCGTCTCCTTGATCCTGCTCGGCGTCGGCTGGTCGTTCGTGAACGTGGCGGGATCGGCGTTGTTCAGCACATCGGTCAGCGCGGAGGTGCGGGCATCGTCGCAGGGCGGTGTGGATGCGCTATCCAACCTGTTCGGTGCCACCGCGGCCTTCCTGGCCGGCCCGCTGTTGGCGGTGAGCAGCTTCGCCACGCTTTCGCTGCTGTCGATGACCGTGCTGGTGCCCTTGGCGGCGCTGATCGTCCGCCCGCTGGTGCGCCCCAGTGCTTAGCCGCTTGTTATTCCACCGACTTCGGTGGAATAACAAGCGGCTAAGCGCTCATGTTGTCGTGTCGCGGCTGGCGAGAACCTTAAGCCCCGGTTGAAGAGGCACGGATCACGAGGCGGTGCGGCACGATGACACCCTTTTCGCCATGAGTTTCCATGCCGCTCAGGGCAGCAACCGAAAGGCGGCCCATCTCACGGGGGGAGATGTCGATCGAGGTCAGCGGCGTGCGTGGATTGGATGCCAGTTGGGAGTTGTCGTACGAGACTAGTGCCACCTCGGAGCCGAGTGCTCGGCCGGATTCCCGCAGCTCGGCGAGTACCTCGACGCCGAGCACGTCGTTGTAGGCGACGAAGGCCATCTTGCCTGCAGCTTTCGCGAGTGAGCCGACTTCGCGGGCGCGCTCCGACTCGCATCGTAGGAACTGCGTGGTCAGGCCGGCCTGGGCCGCGGCCTGAGCGACGGCTCTGCGCCGGATGAGGTTATTGGGCTCGGCGTCCGTCCATGGTGAGGTCACATAGACGAGTCGAGTAAATCCCCGGCCGACGAGGTGCGTCACCACGTCTTGGGCCGCCCGCGCTTCGTCGATGACGACGCTGGTGACGCCGTCAACGGTGCGCCCTCTCCCGGTGACGACGGTCGGTATTATCGAGGCGATCTCTTGCAGTACGTCGTCCGGCTCCGTTGGATCTACCAGCACGAGTCCTTCGGGCATGAGGCCTAGGAGACGATCTGTCGTTCTTTCGGCTCTGGGGTCATTGTGTCCGATCACGGCGAGCAGCACCGAGCGGCCGAGCTCATCGCCGGCCTCCGCGATTCCTTCGAAGAGGGCATGGTAGATGGGGTTGCCGAGGGAGGGGACCGTGAGTGCGATCACGCCTGAGCGTCGGGACGCCAGTTGCGCGGCCGCGTAGTTCGTCCGGTAGCCCAGGTCTTGGGCTGCTTGAAGAACGCGGGCTCGCACCCCCGGGGTTGCTCGATCGGTGCCGGTCAGTATCTGCGATACCAGCCCCCGGGAAACTCCCGCCCGTGTGGCGACATCGTTTTGGGTCGGTCGTGAGTAGTTCATCACCATCCCTCCCTCGCTTGCGTTGCCAGATTATCGACCTGATGAGAACCGTGAGAACCTGCGGTCTTGCCGCGCGACGGTATCGCGTGATACTTTCCAGGTAACGCGCGATATCTGCGCTTTCTGATTCACATCGTCGTACTCAGAACGGAGACCCTCATGTCCACATCCACGCCCGAGGTAGAAGCTCCTCGGCGCACCACCTTGTTTGAAAAGTTCTCCTACGGCATGGGCGATGTTGCATGCAACGTCGTCTTCGCCTTGACGGCCGGTTTAGTGGTGTACTTCTACACCAATGTCATCGGGATCTCTGCCGCGCTGGTCGGAACGATCCTCCTGGTATCCCGCATCTTCGACGGTGTGTCGGATCTTGTCATCGCTCAGCTGGTCGACAAGACCAAATCCAGGTTCGGCAAGGCGAGGCCATGGATCCTCTGGATGGCCTTCCCCTATGCGATCTCCGCAGTAGCGCTATTCGCGATCCCGCCGGACGCGACGGAGTGGGTGCAGGCCGTCTACATCTTCGTGACCTACAACCTGTGCACGACGATCGTCTACACCGCGCTGAACCTTCCCTACGCGGCCTTGGCCCCACTGATGACCCGTGACGAAGAGGATCTCGCAAAGATCAACCTCTTCCGAATGTCGATGTCGCCGATCGGGAACATGATCGTGACGGCCCTCACCCTGCCGTTCATCCGATTGCTCGGTGGCGATCAGCGGGCGTGGATCATCGTCACGTCGATCTACGGCGTGATCGCCGTTGGCATGTTGCTGTGGACCTTTGTGGTGTGCAAGGAGAGGGTTCGTCTCGAAGCCAGTGTCAAGGCGGAAGCGCTTCCTTTCCTGCAGCGTTTGGGTGCCGCGATGCGAAACAAGTTCTTCCTGATCCTGATTGCGTCGATGATCGGCGTCTCGTTGTATCAGGGGGTCAACGGCGTAATGACCACCTACTACTCGCAATACCTCTTGGGTAACGAAGAACTGATGGGACCCATCCAGGTCGCTGAGAAGGTTCCGTGGATCCTCGGAATCATCTTCCTGGCACCGTTCATCCGACGCTTCGGCAAGAGAAACCTGGTGTTGATCGGTGCGCTGATCTGCGTGCTGGGACAACTCGTGCTCATGATCGCCCCGGAGAATTTCACCGTCGTCATGATCGCCGCAGTGCTGCGCGGTGTTGGAGAGGCCCCCTACGGCTGCATTTTCACGATGATCGCCGACACGGTCGACTACGGGCACTGGCGGACAGGGATCCGCGTCCATGCATTGCTCTTCTCGGCCTTCACTGTGGGCCAGAAGATTGGTGCGGGATCACGGGATGGGCTATCGGCCAGCTCATGGAGGGCTCCGGGTTTACTGGCCAACGCGTGGAGGTGCCCTCGGCCGTCGCGATGGTCAAGGGCCTCTACATTTGGGGCGGTTTGATTCCTTGGGTGTTGCTCGCTGTGCTCATGCTGTTATATCGACTCGACAAGCACTACGCGAGTATTCGTTCCGACCTGGTTGCCCGTGGTGAGGAGGCCTCTGCATCATGACGAGGTCCGGTCCCAGCGGTTTTCTCGCCACCCCTGCGGGAACCTTCTGTCATGGCATCGAGATCGGCGGAGTTCATCGACGCGTGCTCGCCTACGTGCCGGATGGCGCCCGAGCCTCCACGTCAGGAGTAGTCGTTGTGCCTGACAGCGGTGTGACGATCGAACAGGCGATGGCGGAGAGCGGGTGGGTGGAAATTGCCGATGGTGAGCGGCACCGCGAGAAGTTGATCGTGTTCTTCTGCGAGGCTTCCGAGCGCTGGTCCCCGGAAGAGCCCGCCGATGATCTTGCCTACCTCGGCGCGGTGGCGAGGTTCGTCGAGTCGCGATTCTGGTTCTGTGTGCACGAGTCGAAACGCTCTATCGCCGGATATGGCGAAGGCGCGGTGATAGCCAAGATGGCAGCGCTTACCGATCCCGCGTTCTATGCGAGCGTCGTCGCGGTGAATGCGTCGCCGCTGCCCGACGGATTTCGTGAGCGGACCGAGGTGGCAGACTGCGAGAATCTCCAGGGCTTCGTCAACGGCGGCAGGTTCCCGATCGCCAAGGGTCAGATCGGACTGCCGGTCTGGCTGATCGATGACGGCCAGCCCGGGAGCGACGACGAACTGGCGGCGTGGCAGCGTCGGAACCGATGCGGCGTCGAGGGAAGCGAGATCGACGGTTCGACCACCGAGTTCACCCGATGCGCCCCGGTCTCCCACCCGATGGACGAGGAGCCCGGCGCGTTCCGGGTACGCAGATCCCGCATCCCGGGCGCGGGCGCGCAGGCCGGCTCTGTAGTGAATGCGCGGCTGTGGTCAGAGTTCCTGTCGCGTCACCGTCGCTGGATGAGTCTGCCAGGAGGAGACCTGCGCCGTACCGCAGATCCCGTTGAGGGCCTGGGGATGGAGCACCATCTCGAAGAGATCGATGGCGTGACGCGAGAGTGGTACGTCCACGTGCCCGTAAGGGTTCGAACGAGCGGGCATCCCGCGGCTGTCGTGGTGGCCATGCATGGCTACACCTGTTCGGGCGAGGTCTACGTGGGTAACTCGGGCTGGGCCCAAGTGGCTGATGAGTTCGGCTTCATCGTCGTGTTCCCCACGGCGATGCCTGGCAGGCTCGACGTCGGCGTGCCTGAACTGGATCCGAACTTCACCCCGCTTCCCGCGTGGAACATCGTTGGTGCGGCCGGCGCGGATGTCGACGACCTCGCGTTCATCGATGCGGTGCTCGCACGCACTGCGCGAGACTGGCTCGTGGATCCCGCACGGATCTATGCCACTGGCCATTCCTGGGGCTCGGTGATGACGCATTCTCTCGCGGCCTGTCGTCCTGAGAGGTTCGCGGCCGTCGCGCCTTGTTCCGGGGTGTTCTTCGGAAACATGCTGGAACCCGTACGCGATAAGGCTGTCGAAGCCCCGCGCCCCGTCCCCGTGTGGATGCTTTGGGGGTCAGAGGAGGAGTGGTTGATCTCTCCGCGTCCCGACGACGGGACCCAGGCGGCGGCGACGATTCGTTTCTGGGCCGAGCGCAATGGTGTGGAAGTGCCGGAGAACCTCTCCGCAGCTCTGGAGAACGTCCATATCGACGCCGCGGCTCGCACCTGGCGGCAGGCCGAGTTTATTCGTGCAGGAGTGCCGGTGGTGCGCTACACCATCGTAGATGGGCTGCCTCATGCCACCATGCCTTCTATGTCGCGCCGAATCTGGACCGACTTCTTCGCCGGCATTCGAAAGGGCGACGGACCAGCTATGACGTGACGAGCAGTGATGATCGTCTGCCCTCTGGTGCGCCCCGGCGCTTAGCCGCTTGCTATTCCACGGAAGTCGGTGGAATAGCAAGCAGCTAAGCGGATAACGGACCAACTCGTGATGGTCTACCGATAGGTATACTCGGTTTATGGCAACAACGACGATCAAGGTTTCCGTCGGGCTGCGGGATCGCATCAACAACGCGGCGCGCGAGCGTGGCGTGACAGCCGCTGCCGTCATCGAAGGGCTCTTCGACGGGTACGAACGCCGACGTCGGATGGAGGCCTTCGGTCGAGCCTTCCGAAGTGCCGACCAAGAATACTTCGACGAACTCCGTGAATGGGATGTTGCGCTCCTAGACGAGCGCGATGATGGCTGAGCTACGACGAGGGATGGTGGTGTGGGCTGAGCTCGATCCGGTCCGCGGGCGTGAGCAGTCAGGGCGCCGTCCCGCGCTCGTCGTGGCGAGCGATCTCTATCTGGAGCAGGCCGACACCCTCGCCGTCATCGTGCCGGGCACCACCACGGATCGCGGATGGCCCAATCATGTTGCACTTCGCGGTTCCGGACTCGACTTGGATCGGCCGACCTTCGCCATGACCGAACAGCCTCGGACGATCACTCGAGAACGGATCGTCGGAGTCGCCGGGATCGTTGACCGGGAGACGATGACAGAAGTCGATCAGTGGCTGCGTGACTTCCTGGGCCTTCCGTGACCAGTCCTCGGGTAGGGGAAGGCTGCTTAACCGCTTGCTATTCCACCGACTTCGGTGGAATAGCAAGCGGTTAAGAGGTTTACGGAGTCTTTGAGGTCTATGTGTAAGGGCCTAGCCTTGGCCGGTTTCAAGAGCGAGGTAGTCGAGGACCAATCCGGCGAAGGCCGGATAGTGCGCACCGGACGGCTCGGCGACGGCGCGGGCCAGGTGGCGGATGGGGCTGACGGGGGAGAGCAGATCGAGCTGTGCCATCCGCAGCTGCTTGGCTTCGTCCTCTCGCTCGGCGGACCAGGCGGCCAGTTCGTCGGCGCAGAGGCGATGGACGGCGGCGCAGGCCTCAGCGAGGTCGTCGATCTCTGGCTCAGCGGCCACGCGTCGCGTGTTCAGCTCTCGGGCGACGTCAGCAGCATCCGCGTGGGCCTGCGTCTCAAGCACTCGGAGTGACCTGATTCCCTCGGGGTACCAGGCCTCGCCCAGCCAACGGACTTCCCGCAAGAGATCGACAGTGAACGCCCCGCGCGCAAGCTGTGCAACGAGCACATCGTCCGGTGGGGAGACCAGGGTCGTGAGCATCCTCCAGGTGCTGGTGCGGAACCGGCTGATGCGCGCCATCACCGCGGAGGCGTCGAGGGCCGAGGCGGCCTCGGCCAGCGATTCGGGCGCGGGAAAGATCGACATGGTCAGCCTGCCTGGTCGGTCCGGTGGGACGGCGGTCGGGATAGCGGGGTCATGAGCGCCTCAGCATCTCCTGAAGCTCCGCGACCGATATCGCCTCGCCGAACGTGCGAGTGGTGAGATAGCGGCAGGAGGAGCACGGGGTTCCTTCTTGTTCGGGGCACTGCCGTCCGCAGCGATCGCATCTCACCGTGGGCACGGTGGCGAGTGTTTCCGGCGGAGAATCGGCGTCGAAGAGCGTGCTCCACACGCCGTTGCCGGACAGCGCGCCCGCGGGACAACTCTGGATGCACGCGCCCGATCCCTCACAGTTCTGGGGACGATGCAGGAGGGAGCGGGTGTCGTCCGTGGTCAGCTCGAGCGCATCGTTTGGGCACACCTCGACGCACGCGCCACAGGCGATGCAGCCCACGGCGTTCAACTGCAGCGCCTGTGGTGCAGGGGCCTCGGTGGCGATCTGCGAGCTGGACAGGTGCGGCTCGGTGGGCGCTCCCACCGGCTCCGGTCTCGGCGTCCGTAGACCGAAGAGCCCGCGACGACTAACGGCCACCGCCCACCACCGTCAGATGGGTCACGCTCAGTTGTTCCGCAGAGGTGAGGGCGGACGTTGCCAGTGCGGGCAACGCCTGATATGGCGGGGTGAAGGCATGCTTCTCGACGGCGGCCAGCACCGTGGGCGCGAAACGGGTCAGATGCTCGGTTAGGAAGCGCCCGAGTTGAACGCGATAAGGATGGGTGTCCGTGACTCCCACTCCGGTGGCGATCCTGCGGCACAGCTCGCTCACGAAGGCGAACTCGAGACCGATGTGATCGTCGGGCTCGTTGCCCTCCTGCGGAGCGATCAAACCCGCCGAGTGGTACTCGGCCCGCACCGCGTAGGTCTCGGTGCCGAACAGCAGACCATCGTGGGAGAGATAGACCGATTCATAGGGGCAGGCATGCCCGCGGCCGGGCCCGACGAAGAGCATGAAGTGGTCGCGCCTCAGCTCGCTGGGATCGGGCATGTCGGCGGTGGCCACCCGTTGCAACGCTGCGCGAGCGCGATCGTCGTCGATGGGCCAGTCTTCAGCCGCGACAGGGTCGGACAGCAGGTTGACGAGCTCTGGCGACGGCGGTGCGAGCAACAGCGCCGAGACAACCGAGGCTGCTTCTGCGGTGCGCAGGGCCAGGTCAGATTCGCTGGAAGTCATATGTCAGATCCCCACTCTCAGGTGCGCGTCGTAGAACATGATCCGCCCGATGAACTCGGCCACGAAGGTGAGGATGAGCGCGGTGGTGACGAGCACCAGCAGCGTTGAGCGTTTGGCTTGGCCGGTGGCCCTCGTGTACACGAAGCTGCCCAGCAGGCCGGCGCCCAGGATCAGCAAGACGCCACGGGCAGCCAGTTGCACGCCGCTCACCTCGATCACCGGGGCGTCGACGACGTCGCGGGGAAGCGTGGCGAAGACCATCACGAGGAGCCTGCATGGGAAGCAAGACCATCGCGGTCACCGAGATCCAGCGCAGCGAACCGGCGATGACGGTGTCGACGTGCGTCTCCTCGGCGCTGGTCAAGGGGTCGGAATCCGGGAACACCCACTTGTGCAGTTTCGCCGGCACTGACGGCGCCGCCGCTAAGGCGACCCCCACCGCGAGACTGCCGAGCAGAGCGGCGGATAGGAAGAACTGCACCGGGTGGTCCAGTGGTTCCAGGCGGGCACCGTCGGCTGGAGGTAGACGCCCGCCATGCTCACCATCAGCGCGACGCCGATCAGCGCGGTGAGGCCGGCGAGCACCTGGCGCAAGCGACGCGATCCCCAGCGCCGCCATTGCAACACGGCGAAAGCGAACCCGAAGGCGGCGAACAGCGAACCGAAGAACACCTCGCGCGACAACCAGGATGAGCTGAGATGCCGGAATGAGTTGAGCGCGTTCAGCGGACTGCCCAGGTGCAGCATGGAGACGACCAGACCCACGACCATCGCCGGGCCGATCGCGTACAGCGCGGGGTCGGCGAGGCGGTCCACCACCTTGGCGGAGTGGCGGGGCAGGGCCGTCAGCGTGACGATGCCCAGAGTCACGAAGGCGCCGACGGAGAGCTGCGCGAGCAGCGAGAACAGGACGAGAGGAAGTTCGTGCATGATTACAGCTCCTCGCTCTGGTTAGCGATCTCGCCCGTGCCCTGATCCCACCGCTGCGCGTGCTTGTGCGGGGTGATCACGAGGTTGGGTTTGGTGATGCTGGGGTCGGGGAGGGGAGCGATACCGGACTGCGCGCCGTGCTGAGCACGCAGCTCATCGATCGGTCCCCAATCGAGGGCGCGGGACGGGCAAGCATCGACGCAGGCCGGGTTCTGCCCCTCGGATCGATAGTCGGCGCAAAGATCGCACTTGCTCATCTTGCCGATCTCCGGGTTGTACTGCGGCGCGGAGTACGGGCAGACCCACTCGCAGTAGCGGCATCCCACGCACTTGTCCTGGTCGACGTTCACCGTGCCGTCGTCGTTGATGTGCATGGCCGTGGTGGGGCACACCTGCACGCAAATCGGATCTTCGCAGTGGTTACAGGCGATCGAGGTGTAGTAGGTGAACACGTTGGGCACGGCGGTGTCGCCGTCGGTCTGCCAGCTCCCGCCCGCGTACTCGACGATGCGCCGCCACTGGATACCTACCGGCAGGTCATGCTTGTCGGCGCAGGCCATGTGGCAAGCCTTGCAGCCGGTGCACGCCGACTGGTCGAAGTAGAAACCGAGCATGGGGGATCAGTCCTCAGCCTTCTTGATCTGGACGAGAGTGGTGTGCTGGGCGCCGCCCTTAGCGAGAGGCGCCGGATGCAGCGAGGTGAGCATGTTGACGGCGCCGCCCTTGTCGACCCCGTTCCTGAGGTCGAACCACGCACCCTGGGGCAGCGAGGCGACCCCGGGGCGGATACGCGGGGTGACCCGCACCGGCACCTGGACCCGGCCGCGGTCGTTGTAGATCTCCACGAGATCGCCGTGCTGGATGCCGCGCGCCTGCGCGTCGGAGGTGTTCAGCCACAGCACCTGGGGGTGTGCGGCACGCGACGTGGGCAGGTTGCCGTAGGTGGAGTGGGTTCGGCCCTTGTAGTGGTGGCCGATCAGCTGAATCGGGTAGGTGCCGCCCTCGGCGGCTTCCAGGGGCCCCTCCCAGGTCTCGGTGAACTCGGGGATGGCGGTGATGACGTCGCCCTTGCGCTGCTCGCGGAAGGTCCATGTCTTCGATATGTCCCAGAGCTCCTTGGAGAAGATCTCGATCTTGCCCGACGGGGTCTCCAGAGGGTTGGCGTCGGGATCCTGGCGGAAGGCCTTGAGGCTGACGTGCAAACCGTTCGGGTCGTAGTAGCGATGCACGCCTTCCTCGCGGAAGGTCTCGAAGTCCGGGAGGGTCGGGATCTCCGCGCGGTCGAGTTCGTAGAGGTGGTGTACCCATTCCTCGAGCGTGCGGCCTTCAGTGAATTTCTCCTTCACGCCGAACTTCTCGGCGATCAGCGCGCAGATGTCGTAGCCGGCCATGGATTCGTAGAGCGGCTCGATGGCCGGCTCGCACATGATCAGGTAGGCCATGTCGCCCGTGTATTCGCTGGGCACCATGTCCCAGCGCTCGAACGACGTGCAGTCGGGAAGCACGAGGTCGGCCAGCTCCGCGGAACGCGTGAACTGATTGTCGATGTAGCAGAAGAACTCAAGTTTCGACTCGTCGCGCATGATCTCGCGCACCTTCTGCAGGTCGGCGTGCTGGCTCTGCACGATGTTGCTGCCCATACCCACCATGAACTTGAGATCGGTGGACAGCTTCTCCGCGCCGCGGATGCCATCCTTGGTGGCCGTCATCTGGGAACCGAATTGAATGGCATCCAACCAGCCGAAGCAGGAGATCGACGCGGTGGTGGGATTCTCCTCGGCGAGCCGAGGCAGGTTGAGGGATTTGTACCAGAAGTAGCCGTCGCGTCCGCCATTGCCGCCACCGGGGATGCCCACCTGGCCCAGGACCGCGGCCAGGGTGTAGATGGCGCGACAGGTGGCTTCGCCGTTGGCCGTGCGCTGCAGGCCCCAGCCCTGGGTGATGTTGACCGGCTTCGTGGTGCCGAGTTCGACGGCGAAGTCGCGGATCTGCTGGGCCGGCAGGCCCGTGATGCGCGACGCCCATTCCGGGGTCTTTTCGAAGCCATCGGGGCCCTTGCCCTCGATATAAGCGCGATAGGACTGATTCGCGGGCACGCCCTCGGGCATGGTTGCTTCGTCGAAGCCGACGCAGTAGCGGTTCAGGAACTCTTGATCGTGCAGGTCTCTGGCGAGCAGCTCGTGCACAATGGCTGCCACCAGGGCTGCGTCGCTGCCCGGGCGCGGGGCGAGCCACTCGTCGGCGAGCAGCGCGGCGGAATCGGAGTACATCGGGTCGATCACGACTACCTTCAGTCCGGCCTTGCGGGCCGCGGCCAGCGAGGTGAACAGGGCTCCACCACCCGACATCCGCGTCTCCCGGGGGTTATTGCCCCAGAGCACCAGCATCCGGCCGTTGGTGACGGAGTCCTCAAAGGAGTTCGACGGGGTCTCGCCGTAGGGCCCGTAGTGGTACTTGTTCGCCGTGTGCAGCTGCGAGAACGAGTAGTTGCCGTAGTAGTTCAGCTGACCGCCGGTGCAGTTCAGCAGGCGCCACATCACCTCGTAGTTGATGTGCGAGTTCCACGTGCCTGAGCCGTACATGCGCAGGATCGCCTCGGGGCCGTGCTTCTCGTAGACCTCCTTCAGCTTGGTGGCGAAGATGGTAGCCGCCTCGTCCCAGCCGATCTGCTCCCATTGCCCGTCGCCGCGCTTGGTGCCTTCCTTGCGCTTCATCGGGTACTTGATGCGATCGGGGCTGTAGAGGCGCTCACGCATGTTGCGCCCGCGCACGCACGCCTTGATGTTGCGGGTCAGCAACCCGTCATCGCCGGTGTTGTCGGGAAGCAGCCGGACAACCTGGCCGTCCTTGACCTGCACCCGGAGCGGGCAGCGGGAACCGCAGTTGATGATGCACGCGTTCCATACCGTCTTGTCGGCGCCGGGGAAGCCCTCTGCATGCGCCACCGGCGCAAGATCCGGTTGGGTCTGGCTGGCGATGGAGATCAGGCCGGCGCTCGCTCCGGCCGCAGCGGACCACTTCAGGAAGGTGCGGCGCGAACTCGTGCCGAACGTCGTGACCTTCTCGGTCAGTGACTCTCGAGTGGGCATAGGGGCCTCCACGATGGGGAAATCAAGATATTCGGGACTCTACAGAACACCCGTCGGATAGATTGAGGCAGGGTCGGTTAAGAAGACAAGTGTCAATTAGAGACGTGTGGCGTTGCGAATTTGGGGGCAGGTGATGGAGGAGGCTACGGTCGTACCGATGAGCGAGCAGGCGGCGTAGGGGCACGCGGATGGGGCGCGTCACGGAGGAGGATCCTCGGTACCTCCGCGTGCGTGCGAGCCTGGTTTCCGCGGTGCTGGAGCTTGCCGCCGACGCGCCGCCCGAGAACATCTCGGTGTCCCAGCTGACGGCGGCGGCGAGTGTCTCTCGAACCACCTTCTACAGCCACTCGTCGTCGCCCGCAGAGTTGCTCGCGGACACGCTGGTGGCGGAGGTGAGGCCGGACCTGGAGGTGCTGGCCGAGCGGATGACGGAGCCTGGCGCCGACTATGTGGGCCTGTGGCGCGAGATCTATCTCGTCTTACTCGGTCACGTGAAGCGGCACCGACGGATCTACGAGCACTTGTTGAACGCCAACTCCGCCGCCCTCAACTCCTTCCTCGGCTACCTCGAAGATCTAGCGGGACGCTACGTCGACGCGGTGAGTGAGCGATTCACCGACGGCTCCGTCACCGAGCTGTGGCGCACCATGGCGGTCCAGCAGCAGGTGCACAACACCGTCGCGATGGTGACGGCCTGGTTGCAGACCAAGCTGGCCGATGCCCCTGAGGTGGTGCTGGATACCTATTTGACGCTGGCGCCGCCATGGCAGCTGGCGCGGCCCGATGAATCCGGTCATATCTCGCTGCGTCGCGGGGTGCGGCGCAGTTCGTCCTGACCCGAGAATCCCCGCGGGCCTCGGTCGTTACGCTGGAAGCAAAGAGGCTGAGATCGCGGGTTCTCGTCTGAAAAGATGACAGTGGCTTGATACGAGGAGGCGACGCGCCCGTGGCCCGAGATACCGATCCGCGCTACCAGCGCGTGCGTGCTCGGCTCACCAGCGCCCTCTTGGAATTGGCGGCAACGAAGCCCGCCGAAACGATCAGCGTCTCCGAACTCACCTCCGCCGCGCAGGTGTCGAGAGCTGCCTTCTATGCGCACGCGAACTCACCCGCAGGGTTGCTCGCCGAGGTGCTGATCAACGATCTTCGGCCCGATTTCGAGCGATTTGCCGCTCAGGTGAGCCTTCCGGACGCGGTGTGTACCGAGTTGTGGCGGCAGGTCTACCTGGCGTTGCTGAAGCAGGTTCGTGAACATCGTGAGGTGTACGCCAACATCGTCGCCCAAGAATCGGCCGTGTCCAGTGCCTTGACCTCGTACTTCGAGGAAGTCGCCCTTCCCTACATCAATGCCGTAGCCGGCAAACTGGAAGGCGATCCCCCCAGCAGGTTATGGCTCACGCTGGCCCGGTTCCAGCAGGCGCACAGCATGATGGCGGTGGTGCGTGCCTGGATAGCGACGGACATGGAAGACCCGCCGGAAGACGTGGTTGATACCTACCTGACGCTGGCTCCGCCGTGGCAACTCGCCCGTGCCGACGAGCAGGGCGTCACCTCGTTTCATCGGATTCGTGCGGTGTGGGAATCGGCATAGACGCTGTTCGTGGCTCGAGGTGGGGCCTCGATGGGGCCTCCTGGGGTGCGTGATACGGTCGCGTTATGCCCGACAAATCGACAGATGTAAATCAAGATCCGCGAGAAGCCGCGATGCGGGAGTGGCTCGACGAGGCGGCATCCGCGCTGGGTGTGGATCCTGATGTGGTCCAGCGCCATGCTGACGCGCTTTTGGCAATGGTGGGGGTGGTGGCTCATGGCCCGAGCCGCCCGGCCGCACCGCTGACGGCTTTTCTGCTGGGGCAGCTGGCCGCTGGGGCTCAGGATCCCGATGCAGAGCTCGAGCGTGGGTTGCGCGCCGTGGACGCCCTGGTGGCCGCGCGACAGCAGGCCGATTAGATCTGCATGTCGCTGACAGATTCTTTTGGGCGCACCGCACATGACCTGAGGGTCTCGCTCACCGATCGCTGCAACCTGCGCTGCACCTACTGCATGCCGGCCGACGGTGTGCAGTGGTTGCCCACGGAGCAGACCTTGGAGGACACCGAGGTGCTCAGGTTGCTGAGCATCGCCGTCAAGCGGCTCGGTATCACCACGATTCGGTTCACCGGGGGCGAGCCGCTGTTGCGGCCCGGTTTGGAGCGGATTATCGCCGGCGCCGCCGCGCTGCGTGGCCCGGCCGGACGGCCTGAGTTGGCGCTCACCACCAATGCTCTGGGGCTGGATAAGCGCATCATGCGGCTCGCGGAGGCCGGGCTCGACCGGGTCAACATCTCGCTGGATTCCCTGGATCCGGTGCGGTACGCCCGCCTTGCTCGCCGCGACCGCCTGCACAGCGTGCTGCGCAGCATCGCCGCGGTGGATGCTGCGGGGTTGCGGCCCCTGAAGATCAATGCGGTGATCATGCGCGGCGAGAACGAGGCCGACATCCTGCCGTTGGCCACGTTCTGCCTGGTGCGCGGTTACGAGTTGCGTTTCATCGAGCAGATGCCGCTGGGTCCGGCTGGTGAGTGGGATCGCTCCCAGATGGTGACGGCGCGCGAGATCTTGGACGAGTTGGGTTCTCAATTCCGGTTGACGGCGTTGGATGAGCCGCGCGGCGCGGCGCCGGCCGAGCTGTGGCGGGTGGAGGCCGACGGGCTACAGCCGGGCGGCAGGATCGGCGTGATCGCGTCGGTGACGAATCCGTTTTGTGGGGCCTGCGATCGCACCCGGATCACCTCAGATGGTCAGGTGCGCACCTGTTTGTTCTCGCGCACGGAGACCGACCTGCGCTCCCTCCTGCGCGGAGGGGGCACCGACGACGACATCGTCGCGGCGTGGGCGGGGGCGCATGCGGGCAAGGCGAAGGCCCATGGGATCGGCGAGGTGGGTTTCCTTCCACCGCTGCGCACCATGAGCGCTATCGGCGGGTGAAGGGGGCCTAGGATCGGGTCTGCGTTCGAAGGAGAAACATGCTGACAGTTGAGCAATACCGGGACCGGGTCGTCGGTCTCGCCACGCGACTGCCGTCCGAGGACTGTGCGCTGGGCACCGGGTTCGGGCGGGTGCTCGACGACGATCTGGTGGCGCGGTGCGCCGTGCCGCCCTTCGACAACTCCGCCATGGACGGTTTCGCTGTGCGCAGTGCCGATGTGGCTGATGGGCAGACCCGGCTGCGGGTGGTGGGCGACATCCCGGCCGGCGCATCCAGTGCACCGATGGTGGGGCCTGGTGAGGCGGCGCGCATCATGACCGGTGCCCCGATGCCTCCTGGTGCGGATGCCGTGGTGCCGGTGGAAGACACGGATCAGCCGCTCGGTGACGCGCCGCTGCCGGAGTGGGTCGTCGCTGGGGTCAGCACCGAGGGCAAGCATGTGCGCAGGGCCGGCGAGGACGTCACGGTGGGCGAGGTGGTGCTGCGCGCCGGGCAGCGATGGACCCCGGCCGCTGCGGGCGCTGCAGCGTCGGCCGGTTATGCGACGGTGCGGCTGCGTCGTCGGCCCAAGGTGGCGGTGCTGGCTACAGGATCCGAGCTGGCGCCCGCGGAGAGCCGCTGGGGTTTGGCCAGATCCCCGATTCCAACTCCTTCCTGCTCTCCGGTCTGGTGGAAAGCTTCGGCGGTGAGGTGGTGCTCGCCCGTGCCGTCTCGGATGATCTGGATGACTTCCGCCAGGCGCTCGCCGACGCCTCCGATGCGGACGTGATCGTCACGTCCGGCGGGGTGTCCGTCGGCGCCTTCGAGGTGGTGCGCCAGGTGGTCGAGGGCGAGGTCGAATTCGTCAAGGTGGCGATGCAGCCCGGCAAGCCCCAGGGCTGCGGCCGGCTGCGACGCGCAGACGGCGGCGAACAAGCGCTGCTGGCCTTGCCCGGTAACCCCGTGAGCGTGTTCGTCTCGGCGTGGGTCTATCTTCGACCGCTCCTCGCCGCGTTCCAGGGGTCGACGCTCCGTGGCGGAGCGTCCGGCTTCCCGCGGCCGATGGGTGGAAGACCCCGCCCGGCCGCCGGCAGTACATCCCGGTTGTGCTCACCGATGACGGCGTCCGTCGCTCCCACCGCTTGGGCTCCGGCTCGCATCTCGTGGCCTCGTTGCATCTGGCCGAAGCCCTCGCCGTCGTCCCGGAAGACGTCGACGCCGTGGCCCCGGGCGACCTGCTGGACGTCTTCTTCATCTGAGAGGAACGACGCGTCCGGCTACGGAACCGAAACCCTGCTTATCGGTCCCTGATGCGAAAGTGTGTGGCGGAATCCTGTATCCAGGTCCCTGAGGTGCGAGGAACGAGCCTCGAAGGGCGTAAAACGCAAGCATGGGCAGAGACTGTGCCCACAGTTCCGTTTAACGCCCTTCGAGGCTCCTCGCAGAGCTCGTCACACCTCAGGGACCGGAAAAAGGGTTCCCTCTACTCACTTTCCTGCATCATGGTGGCCGGAACCGGCCAGGAGGCTGAGGTGCGAGGCACGAGCCTCGAAGGGTGGTCCCTGAGGTGCGAGGCACGAGCCTCGAAGGGCACCTCAGGGACCGGAGCATGGGATTCCCACACCCTTTCGCGGCAGGGACCGGAACACGGGGATCCCCGCTAGCGCATCAGGAAGTGGCGGTTGGGTTTGTTCCGGTGCGGATCTGGATGAGGGTGAGGTCGAGGAGCGGGGTGGGCACCGCAAGGCGCCGGGCCTCTGCGGCGAGTTGACCCAGGATGTGTTCGGCCTCGTTGGGCAGACCGGCAATCAGGTCGCGGTACAACGACGACGTGAAGGCTGATCCCTCCGCGGCGAGAAGGTCTAGGGTGTGCGCGTGGGCCTTATCGGAGACGGGGTGGCCGGCAGCCGCTGCGACGGCCTCCGTCTCAGCGATGGCGTCGTGGATCGCACCAAGCCCTCCGGCGTCGATGATCCGGCCGATAGGCCCCCGGAACAGACAGCAGATGATGCCGGCCGCGGCGATGAACGCCCACTTCTCCCATAACTCGCCCAGGATGTTCTGGCTGATGGTCAAGTGGATGCCCGGCACGCGCAGTACTTCGGCGATGTCGTCGATCGAGCGCTGCCCGTCGAGAGCGCCGATGGTGAGCACGGTGAGATCTGTCATCTGGCGAACCGCGTCGCCATCGAGGGTGGCGACGATCTTGGCCAAGCCCCCGACGACCTGCCCGGGAAAGGCCTGCTCCAACACCGGGAGGTGCGCCATGCCGTTGAGGATGGGGACGATAACCGTTTCGGGGTGGATGCAGGGGCGTAGGTCGGCGATCGCCGATTCCAACCCGACGGCCTTCACCGTGATCAACACCAGGTCGAAAGAGAGAGTTTCCTCCCCGCTAATGAGGGTCTGCACCGGGAAGGTCTGTTCGCCGGACGGGGAGATGAAGCGCATTCCGTTCCGCCGTAGCGTGGCGGCCCGGCGGGGTCGAACCAGATAGGTGACATCTCGCCCGGCCTCCTGGAGTCGCGCCCCGAAGGCCCCTCCGGTCGCGCCCGCACCGACGATGAGAATCCGCATGTTCGAACCAGCCTCCCGTGCGATGACGTTGCGTCAGCCGGCATCGCAGACGAGCGCTGCGGTGCGGCCTCGTCCAGCCGGCTCGTTGCCAGCATATCTGGCGCCTGCGTGGGGTGATCGGCGGGCTGCTCCACTCCTCTTCCTTCTGCTTGGATAGGCCGCATGGAGTTCACCCACCTGGATTCGCGGGGACAGGCCCGCATGGTTGATGTCACCGCTAAGCAGCCCACCGTGCGCGCCGCGGGGGCGGAGGCAATCGTGTCGTGCTCGGCGGAGGTGGTCACCGCGCTGCGCGAGGGCACCCTCCCGAAGGGGGACGTGCTGGCCGTCGCCCGCGTGGCGGGGATCGCCGCGGCCAAGAAGGTGCCAGACCTATTGCCCCTCGCTCACGTCATCGGCGTGCATGGCGTGGTGCTCGACGTCGAGGTGGTCGACGGCGGGGTTCAGATCCGCGCAGAGGTCAAGACCGCCGACCGCACGGGAGTCGAGATGGAGGCCCTCACGGCGGTGACCGTCGCCGCCCTCGCCGTGGTGGACATGGTCAAGGGCGTCGACCGCAGCGCCGAGATCACCTCGGCGCGGGTCACGTCCAAGTCCGGCGGCCGCAGCGGGGACTGGAGCCGCTAGCTTCCTTCATCCATCTCGTGGTCGGCGCCGTCGAGTTGGCCGACGATGTGGTCGAGCAGGCTGCCGACGACGGCGATGGTGTCGCGAGCACCACCTCGTGAACCCGGCGCGTTGATCACCAGCGCTCGGGGGTGCCCCGGGTGCGAGATGACGCCGGCGATGCCGCGGGAGAGCAACGATTTGTCGGTGTTCTCGGCACCTCGCCGACGAACCTCTTCCATCAGTCCCGGCAACTCGTAGTCGACCAGGCCCAAGGTTGCTTCGACGGTGACGTCGCGCGGAGAAACCCCGGTCCCGCCGGTGGTCATCACTACTCGGGCGCCGTCTTCGATGGCTCTTTCGATTTCTGCGGTGATGCGTTCCTCGTTGTCGGGGACGATCACCGCTGCTTCCACCTCGAAGCCCAAATTGGCGAGCGCGTCCCGGAGCACCGGGCCCGAGCGATCCTCGTAAACGTCGGCGGCGGCGCGATCCGAGCACGTGATCACCGCGGCTTTGTACGATCTCATGGGGTAAAGCCTAACGCCGGGCTTCTCGCGACTGACAGTTAGGGCGGCCTTCGTGATTGTTCCGAAATTACGTTGCTAAGCTCCTGTGCATGACGCAAATACGGATTTCTACAGCAGCCAAGCTGCTGGGTGTCAGCGACGACACCGTGCGCCGCTGGATCGACAAGGGCCGGCTCACGGCAAGCGTGGGGGAGGACGGCAAGCAGGCCATCGACGGTACCGCTCTGGCCTCCCTGGCCCAGGAACTGGCCGACGGAGCGCTGGATCAGCTCGATGGAGGTGCTGGTCGCCGCTCCGCCCGTAATCACTTCACAGGCCTCGTCACCCGGGTGGTCTCAGACACCGTGATGAGTCAGGTGGAGTTGCAGTGCGGTCGCTACCGCGTCGTCTCCCTGATCTCCACGGAGGCCGTTCAAGAATTAGGGCTGGAGCCCGGGGTGATCGCGACCGCGGTCATCAAAGCAACCAACGTGACTATCGAAGGACCTCACCTATGAAGCTGAAGAGCCTTGCGGTTGCCTTGAGCGCTGCCTTCGTGCTCGCCGCCTGTGGCGGAGACGCCGATACTCCGACGACGCAAGACACCGGTGCCCCGGAGGCCCCCGTGACGGCAACCGACCAGGGGGATGACCCGGCGGCTGTGTCCACCTCGGACGCCATGGTGTTTGCCGCCGCGTCGCTGAACGCGGTCTTCCCGGAGATCACGGATGCCACCTACACCTTCGACGGCTCCTCCGGCCTGGTGGACCAGATCCAAGGCGGCGCCCCGGCCGACGTATTCGCCTCCGCCGACCAGACGAACATGGACAAGGTTGTCGAGGCCGGACTCATCGACGGTGATCCCGCCCTGTTCGCCACCAACTACCTGGTGCTGGTCACCCCGGCCGACAACCCCGCAGGCATCACCGGATTCGACGATTCCCTGGAGGGCTCGAAGCTGGTCATCTGCGCACCCGACGTGCCCTGTGGCGCGGCCACCCTTCGCGTCTCGGAGGCCGCCGGGATGAGCCTGACCCCCGTCTCCGAAGAGTCCTCGGTGACCGACGTGCTCGGCAAGGTGACCTCGGGCGAGGCCGACGCCGGCCTGGTCTACGCCACCGACGCGACGGGCGCGGGCGATGCCGTCGAGGTCTTCGAGGTGCCAGGCGCCGAAGACGATCCCAACACCTACTGGATCGCCAAGGTCAAGGATGCTCCGAACGCCGAGGCTGCTGACGCCTTCATCACCGCGATCACCGGCGCCGAAGGCCAGGCCGCGCTCGCCGGATACGGTTTCGGCCCCGCTGAGTAACCTTCTGTGACCGCCTTTCCTCGGTGGGCATGGGCCCCGTTTGGTGTGGGGCTTGCCCTGCTTTCGGTGCCGCTCATCGGGATGCTCGCCCGGGTCTCCTGGGCCGAGCTGCCGGGACTGCTGACGTCGGAGCGCGCCTTGGATGCGCTCCGGCTCAGCCTTTTCACCTGCGTGATCTCGACGACGATCGTGCTGCTGGCTGGCGTGCCGACGGCACTGGTGCTGGCGCGCACCCGCGGGTGGTGGTCGGAGTTGGCGCGCACCCTGGTCACGGTGCCTATGGTGTTGCCCCCGGTGGTGGCGGGTCTCGCCCTGCTGGTCACCTTCGGCCGGCGCGGCCTGATCGGCCAGCACCTCTCCGCCATGGGCATCGAGATCGGTTTCACCACGGTCGCGGTGATCCTGGCGCAGTCCTTCGTCTCGCTGCCCTTCCTGATCATCTCCGTCGAGGGGGCGTTGCGAACGAGCAGCGGCCAGCTGGAACGCGTGGCGGCCAACCTGGGGGCCTCGCCCAGCCGAGTGTTCTGGCGGGTCACCCTGCCGGTGATCCGGCCCGCGCCAGCCTCCGGCACTGCGCTCTCCTTCGCCCGCTCGCTGGGAGAATTCGGGGGCGACGCTGACCTTCGCCGGGTCCTTGCAAGGCACGACGCGCACGCTCCCGCTGGAGATCTACCTCCTGCGGGAGTCCGATTCAGAGATCGCACTGGCGTTGGCGCTGGTTCTGGTCGCGGTGGCCGTCTTCATCGTCTTCCTCTCCACCCGTTTCAGAGGCCTTGGCAATGACTGATTTTCTGACCATCGATGCCCGGATCGAGGTGCGCGACGTCGAGCTTCACGCGCGCGTCGGTGAGGGGGAGACCGTGGCCGTCGTCGGGCCCAACGGTGCCGGCAAGTCCACGCTGCTGCACCTGATCGCCGGGTCGCTGCGCCCGGATTCGGGCACGATCGCCCTGCGCGGTGTGGAGCTGAGTGGCCCCACCCGGCATCTGCCTCCGCATCGTCGCCGGTTCTCCTTCGTGGAGCAGCGCTCGTTGCTGTTTCCGCACCTGAATGTGCGCGACAACGTCGCGTTCGGCCCGCGGTCCCGTGGGGTGCCCAAGAAGCAGGCGCGCAGTCGTGCCCTCGCTGAGCTGGACGCCACCGCCTGCGGTGAACTGGCCGAGCGCAACCCCAGCCAGCTCTCCGGCGGTCAGGCGCAGCGGGTCTCGCTGGCGCGCGCCCTGGCTATCGATCCCGAAATCCTGCTGCTCGACGAGCCCTTCGCCGCCCTCGACGTCTCCGTCACGCCCGATCTGCGGCGGCTGCTGCGCGATCGGCTCGCGAGCCAGACGGCCCTGCTCGTCACCCACGACTTCTTGGACGTGGTCACGCTGGCCGACCGGCTGATCGTGGTGGAGGAGGGACGCGTCGTCGCCGATGGTCCCGTCGCCGAGGTGTGCGGCGCTCCGCCCACGCGGTTCCTGGCCGACTTCGTCGGAGTGAACCTGCTGACCGGTACCGCGGCATCGGAAACAGAGCTGAGGATCGGCGATCAGCTCCTCGTCGGTGCCGAAGGATCGTTGGTGCAGGGACAACCGGCCCGAGCGACGGTGGCGCCCAACGCTGTGAGTGTGTTCCTCGCTCCGCCCGAAGGCAGCCCCCGCAACGTGCTGAGTGGAACGGTCGACCTGATCGAGTCGCGCGGCAGCGTGGTGGGGGTCACCGTCGATATTTCTGGTCAGCGTCTGCGTGCCGACCTCACTCCCGCGGCCGTGGCCGACCTCTCCCTCGTCCCCGGCCTCCCCGTCTTCGCCGTGGTCAAGGCCACCCAGATCCAGTTGCACCAGTAACCCGTCGCCTGTTCCGGCCTGCATGGGGCAGGAAAGTGCGGCAAGTACCGGTCCCTGATGAAAAAGTGCGTGGTGGGAACCCATGTTCAGGTCCCTGGTGCGAAAGTGTGGGAGGGATATCTCGTTGTCAGGTCCCTGATGCGGAAGTGAGTGAAGGATCCCGTTTGTCGCACCTCAGCTTCCGGGCTGCTTAGCTGCCACCCTGGTGCAGGAAAGTGAGACATCAGGACCCAATCACCGGTCCCTGAGGTGTGACGAGCTCTGCGAGGAGCCTCGAAGGGCGTTGACTGGAACCCTTCGCAGAGACTGTGCCCATACTTGCGTTTTACGCCCTTCGAGGCTCCTTCGTCGCACCTCAGACCATATGGGGGTGGGGTCTTGTGGGGCCAGGGCCTCGCGATGCACCCTTCGTGGATCACCCCGGGATAGGGCTCGGGGTGCCGACATGCATTGGAGGCCCTGGTGTTTACTGAGCGTACGGCGATTGGTTTGGATGTGCACGCGAGATCGGTCCAGGCAGAGGCTTTGGACACTGTCACGGGTGAGGTAGTGCAGGCCCGGCTAGCGGGAGAGTTGGCCACGAAGCCGGACTGGTGGAAGGAGTATGTGCTGCATGGGGCTGGTGCGGGTGGCTCACGAGGCCGGCCTGACCGGCTTCGGCCTAGCCCGAAGCGTTAGCGCAGGCGGGTATCGGTTGCGTGGTCAGTGGCTCCGTCGAAGATGCTGCGCCCTGCCGGCGGCCAAAGTGAAAACCGATAAGCTTTTACGCAGCATTGTTGGTGTCGCTGCTGCGTCTCGATGAGCTGGTTGAGGTCCGGGTACGTCCCTGGCGCAGGAAGCCGCTAGGGACCTGACTCCGGGCACGTGATGATGCCCGTACCGATTTGATGGCTGCATCGGCAACGGTTATCGAAGCTGTTGCTGCGGCAAAGCATCGTCTATCCCGTCGGGAAGCAGGCCTGGACCGGGGTCCACGACCGGTGGCTACGCAGCTGGCGGCGCGGTGGGCTGGGTGGTGCGGGTATCGGCACCCTGCACGCTTTCGATACTCTGCCTGCGACACTGTGGTCCAGGCTGCTCCACGTGATCATCTGACCAGCCAGATCGGGCAGATGGCCACACCTGAGTTCACTGCGGGCCACTAACCGGTTGGCCTGTCTGCGGGATTCCACGCTGACCGGGTCGCGCTCGCGGTCGAGATCGGTGACTGGCATCGTTTCACTGGCCGCAGCATCGCTTCCTCGGGCTGACGCCCTCGGAGCATTCCTCCGGGCAATCACGGGTACTGGGGCCGATCACCCGGGCCGGGAACACGCCACGCCCGCAGACTCGATCGAGGCTGCGTGGCAATCAATAAACCCCAATACCGTCCCGGCCTACCATGCGGGCCCGCCAACGCCCCCACCCAGGCAGCCACCCGTGGTGATACCGTAGAACCGGCGCTTGCATCACCGCTGGATGAGGCTGCTCGCCCGGAACAAGAAGACCACCATCAACACCGCGATCGCTCGTGAACTTCGCCGGCTGGTGTTGGTGTTTGGCTGTGATGGAGTAAACCCACCGAGCTCGTTGGTCCCCGCACCGAAAAGCCTGTGGTAGCAGCGTTGAGGAGCAACCGGCGTTGTCCCTGCAAGGCAGCCCCTTTTTAAGGGCCACGCCAGATCTCAGACAAGCCAGCAAGCTCTCACCGGAACACGGTCATGCGGTAACCAAACCCGCGAATATCAGACTGACCACGCGTCACCAGACACGCCACCACCGCTTCCAGGGCCCGGACGAACGACGAAGTACCCGCCCCGGGACACGCGCACCCCGGGACGGGTGCTTCACCCTGCCACTTGACAAACAAACCCACATATCAGGGACCGGACAACGGGATTCCGCCACATACTTTCGCATCAGGGACCTGAATAGGTCTCCTCTGCTTGCCTTCCTGCCCCACGGTAGTCAGGAGGCTGAGGTGCGAGGAACGAGCCTCGAAGCAGGCTCCTCAGGGACCACCTCGAGGCCCTCGCAGAGCTTCCGTCACACCTCAGCTTCCCGGGCTGCTTCGCCGCCATACCGTGAGGTGGGAAAGCAGCGATACTTTCGCATCAGCTGGGCTGCTTCGCTGCCATCGTGGTGCAGGGAAGTGAGGCGAAGGTACCAACACTGGCGTCATCCTGGAGGTGCGATAAGCAAAGAGCCTGAAGGGCGTGTAACTGGAACCCTTGGCAGAGACTGTGCTCATACTTACTGTTTAACGCCCTTCGAGGGCCCTTCGTCGCACCTCAGGGACCGGACAACGGGATTCCGCCACATACTTCGCATCAGGGACCACTCTTTCGAGGTTCCTCGGCGCAGAGCTCGTCACACCTCAGGGACCACCTCGAAGGCACCTCAGGGACCGGACAGAGGGATCTTTCGTATCAGTGACCTGAACGTAGTTCAATCCTCAGTCGCCTACTGTGAAGGTCAGCACGACGGGGACCTACTCGACGGTGTACAGTCGATAGTCGGGCTGCTGCGGATCCTGCCTGGTGTGGCGTTGGAGTTCCGTCACCAGGTCGTCGGTGGTGATGCTGCCGCGCAGAACTCCGACATCAGGGCGCTGAACGGCTCTTCGAGCCCATAATGCGACACGAGCGCCAGGCGAACACGGCCTCGCTTCGGCCAGCAGCCGGGTTTGGGCACCAAGGAGGTTGATTCCGTGGTGGCGGGCACGGTGTTCTTCACGACGGTCGGCACCAGATTCGTCACCGCGAACTGTGCGGCCGCGTCGTGGGAGAGCATGGTGCGCAGGAACTCCTTGCCCCCGGCGACATTGCCCGCCGCCGTGGGAACCACGAACGGTTCCGCGGCAGAGGCGTGAATGGCAGATGGCGGCAGTGTGGGGGAGGAAGTGAGGGTCGGGACGGCGCTGCAGGTCATCCGGAATCCCTCAGCGGTGTTGTCCAGCATCTCGCGCTCGATCCAGGCCCCCGCCGGGGTAGAACAGCGATCGGGCTCTGCATCGACCAGGTGGCTTGCGTTTCCAGATAGCCGGTTCCGGGTCTGCGGGCTGGAAATAGCCTCGCCGCACGCATTCTCCCTCGAGTTGGCCAGCGTGCGTGCGTCACGACGGGATTGCTGCCAGGCCCCCGCGTGAGGTCAGTCGAAGATCCGACCTGGTCGCTCTCTTGATCGCGAGCCACCAGTTCCAAGTAGTAGGTAGCGGCCTCAGGGGACCAAGCGAAGAGATAACGATCCTCCTTCTTCGCCAGCGCCGAGACTGAGCATGGCGTCCCAGGTCGACGGGGCTCCAGCCCCGCGACTGAACAAGGAGGCCGAATACCAGAGGCCATAGACGGTGAGCACGTAGTTGATCGCCACCAGGTTGCTGTCAAGATGCCGGGGCGCCACGCTGTGCAGGGTCTCCCGGAGAGGAGTGCCTTCCTAGGCTGGGCGCGTCGATCAGATCGTCCAGGGCTTCGAAATGCTCCAAGACGGTGCCGATCGCCGCGCCCGCCCCGGAGTTATGGATGACGTCTGGTGGGCTCGCCGTGAGGTCGAGCTCATTCATTCGCTCCAGGGGCGTTATCGATACCGTCACTCCGGGCAGTCGATCCTGCATCGCATCGGCGACGTCTTGTGCATAGTCGGTGCCGTATCCGCCATCGAAGATGCTGACGGCAACCTGCGAGGGTGCGGTCAATCCGAAGGGCGAATCCAAGGGGATGGCGGCGGACTCCGTTGAGGTGGGCGTCGGCGACGGGGGCAGAGGGTCGTCCGTGTCCGAACACGCGCTCAACATCGCAGAGGCGGAGAGAGTGCCCAGTAGTGCTCTCCTGGTGAATTCTGCGGCCACCATCGCCCTCCTCTCCACCTGAATGGGCGCCCTCCGGACGCTCCCGGCGAGCTTACCGGGTGAATCTATGACTGTGCTGTGCGGTTTCCTTGTCATCCCTTTGGGTGACAAAGCCCAGAGGTTCATCTGTCGCGGCGTCGTTGAAGCGCTCGACGATCAGTGCCGAAGAAAACATAACACCTAGCCAACGCGCTTTTTTGGAGATGGTTCGCGCCTTTGCTCCCCGATGTGAGTCCCGGCCGGTGGCGATGCGAGCGCTCGGAGACCCGGTGCTCCGCGTGATAACTTCTCGGGCAAGTAGTTCCATGGGGGCGCTACCTAGTCGCACGTGACCGTCTGAATTATCCGTTGGGGGGTGACTGGCAGGCTCGGCCGGAGAGCTGAGTCCCCAGTCGCATATTCAGGCGTGGTGTGATGCGGTGTGGTGGGTTTCTTCGCCCGGCATTTCGTCGTCATCGGAGACGTCGAAGAAGCCGTCCACCATGGCCTGGGTTGCCGCATGGGTGGTGTTGTGGACCAGGCGCCCTACCGCGTTGTATTTCTCGTAGGCGCGCCGGAGGTAGGTCTTCACCGTCGCCTGTGTGATTTCCGGTGCGAACTGCCGTCCGATCGCCTTCACCGGCACGCCCTCGGCGGCGAGACGAAGGCATTCGAGCTCTTGTTGGGTCAGCGCAGGCACGTCTGCGC
Source organism: Tessaracoccus sp. (assembly GCA_041393555.1). Classification (GTDB taxonomy): domain Bacteria; phylum Actinomycetota; class Actinomycetes; order Propionibacteriales; family Propionibacteriaceae; genus Arachnia. The sequence goes on along the minus strand of JAWKJW010000015.1, from coordinate 35,279 downwards.
TCGCATCGAGCACCGTCTGGGCCAAGGCACTGGATTGCGCCCACCCCGTGGTCGCGACGGCAACCACGGCCCGTGCCAGGTGCTCCAAGGGGTCGGCCTTCAGGACGAGGCCGCGGGCGCCGGCTTGCATGGCGAGCCGCACGGGCACTCGGCGTTGATCGGCCGTGAAAACGATGCTCGGGATCCCCAGTTCGGTGAGTGCGGCGATGGTGTGATGGCCGGCCGCTCGGCCGCGCATGATCAGATCCACCACGGCGACGTCCGGGGGTGAGGCCGTCACGTGCTCCAAGAAGGTGGACGCGCAACTGTGCGACGTGCTGATCGTGATCGGGGTGGGAAGCATCGTCGTGATGCTCTGCACGGAGCGCAGGACGAGCGGATGATCGTCCAGGACCGCCACGCGGATCAGGTCACCATGACGGAATTCTACCGAAGAGGCGGATCTGCGTGAAATCGTCGTCGACGATCATGGGCCAGTGTTCCACGGCGACGCGTTGTTCAGGGATGAGGCCCGGATCATTGGCGACGGTGACCCGTCTTGCTGCGCAGTCACGTGGTGACCGGGCAGACGTCTGGCAGGGCGCGCAAGAGGGCGGAGAGTTCCGGCGCGGGGACGCGGGAATCTGATCGGTGCTCAGCCGGCAGATCCATCCTCGTCGTAGTGCATCGGGTGCTGAGATCTCCGTGGCATCCGGCCAAAGACGGAGGTCCGTCGCGTACCCGCACTTCCGGTGAAGCCGTGGCGCGGGTCTCCGGGTCGTCGGGGTGACGACGCCCTTCCGCGACATCCCTGAGGAAGGGAAGGCTGAGGGTGCCGGCGTGGTCCAGCCAGGCGCGCCAGATGGTTTCGCGTTCACGTCGGCGCGGATCCGTTCCTGCGGATCTCTTCCAGCCGGATGGTCAGTGGGCGTACCGGGACACGGTGGTGGCGCCGAAGCTCAGGATCAGAGTGATCGTGGTGTAGCTGAGTGCGGCGAGCACGGCGTAGTGGGTCGTGGCCATCGCCTCCCTGCCGAGGAAGATGAACCCGCCCAGCAGGTTGCCTCCGCAAAACAGCGCCGCCATCGCGATGCCGCGCCAGATGAAGGGTTGACTGGGCAACACCAGCAGCATGATCGAGCCCGTCAGCGAAACTATCCAGATGTCCCAGCCGTTGCTGGTCTGCGCGCTGATCTGTGGATCGATCCACGCGAAGTTCGCGCGAGACATCACCGTCGCGAGGATCGTCAGCAGCCACCCCGCACGGCTGGTGAGCGTTGCCCTGCGAAGCACGGCCGCGGCGCCGAGCAACACGGCGACAATACCGGTCCAGATGGTGATCGCCGCCGGCAAGCTCCAGCCCCTGGTGGGCCTGCCAGCATGTTCACCAAGCTGGCCACCACCAGCGGGATAGGGACCACGCAGACTCGCTGCCGCGCGCGACAGCTGAGCGGCTCCGGCAGTGGGGGAAGCGGGGTCGGCCAGAATCAGGGAGACGGTAATGGTCCCGCCCCGCGAGTTGCGTCGCATCGTCGCCGAACCACCGACGCTGGCCATCCGCTCGACCACTGAACGCTGCCACCCGTCCCGGTATGCCGTGGTCGCATCCGTCTCAAAACCAGGCCCGGAATCGGAGATCTTGACGCGCACCGTTGCTTCCTGGGAATGGATGCTGATTGTCGCCTCCGCCACGTCGCAATGCTTGCTCACATTGCGCACTGATTCGGGCAGCCTTATAGATGGCCGTGGCGGGAAGCAGGGGCAGCCGTTCGCCGTGGCCTTCCAGGTGAGTTCGCAGGGCTCGTCGGCGAGCACCTGGCGAAGGTAGGTGCCGATGGGTTCGGTGCGCGCCCAATGTTCTTCCGGGGGTATTCGTGGGAGTTGTTCGACGGTGGAGGAGCAGAGGCTACGGGCTTCGGAGCTCATGGTGGACCATGGCGAGGCGATCAGCTGCAGGCAGTGCAGAAGCAGATCGTGCATCTCTCGCCGCAGCCGTGATAGCGCCTCGTGCGTGCCCTCACGGCTTGGTCGGCTTCGGTGCTTTGCCTGCGGGTGCCCTTGTTTGCCAGATGATCGTCGACCATCGCCTCCACTACCCGGGTGCCGAGGATCAAGATGAGCAGGGTGGCCAGGGTGAACGACCACGTCGCTTAGCTGCGGAGCCCACTCGAATGTCGGATGGAAGGTCGCGACGACGGTGCCCGCTACGGCCACCATTATCAGCAACGGGAGTTCTACGCTGCGCGGGCGAGCAGGGTCAGATAGATCAGGAAACTCTGACCAGGCGTCGACGCGCCAGATGAGTTCGGTGGGTTGCGGGGTGGGTGACGAGGCTGAGCGTAATCCGGTGACGGACAATGCCAGCGCCGGCCGGAACAGACGCCGGGGCCGAATGCACTCGACAATCAGCAGCACCTGTGCCAGGACCATCGCGCACAGTACTGCTTGCGTCGGCAGGGAGAGGCCTGGGTTGTTGAGATCGTCTGAAAGCGCAACCCGGCGACGGTGAAAGGCGACGCCCAGTTCCACGGGGCGCTGAAAGGGGCTGGTCCTCCCGAGGGTGGATCAGCCACCTTGCCGCAGCGACAGCGCGTGTCTTCCAGGCGGCCGGATCAGCCACCGCACAGCCTGCACCACGCGCGAAGGCCAGCTGGTATTCACCTCTGCCTCCGCATGACGGAAAAGCCGATGGGCGTGCGGTTACCGTCCGGTGCCGGCGTAGACCCTGGCATGCTCGGCCGTATCCAGGCCGAAGGCGCTGTGCGCGGCGCGTACCGCCCGGTCGACGTCCTCCGCCGCGACGACGACGGAGATCCGGATCTCGGAGGTGGAGATCATCTGCAGGTTCACGCCCGCGCCGGCGAGCGCGTCGAAGAACCGCGCCGAGACGCCGGGATGAGAGCGCATGCCCACGCCGACGGCGGAGACCTTGCCGATCTGATCGTCGTAGAGCAGCTCTTCGTAGTCGATCCGCTTCTTGATCGCCTCGAGGCTCGCGATGGCCTTCTGGCCGTCGGTCATCGGCAGGGTGAAGGAGATATCGGTGCGCGCGTCGGAGAGCTTGGACACGTTCTGCACGATCATGTCGATGTTGATGTCGGCATCGGCGATGGCCTTGAAGATGGTGGCGGCCTCGCCCACCCGATCGGGCACGCCGGCGATGGTGATCTTGGCTTCGCCGCGATCGTGCGCGATGCCGGTGATGATGGCTTCCTCCATGTTCGGTTCCTTCCGGACCTCATCCTGGTTCTTCACCCAGGTGCCTTGATTGTCAGTGAACGAGGAACGAACGTGCACGGGCACGTTCTCGCGACGTGCGTATTCGACGCAGCGCAGGTGCAGGATCTTCGCGCCCGAGGCGGCCAGCTCCATCATGTCCTCGTAGCCCACCTCGGGGATGCGGCTGGCGCTGGAGACGATGCGGGGGTCGGCGGTGTAGACGCCGTCCACGTCGGAGTAGATCTCGCAATAATCCGCGATGAGGGCCGCGGCCAGGGCGACGGCCGTGGTATCGGAGGCGCCACGACCCAGCGTGGTGACGTCCTTCGTGGATTGCGACACGCCCTGGAAACCGGCGACGATCGCCACGTTGCCTTGCTCCAGACAGGTCTCGATGCGGCCGGGGGTGATGTCGATGATGCGGGCGTTGCCGTGGGTCGGCGTGGTCAGCACGCCGGCTTGGGAGCCGGTGTAGCTCATCGCCTCGACACCGATATCGGACAGCGCCATGGCCAGGAGCGCCGCGGACTGCCTCTCGCCCGTGGTCAGCAGCATGTCCAGCTCGCGTGACTTGGGGCTGGGGGAGACCTGCAGGGCGAGATCCATCAGCTCGTCGGTGGTGTCGCCCATCGCGGAGATTACCACGATCACTTCGTTGCCTTCTGCCCTGGTGCGTGCGATGCGGCGTGCGACGCGCTTGATCGACTCGGCGTCGGCCACCGACGATCCGCCGAACTTCTGGACGATGCGACCCATGAACATTCCTCCTCTTGCCGCGTCAAGGATAGAGGGTGCGAGAGCCGTGGTTGGCAATGATGACTCGGCGATGGGACGGCGCTTCGCCAAAAGTCCTAACCAGGTGCGCCCAAGGCGGGTAAAGTTGGGCCATGGAGAGCGTTCGATGGGGAATCTTCGGCACCGGTGATATCGCCCACGGGATCGCCGGCGACTTTCAGTTCGTCGCCGACGCCGACTTGGCTGCGGTGGCGTCACGCACGCCCGGACGGGCGGAGGCCTTCGCTCGGCGTTTCGGTGTGCCGTGTGCCCACGGTAGTTACCGGGCCATGTTGGAAGACGCCAGCATCGATGCCGTGTACATCGCGACGCCGCATTCCCACCATCATGATCTGGCCTTAGCCGCGATCGGCGCAGGCAAGGCCGTCGTGGTCGAGAAGTCGTTCACCGCCACCTACGCCGGGGCGCAGCGCATCGTCGAGGCCGCACGCGCCAAGGGCGTCTTCGCCATGGAAGCCATGTGGACGCGGTTCCTGCCGGCCATCTCCGCGGCGCGAGAGGTGGTGGCGTGGGGACGCATCGGCGATGTTCTCGCCGTGCAGGGAGATCTGCTCGCCCACCGCGATTTCGATCCTACCCATCGCCTTTTCGCTCCGGAACTGGCCGGTGGGGCGCTTCTGGACGTCGGCGTCTACGTCGTGAACTTCGCCCAGGCCTTCCTGGGGGATGCCCGGGAGATCCGCTGTGAAGCCAGGCTCTACCCCAACGGCGTCGACGCTGCGGCGAGCATCACGCTGCGTCATTCGGCTGACGGGTTGTCGTCGCTGGCCTGCGGGTTGGACGGGCCAGGCCCCGGGCGCATGATCATCGTCGGCTCCAAGGGATGGGTGGAGGTGGATCCCCGCTTTCATCATCCCACCACCGTCACCGTGAACCGTCAGGGTGTGCTGCCGCGCATCATCGAGGCCTCGCCCAGCGGGCAGGGGTACTGCCACCAGTTCGCCGAGGCCACTCACCGGATTCTCGCCGGCGACACGGAATCACCCACCATGCCCCTCGACGACACCCTCGAGGTGATGCGCGTCCTCGACGAATGCCTCCGCCAAGCCGGCGTGAGCCACACCGAGGCGGACATGTCGGCCGACCTTTCGTGACGGCCGCGGGGCGGGGCTAAGCGCACCCGCGCGCAAACCACTAGGCTGTCGCCCATGCCTGAGTTCTCGAATCAACAGAACCACGTTGCGGACGAGAGTCCTACCACCGACGTCAACGCGTTCGGCCCTAGCTCTACTCCCACGCACCCGTTGGCCACAGCCCCTGTCGGCTCGCCCGCCCATTCCGTAGATGGGTTCGTGCGCGAGTTCCTGCACGAACTGAATACCAACCAGGGCGTGACGCTTTCCGAAGCGAGCATCAACGACCAATACTTGGCACTCGCCAGCACCGTGAAGAACTACCTCATGGCGCGCTGGCTGGAGACCAACCGCAAAACGCGCGAAGCCCGCGCGAAGACCGTCGGCTACCTCTCGGCCGAATACCTCCTGGGACGCCAGTTGGGTAATGCGCTGCTGGCCACCGACCTCAACGAGATCGCCGAGCGGGGCCTTGAGCTCTGCGGCATCGATCTCGCGCGCCTGCGCGCGCAAGAGGTAGAGCCCGGCCTCGGCAACGGTGGTCTCGGTCGTCTCGCCGCCTGCTTCATCGACTCGCTCGCGACGATGAACGTGCCGTGCATCGGCTACGGCATCCGCTACGAGTACGGCATCTTCCGCCAGACCTTCGTGGACGGCCGCCAGGTGGAGCAGCCCGATACCTGGCTGCAACTGGGTGCTCCCTGGGAGTTCCCGCACCCGGAAGACGGTGTCCAGGTCAACTTCGGTGGCCACACCGAACGTTATGCCGGCGAGGACGGCCGCGAGCGCACCCGCTGGGTGCCGGGCTGGAACGTGCTGGGCGTGCCCTACAACTACATGGTGCCCGGCTACCTCAACGGCCGCGTCAACACGCTGCGCCTCTGGTCGGCGCAGGCCACCAAGGCCTTCGACCTGCAGATCTTCAACTCGGGCGACTACGCCCAGGCCGTGCGCGCCCAGACGTTCGCGGAGAACATCTCCAAGGTGCTCTACCCCGAGGATTCCACCCCGCAGGGCAAGGAACTGCGCCTCCAGCAGCAGTACTTCTTCGTCGCCTGTTCGCTGCGTGACTTCATCGACAACGAGCTCGAAGAGGGCTTCGACCTGCACAACCTGCCGGAGCGCATCCACTTCCAGCTCAACGACACGCACCCCGTCATCGCGGTGCCTGAGCTCATGCGCATCCTGATCGATGAAAACGACTTCGAGTGGGACGAAGCGTGGGCGGTCACCAAGCAGTGCTTCGCCTACACCTGTCACACGCTGCTGCCCGAGGCCCTCGAGGTGTGGTCCACCGACCTTCTGGGCCGTCTGCTGCCGCGTCACCTGGAGATCATCTTCAAGATCAACGAGGAGTTCCTCGTCGAGGTGCGGCGTCAGTTCCCCGGAGACGAGCTTCGCGCCCGTCGCATGTCGATGATCGCCGAGCACCCCGAGCAGGGCGTGCGGATGGCATACCTGGCCACCGTCGCCGGCACCAAGGTCAACGGTGTGGCGGCACTGCACTCGCAGCTGCTGCGCGACAAGGTGCTGCCCGATTTCTCCGAGCTGTGGCCGGACAAATTCACCAACGTCACCAACGGCGTCACCCCCCGTCGTTTCGTGCGAATGTCCAACCCCAAGCTCTCCGAGCTGATCAACGACACCATCGGCAGCGGCTGGGTGACGGATCTCGAGCGCCTCAAGGAGCTGGAGCCCTACGCCGACGACGCCGAGTTCCGCGAGAAGTTCCGTGAGATCAAGGCGTGGAACAAGCGCCGTCTCACCGCGCTGCTCAAGGTGCGCGACGGCATCGAGCTGCCCGACGGTCACCTGCTCGACGTGATGGTCAAGCGCCTGCACGAGTACAAGCGCCAGTCGCTGAAGCTGCTGCACGTGGTCTCGCTCTACGAGCAGGTGCTCTCCGGCAAGATCTCTGCCGCCGACCTGACGCCGCGCACCGTGGTGTTCGGCGCCAAGGCCGCCCCCGGCTACAAGATGGCCAAGGACACCATCCACCTGATCAACAAGGTGGCTGCCAAGGTGAACGCGGATCCGATCCTCGAGGGTCGTTTGAAGGTGGCTTTCCCGGCCAACTACAACGTGACGCTCGCCCAGAAGCTGATCCCTGCCGCCGACCTGTCGGAGCAGATCTCGCTCGCGGGCATGGAGGCCTCCGGCACCGGCAACATGAAGTTCGCCCTCAACGGCGCGCTCACCATCGGCACGGACGACGGCGCCAACGTCGAGATCCGCGAGCTGGTGGGAGACAAGCACTTCTTCCTGTTCGGCATGGATGAGCCGGCGGTGGCCGAACTCGGCGCCAAGGGCTACGACCCGGGTTCGTACTACGAATCGAATGCGCAGCTGAAGGGCGCCATCGACCTGATTCTGTCGGGTCACTTCTCCGACGGCGATCCCCGCCTGTTCGATTCCGTGGCCTACAACTGGCTGCACCAGGATCGTTTCATGGCGCTGGCCGATTTCGCCTCCTACGTCGAGGCACAGGCCAAGGTGGAGGAGCGTTACGCGGATCAGGAGAAGTGGACCCGTTCCGCCATCCTGAACGTCGCCCGCACCGGCTACTTCAGCTCCGACCGCTCCATGCGCGACTACCTGAAGCGCATCTGGAACACGCAGCCGATGCTCTGATCGGCGCGAGTGCGTGAGAGGAGGGGGTTCCACCGTCTGAGGTGGAACCCCTCCTCTTTGGCGTTCTGGTCCGTGAAAGCTACCTACTCCTGCAGATCACCCTTAGGTCACCGGCGACTACCGCCCCCGCGCTGGCTAGCGCCTAAACCCAAGGGGTGGGGGTCGGAGGGTCGGACGCTACCAGGGGTAGGTCCTGTGGAGGGCCTGTCGGCAAGATAACGATCTCATCCCAGGCGATAAGTTATCGGCGCGTCGCGAGAAAAGATTTGCAGCAGTCAATTATATGCCGTAGGGTGATGCTTGTGCTCTGGTACCGCCGCCATTTTGGGGGTCGACTTAGTCGGTTTCTTGGTGGGGAGCCCAGGGGACTGTCTGTTCACATCCTGAGCTAGGAGGACTGCTCGCATGAGCAAGAAGACTCGTATCGCACTGGCCGCTATTTCGGCTGGCGCTATCACCCTTACCATGGCGCCGCAGGCTTTCGCGGCGCTCGACGACGTTGATGATGCGTTCATCCCCCGCTATGTCGACCCGGGCCTGCACCGCATCGCCGCCAACGACCGCATCGGCACCGCCGTTGAGGCTTCCCAGACTCGTGACTGGGGCGTTGAGACCCTGATCACCGCTGGCAAGAACTACTGGGAGTGCACCACTCCCAACGATTTCTGGGGCATCGCTGCGCGCGGCGCCTACCAGGGTCGCGAGACCACCGCTGCTGCCGGTGAGCAGCAGGCCATTTCCTACCAGGCGCTGAACTGGAATGGCAGCGCCTACGTGTGGGAAACCCGCTACTTCACCTGCACCTCGACCGTTGCCCAGGAAGACGTCATCCGTCGCGACGTGCACATCATCGTTGCTCGTTCGTACGATTACTCCGACGCCATTGCGGCCACCCCGCTGGCCGACGTGCTGAACGCCCCAGTGCTGATCAACCCCACCGCTGAGCTCGACCCCCGCGTGCGCAACGAGATCTCCCGCCTGGCCGGCACCGTCCAGAATGGTGGCGAGGTTCGCGTTCACCTCCTCGGTGGCACCAACGCCCTGTCGCATGACGTGGAGAACGCCATCGACGCGCTTCTGCCCACCAACAACCAGACCCTGCGTTACCAGGGCATCGACCGTTTCCAGACCGCTGTCACCATCGCTCAGGTCACCCTGAACTGGTACGGCATCGATTCCGGTGCGCGCACCCGCGACGCCAACGTCTACCTGACCACCGGCCTCAACTTCCCCGACGCTCTGTCGGCAGGTGCGGCCGCGGCCAACAACGACGGCATCGTGCTGCTGACCGCTGCGGAGGAGCTGGATCGTCGCGGCTTCACCGAGGAGTACCTCATTGCTCTGCGTACGTGGATCAACGAGGACGGCCGTCACGTCAACACCAACGAGACCATCGCCGTCGGTGGCCCCTCCGCTCGCGCGGCTGAGGCTTACGACATCCGTCTCGCCAAGTCCTACGTGGGCCCGACCCGTTACGAGACCGCCACTCTGACCGCTCGCGGCGAGTTCGATCTCATCAACGAGGACGACGGCCTGGCCACCCAGAACTACGCTGTGGTGTCCGGCCTGACCTACGCCGACTCGCTGGTGGCTTCGGCCTACATCGCCAACGCTGACGGCCCGCTGCTGCTCACCCCGCCCACCTACCTGTACGGTGCCACGGCTGACTACCTCCTCGAGGCTGTCGACTCCAACGACCGTGTGTTCACCTTCGGTGGTAACGGCGCGATGAACCAGTCGGTTCACGCTGAGATCGAGGATCTGCTCAACTTCTGATCAGAGCCTGTTGCCTCAGCTGAGCTGAGATAACAAGATCACAAAGGCTGGCCCCCAACCCGTTACGGGTTGGGGGTCAGTTCTTTTGTCCCCGGGTCTGTGTTGCTGCCCTTCGTGCGAAAGGCGAAAGACGAGAACCCCTTGTCAGGTCCCTGAGGTGACGGTGTGTGATGGAATCCCCATGCCTGATGCGAAAGTGAGCGTGGGTAAACCCATTGTCCGGTCCCTGAGGTGTGAGCGAAGCGAGCCTCGAAGGGCGTTAAACGCAAGCATCGGCACAGACTCTGCTGAAGCCTTAGTTAACGCCCTTCGAGGTTCCTCGCAGAGCTCGTCACACCTCAGGGACCTGACAACGGGTTCCCTTTGCTCACTTTCCTGCGCCAAGGTGTCAGCGAAGCAGTCCGGAGGCTGAGGTGCGAGGGACGAGCCTCGAAGGGCGCCTTTAGGGACCGGACCATGGGATTCCGCCACACACGTTCGCATCAGGGGCCCGAGAGGGGGTTGCTCGCGGCCACTTCACGGACGAGCTAGGGGGTAGGCCCCGGGAAAGAAACAAAGCTGGGCAGCACCCCGACGGATCGGAATACTGCCCAGCTCTGGCCGTCGCCCATCCTGAAAGCGACTAACTGTGTGGACTCTGGCACATGTGCCAGAGCTCCTGGGTTGGGAACGGATTGAAGACTGCTCACCCCAGCTTAGGAGAACACCGTTCGTCCCAGCCCAGCCCGAGGCTATTTAACCGTATTTGGGCGAAAATCACCAGTCGGATCGCGCTCAAGGTGGAAAAATAGCAACAAAATCATGGTTTGCTCCGTGGTTTGCCTCAATAGGCGCCTGTGCCGCGGAGAACTGCCTTGACGGTGCGAAGCAAGATCTGGAGATCTTGTCCCAGCGACCAATTATTAACATAATACAGGTCAAGACGCACCGTCTCCTCCCAGGAGAGATTGGAACGTCCGGAAACCTGCCAGAGACCCGTGATGCCGGGACGCACGTCGAGACGGCGCAGCACATGCTCCTCGTAGACGTCCACCTCGCGGCGGAGCGCAGGCCGCGGTCCGATGAGGCTCATCTCGCCGATGAGTACGTTCCAGAACTGAGGCATCTCGTCGATGCTGTATCGGCGCAACCACCTCCCCGGGCGGGTGATACGTGGATCCTCCCCCATTTTGAATAGTGGTCCGTCGCTTTCATTCTTCGTCTCAAGAGTAGAGCGTAGTTGTTCTGCATTGACAACCATCGTGCGAAGCTTCAGGCACTCGAATTCCTTACCCTTGAATCCTACTCGTGGCTGCCGGAAGAGAATGGGGCCACCATCGGAGAGCTTGATCGCGATGGTGCTGATCAGGATGATCGGCGAGAAGAGGAGCAGCGCGATTGCGGATCCCACGATATCGAAGAGACGCTTGCTCCAACTTGAAGCACGTTGTGCCTGCGGCCGGTCGATATGCATCAGGGGAAGCCCTGCGACTGGACGAACCGTCATACGCGCCGGTGAGATCTCTGCGAGCGAGGGAACGATGACCGTGTGGACGTCGATGTTCTCGAGTTCGACGGCGAGTTGATTGAAGTCACCCGCACGATCGAAGGAGCCTTCGGCGAAGATCACGGTGGTGGCGCCGGATTGCCGGACGGCGGCCAGGCAGTCCCGGGGGGTGCCCAATATGGGCAAGCTTGGCCCATCGTCAGAGACGGGGTTGCGCAACAGCATTCCGACGGGTCGATACCCTAGCCACGGTTCGCGGCGGAGCACCGCGTGTAGATCGTTGACGTGGGTGGCATTGCCCGCGAGTAAGACGGGAGAGAGCATCTGCCCGCGAGTGCGTGCCGCGTGGAGTGCCCGACGCATCAGGTAGCGAGTGAGAAGCAGGAGCGCAGGCGCAACCGTGAAAAGCAGCACGAAGTATCCCCGAGAAAGGGGGTATTGCCATAAGTAGGCCGTTACTGCCAGCAGACCGGCGGTATAGAACGTGGCATGGAGCACCCGCGTGTAGCTAGAGGCGCCGCTGTCCATATGTAGCGCCGAATAGCCTCCCGTCAGGAAGACCATCATCGGCCAGAGTACGAACAACAGGATGGTGACGGGAAAGAGCAACTCGTTGAGTTCGTGCCCGTCGCTGCTGAACCACGGCAAGGACTGGCGCGCGGTGAGCGCGAGCCAAGTGGAGATGGCCAAGACTGCGAGGTCGATGGCGAACAACACCGTCGGCAGCGCTGATATGCGCCTGGATCTGTTGGTCTTCCGGCCCGCTCGGCGCACCTTGGAGTGCTGTGCGGCGCGATCGCCGCTTGTTACGGATCCGTAAAACTGCGTTGTCGAAATAGTCATGAGGCCCCCCTGCCCCTACCTGTGTCCTACCCCCCGCAGGACATCTCGTCCCGCCTCCCCAGGCGGAACGAGACAAGCTTAACCATGATCTAGCTATTTGTCACGAAGTATGGAAAAATGAGTGCATGAGGCGCTCGCAGCCTCGGCGGTCCTGGAGATCACGGGGCCATTGAGGTTGCCGTGTTCGTCTTGGACATCTACAGTGACGTCACGCGCATCGCCGTATCCCGTGCCTTTGGGGGGCACATTCTGGGGGGCGTCGCGCAGGTCATATCGATTTGGGGGAAACATGACCGCATGCCATTTTTGGGACCCTGTGTACGCGTCCTTTCACGACCGGCGGAGACGGTGGGGGCTCTGTCGGCTTCTGTACACGAGGCTTTGACAGGTGACGTTTATGCCTGAGTCCTCTCCTGTACCAGGGACTGCACGGGGAGCACGTGCGACGGGAATGCTGGAGTTTCGCGATTATCTGCATATGGTGCGCCGCTACTGGGTGATGGTTCTTGTGCTCACGTGTCTCGGGGTCGGCGCCGGCGTCGCGGCTACGGTCCTGATCACCCCTCGCTACGAAGCCACCACAGAGTTGTATGTCTCGGTGCTCGGTGAGCAGCAAGGCACCGAGGATCTCGTGCGTGGCTCTGACTTCGCGCGCAAGAGTGTGGCGAGTTATGTCCGCGTGGCTACGTCGGACAGCGTGCTCGATCCGGTGATCGCAGAGTTGGGGCTCGCGGAAACCGGTCGTGAACTCGCTGACGACGTGGAGGCCCGCGCTCCGAAGGACACCTCCATGGTGGCGATCACCGTTACGAAGGACGATCCGATGCTGGCAGCACGGATCGCCGATGCGATCGGGGCCAGCCTGACTCGTGTCGTCGAGACCCACCTGGAAGGTGCCAACCCAGACGTGGGGCAAGCTGCCGTTGGCCCCGTACGGCTGACTACGGTGCAGCCGGCTTCCCCGCCGCAGTATCCTGTTGCGCCGCGACCGGTTGTGAACCTTGCCGCGGGGCTGCTGGGTGGCCTCCTCCTGGGCATAGGGATGGCGGTGCTGCGAGCAATGCTCGACACGCGGCTCCATACCGCGGACGACATCGCGGAAATCACGGATACGCCCGTCGTCGGCGAGATCGCCTTCGACAAGCACGCGAAACGCTCGCCGCTCATCGTGCACACGCCGGGATTGAATCCCCGGGCGGAGTCTTTTAAAGCGCTGCGGACCAACCTGCGTTTTCTCGCGACGGGGTCAAGTGGCCCAGAGACGGGACGGTGCATCGTCTTCACCTCCGGAAGCCCTGCGGAAGGAAAATCGACGACTTCCGCGAACCTGGCCATTTCCTTGGCTGAGGCGGGCGCCAGCGTGGTGCTCATCGACGGTGATCTTCGCCGGCCGCGTATCGCGGAACACATGGGGATCGAGGGCGGAGTGGGGCTCACCGATGTGCTCATCGGTCAGAGGGAACCCTGGGAGGTGATTCAGCGCTGGGGATCTCATGGTCTGCATGTGCTGCCCAGCGGTGCCGTGCCCCCGAACCCCAGCGAGTTGCTCGAGGCCCCGGAGATGGGTGAGCTGATCGAGGAGCTGGCGAAGCAATTCCAGTTCGTCTTGATCGATGCGCCGCCGGTGCTCCTCACCACGGATGCGAGTGTCATCAGCAAGTACACGGACAGCGTGGTGTATCTCGTCGCAGCCGGATCGACGCGCAAGCGCGCTCTCGACGACGGCCTGCGGGTCCTGGCGACGGGAGGTGCGCGGGTGTGGGGCATCGTGTTGTCGATGGTTCCCCAGAAGAACACCCGCGCGTACGGGTACGGGGACTATTCGGCCCGGCCGCCTCACGATCAACACGGATCCTCTTCGGGGGCTCGTAGCTCGTGGGCGCAGCGACGCTCCGCGGTGAAGAAGGGATCCTCTGACTCCTCATCGCTCGTGGAGCAGCGGACTCCTGAGCTTCCTGTTCCCGTGGCCGAGCTGCGGCAGCGAATGTGATCGTGTGATGTTACGGCTCATCACTGATCGCGATCGTGCGCCGGCATTCCGCATTCTGCTGGTGTGTACGGGAAACATCTGCCGCTCGCCCCTCGCTGCGCACCTCCTGAGTCATGCGCTCGAGAACCATCCGGTCGAGGTGAGTAGCGCCGGCACCGGGGCGATCGACGGGCAGCTGATGACCGCACAAGCCCACAGCTTGGCTCTCGTCGACTGCATGTGCGAGACGGTAGGCCACACCTCTCGCACCCTGACCAAGCCGGATGTCTTCGACGCTGATCTGGTCTTGGCGCTTGCCCGGGAACATCGTCGTGCGGTGGTCGAGCTCCTGCCGAATGCGGGGCGCAAGGTATTCACCCTGCGGGAGTTCGCTCGGCTTGCGGCTGTTGTGGGTAGTGATCCTCTCGACTACGACACGACATCCTCGCCGATCGCTCGGATGCAGGAGGCGGTGGAACTCGTCGCGCAGCGACGGGGCACTCTGCCTCCGCTGGTAGACCCAGCGGACGCCGATGTGGTTGATCCGTACCGCCGCGGGGACCTTGTCTACCGGCGCGCCTTGCACCAGATTGCTCCTGCGGTGAAAACCACCGCAGCCTTGTTGTCAGCCGCGGCCTCGGAGAGGTAAGCGGTGCACGTGGACGGGGTACCCGTCCGCATGAACCTTTCCGGTCCTTATCGATTTACCTGAGACCGGCGCTGAGCACTGTCGTTCAGCCCGTTTCGCCGGTCGTCGCATCTGAAGGAGACTGTCATGAAGCGAATACTTCACGTGACCGAGTGCTTTGCCGGAGGCGTCAAGCGAGCCATCGAGGCACGCGTCGACGTCGCCGTCACCCACGAACACCACCTGCTTTTCGCCGGCACGGAGACCGTGGACACCGAGAGCGCGTGGTCCTCCGTCACGCCTATGCCCACGGGGCATGTGCACGCGGTGGCAGCCATACGCTCAGCGGTCAAAAAGCTGCGCCCCGATATCGTGCACGCGCATTCGAGCTGGGCGGGGTTCCACACCAGGCTTCTGGCCCTTCCGTGCCCCGTGGTCTATGAGCCGCACTGCTTCAAGTTCGACGACCCCAACTTGTCCCCGCTCCTCGGCTGGGCTTTCCGGGCCGCCGAACGAGTGCTCGCTCGCCGCACTGCCGCGTTCGGCACCCTCTCTACGCATGAGGCGAGACTCGCCCAATCGATTGCCCCCGGTATAAGTTCGGTGCGTCTTGAGAACACCCCGAGCATCGTGGGGGTACCGAGTGATCCGACGATAGGGCGCCAGCGCTCGTCGGTCGTCATGGTGGGCCGCCTTGCCAGGCAGAAGGACCCGCATTACTTCGTATCGACAGTCCGCGAGATTCGCCGTCGCGACAGCACCCTTCGGGCAGTCTGGGTCGGCGACGGGGAGGCGCACTACCGTCGGATGCTCGAGGACGAAGGGATCGAGGTCACCGGGTGGGTAGGCTCGGACGAGGTGCGCGAACGGTTGCGAGACGCTGTCTACGTTCACTGCGCGGCCTACGAGGGTTTGCCGCTGACCATTCTCGATGCTGCTGCTGCCGATGCGCCGATCGTGGCGCGCGCGATTCCGTCTATCTGTGACCTGCCGATCGTCATGGAGTCGACGCCCGACACATTGGCGGAGGCGGCCTGCCGCCTGAGCAGCCCGGGGCCTCGACAACGCGCCGCTCTCCGGGGCAACGAACGCATCCGGCGTGCCTACAACGTGGAGAAGCTGGGCGAATCCCTGAATCGGCTCTACGAGGTGGCGGCGTGATGTCCGCCCAGGAGATGGTTGCTGGCTCGGCGGCGCAGGCCCGTGCCATGACCGTGAGGGTATGCCTCGTGATCGCCTACTACGAAGAGGGACAAGGGGCTGTCGATTCCCTTAACTCGGTGCGACTGGAGCCTGGAGACTCCATCGTGGTTGTCGATGACGGATCCAAGCGACTGCCTGCGAGGGATTTCATTCCCAAACGTGTGGGTGAGGTGCCGGTTATTCTCGTCGAGCTCCCTCAGAATCGGGGCATTGCTGCGGCGCTGCAGGCCGGAGTCATGCATGCCCCGCCCCAGGCTGAGTACATCGCGCGCTTGGACTGCCGCGATATCTGTGTTGAGGACCGGTTCCTCGTGCAGCGCAGGCATCTCGACGCGCACCCGGAGTGCGGCATCGTAGGCAGCTCTGTGGTCTTTCATGATCTGAAAGGCAAGGTGCTCTACACGCATCACCAACCGGAAACACATGAGAGGATCCGCGCCTCGATGCGTATCAACTGTGCCTTTACTCACCCAACGGTGATGTTCAGGCGGTCGGTTTACGATGCTGCCGGAGGATACTCCGAGGATTTTCCGCATGGCGAGGATTTTGCACTCTTCCGAGCCATGATCCAGCTGAGCCAGGGGTACAACATTTCCCGTCCGCTCGTGGCCTGCGCCACCATGGACGGGGAATCTCCGAGCGGCATAGACATCGTCAACTGCTTACGCGAGCCAAGATCATTCTCAGGCACTGGGACTGGCACCCCGGTTCGGTCTATGGGCTGGTGCGTGCCCTGGCACAGCAGCTGACCTCACGGAACTTCACCAGCAGGGTCAAGAAAGTTCTTGCTCGTTTCGAGAGGCGGCGCTGAGGCACCGTGTATCCGTATCTCATCGCTGCCGTGGCGAGCACGGCATTCGGTTCCGGCTCCGTGCGCGGCTTTCGCGCGCTGTGGTGGCTTCTGCCGCCGGCGATCTTGATAGCGCTGGCCGCGGGGCGAAGCGACAGCGTGGGAACCGATACCTCGATGTATCACGGTTTCTTTCAGCAGGTGGATCCCACCTCGCTGGCAGATTCGCTGGCGGATATCCCTCAGGAATCCGGTTATGTCGCGCTGATGTACGCGGTGCGCCAGTGGACGGACGACTACTCGATATTCCTCGGCGTGTGCGCGGCTTTGACGGTCTTTCCCGTCTTCATCGCGATTCGGCGTGCGAGCGCGATGCCTGTGCTTTCGTTGTTCCTCTACATCACGCTGTCGTACTACCTGTTCTCATTCAACGGCATCAGGCAATCGATTGCGGGGGCGATGGTGCTGTTGGCCGAGACGTACCGACGGACGAATCGTGTGGTTTGGGTGCTGCTCTATCTTCTAGCTGCGGCCTTCCACATCTCCGCGCTCGTCGTCTTCGTCTTCATCCTCATCGCCCGGCATCAGGGATCGCGACCGGTGCGACTCCTCGTGGTGACGATGATCGCCTCAGTGATGGGAGCCGTGGTATTCGGCATTCCGGCTGTCGGACGCATCCTCAATTCGCTCAACGACAGATACGACGAGTACTTGTCCTCCGAACAAGGGGCGGGCATGGGCACGGTTCTCGTTTTGGTGATCCATCTTGCGGTCGCGGTCTTTCTGATCGTTGTTGCCCGCCGGCCCGATCCGCCCCTGAATGAATACATCGCTATTTACCTTCTGTCCTGCGGGGTGCTGTTACTCGCCCTGACCAACTGGGTGGCGGGCCGTTTCGAGCCCTATTTTGGAATCTTCGGCATTCTCTGTATCCCTAACGTTTTAGCGCAATCTCGACATCGGCATACCCGAGGGTTTCTCGTGGTGATCCTCCTTGCTGCCGCGGCTCACTTCGTCTTTCACACCTGGTTCTACAACGGCCTGGTCCCCTATGAATCGATCTGGATTGGATGAGAAGGAGATGCTGATCATGATGAGCCCCAGCTCTTCGCGGCGTGGAGCGCGCCGCGTGATGCCGCTACTGATTGCGGGAATCGTGCTCACCCTGGTGCTCGCGGTCGCCATAGGCCTGCTGCAGTCGATGCGTGATGCCTCGGCTGCGGTGACCCCCGTGCCGTGGCCGGGATCTGGCGATGTGGCGGTGCTGGACACCGCGGATCCCCTCCCTAGCGACATCAGCGGGCTGGACTACGAACCCGATGGGGCGGATGGGGGTGTCCTCTGGGCCGTGAGGAATGGACCCACTCTGCTATATCGGCTCGCGCCTCGCGAAGGTTCCTGGCAGGCGGTGAGCGCCGAGTGGGAAGGGGGACGAACTCTCACCTACTCGGATGGTGAGGGTAGTCCTGATGCCGAAGGCATTGCCCTGGCAGCAAACGATGCCGAGAATGGGATCTTTCTTGCGACGGAACGCGACAACGACGATCCGGAGGAGAGCTCGTTGCGGGTCCTGCGATTCGATCCGTTTGCTGAGCCCGGTAGTGACAGTGATGAGCTGGCTGCTGTACAGGAGTGGGACCTGTCCACCGACTTTGCTGCGCTCCCAGAACCCAATCGCGGATTCGAGGGAATCGCCTACGTATCCGACGAGTATTTACTGTCAAAGCGCTTCGTCGACGAGAACACCGGGCGCCGCTACGACCCCGCGTCGTATGGGGAGCACTGGGGAGGGGTGTTCTTCCTCGGCCTCGAAGAGACCGGGATGATCCACGGTTACGTGCTCGCCGATGACGGTGCTTATCAGCGTATCGCCACGATCGATAGTGGCCTACCGATGGTGGCTGAACTCGACTTCGACCCTGAAAGGGGTCTGCTCTGGGCCGTATGCGATGACGCGTGTGCGGGAGAAACCACGACGCTCGGAGTCAAGGCTCGGCGGTGGTTCGGCGGGGGACATTTCGCCGTGACCCAGCGCTATCACCGCCCGGCGGGGCTGCCGGATACGAATAATGAGGGCTTCGCCGTGGCTTCTGAGGCCGAGTGCGCGGACGGGGGCAAACCCGTCTACTGGGCTGACGATGCAGCCTTGGACGAAATCGTGTTGCGGGTGGGGGCGATCCGATGCTCCTGACAACTCTCAAATCCGGACGACAGAACACGAAGATTAAGGACTAGACATCATGCACAGCGCTCAGCAGACGTATATCCCGTCGAATGAGGCCGGCGGGCGGCGCCAAGGTATCGAGGAGGTGCGTCATCGGTTGGCCGTTTTCCTGGGTCGCTCGGCATCTAGGCTTTCCCGCGCGGTGGGCAAGGGAAAGGGATCGATGATCGGGGGACGCGTTGCCATGCGTACCGATCCCGGCATCCTGGAGTATCTGGGGACCACCCGGGAGACAGTCCTCGTCACAGGTACCAACGGTAAATCGACGACGAGCAGGCTATTGGCGGCTGCGCTATCTGGCCGAGGACCGGTCGCTACGGGCGTGGGCGCCAACCGGGTTGCCGGTTTGGTGTCCACACTCGTCGAAGCACCGCGCTCTGCGACCGCCGCTCTGGAAACTCGTGAGATCGACGCCTGTGGTGTGATCGATGCGCTCGAACCTGCGGTGGTGATCCTGCTCAACCTCAGCAGTGACGTGGACAAGGACACCGAGGCATCCGCTCTCGAACGCGAACTGCGCGAAAGGCTGGCTGCGCATCCGGAGACGACCCTCGTAGCGAATTGCGATGACGTGCGGATCGCATCTATCGCGTTCGATGCGGCCCACGTGGTGTGGGTGGCCGCCGGTATGGGAAACGAGGGCGTGACGAGGGCTTGTCCACGTTGCGCGGGCTTGATCTCGGTACGATCCGGCGAGGGTAATGAAGATCATCCCGAATGGTGTTGCACTGATTGCTCGTTCTCCCGCCCGAGGCCCAGCTGGTCGGTAGAGCGCTCCGAGAGTGGCACCGTTCTCCGTGGCCCTGATGGCTTCGTCGAAGAACTAGCGTTGTGCCTGCCCGGTGCGGTGAACCAGGGCAACGCGGCCCAGGCCGTCGCGGCGGCCGCGGCCATGGGCGTGGACCCACGCGAGGCGCTTCGGGCGGTCTCCTCGGTGAAGGACATCGAGCAGCGCTACAGCAGACTGCCCTGGGGGCAGCACGTCGTGCGGTTACTGCTCGGCAAGAATCCCGTGGCCGCTCAGGAATCGGTCCGCGTCATCGATCCGGAGACGACCGGAGCCGTGCTGGTGCTCAATGAGCAAAGCGATAACTCCCGCGACACCGCATGGATCTGGGATGTCGACTACACCACTTTGCGAGGTTTGGGGCCTGAGATCCTGGCGTGTGGAGATCGCGCGGCGGACCTTTCGGTGCGGCTCGCCTACGACGGGGTTCCGCACGCCGTGGTCCCAGAGACTCTCGGTGCTATCGCCTCGTGTGACCCAGGAGCGGTGGATGTGGTGGTGCCGGGGGTTGAGATCCTGCAGTCTTTGGAAGGCGAGGTTGGCGCCCCGCGTCGGAGGCGCATCGTAGCGGGAGAGGGGGGCAGCCAGCCGCGAGGTGCACGACTGCTCGTCCCCGAAAACCCGCAGATCGTGCCTTCCTCGGGGATGAACCGAGTTGTTCGGATCGGGCTGATCTTGCCCGAGACGCTCGCGGCTTCCGGCGACAGGGGTAATGCGCTGGTCCTGCGCGAACGCCTCCGGCTGCGTGGCTACGACGCTCAGATCCTGGCTTTGGGCTTCGACGATCCTGTCCCCGGTGACCTCGATCTCTATGTGCTTGGTGGCAACGAGACCGATCAACAACGGCTGGCCGTAGAGCATCTGCGGCGCGATCTGGGCCTCCTGCGGGCAATCGAGAAGGGTGTGCCGGTGCTCGCTGTCCGTGCTGGTGCGCAGATTCTAGGCCGGTGGTTCGAGGATGAGCAGGGACGGCGGCACGACGGCTTGGGCGTGCTTGATATGACCACCATCCCGACGAATCGGGCTCCGGGCGGAGCAGCGGTCGAGGTGAAATGCTCGCCGCTGCTGGACGACCTGAGCTCTCTGTTGACCGGGCTCCACAGCAGCCCGCGACGATTCGTCCTGGGGCCGAAGACTGAGCCGCTGGCGCGGCTGCTCGGTGAGACCCCGGACCTTCCCACCCGATACGAAGGCATCGTGCAGGGCTCGATCATCGCTACCTCTTTGCAGGGACCGGTGCTGGCCCGCAACCCTGAACTCGCAGATCTTCTTATCGCGCGCGCCCTGGGAGTGGATGTAGGTGAGCTCGTACCGCTCGAGATGGACTGTGTCGAGCGGTTGCGCGCCGAACGGTTGGTCGCGGGATGAACGAGAGGAGTCAGGTCATCGTCGTACATGCCGATGACCCGAACGGGAAACGACGTAATCGCCTGGAGGTGTATGGTCGGCGATGGGCGGCAACTCAAGGGGTGCCGGTTCCTCGGGTGATCGATCACGATCCCGAGGGGCGATGGCTGGTGAGCGAACGGGCACATGGTTATGCGCCGAAGGGGCCTGAGTACCTTGACGCCGCACTCGAATCCGCGAACCGTATCGCCGCGGGCACGCCCCCGCGGCCTCAAGAGGTCGCAACGACGTGGCGACACCCCCACCGATGGAAGGCGCCCCTGCGGGCGCTCCAGCTCGCGGCCGGCGGCGTGTCACCGGCCACCTTCATCGCGGCGCGGCGAGCGGTGGCTGCCTTGCCGCCAGAGGTGCCCTCGCATTGCGATTTCCATATCGGCAACGTGCTCTTCACGCGGCGGCGGGCCGACGGCATCGTCCAAGCGGCCACGATCATCGACTTCGAATACCTGCGAATGGGCCCGCGGCACGCCGATGCGATCCGGCTGTTCACCACCGTAGAGTCGCACCAGGATGCTGCTCATGGTGTGGACGTGCTGCTCCGGGGCACCACAGCAAACCACTGGCCGGCTATCGCGGTTCAACTTCGCTGGCTCGCGCTCCGCCCGTTGGCGGAGCTGCTCACCGTCGAGGGAGGCCCCGACCCGGAGCTGCTCTCACGGGCTCGTGAGCGCTGGCGGCTCGCCCAGCAGTGGGTGCGGGACATCGAGCGTGCACAGCGCACTCCGGTGCGCCGAGACTCGGCGAGTGCGTTCCCGAGGATCGCGACCCCAGGCCCGAGAGCGAGCTAGGGGAACCGATATGGCAGAGACAAAGGTTCGCGCAGAAGGCGGTGAGCGCCGCATCGCCACCGCGATGCTCTCCTCGCAGGCGGGGAGGTTGTGGGCAAGGTCGTGACGCTCATCACCCTGGCGTGGGCGGCGAGGGTGATCGGCGTGGAAGCGTTCGGCGTGTTCACCTTCGGGATGGGGCTCGGCGTGCTCGTCGCGACGATCCCGTCGCTCGCTCCGTCCTCGCGGATGGTTCAACTCGTGGGCTCTCGGATGGAGACCCTGGGGGTGCGCCTGGCCGCGCTGAACATCCTGCGCTGGGCTTTCACGGTGCCGGCCATGGCCGTCGCCGTGCCGTTCATCCTGCTGCGTGATGAGCCCCTGGACCGCTGGACCGTCGCCTTCATGGTGGCCGCGAGCCTTCTCGACAACACGATCAAGGTATGGCTGTCGGCGTGCACGGCGCTCGACAGGCAAAGCGCCACCGCCGTCGTCATCGTCGGTCAGCGTATCGTGACGCTCGTCCTCGTCGGATTCGCGCTTCTCCTGTTCCCCAACTCTGCCACCGTCGCGGCGGCCTTTGCCCTGGGTTCCCTGATGGCCAATGTCGCCATGGCCTGTCTCGCTCGCCATTACGGGGCGCGCACGGATTATCGCGCGCTACGACGCCGCCATATCACGGAGATGCTCGTGGCGGTGCCGGTGATTGGTGGCAACTCCATTCTCACGGAGATGCTCGCCCGCATCGACGTCATCCTCATCGGCCTGCTGGCCGGCGATGCGGCGGTGGGTGTGTACGGCGTCGCCTACCGGCTCATGGAGACCGCCCTTTTCGTCAGTTGGACGCTCGCGCGCGCCCTTACCCCCGACCTGGTGCGGGCACGTGACGGCGCAGAGCTGGCCCGGCCCGTGCGCCTCGGCGTGGTGCTGTTGTTCTCGCTCTATCTGCCCTACGGCGCGATCCTGGCGATATCGGGCAATCAGCTCGCGGCATTGCTCTTCGGCTCGCAATATGACACCGGGTCCGTTCTCGTGCTGCTCAGCGCCGCGCCGCTGCTTTTCGGTATCGGACACTTCGCGACGGTCACCCTTTTCGCGCGCCGGCCCACCCCCATCGTGCTTATCGCGACGGCGACGGCCTTGGCGATCAACCTGCTGCTGAACCTGTTGCTGCTCCCGCACCTTCACGCTGAAGCGGCTGCGCTCGCGAAGACGGTGGCCTTCGCCGTCCAAGCTCTCATTCTGGGGATCGCGGTGCTGAGGGTCGCCCGACCGCGGGGCGTCCTTCGTGGAATCATCTCTGCCATAGTCGCCACCGCTGTAGCCTGCGTTCCCGTTCTCGCCGGTCTTCCGATCCTGCCAGCGGTGCTTATTGCGGGCGGTGCATACTGCGTGGTCTGGTTCCTTCTCGTTCGTCGATTCGATCGCAGAACCGCTGAATGGATCGAACGTGCGCGAGGCGCCGGGTAGAAGGCGCGAGGGCGCTACCCCTTGCTGCTCGCGGCATGCTGCACGGAGCGATCCGGCCAACGGAACAAGATGGTCTTGGACAGCGGGATCATGGTGATCGGCAGGAGGATGCCGACGGCGAAGAGCACGGGGAACAGCACCCACCAGGAGAGGTCGAAGGGCCGCAACGCGAACCAGGCCAGGCCGACGAGTGGGAAGTGGGCCAGGTAGATGACGATGGAGTTGCGTCCCACCCGCTCCAGCCAGTGCATCCGGGGCAGGCGAGGGGCCACCCACAGGATGCCGGCGATACCCAGAATGGCGATGGCGAAGTAGCGGATGTCATAGGCGCGCTCACCCGGATGGGTGGCATTCCAGGCCCCCCATGCCGTCGCGATGAGCAGCAGCGCCGCGGGCAGATACGGCTTGGTCGACTGCCATCGGCGCACGAACGTGGTGGCCGCGGCACCGGCGAAGAAGAAGGCGCCGTAGTAGAGGAGGCGTCGCAGCGTCAAGACGTCCGGCAACCCGGAAAGCAGCACCATCGGAATCGGCAGTATCCACGCCGGAACCCGAAGGATCAGCGGGCCGGCGATATAGCAGCCCGCCAGCACGACGAGGAACCACATGTGATGGGGGCCGCCGAGCCAGGTCATGGGGTTGGCCAGCTGCCACGGCGAACCCAGCGCGAGGACCGTGATGGTGACCCACAAGACATAAGGCCACACCAGGGCCTTGACCTTGCCTTCGTAGTAGCGCGACAAGCCTTTCGACAGGGAATGCGACAGCAGCATGCCCGACAGAAAGAACAGCAGAGGGATCCGGTAGGGGGCGAGCGCGGCGCTCACCGGAACCGTCCATGCCGGCATGGTGCCGCCGAAGATCGCCACGGTGGTGGGGATGTGGCGGAATACGACCAAGAGCACGGCGGTGCCGCGCAACATGTCCATCCACGCATAGCGCTGCCGCGCCGTGCTCATCTGCTCACCCTCGCTCATGCCCAGCCCTCCACCTGGCGACTCGTCGCAATCCGCTGACGGCCTTTAGTCACAAGGGGCCCAGTCTAACCCGAGGCGCCTGAGGCGCTCACTACGCGGTGCGCGGCAGCAACCAGGCGGTGTCGGGATCGAAGCTCACCACCACGTCGGCGCCCTCGGCGTGGATCTCACCCAGCTTCGGGTCGGAGGCCACCGCGGTGATGGTGCCCTGATCGGTGGATACCTCGTACTCGACGTGATCGCCGAAGAACACCGAGGTGGTCACCCGACCCATCTTCGCCCCGGGCAGCGCCCGCGAATCCGCCGGATCGAACAGCCGGAAAGACTCTGGGCGCACCAGCAGGACGACGTCCGCGGCATCGGCCGCGTCAGGATGGGCCGGAACCTCGACGCTTTGCCCCAACACGGTGACGCGGGCGCGTTCCCCGACGACGGAGACCTCGGTCTCCGTTTCGAGAAGTTGGCCCGGCCGATGAAATCGGCCACGAAGATGGAGGCGGGATGGCGGTAGATGACGTCCGGCGTGGCGGCCTGCTCGATCTTGCCGCCGTTCATCACGATGATCCGGTCGGACATGCTCATCGCCTCCGACTGGTCGTGGGTGACGTAGACGCTGGTGATGCCCAGCTGACGCTGCAGCTTGCGGATCTCCAGGCGCATGCGCTCGCGCAGCTTGGCATCGAGATTGGACAGCGGCTCGTCGAACAGCAGCACCTTGGGTCTCATCACCATGGCGCGTGCCAGGGCGACGCGCTGCTGCTGGCCGCCGGAAAGCTGGTTGGGGGCGCGTTTGGCGAACATCTCCAGGTTCATCGACGCCATGACCTCTTCGACCTGACGAGCGATCTCGCCCTTCGGCAGACGACGGATCTTCAAGCCGTAGGCCAGGTTGTCCCAAACGCTCAGGTGCGGGAACAGGGCGTAGGACTGGAAGACCATGGCCATGGGGCGTTTGTTCGGGGGAGTGCTGATCATGTCGGAGCCGTCGAGCACCACATGGCCGCCCGTCGGGTCCTCGAACCCCGCGATCATGCGCAGGGTCGTGGTCTTTCCGCATCCGGAGGGGCCGAGCAGGGTGACGAACTCCCCTGGCGCGATGGTGAGGTTGATCGCATCGACCGCGGTGACGATCTCCTGGGCCCGGCCGAACTGCTTGGTCAGGTTGATCAGTTTCAGTTCGCCCTGAACAGGCTGTGCGTCGGAAGACGAGGCGGGCGCGTGAAGGTTGTTCATGGTGAGCTTTCGAATCACATGCCCGGGGTGGGCGGGGTGGACGTGGAACGACCGCGGACGGCCAGGCTGAGCAGGCCGATGACGGTGAGCACGATGACGATCAGGATCGTGCAGTAGGCAAAGGCGTTTCCGAAGCGGCCGGCCTCGACCTCGGACAAGATCTGCGAGGTCATGATCCGGGTGCGCGGGGTGGTGATGAAGATGATGGCCGAGATCGTGGTCATCGAGCGGGCGAACGCGTAGACCAGGCCGCTCAGCAGCGCATTGCGGATCAGCGGAAGGGTCACCCGGGTGAACGTGGTGGCCCCGCTGGCGCCCAGCGAGGTGGAAGCCTCGTCGATCGCCGGGTCGATCTGTTGCAGCGCGGCGATGCCCGAGCGCTGGCCCGCAGGGGTGGCGCGGGCGATGTAGACCATGGTGATCGCCATGGCGCCGCCGAGGATGGCGCCACCGCCCGCCAAGGCGGGGAGCCAGCGCAGCCCGAAGGCGTCCACCGGGCTGTTGTAGGCGATGGCGTAGCCGATGCCGAGCACGGTGCCGGGCACGGCGAGGCCGAGCATGCCGAAGAAGTCCATGTAGGGCGCCGCCCGCCGCAGCTTGCGCACCACCAGCCACGCGATCAGCATGCCGAGGATGCCGGCGATGGGTGTAGCGATCAGGGCGAGCGTGGTGGTGGTGATGATCGCGTCGGAGCCGATGCCCTGGAACAGGTAGCGGTAGTTGTCCAGCGTCCAGGTGTTGTTCACGCCCAGGATCTTGACGAACCCGCCGACGATGACGGAGCCGTAGATCGTGATGATCAGCGCGGACAGCAGGAAGACCACGGCGAGCACCGGGATGCGAGCGGCATTCGAGGTGATCAGCTTCGCCGTGCCGGCGGGCTTGCCGGTGACGCTGACCGCCGACTGCCGTCCGGCCCAGTAGCGCTGCAGGATGAACACGAGCAGCGCCGGAACCAGCAGCACCAGCGAATAAGCTGCACCCGCGCCCAGGTTGTACTCGCCGATGATCGCGATGTAGGCCCGCGACGCCAGCACGGTGTAATCGCCGCCGAGCACGATGGGGTTGGCCAGGTCGGCGATGGCTTCGACGAACAGGAGAAGGAAGGAGGCCGCGAAGCCGGGAATCAACATGGGCAGCGTCACGGTGGTGAAGATCTGCCACTTGTTCGCGCCCAGGCTCTGGGAGGCCTCATCCAGAGCGGGATCGAGCGAGCGCAGCATGCCGAGCAGGTTGATGTAGGCGACCGGGAAGAACGACAGCGACAGCACCACCGTCAGTCCGCCGAGCCCGTAGACGTCCCAGTTCAGCCCGAGCAATTGCTTGGAGATGATGCCGGAGCGCCCGAACAGGGTGATCACGGCCGTCGCCACCGCGAACGGTGGCGACACGATGGGAACCAGGGCGAGCAGATGCACGAACTTCTTGCCGCGCCACTGCATGCGCACTTGGGCGTAGGCCAGCACAAAGCCGATCAAGGTGCCGATCGCGCCGACCAGCAGTCCCAGGACCACGGTATTGAGAACGATCTGCCTGTTGACCGGCGAGGTGATCATCCGGGTCAGCGTGGTGAGGCCGCTCTCGGAGAAGGCCATGAACAGGGTGCGCGCGATGGGCAGCAGCACCAAGAAGAACAAGATGAGGGAGACGATCACGATCAAGGTGATGGTCACCGGATCCTGGCGCACCCGGCGGCCCGGCTTCTTCGCCTTTATGGGTGCCGGAGCAGCGGCTGTGGGAGGTTCCAAGGTGGTGGTCATGGGCGTCCGATCAGTGGGGCGGGGCCCGGGCTGAGCCCGGGCCACGCGGGTGGGCGGAATCTCGTGCCTTACTCCTTGGGAGCGGTGGCGATCTCTTCGTCGAATCGAGCGGTCAAGGCGTCCTTGGCCGCAGCTGCGGCAGCGAAGTCGTAGTCGACGCGATTGATTTCGTCGAGATTGACCATCCGCTCATCTGGAGTGGCGTTCTTATTGGTCAGCAGCTGGTAGGACTGGTGCTGCGGGCCGATCTCCTGCGCCTCGGCGCCGAGCGCCCAGTCGTAGTACATCTTGGCCGCGGCCTCGTTCTTGGTGCCCTCGATCAGAGCGACGCCGCCGATCTCCCATCCCGTGCCGTCGCTGGGGATGGTGGTGACGAGATCGCTCATGCCCTGCTCGGCGTATTTGACGCAGTCGTGGCTGAACACGATGGACACACCCACCTCGCCGCGGCCGGCAGACTGCGCGGGAGCAGAACCGGAGGTCGTGTATTGCAGGATGTTGCCGTGGAGCTGCTTCATCCAGTCCAGCGCCTCGTCCTCGCCGCCGCGCAGCACCACCTGAGTCCAGAGCGTCGCGAACGCGGTGCCCGAGGTGGCGGGGTGGGCCATCATGATCTGGCCCTTCAGCTCCGGTGCGAGCAGATCGTCCCAGGTCTGCGGCGGCTGGATGCCGAGCGAATCCAACACCGTCTGATTGGAGCAGAAGCCGAGAACGCCCACGTAGACGCCGCCCCAATAGCCATTGGGATCCATGAAGGCGGGGTCGACATCGGCGGCCGTCGGCGACTCATAGGTGGCCAGCAGCCCTGCCTCGGCCGCCACGTTGTAGCCGTCGACGGGGCCGCCGTGCCACACATCGAACTCGGGGTTGTTGCGGGCGGACTCGAGACGGGCCACCGCCTCACCGGAGGCCAGCCGGACGTAGCTGGTGGGGATGCCGGTCTCGGCCTCGAACGCCTGGGTCCACGCCTGGCAGACGTCCTCCTGGTTACCGCAGGCGACGGTGAGGTGTTGATCCGTCGCGTCCTGGGTGCCGTCGCCGGTGGGCTCGTCGTCGATCGCGCAGCCGGCGAGTAGCAGGGCGCTGACGCCCATGCCCGCGCCAACGAGTCTCCAGAGACTCCTGGCTGGTCGTGTCATGGTTACTCCTCGGTGAATTGATGATGAACGGTCGTCGTAGACCAGATGACGAGCATGTTACAGACTGGTGCCCTCTTGGCGAGTGGCTTTGAGGGGTTGTGAGCATTGGAAGCGTCGATAGGGTCACAGTGCTCTGCGGCGTGGGTGTCGCTGCCTCGATCGTCTACGCTCGGCCCCATGACTGACAACGGCATTCGCTGGGGAATCCTGGCAACGGGTGGGATCGCGCAGACGCTGGCCGAAGACATGACGCTCTCCGGGGTGCGCGTCGCCGCGGTGGCGTCTCGCCGCCTCGAATCCGCGCAGGCCTTCGCCGAGCGCTACGCCATCCCCACCGCTCACGGTGACTACCTTTCTCTGGCCGCGGATCCCACGGTGGACGCGGTGTACATCGCCACCCCGCACCCGATGCACGCCGAATGGGCGCTGGCCATGATCGACGGCGGCAAACATGTTCTGGTGGAGAAGGCCTTCACCATGAACCGGGCCGATGCGGAGCAGATCCGCGATCGTGCCCGCGCCCGGGGCGTGCTGGTGATGGAGGCGATGTGGACCCGCTACCTGCCTCACATGGCGCGCATTCACGAGATCATCGCCGCCGGCACCCTCGGGGACCTGCGGGGCCTGATCGCCGATCATTCTCAGAAGCTCCCTTCTGATCCTGCCCATCGGCTCAACGCGCCCGAACTCGGTGGTGGTGCGCTGCTGGATCTCACCATCTACCCGATCTCCTTCGCCTTCGACCTGTTCGGCGCACCCCGGAGCATCATGGCGCAAGCGGTGATGGGCCCCACCGGCGTCGACGTGGTGGACGCCATCTCCTTCGGCTACGAGGGCGGGGCTCTCGCGTCGATCTACGCCACTTCCCAGGCCGCAGGCCCGAACAGCGCCGTGATCCTGGGCACCGAGGCGCGGATCGAGATCGACGGCTGGTGGTATACGCCCACGTCGTTCCGCGTGATCGCCCACGACGGCGAAGTGCTGGAGACCTATGAGTCCGAGGTTCCCGGCACGGGTCGCCAGCTGCAGGTGCTGGCCTTCGAGCGCTACCTGGCGGAGGGAAAGCTGGACAGCGACCGCTTGGGTCTCGACGAGACGGTCGAGATCATGGGTGTGTGCGACGAGATCCGCCGTCAGATCGGCCTCAACTACTGACAGCTTCCCCGCCCGTGGGGTGAGAGAATCGATCAATGGGTGCCGGAACAGTCGTCCTCGTCGCCAGCGTGCTGGTGGGGCAGGCGCTGCGCTGGGCCGGAAAGACGGATCCCGCGGGAACAGTGGAGACGGTCGGCGGCTTGGCCGAACGTCTCTGGCCGGGCGCGAACAAGGTGCGCACCGTCGAGAAGCGGCTGCGTGCTCAACTGGAGGCTCACCGTCCCGATCTGGAATCCGTGGACGGGGAGAATGCCTGCGGTGCGGTGGCCGAGCTGCTCCGGCAGCACACCGTCGACCCCCTGGAGGTGGTTGCCGATCTGGATGCGGTCGCGCGACGCCTCCGTCGCGATGCGGCCGGCATCAGGTCGGCCCTGGAACCCAGGGCGCAGCGATGGTTCGATCAGATACTCGACGCCTCCTTACACGTGCTGAGGGATGAGGCGCTCTCGTCTCCGGGGTTCGTCCAAGAAGCCCATACCCGGCAGCTGCGCGATCACTCCGAGCTTCGTGAGGCCCACGACGCACTCGCCCATGAGATCGAGGAGTTGCCAGGGCGGGTTTGGCGCTCTCCGGCAGTACCCCAGGCGTTGCGGTACCTCACGGAGGTGGTCGAGCCGCTGGCTATTTCGGACCCGAACCGCGACGCGGAGAGAGCACTCGTTGGCGATTTCGTCCGCCAGAACGACGACGCTTGGTGGTGGTGGACCGCCGAACCGTGGGCAGGAAAAACCACGTTCATGGCAGACCTCGCGATTCGTCCGCCGGAAGGGGCCGAGATCGCGGTGTTTCTCACCATCGGCCGAGATCCGACGGCAGACGACCGCGAAGACTTCTTCGACCACATCGGTGCCCAACTGGCTGTGCTGGCCGGAGAGGATTCGGTGGAAAGAGCGAGCGGCCTCACGCCGGTGCAGCGATCTCAGGAATTCCACGCGCTGCTCGCCAAGGCGGGGGACAGCTGCCGACGGCGCGGCACGCAGCTGTTGCTCCTGGTTGATGGGTTGGACGAGGATGCACGCGTCGGTGGCTCCATCGCTTCCGCGCTGCCTGAGCGGCCGCCTGCCGGGGTGAAGGTGATGGTGGCATCGCGGACGATGCCCGCGATGGATGCCCGCGATGGATGTCCCCGATGGCCACCCTTTGGCGACGCACCGCCACGTCCGATCACTCACTACTGCGCCGCGAGCGAGCGTGCGCAGAAGCCAAGCGCTGGAAGAACTGGACCGACTGTGGACGGCAGGGGAAGGTTCTGTGGGCAAACATCTGCTGTGCGCGGTCGTGGCAGCAGGAAGCCCGCTCACGGTTGATGAGCTGGCCGACCTGATCTCCCGTAGCTCTGGTCTCGATGTGGATGTCCCCGGCGTGAGGACGATCCTGCGCCAGCGTGCCGCCGGCATGGTCCATCGGGTGATGCTGCCCGAAGGGGTGGAAGCCTTCCGGCTTGGTCACCACACCCTCGATGACCAGGTGATAGAGAACCTGTCGCCCAGGACGATGAGGGCCGCTGTGTCGACCGAGCAGTGGGAACGGCATAGAGAGGAGGTCCTCGCGCCGTGGCGTTCGCACATCCATCAGTGGGTGGAGAGTTTTGCTCGACGAGGATGGTCCCCGGTGACTCCCCGGTACGCCGGCGCCCCTTACTTCGAGTTGCTGAGTGCCACCGACGACCTGCCTAGGATCACCGCGCTCGCGGAAGACTCCGAGCGCCAAGACTTCCTCGCGCAGCTGACGGGCAGCCACTATCAGGCCTTCCGGGAGGTCCGTACGGCGGCGCAAAGGCATACGCGCCGTCACTCTCCCGACCTGCGGCTCATGGTTCGGCTCTCGTGATGATGGATGCACTCAGCGACTCGCTGGAGTTCAGTTGCCGCTCGACCTGCTGGGCGCATGGGCGGCGATCGGCGACGTGGACCACGCCCTCCACCTCGTGGAAGCCCTCGACCGCGGCACGCTCCACTCCTGGGGTTTGGTCACGGTGGTGCGGGCGCTTTCGCCCACGGATCCCGACCATGCAGAACGAGTGGCGGCGATGATCGCAGAGCCGGAGGCGCCGATGCCTTGCTGGGATTGGCCAATACTCTCGCTTCCACGGACGCGGGGCGCGCTGAGCGCCTGATCGCCGCCATCGATGACCCTGGTGTGCGCGCGGGCGCGTTGGTATCCCTCGCGAAATCGGTCGTCAGCCTCGACCGTGAGTGGGCGGAGCGACTCGTCGCTCGAGCCCAGCCGCTGATCGACCTGATCGACGACGCCGATCGGTGGGTGGACGAGACGCTCGTTCTGGCCGAGACCCTCGTGCACCTGGATCCGCGGGGGTGATGGACCAGGTGGGCCGTGTCGAGAGACGCAATCACTGGCGATGCCCGCTTGGCCGGGCGGGCAGAGGGCATCCGGAGGCTGGTCCAGATCCTGTCGTCGGTGGAGGGCCCGGCCGCCGAGAACCTGATCGGGCGTATCGACGACCGGGAGCTGTGGCTCTCTGCGGTGGTCGCCTTGGCGCGAGCCGACTCCCGTCGCGCCCAATGCCTCGTGTCTGAGGCCGAGCAGTGGGTGAACAGCATCGCGGACCCCGAAGACCGGGCAGAGGCGACCGTCACCATGATCGAAGCGCTCGCTTGCGTGGACCTCGACCGGGCGGAGGAAACCGTCGCCGCCATCGATGACGCCAGCCAGCAACTCACCGGCCTGATGAATCTGGTTGAGGTCCTCGCCCAGACGGATGCCGATCGCGCCGAACGAGTGGTGACGCGGATCGCGCGCTCGCCCTGGCAGATCCCCCGGGTGCTCGCGGTCTTGGTCCAGGCGCTGGCTCCCCGGAATCCGGAGCGCGCGGAGCAGATTGCCGCCGGTATCGACGATCCCTACTGGCAGGGGCAAGGGCTGGTCTCACTGGTCGGCGTGCTCGCCCCAGGCTCCGCGTTCCGCGCCCTGGAGGTAGCTGAGCGGATTCGTGCGCCGGGCAAACAGGCCGAGGCCCTGGCCACGGTGGCCCGGCACCTGGCGTCTTCGGATCAGGATGCCGCGGTTCGGCTTCTCCGTCGTGCCGAACGGCTCGCGGGAGAGGACGATAACTCGCGCATGAGAGACGAGGTTCTGGCCTCGTTCGTGTGGCTGCTCGCTCCGTCGGACCCAGGGCGTGCTGAGCAATTGACCGACATGATCCTCCATCCCGAGGTGTATGCCAGGGCGGTGTCCGCGTTGGTGCGAGCGCTGGTTCCCGGAGACGTATCGCAGGCGGACCGCCTGGTGAGGCTCGTCGAAGGTTCCTTCGGTGAAGTACACGTGCGAGCGCAGGCAGCCGTGATGCTTGGTCCGGTCGACCCGGAGCTATCGGCGTGCTTCGCGCAGGCCGCGGAGGAGGCTGCCATCGCCTCTCCGGTCCCGTTCCGTCACGTGGATGTGCTGATCGCACTCGCGCAGCGCCTCGCTGCCACGGATCCGGACCATGCGCGGGACGTGATGGATCGCGCGATCCACCATGCGGAGGCCGCGGGCCGGCTCTTCTTCTGGCATGAGATGACCCAGATCGCGCCGGTGCTGGCGGCCTTCGATGTGGACCGCGCGGAGGAACTGGTCAGCCGGATCGGGGTCTCCGGCACCCGGATCAAGGCCATGGTGGCGGTGATCGAAGCCGTCGCGCCTCGCGATCCCGACCGCGCACGGCGCTGGGCGGAGTCGTTCGACGACGCCGCTACCCGGGCGACCGCCTTCGCGGCCATGGCTCATGCCTTGTCCGGCGTCGATCCGCACGAGGCGCGGGAGTACATGCAGCGTGCCGAAGACGCGGCGATGAAGATCAGCGATCAAGGCGATCTTGCCTGGGCCAGGGCCACCATGGCCAGGACGTGGGCTGGGCTGGATATCGACCGTGCCGAGCAACTGATCGAGGGCATCGATCATCCTTACCTGAGGGACCCGGTGCTGAGCGATCTGGCCGACGCGCTCAAGACGGTGGAGCCCCGTCGCGCCGAACGATTCGCCGAGGAGATCGTCGAGCCGCGCCTGCGTGTCGAGGCCCTGGCCGGGATCTCGGGAGTCGAAAGCCTGCCTCCCGCGGAGAGGGATCGGTTGCGTGCCCGTGTCGATGACCTGCTGGCGAGCGCGCTCGCCTCCGGAGGATGGTACGACGTCCTCACCGTGTTGAGCACACACGACCCCGCCGCGTTCACCACCCTGATCGACACCTACCTCCGCATCCACGGCACGAGATAGACCCGATCGACGCGAAGCTGCGTCCCGTCCCTGATGCGAAGGTGAGTGAGATATCCCGTGTTCCGGTCCCTGCTTCGAAAGTTACTGAGAGTTCCCATTGTCAGGTCCCTGACGCGAAAGTGTGTGAACATCCCGTTGCCGGTCCCGGATGCGAAAGTGAGCGTGGGTAAACCTGTTTTCAGGTCCCTGAGGTGCCCTTCGAGGTGGTCCCTGAGGAGGGCACCCAGCGCCCGTCTCGAAGGGCTCGTTCCTCGCACCTCAGCTTCCGGGCTGCTTCGCCTCCACCGTGGGGCAGGAAAGTGAGCTGAAGACACCCGTTGTCAGGTCCCTGAGGTGTGACGAGCTCTGCGAGGAGCCTCGAAGGGCGTTAAACGGAACCTTTGGGCTCAGTCTCTGCCCCTTCTTACGTTTACGCCCTTCGAGGCTCGTTCCTCGCACCTCAGGGACCGGACCGCGGGATTCCGCCACGCACCTTCGCCTCAGGGACCGGACCGTGGGATTCCGCTACATGCTTTCGCTTCAGGGGCGTGACGACGACGCAGGGAGCGACGAACGAGTAGCGGTCTAGGAGCAGACCTTCAGCTCACCGACGGAGTCGGGGACCGCTCCGGTGCCACCCACCAGGTAGATGTTCTTGGGGGCGAGCGCCGTCACGTAGTCGGCGATGTCCGGGGTGACGCAGGCGTCGTGCGAGAGCAGCACGGGCCCGTACTGGGTGGATGCCAACGGGCCGACGGCTAGGCCATCCGGATAGTTATGCCCGGTGACGAAGTACACGGCCTCGATCTCATCTTCCTCCACGGGGTAGTCCAGACTCGCGAGCATCAGGCTGGTCTCCCATCGATCGACACCACCGGTGCGCACCGGAAGGATGTCGATGTCTTCGAGCTGGCCTTCCACGTTCCCCGGTACGGCGGCCTCCCCACCGAGGATGCGTGCGAAATCGGGTGTGATTCGCTCGATCTCGTCTAGCGCCGCGTCGTCCAGTCCTTCCGGTCCGGAGAGCAGGAGGGGGCCGAAGGTGCCGGCGTACAGCGATCCGGCGGAGAGGGCGTCGGGGAAGTCGCGGCCGTCGGCCACAAGCACGGTTCCCAGACCGTCGAAGCTCCGGTCGAAAGCGCCCTTGGAGAGCTCGATCGCGGTTTCGTAGCGGGTGGCGCCGAATTCTCGCTCTACCTTGGCGATCTCTTCCAGCTGGGTCTCAACCTGCTCGGAGATCGCCGCGGGACCGCCGACGAGCACGATGGTTTCGGGATCTAAGCGCTCTAACGCTTCCTGGGTGGCCGGCGGGATTTCGTCTTGCTTGGCGAGGAGAAGCGGTTGTCCGTACGAGCCCGCGATGGATCCCGCCGCCAGCGCGTCGGGGAAGGCCTGGCCGGTCGCGATGAAGACGTAATCCACATCTGCGGGGTCCCAGGCCTTTGAGATCTCCGCCGCCGTCTCGTACCGGGTCTGACCGGCGATGCGCTTCACCTCTGGCGGGGAGGATTCGGCGGGGGGCGAGGTATCGGCATGTGCCGGGGGTGCCAGAAGAGCGCCGCCGAGCACCAAAGGCAGGCCGACAGCCAAAGGGGCAGCGGCTTTCTTCAGGAACATCGGGGCACCAACCCTTTCAGTCTGCGGGTGGAGCACGAAGAACAGGCGCCCCTCTGGTCCGTAGAGTAACCAGAGGGGACGCCTGTTTCCAGTATTTCCCGCGCTCGGCGCGGAATTTTATAGAGATTCCGCAAGTAGGTGGTGCCGTAGCGAGGACGTG
>JAWKJW010000014.1:0-139182 GCA_041393555.1 Tessaracoccus sp. | reverse complement strand
GAACTCGTCGCACCTCAGGGACCGCCCTTCGAGGCTCCTCGCAGAACTCGTCGCACCTCAGGGACCACCCTTCGAGGCTCCTTCGTCGCACCTCAGGGACCACACTCCAGGAGGTTGGCGTCTTCCTTCAACAGCAGCACGCGCGACGCGGCGTCGCGCACCTGCTCGGCGAAGGCGTCGTCGGCCTGAGCCTTCTCCAGCACAGCGTCGGTCATCTCCGCCATGCGCGACGGGTCGGCGTTGATCAGCAAATCGCCGCCGGCGGCGAAGAAGCGGGTGGCCCGGTCACCGGAGGGGATGTCCGAGACGGCCCCGGCGGCGCCCAGGTCGTCGGAGATCACGACGCCGTCGAAGCCCAGCTCCCCGCGCAGCAGGTCGGTGATGATGGCCTCGCTGAAGACGCCCTGATTGTCGGGATCGATCTGCTCGTAAATCGCCGACGAGACCATCACGCTGCTGGCGCCAGCGTCAATGCCCGCGACGAAGGACGCGAGATCCTCGGGGCTGGCCGTGGTCTCGGTATCGACGGCCGCGTCGAAGTCGGTGTTCTCCGCAACCATGCCCAAGCCGGGGAAGTGCTTCAGCGACGTGGCGATGCCCGCGTCCTGCATGCCCTCGACGAAGGCGGCCACCGCGCGGCCGGTGGTCTCCGCGTCTGTGCCGAAGTTACGACGGAGTTGTCCGATGGGGGCGTTGCTGCTCAACCGGTCTTCTGGCACCACGTCGGCGACCGGCGCCAGGTTGTAGTGGACGCCGGCCTGCGCTAGTTCGGCACCCCAGGTGGCGGCGGCAGATCTCAGCTCCTCGGGGGTCATCTCGCCTTGCTCCTGGGCGTTCGGGATCGACGAGAAGCCGGCGCCCTGGAGCCGCTGCACCTGCCCACCCTCTTGGTCGACGGCCACCAGGATTGGGAGATCCGCCCCAGCGAGGAGAGAGACCTCGGAGACCAGCGACGAGATACTCGCTTGGCCCGCGGTGCTGTTCCCGAGCAAGACGACCGAGCCGATGTGACCGTCCCGGATCGCTTGCGCGGTGGTTTCCCCCAGCCCATCCGTGCCGACGCTCAGCATGAACAACTGACCCACCTGTTGCTCCATCGTCAGTGCGTCCACCAGGGAGCATTGCCCGGTGGGCGTGGGGGAGGGAGACTCCCGCGTGGGTGCGGGAGAGGGCTGCTCCGAGGAAGGCGCCGCCGTCGCGCTGGACGAAGGCACGCCGGTTGCGTCCGCCGACGACGTGGTAGCAGGAGGATCGGCAGGGGTGGGTGAGCATGCCGTGAGGGCGAGCGCACCGACGCCCAGAAGCAGGGGCCAACGAACGATTCGCACCCGACAACCCTACCTGGGGAGGAGGCTGGTCAGCCCGTCCGCAGGAAGGCGCTCCTCACGCGGTGGGCTTGTGCACCTCCACCTTGACGTTGTTGCCGTCCGCGTCGCGGTGCAGCACGATCACCTCAGAGACCACCATGGGACGCGATTCCAGGCTGAGGCCCTCGAACATGGCGGGAAGCACCGGGCGATGGCCGCACAGCGCGGTGGGTTCGGTGGTCCGCTTGGCGAGCTTCTGAACGTATTTCTTCACCGCCGGGTGGTTATCGGCGCCCTCCTCCTCGGTGAGGATGGGATCGGTCTCGATCTCCAGGCCGGTGTGTTTCGCGTAGGGGCGCAGCGTCTCGTAGCAGCGGGTGGCGGGCGATGACACCAGGCGAGAAACCCCGAACGCCTCCAGCATGCCGATCAGGTCGTTGGCCTGCCTGCGACCACGGCTGGACAAGCGCCTGGTCTGATCGGAGCCCGACCAGTTCTTGCGCAGCATCGCCTTGGCGTGACGCACCAGGAGCAACGGCGTGGTGTCGGGCGCAGCGAGGGCAGAGGTGAGCACATCGATGTCGTGCTGGTAGGTCATCTGCGCCACCGCTTCGTCGATGGTGAGCCACCGCACCTTCGTGACCTCACGGTCCGGCGGACGCAGATGCGCGGCGGCGGGGGTGGCGCGCCAGTAGTCGACGCGCTTCAGCCCCTTGGCCACCTGATAGGTCGCCGGTGGCAGGCGCAGGCCCAGCCGGGCGATGACGCCGGTCTCCTCGCGCACCTCCCGCACCGCGGTGATGGGGCGCTGCTCGTCGACGATGCCCTTGCCCTTGGGAAGGCTCCAGTCGTTGTACCGCTTGCGGTACACCACCAGAACCTGCTTCTCATCCTGTACCTCGCGCAGCACCACCGCGCCGGCGCCGCGCACCGCGATCTTCTTGCTCATCGTGCCCGGCGCGACTTCGTCGTCTGGGTCAGCATTTCCTGTAGGTCGTTCAATGGATTGCCCTCGTCGTCGGTGGTGTGTATCTGCCAGGTGTCATCGATCAATTGCCAGTGCACCGTCTTCTCGTCGAAGGCCAGCGCGAAGAGTTCCTCTACTTGGCGAATGTGGTTGATGTTGCCGAGACTGACGATGGTCTCCACCCGGCGATCGAGGTTGCGGTGCATCAGGTCGGCAGAGCCTATGCCGACGGACGGTGAGCCCGCGTTGGCGAACCAATAGGCCCGCGAGTGCTCAAGGAAGCGCCCCAGGATGGAGCGCACCCGGATGTTTTCGCTCAACCCTGGCACGCCGGGGCGCAGGGTGCAGATGCCGCGCACCCAGATATCGACCTTCACTCCGGCCTGCGAGGCCCGATACAGCGCATCGATCAGGGTTTCGTCGACGATCGAGTTGATCTTGATCTTGATGCCCGATTCCAGCCCGGCATTGTGGTTGGCGATCTCGTGCTCGATGCGCTCGAGCAGGGCCGAACGGACGCCGTGCGGGGCCACGAGGAGCCGGCGGTACGACCGCTCCAAAGCGATCCCGGAGAGGTGGTTGAACAGCCGTGCGATGTCGTCGGTGACCAGGGCGTTGGCCGTCAACAGCCCCATGTCCTCATACTGACGGGCCGTCTTGGGGTTGTAGTTGCCCGTGCCCACGTGCGCGTAGCGTCGGATGCCGTCGGGCTCGTCGCGCACCACCAGCGCCAACTTGCAGTGGGTTTTCAAACCGACCATGCCGTAGACGACGTGCACGCCCGCCCGCTCGAGCTTCCGGGCCCAGCCGATGTTGTTCTGCTCATCGAACCGGGCCTTGATCTCGACGATGGCCAGCACCTGCTTGCCGGCCTGCGCGGCCTCGATCAACGCGTCGACGATCGGGGAGTCGCCCGAGGTGCGATACAGCGTTTGTTTGATGGCCAGCACCTTGGGATCGGCAGCAGCCTGCTCGATGAAGCGCTGCACCGAGGTGGCGAACGAGTCGTAGGGGTGGTGCAGCAGGACGTCGCGCTGTTTGAGGGCCTTGAACATGTCGGCCGGGCTGGCCGACTCGACGCGAGCCAGGTCGGGATGGGTGATGGGCAGGAAGTTGGGGTACTTCAGATCTTCGCGACGGGTCTCGTCCAGTGCGAACAACCCGGATAGGTCCAGCGGATGCGGCATCCGGAAGACCTCGTCGTCGTTGACGCCCAACTCGCGCTGCAGCATCTCCAGCAGGTGGTCGTGGATGTCGTCTTCCACCTCGAGGCGCACGGGTGAGCGGCCGACGCGGCTGCGCAGGAGCTCCTTCTCCAACGCATCGAGCAGATTCTCCGCGTCGTCCTCCTCCACCTCGATGTCCTCGTTGCGGGTGATTCGGAAGGTGGCCTGTTCCAGGATCTGCATACCGGTGAACAGATGGCCCAGATGCCGGGAAATGACCTCTTCGAGCGGCAGATAGCGGCCGTCGCTCAGCCGGATGAACCGCTTCAACACCGTGGGCACCTTCACCCGAGCGAACTGCCGAGCGCCCGTGGCCGGATTCTTCAGCAGCACAGCAAGGTTGATCGACAGCCCGGAGATGTAAGGAAAGGGATGCGACGGGTCGACGGCGAGGGGAGTGAGCACCGGGAAGATGCGCTCGTCGAAGAGCGTTTGCATCTTGTCCTGCTCTTCCTGGGTGAGCGATTCCCAGGTGAGGATCTCGATGCCCTTGGCGGCCAGCTCGGGGCGGATCTGCTGTTGGAAGATGTCGGAGGCCTCGGTGATTATCTCGTGAGTGCGTCCGAGTACCGTCGTGTACAACTCGCTGGGCAGCATGCCGGTGGCGCTCGGGGCGGCCACGCCGGCCTTGATGCGCCGACGCAGACCCGCGACTCGGACCATGAAGAACTCGTCGAGGTTGCTGAAGAAGATCGCGATGAACTTCGCCCTCTCCACCAGCGGGATTCGAGCGGAGTCCTTCGCCAGGTCGAGAACCCGGTTGTTGAAGTCGAGCCACGACAGTTCGCGGTCGAGATAGCGCTGGGCGGGCAACTCCTGGAGGTTCGGTTCGGTCACGCCGCCTCCTCAGCGGTGAAGTTGGTGTCGACCCGGGTGATGGAGAAACCGGCCTTGCGGTAGATCTCCACGACGCGCGGCTGATCCGCCTCCACGTACAACTCGACGGTGTGGTCGCCTTCGCGGGAGAGATGCGCCAAGCCGGCCTCCAGCAGCGTGCGGCCCAATCCGGATCCGCCGTGCTCGGGGTGCACGGCGAGCACGTAGACCTCTCCGACCCCTTCGCCGTGGTGCTTGGTCCAGTGGAACCCGGCGGCATGCCCGTCGCGCTTGGCGACGAGCAGTCCCGCTGCGCTGAACCAGGGCTGCGCGGTGAGCTGGTGGAACTCTTCCACCGTCAGCAAACCTTGCTCCGGGTGGTGGGCGAAGGCGATCTTGTTGATCGCCACGACGTCCTCGGCGTCGCCGACCTGATAGCCGGCGATCTCGTAGCCTGGGGCTTCGGCGGGGGAGAGCGCGGGATCGAGGGAGCGGGCCATCTTGAGCAGTTCCCGCTGAGGGGAAAGGCCGTGCCGGGCGCAGAGTTCCGTGGCCCCCGGGCGAGTGCCGAACGCCCACACGGCGGTCGTCGGGTCGTGTCGCAGCGCCTCTGCCAACAGCGCCGAGCCGATGCCCTGGCGGCGATGCTGCGGGTGAACCCCCAACATCGTCGTGCCTTCTCTGGGGTCGAGGAGGGCGAAGCCGTGCTCCGCCACGATCACCAGGCCGGGGCGCTGACCGGCGATGATCAGCTCTCCGGATTCGTTGAGAGGAGAAATGCCGTCGGCGGTCTCGATGTCCGCCAACAACCGCCGGAGCGTCTCGCGCTGAGCGTCGTCGACGCTAGTTATCGCCTCCATGGTGCACCTCCCGGGTACTGGCGAACCGGTATCCAACGTTGCGTACCGTTCCGATGTAGTGGTCGTACTGGCCCAGCTTCGCCCGGAGCCGACGTACGTGCACATCGACGGTGCGGGTACCACCGTAATAGTCGTAGCCCCACACCTGGGAGACTAGCGTCTCCCTGCTGAGCACCCGGCCCGGATGCTGCATCAGATAACGCAGCAACTCGAATTCGGTATAGGTGAGATCCAGTGGCACGCCATCCAAGGTGGCGCTGTAAGCGGCGCCGTCGACGCGCAGGGGGCCGGCAACCAGCTGCTCGGAGTCCTCCTCGGTGGTCAGCATCATCTTCAGGCGCGCATCGAACTCCGACGGCTGGGCACCCGCGACGATGAAATCGGTGAAGCCCCAATCCCGCGAGATGACCGCCAGCGCGTTCAACTCCACCAGGAGCAGCCGGGGGACCCCGGTTCCCGAGTTGTACAGCAGCTGGCAGGCGCGATGCGCGCCGCTGAGATCCGAGCGTGCGTCGATCACGATGATGTCGATGTTTCCGTGGTCGGCGAGCGCCTGCGCCGCAGAGTCGACGCGGGTGATTTTGTGGCTGAGGAGAGCCAATTCGGCGGGAGGTTCAGAGGATGACGACAGGTACAGCAGCTGGCTCACGCTGATTCCTCCTCCCGGAACGGCGGTCGTGAACATCATAGAGCCAGCGCCACCCCCTGCCTGACCACAAGCCCCTTCATGGGTGAACCCAGAGCGGTGTGCCCGCGCGTCTGGGTACCATGGGCGAATGGTCTTGCGACTGCCCGATGATTATTTTCGACGGCCGCTCGGCGCGTCGGAAGATATCGGTCGCGACGGGCCTCGCTCCCAGGCGGGAGGGCCTGCGGCTCGTTGGACCGCTCGGCGTCGCCGGAGAAAAACGGGCGAGGGTTTCGCCGTGCGCACGGTCGTCGTACTCGGGATTTTGGCGCTGGTAAGCGGTTATGCGTTGGGCAACGTCTTCTGGTTCAACGCCGGAGAGAGGCCCGTCGCTCCCAGCGCGCCCACCTCGCCGACGGCGAACGGCGTCCCCTCCGACCCGAGCGAGTCGTCGACCGACGTGGCCGTCGCTTATACCGGAGATGTGGTGGCACAACGCGCGGTGACGGCCATCTCATCATGTGAGAACGGCAGTGATGCGGGAGGGCTGCTTCGCAACGATTCCCGCAGCATCTGGCGCTGCCCGGGCGATGGTTTGTCCGAGACATTGCAGTTCACGATCGACGCGAGCCGCCCCTTGGTGGGCGTTCGGCTGATCAACGGCAATGTCTCCGATGAAGGGCGCTATCACGCGGAGCGCCGGATCCTCACCGTGCAATGGACGCTCACGGACGAGCGCGAAAGCCGGTTCGAGCAGGGCCTGGGCGGCAACGACCCGGCCCCGCAGGAGATCCGGTTCCCGCCGACCACCGTGAGCGGCATCAGCCTCACCATCCGCGAGTCCACGCCTCCCGGTGACCCGTCGGACGGGGCCAACGCCGTCTCGATCGCCGGTGTGGAGTTCCTCTACCCCGGGGACCCCGACGAGTAGTGGGGCCGGGGCGCCTGACGCGGGGCGGATGCGTCACTATTCCCAATCCAGGGTGTCGATCAGGATGGTGATGGGCCCGTCGTTGACCGAGGCGACCGTCATGTGGGCGCCGAACCGGCCGCGATGCACCTGAGCGCCCAACGACTCCAGGCTCGTGCACAAGGCCTCGACGAGAGGCTCGCTCTGATCGCCGGGTGCGGCCTTGCTCCACCCGGGCCTGCGTCCCTTTCGCGTCGACGCGAACAAGGTGAATTGGCTGACCACCAGGATCGGCGCATCGATGTCGCTGGCTGAGAGTTCGTCGTCGAGAATGCGAAGCCCCCAGATCTTGCGGGCCAGCCGCTCGGCCTCCTCGACGGTATCGTCGTGACTCACGCCGGCGAGTACCAGCAAACCCGGACGAGGCAACTCGGCGATGGTCTGGCCATCGACCTGTACGGACGCCTGGGTGACCCTGGTGATGACTGCGCGCATGCAGAATATGATGCCGCCCCAACCTTGTTATGGCCCATTTCGCCTCAGGAAGGCGCCGGTCGGGCGGCACCTATACTTGCCAGCATGTCTGCGATCGTCGTCTGGGTGCTGATCGCGGCCGCGGGATTGATCTTCGTCGTCGCGCTGGCCGCACTCATCTGGCGGCTGGTCGCGTTGATACGAACACGATCGAACTGAGGAAACCGGTGAAACTTGATATCGAGGTGCCAGAGGGGCTCCCGAGCGACCTGATCGCGCTGGGCTGGCTCGTCGGGGAGTGGCACGGAGACGGCCACGGCGTCGACCACGAGGGACGGGAGTTCACCTTCGAGCAGCACATCGTCTTCCAGCACACCGGCGCCGATTACCTGTATTCGTCGTCCTGGGGCTGGCAGACCGATGCCGAGGGCAACCGGGGCGCCTACCTGCCCTCCGAGCTGGCCTTCTGGAAGCCCAAGTCCGATGCTGGTCTCGAGGTGACGCTGACCAACTCCGATGGCTGGACCGAGGTGC
This sequence comes from Tessaracoccus sp., assembly GCA_041393555.1. GTDB lineage: Bacteria > Actinomycetota > Actinomycetes > Propionibacteriales > Propionibacteriaceae > Arachnia. The sequence goes on along the minus strand of JAWKJW010000014.1, from coordinate 131,460 downwards.
TGGTCGGCAAGATCCAGGTGACCCGGATCGACCTGCTCACCGACGCGGTGGTGCGCACCTCCTCGGCCGAGATCAACAACTCCGCCGGGCAGCGGCTGTACGGCAAGGTGGAGGGCGACCTGATGTACGCGCTCGACCGCGCCACCACCGAACACGACCTGCGGCCCCACATGTGGGCTCGGCTGAAGCGCGTCGAGGCCAGCTGACATGCCCGTCGTCGTGGAATCCGGCATCGACGCGGGCCTGGCCTGGCACTACGGCAACCCCGTTGCGGAGGCACGAGCCATCGTCGCGGGCGAGGGAGTCAGCTCGCTCGCCAACCGTGAGGTGCTGGAAGTTGCGGGTGCGGATCGGCTCGCGTTCCTGCATGCGCTGACTACCCAACACGTGGAGCGGCTCGAGCCCGGCGTGGCCGTCGTCGCGCTCGTCCTCTCGCCCACGGGGCACATCGAACATGTGCTCCACGGGGTCGACGACGGGGAACGTTTCCTGGCCTGGACGGAGCCCGGACGCGCGGACGCACTCGTCGCTTTTCTGAACTCGATGCGCTTCGCGATGCGGGTGGAGGTGCGCCGTCGCGAAGATCTGAGCCTCGTGTGGGTGGGGCATCGCGTCGCGGTGCCGGGCGACTGGGCGCGCCGCGACTCTCAACTCGGCGGCAGCGAGGTCTTCGTGCCGGCGGGAGAGAGCCTGCCGGTCGAGCCCAGCGTCGGTACCTGGGCGTTGGAGGCGGCACGCATCGCCGCGGGAGTGCCGCGGATCTTCGTCGATACCGATTTCAAAACCATTCCCAACGAGATCGGCCTCGTGGGCACCCACCTGGACAAGGGCTGCTATCGCGGGCAGGAGACGGTGGCGCGGGTGCACACGCTCGGACGACCGCCGCGCCGCCTGGTGCAGCTGCATCTCGACGGCTCACTCTCGACGCTTCCCGCAGCGGGGGCGCCGCTGGTGTGGAACGAGCGGGTGGTCGGTTTCGTCGGCAGCTCAGCCCTGCACCACGAACTGGGGCCGGTCGCGCTGGGCCTGATCAAACGCAATGTGGCGCTGGACGTCGAACTCGCGGCCGACGGTATCGCCGCCGCGCAGGAGATGCTCGTCGACCCGGAGGTGGGCTTGCACGTCCGTCCTGTGCTGCGCTGATCTCCGCGTCCCTGACGAACACACATCTCGCTCGTTCGCGAGGCCTTCCGGATATGGAGAGGTCACGCGAAAGAGCGAGATGTGTGTTCGGGATGTCTCAGGAGAGGGCGGCCAGGGCGGCGTCGTAGTCGGGCTCGGTGGTGGTCTCCTCAACCTGCTGGGTGTAGCGCACCACGCCATCGGCGTCGACCACCACGACGGAGCGGCTCAGCAGCCCGCGCAGGGGGCCGTCGGCAAAGGTCACGCCGTAGCTCTCGCCCAGATCCGTGCGGAAATCGGAGGCGACGGTCACGTTCTCGATGCCCTCGGCGCCGCAGAACCGGTTCAGGGCGAACGGCAGGTCGCGGGAGACGCACAGCACCTTCACGCCGTCGAGGCCGGCGGCCAGCTCGTTGAAGCGACGCACCGACATGGCGCAGACGCCGGTGTCCACCGACGGGAAGATGTTGAGCACGAGGGTGGAGCCCGCGAAGTCCGCCTTGCTGATCTCGGAGAGGTCGAGGCCGGTCACGGTGAAGTCGGGGGCCTGCTCGCCGACAGCGGGGAGCTCGCCGACGGAATGGACGGGGTTGCCTTTGAAGAGGATGTTGCTCATGTCTCGATCTTTCCGGATGATGCCCTCTTTTACCAGGCCACGCGCCAGTTCTTTTACAGCGATAGCCGGTTGATGGGACGCGTTGCCTGTTGTTAGGGCACTCGTTGCCTTTCCGTGCTACACATGGGGCATGGCAAAGCAGTCATTGCGTGAATACATCGATCAGATGCGCGCCGAGGGGTTCACGGTCGCTGACGTCCATGGGGAGGATCCCTACCTCATCGATCCCATGGGCATGGCCGTCGAGACCTGGCGCGACCGTTACCCCTACGACGAACTTCTCGACCGTACCGAGTACGAGAAGGAAAAGCGCGAGCTGCAGATCGAGCTGTTGAAGTTCCAGTACTCCGCCCAGGACCGGGGAAGCAAGCACGTCATCATCTTCGAGGGTCGCGACGCGGCGGGTAAGGGAGGCGCCATCAAGCGCTTCACCGAGCACCTCAACCCCCGCTCGGCTCGTGTCGTCGCGCTCACCGCTCCCTCCGATAGGGAGCGTGGCCAGTGGTACTTCCAGCGATACGTGCGCCACCTTCCGACGGTGGGCGAGATCGTGCTCTTCGACCGCTCCTGGTACAACCGCGCCGGTGTCGAGCGCGTGATGGGCTTTTGTTCCGACGAGGAGTACAAGATCTTCATCGACCAGGCTCCCACGTTCGAGGAGATGCTGATCCAGTCGGGGCTGACGGTCACCAAGCTGTGGTTCTCCGTCACGCAGCGCGAGCAGCGCACCCGCTTCGCCATCCGTCAGATCGATCCGGTGCGTCAGTGGAAGCTGTCTCCGATGGACCTGGAGTCGCTGGGGCGCTGGGAGGATTACACCGCGGCCAAGAACGCCATGCTGAAGGCCACCGATACGGATCTGGCGCCCTGGTGGCGGATCAAGTCCAACGACAAGAAGCGTGCTCGGCTCAACGCCATGCGGCTCTTCCTCAGCCTCCACGACTACGACGGCAAGGACCCGTCGGTGATCAAGCCCATCGATCCGTTGCTGGTGTCGCGTCCGGGGAAGAAGAAGGCCGCCGAGCGCGCGGCAACCGAGACCGAGTCTTCCGAGGGGTAATCACTCGTCACGGCAGATCGCTCAACGCCTGGATCGCGTCGGCAAGTATGCGTAAGTCGTTCGTCGCGATGCGTTGCGAGTTCGCCGAACCACTGATGCCCTGCTGGGTGGCGACCTCCGCGTTGTCCTTGCCGTCGAGCAGTCCGAGCAGGGTCTTGGCGACGCCTGGGCGCAGGCGGTGAAGACAGCTGTCGATCAGCCGGCTCAGCGCGTCGGCGTGCGAGGGCAAGCCTGGACGAGAATCCTTGACGGCGGTGCGAGAGGAGCGATATCCGGGCGACTGCGCTAAGGATTTCACCTCGTCGATGGCCTCGCGAGCCAGCCACCAGGCCGAGCCGTCCTGGATACCGCGCTCGGCGTCGATGACGGTGAGCTCTCCGCCGCCGAGCCCGGCCCTCAGGTCGATCTCCGGAGCCACGGCGAGCCTGAGCCGGTAGAGCGCGGTCAGGGCCATCCCGACGGTGGCGTAGATGCCCTGGAATTCGTCGCCAACGGTGGGGCGGAGGTCGTCGATGGCGGGAATCGCCTCGTTGATCTCGCCGGCGGCCTGCAGGAGGGCCGCGTGTTGTGAGGCTCGGTTTCCACGGCGGGAGTTCACCACGTCGATCACCATCGCCACAACATAAGGTGAATCCTTAATTTCGGGCATATTTAGATATTACCTAATCTGCTTGGAGTGGGGCGTACGTACGCGATGCGTTGTCGGCGGGATGTCGGTGCGGGCGTCTACGGTAGGGGGTGGAGGACGATATGACGCTGATGCTCGTGTGGCAGATTCTCGTGGTGCTCGCCGGGGCAGTGGTGGCCGTGTGGTTGGGCACCTACCCGGTGAGAAGGCTGCTCACCCGGATCGACAGGCCCCGAGGAGAAGACGCCAACGCGGTGCCCGGCCTGCTCAGCGCGGAGAAGGATCTTCCGGGCGGCTACTGGATTGGATTGCTCGAACGCGCGGCGGTTTACCTCTGCATCATCTCGGGCATGGCCAGTGGGATCGCCGTCGTGGTGGCCATCAAGGCGCTGGGACGTTACCCGGAGTTGCGCACCTCCGATGCCAACAAGGGCGAGCTCTTCATCATCGGCACGCTGGCCAGCCTATTCTGGGCGGCGTTGTGGGGATGGCTCGCCTGGCTCGCTCTGGGTCTTCTGGGATGGCCATGGTGAGTCCTTCGCAATGGCGCGCTCTGCTGCCCGATCGGGTGGCTCAGGACCTTCTGGCCCGGTGGGCCGAACCCCATCGCCACTATCACTCCACTCAACACCTGATCGACGGGCTCGCCGCCCTGGAGCAGCTCGGCGGAGGGCGCCTGGAGCAGATCGCCTTCTGGTTCCACGACGCGGTGCACACCAATACCACCCCCGCCGACGAGGAGGCATCGGCCGTCATCGCGCGTGAGTCACTGGACGGATGGCTCCCGGCTGACGACATCGACGAGGTGGTGCGGCTCGTCCTGTTGACGGCTCACCATCGTCCGGATGCCGGTGACGAGGCCGGTGCGCGGATCTCCGACGCCGATCTCTCCTCGCTGGGCGCGCAGTGGGAGGTCTACCGGCGCAACGCCTTGGGCATCCGACGGGAGCTCCCGCGCCTCACCGATGAGCAGTGGAGGATCGGCCGTTCGGCGTTCCTGCGAGGTTTCCTGCAACGCGAGCGTTTCTATACGACGCCGCTCGGGGCGCGGCTCTGGGAGGCGCAGGCCCGGGCGAATCTCGCCCATGAGCTGCGCCTCCTCGAGGATTCGTCGTCAGGAGAGCGCGGCGGCGACGGCTAGCGACAAGGCTCCTTGGAACTTCGTTTCCCGGTCCTCGACGCTCATGTCTTGGCCGTGGTCCAGGAGATGGTCGCTGACGGTGAGCACCGTCAGGGCCTCGCGCCCAAACTCGGCGGCGGCGCCGTAGATGCCTGCCGATTCCATGTCGACGCCCAGCACGTTGTACTTGGCCAGCAGCTCCAGCTGCCCGGGAGGCCCAGCCAGGTAGAAGTGGTCCTGGCAGACGATCGTTCCGGCGTGCACCGTCGTGTCGAGGTTCGCCGCGGCGTTCACGGCGGCCGAGGCCAGGTTGTGGCTGGCCACCGCGGAGAAGTACAGGCCGGGCAGACGCAGCTGGTTCATGTTGGACTGGGTATGCGCGCCCACGGCGACGATCACGTCGCCGACCTTGACGTGCGGCGGGATGCCGCCGGCGGTGCCCACTCGCACGATGCGTTGCACCCCGTATACCTGGTACAACTCGGTGGCGTAGATGACGGCGGAGGGCATGCCCATGCCGGAGGCCATCACGGAGAGTGGCTCTCCGTTGACCGTGCCGGTGAAACCCAGGATCCCGCGGACATCGGTGACCAGCTTGGCGTCGTCCATCAGGAGACCGGCTATGCGCTCGGCTCGTTTCGGGTCTCCCGGCATGATCACGGCAGGCGCGATATCGCCGACGTTCGCATTGATATGAGGTGTAGCCACGAGGGGGTTCCTTTCGTTGATGAGAGGGCGTCGATCAGGGGTAGGGCTTGCCAACGGCCGCGGGAGCGATGGCGGACTTCACGAAACCGCCGACGGCGAGGATCGTGACGAGGTAGGGAATCATCAGGACGACCTCGGTGGGGATGGGGGCGTCGACGGTCTGGATGATGAAGCCCAGGTTGGTGGCGAACCCGAAGAGGAGGGCCGCCATGGCGGCACCGAAGGGGCGCCAGCCGCCGAGGATCATGGCGGCCAGCGCGATGAAGCCGTTGCCCGCCACCATGTTCTTGCTGAAGGCGAGGCCCATGCCGATGGTGAACATCGCGCCGCCCATGCCGGCCAGCGCGCCGCCGAGCAGGACGTTGCGCCAGCGCAGGGCGTTGACCTGGATGCCCACGGTGTCGGCGGCCTTGGGATGCTCGCCGACGGAGCGGGTATGAAGCCCCCAGCGCGAACGGAACAAGAGGACGTGCAGCACGACCACCAGCACGTAGACCAGGTAGACCAGGATCGACTGGTTGAACAGCACCGGGCCGATCACCGGGATCCCCACCAGCAGGGGAATCGGCAGGTTGGGCAGCGACAGCGCTTGGTTGAGGTAGGCCGTGCCGCCCGTGAACAGCATCGAGAACAGGAACGACGTCAACCCGATCGCCAGCATGTTGAGCACGACGCCCACGATGATGTTGTCCACCCGGTACCTGATCGCGAAGACGGCCAGGAGGGCCGCCACCGCCACGCCCGCGATGGGCGCGGAGATCAGCCCGAGCCAGGGATTTCCGAAGGCGGAGGACAGGATGACCGCGGCGAAGGCGCCGGCGATCATCTGGCCTTCGATGGAGATGTTGATGATGCCCGAGCGTTCGCAGACCACCGCGGAGAGTGCGCCGAAGGCGAGTGGGACTGCGAATGTGATGGCGCCGCCCAGCAGCCGCATCACGGGGATGGAGGCCCCGTCGTTGCCTGCCACCGTCCAGCTGAGGAATGCGATCACCAGGGCGAGCCCGGCGACCACGACCGGCCAGGTGGGAACGGCCCCGCGCCTCAGCGCGATGACGGTGATGTAGAGGGCCGCCACCACGGCGAGGACCGCTAGCACCAGGTTCGTGGTGCCGGCGGGCAGCACGATGTTGGGGATCGCGAACCAGCTCGTGGCGCCCTGCATCGAGAAGACGGCATCTCCCGCCGTGCCGGAGGCCAGGAGGATCGTCGCGACGGCCATCAGCGCGGTGACGATCGGCCACTTCCATGAGGGTTTGGGTTTGATCTCCGTGTGCGCGACCGCGTGGGGAGCGGTGGTCTGCTGGCTCATGCTTTCGCACCTCCTCCCACGGCGTCGGCGATCGGCGTGTCCATCACGCGCTTGTCTCGCGGTAAGGGCAATCGGAAGATCCCGCGCACCAGCGGTGGGGCGGCGATCAGGAGCACGATGACGGCTTGCGCCACCTGCACGATATCGATCGGAATGCCGGCGGCGGCCTGCATGAGGGAGCCGCCGGCGTTGAGCGCCCCGAACAACAACCCGGCGAGGAAGATGCCCAGCGGGCGCGAACGACCGAGCAGGGCGACGGTGATCGCCTCGAACCCGTAGTTGGCCGCGATGCCGTTGGTGAGGAACTGTTCCGTGCCCAGGGCGGGGGCAGTGGCCGCCAGGCCCGCCAGGCCCCCGGAGAGCACCATCGTGATGACGATCACGCGCTTGACCGACATGCCGCCTGCTTGCGCGGCATCCGGGTTCGCGCCCACCGCTTTGAGCTCGAACCCGAAGGTCGAACGCTCGAGGATCCACCAGACCGCGATCGTCGCGAGGATCGCCACCAGGAAACCCCAGTGCAGGCGGAAGATGGGGGAGAGCATCGGCGGGAAGGCCGCGCCCGGCGCCACGTCCATGGACATGCCCGCGAAACCGTCGCCGACGAAGGCGGCGGTGGTGAGCAGATAGTTCAGGAGGTAGAGCGCGATCGAGTTCAACATGATCGTCACGATGACCTCGTTGGCGTTGACCTGGGCTTTCATGAAGCCGACGATCGCCGCCCACAACGAGCCCGCCACGATGGCCGCCAGGATGGCGACGAGGAGATGGATGCCAGGGGGCAGCTGGAACGCGAAGCCCACGTATCCGGCGGCGATCGCGCCGACGATGAACTGTCCCTGCGCGCCGATGTTGAACAGGCCGCCGCGGAATCCGAGGCCGACGGCGAGCCCGGTGATGATCAGGGGGATCGAGTTCGTCATCGTCTCCGACAGGGGCCGGAAGGCCCGCGCCAGGGTCATTGCTTCGTAGTCGAAGATCGCACCGCGGAACAACGAGGTGAAGTACCCGCTGGCCGACATCCATGCGGCGATGAAGGTATCGCTCGGGCGGTCGAAGAAGTAGCTCACGGTGTAGCGCACCGTCGGGTCGAAGACCGTCACCAGCAGCGCGCCGATCGCGAGCGCGAGCAGGACCGCCAGGGCGATCAGCATGCCCGACGAGGCCATCATGTCGCGCAGAATCGAATGACGCGCCGGCTGCTTCGTCGCGTCGTGCTGGGCGGAGGTGTCACTCATGGGCTGCTCCCCTCTGCGATGCGTCGGTCTCCTCGGCTTCCGACTGCGAGACGCCGGCCATCATCAGGCCGAGCACGTCGCGGGAGGTTCCCGCGGGAACGATGCCGACGAACTTGCCGCGGTACATGATGGCGATCCGGTCGGCCAGTGCTTCCACCTCGTCGAGCTCCGTGGAGATCACGATGATCGGCGTGCCCTTGTCTCGTTCTTTCACCATGCGTTTGTAGATGAACTCGATGGAACCGACGTCGACGCCGCGGGTCGGTTGCGAGACGACGAGCAGCTTCAGCTCCGGTTCATGGCGCGAGCGAGGATGGCCTTCTGCGCGTTGCCTCCCGACAGCGTCGAGATGGGGTCCTTGATGCTGGTGACGCGCACGTCGTACTCGTCGCGTAGCCGCCGTCCGTTGTTCAGGATCTCACCGGGCTTCAGCGATAAGCCACTGGCGTAGGGGGTCACGTCGTAGAGGTCGAGCACCATGTTGTCGGCGATCGAGAACGAGCCCACCATGCCGTGCACCTGCCTGTCCTCCGGCACATACCCGAGGCCCGAGTGGAGGCGCCTCTTCACCGAGGCGTCCAGGAGGTTCTCGCCGTTCAGCGTGATGGTTCCTGTGGCCGGCGTTCGCATGCCGAGGATCGCTTCGGCGAGTTCGGTTTGCCCGTTGCCCTGCACGCCGCCGATGGCGAGGATCTCGCCCTGGTCCACGTGCAGGTCGATGCCGTCGAGCAGCGCTCGTCCTTCGTCGTCCAGGACGGTCAGGTTCTCGATGTTGAGCCCGGCCCGCCCGGTGATGGCGGGAGACTTCTCGACGCTGAGATCGACGGTGCGCCCCACCATCAACGACGCCAGCTCAGCCCGCGTCGAGGTGGGCGAGGCGTGTCCCACCACCTTGCCGCGCCGGATGACGGTGATCGCGTCCGCGATGGCCTGCACCTCTCGCAGCTTGTGTGTGATGAAGACGATCGATGTGCCGGAGGCCTTGAGCTGGCGCATGATCTCTAGCAGCTCGTCGGTTTCCTGAGGGGTGAGCACCGCGGTGGGCTCGTCGAGGATCAGCACCTTCGCGTCTCTCGACAAAGCTTTGATGATCTCGACGCGCTGCTGGGCGCCCTCGTCCAGGTCCTGGATCTTGGCGTGCGGGTTGATATCGAAGCCGAACCGGTCCGAGAGCTCCTTCACCCTGGCGGCGGCAACGTCCTGATCGATGAGGCCGTAACGACCGGTGGGCTCGTAGCCCAGCACCAGCGATTCCGCGACGGTGAACACGGGGATGAGCATGAAGTGCTGGTGCACCATGCCGATGCCGGCCGCCACAGCGTCGCCCGGTCCGGACAGGTGGACTGGCTGATCGTCGATCAGGATCTGTCCCTCGTCGGGTTGGTAGAGCCCGTAGAGGGTGTTCATCAGGGTCGATTTGCCCGCGCCGTTCTCGCCGAGCAGCGCGTGGATCTGACCAGGCTCGATCACCAGGTCGATGCTGTCGTTGGCCGTCAGCGGACCGAATCTTTTGGTGATGCCACGCAGCTCGAGTTTCATCGCTGGCCTCTCCCGTCTCGTGATGGCGTCATGGCTGGTTCACCGTGGTGATGGTGATCTCGCCGGCGATGATGTCGGCATTCAGCGCGTCGATCGCTTCTCGAAGCTCGTCTGGAACCTCGTCCTCGAAGTCATGGAACGGAGCCAGGCCGACCCCGCCGTTGTCGAGATTGCCGATGTAGGCCTCCGGTGAGAACTGCCCGTTGAGCTCGGACTCGATGGTGTCGTAGACCGCCTGGCCGACGTGCTTGACCACGGAGGTGAGGATCAGCTCGCCGAAGGCGGTGGTCTCGTAGCCGTCGAAGTCGACCCACACGATCGCCGTGCCGGGTGTTGCGCGGGCCGCGGCGAGGGCACCGTTGCCGGAGTTGCCCGCCACAGGCATGATGACGTCGGCGTTCTGCGAGATCATCCCCTGAGTCAGCTGATTTCCGCGGGACTGGTCTTGGAAGTCGCCCGAGAAGGAGCCGGATTGGGTCTCCTTGTTCCAGCCGATGGAGCGCACCGAGGTCTGATTGTCGGCGTTGTACCGCGCCACGCCCTCGGCGAAGCCATCCATGAAGAGCGCCACGGGCGGAATCTGGAGGCCGCCCCAGGTACCGACGACGCCCGTCGACGACATGCCGGCCGCCAGGTACCCGGCGAGGAACGACGCCTCGGCGGTATTGAATACCAGGGCCTTCGCGTTGGGCAGGCTCACTTCCTGCGGCGGATTGCCGTCGGTGATGCGCGAATCGATCAGCACGAAGTGGAGGTCAGGATTGTTCTCGGCGGCGCGGCGGATCGTGTCGTTCAGGGTGAAGGCGACGCCGAAGATGATGGTGCAGTTCTGCGCGATCAGATTGTCGACGTTTTGTTTGAAGTCGCCAGGGCCTGAGGATTCGGTGCTGGCGTAGCGCACGCCGAGATCCGCGACTGCGCGTTGGAGGCCTTCCATGGCCGACTGGTTGAAGGACTTGTCGGAGAATCCGGCTTGGTCGGAGACCAAGCACGCCTTGACGGGGCTGTCCTCGTCGGACTCGCTGTACCACGGGGGATGGGGAGGCGCCGTGGCGCACGCGGCCATCCCGAGCGCTGCCGCGAGTGCCAGAGCTACTACCGAACATCTCCGTCGCACGATTGCCTCCTCGCAATCCTGGCTGGTGACGTCATCCGCGTCGAACCGAAACCGGTCCCAGCCGCACGTATCCCGGCAGTATGACATATTCCGAGGACCCGGCCCGGTGAACCGCGAAGACGGAACACGCCAGGAAAGCGCTCGCGCCGGTGCCATCGTCGATGGCACCGGCGCGAGGAAGGTGAGGGTCAGCGCTGCTTGGCTCGGCTGCGTTCCTTGGCACGCTCGTGCCCGACCAGGATGGTCTTGCGGATCCGGACGACGTCGGGGGTCACCTCGAGGCACTCGTCGGGGCCGCAGAACTCCAGCTGCTGCTCCATCGACATCTTCCGGGCCGGAATGAGGCGCTCCAACTCCTCACCGGTGGAGGAGCGCACGTTGGTGAGCTTCTTCTCCTTGGTGGGGTTGACGTCCATGTCCTCGGCGCGGGGGTTCTCGCCGACGACCATGCCCTCGTAGACGTCGTCGCCGGGGGAGACGAACAGCACGCCGCGCTCCTGCAGGTTGAACAAGGCGTAGCCGGTGACCGCGCCCATTCGGTCGGCCACCAGGGAGCCCGTGTTGCGGGTGCGGAAGGCGCCGGCCCACGGCTCGTAGCCCTCGGCCACGTGGTGCATGATGCCCGTGCCGCGGGTCTCGGTGAGGAACTCCGTGCGGAAGCCGATCAGGCCACGGGCGGGCACCAGGAACTCCAGGCGGACCCAGCCGGTGCCGTGGTTGACCATGGTCTCCATGCGGCCGCGACGGGTGCCCAGCAGTTGGGTGACGGTGCCGACGTGCTCCTCGGGCACGTCGATGGTGAGCCGCTCAACGGGCTCGTGGACCTTGCCGTCGATCACCTGGGTCACCACCTGGGGCTTGCCGACGGTGAGCTCGAAGCCCTCGCGGCGCATCATCTCCACCAGGATGGCCAGCTGCAGCTCGCCTCGGCCCTGCACCTCCCAGGTGTCGGGACGCTCGGTGGGCAGCACCTTGATCGACACGTTGCCGATCAGCTCCTGCTCCAGGCGGGCCTTCACCAGGCGGGCGGTCAGGTTCTTGCCTGACTTGCCAGCCAACGGCGAGGTGTTGATGCCGATGGTCATCGAGATCGACGGCTGGTCGACCGTGATCAGGGGCAGCGGCAGGGGTTTTCGGGATCGGAGAGGGTCTCGCCGATGGTGATCTCCGGGATGCCGGCGATGGCGACGATGTCGCCGGGGCCTGCGGACTCGGCGGGCACGCGCTCCAGCGCCTCGGTCATCAGCAGGCTCCGTGAGCTTCACGTTCTTGACGGTGCCGTCGGCCCGGCACCAGGCCACCACCTGGCCGCGCTTCAGGCTCGCCTTGGATGATCCGGCACAGCGCCAGACGGCCGAGGTACGGGGAGGCGTCGAGGTTGGTGACGTGGGCCTGCAGCACCGCGCCCTCGTCGTAGGTGGGGGCGGGGATGTGGTCGAACAGGGTGTCGAACAGCGGCTCGAGGTTGGGGGAGTCGGGCATCTCGCCGTCGGCGGGCTGCTCCAGCGAGGCGCGACCGGCCTTGGCGGAGGCGAAGACGATCGGGAAGTCCAGCGCGTCGCCCGCGTCGTCGTCGAGAAGGTCCATGAACAGGTCGTAGGTCTCGTCGACCACGGCGGAGATGCGCGCATCCGAGCGGTCCACCTTGTTCACCACCACGATGATCGGCAGCTTCTTGGCGAGAGCCTTGCGCAGCACGAAGCGGGTCTGGGGGAGCGGACCCTCGGAGGAGTCCACCAGCAGGATCACGCCGTCGACCATCTCGAGGCCGCGCTCAACCTCGCCGCCGAAGTCGGCGTGGCCAGGGGTGTCGATGATGTTGATCGTCATCTCGGTGCCGTCGGGGCGACGGTGCCGCACCGCGGTGTTCTTGGCGAGGATGGTGATGCCCTTCTCGCGCTCCAGGTCCATCGAATCCATGACCCGCTTGTTGACGTCGGACCCTTCCCGGAAGGCGCCGGACTGCCACAGCATGGCATCGACGAGGGTGGTCTTTCCATGATCGACGTGTGCGACGATCGCGACGTTTCGCAGGTCATGACGAATGGGCATGGGCATCTCTCCAAGGGATTGCGCTGGGGTGTTCCGGGCCCTGAGGGCGCCGGGGCACCAGCTCGAGAGCGCTCCGAAAGACGGAAGTCCGGGGACAAGTGTACGGGCAGGAACCACTACGTCCTAACAGCTTGTTCGCAGCCGAGGCTGATCGGCGGTTCACAGCGCCCGATCCAGAACATAGAGTGGGGGTATGAGCGTGGGGCGCGACGAGCTACATCATCTGATCGATTCTCTGCCAGAGGAGCAGGTTGACCAGGTGCTGGCCGATGTTCGTCGCCGTGTTGGTCCTCGGGCGGCTTCTCCGGAAGCCGGCTTCGCCTGGATCGGTGTAGGCCCAGCCAACAACGGACGCGCGGATAACGCCTCTCGGGTCGACGAGCTTCTTGCTGAAGGCTTCGGTCGAGACTGACGGTGATTCTCTTCGATACCGCGCCAATCGTGGCTGCTGCCTTCACCAGCGAAACTCACTACAGGGCATGTGTGGATCTCTTCACTGGGGTCAGGCTTGCTGGACGCAGGTTACTGTTACCTGCGACTGTGGCTGCCGAGGTGGGCTATCTTCTCGACCGACTAGGTGGACCGCGACGTGAGGCAGGCTTCCTTGCCGGCGTCGCGGCAGGTGGGTTCGAACCGGTCGATTTACTTCCTGCGGACTACGCACGAATGGCGGAGCTAGTGGAGCAATACGACGATCTCCGCCTTGGCACGACGGACGCTTCGGTGATTGCCGTGGCTGAGCGGTTGGGAGTCCGAGAGATCGCAACCTTGGATCGTCGTCACTTCTCGGTGATCCGGCCGCGCCACGTCGAGAACTTCATCTTGTTGCCCGAGACTCTCTGAGCCACTGGGGCTGTGACAGCCTAGTTCGGTGAGGTGAGAAGAGCCAACGGGTCGACGCCGATCCGTTCCGCGATCCGCTCGACGCTCTTGAGAGTGAGGTTGCGCTCGCCCCGTTCAAGGCCACCCATGTAGGTCCGATGGACATCGACCACGTCGGCGAATGCTTCTTGGCTGAGACCTCTGGCTTGGCGGTAGGCGCGGAGATTCCGCCCCACAATCTTCTGCAAGTCACCCTCGGCCACGTATCCAAGCGTCGCCACGTGCTACTTGACGGTCTACAGACTTATAAGTAGCATACCCGTGTGGCGTGATGGTGCGTCATACAGGCATTGGGGGATGGGATATGTGTCTGCTAGGTCGGGGCAGAATGACTTCGGTACGACCTTGTCTGACCTTCGGGGAATCGTTTCTGTGTGTCAATGGTTGATTCCCATTGGCATTCTCTCTCTTGTGCCCCTTGTCGCGGCAAAGAATCGCTAAATGGTAATTGGAGGTCCGGAGTGTTCACCTATGAAGCAAGCTCTTCGTCGCTGGGAAACGCCAACGTTCGTCGAGTGTGCACAAACTTAAGCTGTGGTAGGTCTTCTATGCTATGGCTGTAATTAAATAAAACCGGCGTGTCGATCTGTCTAAAACTGTCTAATTGAACATAATTCATGTATGCCGATCGTTGAGGTAACAGAGAACGAGAAGAACGTGTTGATGGCCTGGAAGAAACGGTCGGACACGTTGATACTGATCCGACTGAAAGCGGAAGCGGTCTTATACGTTTCCGAAGGTGTGGCCCCGGAGATTGTTGCGAAACTGGTGGACCGTTCGGTGAAAACAGTTCAGGGCTGGCTTCGCGATTGGCAGGAAACCAGGTTGTGTTCGGTAGTGACCCGGGCACGCGGGAAACGAGAACGCTGCGAAACTCACCCGGACCCAGAAAGCAGAAGTGAAAGCCCTGCTCGCGAAGGAACCATCCGAGTCCGGCATCGAGGCCGAGTTCTGGGACGATGCCGGCGTTGCGTGACGTGGTGAAGATCTACTTCGACATCGAGTATGCCGCCGACTCGTCCTACCATCTGCTGATGCGGTTGTGCGGGATGAGCTTTCAAGCTCCCTGACCCGTTCGACAAGCGGCGCGATGAGACCGCGATCACGGCACGGATGGCCGAGGTCCGGGCTCAGGTCGCCGGGCTGCTGGCTGAAGGCTACGAGGTGTACACCATCGACGAGGTCAGGGTCGAACACGAAGCCGAGACCCGGCGGATGTGGCTCCCCAAGGGGCAGCGCACCAAGTTCTACGTCGACCGGAAACGGGCAGCGTGTTCGTTCTTCGGGGCGTTGAGTCTCACCAGCGGCAAGATGCGGGTCTACCCGATCGACGGCCAGCAAAACGGTGAACAGGTCATACTCGCGCTGGAACGCCTCCAACGAGAGACCACCCAAGCCAGGATCGCGGTGGTGTTGGACAATGCCGGGTTCCACCACGCGAAAGCGGTCACCGCATTGTACAAGCCAGGCGAGTTGCTGGACCGGATCACCCCAATCTACCTCCCGCCGTACGCACCCGATCATAACCCGACCGAGCACGTATGGAACGCAGCGAAAGGACATATCGCGAACCTACAACACGCCACCCCAGACGAAACCTTCACCGCATTCATGGACTACATCAACAACCGGGAGTTCGACTACGACTTCGAACACCTCCCCATCACCCGAAAAACCGATTTTGTTTAATTGCGGCCATAGCTACGATGCCCAGGGCTAGCGACGTCTTTACTGTCTCGAACCAGTAGATCCGGGTTTGTGAAAGGGTTTGGTGTGGCCGAGTTGGATATTCAAGTAGGGGGTTATAAGGGCGTTATTCACGGGGTGATTAATCACGCCAAACTGCGTGTCGTATAAATAAACATCGACCACTTCACGAGAGAATTAAGTTACCACACAAAAGTTCTCTAGAAAGAAGCGGTCGATGCGGTACCAGTCTACTACAGGACTCCCCAAGACCACCATCCTGGAAATCGTCGCCAGGATCCACGAGGTCATGACCGCCCGAGGATTGTCGTATCGCGGGTATCGGTTCGGGCTCTATAAACAAGTTGAGATCACATTGTTGTTGCTGCGTCAGAACATGTCACAGATGGTGGCCGCTGACATGCACGGCATCTCCCAGCCCACCATCTCTCGCATCTACCGCAGAGGCTGCGCCCTGCTGGAGAGCGTGCTCGTGTTCACCGGCATAAGCCTGACCGAGGCCATCGATCAAGACCACCTGATCCTGGTCGACGGCACCTTCGTGCCCACGGGGAACCGGCCAGCCAGCGGCCAAGGCAGCGCGAACTACTCCGGGAAACGCAAGGTCCAGTGCCTGTCGATCCAGGTCGCCTGCACCGCCACCGGGGAACTAATCACCGTCTCCAACCCAGTACCCGGCGCCCGTCACGACGCGAAAGCACTCGAGCTGTGTGGCTGGACCACGATCCTCAACGAGGAGAATGTGAACTGGATCGCCGATACCGCCTATATCGGCACCAGCGCCATCACACCAATCAAAAAGGCGCCCGGTCGGCAGCGTTTGGAATGGGAGAAGGAGTTCAACCGAACGATCGCTGGCTTACGGGCACCCGTCGAGCATTGCATCGCTGGTTTGAAGAACTGGAAAATCCTCTCCAAGGGCTACCGTGGACGACTCGCGGAACTCCCCGGGATCATCCGGATCGTCACCCAACTAGAACTACTCCGAACCGGCTGGTAAATAGGCCATGAATAACACCCTAAGCATGGAGACCGGTAGTGTCGTTGTCCTGGTTCTCATTGGTTTGGCAGTGCTGCTGATTTTCTATATGCAGGTGTATGGCAAAGCCAAGCGGACTGATGTGGTGACTGTGTCGATGGATGTTGAGCAGGCTGCTGAGGAAGTTGAAAAGTGCTTCGGCCCGATGTGGAAGAACTGGCGCGGGTCTGGTGACATTAATATGAAGCGTCGCACTGGAATGGGTTCCATCACTAGCGTGGCGCGAGAAAATGGAGGTCTCGGGCCAGTGATTTCCGTCAATATTGAACCAGCTGCCAATGGTGGATCGAACGTTAGCATCTGGTTGGGCTGGTGGTTCAGTCAGGCTGGCATTCCCTATCTCGCCGGAGCCGCGCTTCGGCAGAAGAGGAAAATTCTTAGCCACTTCGGGGTAGTTGATAGCTAACGGATCTTGAGTGGCTGTCGTGAATGCGTCAGTTGTTTGAGAACGGGTCGTTATTTCCAGAGGACTGCTTAGAGATGCCTATTCGTGGCCATCATGAGATATGGAAAGAAGGATGTGAAATGGCGTTATTTTCGCAGGGCGACAAGGTGGAGGCCATCGTCAATATCAGCGGCGGGTTCTTCTCGCAAGATGTGCCCGCAGGTACGAAGGGAGTTGTCCTGACCTCCAACTGGAGCGGATCAAGCTGCCGCGTTCACTTCACTATAAGCGGGATGTTCGGCGACACGGAGGTCGATGTTGATGTTGATTCGGATTACCTCAAGAAGCGTTGGTGACATTCCTGACCACGAGGCTCGGTTCAGTTCCCGGTGCTGGGGAGGCCGGGCTTATCGCTGGGGGTGGCCGTCGGTGATGGTGAGGGCGACGGTGTGGGCTCTCCGCCAGCGATCGTTGCCGTGACCCAGACGAGGCGGTGGTCGGATGTCGGGAAGGGGTAGGTACCGGTCAGGCGGGACAACGGATCGGAGCTGACCGGCCACCACACGCCCGAATCCTTGACCGTCATCGTCGCCGCACTCAGCAGGACGTAGTCGACGCGCAGGTTGCCCGGTGCGGGATCGTCGCCGAAGTCGGCGGTGTCGAAACGCGGATCGCTGAGGTGGCTGTCGTTAGCGCCGGCCTGCCTGGCGGCCTCGACGGCGCCGTCGGACGTCGGCTGGGGGTCGAGTACCGCGGGGGCCTCGAGGAGTTGCTGGATGGCGCCCGGCTCCGAATCGCCGTCGTTGGGGTCTGAGTTGTAGTCGCCCAGCACGACGAAACTGGCTCCGGCCGGCAGGCCGCCGGTGGTGCCGGCATCGTCGTAGAGGTAGTCGGCCTTGCCAGAGACGTAATCGGCCCACAACCGGATCTCGTCGTGATTGCGCAGCTTGTTGCGACGCTCAGGCCCGTCGAACGACGGCGGAGTGGGATGCGCGGCCAGAACATGGACGACAGTGCCGTTCACATCCACCGGTACGTCGGCATGCGTCTTCGAGGAGAGGCGCACAACCTTGAGCTCTTCGGTGGAGAACCAGTCGCCATTCTCCGGGGTGTTGGGGTCGTCGGGCAGCAGCGCGCCCGGCATATCGGCCCAGAGGAAGTTCTGGAACGTGCGGACGTCGTCGGCGAGGATCGGGTACTTCGAGTAGACCACCAGGCCGTACTGGCCCGGGAAGGTGCCGAATCCGAACGCATCGTCGGGCCCGCCCACCGTGCCGTCGTTGTTGAGGTCATGGCCGCTCGGCACACCGGTGTTGACCGGTCCTGCCCAGGAGTACGGATACTCGACGGGATCCGCGCCGTTCTGGCCCACGGCGAGGTAGTTCTCCGTGAACAACCGTACGGCTTCGCCCTCGGCGTCGTAGTCGAACTCGTTAACGAGCACGATGTCGGGATTGGCGCGCTGGATGGTCTCCGCGGCGTTGCGCGCCTGCTCGTTGTCGCCGGTGGAAAGATCGGCCACCAGCTGTCCCTCGACGTCCCGGTTGAGGCTGGCATTGAAGGTGGCGAACCTCACCTCCGCGGCATCAGCATGGGCCACCGACGGTGCGGCGAGCGTACCGGTGAGGCATAGCGCCGTGGTCAAGAGGATGGATCTGATTCGGGACACGGGCCTCTCCTCACGAAACGACGACCTGCCACCAACCTAACCCTGAAGCGGTCCATGCAGATGAACTCCAGGAGAACGATTGCGCCGGGGCGCGCCAACCGCCGGCGGTCGAGTCAGTCCGCGAGCACCTGGTAGGCGGTTTCGGAGGAGTCGCGGAGGAACTGCGCGCAGCGCTCCTGCTCCTCGGCCTCGCCGATCCGTCCTGCGGCGACACTGAGCGCCCAGAGCGCCCGAAGGAAGCCGCGGTTGGGCTCATGCTCCCACGGCACGTGGCCGGATCCCTTCCAACCGTTGCGACGAAGGGTGTCCAGCCCGCGGTGGTAGCCGGTGCGGGCGTAGGCATAGGCCGCGATCGAGTTACCCAGATCGTCGGAGCGGAGGCAGGTCTCGGCCAGCAGTGCCCAGCACAACGAGGAGGAAGGATGGCGGCTCACGACCTCCAGGAACCGCTCCTTGCCATGTTCGGTGATATCGGCCAAGGCCGGATCTTCGGGTAGCTCCACCACGACCGAACTGGCCATCAGATTGGGGTGCGTCTCGCTCATGTGCTCACCCTAGCCCTTCTCACTTCGTGCCGATGTGCGTGATCTTGGCGGCCAGCGCGTTGCGCGCATCGCCGGCCACCGTGTCGAGAGAAGCGCCCAGGGACGCGCGGACCATGCCGGCGACGAGGCCCTCGACGAAGGGGGCGGGGACGATCCGGTAGACCTCGGGATCGCCATCCAGCAGTTCGATGGCGAGCTCCGCGCTCATGATGGCCGAGCCCAGGTCGGTGAAGATCGCCACCCCATCGCCCTGGTCGACGGTCCCGATGGCGTTCATCACCTCAGCGGCATCGGTGCCGAAGCCGCCGTCAGGAGTGCCGGCGGCGATCTCCAGAGGCGGCGGGTCCTTGTGTACCATCTCGGACGCGAGGGCCACAGCCGCCTCGGCGAGGGCGCGGCTGTGCGAGACCACCACGATTCCTACCGCCATGCGTTAGCCCTCCAGGGCTTCGGCCAGAGAGGCGAACAAGAACGCGGTCGAGGCCGCTCCCGGGTCGATGTGTCCGGCGGAACGCTCACCCAGGTAGCTGGCGCGGCCCTTGCGAGCCACCAGCGGAATGGTGGCCTCGCGCCCGGCGGCAGCCGCCTCGCTCGCGGCCTTGGCGGCCTCCGCCGGTGACGCACCCGCGCCCGCGGCGGCCGCAAAGGCTTCGACCGCAGGAGACATCGCGTCGACCATCGTCTTGTCGCCCAGCTCTGCCCTGCCGCGCGCGATGACTCCGTTGAGCCCCGCGAGCAGCGCCTTGCCGAACGCGCCGGCGTCGAGACCAGGATCGCTCAGCGGAGCCGCTGCCTTCATGAAGAAGGTGCCGTACAACGGGCCGCTGGCCCCGCCCACGTTGCTCACCAGGGCCATGCCGGCCTGGCGCAGCAGGTCGGTGGCGCTGGCGAACTCCTTCTGGTCGAGCAAGGCGACCACCGCGGTCATGCCGCGGTTCATGTTGGCCCCGTGATCGGCATCGCCGATCGCGGAGTCCAAATCAGTCAGCAGGTTCTTGTTGTCGGCAACGTGCCCGGCGAAGCGCCGCAGCCAATCGGCGACGACCGCGAGCGTGGAGGTGGAGTCAGTCACGCGCCCCACCTTAGGCCCGAGGTGTTCACCGGGGCATCCCACAGGCGCAGCAGCTCGTCGTCGGCCTTGGTGAGGCTGAGTGAGCAGCCGGCCATATCGAGGCTGGTCACGTAGTTGCCCACCAGGACGCGAGCCACGTTGACGCCGGCCGCGTCGAGGAGAGCCTTGACCTCGCCGTAGGTGAGATACAGCTCGATCAGCGGCGTGCCGCCCAGGCCATTCATCAGCACGATCACCGGGGCGCTCGTGAAATCATCGTCGGCCAGGATCGGGTCGACGAGTTGCTGGGCGATCTCCTTGGCCGTGCCCAAGGGGCGACGTTCGCGGCCGGGCTCGCCATGGATGCCGATGCCGATCTCCATCTCGTCTTCGGGCAGATCGAAGGTGGGATGCCCGGCGGCGGGAACCGTGCAAGAGGTGAGGGCCATGCCCATCGAGCGGCTGTTGCCGGCCACCCGTCGCGCGATCTCCGCCACCTCTGCCAACGATGTGCCCTCTTCGGCGGCCGCGCCAGCGATCTTCTCGACGGCGAGGGTGCCTCCCACGCCGCGTCGGCCGGCGGTCCACGTGGAATCTTCGACGGCCACGTCGTCGGCCACCAGCACCGATTCGACGGCGATGCCCATGTCTGAGGCCATCTCGGCCGCCATCTCGAAGTTCATCACGTCGCCGGTGTAGTTCTTGACGATGTGCACCACGCCCGCGCCGGTGTCGGCGCGCTGGGTGGCGGCCAGCACTTTGTCGGGGGTGGGGGAGGTGAACACGGCGCCGGCGCACGCGGCGTCCAGCATGCCGGGACCGACGAAGCCGCCGTGCAGGGGTTCGTGGCCGGATCCGCCGCCGGAGACGAGCGCGACCTTGCCCTCCTTCTTCGGTTCGGCGCGGTAGATGACCTGGTTTTCGTGGTCGACGCCGAGCTCGGGGTGGGCGGCCTCGATGCCGATGAGGGCGTCAGCGACCACATCGTCGGGAGAGTTGATCAGTTTCTTCATCCGAAGCTCCTCAAGCCTGGTCGGAGGGCGCCTGCGATGGCGTCACCGAACACTTTGATGATGCCTACTAGCTTGCCTCAATCGGAGGTGTCACAACAGGGGAAACGCTGCCCAGTTGGAGGGTCGTGAACGTCCGAGCGGCGACACCGTGTAGGAGATGCACGAACTCTCACGTAGAATGCGGTTGCAATGCCCCGATGCGATGCGCGGGGCTTCGTCCATGTGTGGAGGTATTTGACCCATGCCAAGCGTGATTGTCGTCGGTGCTCAGTGGGGAGACGAAGGCAAAGGTAAGGCAACCGATCAACTAGGGGACAAGGTAGATCTCTGCGTGCGCTACTCCGGCGGCAACAACGCCGGGCACACGCTGGTGGTGAACGGCGACAAGTTCGTGCTGCACCTGCTGCCATCCGGGATCCTCAACCCCGACACCGTCACGGTGATCGGCAACGGCGTGGTGGTCGACCTCGACGTGCTCGCCCAGGAACTCGAGGAGTTGACCTCCCGTGGCGTCGACGTGCCGCACCCGCTGCTGTCCGCCAACGCTCACATCATCACCGAGTACCACAAGGTGATCGACAAGGTCACCGAGCGTTTCCTCGGTAAGCGCCGTATCGGCACCACCGGCCGTGGCGTCGGCCCCTGCTATTCCGACAAGGTGAATCGCCTGGGCATCCGGATTCAGGACATTCTGGATGAGTCGATCCTGCGCCAGAAGGTCGAGGCCGCGCTGGAGCAGAAGAACCAGCTGTTGGTGAAGGTGTACAACCGTCGCCCGATCGAGGCCGAGGAGATCGTCCAGGGTCTGCTGAAGCATGCCGAGGTGATCCGGCCCCACATCGTCGACTCCGGTCGCTACATCAACGACGCGCTCGACGAGGGCAAGGTCGTGTTGTTCGAGGGCGCGCAGGCGCACCACCTCGACGTCGACCAGGGCACCTACCCGTACGTGACGTCGTCCAACCCCACCGCCTCCGGTGCCACCACCGGCGGCGGCGTGGGCCCCACCCGGATCGACCGGGTGATCGGCATCGCCAAGGCCTACACCACCCGCGTTGGCGAGGGGCCGTTCCCCACGGAGCTGTTCGACGAGGACGGGGAGCGGCTGCGCCGGGAAGGCTCCGAGTTCGGTGCCACCACGGGACGCCCGCGCCGGTGTGGCTGGTTCGACGCGCTGCTGGTAGAGCAGGCCGTCAAGATCAACGGCTTCACCGACGTCTTCCTCACCAAGCTCGACATCCTCTCGGGCTGGGACAAGATCCCGGTGTGCGTGGCCTACGAGGTGGACGGGGTGCGTCACGACGTGATGCCGATGACCCAGTCTGATTTCCACCATTCCACACCCGTCTACGAGTACCTCGACGGCTGGGCCGAGGACATCTCCGGTGCGCGGGCCTTCGACGACCTGCCGGCCAACTGTCAGGCCTACGTCAAGCGCCTGGAGGAGCTGATCGGTTGCCGCATCAGCGGCATCGGCGTCGGTCCGGGGCGTGAGCAGTCGGTGGCCATTCACGATCTGATCTGATCTGATCAGGAGGGCGCCGTGGTGCCGCGGCTGGTGACGGCCTTGATCGTGCTGATCACGGTGTTCATGATCGGCACGGTGATCGTCGCCGTCTGGCAAGAAGACATCGGCTGGGGCTGGTGGTGGGCCGTGCCCGTCGGCGGCGGATTCACGGTGGCCATCCTCGGCTTCCGGGTGCTGGTGCAGCGTGCCCAGGAGGCCGAACGTCGTGAGGACGCCGAAGACGGGTGATGCGCTGCACAAGAATGTCTATATGGCGAGGCCTGTGAAAGAGGTACAGGCCGAGCCATATAGATAGCTCTCTGCGTGGTCTGCGCTCATATACCGAGTTCGGTGCGCTCGGCGATCACACCCGGGAGGGTGGAAGTGCTGGCCACCCAGGCTCCCGCCTCAGGGTGCGTCCAGTGACAGAGGGCGACGATGGTTTGGAAGTCTGCGACGAGATCGCGACGGTGGATCGGCTCGTGATGCGCCGCGCGATTGCGGATGAAGACGATGCTGTTCATGGTCTGTTCCACCTCCGCGCGGCGCCGTCCGATATCCGCGGCCCCGTGAGGGAAAGCGTCCTTCAACGCCGGTATCCAGAGGGTGGTGAGATATCTCCGGGTAACGAGGTAGCGCCAGAATCCGAACGATAGTTCTGCGATGACCTTGCCGTGCAACTCCTTGCGCTTGCCGCTCTTCGTGGCGCGGAAGCGAGCCGCCCTGATGTCGGCGATGCCCCGCGAATCGAGCGGAATGACACTCAACCAGGACCCTTGGTGGGATTTCTTTCGCGCCCACGCGATGAGGCGTCTGTCCATGGAATTGCGCAGAAGAACCTCGGTGAGGGCGACGGTCTGGATGACGGCACCGGCGGCGCGGGTGTTCCACTCGTATAAAAGAAGGGCGTGTTCGAGATCGCCGGAGGTTGCCCGGAGATAGGACGACAGCCGATCCTTGGTGAGCATGTTGCCGATCGTCGCGTCGTGCCAGAGCTGCGGGGATGCTGCGCTACTTGACATCGATCGTCCTCCGCGTAGAGTTGCAGGCGAAGACCCCGGAACGATCACTGGCTCAGCCATATCGCCGGGGTTACGTTTTTCTTTCCGTAGCTGTGAACCTACTGGTGCCCACTGACAGTGCGACCGTCGGTCAAGACGCCGTTGATGTGTGTCTTGGTTCTCGGGTGCCCACGGCCGCGTAACGAGAGCGTCTGGACATCGCGAGGGGTGGGGAGACATGCCCTAGGCTGAGGCAGGTGAAGATCCTCCTGCTTGGTTCCGGGGGGCGCGAGCACGCGCTGGCCCGGTCGCTCGCCGCCGATCCGTCCGTCACCGCGCTGCATGCCGCACCCGGTAACCCAGGTATCGCGGGGGTGGCCGAGCTGCATGCCCTCGACGCGAACTCGCCGGATGCAGTCGTCGGCCTGGCCCGCTCGCTGGAGGTGGATCTCGTGGTGATCGGCCCCGAGGCCCCGCTCGTCGCCGGTGTGGCGGATGTGTTGCGCGACGCCGGGTTCGACGTGTTCGGCCCGGGTCGCGAAGCGGCGGTGCTCGAAGGATCGAAGGCCTTCGCCAAGGACGTCATGCGCGCGGCAGGGGTGCCGACCGCCGACTCCCGCGTGTGCGAGACCCCCGAACAGGCGGCAGCCGCGCTAGACGAGTTCGGTGCTCCGCACGTGGTCAAGGACGACGGTCTCGCCGCTGGCAAGGGGGTCGTCGTCACCGACGATCGTGAGGCGGCCCTGGCCCACGCCGCATCCTGCGGTCGTGTCGTGATCGAGGACTTCCTGGACGGCCCGGAGGTCTCGTTGTTCGCGATCTGCGACGGCGAGAACGCCGTGCCTTTGATGCCGGCCCAAGACTTCAAGCGCGTCGGCGATGGCGATGCCGGTCCCAACACCGGGGGGATGGGCGCCTACGCCCCGTTGCCTTGGGCGCCCGAGGGCCTGGTCGACGAGATCATGGCGGACGTGGTCAATCCCACCATCGCCGAGATGGCCCGTCGCGGCACCCCCTTCGTCGGACTGCTCTATGCGGGCCTCGCGCTCACCTCACGCGGGTTGCGCGTCGTCGAGTTCAACGTGCGCTTCGGTGATCCCGAGACCCAGGCCGTGCTGGCGCTGCTCAAGACGCCGTTGGCCACGGTGCTGCGCGCCGCCGCCCGCGGCGAGTTGGGCCAACTCCCGCCGCTGGAATGGCACGACGGCGCGGCCGTCGTGGTGGTCTCCGCCGCCACCGGCTACCCCGCCACCCCCACGACAGGGGGGCGGATCGTGCTTCAGGCTGACGAGGACGACGCCTACGTGCTCCACGCGGGCACCAAGATCGTCGACGGGGAACTCGCGGCTTCTGGTGGCCGCGTGCTCGGCATCGTCGGTCGCGGCGCCGATCTCGAGCAGGCCAGGAAACGCGCCTACGCGCATCTGGCCCGGATCGACTTCGCCGACGGTTTCCACCGCACCGACATCGGCATCCCGCACTAGGAGCCTGCTGAATAATCCGCGCGGCGTGGTGCGCTGATCGGTGGGTCTTGAGATCCACGCGCGCGGCACGCCCAGCCCTTCGGCGAGCGGACCGGCTTTGGTGCGGAGGCTCGCCGCACCTTTGTCGACGGTGCGGGTGATCATCTTGGAGCGCCGGGGGTCGAAGGCCTCGTGTTCCCTGTACCAGGCGCGGTTGGCCTCGATGGTCGACAGCGCGTAGAGGGTCGCATGGCTTCACCAGCAGCGAGGTGACGTACTCGTCGCGCAATCCTCGATGCCCTGGATGAATGCCTCCAGCACGACCCTGTCGATGTGAGCCGCGCGGTCTCCGGCATGTGGACCTGGCATGCATTGATGGCCTGCCACTGCGTGTCGTCCTTCAGCTTCCCGGCAAGCGCGCATCCGCTTCGCGAAGGCCTTCGATGAGGTGTCATCGCCAAGACTCGAACATCTGGACATGCCAGCCGCGGGCGAGGAGCACCGCTCCTGAGGTGTGCGCTTCGCGGTGGCGATCAAGGCGGTCGATCACGGAGCGCGCCGTGGTGCGTTCCATCACGGTGCCTCCGATCAGCTTGGCGGTGGCCTGAGCCGTGCCCGCAGATCCATCTCGCCCAAATTGGTCTTGTAGTCCAGGAGGAGGGGGCCTTCGCCACGAGGGGCGCAGCAGCACGTGTTGTCGCCTTCGAAGGTGGCGAAGATGTCGACGTCCTGCCGGGGGCAGGGTGATCCCGTTGGCGCTCATGTACCCGGCCCCGCCGCAGGCCTCGCGGCACCTGGATGGTGTCGGTGGCGAACCGGGTGAGCGCGGCCTTGATGCCTGCGGCGCGCGTCTCGAGTTCCCTGGCCGCTTGGATCGGCGCCCTCAGTCCTGCACGCGCTGCAGCTGCTGGGCCAACTCGTTGGGTAGCTAAACCGTGGGCGTACGCGGCGGCTAACGGCGGCAGGAGGCGGCGCTGATGGGTCAAGTAGTCGAGCAGCGGAATCTCGTCGCCCAACCCGGGGGAACGGAACTGGCGGCGGCGCGACCGCTAGTCGATGGCGATGGTCAGGGCCTTGCGTGCGGCAGAGGCAGCCCCCGCGCCGACGCAGATCCTGCCTCGCACGAGCGTGCCGAGCATGGTGAAGAAGCGAGCGTTCTTCGAGGCGATCGGAGAATGATAGGCGCCCTCGTCGTCAACGCCGCCGTACCGATTGAGCAGCTTCGACGTGGCACCCGCACGTGATCGAAGGCGATGGTGCCGTTGTCGATGCCGAGCAGGCCCGCCCTTGTGACCATGGTCGCCGCACGCCACGCCGTCGAGCGGGCCGCCGTCGTCGTCGCGGAGGGGCACCAGGATGGCGTGCACGCCGTGATGCTCGCCCCCGACGTGGAGCTGGCCGAAGACCACCGCCATCCGGCCGTCACGGGCGGCGTTTCCGATATAGGCCTTCGTCGCGCGGGGCGTGGGTGAATCGACCTCGAACTCGTCGCTCTCGGGGAGATAGGTGATGGTGGTTTCGATCGACTGCACGTCGGAGCCGTGCCCGATCTCCGTCATCGCGAAGCAGCCCGGAAGGCTGACGTCGATGGCGCCGGGCAGGAAGGTGCCGTGGTGCCATTCGGTGCCCAGGTTTGTGATCGCGCCGCCGAAGAGGCCGTGCTGGACGCCGGATTTGATGGTGAGCGAAAGGTCGCCCAGGGCCAGCATCTCGAAGTTCGCCACCGACTCCGCCGCGGTGCCCGTGCCGCCATACGCGCTAGGGAAACCTGCGGTGACGAGGTGTCGCTCGGCAACGCGAATGACCCTATCCAACGTCCAGTCGCGCGCCTCGGCCATGCTGAGCGACGGATCCCGCACCACGTCGTCGTCGGTGACCTCCGTGCGCCAGCGCTGCTTGAGCTGGTGGAAGGGGCCGTCGAGTGCCGTGCGCAGGGCGTCGCCGGTGGGGGAGATGGTCATCGGATGCTCCTTGTATCGCGGAGGGAGGTTGTGGGAGTGAACGTGGCGGCGAACATCTCGTCGATGAAGCGCACGACGTCTTGGCGGGGGCGTTTGTGCTGGGTCAGGATCCAGCGATCCGAGACGGCGTAGACGAAGCCGACGATGCCATGACCCCAGGTGTTGGCGGCCTCCTCGTCGAGATTGTTACGACGCAGCCAGGCCGCCATCGCCCGGGAAATCTCGTTGCCGATCCGCGCCGTGATGCCGAGGACCGGATGGTCGTCGGTGTTCTCGCCGCCCGGCCTGGTGATCACGAACGCGTAGATGTGGGGATCTCGCTCCACCAGGGAGAGGTAGGCGTCAGCCAGTTCGTGAATGAGTTCGCGGGGTTCGAGAGTCTCGACGTCGCCCAGGGGCAGGCTGTCGAAGATGAAGGCGTGGGTGGCCTCGACGATGGCTTGGTGTAGCCCGACCTTAGTGCCGAAATGGCGGTAGAGAACGGTCTTCGACGTCTTGGCCTGGGCGGCGATCTCATCCATGCCCACGCCCGGGCCATGGGTGCGAATGGCGCGCAGCGCCTCGTGCACCAACTCTTGGCGGCGCTCTTCGTTGTGCTGCTCCCACCGGGCTGTGCGCCCGTCGACCTCTTTGCCCCTGTTCACGAAACTCACAGTATCGGATACATCAAGTATCTGGTACTTTGAATTTTGGGATCGGCCAATCGAGAGGACCAGACGATGACCTTAGGCACCGCTGTGGTGGTGGGCGGCAACCGGACGCCCTTCGTCAAGGCGGGAGGCGCCTACGCCTCCGCGTCTGCACAAGATCTGTTCACCGCTGCCATCGATGGCCTGGTCGCCCGCTTCGGGCTTTCCGGTGCTGTGCTCGGTGAGGTGGCGGGAGGGGCGGTGCTCAAGCACTCGCGCGATTTCAACCTCACCCGTGAGACGGTGCTGGGATCGGCTCTGTCGCCGCTCACACCCGCCGTCGACATTCAACAGGCCTGTTGCACGAGCTTGGAAGGGGCGGTCTACATCGCCAACAAGATCCGCGTCGGTCAACTGGACATCGGTATCGCGGGTGGTACCGATTCGGCCTCGGATGCCCCGATCGTCGTCACCGAGGGTTTGCGACGAGCGATCCTCACCGCCAACCGAGCCCGATCGCTGGGCGAGCGTTTGAGGGCGCTGGCGACGATCCGTCCCGCTGATCTCATCCCCGTGCCGCCGGGCGTGATCGAGCCGCGTACGGGGTTGAGCATGGGCCAGTCGCAGGCGCTGACCGCCACCCGCTGGGAACTCACTCGCGAGGAGCAGGACGAACTGGCGCTGGCCTCGCACCGCAACCTCGCCCGTGCCTGGGACGAGGGTTTCTTCGACGATCTCGTCTCGCCTTACCTGGGAGCCACCAAAGACAGCGTCCTGAGACCCGATACCTCCCTCGAGGCGTTGGCGAAACTGCGCACCGTTTTCGGTGAGGGGGAGGCGGCGACGATGACGGCCGGCAACTCGACGGCGCTCACCGATGGCGCGGCCGCCGTGCTGCTGGCGGAGGAAACCGTCGCCCAGGAGAAGGGCTGGCCGGTGCTGGCGCGATTCGTCGACGCGCAGGTGGCCGCCGCCGATTACGTCTCCGGTGCCGACGATCTGCTGCTGGCGCCCACCCGGGCGCTTCCCGCTCTGCTCGAACGCAACGGCTTGTCGCTGCAAGACTTCGACTACTACGAGTTCCACGAGGCGTTCGCCGGAACCGTCTGCGCCACGCTGAAAGCGCTGGAACAGGCGGGGCTTGGCACCATCGACCGGGAGAAGCTCAACGCCAAGGGATCGTCGCTGGCAGCGGGCCACCCGTTCGCCGCGACGGGCGCTCGGATCGTTGCGAGCCTGGCGAAGATGCTGCACCTCAAGGGAGCGGGCTCGCGCGGTCTCATCTCGATCTGCGCAGCCGGTGGTCAAGGCGTCGTGGCGATTCTCGAAGGGAAGTGAAACGCGTGTCCAGTGTGCTGGAAAACGTCTACAACTCGCCGGTGGGCAAGTTCCTCGCCGGCAAGGCCGGCTTGAGTGAGCCGCCCTTGCTGCGCCGCGGGCGACGGATGCCGGCCGGTCCTGTGATCCTGGGGGAACTCGATGGCGGCGGTATCGCCGCCGACGTGCTCGCTCTCCTGCAGATATCGCATGAAGAGGCGCTGCGGGATGTGCCCGAGGCTCGCACCACCGACGATGAGGGACGCCAACGCGCGCCGCGTTACCCCGTCAGGCCCGGTGCGCTGGTCATCGATGCCACGGGGGTTCGCACCATCGCCCAGTTGGAGGGGATGCGACAGGTGCTCCGTCCGGTGATGCGGGGTGTGGAGCGGTCTGGGCGGATCATCATCCTCGCTCACGATGCATCGGCGGTCGAGGGGCTGGAGGCCAAGGCGGTGGCGCAGGCCATCGACGGAATCAACCGCACCGTCGCCAAGGAACTGCGCGACGGCGCCACCAGCAACCTGGTGTTTCTCCTGCGCGACACGCCCGCGGAAGACCTCGCGTCGACGGTGTGGTTCCTCTTGCACGGACGCTCCGCCTTCGTCGACGGCCAGACCTGGCGCGTCGGCCCGTCGAAGGATCCGCATCCCAGCGTGAACGTGCCGTTCACCGGCCGGATCGTCGCCGTGACGGGTGCCGCCCGCGGTATCGGCGCGGCGATCTCGCGGATCTTCGCCCGAGATGGCGCCACCGTGGTGGCGATCGACGTGCCCGCGGCGGGGGAGTCCTTGGCAGCCGTTGCCAATGAGATCGGCGGTTCCGCGCTGCAACTCGACATCACCACCCCTGATGCCGGACCTCGGATTGCCGAACACATCGCTCACGTCCACGGGAAGGACGCTCGGCTGTGGGCCATCGTGCACAACGCCGGCATCACCCGCGACAAGATGCTGGCCAATCTCGATGAGTTGCGCTGGGCCAGCGTGCTGGAGGTGAACCTTCGCGCCGAGATGACCATCAACGAGTACCTGCTGAACAACGACGTGCCCGGCTCCTTCGGGGAGAACGGGCGCATCGTCGGCATCGCGTCCACCTCCGGTGTGGCGGGCAACCGTGGCCAAACCAACTACGCCGCCTCCAAGGCCGGCGTGATGGGTGTGGGTGGGCGATGAAGGACGAGCTGGCCGACCGGCCGATCACCGTCAACGCCGTGGCGCCGGGGTTCATCGAAACCGAGATGACGGGTGCCATCCCTTTCGTGCAGCGCGAGATCTTCCGTCGCACCAACTCGCTCGACCAAGGGGGCCAGCCCGACGACGTGGCGGAGACCATCGCCTACCTCTGCGGCCCCTGCTCGGGTGGCGTCGACGGCCAGGTGATCCGGGTGTGCGGCCAGAACCTGATCGGAGCCTGAGATGCACCCCGAACCTTTCCCGGAAAATCGGCCAATGGCCCATTTTTCGTGTCTACTCAGGAAAATCGGCCAGTGGCCGATTTTCGGATAGAGGCGGGTGGTCAGAATGTCTGAGGTTCGCGAGTATTCCGAACTGCCCAGCATCAACACGCTGTTCGTCCAGGCGATGCTGAAGGGACGGGGCACTGCCCAGCCGGGAGAGCTTCCCGATCGCACGGCCCTGATCAACAGCTATGTGCTCGACGTGGAGCCCTACGCGCGATACGCCCGAGTAGCCGGATTCGCTCTCCGCGACGTGCTGCCGCCCACGTGGCTGCATGTGCTCACCTTCCCGCTGCAAGCGGCCCTGATGGCGGAGGATGACTTTCCCTTCGGGCTCGCAGGCTTGGTTCACGTGCGCAACGACATGGAACTGCTGAGGCCGGTCTCGTTGGGCGAGAAGGTACGCCTGACGGTGCGCGCGGAGAACCCGCAGCCCCACGCCAAAGGCGCCACCTTCGATATGGTCGGCACCGTCCACGTCGGCGACGAGCTGGCATGGCGTGGCGTCAGCAACTATCTGAGCCGGGGAGCGGTACTTCCAGGCGACCCGCCTCACACGCCTCGCGAACAGGCCCCCGATGCTTCGGATGCGCAGCGATGGCGTCTGCCCGCCAATCTGGGGCGTCGATACGCGGAGATCAGCGGCGATGCCAACCCCATCCATCTGAGCCCGCTCACCGCACGTCCGTTCGGTTTCGCGCGCCCCATCATCCACGGCATGTGGACCCACGCTCGCGCCCTGGCGGTCTTCGACGGCCATCTTCCCGCGACCTATCGGGTGGGTGCGCAATTCACCAAGCCGATCTTCCTGCCGGGCACCGTGCGCTTCGCCACAGCCCAGGAGGACGGCGTCACCCGCTTCGTGGTTCGCAATAAAGAGGGCAAGCCGCACCTGATCGGCCACATTGAACCCCGCTGAGTAGTCGTCCGGACACCGCTTGAGCCGCTCTTGATGCTCGTCGGCGCTGCGGACGTAGGTGATGAGGGGAAGGGCCTCGACGGCAGCGGTATTCTAGACCCATGCATGCAACCATCGATTCTGGCGGGCGAGTGGTGATTCCCAAGGAGATCCGCGACGCCCTCGAACTTAAGCCTGGACAACTCCTTGATATTGCGATGCTCGACGGGCGGATCAGCATCGATGTGACCGGAGTTGGCATGCATCTGGAGATGATCGACGGTGTGCCTGTGGCGGTGCCGGATGAGCCCGTGGAGCAGTTGACAGCGGATACTGTTCGTGGCGTGGTCGAACGCCTGCGTCGATGAGGGTTGTCGACACTGGTGTCGCGGTAGCAGCGTGTGCATCGTGGCACGAGGCGCATGCTGACGCTCGCTCCGAACTGGCGCGACGTCCACAGATCGCATGCCACTCGCTGGTCGAAACCTACAGCGTGCTGACGCGTCTGCCCGCGCCGCATCGTGCGCCGGCAGATGTGGCCGCGCGATTCCTTGAGCTGGCGTTCCCAGATGCGGCGCTCGCGCTCACGCCCGATCAGGTGCGCCGTTTGGTCGTCACGCGGTTGCCGATCTTGGGTATTTCTGGAGGCGCGGTCTACGACGCTGTGATTGCAGAGACCGTGCGCCTGGCCGGGGGTACCCTCGTCACGCTGGATAGACGCGCGTTGACCACCTATGAACGAATCGGCTGCACTGCAGAACTTCTCGCTGCCCACTAGAATCCGGCGCATGAGCGTTCCCAACGTGCTGGCCAACCGGTATGCGTCCCCTCAGATGCGCGAGATCTGGGCTCCCGAGGCGAAGATCGTCGCCGAGCGCCGGCTGTGGCTGGCCGTGCTGCGTGCCCAGCGCGATCTGGGCGTCGACTTCGGTGGGGCCGACCCGGACGAGGTGATCGCCGCCTACGAGGCCGTGATCGACGAGGTGAACCTTGCCTCCATCGACGCCCGCGAGCGCATCACCCGGCACGATGTGAAGGCCCGCATCGAGGAGTTCAACGACCTCGCCGGCCACGAGCACGTGCACAAGGGCATGACCTCGCGCGACCTCACCGAGAACATCGAGCAGCTCCAGGTGACGGGTTCGCTCGACGTGATCCGGACTCGGGTGATCGCCGCGCTGGCACAGCTGTCGCGACTGGCGGTGCAATACGCCGAGCAGCCGCTGACCGGCCGCTCGCACAACGTCGCCGCCCAGATCACCACGCTCGGCAAGCGCTTCGCCACCGTCGCCGACGAGCTGCTGGTGGGGCTCGAGCGTCTCGACGACCTGATCGGCCGCTACCCGGCGCGCGGCATCAAGGGCCCGGTCGGCACGGCCCAGGACATGCTCGATCTCCTGGATGGCGACGCCGCCAAGCTCGCGGAGCTGGAGCGCCGCGTCACCGAGGAGCTGGGCTTCCGGGCGGTGTTCACCTCCACCGGGCAGGTCTACCCGCGCTCCCTCGACTACGACGCGCTCACCGCTCTCGCCCAGATCGCGGCGGCCCCGTCGAACCTCGCTACCACCATCCGGCTGATGGCCGGCATCGAGCTGGTCACCGAGGGCTTCAAGGAGGGCCAGGTGGGCTCGTCGGCGATGCCGCACAAGATGAACACCCGCTCCTGCGAGCGCGTCAACGGGATGGCCGTGATCGTGCGCGGCTACGTCTCGATGATCGGCGAGCTGGCCGGTGACCAGTGGAACGAGGGCGACGTGTCCTGCTCCGTGGTGCGCCGCGTCGCGCTGCCTGATGCGTTCTACGCCCTCGATGGCCTGTTCGAGACCTTCCTCACGGTGCTCGCCGACTTCGGCGCCTTCCCCGCCGTGATCGAGGCCGAGCTGGAGCGCTACCTGCCGTTCCTCACCACCACCAAGGTGCTGATGGCGGCGGTGCGCAAGGGCGTGGGCCGGGAGGTGGCGCACGAGGCCATCAAGGAGCACGCGGTGGCCGTGGCCCTGGATCTGCGCGAGGGCGCTAAGGACAACGACCTGCTCGACCGGCTGGCCGCCGACGAGCGCATCGGGCTGACCCGCGATGAACTCGGTGCGCTGGTCACCAGCCCCATGGAGCTGGCCGGCACCGCCACCGACCAGGTCGCCCGCCTGGCCGCCCGGATCGCCGAGCTGGTGGAAGCCAACCCGGAGGCCGCCGCCTACCGCCCGGGCAGCGTCCTGTAACGATCCCGCTCGCGGGCAAATGTTGCCGAACGGCATCTTGCCAAGGTGTTGCCGAACGACTACATTTGATGATGTTGCCGATCGCCGACATCAAGGGGTGCGATGAAGACTGTCCAAGACGTTGCCACAGCCGTTCGTATGGCCCGAAAAGAGCGCGGGCTGACCCAAGCCCAGGTTGCCGAGCGGGCCGGGGTCGGGCGCGACTGGGTCGTCCGGCTTGAGCAAGGAAATCCTCGGCTAGAACTCGCCAAAGTCCTCGATGTCCTTCACGTTCTGGGGCTGGAGGTTACCTTCGGCGAGGTGTCAGAGAGCGAGGCCGAGCAGGATCCCTTCGAGGCGGTACTCCGAGGACTGACATGAGTCGTGAACTGCGGGTCTACCTGGATGGCGTCCCCATCGGCATCTTGACCCAGAACAACCAGGGCGCGCTGGGTTTCGGCTACCACGATGACTACCTGGAGAGGTCACAGCCGACGCCACTGTCGCTCTCGATGCCGCTCCGCGCGGGAACCTATTCGCCACGGGTGGTCCGGGCGTTTCTGGACGGATTGCTGCCCGACAACCAGGCCGTGCGGGAGCGCTGGGGCAGGGAGTTTGGGGTTTCGCCCAACAATCCGTTTGCGCTGCTGCAACATGTGGGTCGCGACGCGGCGGGAGCAGTGCAGATTCTCCCTGCGAGCGGGTCAAGCGACGATGCGGTGATTCGGGAGGGCGCGGTCGGCTGGCTCAGTGGGGACGAGTTCGTCGTTCTGGTGCGCGAACTCGCTCAGCATCGGAGAGACTGGGCTGCAGGGCGGGTCACAGGCCGCTGGAGTCTCGCGGGTGCGCAATCCAAGGTCGCGCTCTATCGCGATCCCGTCTCCGGTGCCTGGGGGATACCCAGGGACTCGACGCCGACCACTCACATCGTCAAGCCAGCCATCGAAGGGTTCGACGACCATCACATCAACGAGGTGCTTTGTCAGCGGACAGCCAGCCAGCTCGGACTGCTCGCGGCACGGTCTGAGCTGGTGGAAGTCGGCGATGTGCGCGCCATCGTCTCCGCGCGCTACGACCGCATCGCCGATGGCGATGGTGTTCTCCGCCGTCTTCACCAGGAGGATCTCTGCCAGGCGATGTCGGTGCATCCGAGCCAGAAGTACCAGAGTGAGGGCGGTCCTGGAGTGGGCGCCGTAGCAGACCTGCTAGTGAGGCTGGGTCTGGCTGATCGGCAGGTCAGTTCCGCCCGTTTCTTCGATGGACTCGCATTCAATATCCTCATCGGCGGCACGGACGCCCACGCGAAGAACTACTCGCTCATGTTGAGTGGAGGTAGGGCGCAACTTGCGCCACTGTACGACCTCGCATCTGCCGTGGCCTACCCCTCTGACAAGCCGCTCCAATCGGCGATGAAGGTGGGGAGGCATTGGGCCATGCGGGAGATTTCTCCCAGCGACTGGCGTTCCGTCGGCCGTCGATTGGGCCTGGGAGGTGATCGTGCGGTTGAGCGATTCGTGGCACTCGGAAGGAGACTGCCGTCTGCCTTGGAACAAGCCGTGGCTTCGCTGCCCTCAGATACCAGGGACCGAGCGCAGAGGATCGCGAGTCAGATCCTTGAGCATGCCGATTCGTTGGCTCTCGTCGGCACGACGATGAGTCGTGGAAGTGGCGGATGAGCAGAACGACACTGCCTCACCGATGTGGTTTGTGTCTTGCCGTTTTGCCCATATGACCGTTCTTATTGGTGGTCAGTGCTCACGCTCTGTTGAGACGGCTGAGGGCGCGGTCTCGGACGTCGTACGGAGAGAGCGTATTGATGTTGATCTTGGTGCCGCCCTCGAACCCGGCCAGGGTCGAGATGCGCCACTTGATGTTGATCCGCCACGGCATCTCCTGAGCGAAGCCTCGGGGCCGGTAGTGCCATTCCTCGTTGCTGGGCACCTCGTCGCCCGTGGCGATATGGCAGGTGCGCAACAAAGCCGCCACCCCCGCCACCTGCTCGGGAGAATGCTCCCACGGCCGGAGGCTGGCGTCGCCCTTCGAGTACACCTCCAGGGTGGGGAAGCGGTGGCCGAAACCGGCGAAGGCGACGGCGTGATCGTTCTCCGCGATCACCAGGCCCTCCGAGCGGGCATAGGCGATGGCCTCGCGGTAGATATCGGGATTCGACGCCACGATCATGCGTTCGCGGCGGGCCGCCTCTCCCTGGCTCATCGATGGCCACCACCTGCTTGTGTAAGTGGTCGAAGCTCGCGCCGGCCGGGCGCAACCAGTTCTGGAACGTGGACACGTAGCGCACCGCCTCGTTCATCTGCCACAGATCGGCCATCGCGTCGATCGTCAAGGCCAAGTAGGCGAGGTGTTCGTCGGGGGCGAGGGACGCGACGCCGGCCAACTGGTCGGTGGTCGTCGCTCCCGGGATGAAGTGTCGCGGACCGATGATCACATCGTGTCCGCCGGCGAAGAAGTTCTCGATGAGATCCAACTGTGCCTCTGCGCCGGCATGCTGCCATTCGGCGGCGCTGCGTCCTGATGCCAGCCATCGTGCCTTCGCCATGGCGAAGGCGTGCTTTCGCCCCAACGGCGTGGCGAGGTAGGCATTCATGCGCTCTCGCTGGGCAGCGGGGATCACGTACCCGTGGTTGGCCTGCCAGTAGTCCAGCGAGAGGATCTCGAACAGGTTCGGCACACGACGGATGTGCGGGATGGTGCGGTCGAGTTCCACGGCGGGGAGAGCGTCGAGCCGACGGAAACCCTGCTCGGTGCGCACGAGGCGCGCCTTCTCCGGAGGAGTCTCCAGGATGCGTCCGCGGCAGAAGGCGCAATGCCGTTCGTCTCGGCCGTGGTCGATCGGCTCCCCGGAGCCAGCAACCGGTCCCAAAGGGCGGTGGCCACGGCCCGGCACGGTCCATACCTGTGTGCCTGACAGAGGGTTGGTCTGCTTGATGGTGCCGTCGGCCAATCGGCGGATAGGGGATGGTTCGATGCTCACCCTGCTCACTTTAGGCACCTCTTCCGCTCACGGGGCACAATGGGCCGTGATGCCGAAAAACCCCAGCCAAGAGAAGATCCCCACCCAGATCTGGGTACTCGTGGGTGCGGCCTTCGCGGTTGCCGTGGGGTACGGGTTGATCGCGCCGATCCTGCCGCTGTTCGCGCAGCAGATGTCGGCGTCGGTGACGGCGACGACGATCGTGGTCAGCGCCTTCGCCGCCTTCCGGCTGCTGTGGGCAACGCCGGCCGGTTCGCTGGTGCAGCGCTTCGGGGAGCAGGGCACCTATATGGCCGGCGTGCTGATCGTCGCCGCATCCTCAGCCGCCACCGCCTTCGCCGCGAACTATTGGCAACTGCTGATCTTCCGCTCGTTGGGCGGCATCGGCTCGGTCATGTTCACCGTCGCCGCGGTCGGCATGCTGGTGAAACTCGCCCCGCCGACGATGCGTGGCCGGGTATCTGCCCTCTACGGCGCCAGCTTCCTCGTCGGCAACATCACTGGGCCGCTGATCGGCGGTCTGCTGGGCGGCTTCGGGCATCAGGTGCCCTTCTTGGTCTATGCCGCTTTCCTGGTGGTCGCTGCCAGCCTGGTGGGTTGGCTGATGCCGCGAGGTCGGCTTCTCGGCGCGGCGGGGGATGGCGTTCAGCCTCCGATGACGCTCGCCGAGGCATTCCGCGACAACGCCTACCGGTCGGCCCTCGCGACGATGTTCGCCAATGGCTGGGCCAACTTCGGGGTGCGCGTCTCTGTGCTGCCGCTGTTCGTCGCCTTCGCGTTGAGCGATGAGCCGTGGGTTGCGGGGACCGCGCTCGCTGCTTTCGCCGTAGGTAACGCCGCGACTCTGCCGTTCTCCTCGCGATACGCGGATCGGCACGGCCGTCGACCTCTGATCCTGATGGGATCGCTGGTGGCCGGCGGATTCACCGCCATCCTCGGGTTCGGCGGCCAGCTCTGGTGGGTTCTGTTGCTCTGCCTGATCGCCGGCGTCGGCGTCGGCATGCTGAATCCCGCCACCCAGGCGTCCTTGGCCGACGTGATCGGGTCGGAGCGCTCGGCGGGGCGCGTCATCGCGGTGTCTCAGATGGTCGCGGACATCGGCGCCATCATCGGCCCAGTGCTCGCAGGGCTGATGGTCGACGGCTGGGGATACGACTGGGCATTCCTGCTCACCGGCGCTGTGCTCCTGGTCTCGGCCGTGCCTTGGCTGTTCACAGCCGATACCCTCGCGCGGGCCCACAAAGAGGCGAGCTGACGGCGCGCCCGATGCCCGGGCCGGGGTGCCGCTGGGAATCCTGATCCGGGGAGACAATTGCGATATGCGGCGGCGGGTAACGGGAAGACTAGAATCCTGCGCGTGAGCCAGTATGCGAGTCAGCTGAATCTGCCCCTTCGTCACGCCGGGAAGGTGCGCGAGCTGTTCGACGTGACCTTCGACGGCGCCCCCGCGATCCTGATGGTCGCCACCGACACCATCTCGGCCTACGACCACGTGCTCAGCACCCCCATCCCGCACAAGGGCGCCATTCTCACGCAGCTCTCGTTGTGGTGGTTCGAGCAGCTGGCGGATCTCGTCGACAACCACGTGCTGTCCACCGATGTCCCCGATCCGGTGACGGGGCGGGCCACTGTCGTGGAGGCACTCGACATGATCGAGGTGGAGTGTGTCGCTCGCGGCTACCTCACCGGCTCGGGCTGGGCCGAATACCAGACTTCGCAGACGGTGTGCGGCATTGCGCTGCCCGCAGGTCTGCGCGACGGCGACAAGCTTCCCGAGCCGATCTTCACCCCCGCCATCAAGGCCCCTCTGGGCGCGCACGACGAGAACGTCGATTTCGCCACCATCGCTGATCTGCACGGCGCCGAGTTGGCCGAGCAGCTGCGAGATCTGACGCTCGCCGTCTACGCCCGGGCCGAGGCCCTGGCCGCTGAGCGCGGCGTCATCGTCGCCGATACCAAGTTCGAGTTCGGCCGGCGTTCAGACGGCACCGTGGTGCTGGCCGACGAAGTGCTCACCCCCGACTCCTCCCGCTTCTGGGACGCCGAGACGTGGGCTCCCGGCGAAGCGCTGCCCAGCTTCGACAAGCAGTACGTGCGCGATTGGCTGGCCAAGGAATCCGGTTGGGACAAGGCTTCGGACACCCCGCCGCCACCGCTGCCCGACGACGTGGTGCGCGCCACGAGAGAGCGCTACGAGGAGGCGTACCGACTGCTGACCGGGAAGGCCTTCGCGGTACCGGGTTCACGATAGGGGGTTCTCCCTTCTCCACCCGGGTGCCACATGGATGATCTGGCGTTGGCGCCACGCCCATGCGAGGCGGAGAACGGGGAGAAACAGCAACGCCGCCCAGCCCGTGACGGTGAGGCTGTCGATCCACCGTGTGCGTTGCGGCGAGCGGGGCGACTCGGTGATGGTCATCTCGTGGTTCCAGCTCTCGAGCAGGGCGAGCGGGCCGGTGAGCGGCTCGCCCTTATCCTGAAGCGTTCGCGCCGGGTGTCCGTCTCGGTCGTGGTGGTGGTCGGCGATTCGGATCACCTGGGTGCCGTTGGGAACGAACCCGAACAGGCGCGTCTCAACCGTCACCTCGGTGCCTGCGCTCATCGTCGCAGGCAAGGGGACCGGCGAGATGGGGCGCAGGGTGATGAGGCCCCCGTAGAGCTCTCGAACCGCTGCGGGGTTGTGCAGCGCCGCCCACGCGTCGTCGGGGTGACAATCGATTTCGAACTCCAGCAGGATCCGCATGTCTTCATTGTCACCCCCGTGGCGCGGTCAGGTGGTCGGTTCGTCTCGGCCCGTGGCCGTGCCAGCCGTCTCCGGCGTCGGAGCCGGCGCTGCTGCTGCGCCGGACTTCCGTGCGCGCCGGCGCACGAAGGCCCGGATCGGGAAGAAGAGGACCACGCCAGCGATCCACAGCGGGGAGGTGGCCAGCAACGCGGTCAGAAGCCAGGTGAGCACCCCTGCCGCCCCTCGAACCCCAGTGGTGATCGCGTCGACGAAGCCCCAGGACTCACCGCCCGGCCGAACGACCGCGCGAGGCTCGGTCAGCTCGATGGTGACCGTGGCCATGGCAGCCTGACGTTCGAGATAGGTGATCTGCGCGTCGAGCGACTCGATGTCCCCGCGCACCCGGCCGAGCTCCTCCTCGATGGCGAGCATCTCCTTGACATCCTTCGCGGCGTCGAAGAAGTCCCGTAGCCGTGCTTCCTGAGCACGCAGATTCTCCAGGCGTGCGGACAAGTCGACATGTTCCTGCGTGACGTCGCTGGTGGATTCAGACTGATACTTGATCGTGCCGAGCCCCGCCACGTCGGCGACGAAGTCTTCGTAGGACTCGCTCGGCACCTTGACGGTCACCCACCCGCGCAGCGCCGTGCCGTCGCCCACCGGATTGCCGTACTCGTCGCGATGGTAGATCCAGTCGTCGCTGTCGGTGGCAACCTGCATCTCGGAGACGCTGCCGGAGTGGGTTCGCGTGAGCTCCCGGATCGCCGTGACGGTATCAGGGGTGCTCCCCACGTCGAGACGCAACACCTTGGTGCGGATGATCATACGTCCCTGGTCATCGCTCTCGCCGTCGGCGGCGGTGTCTCCTCCGGAGTCCTCCAGGGCGTAGTCCGCGGGATAGGGGGCGCTCTCGTTCTGGGCTACCCGATTGCTGAAGGAAGAATCCGACGTACCCGAGGTATCCGCGCCGCAGGCGGTGAGCATCAGGGACAGCAAGAGAGCGACGAACATCACGGGATGGAGGAGCTGGTTGCGCTTCATCGTGCCTCCTCGGCCGACAAGGCGAGCCTGGTTGCCCGGCGGTGCCGAAAGGCTATCCGCGAGGAAGCCGCCACAGGCCCGCGCGTGGGTGGAAACTGGCTTCGCTATCTACGACGCGCCGTCCCCGGGTAAAGGTTGCCCTCAGTAATGATGCGCAGCATCCGAGGCCATGGCGAAGGTGCCCATCGCCCGACGAACACCCTGAACCCGGTGTTTCGGCACCAGCTCATCCATGAATCCGTAGCGCTCCATCCGGAAGATCGCCTTGGGATCGTTGTCTGCGGCGCGACGTGTGGTGTCGCGCCACCAGTCGGCGAGGTCGCCCCACCCCGGAGCAGCCAGGGAGCCGCCGAAACCCATCACGGCCAGGGACGAGCTGAGGGAGGCGAAGCGCAGCCGCTGTTCCAGCGGCCACCCAGCCAGGGTGCCCAGTACGCACGACGCCGCGAACACATCGCCCGCTCCCGTGGGATCGGTTGCCTCCACGCTGAGCGCCGGGCAGAACGCCTGTTCGCCGGTGGTCTGATCGATCGCGTAACTTCCGCGCACGCCGTCGGTCACCACAGCCAGCGGCACCAGATCGGCGATCTTGTGCAGCGCCTCCGCGGGCGTGTCGGTGCGGGTGTAGCTCATGGCCTCCACCGCGTTGGGGGTGAAGGCGTGGCACTGGGCAAGCGGCGCCAGCGTGGCCAGATCCCAACGGCCCGTCTCGTCGAAACCCACGTCGGCGAACACCAAAGTCTTGCGCTGCTGCAACTCGTCGAGCCAGGAGACGTCGCCGTTCAGGTCGATCACCGCGGCCTTCGATGTGGGCAACCGGCTGAGGTCACTGAGGACGGGTTCGGGAAGACGATGGCCATGGCTGACCATTCCGCGATCTCCGCGGAAGGCCATCGACACCGTGATGGCGGTGTGGAAGTTCTGGAACTGACGCGAGGCGCTGAGGTCGATGCGCTCCTGCTCGGAGAGGGTCTCCCACATCCAGTCACCGTAGGTGTCGTCGCCGAAGCCGGCCACCAACCCGGTGCGCAGACCGAGCCGGGCCGATGCGGTGGCGAGGTTGGCTATGCCACCGGGACAGGACCCCATGCCGGTGCTCCAGAGTTCTTCGCCCGGCTCGGGGAGCCGGGGAAGTCCGGTGAAGATGATGTCGAAAAACACGGTTCCGGTTGTGATCACGTCCAGGGGCGGGTCCGTCGGCACGCGGAGCTTGGCCATGGGATCCCAGGCCCAGCAGTCGGGGCAGAACACCTCATGGTGCTCGTGGTGCATGTCCATGGTCATTCCTCCGTCGCCCTCCAGCATGCCGTTTATGACGTAGCGCCGCAGCAGGATGCACAACATCATCATGGGCGTCGCGACGATCGCTCAGGCCGAGATGATCAGGAGCGAGACGGCGCCTGATAACCGGTTCAGCTGGTTTCGGAGCCGATGGCGATCAGGAAGTCGCGAAGGCAGTAGCCCGCTACCAGGTCATCCCATTCGATCCGGGGCTCAGAGACGATCCTGGGACGCAGCGTCAGCAGGCGCATCAGCAACACGTCGGTTTCGAGCAGAGCCAGCGGCTGGCCCGGACAGCGGTGGGCGCCGTCGCCGAAGCTTAGGCCGGCAGCGTGAACGCCCCGATCAAGGTGGCGTCCGGGGCATAGCGACGATGGATCATGCCCGACTGCGTCGGGATCCATGTTTGTCTGGCGTACCTGCACGTCCACCAGGTCGCCGGGCTCGAGATGCCACTTCTTCTCTCCGTCGGAAACGGTGAGAGGCTCGCGTATCCGTCGGTAGAGATGCCCCACGACAGGTTCGAGCCGGATGAGTTCCTCAAGCACGCTGAGGCGTTTCCCATTGTCACCAGCCAGGTAGGTGGAGCGCAGTTCATCGTCGGTGAGCAGGTGCCATAGTGCCATCGCGATGAACTCACGGGTGGTCACCATTCCTGCCGTGCCGTAGGTGACGCACTCGACGAGGATGTCCATGGAGGTGTAGCCCTCGGCGATCAGGTGACTGATCACGTCGTCGGCGGGATTCTTGCGGCGCGCGCGGATGGCGGGCCGGACGTCGGCGTGGTGGAAGCGCAAGATGGGCACGAGCCCGTTCACCGCGGCTCTCGCCCATTGGAGTCTTGTCCGTCCGAGGTCGGGTTTTGTGATGTCGAACGGCGGCTGGTTGAAGAAGCTCACCAGGCGCCCGGCGAGTCCCTCCGTCGACGAGTTGGTGAGGCCGACGACGTGGCGGGTGACGTCGACCGCGTACAGCAGAGCGAGATCCTCCACCCGGATATCACCCTTCGCGACGGCGTCAGCGATCAGCCGCTCGGCGGCCTCCACCATGATCGGGCTGTAGCGCTCCGTGACCACGCGCGGTGCGAAGAA
This sequence comes from Tessaracoccus sp., assembly GCA_041393555.1. GTDB lineage: Bacteria > Actinomycetota > Actinomycetes > Propionibacteriales > Propionibacteriaceae > Arachnia. Next base: position 89,094 of record JAWKJW010000014.1, on the reverse strand, counting down.
GCGACCAACCTTGCGTCTTTGTTCATCGTGCTGGCTGCCATCGGAGAACAGGATCGGGTGGTGCCTCAGCCGCCCTTTCGGCACGAACTCGGAGGTGAAGCCTGCCTGGGTGGTGGCGCCTCGTGCCTGAAGAACCTGGCGCGCGACGTGGTAGGAGCCGATCCTCCAGGCCCCCGGACCCTTCTCGGCGCTCGAGGTACGAATCTCGTCTCGCGGAGCCGCCCGGCGTTTGTTCGACATTGCTACCGGACCTCCCTTCTCGATCGCTTGCTAGTTCCGGCACACGGCACGGGATCTGAGCCCCATCCTGACGATAGCCGCGCTGGGATCGGGGGTCAGGGCAGCGCGATCCAGGATCGTTGCTTCGGAGTTCTCAACAACCCACTCATCGGAGTGGTCCAGATGTCCTGCCCCTGCACTCCCCAACGGTCGAGCAGGGTGTTGGCCGCGAGGAATCCGGTGGTGGCTGCCCGCTCCATCAGGGCTACCGGCAGATCGCAGGCCACCCAGTCGCCCGCGAGTACCAGGGACGGTGAAGGCGTACGCACACCGGGCCGTTTCTCCCATCCGCGGGGGCCGATCACCGTGCAGTCATCACGCACGAGGACCTCTCGGTGGATCATGTCGAGGTGCGCCGCCTCGGGGAACACCCGGTGAAGCTGGGATTCGAGTTCTGAGACCAGTGCGTCCAAGCACTTCTGGTCGTCCATGACAGAGGCCCCGCAGGCGTAGGCGTGGAGCTCGATCACCGAGGCACCGCCATGCTCGGACGACCATCTGGCCGCTCCGCGCTCGAACCGTTCGAGGACGGATACGTTGTCCAACGCCCCATAGCCGCTCGTGCCAAGGAACGGGGGACGTTCGCTCGCGACGGGACCGTCGTACCAGAGACGGACCACCACGAACGGCGGCGCATTCTGCGTCAGAGCCACTGCTTCGCGCCATCCTCGCAGCGCCGACGAGGTGGTTGATGCTACTAGGCCCCTGGCCGAGCGCGGATCGGTCGCCAGTACCACCGCGTCGGCCGCGAGCGAGCCGTCATCAAGGCTCACCTTCGCGCCCTCACCGGTGATCTTGATCGCATGCACTGTCGTGCCTGGGCGAATCTCGACGCCGTAGTCGGTGAGGAGCCGTCCGAGCGGTGCCCAGAGAGTGGCGTCGTAGTCGTCGTCTGGCACGTCGAACACCAATCCCTCCGCTGAGCCGAGGAAATAGGTGTGGAACATCGCAATCAGCTCGCCGGCGGCGAAGTCATCGGGATCCGCGAAGAAGGAACGGGCGAACACTTCGAGGGCCAGATCTCTCGCGTCGGCTGGAAAGCGTAGACGGTCGAGAAACCTGGCAGCCGACTCGCCCTCGTATTCGCTATAGGTATCGGGGAAGCGAACCCGGAGGAGCTCTATCGCGGCACCCACGTCCACACCGAACAGCGAACGCGCGTGAAACGATGGACTCTTGGCGACGAACCCGAGGATGCTCCACGGAGGGGTCAATGGGATATTCGAGAACGAGTCGCGCAGGCCGTCTGGGCGCTGCAAGGGATAGTCCGGCACAGGGACGAGATGCTGCAGCTCCGGGTCGATCCTCCTGAGCAAAGAGCGAAGATTGTAGTACTGGCGGAAGAACGCATGGAATCCCCGGCTCATGGTGCGTCCGTCGCCTGTGTCCCAGGACGCGACCCGGCCGCCGAGCCGCGGCTCGGACTCCAGCAATGTGACGCGTACCCCGCGCTCGGCGAGTACTGTTGCCGCCGCGATGCCGGCTATTCCGGCGCCGACAACCGCCACGTGGCGCTCGTCTGCCATCCGATAGCGGCCCTTGGGCGCGGTGTGCCGTACCGCACGTTTGTCGCGGCCCGGCAGTTCTGAACGCTGCCGTTTCATGACGCAGGCTTTCGTGCGATGAAGGTATGCAATATGCCACGCTGCCAGCCGGGCACGGTCCTGCAGGCCACGTCGGTGAAGCCAGTGTCAGCCAGGCGGTCCATGAATCTCGTCGTCGAATCGAACTCTCGGACGCTGCGCCAAAGGTAGCGGTAGAGCCCTGGGTTGCGGTCGATCACTATTCCCAACGGAACGATCACTGCCCAGGCAACGGCATCCCAGATAGCGATTGCCTTCGGGTTTCCGGCCACCGAGTACTCCTGCGTGACCAGCCAACCTCCGGGGACGAGGAGATCGTAGGCTTCCGATAAGGCGTCATCTCGTTGATCAGCGGGAACGTTGCGAAAGAGATAGCTGGCGAACACCCCGTGCCATGCGTCGCTTTGCAGCGCCTCGACGTCGAGTCTTCCCGACTCGCCCTGCTCGAATCGGACACCGTGGGGCCAGTGCTTGGCCCGGGCCTGTGCGAGCATTCCTTCGGAGAGATCTATTCCTACGATCGTCGCCCCATCTTCTGCTGCTCGCAGCAGAGCTCGCGTGGAGGCTCCGGAGCCGCAGGCGATATCGAGCAGGCGCAGCCGGGCTGGGCGCGGACGGATGCGTTGGATGATTTCGGTGGCAGCAGAATCAAGATGGTCGTGATAGCCCGGATTCAGCGACACCAAGAGATCGTAGCGAGCCGCTCCTCGATCGAATGCCTGCATCACTGACGTCATCGAGTCTCCCGCGGGTCGAGCTTTATCCAGGAGATGATGGTCATGGTCAGCATCGCGAAGCCGAATCCGAAGTCCTCGATGGGGATGTCCCAGGGAAAACGGATCCCGGAGTGCTGCGAGGCATCGTAGATGACGATCGGTGCGGATAGCTTGGTAAGCCATCCGTCGACCCAGATCTGGAAGAACACGACTATGCCCATAGCCGTCCAGTAGCGGCCGGAGCGGAAAATCCCGGTCTTCGCCCAGGCCAACTCCACCGTGATCACCGCAACCATGCCGATCAGCGTCAGAACCGTGTACTCAGGCATCTTCGCTCCGATCGGGGTGTGGCTCCCGGGACACTCGTACGAGGCCATCCGGCCAGGAGTAGGTGAGTCGCCCGGGAGTTCTGGCGAGCATGAAGATCCGGCCAACAGCCTCATATGTCAGTAGCGCGCAGATGGGGATGACGATGAAGAACAGTAACTCCTCCAGGGGGAGGGGTCCGATCGCTATTCCCGATATGAACCTCTCCTCGTACCACCAGTGGTTTCGCAGGATGCCGAGCACGTCCCACCCGACGAACAACACCATCATCGGAATGAGGGCCATAACCAGACGCCGCGGCGAGCGATAGACGCGTGCTCCGATGAGGAGCTCGAGAGGGAGGGTGATGAGCAGGCAACCGGCGAGCAAGAGGAGATATTGCCAACTATCCACAAGGTTCTCCTAAATCTAGACCGAGGCCGTACGTTTCTTCGTAGCGTTGTGTTCAGTGCTTGGGCTCCGTCGCCCAAGAGGCATGGTGCAGAGAGAGTTCGTCTGTCATATCGGTCAGGAAGCGGATCACCACTTCTCGTTCCTCAGGTGTCAGTCGGGCGGCTGCGGTGAAGCGCCGAGACTGCTGCCGTCCTACCGTATTCATCGCCGATTCGTGTGTCTCAGGAGTCACCCGGATAACTAGTGCGCGGCGATCGCGCGGATGGGGCTCGCGGGTGATGTGGTGACCGCGTTCCAGTCGATCCAGCAATTGGGTAGTGGATGCGGTGGAGATCCCTAGATGAGTCGCGATCGCGCTCGGTGTGACCAGTTCTCTCTTGTGCTCTTTCACGATGAGGAAGTGGAGGGCACGCATATCGGTGCGGTTGAGGTTCATGTAGTCGTTGGACGCTTTCACGAGAAGATCCTCGACATGTCGCAGTCTCGAGAATGTGGCCATGATCGTGTCGATCTGAGCGATGTCAGCGTGAGAGAGCGAGGAACGGTCTACTAATTTACTGTCCGGATCGCTGGCGTCCACGTCGAACAGTCTCATGCCGCACCTCCTCTTCGGCAACAACACTCTCATCTTATCACTCATCTCTAGATATACGGTGTACAAGTTGCTAGTTAGACTAGTAAAATGACTGGCATGCTTTCTACGGGAGGGGCCACCGATGAGTCACTGCACCACCCATGAGCGCCGATATCTTCCTCGCCAGGGAGACCTGTGATGACGGCGGCCACTTGCGTATGCGCCTCGACGACGAGACATCGCATAGAGGATCTGATGGAAGAGTTCTTCCAACTCGCCACGGAGCGGGCGGCATCGCATGGAACTCACTTCGAGCGGATATGGCAGCTGGCCGGTCAATCCGCATCCGGAGGAAAGCTCGTTCGGCCGATCCTCCTCATCCGCACTTACGAGGCATTGACGTCTGAGGGGTCGAGGATCACGCCGAGAGTCGAACGTGAAGTGGTGGAGAGTCTGGCCGTAGCCGTTGAGCTGCTTCACTATTCCTTTCTGCTTCATGACGACGTGATAGACCGCGACGTGCAGCGCAGGGACGCCCGAACCTGATCGGCGCGATGTGCTCGGCGATAGTGACCTGGCCCACAACGAAAAGTCGCGTTCCCTGCACTGGGCGCAGTCCTGCGGGATCCTGATGGGCGATCTGCTCCTGTCATCGGCTCATCAGATCTTCGCTCGTGCGGCGGTGCCCGACGCATTACGCAACGCTCTGCTGGACCTGCTCGACGAGACCATCATGGACTCTGTCGCCGGTGAACAGATCGACGTCGGGTTGAGCGACGCCATCATCTCGCCCGAGCTTTCTACGATTCTCGACATGACCGTCCGCAAGACCGCGACGTACACCTTCGAACTCCCCATGCGGATGGCGGCTGTGCTCGCTGGTTCGTCACCTGTCGTCAGGAATCGGCTGGGTGAGATCGGGCGGCATCTCGGTCTTGGTTTCCAGCTTCACGACGATCTGTTGTCAGCTTTCGGCGACCCCAAGGCTCACGGCAAGGATCCGTACTCAGATCTGCGTGAGGGAAAGCAAACCGCGATCATCGCCGCCGCCCGCACAACCCCGGCGTGGCCGCGCCTCGAAGCCCTGCTCGGCAAGGCCATCTTCTCTGGAGCCGAAGCAGCGCGGGCCTCTGACTTGCTCGTCGAGTGCGGCGCTCAGGGCCAGGTCGTCGCTCTCGTTGACCGGGAGCTTTGCTCGGCCGCGACATTGATCGACGCTCCGGGAAGCGAACTGCCGGATGCGGTGCGCCGCGTGCTGCATGAACTCATCGATCGGCTAAGAGGGAGGCAGTCATGACGAAAGCCGCTCTTCTCGCTTATACGCGAGCTGCGCAACGCGCCTCAGCGGAGGTGATATCGAGCTATTCCACGTCGTTCGGCACGAGCACTCGACTGCTGGGGCTGAGACACCGCCAGCACGTACGCAACATCTATGCGTTGGTCCGGGTGGCCGACGAGCTGGTCGACGGCGTGTGTCACGAAGCGGGGCTCAGCACCGAGGAGCAGGAGACGGTGCTGGAGCGCTTCGTCGCGGAGACGCACCGCGCTCTCGAGCGTGGGTACAGCAGCGACCTGGTGATCCATGCCTTCGCCTACACCGCGCGGGCATCCGGCTTCGGCAGGGATCTTATCGATCCGTTCTTCGCCTCGATGCGCTCGGATCTTCATCACGATGCAGCAGTCGAGCGCTTCGATGATCGCCGTCACGATGCCTACGTCTACGGTTCGGCCGAGGTGGTCGGGCTGATGTGTCTGGCCGTTTTCCTTCGCGACGAAAGACTTAGTGTCCATCACCGGGAACGGTTGAGCCATGGTGCATCGCAGCTTGGCGCGGCCTTCCAGGACGTCAACTTCCTGCGCGACCTCGCCGACGACACGGATCGGCTCAAGCGCGCGTATTTCGGGACGGTGGAGCCACTGACCACCGCGGATCGCGACCGAATCGTCGCACGGATCAGGACTCGGCTCTCCGAGGCCGAAGCCACCATCAAGCTGCTGCCGAATGATGCGCGTGCCGCAGTCCGCAGCGCGGCGGGGCTCTTCGCCGCGCTGACCGATCGGGTGGCGCGAATCCCGGTTGAGGAGCTCTACCACCGCCGCGTCCGGGTTCCCGACGCCGAGAAAGCTCTCATCATCGCCCGAGCCGTCGTGAAGACATGGAAGGAGTGCTGATGACCAACACCGTCGTCATCGGGGCAGGGATCGCCGGACTGGCCACCTCTGCGCTGCTCGCGCGTCAGGGACATCACGTGGAGGTGCTCGAACGGCGAGACGTCATCGGGGGACGCGCCGGCAGCCTGGATCGGGACGGGTTCCGCTTCGACACCGGGCCGTCGTGGTACCTGATGCCCAGGGTCTACGATCACTTCTTCAGGCTGCTGGGAACGTCGAGCGCCGAGCAGCTCGATCTGCGCACGCTCGATCCCGCTTACCGCGTGTTCAGTGAACCCGCCGAGGATGGCACTCCCACAACTCCGCTGACCATCCCCTATGGCCAGGATGCGGTGGAACAGGTGTTCGAGCAGCGAGAGCCAGGGGCAGGAGAAGCGCTGGGCCAGTACCTCCGCTCGGCGGCGCGGGCCTCGTCGATGGCCGAGCGGTTCTTTCTGTACAACCCATACACGAGGGTCTCTTCGTTATTGAGGCCCGAGATTCTGGGCGCGCTGCCCGAACTGATCGGCTTGCTCACCTCACCGCTCGACGATTTCGCGGCCAGACGCTTCCACGATCCCCTGCTGAGGCAGGTGCTCGGTTATCCCGCCGTGTTTCTCGGCGCCACTCCGGCCACGGCGCCGGCGATGTATCACCTGATGAGCGCGCTCGATCTGGCTGAAGGAGTCCAGTATCCGGTGGGCGGATTCTGGGATCTCGTGAACAAGATCGCGGCCCTCGCGGAAGCGGAAGGCGTTCGTATCAAGACAGGTTGCGAGGTGACCGCCATCACGAGCTCACAGAAGTGCTGGGGCCGCAGGCGGGTCACCGGCGTCTCGTGGCGCGATTCCGACGAGCGAGAACGACACACCCAGGCGGATGTCGTGGTATCTGCCGCCGACCTGCACTTCACAGAGGCTCGGCTGCTTCCGAAGGGCGCCCGCACCTATCCAGAGCGCTGGTGGCGTCGGCGGGTGAGCGGACCGGGAGCCGTGCTGGTGCTGTTGGGCGTGCGTGGCGAACTGCCCCAATTGCCGCATCACTCGCTGTTCTTCACTCGCGACTGGCAGGAGAACTTCGAGGCGATCTTCGGCGATGCGCCCCATATCCCCAACCCGACATCGATCTACGTGTGCAAGCCCAGTCAGACGGATGGCTCCGTTGCGCCCAAGGGAGACGAGAACCTCTTCGTCTTGATCCCTATTCCGGCCGACCCCGGGATCGGGCGCGGGGGGCGGGAGGGGATGGGAACCCCGGCGATCGAGAGCGCGGCGGACGCCGCGATCGCGCAGATCAGCCGATGGGCAGGGATCCCCGATCTCGAAGACAGGATCGTGGTGCGCGAAACCATCGGCCCCCACGACTTTGCTGAGCAGTACCACTCCTGGAACGGAGGCATGCTGGGTCCCGCCCACATCCTGCGTCAAAGCGCCATGTTTCGTGCGCAGAATCAGTCCCGCAAGGTGCGTGGCCTTTATTACGCGGGGGCGACCACCGCCCCCGGCGTCGGCGTGCCGATGTGCCTGATCAGCGCGGAACTCGTCAGCAAGCGAATCCACTCGGATCACACCGCGGGACCGACCGAGTCCGAACCGAAGAGGCCCCGATGAGCTCGGCCACAGCCTCTTGTCATCATCGCGCCCCACTAGACCCTGAGGAAATCAACCATGAACGACCTGATAGTCCTACTGGACCAGGCTGGTCGCCCGTCTGGCACCGCTGATCGGCTCGCCATCCATACCGGCGACACTCCCTATCATCTCGCCTTCTCCAGCTACCTCTTCAACGCCGACGGCATGGTGCTGCTGACCCGTCGTGCGCTCGGAAAGAAGACCTGGGCAGGAGTCTGGACCAACAGTTGCTGTGGGCATCCGAGGCCGGGTGAAGACCTGCACGATGCTGTCGTGCGGCGAGTAACCGAGGAACTCGGACATGCCCCCGAGGGTCTTCGTCTCATGCTCGATTCGTTCTCCTATCGGGCCACCGATGCGGGCGGAATCGTCGAGAACGAGCTCTGCCCGGTGTGGGTCGGCACGTATCATCCCCACCTGCTCGCGCCCGATCCCCAGGAGGTGATGGGGACAGCGTGGGTGCCGTGGCACACGGTGGTCGACATCGTCGCCGAGGCGCCGGAGTTGCTCAGCCCATGGGCTGTGCGGCAAGTGCCGTTGCTCGACGCCAAGCTCAAGGAGAACAGGTGACCACGTCGCAGTCTGGAGTATGCCGCCGTGAATGCAAGGCCCCGAGAGCGAGGAGCGCGCACTTCGAATCCGGATCGGTAGTCGCGTCGGCGAGCCCTCCGGCGCAGTCTGGGCCCCCTCACGTCACCGAGCCTGTGGCCTACGACGCGGTGCTGCTATCCAGTTTCGGCGGTCCTGAGGGTCCCGAGGAGGTCATGCCTTTCCTGCGCAATGTGACTCGCGGACGGGGAGTTCCCGACGAGAGGCTGGAGGATGTCGCCCATCATTACTACGCCTTCGGGGGAGTAAGCCCGATCAACGAGCAGAACCGAGAGTTGCAGAAGCTGCTGAGCGCTGCGCTAGCGGCGGCGGGTCTCGATCTGCCGGTTTACTGGGGAAATCGCAACTGGTCGCCGTATCTCCATGACGCACTGGCTCAGGCGGACGCCGACGGGGTGCGCCGAATGCTCGCCATCCCTACCAGCGCCTATTCTTCCTATTCATCGTGCCGTCAGTACCGGGAAGATTGGGCCGACGCGCTGGAGACCGCCGGTCTGCAACACAAAATGCAGATCGACAAGGTGAGACAGTTCTTCTCGCACCCAGGATTTGTCACGCCGTTCATCGAGGGCGCAAGAGGCACCGCGGCAGCGCGGACGCGCCGCACGATCGATCCGTGACCGGAAGTGCTGTTCTCGACCCATAGCATCCCCTCTGCCGACGCGGAGATCTCGGGCGCCGGGCTCTTCGAAGATGTCGATGGCGGAGGATATGTGGCGCAACATCTCGCCGTCGCCGAGCACGTCATGGCGCACGCGGCTCCCGGGGTCTCCTGGCAACTGGTCTACCAATCCCGCTCAGGATCACCGTCGGGTCTCTGGCTGAACCGACATCAACGATGCGATCACGACGCTGGAAGGCCGCACCGTGCAGATCGCCCTCCGGTTTTCTGAGCGACCACCAGGGCGTCGGGACTTGGATCGTGGAGGCATGGAGACGGCCGAGCAGGAAGGGTTCGCGCTGGTGATCGCCGACGCCGGGGACACATCCCGCATTCGTCGAGGCGCTCGTCGATCTTGTTCACGAACGCGTCGTCGGCAGTCCGGTCGCGCAGCGTGCCAACGTCACCTCTATTGGTCCTTGGTCTGACGTATGCCGCCCGGGATGCTGTGTGAAGGTGAACGTGATACCTGGTCCAGCTATAGCTGGGCTATGTCCGTGAACGCCGCCCACGGCGCGTAAGCGGAGGTCGGCTGGATCCAGGCTAAGATTCTGCCCATGCCACGCGCTTTCCGTCGCTTAACCGTCATGCCGAAGCCCGAGATCCTCGACTCTGCGGGCAGGTTGTCACCAGCGCTCAAGCGCCTGGGGATCTGAGGCCTGACCGTGCGTCAGGGCAAGCGCTTCGAGGTCGAGGTCGACGGCGAAGTCACGCCTGAGGTGCTGCCAGATCGAGGAGGCCGCTGGAGGCGCCGCTGGCCAACACCGTCATCGAGTCGTTCGACGTGGCCGAGTGATGCGTACGTCGGATCGGCGGTCACCTTCCTGGTCTGCCGATGATCGTGGATTGCGCTGCGCGCGGTGAAGATCCGGTGCCGAGGCCGCCGCTGTGGCACGGCCTGATTCCGACCGGATGGCGGACGCGCCATCGTGCCGTCGGCGGGCTCTCCACGGCGACTACCTGCGCCAGGCGCCATCGCGTGGTTCAGCCCCAACGCTGACACCATCATCGACGCAGAGCTGGCAAGGCGCATGCCAGATCCTCGGCATCGCAACGGCTTCCAGCCGCTCTGCGAGGCGCACCTGTCGACGGCGCCATGATCCGCAACGTCAATCCAGCAATTTCATTTCGCCATGACGAGGATGCGCCGAGACCACCGACACCCACCTGGTCGCGCCTTCACTCGCGCCAGAGATCGTCATCGCGCTGAAGAACGGCGAGGGCAACTACCAGAGCCGGAGATGCCGAAGGCCTGGGGAGGACAGTTCAGACTGTGGGAAAGTTCCGCCATCGACAAACCCAAACGGCTCAGCCAACGACATCGCAGGCATCACCAACGCCAAGGGCAACGTCGTCGGCCTGATGCCGCACCCTGAGCACAACGTCGAGAACTTCACCGGAGCCCTCGCTGACGGCCTGACCTTCTTCGAATGCGCTCGCCTTCCTTCAGCGTGCGGTCGCTCATCCGCAGATCGATGGCGATAGATCGGCGCCTGGGTGGTGCTCGCGCTTTTGAAAGCGCCATTCGCGTTGTGCGCTTAGCTGATCGCCGTGGGGATCGTCTGTGTCCAGGCGCGGCGGCTTCGTCCACAGAGATGGTGACCGGGCCGAGTTCCAGCTCGGCGGGTGTCGGGCCACTTCGCCGATCCAGTGAACGGGACCGGCATGAAGCGCACAACCTTCCAACTGGTCGAGTCGATTTGACGCAGAAGCGCGAGACGACGGCGTGGTCGGCGACTCGCTGAACAGCGGCCACTCGTATGGTCCGCGCCCGGAAGGCTTGACGACGCCCAGTCCGGTGGCGAAGACGGATTCGGCCAGCGCAACGGGCCAGGCCGCCATCGCTCAGATCGTGGGCGAGCCTGGAGCAGCCCGAGTTGCGCCGCTTCGCCGAACAGCGACGCTGTTGGCGGCCTCCGCCGTCAGGTGTTGGGCTCCGGCGGCTGGCCGCCCAAGTGAGAGTGCGCCACGTCGGCCCAGATGAGCCCGGGACAGCTCCTCCTCCAAGGTGTCGCCGAGCAGCACGACCGCGTCACCGGCGGTGGAAGTCCTTGCGAATTCGGGCGTGCACGTCGTCGATCACGCCCAGCACGCCGATGGTGGAGTGGGCAGGATCGGGGTGGAGGCCGTCTGGTTGTACAGCGAGACGTTTCCGCCGTGACCGGCAGGCCCAGCCCGCGCAGGCGTCGACCAGTCCCTTGATGGCCTCGACGAAGGCGTGTATCACCTCGGGATCCTCGGGGAACCGAAGTTGAGGCAGTCGGTGATGGCCACCGGCTGGGCTCCCGTGACGGCGATGTTGCGGTAGGCCTCGGCCAAGGACTGCTGCGCACCCCAGCCGGGGTTGAGGTAGGTGAAGCGCGAGTTGGCGTCCAGCGCCAGCGCGATGCCCAGGTGGGTCTCCTCGTCGATGCGCAGCATGCCGGCATCCTCCGGCTGGGAGAGCACGGTGTTGCCGCGCACGTAGCGGTCGTATTGGTCGGTGACCCATGACTTGTCCGCCACGTTGCCGTGGGCCAGCACCCCGAGCAGCGTCTCGCGCAGCGCTTCGGGAGCGTTGTCGCGAGGAAGGTCTTCAGCGGCGTCGGCCTGGATCTCGTCCAGCTTCGCGGGGCGATGGAAGGGGCGCTCGTAGACAGGGCCTTCGTGCGCGACGGTCTTGGGATCGACGTCGACGATCACCTCGCCCTTCGACTCGATGATCAGCCGGTCGCCCTCGATCACCTCGCCCACCACGGTGGCCTGCACATCCCACTTGGCGCAGATCTCCATGAAACGATCGACATTGGCGGGCTCGACTACCGCCATCATCCGCTCCTGCGACTCGCTCATCAGGATCTCCTCTGGCAGCAGGGAGGGATCGCGCAGCGGCACCAGGTCGAGATCCACCCACATGCCACCGTCGCCGGCAGAGGCCAACTCCGAGGTGGCGCAGGAGATGCCGGCGGCGCCGAAGTCCTGGATGCCGTTGATGATGCCGGCCTGGAACAGCTCCAGCGTGCACTCGATCAGCAGCTTCTCCATGAAGGGGTCGCCCACCTGCACCGATGGGCGCTTGGCCGGTCCGGTCTCATCGAAGGTCTCCGAGGCGAGGATCGAGGCGCCACCGATGCCGTCACCACCCGTCGCGGCGCCGAACAGGATCACCTTGTTTCCGACGCCGGAGGCATGGGCAAGGTGCAGATCCTCGTGGCGCAGTACGCCGACGCACAGCGCGTTGACCAGCGGGTTGCCCAGGTAGGAGCGGTCGAACTGCACCTCGCCGCCGATGTTGGGCAGGCCGAGGCAGTTGCCGTAGCCGCCGACGCCGGCGACCACGCCAGGCAGCACGCGGTGGGTATCGGGCTCGTCGAGCGGGCCGAAGCGCAGGGAGTCCATCACGCCGATCGGGCGCGCGCCCATGGCCAGGATGTCGCGCACGATGCCGCCCACGCCTGTGGCCGCACCTTGGTAGGGCTCCACGTAGGAGGGGTGGTTGTGCGACTCCGCCTTGAAGGTGACCGCGTAGCCCTGGCCGATGTCGACCACGCCGGCGTTCTCGCCGATGCCGGCGAGCAGGGGCCCGCGCGGTGTCTCCTGGGGCAGCACGCCGAAGCGCTTCAGGTGCACCTTGGATGACTTGTAGGAGCAGTGCTCCGACCACATCACCGAGTACATCGCCAGTTCGGCGGCGGTGGGGCGCCGGCCGAGGATCTCGCGGATCCGCTGGTACTCGTCGTCCTTTACCCCCAGGGCGCCGTAGGGCTGCTCCAGCTCAGGGGTGTTTCGCGCATGCTCGACCGTGTCTACCACGCGCCATAATCTATCCGCTTACCCTCGGAAATGCCCGCCGTTGACCATGTGCCCCTGTTCAGAGGGCTGTGAACGCCTGCTTCCCCGTTCTTTTCATCGACGCGGCTCCCATCGGAACAGCTGGCTGGCGACGACGAACGCGACGAGGATCCAGGCGAGGGTGGGCAGAGCGAGCGGCAGGATGTCGCCCGGGTCGATGCCGTTCCAGGCCTCGATGGCGAGTTCCGTGGCCGCGCCCCCGGGAATGAGGCGTTTGACGATGGCGAGCTCCTCGGTGCCGGTGAGTGCTGTCCACAGGGATGTTCCGAAGGCGACGAGGAAGATCGGCAGGGTGGTCACCTGCGCGTGGTCGGGAGAGTTGGTCAGTCCCGAGGTCGCCAGCGCGAACCCGAGGAACATCGCCTCGATGAGCACGACGGCCAGGGCCACGACTGGTGCGTTCTGGGGGGCATCGCCGACGACGGCGAGTACGACGAGGATGGTCGCGATCTGGACGACGTTGATCACGATGAGCGGCGTGACGAGGCCTGTGACGATGGTGCCGTCGCTGACCGCGGTGGAGCGGAGCCGCTTCAAGAACAGATTCTGGCGGCGGGAGGCGAGCGTGGTGGTGATGGTGATGTAGGTGCCCATCGCGACGACCATCACGCTGATGAGGGCCGCCACGACGGCGGAGCCGCCGAAGTTGTCCTGCGTGAAGATCAGCACCGCGGCGAAGAGCACGGGCACGAGGATCGACGTCGCCGCGACGAGGCGGTTGCGGAAGAGCTGGGTGAGCTCGCTGAGAGCGATTGTGCGCATGAGGGTTCCTTTCCTCGTCAGCGGTTGAGTGTTCGGAAGACGTCGTCGAGGCTCGTAGGCCCGGCGGTGAGCCCCGCCAGCTCCACGTTCTGCTCGTCAGCCCACCGCAGCAGCGTCAGCAGATCGCGCTGCAGGTCTCGGGTTTCGACGAGCAGGAGGCCGTGCTCGTCGACCCGGCTGCGAAGGCTTGCGGGCGGGGCCTGGTCTGGACGGGCGAAGCGAATCGTGGCCGGCAGCGCCGCTGTGAGCTCGGCGACGGTGCCTTCCGTCCTGATCAGCCCGTCGTGCATGAGCCCGATGCGGTCGGCGCGTTGCTGCGCCTCCTCGAGGTAGTGCGTGGTGAGCACGATCGTGGTGCCGTCGTTGCGGAGCCGGTTGACGGCGTCCCACAGCGCGTCCCGTGCTTGGATATCGAGACCGGTGGTCGGCTCGTCGAGGAACACCAGATCGGGGCCGCCGAAGATCGCCGTCGCGAAGTCGAGGCGCCGCTTCTCGCCGCCGGACAACTGGGCGACCTTCGTCGACCGCTTGTTGGTGAGGTTCGCGACCGCGAGCACACGGTCGACGTCGTCCGTGCGACTGGAGAGCTTACCGATCAGCGCGACGGTCTCCCGCGCGGTGAGGTCGGGGGCGAAGCCGCTTTCCTGGAGCATGATGCCGGTGCGCGGGCGGACGGTCTCCCGGTCCTGCGGATCGTGCCCGAATACGCGGACGGTGCCACCGCTCGGGGTGCGGTGCCCTTCGACGGTTTCCAGGGGCGACGTCTTCCCTGCGCCGTTGGTGCCCAACAGCGCGTAGAGCTCCCCGCGCTCGACGGTGAACGAGACGCCTTTCACCGCCTGATAGTCGCCGTAGTCGACGGTCAGGTCGACGATCTCGATGATGGGTTCTTCTACCATGACATCCATCCCATATGGGCGGGCGCAGATGCGGCAGTGCCGGGGCGTCATGACTCCGGCATGACAAGAACGGGCGCATCATGTGACGCCACGTCACTGTCGAGACGCTGGTCCGGACCCGGACAATGGACGAGACACATCCGTCGCCAACGATGAGGAGCATGCAGCATTGAAGGCCGTCCAGTACCTGTTCGTCGCCGTGATCGTGCTCGCCGCCCTCGCGGTTACCGCGATTCACCGCGCCGTCGAGAGGTGAATCCCGTCGTATGAGCCGGATGCAGGAGGCTACGCCGCTCAGGAGAATGCAGGTCTCGGTGACGCTGACGTTCGTCGTCGTGCTGAGCGTCTACGCCGTGGTCTGGCTCGTCATCGCCTCGACGCCGTGGTGGCAGGCGATCGCCCTGGCTCCGAGCATGCTCGCCGCACTGTGGGCGGCGAGCCGATGGAAAGCCCCTACCCCCAAGGCGCTCGTCTATGCGGTGCTGATCCTCGGCGAGGCAACCTGGCTGGTGGCGTCGCTGTTCGCGATCAGTCCTGCCGGCGCGTTCGGGATCTCGGTCGCGGGAGCTGTCGCCGTCTCTCAGCTTCCGGTGCGGAGACGGAGCCTCGCCGCAGGCGCTCTGGTCGCGGTCGTCATCGCCACGGGACTGCTGTCGTTGATCCATCACCCCGATCAGGCAGCCGAATACCTCCTCATCGCCCCGGTCATCACCGCCGTCCTGGTGGGCGTGTTCTGGCTGAACCAGATCGCATGGCAGCTCTTTGCCGAGCTGGACGCGACCCGGCGCGCCGAGACCGAGCTCGCGCTCATCAAGGAGCGCTTCCGCTTCGCCGCCGACCTCCACGACATCCAGGGCCACACCCTCCACGTCGTCAAGCTCAAGGCCGCTCTCGCCGAGCGCCTGCTGCGCACCGACCCCGCCACCGCGGAGAGTGAACTGCGCCAGGCGCAGGATCTGATCGCCGAGACGATCGCGCAGACCCGCTCGATTGCCTACGGGCAGCGCAAGATCACCGTCGCCGGGGAGCTGGAAAACGCGAAGAACCTGTTCGAGGCCGCCGGCATCGAGGTGCGGGTCATCAGCGACGGAGATCCGGCGCCCCACGTCGACGAGTTCGTCAGCCTCGTGCTGCGCGAGGCGACGACGAACATCCTTCGCCACGCCCAGGCCACCTGGGTCGAGGTCGTCGTCGCGCCGACCGGAATCAGCATCCGCAACGACGGCGCGGAGCCAGGGCGGCGTCCCCAGCTGCGCGGGCTCGCCGTGCTCCAGCAGCGCATCCAGGAGGCTGGGGGTGCGCTCGCGGTTGTCAAGAACGACGACTCGTTCCTCACCGCCGTGACCTTCGACTTCGAAACCGATAGGGAGAACGCATGACGTCCATCGTGCTCGCCGACGACGAGACGCTGCTACGGAAAGCCCTCGCCGCCCTCCTACCCCTGGAGGCCGACATCATCGTGCTCGCGGAGGCGGCGGACGGCCGCGAGGCCGTCGCCGCGGCCCTTGAGCACCGTCCCGACGTGCTCGTCGTCGATTTGGAGATGCCGGGCCTGGACGGACTCGACGTGATCGCGCACGTTCGAGCGGCCCGTCCCGAGCAGATGATTCTTATGCTCACCCGCCACGCTCGTCCCGGCGTGCTGCGCAGGGCGCTCACGCTAGGCGTGCGCGGGTTCGTCAGCAAGGCGGCCGAGCCCGCGCACATCGCCTCCGTCATCCGTGCCCTCCATGACGGCCAGCGATGGATCGACCCCGACATCTCCGCCCTCGCGGTGCTCGACGACTGCCCGCTGACCGAGCGCGAGATCGACGTCCTGCGCATCACGAGCGAGGGGTACTCCGTCGCCGCGATCGCGGCCAAGCTCCACCTCGCCCAGGGCACCGTGCGCAACTACCTCTCGAATGCGATGCAGAAGACCCAAACCTCCACCCGACACGACGCGGCACGCTACGCCCGTGAGCACGACTGGCTGTAAGAGATTGCGAACCGATGAACCTCTTCGAACTGACGCTCCAGATCGTTCCCCTCATCTTCATCTCCCTGTTCCTCGACCTGCCACGCAAAGCCACGGGGGAAGGGCCGACGAAGCGCTCCGAGACGATGGTCGAGACCGCCTTCGAGATCACCGTAGCCGTCCTGGGCCTGCTCGCCTTCATGGTCTCCCTCTATGCCATCGGCTCGAGCGATACCACGTCGCCCGAGCCATGGATGCGGATGATCGTGATCGTCGCGCTCAGCTTCGCGATGGCCGCCCTGTTCTCGCAGGTGCTGCTTCGTATCTTCCGCAAGAACAAGGCGCGCTCCGTCGGCGGTATCGGGGTGTAGCGGCTCCGGCCAGAGGCGGTCCGTGCTTCCCGCGTAGGCTGAGCCTCATGAATGATGTGCGTGGTGCAGTCGAGATCGTCATGCCAGGGGTCGTTGAGGATCTCCAGCAGCTGGTGGCAATCCCTTCGGTGTCGTCTCTCCCGGAGCATGATGGTGATGTGGCGCGGTGCGCGGCCGAGGTTCAGCGCTTGCTGGAGGATGCCGGCTGTCCGGGCGTGAGGCTGCTTGAGGCTGGCGGCAAGCCCGCCGTTTACGGGCATTTCCCCGCGCCGGAGGGCGCGCCGACGGTGTTGCTCTACGCCCACTACGACGTCCAACCCACCGGCGAACGCGCGGCCTGGACGGCTGAACCCTTCCGGGCGACGGAACGCGACGGGCGGCTGTTCGGCCGCGGCACCGCCGATGACAAGGGCGGGCTGGCCGTGCACCTGGCGGCACTGCGCGCCTTTCAGGGCAAGCCCCCCGTGGGAGTCAAGGTCTTCGTCGAGGGGGAGGAGGAGATCGGCTCGCCCTCGATGCCGGCCCTGTTGGATGCCTTCGCCGATGAACTATCGGCCGACATCTACGTGATCGCCGATTCGGTGAACTGGGAGGTGGGCACACCGTCGCTGACCACCTCGTTGCGGGGCACCGTCGACGCGGAGGTCACGGTCTCCACGCTGGCCACAGGCCTGCATTCCGGGCAGTTCGGCGGCGTGGTGCCCGATGCGCTCACCGCGCTCTGCCGGCTGCTCGCCACCCTGCACGACGAACACGGCAACGTGGCCGTCGGCGGGTTGCTCGGAAGCGACGAGGCCTCCGTGGAGTACCCGGAGGACCGCCTGCGTGAGGAGACGGGCGTACTCGACGGTGTGCAGTGGATCGGCACCGGCAGCCTGGCCGCTCGGATGTGGACCAAGCCGGCTGCCACCGTGCTCGCCATCGACGCCACCCCGGTGCGCGATGCGTCCAACACCCTGACCCCCACCGCGCGGGCGAAGGTCAGCCTGCGGCTTGCCCCTGGCGATGACGCCCACCGGGCGGCTCAGGCCCTGGAGAAGCACCTGCGGGATCACGCTGAATGGGGCGTGCGCGTCGAGGTGGCGCACGGGCAGGCGGCCTCGGGCAGTGAGCTCGCCATGACCGACGAGCGGGCGGGAGCTGCGATCGCGGCCTTTGCTCAGGCGTTCGGCACAGAGCCCGTGCAGATCGGTTGTGGTGGCTCCATTCCGATCGTGGCGGAGTTCGCGGCGCGGAACCCCGGTGCCCTCGTCTTGGTCACCGCGGTGGTCGACCCCACATCGAGGATGCACGGCATCGACGAGTCCGTCGACCTGAGCGATCTCGCCCGTGCGGCCGTGGCTGAAGCCCTACTACTGGACGGCCTCTCCCGGTTGTGAGCTGAGGGAATGCGCTCACGGACCTTGGGGCTCGAGCGCCTTATCAAGATCCCGGGAGACGAGCTCTGCGATCTGTTCGACGGCGCGGGCGTTCGTCGAAGTGATCTTCACCCTGGCGCCATATTCCGCACCGAGCGTCATGATGAGCAGCGCCGAACTGGCATTCACCGTGTCGTCAGTTCCATCCAAGGCCAGGAGAACCGGCTCGTCGTATCCGGCGGCGGCTTGGGCGATGGCTTGGGCTGGTGCCGCGTGCAGGCCGATACGCGACCCCACGACGACCGTCTTGCTCACCAACGCTGGCTCCTTCCCTCGACGGATTCCGTTCGGTTGACCACTGTGTCGCCCATCGCTCGAAACCCTCTTGAGTGCCAAGCCTACAGAGTTATCCCAAGTCACACGCATGTGGCCCCCCTGATGGTCGACGAAGGAACAGGCTCGTAACGGGCGCGTAATCCACCACCGCCGTCAGCCTTCGCGTTTGGTTGCGTCCAGCCTCTATGCTGAGGGGGTGCTGCGACCTGACGGACGTTTGTCCCTCGACCCTGGTTCTGACCGTGGCCCGCAGGATGAATGCGGCGTCTTCGGAGTGTGGGCGCCTAGCGAGGATGTTGCGCAACTGACGTACTTCGGCCTCTTCGCCTTGCAGCATCGCGGGCAAGAATCGGCCGGTATGGCCGTCAGCAACGGATCCCGGATCATGGTCTTCAAAGACATGGGCCTGGTCTCGCAGGTCTTCGACGAGGCCACGCTGAGTTCGCTGCCCGGCACGCTGGCCGTTGGTCACACCCGGTACTCGACGACGGGCGCCTCGGTATGGCAGAACGCTCAGCCCACGTTCCGCTCCTTGTCCGACGGCACCGGCCTCGCCCTGGCCCACAACGGCAACCTCACCAACACCGCCGAGCTGGAGGCGTGGCTGCGCGAACTCTCGCCGAACCAGTCGGTGCCCGCCAAGACCACCATGGACTCGACCAACGACACGTCGCTGGTCACGGCCATCATGACCTCCTTCGACAGCCTGGACCTCGAGGCCGTGGCGATGGAAGTGCTCCCACGGCTGCGCGGCGCCTTCTGCCTGACGTTTATGACCGAGCACACCTTGTTCGCCGCACGGGACCCCCAGGGCATCCGCCCGCTGGTGCTGGGCCGGCTGCAGGGCGGCTGGGTGGTGGCCTCCGAGACGGCGGCACTGGATATCGTCGGCGCCAGCTTCGTGCGCGAGATCGAGCCGGGCGAGTTCATCGCCATCGACGAGCGGGGCCTGCGCACGAAACGGTTCGCGGAGGCCAAGCCCAAGGGATGCATCTTCGAATACGTCTACCTGGCGCGGCCCGACACCACGATCGCCGGGCGCGGCGTCCACGCCACGCGGGTGCAGATCGGCCGCAAACTGGCGGAGGAGCACCCGGTGGAGGCCGACCTGGTGATCCCGGTGCCCGAGTCAGGCACGCCGTCGGCCGTCGGCTACGCGCAGGGCTCTGGAATCCCGTTCGGGCTGGGCCTGGTCAAGAACGCCTATGTGGGCCGGACCTTCATCCAGCCGTCGCAGACCATCCGGCAGCTCGGCATCCGATTGAAGCTCAACCCGCTGCGCGAGGTGATCGAGGGCAAACGCCTGGTGGTGGTGGACGACTCGATCGTGCGCGGCAACACCCAGCGCGCCCTCGTGCGGATGTTGCGTGAGGCCGGAGCCAGGGAGATTCACGTGCGGATCTCGTCGCCCCCCGTGGAATGGCCGTGTTTCTACGGCATCGATTTCGCCACCCGCGCCGAACTGATCGCGCCCGGGCTCACCGTCGAGGAGATCCGGCGCTCGCTCGGCGCCGATTCGCTCGGCTACATCTCGTTGGACGGCCTCACCGAGGCCACCACCATCCCCGCCGATCAACTCTGCCGGGCGTGTTTCGACGGCAAATACCCCGTCGGCATCCCGCCCGAGCAAGCCAAGCTATTGCACCTGGAGGAGCGATGAGCAGAAACACCAGCGCGTACGCCGCGGCCGGCGTCGATATCGAGGCGGGCGACCGCGCCGTCGAACTGATGAAGGCTTCTGTAGCGCGGAGCCGGCGTCCGGAGGTGCTCGGCGGGCTCGGCGGCTTCGCAGGTTTCTTCGATGCCTCCGCCCTCAAGAACTACGACCATCCCGTGCTCGCCACCTCCACCGACGGCGTGGGCACCAAAGTCGCCATCGCGCAGGCGCTCGACAAGCACGACACGATCGGCTTCGACTTGATCGGCATGCTCGTCGACGACCTGGTGGTGTGCGGTGCCGAGCCGCTGTTCGTCACCGACTACATCGCCACCGGCAAGGTGGTGCCCGAGCGGATCGCCGCGATCGTCGGTGGCATCGCCGAGGCGTGCATCGCCGCTGGATGTTCGTTGGTGGGCGGGGAGACCGCGGAGCACCCGGGTCTGCTCGGCCCGGACGAGTACGACATCGCGGGCGCGACGACGGGCGTCGTCGAGCGTGCCAAGATCCTCGGGCCGGAACGCGTCCAACCCGGTGATGCGGTGATCGCGATGTCGTCGTCGGGCCTTCATTCCAATGGCTACTCCCTGGTGCGCCACGTGCTGCTGAACCAGGCCGGCTGGTCGCTGGAGAGGCACGTCGACGAGCTGGGCCGCACCTTGGGCGAGGAGCTGCTGGAGCCCACCAAGGTCTATGCCCTCGACGTTCTCGACCTGATCGCCAAGGCTGAGGTGCACGCCATGAGCCACATCACCGGCGGTGGGCTGGAGAACAACCTGGCGCGAGTGATTCCGGACGGCATGACCGCCGTGCTGCAGCGCTCCTCGTGGACGCCCCCGGCGATTTTCCAGCTCGTGCAGCAGGTTGGCGGCCTCTCCCAGGCCGACGTCGACGCCACCCTCAACATGGGGGTGGGAATGGTCGCCATCCTGCCCCAGGACGAGGTTTCCGCTGCCCTGGCGGCCCTTCAGGCCCGCGGCGTCTGGTCGTGGGTGCTCGGCGAGATCGAGGCCTCCGAAGGCGCCGGCGCCGCCCGCCTGGTCTAGGAAACGGTCTCTGTTCCGCCGACCAATGCGTAGTGCGGTTGCCTGGGTCGGTGCGACGACCGGTTCGCCATCACTGCGGCTGTGTGCGTCGCCATACCGACGCACGCAGCCGCGTTGGCGATCATTCGGTCATGGAACCGACGCAGGCAGCCGCAGTAGTGCTCGGCTCAGGCCGCGCGGTGGGTAAGGGTGTTCGCGATCTCCGCTACTCCACACGTGGGGGAGCATTTCTTCGGTGTCTTCGACCAGCCACGCGCCCATAGCGCGGCGGTGACCTGCGCGGCAGTCAGGCACGGCGAATCCCAGACGTGTGCCCAGCGGTAGCGCAGGGTGATCTCGTCGAGCGCGAGACGAACGTCGTTGTCGCGCAGGAGATCATCGTCGGTTGCCCTGCCCGGGTGGGCGAGTTCGCCGTCGAGTTCGGCTCGTACGCCGAACTCTGGGTACCAGCAGTCTGACCGGATCCACCGACCACGGATTCGTTCCCACTTCTGGCGCACCGAGCGGGGCAATCGATGAGCCCGCTCCACCCGTCGTCGATACTCCAGTTCGAGGTGGGACTCGACGCCTTCCTCGGTGAGTTTTGTGAGACCAAGGGCAAAGCCACGATTCCTGACTCTCCCATGCAGCGCGAGCCGGTCAAGGAACCGGCTAACGCTCATACGCTGCTGCACCGCCTTGGTCAGGATCTCGAGGACGGCAGACTCGGTTGGTGCCCCCTGGACCAGGTCGATGACCGTTTGCTCCAGCGACGTCCGGGGTGGGCTACCGGTCCGCGATATAGGGATCCGGGGACGCCACACCTTGCAGCGGTCGGTGGAGCGCAGCCCGACCGACGGCGGAACGGAGACGTCGAGGACGGACGGGAGGTCGTTGCGCAGCCCATGAAGGAAGGCCGCTGTCTGGTGCGAAAACACAGCCTTGTTTCCCGTCCACTTCTGAACGCATAAGAGTCGTTGCTCCGTACTCGCGATCCCAGCGGAGAGGAGATAGACGCCACGGAAAGGCCGCTGCCATTCGCCGCTGCCGACGCGGTCGGTGATCGCGCCGGCGCTGATCCCGACAGCGTTCAGTTCGGCACGGGTCACCACGCCGCGGCTTTCGCGAATCAACCTTGCCAACACCAGCCTGTCCATGTCCTGATGTTGCACCTTGTGTGACTGGTCTGGAGGTCCAGATCGTGTGCCTGTGGATAAGTCGGCGGAGGATACTGCGGTTGCCGGCGTCGGTGTGACGACTGATTTGCCATCAATGCGGCTGCGTACGTCGCCATACCGACGCACGCAACCGCCTCGGGCCGGTCAGGTTGGGAGACCGGATCGGTGCGTGAGCCCGAGCACGTGATCGAGGTGAGGGCTGCGGAACGTGCCGGCCGGATCGGTACGCTCGACGAGGTCGAGGAAGTCCGGCAGCCGACGGTAGGCCATGGTGTGGTCGAAGATGTTGCTGTAGAGCTTGCCCCAGTGGGCGCGAGGGGAGAACGGCGCGAGCGCCGCTTCGATGTCGGGCAAGACGCGGGCCACGTCGTCGGGGCGCTTCCGCCACGTGAAGTGGATGCCGAGACGCGGTCCGCCCTCGCCGCCGCTGAGCCAGAGGTGATCGCCGGCGATGGTGCGGAACTCGCTGACATGCAGGAGCGGGTCGATCCGGTCGGCGAGCGCGCGCACGGCGCGCAGCGCGTCGACGGCCTGGTCACGGGGGACGAAGTACTCGGACTGGAGCTCGTCGCCGCCGGCGCTCGGGGCCCGATCGAAGCGGAAGTGCGCCAGGCGCGTCACCCAGCTCCCGCGGGTTCCGATCGGGGTCAGGTTGTCGTCTGGCGCGCCGCCGTCGGAGAGAGCCCCGACGCGCGGAGCCTGTAGCGCGGCGCCGAACCGGTGGGCGTCCGGGCTCGCGTCGTCGTCCCGGCACTTGAGCCAAAGGGTCGACAAGCATGGCTCGCTCCAGCGCCCCAGCACGCTGACGCTATGGGCGGAGCCCATGATCTCGTCGAACGCCTCGAGAAAGCGGTCCCAGGAGAGGCCTGTGTAGATGTGCTGGGTGATGTCGTAGGTGGGTTCGATGGCCAACTCGAGGCGAGTCGTGATCCCCAGCGCACCCAGTGCCACCACGCTGCCTTCGAAGCCAGGCTCGCCTTCGCGCACCCAGCTGAGGTCACCGTCGGGGCCGATCCGCTCGATTCCTCGAACGGCGGTGGCAAGGGTACCGTTGCCGTCGCCGGAGCCGTGCGTGCCCGTCGCGACGGCACCGGCGACCGAGATCTGCGGCAGCGATCCCAGGTTGTGCAGCGCCCAGCCGTGCTCCTGCAGGAAGCCTGCGACGGCACCGTAAGCAGCGGCACCCGGCACGATGACCGTGCGGGCATTCTCATCCAGTTGGAAGGGGAGATCGACGGCGTGCATCGAGATGAGGACGGCGGAATCGGCGATCGGGTTGAATGAGTGTCCGGTACCCAGCGCACGAATCCGATGGGCTTCGGCCACCATCGCCCGTGCCTCGTCGAGTGTGCGCGGGACGAGGACTTCTTGCGGGGTGAACGTGACGTTGCCAGCCCAGTTGGTCACTGCCATCTGCTCATCATCCCAGCCCGCCTCCTCCGCCAATCCAGGAAAATCGGCCATTGGCCGATTTTCCGGTGTCTGATGCCGAAAATCGGCCACTGCCTGGCCTATCGAACGACGAAAGCGCCCCGCCAGCTGGCGGGGCGCTTTCGTCGTTGTCTCAGAGCGCGTCGATGATCGCGTTCAGCGTGGCCGACGGGCGCATCACGGCGCTCGCCTTGGCGTCATCGGGCCGATAGTAGCCACCGATGTCGGCGGGGGAACCTTGCACGCCGAGCAACTCGGCGACGATCGACTCTTCCCCTTCGCTCAACGCCGCAGCCACGGGAGTGAAGGCCGCCGCCAGCTCTGCGTCCTCGGTCTGCGCCGCCAACTCCTGGGCCCAGTAGGTGGCCAGGTAGTAGTGCGAGCCACGGTTGTCGATGCCGCCCAACCGACGGGTGGGGGACTTGTCGTTGTCCAAGAAGGTGCCCGTCGCGCGGTCCAGCGTAGCGGCGAGGATCGCGGCGCGCGCGTTGTCTTCGGTCTGCGCCAGATGCTCGAACGATGCCGCCAGTGCGAGGAACTCGCCCAGCGAATCCCAGCGCAGGTAATTCTCCGCCGCCAACTGCTGCACGTGCTTCGGAGCCGAGCCGCCGGCGCCGGTCTCGAACAGGCCGCCCCCGGCCATGAGCGGGACCACCGAGAGCATCTTGGCCGAGGTGCCCAGCTCCAGGATCGGGAACAGGTCGGTCAGGTAATCGCGCAGCACGTTGCCGGTCACCGAGATGGTGTTCTCGCCGCGACGAATGCGCTCCACCGAGAACTTGGCCGCCTCGACAGGGCTGAGGATCTTGATGTCCAGGCCATCGATATCATGCTCGCGTACATACGTGCCGACCAGCTGTGCGATGTTGCGGTCGTGCGCGCGCTCGGGATCGAGCCAGAAGACGGCCGGCCACCCGGTGAGCCGGGCGCGGGTCACGGCCAGCTTCACCCAGTCGCGGATGGGCGCGTCCTTGGTCTGGCAGGCGCGCCAGATGTCGCCGGCGCTCACCTCGTGGCTCATCAGCACATCGCCGGCCGCGTTGGTCACCTCGACCACGCCGTCGGCATCCATCACGAAGGTCTTGTCGTGCGAGCCGTACTCTTCGGCCTTCTGCGCCATCAAACCCACGTTGGGCACCGTGCCCATGGTGCGAGGATCGAAGGCGCCGTTGGCGATGCAGTCTTCGATCACGGCCTGGTAGACGCCCGCGTAGGACGAATCCGGGATCACGGCGAGGGTGTCGGCTTCTTCACCGTCAGGACCCCACATGTGGCCCGACTGGCGGATCATGGCCGGCATCGACGCATCGACGATCACGTCGGAGGGCACGTGCAGGTTGGTGATGCCCTTGTCGGAGTTCACCATGGCCAGTGCGGGGCCGTCGGCCAGGCCCTTGTCGAAGGCCGCGCGGATCTCCGCACCATTCGCGACGGCGTCGAGCCCGGCGAGGATCGCGCCCAGGCCGTCGTTGGGGGAGAGGCCTGCCGCGGCGAGGTCATCGCCGTAGGTGGCGAACACCTCGGAGAAGAACGCCTTGATGACGTGGCCGAACAGCACGGGGTCGGACACCTTCATCATGGTGGCCTTCAAGTGGACGGAGAACAGCACCCCCGATTCCTTGGCGCGGGCCACCTGCTCGGCCAGGAAGGCATCCAGCGCGGCGGCACGCATCACGGTGGCATCGACGATCTCGCCTTCCAACACCGTGAGTCCGTCCTTCAGCACGGTCTCGGTGCCATCGGCGGCGCGGTGCACGATGCGCAACACGTCAGCAGAGGGAAGCACGACGGACTGCTCGTTGTGGCGGAAGTCATCGGCGTCCATGGTGGCCACGGCGGTCTTCGAATCGCTCGTCCAGGCGCCCATCCGGTGCGAGTTCTTCTTCGCGTAGTTCTTCACCGATTCCGGGGCGCGGCGATCGGAGTTGCCCTCGCGTAGTACCGGGTTGACGGCGGAGCCCTTGACCCGGTCGTAGCGGGCGCGGATCTCGCGCTCCTCGTCGGAAGCCGGGCTCTCGGGATAGTCCGGAACCGCGATGCCCTGAGCCTGCAGTTCCGCGATCGCGGCCTTTAACTGGGGAACGGAAGCGGAGATGTTCGGCAACTTGATGATGTTGGCGTCCGGGGTCTTGGCGAGCTCACCCAGCTCCGCCAGAGCATCCGGTTCCTGCTGTGCAGATGGCAGCTTGTCGGGAAACTGGGAGACGATCCGTGCCGCCAGCGAGATGTCGCGAGAGTCGATCGCCACCCCTGCTTGCCGTGCGAAAGCTTCGATGATCGGCTTCAACGAGTAGGTGGCCAGGAGTGGTGCCTCGTCGGTGAGGGTGTAAATGATGGTGCCCATGTGCCGGGTTCTCCTCCAAGGTCTCGGGTTGGGACTACTCTAGTGGTCGGCTGAAGGTGAGTGTTGGCAAGCCAAGTCCGGGGTGGCGCGGTTGGCCAAAGTGCGTTCATTGGGTAGCCTGTGCGTCACGAAGTACTGACAGATTTCCGCGGCAACCCGCGAGGACAGAAGCAAGGGGGTCGACCCGATATGGGACGCGGCCGTGCAAAGGCAAAGCAGACGAGGGTCGCACGCGACCTGAAGTACCGCTCCGTAGACACCGATTTCGCCTCACTCGAGCGCGAGTTGCGTGGGTACAGCGGCGAGAGCAGCAACGACGACATCCCCGATGCTTATTCGGATCTGGCAGACCGGTACGCGGATGACGATGACCCTTACACAGGTGATGACGACCGCTCTTGAGCAGCGCTGATCTCGCATAGCGCTGAAGGGCAGGCGGGCATGGTGGAATGGCTCCCGGATACGGAGCTGGCCGGTTACGAGCACACCGTCCTTCCTCTCCCGGACGAACCCACCTACGATTTCGAACCCGAGGGTTCGTTGGTGGCCACTCTCGTACGGAGGAATTCCCCGAGCTGTCAGCGGGCCGTCTTGTACGTCCATGGTTGGAATGACTACTTCTTTCAGACCCATCTTGCTGATGCGATAGCCAATGACGGTTTCGATTTTTACGCGTTGGATCTGCGTCGATACGGCCGCTCACTGCGCAGTGGTCTCCTAGCGGGCTATATCGCGCATCTCGAAGATTATTTCGTCGAACTGGATGCGGCGCTGCAGATACTCCGGGATTCCAGCTACCGCGAGATCGCCTTGATGGCGCATTCGACGGGTGGTCTCACCGCGTGTTTATATGCGAACGAGCGTCCCGGTTGCTTTTCTGCGCTGGTGTTGAACGCCCCCTGGATCGAGTTGCAGGGCTCCCCGGTGATCAGGCCCGCTGCGCAGCCCGTGTTCACGGCGATGAGTGCGGTGGCGCCCACGAAGGTGTTGGTATCCAGCGAAAGCAACTTCTACGCCCGCAGCATCTCCGCCGAACAGGAGGGGGAGTGGACCTACAACCTCAAGTTCAAGGGCGATCCTGCCTTCGGCATCCGGATTGGCTGGCTGAAGGCCATCATGGCTGGTCAGACACGCGTGGAGCATGGATTGCAGATCGATTGCCCCATCCTGGTGCTGACTTCAGGACGTAGCGACTTTTCCCGACGGTGGCACGAGGGGCTCCTCACGGCTGACGTCGTGCTGGACGTTGAGCGGATCGGGGAGCGGGCCCACCGGTTGGGACCCCACGTGACCCTCGTGAGGATTGCTCATGCGCTGCACGACATCGTGCTGTCGCCAGAACCGGTCAGAGCGATATTTTTCGACGAGGTGAGTCGATTCCTCGGCGCTTACAGCAGGGTTCCGGAGAGCCAAGAAATAGATTGAAGAATCCCGCTGAGGGAAGCTGCAGAATTGGGGATAAAAAGCCCGCGATAACGATTGAGTTAGGCGGGGGTATGGTGGCCAGGGCCGGGGTCGAACCGGCGACCTCTCACTTTTCAGGCGAGCGCTCGTACCAACTGAGCTACCTGGCCGGATGGGTGGTTTTCACCACTCCAGCGACCCCGACGGGACTCGAACCCGCGACCTCCGCCGTGACAGGGCGGCGCGCTAACCAACTGCGCCACGGGGCCAATTTCTTGGCCTGCCGGGAGAACCCGACTCGGTAAACCTTACTGGCTGTTTTGGCTGATGTAAAATCGGCCGTTTTGCCGCTGGTTTACCAGCATTCTTCGGTGAAGAAGAACATTTAAGCCGCCCGAAGGCGCCTCGCATCCCCAACGGGATTCGAACCCGTGCTGCCGCCGTGAAAGGGCGGAGTCCTAGGCCGCTAGACGATGGGGACTAGCTCGGTAGATTTTAGGGGGCAAGGCGGGTGCGGCGCAACCTGACGACGAGACTCACGTAAAGTCCCCGCGTAGCCAGGGGCCGTGCTGGGACGGGTGGTGGGGCTCCTAGAGCGCTCCTTCGACGCTAATCGGAGTGCGCGAACGCCGGCTCGATGCTGCCGCGGGGTTCGCTGATCCAGCGCCGGGCCTTACCCAAAGCGGCAGGAGGGACATAGCCGGCCGCAAGGTCGCTGCCCCGCAAGGGCGCCGCGCCGCACCAGTGAGAAAGGTCGGAGATCGCCTCCTGGTTGGCTTCGCACGCGAGTATCGGCGCATGCAACGCACGTCTGTTCGCGGCGAGCGTGGCCAGCAAATCGGGCTCGATGGATGGCGCGACGATGACCAGGGGGTGGTCTTGGTCGGCGCTGCTGAGCGGGCCGGTCACTTGACGCATGTCGTGGAGTGGGTCTTCCACCACGAGAACGGTTGCGTTCTGCCACTGCGCTACGGGGCCGTGCGTGCGAAGTCGGGATGGGCGAAGCCGAAGGCGAAATGACGGCCCTGACGAGGCCATAGGTCCGAGGCGCCGGCCGGATCGGGATAGGAGTCGATGTCCTCTTGGGTGAGATAGCCGGGAACCGGGGTGTTTTCGTCCGAAACCGCTACGCGTGGCCCCTCCGTCTTACGCCTGCGACGCAGGTCCACCAGAGTGACGGTCAGCAGCAGCGGCAGCCCGACTGCGAGTGCGACTATCAGCCATATCCAATCCGCCATGCGTCCAAGTGTCGCTCATCATCCGGCGAGGCTATGCATAGACGGGCCCCTATAGCTCAGTTGGCAGAGCAGTGGACTTTTAATCCATGGGTCGCGGGTTCGAGCCCCGCTGGGGCACCGTCGATGCGATCGAGCGAGGCGCTCACAGGTGCAGGCGTTTACCGAGTTCGTGGCGTATCTCCGGGCCTCTGGTGAGGTACAGCACCGCTAGCGAGACGATGCTGAGCACCCCGCAGACCGCGGACGGAAGAGGATTGGTCACCCACTCGAAGAAGAGGAACACGATGGGGGCAAGGCCCAGGAGAACCGTCAACGCGCTGTAGACGATGTGGTCGCCCACCTCCATGCGCATCGCCCATACGGCGATCAGCACGGCGACGATGGAGGACGCGCACACGATCGGCACCGCATAGGTTACCGACCAGCCGTGCCAGCCGGTGAGATAGTCCCAGTACACGCACACCAGGGCGACGAGAATCACGAGATAGACCGTCGATTTCGCCACGTTGCGCCGCTTGCGTACGGCCATCACCACCACCAGCCACATGGCGCTCACCCCGAGCCACGCAGATCGGATGAGCCCTATGTCGGTGGAGTCGCGGGTGAACAGCAGTTGTGCCAGGAAAGATCCGAGGATCACCAGGATCGACGCGAGGAACAGCACCCGCAGGATCCGCCGTCGGGAGAACCTGAGGGGGATCGCCGGGAATGGGTTTGCCGTCGCCGGTCCGCTCAGGGAGGTCCCGCAGAGAGGGCAACGATTCCAGGCGCCCTCGATGTCGACGGCGCACTCGGTACATCGCCTCATGTCTCAGCCCCCGCGAGTTCCTCCTCGGTCACTCGAGGTGCAGCGACCGTGACGTCGATTCCTTGCGCGGTGAGCAGCCTGGTGAACTCTTTGATGTGGCCGGTTTCCGTGAAGGGAGAGGTGAAGCTGACGGTGAGCAAGCCCGCGTGGGAGATGGCGCAGAACTGCGGGCGGACGGCCGAGACCTGAAAAAGCAATCGCCCCACATGCGAATCGGCCGGTTCCGGGAGGCGCACCACGCCCAGATTCGATACGGCGACGCTCAAGCTGCGGTTGGTACTCCAGTTGATCAGGCCGAGGATCGCGTCCTTCAGCGGTTGAGGGAAGACCCTCAGCGCGGGCATCCGCTCGAACCGGATGAACCGCCGAAGCTTGGCCTCCAAAGCCTCCGGGGTGATCTTCACCCGGAACTGCTCGTCCAGGTTCCGGCAGATCGAGCCGAGATCATCGGGGCCCTCGCCATAGGTGTGTTCTACATGGATGGTCGCGAAGAAGTTCCGGGCCGAGGTCGAGGGGAAGAACTGGCGAAGGTTCACCGGCACCGATGCCGTGAGCGTGGGAGTTCTGCCGAGGCCTTCCGACGACAAGCGCACAGACTCGAAGAACAACGAGGTCAAGTACACGGTGAGTGGGACGCCTTCGGCCCGGGCGAGAGCGAGAACGTCCTTCGCGGGCATGGTGAGTTCGACGGCGCGGGGACGATTGTCCGGGGTGCGGGTGCCCCTCACCCGATACACCTTTCGTTTCGGCCGGCGGGGCCGAGGCTCGTGCGTCGCCGACGGCGGCGGTGCCGGCGGGACGTTGGCTTCGACGCTGAGTGCCGCCGATGCGGCCTCGCCGCTGAAAGCCGAGGCGGGCGCGGGCTCTTGGCGACGACGGCGGCGGTGAAAGTAGTGAGTGAAGCTGTCGAGGGTCAGTCCATGCGTCGGCTCCGGCTCCGCCACGTCGTGCGCGGTGCCGGGAGCGGCGGGCGAGGTCCTGGCCGGTAGCGGGCCGGAGTGGTTCCCATCCTCCGGCTGTCGCTGCTCCGGATAGCGCCGCCGCACGTAGTCGGTGACCAGATCGGTCAGGAACCACAAGGCGCCCGTCCCATCGGACAGGGCGTGGAAGACCTCCAGGACGATGCGCCTGCGGTGATATTCGACGCGAAACAGCAGGGTGCGTCGATCGGCTTCGTAGATCGGCGCACAGGTGTATTGGTCTTCGGGGGTGACCACCGGGTGCAGGTCGCTGTCTTGCAGGTAGTACCAGAAGACCCCGCGCCGAAGCACCGCGTGGTAGAGCCGGTAGCGGTCGTAGGTGGCGTCCAGCGCATCCTGCAGGAGCGTCGGGTCTACGTCGTGGTCCAACTCGGCGCTCAGCCGGAACACCTTGGGGTCCGCGTCGCTGCGTGCGGCCAGGAAGATGTTGGAGGCGTTGTCGAGCCTCACCCAGTCCCGGCGTGTCACATCGGTTCCTTCGACTCGGAGAGCGACTCGGTGACGGGGGTCTCGTCGAGGAAGGCGTTGATCACCTCATAGGCCTCCCGGAGGGGGCGGGCGAATCGGGGCAGGGTGATGAAACCATGCAGCGCTCCCGCCACCCGATGGATCTGCACGGTGTTGCCGGCTGCCTCGAGGGCCTGGCCGTAGGCTTCCCCTTCGTCGCGGAGCAGGTCCAGTTCCGCCGTGATCAGGAGGGTGTCCGGCTGCCGCGAAAGATCTGTGGCCATCAGAGGGGCGACGAGCCGATCGCGGCGTTGTTCCGGATCGGGGACGTAGAGGTCCATGTAGTCCTGGACCTCGGTGTTGGTGAGCCGGTAGTCCTCGCCGTGTTTGCGCACAGAGGCGAAGGGAGAGGTCTCGGGATTGTGATCCCAATGCGTGACCGGGTAGAGCAGGATCTGGCGGCTCGGCACCCGGTGGCCGCGCTCGCGCAGCAGCTGGCAGACTGCGGCCGCGAGGTTCTCCGGCGGAATCGCCGACCAGGACGATCTTCTCGGCATCGGCCACGCCGGCCCGCCGCGGATTCTCGAGGAGGAGCCGGGAGGCGCGGTAGCAGTCTTCGAAGCCGGCGGGAAAAGGATGTTCCGGTGCGAGGCGATAGTCGACGGAGATGACGGCGCGCCCGGTGAGATCCGCCATCGTCACGCATGCCGGCGTATAGCTTTCGAAGTCTCCGGTGACCCAGCCGCCCCCGTGGAAGAACACGAGCACCTCGTCGCTGCGCCGCTCCCTCGGGCCGAAGACCCGCACGGGAATCTCATGGTCGCCGTCATCGGACATGATCTTCCAGTCCAGAGCCTGGTACCGCGGAACCGGCAGTACGGCGAGCTGACGCTGCAGGCGCCGGACCTTCTCGTAGTCTTCGCGCATGTTGACTCGCGGAGCGGCGAACAAGCGCAGCAGCGCGCGAAACAGCGGGTTCACGGGTGGAGGGCGAGGCGACGACCGGGTGGTTTCATGCCTTCAGCCTAGAGGGAGCGACCACCCGTGCCGTCAGAATCCTGCTCGTCGTCGAGGTTGGGGCGCCCAGATGGGAACACAATCACAGCGATCGCACCGAGTGGCGCCTGATCAGCGACATCGGGACGACCTCATGGGCAAGATCGCGGTTTCCGAGAACCATGTCCATGCCGATGCGTGCCATCTCCGTATAGGGCAGCCGCGCGGTGGTGAGGCCGGGGCGCAGGTAGCTGGCGAGCTCCTCGTCGTCGAAGGAGACCACCGATAGGTCCCGGGGAATATCGAGCCCTAAGGTGTGGGCCGCCTGGTAGACGCCGAAGGCCACGCCGTCGTTGGCGGCGATGATCGCCGTCAGGTCGGGGTGGGCGCGGAGGAGCTTCACCGCGTGCTCGTAGCCGATCTCCAGCTTCCAGTGGGGCACGGTGATGCGGGAGGCCGTGATCCCGGCTGCCCGAAGCGCATCGTCGATGCCCCGGAAACGCTGGGGGATCGTGACGGATTCGCGAGGGTTGTTGATGGTGTCGGGAAGGTCGCCGAGGATCCCGATGCGGGTGTGCCCCTTCTCGATGACCAGCCGGGTTATGCGTCGGCCCGCGACGTACTCCTCTGGCAGCACGCTCGGGTGGTCGTTGGTGGTGCGGCCGTTGACCATGACCAGGGGAACGTCTTTGGGAATTCGCGGGACGTCGATGAGTCGGGCGCTCATCAGGCCCACCAGGATGCCGTCGACCCGACGGTGCACCATCGAGGTGATCTCCTCGGCGATGCGATCTTGCCGCCCTTCGGTCTCCGCGATGAGGACGGTGTGGTCGTTGGTGCGCGCGGCATGCAGGGCGCCGTGGATCATGCCCGAGGCGTAGCGGGTGACCGTCACCATGTCGGAGACGAAGCCGATCGTTCGGGTCTTGCCCCAGCGCAGGCTCTGGGCGGCAGGGTTCGGCCGGTAGCCGAGTGCCTCAGCCGCCTCCCTGACCCTGACCACGGCCTCCGGGGACAGCCGGGAACCGGGGCGTTCGTTGAGGATCATGCTGACGGCAGACTTGGACATCCCTGAGGAAGCCGCTACGTCCGCCAGGGTGGGACGCCGATCAGGTTTCGCCATGCCGCACCGCCTTGCTCTGTCATCGTCGGTCACAGCCTACGCAAGTTCTCTAAATATGCCGAGAATAGAAAACAAGGGACGGTTGACCGGCCCCCTGGCAGGTGTTAGCTTTTTCCTGCTGAATGCATTTAGCGTTGAGCAAGATCTACCGGCTTTCGAAGGCCGGTTCTCCAACGAAGGAGGCAACAAGGTGGTTGACCTAAGTCGCAGGGCAGTCGTAGGACTGGCTGGGCTCGGGGCGATTGGAACGGCGATTTCCTGGCCCAGGCTCACTGGAGGTGACATCCCAGGGCGTCGTGACGATGCGCTCACCGTCGCGCTGTTCGGCACACAGCAGGATGCAGCAGCGCGTCAGGGGCTCGTCGATGGCTTCCAGGCTCTGAACCCCGACATTCCGGTCCGAATCGTGGCCATTCAAGGTCAGGACTGGGGAGATTACTTCGCCAAGATCCTGACGATGATTGCGGCGGGAACCCCGCCGGACGTCGTCACAGTGGCCACGGAGGGCACGCAGCTCTTCGCCTCGCGAATGGCCCATCCCATCGACGAGTACGTCCAGCGAGACGCTGCCGATATGCAGGAGTACTTCGACGACGTGCATCCGTCGTTGATCGAAGCGTTCATGTACAAGGGCAATCTCTTCCAGCTGCCCGACAACTTCAACGCCGCGAACGTGTTCTACAACACCACCGCGCTGGAGCGCTCCGGCATGGGGCGGCCCGATGACAACTGGACGATCGACGATTTCTTCACCCTGGCCAGGGCCATGAAGGACGGCGCGGAAGGCACCTTCCTGCCCTACTTCTGGAACAACCGGCTCTGGGGTGGCGTGGTGCCGTGGCTCTACATCAACGACACCAGCTTCCTGACGGAAGAGAAGGCGCCCGGCGGCGAATGGCTGTGGGAGCAATTTTATCCCAACGAAGCCCCCCGAGGTGGCGGATATCTGTGGGAGGGCGCCAACGCGCTCCACGAGCAGACGATCGAGAGCTTCGAGGTGCTCCAGTCACTGGTGGAGGAGAGGCTCGCGGCCAACCCTGCCCAGGGTGGCGGCAACGAGTTGGTCGCGCTGTTCTCGCGAGGACAGGTGGGCATGACGGCCGCCGGCGGCTTCTGGGCGCAGGGTCTCTACGACGCGGGCTTCGCGAACGAAGACTACGACGTCACGTTCTTCCCGAAGATGCGCAGCCAGCGCCATCAGTTCGGTGCCGGTGGCTACGCCATCATGGAGACTTCCGAACGCAAGGAAGAGGCGTGGCAGTGGCTCAAGTACTGCGTCTCCGTCGAGGGCATGTCGATCGCGCACCCCAAGCCCGACTCGTCGTTGCCGAGGAAGTCGCTCAACGACAAGCTCTATGGGGCGGGCATCGGCCCCAAGCACTGGGAGGTCTTCTACGACACGCTCGAGAAGTTCCCCACCACCGGCCCCATGCCGGCTCCGCCGCAGCAGGCGGCGGTCGAGTCGGCTCTCGTCAAGAACGTGGTTTCGACGATCACCAATGGCAAGGCCGGCGTCCGGCGTGGCCTGGAAACGATGCAGCGTGATCTCGAGCTCGCACTGGGAGGACGCTGATGTCTGCTACCGCAACCAAAGTTCGCCCGAAGCGTGACGCCCTGTCGCGCAAGAACGGCAAGTTGATCTGGATCTTCCTCGCGCCGACCCTGATCGGCCTGGGGTTGTTCAACTTCATCCCGATCATCCTGTCCACGATCCTGGCGTTCTTCCGCTGGGACATCATCACGGCCCCCGAGTTCGTCGGAATCGACAACTTCGCCCAGATGGCCACCAACCCCACCATCCGGGTGTCGTTCCTCAACACCATCGGCTTCGTGGCCGTGGCCGTGGTCATCCAGTTGGCGTTGGCGCTGGGGCTCGCCCTTTTGGTGCAGTCCAAGATGCCGGCCTGGCTGCGCAACTTCTTCCGCTCCGCGCTGTTCTTCCCGCTGATCCTCTCGGCGGCCTCGGTGTCGTTGATCATGAGCTACCTGTTCAACCAGGAGTTCGGCCTGATCAACCACTTCCTCGGCTGGTTCGGCGTCGCCCCCATCGGGTGGCTCACCACCGGCTTCGGAGCCAAGGTCGTGGTGCTGATCGTCTACGTGTGGCAGAACTTCGGCTTGACCTTCCTGCTGTTCATCGGCGGCATCGCGGGCATCCCCAAGGAGGTCTACGAGGCATCGTCCATCGACGGCGCCACGGGCTGGTCGCAGTTCCGGCACATCACCATCCCGCTGATCAGCCCGACGACGCTGGTGGCCTCCGTGATGGCCATCATCAACGCCCTGCAGATCTTCGACCAGCCCTGGGTGCTCACCCGTGGCGGGCCCGGTGACGAGACGCGCACCGCGGTGATGGTGATCTACGAATCGGCATTCCGGCAGCTCGACTTCGGTGGTGCATCCGCCATCGGCATCGTGCTGACCCTGCTGATCATGCTGGTGACAGCAATTCAGTTCAAGCTCAGCCAGCGTTACGTCTTCTACGGGTGAGGGGTCCGGCATGTCAATCGAAGCAGTAGAAAAGAAATCTGCCCGGCTCAGGCTAGGCAAGTTCGGCAAGTACCTCCTCCTGGCCCTCGGTGCTTTCCTCACCCTCGGTCCGATGGTGTGGACGGCTTACACCGCCCTCACTCCCACCAACGTGGACACGGGCGAGACCATGGTCGGCTTCTCGGCGTTCAAGGACGTCTTCGACCGGGTGCCGTTCTGGCTGTTCTTCTGGAACAGCGCCCTGGTGACGTTGCTCGTCGCCGTCGGACAGATGCTGAGCGCCGCCATGGCCGGGTATGTGTTCGCGCGATTCCAGTTCAAATCGAAGAACCTGTTGTTCGGCCTGGTGCTCGCCACCATGATGGTGCCGATGCAGGTGACGATCGTGCCGGTCTTCATGCTGATCCGCGGCATGGGCTTGGCCGACACGCTCTTGGCGCTGATCATCCCTGCGCTGCCCACCGCCTTCGGCACCTTCCTCATGAGGCAGTACTTCATGGGCCTGCCCGCCGAGCTGGGCGAGGCCGCGGAGATCGATGGCGCGGGACCGTGGAAGACCTTCTTCGGCATCTACCTGCCCTTGGCCACTCCGGGTCTGGCGATCGTCGGGATCCTGGCGTTCAACTACCACTGGAACGAGTTCTTCCGACCATTGATCATGACCATCAGCGAGCAGAACTTCACCCTGCCGCTCGGCTTGGTCTCTCTCCAGGGCAACCTGGGCACGGGCAGCGTCTCGACGGTGCTCGCGGGCGTGGTGCTCTCCATGATCCCGGCGCTGATCGTGTTCATCTTCGGACAGAACCCGCTGCGCGAAGGCCTGACGGCTGGAGCGGGCAAGTAGGGGTACTACCGCTTACTCATACCGCTGTGGCAGGCCCGGTCGGAGGCAATCGCTCCGACCGGGCCTGCCGTGCCGATACTCGAATTTCAGGTAGGCTCGCGCATTGGTCGTTCGACCCAGCCTGCCTCTTCTCACAGCAATCGAAAGTAGGACATTGTGACCACCGCGTCTGCCCGCCACTCCACCTTCGGCGGAATGCCGCGCATCCATTACTCGCCGCAGCGAAACTGGATGAACGACCCCAACGGCCTCATCTTCCACGAGGGCCGATACCACCTCTACTACCAGTACAACCCGAACGGCTACGACCACGGGTACATGAGTTGGGGGCACGCCTCCAGCGCCGACCTGATCACCTGGGAGGAACATCCCGTCGCGCTGCGCTACGAGGAGGACCATCAGATCTATTCGGGCTCGGCGGTCTGGGACGGGGAAGGCGTTGCGGGATTCGGTCCCGCGATGGTGGCGTTCTACACGGCCCATGCCGACCAGCGCCGGAACCAAGCACAAGCGATCGGCTATAGCTACGATCAGGGGCTGACCTGGGCGACCTACGAGGGCAATCCCATTCTCGATCGTGATTCGGGCGATTTCCGCGACCCCAAAGTGCTGCGATACCGCGGGAAGGACGGAGACTACTGGGTGATGGCGGCTGTGGAGGCCGTCCAACAGCTCGTGGTGTTCTACCGCTCCGACAACCTGCGCGAGTGGACCTTGCTTTCTGAGTTCGCCGCGCCCCAGGTGGGCGAGGGCATCTGGGAGTGCCCCGATCTCTTCCCGCTCGTGATCGACGGGGTGGAGAAGTGGGTGCTGATCATCAGCCTCGGCATGGCCCCGGCCGTCGGGGGATTCGGCACCATCTACTTCGTGGGGTCCTTCGACGGCACCACCTTCGTGCCCGAGGGCGGCCACCACCTTCTGGATCACGGCCGCGACAACTATGCCGGCGTGTCCTTCTACGGGCTGCCCGACGAAGAGCGCACGGTGATCGGCTGGATGAGCAACTGGGTCTATGCCCGCGAACTCCCGGTGATCGAGGAGGAACCCCGTCGCGGCGCCATGACGCTGGCTCGACGGCTCTCCCTTGCTGAGCAGGACGGCGTGACTGTGCTGCGCCAGCAGCCCGTCGAACCCCAGACCGTGGTAGGCGGCGAGGTCCAAGACCTGCGGGTCTCGCAGCCGGCGCGCCTGCCCTCTCGATTCCGGAGTGCTGCCGTCTCGACATCGAGTTCGATCTCGGTGAGGCCGATGGCATCTCGCTGCGGTTCCGGCACGCCGAAGACGAGGAGGGCGGCATCGTGCTCGGTTACGAGCGCTCCACCGGCGAGATGCGGCTGGACCGCTCGGCCGTGGCGGCCGGCTTCCCGTCGATCTTCCGCGCGGCCCAGGTGCTACCCACCTCGGGTGGTCGCACGGCGACCTTCTCCATCTGGACCGATATCACCTCGGTGGAGATCTTCGCTGACGGTGGGCTCGCGACGCTGGCCTCGCTCGTCGACGTCGCCGCCGGCGATGGCATCACCGTGGAGGGCATCGGCGGCGAGGTCGTGGTCAGCGCCGCGGTCGCCGTTCCCGTGCTCTGAGCCTTTTATCGGTTCGGCCCTGGGATCCCTGCGCAGGGATCCCAGGGCCGATTCATGTTCCGGGGCGGGTGCGACCGATCAACTTCGCCAGAGCTCGGTGCCGTCCTGATCCCGGATGACGACCTCAGCGGGCTCGTGGTCGAGAAGGAGTTCGACGGTCAGCAGATTGCCTTCCGCCTCGGCTTGGTACACGTAGTGGGTGTTGGTGAGCGCCAGAGATCGGGTGGTGGCGCGGGTCAGCCAATGGTGGCGACGCCGTAGCCCGATCAGCTCGCGGTGCGCCTGCAGCGCCTGCTGGCCGAAGGGGAGAAGGTCGGCGGGAGAATCCGGCAGGGGAGGGCGCACCGCGTCGTCCCCATCTGCACGTTCCTCTTTCACGCCGGTGAACCCCTGTTCGTCGCCGTAGTAGATCGACGGGATCCCGCCCACCGTCATCAGAATCGCGAGGGCCAGCATGGCGCCGTCCTGCCCCACCGTCGACGCGATCCGGGTGACGTCGTGGTTGCCCACGAAGGTCTGCGGCAGGAAGCTTTGCAGGAACTGGTTATGCCGTTGCAGGGTCCAGTCGAGCTCGAAGAAGTTGCGTTCCTTCAGGCTGGACCAGATCGACTTCCACAGCTCGTACTGCGTCACCGTGTCGACGGTGGATTGCTCGACGAAGGCCGGATAGTCGCCATGGATCACCTCGCCGAGGAACCAGGCCTGCGGATGGCGCTCGCGCACCCGGGGCAGCACGTCGGCCCAGAAGGCGTTGTCCACCGAGTAGGCAGCATCCAGCCGCCAGCCGTCGGCGCCGCGCTCGAGCCAGTGCGTCATCACGTCGACCGTGTAGTCGCGTGCCCGAGGGGAAGCGTGGTTGAGCCGCACGAGAGCGCCGTGGCCTTCGAAGACGCGAGGCTGCGGACCGCCGGGATGCTGCCAATCGATATCGAACAGCTCACCCTGGGCAGATGTGGGCCCCGCTGCCAGCGCCTCGGCGACGGCGGGGTGTTCGCGTCCGACGTGGCTGAACACGCCGTCGAGTACCACTTTGAGCCCGCGTTGGTGACAGGCCTCCACCAGCGCCGTGAAGTCCGCCTCATCGCCCAGACGGGGATCGATGCGGAACTGATCGGTGCTGTCGTAGCCGGTGGAGGAGGCGAAGACGGGCCTAGCAGCAGGCCCGAAGTGCCCAGCTCGGTGGCGGCCGAGCCGGTTCAGCAGCTGACTCAGACGATGCCTGGGCTCTGGATCGGGCGCGCGGATAAGGCGCTGCATGCCCCCAAGGGGTAGATGTGCTACCAGGATTGCGTGTTCGCTCCGGCTCTGACATGGCCTGACCTCCGAAGATTCCGGTGAGATGGGATCACTCCAGCTTCATTCCGGCGGAGGATCCTCAGCTTTGCTGCGTGGATACTGTGGGCGCATGAAGAAACCATCCGGGGTGATGCGGGCCGCCGTCGTCCTGCTGGTGCTCGGTGCGGTGAACGCGGTAGCCGCGGTGGTGACAACCGAGGCCAGATACCGCGAACGATCCTGATCCGTAAGGCCGCTGCGGGGCTGCCAGATTCACGACCCCCGGTTTCAGGACACGATCACCACCGCGATCTCCACACCGGTCGTCGACGCCGTGCGCGAGAATGTGCCGTTCTCCTTGCCGGATCTGGATCGGCTCGTGGAGACGGTTGTCGAACAGGTGGTGGCTTCGCCCGAGTTCGTGGAGTTGTGGGAGCAGACCCTGCGCACCGGTCTGGCAGAGTTGTCGCCCGGGCTCGCTCCCTCTGAAAACGCGGTGTTCACCGTCGACGATGGCGGTGGCGTCCAGCTGCAACTGCAGCCCGTCGTCGCCGCGGGGCGTCAGCGGCTGATCGATGAGGGCATGCCGCTGGCGGAGCGCATTCCGGAGGTGCAGCAGGCAGTGTCACTGGGGCGCTCCGAGCTGGTGGCACGCCTACCCGGATACCTCGAGCACCTGGATCGCGCCGCGACGGTACTGCCCTGGACCGCGGCGGGCCTGCTCGCGCTCCTCCTGCTCCTACCAGGCCCTCGACTGCGCCGATTGTCGTCGGCCGGGCTCCTGGTCGCCCTCCTCGTCGCAGGTGCGGTGGCAGGGCTGCGAGGGATGCAAGGCAGAGCCATCGGTCTCGCCGAGGGGTGGGCGAGCCCCGCCACTGTACGCACCGGATACGGCATCGCTACCGCCGATCTCGCTTCCGCCCTATGGGTGAGCGCAGGGATCGGCGTCGGCGTGTGGATCCTCGCCGGGCTGCTCGGCCGCCTTGCCTCGCGTTGTGTGAATCGGGTTACTTTGCACTCGCCTGGATAAGTTCCTCACTCGTCGTCACGTAGCCGATCATCGCCCCGTAGTGAGCGTTTCGTAGCTCGGTGAGAGCCTGGTCTGCCAGTGAACGTGCCTGACGTGCAGTTTCGCCATCAAGATCTGCGAGGCTCGAGATAGCCGCGGTGACTCGGGATTCGAGTGTCAGTATGGCTGCCTGTATGCGTCGAGCTTCATGGGCCAGGCGTTGTATCTCAAGGGCGATCGACCGGAGGTCCTTCGTGCCGCTCATCCGATGGGTGTTTCCTCTGGAATCTCTACGGTGATATCGACGCTGCGCGCCGCTTCTGCCGCCTGCGTGAGGAGTGAACACGCCCGTTCCAGTGCTTGTCTCCCATAGTTGGCATTCCAGATCATCCGATCGCCGATTTCGTGTCCAACACCGGTAGTGGCGATGGTCTGCGTCAGTAAATCGGTCGTTGCATCTGTGAGGGCGGACGCGTCGCTGTGGGCGAACAGGACACGTGTGAGAAAAGCATCGCGCTGATGCTTGAGTGCTGGGTCTACTCGCCTGGCCATGTCGAGACTACTTTGTGAGATCGTGGACAAACCGGTCTATATCTGATTGGAGACGGAGTAGTTGTGCGGCGCACTGGCGGACCTCGTGCTCCGCAATATCTAGGTGGTGGACAGCGTTCTCGCCTGTGCGAGAGCCCCGGACTACAGCGCGAAGCCTGGCTGCGTGACTCTTGAGAGAATCGGCGCAAGAGAGGGTACGCGTCTGTACCTCTTTTGAGCCATCGCCGATTTGATGAGCGGCGTTAGCGATGTCTTGGATCGATGTCATTCTAATTCCCTTCAGATCGCGCGAACTTGCTGCAAAGCGGCATCAGCAGCCTGTAGCGCACTGGCTGATTTATTCAGCGATGCTTCGGCTTTATGGAGTGACTGCACCATCGTTGCGTCGTAGCCCTTGGCGCTGCCCTGAAGCTCGTTTTTGATGAGTGCCATGTTGTCCCTGTTTGTCTTCTTGAATGACTCGATGACAAGTAACTGCTGTTGGATCTCTCGTTGCAGTACTATGATTTCTTGTAGAGTTTGCCGCAGTGTCATGTGTGCTCCTGGATTGTGTTCGGGCGTGTGTGAGGTGCGACGAACTTGGTATATGGGATGATTCGCGTCGGTTCCGCGTGTTCAGTGCTGTCCCAGACCAGTGCTCGGTTGTCGGCCGGATGCCATTCCAGGAGGGGATCGTTCATGAACTGTTTTGCTGATGACGCATCGAGTTTCAGTGCGATCTTCGTGTCGAAGTAGTTCTCGCCACCGTAGCCAACCTGTTCCCGAAATGAGTCGAGTTTGGTCCACCAGCCGATGACGTGGATACCGGAGATTGGTCCGTTACGGCAGATGTCTTGGAAATCCATCGGTATGGACCGACATCTTTCCATGCCGAGGCCAACGACGATGACTTTGTGGCCAGCAGGATAAGGATCTGAGCCCAGCGATCCAGCAAGTTCGCTCAAAGCTCCGGCTACTTGGTTGCGTGATCGAGCCGCGACATGACTTCCTGCGGCCCTGATTGCGGAAAACACGTCATCGCGACGACTAGTCCAGAAGTGATCATTATCGGTGAACTCGAGGAAGATGAAATCTACCGCCTGGCCCGCCTGGGTCGCGAGAGATAGGCAGATGTTGGCGATCTCGACCGTCGCCTCACCGGCGCCAATCAGAGCGACATTGCGTCCGACATCGTGACGGAAGGACACAGCCATGGGACTGGCGTCAACGGTGATCTGGTAGCCGAGGAGAGCATCCAGATGCTGACTTGTCTGCCTGGCCAACCAAGCGGCATCGTCAGCGAGAGAGCGAGGTCGGTCACCATCGAAGACATAGGGCGCAGGTGCGTAGTCTTGCGCTCGTTGCCACCATTCGTGACGTAGTTTCTGGAGAAGGGACTCATCCGCGAATGCGATGCTTGTCTTACGGTTGGCGGATGGCTCGCCATAGTCAAGATTCACGATGGCCTGCCGAGCACGAAGGTGTACGGCGGCGTCATTCTTCACTCCAAGCGTTGCGTGTGATTCGGCCAGCGAGTTCTTGAGCGCGACACGCACTGGTATCTGCGCGAAGAGTCCCTCTCCCGCAGAACCCATGAGCGAGAGGTTCCCGCCGATAGTTTGCGACGCCAGTACAATGTGGATGCCTCAGGCGCGGAAGAGGCGGACCCCCTTCATGAGAAGGTCGGCGATCTCGTCGGCTATCTGATATTGCTCGGCGAACAGCATTTGGAATTCATCGATCACCACAAGGATCCGAGGCATGGAGGTATCGGGGTGCTGTGCACGATATTGCCTCAAGCTTTGGACATTTGCTTGCTTGAATGTGCGCATACGATTCTTGTAGATCGAATGGAGATGTCGAAACACATTCAAACCGAACTCGCGGTCGGCCTCTAGTCCGATTACTTGCGCATGGGGAAGGTATTCTCCGGTTTTCTCGTCGAAGAACGGACGCAGTGTCACGCCTTCTTTGAAATCGAGCAGGTATAGACAGAGCTCATCTGGAGAGTAGCGCTGGCAAAGACTGTGGATCATCACAGCGAGCAAGTTCGATTTGCCCTGTCCAACGGCGCCGGTGACAAGCATGTTGTGCCGCTGGTTCAACTCGTCGCCCAGGGTGATCTCCACGGCATTGGAGCCGTAACGCCCTACCGAGAAGGTGACGCCATCGATGCTGGTCTCGGCCCACATGCGGTCTATCGGTTGGACAGAGGAGAAAGCGATCGGTGACATCGCTTGGGTGGCGAGTTGCCGGGCTACATGCGCCGAACCGGCGATGAGGTCTCCTGCGTCCGGTCCCTGCCAAGCTCTCTGGGACACAGTGAGATCCCTGTAGCGGACGGCGCCTCCGCGTAGGGACCACACATCACACATGTTCGCCAAGAACTCCACGTCCATCGAAACCGAATGGATGAGGAACGTCACACCGGCTCGCGGTCCCGAGCGGAGGAGAATGCTCAGCTGGTTTTGCAGGTGTTCATCAAACATGGATATGTCGGTGGACAATACAATTAGCTTGTAGCCCTCAACGGGGTAGTCAACCATCTTGCGAAAGTCGACCAGCGAAGTAGCTTGGCCCTGTATAACGTTGTTTACGCCTTGAACATGGTCTCGCAGGAAGGTGAAGATG
This sequence comes from Tessaracoccus sp., assembly GCA_041393555.1. GTDB lineage: Bacteria > Actinomycetota > Actinomycetes > Propionibacteriales > Propionibacteriaceae > Arachnia. The sequence goes on along the minus strand of JAWKJW010000014.1, from coordinate 45,662 downwards.
TTGGCGAGATCATCAACATCATGCACTGTTCGAAGGAGCTTCTCCCCACCAGTGTTGAGAGGTTCGAACGGAGCAGATAAGCCACTCAATGTCTCGTCGAAAACGATCACCTCAAGTTGGCCAGGATGGGTGCCGAGAGTGGCGTGTTGGATCAGCCATTGGGTGAGTTTCAGGGAACCGGGGTCGACGACCAGGTCATCCACCCAGATGTTGGCTCGGCCGATGAAAGGCGCCCGTCCGGCAGGCAAGTCGAGGTAGTCGGCAACTCGAAGCATGTATCGCCCGATATCTAGTTACGGCCCAGCGGTGCAGGAGTCCGCGGAACCGAGATGGCTTTGCGCCTGCGTCCAAACTCCGCGCGGGTGTTCTCCAGTTCCTTCTGTGCGGAAGTGAAATTGTCGCGCTGCTGCTGCCATTTCGAACGGTTCGAGAATGAGTAGACGCCCCATCCGATTGCAGCTAGGCCGATGAGATAGAATATCCCTAACAGGTCTCCCAGTAGCAGACAGAAAATTCCTGCTCCGATAGGGATCAGCGGGATTCCAGGCTTAAATCCCTGTGCGTCTTCGACTTGTTCGAGGTCGGCTGCTTTGAGTCGGAGTTTTCGACTCCGATTCGGTCGGTGATGTGCTTCTTGATTCTTGCGGCGCTAGCCAGAGGGATTGCACGATTGTCGACCTGAATCTGGGTTTGAGCGTATGAGTCGATGACCTGCGCCGGTTCGGGTGCCTGCTCGGATCCAGCTCGCCCCGGTACATCGTGCTGCCAGCGAGGTAGTCGGCGGAACGGCACACAATATCGGCAAGATCATCGGCAATGACGGTCAAGGTGGTGTCGAGCGTCTGAAGGATGGCTAGCCCGTCGAGTCCGCAGGCCAGCGCTTCATCACCTTGTTCCTGGTACTCATGCGCCCAAGCCTTTCGACGTAACAGATCAGCCTTCTCGTAGTCTCCGGCTTTAGCGAAAGCTCGCTCATAGCTTTGGATTGCTCGGTCGTAGCTGTACTGGTTGTAGAACACCACTCCTCGTACATGCTGCACATCGGCGGTGTCTTCGCTGAGGTCGTCCAAGACGAATGCCTCGTCAGCTGCCTCTTTTGCTCGGCGCAGATTATCTTCTGCAAGATTCACCCAGGAGGACACGACGTAGGGCATAGGGTCATCGGGAGATTGTTCGCGTGCTTTGCGTGCGGCGACTGCAGCTGCGCCGAAGTCTTTGACGAAGTAGTAACTCCACGCCCGTGACAACCAGTCGATCGAGGCTTCCTCAGCGGTCGGTGCGACAGGTGCACGACGCAACTTGAGGTCGTAGGCTTCCCGGGCTTCCTCGTCCGCGAAGGCGGCCTCAGCCAACTCAATGAGTTGGATCCGTTCGCGAGCTTTGTCGCCGCGTTCTCCGGGGCGACCGGCTTTGCTCTGCCACTGGGGCTTCTGAAGGCCAAGCGCCTCTTGGATGCGTTCGACGGTGTCGTCACGATCCAGGCCGAGTTCGTCGTAGAAGTTGATTGTTATTTCGTCGCGTGAATCCGTAGCGGTGTCAGTCACCGTCGTCCTCCCCCAGGTTCATGCGGTAGCAGGGAGTGCTACCTGGTGTTTTCCGTGTCCGGGATCGGCAACGACTCCGGCCGGCCCAAATGTATCACTAGTTGGACAGACTTTATTGTATGACTTCAGCAACATGAGCAGGTGCCCACCTCTCCAGACCGTGACGATGGGAGAGGCGAGGTCTGGAAGCAGCGAAGGGTTGCGCTGGGAAGGCGGATCAGGTCGCTTCGTAAGGAACGTGGCCTGTCTCAAGAGTCCTTGGCGCTGGAAAGCGGGCTGAGTCGAAACATGCTTATCCAGGTGGAGTGGGGGCAGCGGGGGCTCATGGCGGAGCGGCTAGGCGATATCGCCGAGGTCCTTGACGTGGAGGTGGGACAACTCTTTGTCGATCCGAACGTTTACGACCGTGGCGAGTGACTGACCTCCTTAAACGTTGCCGGGTGCGGAAGCCTGTCTGTAGGTTGATCTAAGCGCACCTGCGGCCAGAGTACGGGTCTGTGTCGGTGGCCGTAGAATGCAGCCGTGGAAATCTTCTGGATACTCATGGCCATCATGGGCGTGGCGCTGCTCATCGGTGGCATCGTCGTCGTTCGTTCCCGCAGCAAGGAGGTGGGGCCGCCTCCGGTGAAGCCGGAGCTGGACCAGCCCGTCACACCTGCTGACGAGGCTGAGGTGCCCGCCGATGTCCTGCCGGAGGCTCCGGTCGTGCCTGCGCCGGCACCCGTTCCCACCCTCGATGAGCCCGAGGCCCCCGCCTCGCGGTTCGCGCGGCTCCGCCGCCGACTGGCCAGCAGCAACAACGGCCTCGCCCGGGCCCTGGCCGACCTGCTCTCGGCTGACCGGATCGATGAAGAGGTCTGGGACGATTTCGAGGCGATGCTCATCGCCTCGGATCTGGGCGTTGGACCCACCACCGAACTCACCGACGCGTTGCGCAAGCAGTTGGCCATCGATGGCGTCTCCGACCCCGTGAGGGCCAAGGAGGTCCTCGCCAAGGAACTCACCAAGCTGGTCGACCCTAGCCTGGACCGCTCGCTCAACCTGACCGGCGAGGACGGCAAACCCGCCGTCGTTCTGGTGGTGGGCGTCAACGGCACCGGCAAGACCACCACGGTCGGCAAGCTGGCTCGTGTGCTGGTGGCCGAGAACAAGACGGTGCTGCTGGGCGCCGCCGACACCTTCCGCGCCGCCGCCGGGGAACAGCTCTCCACTTGGGGTGAACGCGTGGGCGTCGAGACGGTGCGCGGCCCCGAGAACGGCGATCCCGCCTCCGTGGCCTTCGACACCGTCGTCAAGGGCGTCGACGCCGGCACCGACGTGGTGCTGGTGGACACCGCCGGCCGCCTGCACACCAAGACCGGCCTGATGGACGAGCTGGGCAAGGTGAAGCGGGTCATCGAGAAGAAGGCCAAGGTCTCCGAGGTGCTCCTCGTGCTCGACGCCACCACTGGGCAGAACGGCATGACCCAGGCGCGGATCTTCTCCGAGGTGGTCGACGTCACCGGCATCGTGCTCACCAAACTCGACGGCTCGGCCAAGGGTGGCATCGTGATCCAGGTGCAGCGCGAGCTGGGTGTGCCGGTGAAGCTGGTCGGCCTCGGTGAGGGTGTCGACGATCTCGCTCCCTTCGACGCGGATTCCTTTGTTCGGGGTGTACTTGGCGAATAGTCGCAACGGTTACCATTGGCCGAACTGGGGCAGCCGCTGGTAACAGCGCCGATATGAGTGGGGGCGGATATGGGTGGCACTTCGCGTAAGCGCACCGACATCTGGGGTCAGGAAGTAACCGACCATTTCGACGATTACGGGTCGAAAACTGGCGAGTCGCGTCAGCAGCCGGGGTTGTTCGGTGATTACACGGCGCACTACGACAAGTACGGGTCGAAGACCGGCGAGTCGCGTCAGCAGCCGGGGTTGTTCGGTGATTACACGGCGCACTACGACAAGTACGGGTCGAAGACCGGCGAGTCGCGTCAGCAGCCGGGGTTGTTCGGTGATTACACGGCGCACTACGACAAGTACGGGTCGAAGACCGGCGAGTCGCGTCAGCAGCCGGGGTTGTTCGGTGACTACACCGCGCACACGGGAAGCGCATACCCCTCGTCGTATGGGTCCCCGGCAAGCGCCAGCGGCGGATACGGGGGATACAGCGGCGGGGTTGGTTATAGCGGCTACAGCAGTTACTCCGGTTACGGCGGTGGCGGCATGCCGTCGCGAGAGAACACCGCAGGGATCAGTGAGCTGTTCATGTGCGGGTTCGGCGGGAGCTTCTTAGTCGCGGTTGTCTATAGCATTATCAGGATCTGGGCCCTGATCCCCGACGAAAACATGGAGATCTTGCTCATCGGCATCGCCGCTAGCTGGGGAATCGGCGCGATCCTGGCGCTCGTCCACATCGTGCAGAAAGCGAAAGGGCTAAGCCGCGCTGAGAGTTGGAGCGAGATGCTTGGGACCGGCCTGATCGGTGTAGGTCTTGGCCTGGCCTTGGGTGTGGCGGTGGCGCTCGGCGCCGTCGGCGGGGCCTTTTACGACGATGGGCTCAACCCAGCCATGCGAACGCCGTTCTGGATGGCGTTCCTAGTGGTCTTGTCGGCCTGCATGCTGCTCGGTGCCCTGAACGTGATCGTCGGATTCATCAAGGATCTCGGTAAGAGCGTCGGTGCGGGCTCGTTCACGCTGCCCTCTTTCAGGGTGTTAATCGCCTCTATACTCGCTGGAGTTGGTGCGGTGCTGTGGGCAGCCGTCGTCGACGATCTCATGCCCAGCAAGCTCGCGCTGGCTGGTTCAGGGCTCTTGTTCGCCGCGCAACTCCTGAGCGACGCCTCGTTGGGGAAGCGAGTTGGCTGCGTGTTCCTGGTGCTAGTGGCGACACTTGTCTCACCCGCGGCAGCCGTGGCGCAGTGGCTACCGACAGAGATCGCGGATGTCCTAAAGGGCGCGGATCGCGTCCTATGGTCATCGCCGCTGGCAACCGCTCTGGTAGTCGCTGCGTTGCTGTGCGTCATGCTGATCGCCGCGCTCAATGGGATCAATACGACGTCCTCAGCCTTTGGGCTGGTGGCCGTGTTCTTGTTGCTGCCGGCCTATCTGCTCCTGTGCTTGGTGGCAGGTTGGGACCACGGCGGTGCAATCTCAACGGGCCTAATCGTCGCGGCGGCATCCGTGCTGGTGGGCGGAGTACTCGGGCGCAGCCTCAAATCGGCCTCGTAGCCGACGGGCGCGCGTCGACCAGGGGTGCGCGTGGATCCGGTATGGTGACGCCGCGGGCGGTGATGCCCGGTATCCTTGCGCTGTTGCACTCGACTGATGAAGGAACTCCGACGTGTTCGACACACTGCAAGACCGGTTGGCCTCCGTCTTCAAGGGCCTGCGCTCCAAGGGACGCCTGACCGAGGCCGACATCGACGCCACGATGCGCGAGATCCGCATCGCGCTGCTCGAGGCCGACGTGAACCTCGCGGTGGTCAAGGAGTTCGTGGCCGCGGTCAAGCAGCGCGCGCTCGGGGTCGACATCAGCCAGGCGCTGAATCCCAGCCAGCAGATCATCAAGATCGTCAACGAGGAACTGATCGTCATCCTCGGCGGCGAGGCGCGTCCGATCCGCTTCGCCAAGCAGCCCCCCACGGTGATCATGCTCGCCGGCCTCCAGGGTGCGGGCAAGACGACGCTCGCGGGCAAGCTGGCACGCTATCTGAAGGGCCAGCGCCACACCCCGCTGCTCGTGGCCGCCGACCTGCAGCGGCCCAACGCCGTCAATCAGCTGCAGATCGTGGGCGAGCGGGCCGGGGTGCACGTCTTCGCGCCGGAGCCGGGTAACGGCGTCGGCGATCCCATCCAGGTGGCGCGCGACTCCATCGGTCACGCCCGCAACAAGCTCTACGACGTGGTGATCGTCGATACCGCCGGCCGTCTCGGTGTGGACGCCGAGCTGATGCAGCAGGCCGCCGACATCAAGGCGGCTGTTCATCCCGACGAGACGATCTTCGTGGTCGACGCGATGATCGGCCAGGATGCCGTCAACACCGCCAAGGCCTTCGACGAAGGCGTGGGCATCGACGGCGTGGTGCTCACCAAGCTCGATGGCGACGCGCGAGGTGGCGCCGCGTTGTCCATCGCCCGCGTACTGGGCAAGCCCATCATGTTCGCCTCCAACGGCGAGGGCCTGGCCGACTTCGATCTCTTCCATCCCGACCGGATGGCCAGCCGCATCCTCGGCATGGGCGATGTCCTGACGCTGATCGAGCAGGCCGAGAAGGCCTTCGACGCCGAACAGGCTCGTGCCTCGGCTGAGAAGTTGATGGGCAAGAATAAGTTCGGGCTCCAGGACTTCCTCAGCCAGATGCAGCAGCTCCGCAAGATGGGGCCGATGACCAAGATCCTCGGCATGCTCCCCGGCGCGGGCCAATTCAAGGACGCCATCCAGGACATCGACGAGAGGGAGATCGATCGCGTCGAGGCGATCATCCAGTCGATGACCCCGGCTGAGCGTGACGACGTCTCGATCCTCAACGGTTCCCGCCGCGCCCGTATCGCGAAGGGTGCGGGCGTGCAGGTCTCCGACGTGAACCAGCTGGTCAATCGCTTCGTCGATGCCCGCAAGATGATGGAGTCCATGGCCAAGGGCGGAGGCATGCCGGGAATGCCCGGTATGCCCGGTATGCCGGGGATGCCCGGAATGGGACGCCGTCCGGCCAAGAAGCAGCCGAAGAAATCGCCGAAGCGGGGCAAGGGCATCTCCGGTAACCCCGCCAAGCGCCGTCAGCAGGAAGCTGATCGTGCCGCAGGCCTGCATCGCAAGCCCCAGCAGCAGGCCGCCCAGCCCCAGTCGATGGCGGATTTCGAGCTTCCGCCCGAGTTGAAGAAGATGTTCGACCAGCAGTAACAACGAGGCCCCGGAAACGTTTCCGGGGCCTCGTCGTTATTTCCGCTGCCCCCTCGCGGAGAACTGAGGGAAGAGTGACGCTAGAAGGTGTGGTCGTCGTCGACGACAAACTCTGGCCGAGCAGTGCTGACGCAGCGTTCTGGTGCGGCGGGTCGGTCGTGTCCACCGGTCTCAGTGTCGGCACGGCCGACGAGGCGTGGGACGCGATCGATGGGCACACCGAGACGCCGTGCGATCTCACTGCGACACATTCCGAGGGCATACATGCCGGCGTAGGACTCGCGAAGCGCTTCGGTCGCGTCCTGCCAATCGGCGAGGAACTCGGTCAGCTTCAGTTCGCGCGCCACCGTGGTCGCCACCCGCTCGCGGGACCAGCGAGTCGCTTTATCGTGGGTACTGGTACTAGACATGGGAGTTTCCTTTCTCCGAATCCTCTGAAAAGAGAGTATGGCGAAACAAGGACGATAGCTTCCCCCTAATTTTTGGGGACGGTTATGGTGTCATTCGTGAGCGTGGAATTCCTTCTGTTTTCCCTGCCGTGTAGTGGTTATTCTCTCGGAGATATCGATCGGGGGATGCGGGATTAAAAACCCATGATGGCTGTTTTCCCGAACTATCGCGTATCCGTGACACTATGAACTCGCCCCCTTATCGAGACGTGAACCGTTGAGCCGACGGGGTGGCCGGTGTCGTCATGGGCACGGGCGATGAGCGACTCGCCCGTGGAGGAAAGATGAAGGCGGTAGATGGTTGAGTGTCCCCGGTACTCCGCTGCCGTCACGGTGGCCGGTGTGGCTGGTAAGGCCGAGCCGTCGAGTGGCGTGGTGGAGAGGAAAATCTGCTCGGGACGAATGAAAACCTGGGCCATTCCGACGGGTATTTCCTGTGGAATGGTGCCGAGTGCGCAATTTATGCGTGCTCCGTCACTGGTTCCTCGCAGGATGCTGCATTCGCCGAGGAAATGAGCCGTCCACGCGTCCGAGGGGCGGCTATAGACCTCGGATGGTGCGCCCACCTGCACGATATCGCCGTCTCGCATGAGAGCGATCCGATCGGCCATGGATAATGCCTCATCCTGATCGTGCGTCACCAGTATCGCCGTCGCCGAGGTGCGTCTGAGAATATCGCGCACGTCTGCGCGAAGGTGAGAGCGAAGCGAGGCATCGAGGGCGCCGAACGCCTCGTCGAGAAGAACGATCGCGGGCTCGGGGGCCAGCGCGCGGGCCAAGGCGATGCGCTGGCGTTCGCCGCCCGAGAGCTCGTCGGGAAAGCGTTGCTCGAAGCCACTCAAACCCACGAGGTCCAGCATTTCCCGCACACGTCGCCGACGAGCGGTCCGGTTGAGGTGTCGGCGGAGGCTCCGTCGGGAACGCAACCCGAACTCGATATTGGCGGCGACATTGTGATGGGGGAAGAGCGCTGCCTCTTGCGGGACCAATCCCACGCCGCGGAGTTCGGGCGGCAGTGCTCGTGTGCCGTCTGTCACGCGTCGCCCATCGAGATCGATCAGCCCTGCGTCGGCGGGGTGCAGGCCCGCGAGCACCCGGAGAAGAGTGGTCTTCCCGCATCCGCTCGGGCCGAGTATCGCCAGGAGCTCCCCGGGCTGCACGTTCAGGCTGATCTGACGCAGGACGGCGCCGGCCTCGCCGCGTGGGGTGGGTCCGTAGCTGGCGATGAGCCCGGTTACGGCTAGTGCGGGACGGGTGCTCGTCCGATCACCGGAACTGAGCGGTGTGCGGGAGAAAGGGGTCATGGCGTCCGTCCAGAGTGCTGGGCGAGGAGGAAAGCGGGATGCTGGAGACGAGGATCAACGCGATCGCGTAAGGGGCCGCAGCCCCGTAGGCCGCGATGTCGGTGAGCTGCCACAGCCGGGTGGCGAGAGTGTCGATGCCGGTTGGGCGCATCATGAGGGTGGCGGGAAGTTCCTTCATGACGGTGAGCGCGACCAGGAGCGCCCCTGCCGTGATGCCTGGCCAGGCGAGCCGGCCCGTGATCGTGAGCCAGGTGCCCCAGGCCGTCTGCCCCAGGGTGCGCGATGCATCTTCCAATCGCGTCGGCACCTGCTGGATCGCTGCGCGCGCCGAGCCCGTGGCCTTGGGTGCGAAGAGGATCCCGTAGGCGATCACCAGCAGAGCGGGGGTTTGGTAGAGCGCCGGAACGAGCGAGAGCGTCAGGTAGACCATGGCGAGGCCGAGCACGATGCCGGGCAACCCGTGACCGAGATAGGTCGCCGTCTCCATTCCCGCGACGAGCCGGGTACGGTGCCGGGCGGCCAGCGCTGCGATCGGCAGCGCCAGCGCCGTGGCGACGATCGCTCCTGCGAGGCCTAGGACCACGGTGAAACCGGCTGCCTCCACCAGCCGGGCGATTTCGATCTCCCGATTCGCGACGCTCATGACTGCTCGCTGACACAAGGTGGCGATGGGGAGGCCGACGGCGGCGGCGAAGACGAGCCCCAGCCCAATGACGGAGATGAGTTGCGCGCCTGGGCTGAGGCGAATCCGGTCGCCCTCCGAGTCGTAGCCCACACGCTCGGACGAGGTCGCGCGCCGTCTTAGCGCCCGCTCGGCGGCGACGATGGCCAACGCGATCGCCACGAGCACCAGGGAGAGGGAGATCGCGAGAGCACGGTTGAAGGTGCCCGAGAAGGCGGTATGGATGGCCCAGGTGAATGCTGGATATCGCATGATGGCCACCACTCCGAAGTCCGAGATCGTGTAGAGCCCGGCCAACAGTGCTCCTGCGCTGGCGGCAGGCAGCACTTGGGGAAAGGTCGTCAGGAAGAAGGCCTGGAGCGGGCTGGCTCCGAGCGTGCGTGCCACTCCTTCGGGGGTGGGATCCGCGCGCCGAAGCGCAGCGGTGACGGGGAGGGTGACGTACGGGGTCGAAACGAGGACGAGGACGACGAACGCACCCCAAAAGCCGCGCAACGGCGTCACGCTCACCCAGGCGAAGCCGGCGACGTAGGACGGAATGGCGAGGGGAAGAGCCGCGGCCACGTGCCAGAACCGCCGTGCGCGAAGAGTGGTGCGAGCAAGGAGATATCCGGTGGGCAGGCCCAAGGCGAGCGTTCCCAGGATCACCGCAGCGACCAAGCCAATGGTGCTGCCCGCCAGCCGAACAGTCCGAGGACGAAGCAGCGCATTGCGAGCGGCTCCCTCCGGTTCCCCGGCGAGTTCTAGGAGGAGGAACACCAGCGGCGTGGCGACGATGGCCACGGTGGCGGCGGCGAGGCAGAGGAGCGCGGGTGAAGGTCCGCGCCGAGCCTTCCTCAAGGGAGGCGGGGCAACCGGCCGACGCGCGAGAGCGCGTCGGCCGGCATCGGTGGTCATCATGGCGAGGAACTCCTCGCCGTCTTCTTCGAGCCCACTCGGCTAGCCGATCGTCAGACCGGCCTCGTCGATCAATGCGGCACTTTGATCCACCGTGCCCAAGTCGGAGAGATCGATATCGGGACCGCGCAACGAGTCCAGCGGGGGAACGCCTTCGGGGCCGGACACTCCTGGCACGAGCGGGTACTCGTATTCGGCTTCGACGAAGTACTTCTGGCCTTCCTCTGAGAGGAGGTAGTCGACGAAGGCGCGCGCATCGGGGTTGTCCGCGGCGGAGCTCAAGATCCCCACTCCGGTTGCGTTGACCAGAGCTGCCAGGTCGCCGGGCTCGCCGAAGGCGATCTTCGCGCGCATGTTGTCTGCGCCCTGCTCGGCCGCGGCGGAGTACCAGTAGTAGTGGTTGATCAGACCGAGTTGAACCTCGCCGGAATTGACGGCCTCCAGGATCGCGCCGTTACGTTCGTAGGCCACGGCGTCGTTGGCCACGAGGGTGTTCAGCCACTCGGCCGTGGCCTCCTCGCCATCGACAACGCGCATCGCCGTGATGAAGGCGAGGAACGACGCATTGCCGGGGGCGACGCCGATCTGTCCAGACCAGCGGGGGTCCAGTAGTTCAGCCGCGGTGGTGGGAACGTCTTCTTCGGAGACCTGCTCCGAGTCGTAGGCGACGACGCGGGCGCGTCCCGTCACCCCGACCCAGGTGCCATCGGCCGCGGAGTAGGTGGAGGGCACCTGGGACAGCACCTCAGAGGGGAGAGGGCTGAGTAACCCCTGCGCTCCCAGGAGGGACCATACCGAATGCGTGGCGATCGCGGCGGACATCGATAAGGCGCTGAGTCTGGCTGCGAGCACGCGCCCCGACACGATCATCATGGATGCCCAACTGCCCTCCGGTGACGGTGTGGAGGTGCTGCCCCGCCTCCGTGAAGCGCTGCCGGAGGTACGGATCATCGTTCTCACGGCGCGGCCGCGTCCTGATCGCGAGCGAGTGGCGTTCGAAGCGGGTGCGGTGGGATATCTCGGTAAGGACGTGCCGTTGGCGGAGCTTCTCGAGGCCGTCCGAAAAGCCACAGCGGATAACCCCGCCCGGGATCCTCGGATGATCGAGCGGGCCGCTGCTGCCGCGCCCAGAGCGCTCTCTCCTCGAGAACGTGAAGTGCTTTGCCTTCTGGCCGAAGGGCGTTATGTGCAGGAGATCGCCGTCCAGTTGGGGCTGAGCATCTACACGACGAGGGATTATGTGAAGACGATCCTCGCCAAGCTCGGAGCCAGTTCCCAGCTTGAGGCCGTCGCCCTGGCTGCCCGGGAGGGACTCGTCAGAGTCGGTTGATGATGGGTTTTCTCCGTCGCCCGTTGGTGCAGTATCTGGCGTCCGCCTTGCTCGTTCTCCTCGTGGTCACCGCCGGCAGCGTGGCATGGGTCGCTTGGGCTGCGCAGAAGGAAGCTCGGCAGGATGCCGCGAACGCGGCGAATTCGTTCGCTCGCACGGTGGTCTCTTCGTTGCGCGTCGCAGACCTGGAGAGCAGCACGCACGCGGATACCCGGGCGATGCTGGATCGCACCGTTTCCGGGTTGCTGGACGAAGGCCAGCTCTACCGGGTGAAGATCTGGCAGGCGGAATCCGACGGCACCGCGCGGATCGTCTACTCGGATCTCGCCGAGCTCGAAGGCAAGCGGGTTGACATCAACGTCTATCTCCAGGAAGCCCTCGATACCCGAGAGCCGGTCGTCGTCTCTGTTCCTACCGACGCTGCGCACGCGACCGAACAAAGGCCCGGTATGTACGCCCTCGAGGTCTACCTCACTTATGAAGACGCTGATGGGTCAGTGGCAGTGGCGGAGCTCTACCAGACCGCCCTGATATCCGAGCGGATCGGTGAGCTGCTGGTGCAGAGCCTGCCCGTCGCGATCGGGGGTCCGCTCCTCCTGACAGCCTTCACCTTCCCCCTTGCGCTGCGCTTGACGCGTCGGCAGGCGGAGGCCGAGGCTCTGGCCCGGGAAGCGGCGGAACGGGCGCTTGCTGCGTCGGAGACCGAACGGCATCGCCTGGCGATCCTCCTGCACGACGGCCCGGTACAAGACCTGGCTGCGCTAGGCTTCGCGCTCGAGTTGGACGCGGATCGTGGTGCCGCAGAGCAGGTACGTCAGCAGGTGGCTCGGCTACGCGGTTTCCTCGACGACCTCGACCCGGTGGTCCCCGACGACCTCGTCGCCGCTCTGCGTAGCATCGCGGCTGGTTCTCCCTCGGCGGTGGTCCGCACCTCGGTGACCGAGTGCACCGAGCGTGCACTCACCCCGGAGATCCGTTCCCTGGTATACCGCTGCGGAGCCGAACTGGTACGCAACGCGGCGACCCACGCGCAGGCCCGCACCATCGAGATCACCCATGCGGTCGCCGCCGATGCCGTCATCCTGACGGTGACCGACGATGGGACAGGATTCAACCCCGCTATGGCACCGCCGGGGCACCACGGGCTGCGCCTCGTCAGGACAGCGGTGGCGAGCGCGGGTGGTGCGATGACAATCGCCAGCGACGAGAATGGCAGTCGCGTCGCGGTGGAGATACCGATTTGAGTACACCCGGCTAGGGAGTGCGGAGCACGCGTACGGGGTCGCGGGTGGCGGCGTAGAGGCCGGTGGAATCGCGCTGAGCACAGCCGCGAGGACGGCCAGGATGATGACTCCGGCGACGAAGTCGGTGGGGATGCTGGTTTGGATGCCTGCGCTGAGCCACAGGCCCGCAGCGGTGCCGATGGCGGCGCCGAGCAGGCTGGGTACCACGGTTCGGGAGACGACGAGTGCGACGACGTTGCTGCGAGTGGCCCCGAGGGCGCGTCGCCGTCCCAGGTCTTTGCGGCGGACGAGGACATCGGCGAGCACGATGATAGCGGTGAGCAGTGCGCCGCTGCCCATAACCCCTAGCAGGAGGGTGCGGCCGAAGGTGGTCATGTCGCCGACCACCTGGGAGCGGAGTTCTGCGAGCCCTATGGGGAAGTGATCCGCAGCGCCCGCGGTTCTGGGGGTGCGATGAGGCCCAGCACCAGGTCCTGGGCGACGGTGGCTTGGTCGGGGCGGTTCAGGATCACCTGAAGTGAGTCGGAGGGCTCGTCGCCACCGTTGTAGAGCACACCCACCTGAAAGTTCTCGAACGGTTCGCGGGGCGTGAAAGCGCCGACGATGGCGAACTCGGGCGGGTTCTCGGTGCTGGCTTGAGTAACGAAACCGATCGCATCAGTCAGGCCGAGCATATCCTGGGCAGCGGCCGAGACGAGTGCCTCGCCGGGCAGGGGCCACCGTCCGGCGGTGAGGTGCGCCACGGCTGCCATGTCTCCGATCACTCCCCATGAAGGTGCCCGCTCGCCGCCTTGCCCAATGGCCCCGTTGACCACATCGATGGGGGCGACGATCCCGACGGCACGCTCGGCGACCGACAGGTTGTTGCTCTGCGTGATGACGGCGGGCCCGAGCAGGTCGGCGCTGCGGGTATCGGCGATGGCGAGCAGTCGCGACCCCGCGGAGTCGAGGCGCTGGCTCAGCAGTTCCTCCGCCGCCGCGGTGCGGCCCACGGTGGCCAGGGTCGCGGCGACCATGACGGCGACGATGATGGTCACCAGCGCGGAGGGCACCTTGTTGGCCCACGTCGTCGCGATTCCTTCCCGAAGCAGCACCCATGCTCTCACAGCGCCAGCACCTCGTCGGCATGCTCGATCACGAAAGGGTCGTGGGTGGCGATGACCACCGTTCGCGAACCGCCCGCCGTAGCCGCCCCCAGGGCCGTGAGCACTTCGGTGGCGTTCGTGCGGTCGAGATTGCCGGTGGGCTCATCGGCGAGCACCACCGCAGGATCGGTGATCAGCGCGCGGCAGACGGCGACGCGTTGGGCCTGTCCGCCGGAAATCTCCCCGGGACGATGGTCGGCGCGCTGCGCGACTCCCATCTGTTCCATCAGTTGTCGTGCCCTCTTTCGTGCCTTGGCAGGTGTGGCGCCGGCGTAGAGCGCGGGCTCGATCACCGAGTCGAGGATCTTCCGAGACGGATCCAGCGCGGAATCTTGGAACACAAAACCGATCTGACCCGCTCGCACGCGGGACCGTTCCCGGTCACGCGCCTTCGATACTGGACGCTCATCCAGCAGTACCTCTCCCCGGGTGGGACGTAGCATCAACCCCATCACGTAGAGCAGCGTCGACTTGCCGCGCCCGGACTCCCCGGTTACCGCCGTCACCGCCCCAGGGGTGAAGGCGTGGGACAGGCCGCCGAACAACTCGGTCTTGCCTCGCCGGTAGGCGAAGGACAGATTCTTCACCGCGAGCACTGCCGCTACTCCTGGGTGGGGCTGGGATCGGGCGTGGGCTCTGGTGCTGTCGCGGCGACGAGGACCTGCCCCGGGGTGCCGGTCTCGATGCCCTCGACGATCGCGAGTCCCTGGCCGGAGCCCCGCACCGTGACGTCCGCCTCACCGGATGGGGTGGTCACGAAGGTCGTGCCGTCGGCCCGCGACTGTACCGCGGCGGCCGGGACGCCCACGCCTTCGACGTGGGGCACCACGATCACTTGGGAGCGCAACGTTACCGTCTCGTCGGTGGGCAGCACCTCGCAGGAATCGCCGCATACCTCACCGCCGTCCGCGCCGGTTAGGTCGATTTCGACGCTGCCCTCGGTCTCGCGGATGCCCGAGATGATCGCGGTCCAGGTCTCCGATTCATAGGTGACCTCCACGATTGCGTCCGCGGGGATCGCCCGCGCCTGGTCCTCGCTGATCACCATCACGAACTCGCGCTGCCCGGTGGGCGCGAGAACAGCCATCTCTACGCCGGTCACCTCGTTGCCCACCCGGATGTCCTCGCCCAGGCTCACCGCTGCGGGCAACCGGGGCACCGCGATCAACTCGCCCAAGACAACGATGCCGGTCTCCGGGCGCCCCTCCGCCTTCTGCCACCTCTTGACCGCTGTCTCGGTCAGCGGCCCGAACAGCCCAGTGGCCCGACCGCGAAAGTAGCCCAGCCGGTCCAGCATCTCCTGCAGCGCCGCCACGTCCGCGCCCTTGTGGTCGCGCGCCAACTCCCGCCAGAACGGCTCGTCCGCCTCCGCCAGCCGCACTGACGTGGGGCCTACCACATAGACCACATCGCCCACGGTGCGCTCACCTGGAGAAACGCTTCGCACCACACCGCTCAGCACGTTATTGGCCACAGGAACGGCCGGTTGGCGCAGCGTCGTCGCCATCGACAATGATCGGCCCACCGACGCCTCGGTGGCCTCCGCCCACACCGGCTCCGGTGCATTCAATGCCGGATCAGTCGGGCCCTGGGGCGTGAGCGTCGCCCGCGCTGCCCACCAACCCCCGGCCCCCGCAGCGACGATAAGCAACGCAACCACGGCCCACACCAACACCCGGCCAAGACGTCCGGAATCCATCACAATCCTTCGCTCGGCCCGCGCCTTAGGGCTGCGGGCATACCCGGTTCAGTGCACGCCATTCAGTCTCGTCCACCGAGCCCGACACCGCGCCATAAGCGAGCCACAAATCGTCACTGCTGGCGATGTAATGCTCCTTCCACACCTCCAGCGACGGCGGTGGGTCAACCTCGTAGCCCTGCTGGCGCAGACACTCGGCCGTGTCGAGCTGGTCCTGGTAGTACGACTCCCAGCGCGGATCGTTTGGATCAACCAGAGGCGCATCCAAGAGGTGCGCGTACTTTTCCTCGCACGTCTCTCGGTCCTCAGCCCAGATCCCGTACTGCTCCTCGGTGAGATCCGGGCTCTCGTACGCGCCGAGCTCAAGGTCGAGCGTCACCTCCCAACCCTTCTCCCGCAGGCACTCCGCATGGAGCAGCGCCAGGTCTTGGAGCGTGACATTATCCGGGTCAACCACCCCGGGCAAATGCCCGGGAGCCGCGCTCTCCACCGACTTCGACGGGGCGCCGCTGCTCGGCGAGTCCCCGGCTGTCGGCGCGCCGGTGCAGCCAGCAACAACCAAGAAAGAAGCCGCGACGAGCCAGGCACGTGTACGAAGGTGGACAATCCCCATGAGCGTCAGGATTCCTACTAGCGATGCTCTCCGGCAACCCGATGCGCGAGGTTTCATCGAACGATGTCGCATCCTTCGGCTGCCTGTGGCGTTCCGTTTTCCTGCTATTCATGTCAGCGGATGTACCAGTTCGTCCTGATTGGCACACAAGGTCAACAAGAGTAAGGTACGCCTGGCCATAGGTCATGGTCACGTTGCGTAAATCGGAGGACGATGTTTCTTGCGTCATTCCTGATCGGGCTGCGTGAGGGCCTCGAGGGAGCGTTGATCGTCGGCATTCTCGTCGCCTTCGTGATCAAACGGAGCCGGCGCGACGTGCTGCGCAAGATCTGGCTGGGAGTTCTGCTCGCCATCGCCGGCGCGGTGCTGCTTGCCGCACTGTTCACCTTCGGCCGCTACGGGCTGAGCTTCGAGGGCCAAGAACTGATCGGCGGCTCCATGTCGCTGCTCGCGGTGGTCATGGTCACCTGGATGGTGTTCTGGTCGTTGAAGGCCGGCAATAAGATGAAGAGCAAACTGGAGTCCAGCGCCGACGACGCGCTCGCCCTCGGCAGCGGCTGGGGCATGTTCTGGCTGGCCTTTATCTCCGTGGGCCGCGAGGGGATCGAGACCGGCCTGATCCTATGGGGATGGGCCATGCAGCCCGCCGCACTGCTGGGCGCGCTGTCCGGACTGATCGTCGCCGCCTGCCTGGGCTACCTCATCTACCGCGGCATGATCAGGATCGATTTCGGCGTCTTCTTCGCCTGGATGGGTGCCTTCCTGATCGTGGTCGCGGCGGGCATCCTCGCCTACGGCATCCACGACCTGCAGGAGGCCGCTTCCTGCCGGGCCCTTCTCTGGGGCTCCGATCACGCCCACCGACTTCCGCACCGGCGACGTGCTCGTCGGCTTCTTCGCCGACCGCCCGTTCTGGGGCGCGCTGCCTACCCGTTCGGCTGGGCCTTCGACCTGCAGGATGCGATCAGTCCGGCCGGTGCCGCTGCGGCGTTCTGAAGGGCACCGTCGGCTTCACGCCGCTCATGACCTGGCTCCGAGGCGGCGCATGGTTGCTCTACATATGGCCATCGTCCTCCCGCTGTTCCTCAGCCGAGTGCGCGCCCACGCCAAGGCGCGACGCGAAGCCGCAGTGGCCAAGGCGGCCGCCGCGACACCGACGCCGCGGCACCGGGTGCGCCGGCCGCTTCTGCCTAGTCGTCCCACCCACCATCTCCGAATATGCAGGAAAGAAACATATGTCTATTCGTGCCAAGTCCTGGTTCGCGGCGCTGCCCGTCGGCGTGCTGCTGCTCACCGAGTGCGTAGAGAACGCCCCGGCCCCCACCACGCCCACCAGCAGCGGCAGCGACGCCCCGTGTCGGCGGTCGCCGCGCTCCGCCGTGGTCATCCACCGCGGACGGCTGCGCCGTTTCCGCCGCAGAGACCACCAGCGGTCCGGTCACCTTCTCCATCACCAATGACGGGGACAAGACCACCGAGTTCTACCTGCTGGGATCCGACGGCCTGCGCATCGTCGCCGAGAGGAGAACATCGCCCCCGGCGCCGCGCCGATCTCAGCGTCGCCTGCAGCCCGGCTCCTGCTTCACCGCCTGCAAGCCCGGCATGCGTGGGGCCAATGTTGGTGAGGCGGCCTTCTCGGTCACCGGTACAGGCCCGTTGAGAACCTCCAGGCGAGGACCAGGAGGCTCTTCGACAAGGTGGTGGCCGACTACATCAGCTTCGTGAAGAACGAGGTGGTGCAGCCTAAGGTCGACGAAATTTGGTCGTGGCCTACGTGGCCGGGGATGACGCGAAGGCCGAGGCTGTTCGCGCCCACCCGCGTGCACTACGAACGCATCGAGCCCATCGCGGAGGCCCTCGGCGTGCCGATCCGCGCATCGACTACGCGAGATCGACTACCTCGCCGGAGCCGACCTGCTGGCCGAGGACGATCCCACCTTCACCCAGTGGCTGGGCTTCCACCGGATGGAGAAGGACCTCTGGCCGCCGGCGGAGGGCGACGTGCAGCCAGACGGCTCGCCGGCCACGAGCTGGGCGCCGTCGACACCGAACAACAAGGGAGATCGGCGACCTGCTCGTCGCCGACATCGGTACGCTCTACGCCGCGGTGCATGCTGAGGACTTCATCGCCACCAATGAGGTGAGCATCGCCACCGTGTCCAATGGCGCCTCGGGCCTGCTGGAGGAGATCGCCGTCGGCAAGGTGACCGGCGAGGAGAACTGGTGGTCGCACTACGACCTCTACGACTTCCAGGCCAACCTCGAGGGCGCGCGGATCGCCTTCGACCTGGTCGCCCCGATTGCCGAGCGCAAGGGCGAAGAGGGCGTCGCCCTGGTCGCCGAGATCAACGAGCAGTTCGACGCGCTGCAGGCCGAGCTCCACACCTACGGCAACCTGGACGAGGGCTTCGTTCTCTACGACACTGTCACCTCCGACCAGCAGGCCGATCTGACCGCCCGCATCGATGCCCTGCGCGAGCCGCTGTCCAAGCTCACCAGCTCGGTGCTCGGCATCGCCTGACCCATCGATTAAGGATCAACCATGGCTGAGGTATCCGGACTCTCTCGTCGCGGCCTGTTCGCATGGACGGGAGGGGCCGGTGCCATCGGCCTGGTCGTCGGGGGCGGGGTGGGCTTCTTCGGAGGCTCCGCCGTCTCCGGGGGCAGCGGCAACCCCCTGGAAGATCTGGAGTACCCCTTCCATGGCGAGCGCCAGGGCGGTATCACCACCCCCGCCCAGGACCAGCTGCACTTCGCCGCCTTCGACGTGATGGACGGTGAGTCGAGCGAGGATCTGATCGAGCTGCTGAAAGACTGGACCTATGCGGCCAGCCGGCTCGTGATGGGCCTGGAGGTGGCGGCCAGCGGGGCCTTCGACGGCGACCCGCTGGCTCCGCCGGGAGACACCGGCGAGGCCGCCGATCACGGCCCCGCCGGGCTCACCCTCACCTTCGGCTTCGGCCGCAGCCTGTTTCTCACGGAGGACGGGATCGATCGCTTCGGCCTCGCCGGGCAGCTGCCTAAGGAGTTCGAGCCGCTGCCGAAGATGGTCAACGACTTCATTGAACCGCGGATCTCCGGCGGCGATCTCTGCGTGCAGGCCTGCGCGAACGACCCTCAGGTTGCGGTGCACGCCATCCGCAACCTCACCCGCCTCGCGTTCGGCCGGGCGCGGCTGCGCTGGTCGCAGCTGGGCTTCGGGCGCACGTCGTCCACCTCCACCGAGCAGCAGACGCCGCGCAACCTGTTCGGTCAGAAGGACGGCACCAACAACCTGAAGGCCGAGGAGCCCGAGAAGCTGCAGGAGCACGTCTGGATCGCCTCCGGCCCCGCCTGGAGCCACGGCGGCAGCTACCTGGTGGCGCGCAAGATCGCGATGACCATCGAGGTCTGGGACGGCGTGCGTCTCGAGGAACAAGACCGGGTGCTCGGCCGTGCGAAGGGCACGGGAGCTCCGCTCTCCGGGGGCGACGAGTTCACCGACCCCGATTTCTCCGCGACGAGCGAGACGGGCACGCTGTTGATCGACGAGCGCTCGCACGTCGCCCGGACCCATCCCGACCACAACGACGGCATCAGCATGCTGCGTCGTGGTTACAACTACGTGGACGGCAACGATCAGACCAGCCGGCTCGCCGCGGGGTTGTTCTTCATCGCCTACCTGAAGTCGCCCGAGCGTTTCGTCCGCGTGCACAAGAACATGGCGCGCGACGACATGTTCATCGAGTATCTGAAGACCCATTCGTCCTCGGTGTTCCTGGTTCCTCCGGGAATCCCGGAAGGCCGCTACGTCGGGCAGGCCCTGTTCGGGGGCTGAGAAACAGGCCTCCCCGCCGGTGTGCAGGATCCGATGGATAGGCTGAGTGGCATGACTCAGCCAGCGCTCCATGTTCGTGGTCGTGTTCTTCCCTCGGACGACGTCGTCGATCTCTGGATCGCCGATGGGGTGATACAGGCCGAACGCGCCCTCGATGCCGAGACGATCCGCACGGAGGGATACATCCTGCCCGGGCTGGTGGACGCACATTGTCACATCGGTCTCGGACCCCAAGGCCCTGTTGGTGCGGACGTCGCGCGTTCTCAGGCGGAGGCGGATCTCGCCGTCGGTGTGATGCTGGTGCGCGACGCCGGATCGCCGTCGGATACCCGCTGGATCGACGACGAGCCGCGCCTGCCGCAGATCGTGCGGGCCGGCCGCCATATTGCCAGGGCCAAGCGCTATATCCGCTACCTCGCGGCAGAAGTGGAGCCGGAGGATCTCGTGGACGAGGTGCGTATTCAGGCTCGGGCCGGCGACGGCTGGGTGAAGCTGGTGGGTGATTGGATCGAGCGCGGCGTCGGCGACCTGGCGCCCTTGTGGCCCGCTGATATCGCTGCCCAGGCGATCGCCGCCGCCCATGAGGAGGGGGCGCGCGTGACGGCCCACTGCTTCCAGGAGCAATCGGTGGCCGAGCTCGTCGCGGCGGGTATCGACTGCATCGAACACGGCACCGGCCTTGCTCCCGACGTGATCGAGGAGATGGCCCAACGAGGCACCGCGCTGGTTCCCACCATGATCAACCTCGCGAATTTCCCGCTCTACGCCCAGCAGGGAGAGGCGAAGTTCCCCACCTACAGCGCCCACATGCGGGATCTTCACGCGCGCCGCTACGAGACCATCGGCATGGCGGTGGAGGCCGGGGTCCCCGTGTACAGCGGCACCGATGCCGGCACCGTCGTGGCCCACGGCCGCACCCCCGACGAGATCCTGGAACTCGCCAAAGTGGGTGGTGCGGAGTTCGCCCTCGGCGCCGCGAGCTGGCGCGCCCGCCCATGGCTCGGCACGCAGAACCTGGTCCCCGGGGCCAGCGCGGATCTCGTCGTCTACGACGAAGACCCACGCACCAACCTGGGCATTGTTCGCAACCCGGCGCTCAAGATCCTGCGCGGCCGGGTCGTGTAAAACACCGAGACATCGTCAAGGAGTACTCATGGCAGAATCCGAAGAACGTCCTATCGCTCCCGGAACCGAGCCGGGGCAGCAACCGACATATGGTCCACCGGCGCACGCCGTGACATACGCGGCTCCACCGCTGGCACCCCCTCCCGCCACCGCCCAGGTCGCCGTCACACAGCCCGGCGGATTCAAGCGTGGTTTCGGCCTGGGCATGGGACTCGCGCTGGGCTTGGGCGTTGTGGGTCTGGTGGCATCGATCGTGACGACGCTGATCGCTTTCGGGAGCATCAGCGCCATGGTGGCCTCCAGTGGGGGCGGGATGGCAACGACGAACACACACGATGTGGGGAGACTCCTCCGCCACCACGCAGGTGCAGGTGCTCTCGATCAACGGCGCGATCCTGGCCGATGAGAGCGATGGCATGCTGCTCACGGGCGGCACCTACGGTTACGAGCTCGCCTCCATGATCGACGACGTCGCTGATGAGGATGCCGAAGCGATTGTGCTGATGGTGAACACCCGGGCGGTAGCGTCGCGGGCTCCCAGGCGATCGCCGACGCCGTTCAGCGTTATCAGGATGAGACCGGCAAGCCGGTCTTCGCTCATGTCTCCTCGATGTCGGCATCCGGAGGCGTCTACTCCACGGCCACGGCCACCAAGATCTTCGCCGACCATGGTGCCCTCGTCGGCAGCATCGGCATCACGTCTGGTCCCTTCTATCACTACGACTCGGTTGTCGAGATCACCGGATCGCTTCTGGAAAGCGGCGTGGCCACCACAGGGGGCATCACCGCGGAGACGCTCTCCCAGGGGCGGAGCAAGATTTCGGCTCGCCCTGGCGCGCGATGACCGAGGAAGAACGAACCCATTGGCTGGACTCCTTGAACACGAGTTATGACGCGTTCGTCAATCACGTCGCGGAGCATCGTGGAATCGCCGCCGACGTGATCGTCGATGAAATGGGCGCGCTGATCTTCGATACCCAGGCCGCTCAGGAATACGGTCTCATCGATGACGTCGTCACCCGGGCTGACTTCTTCAGCGTGGTAGCGGAGGGCTGGGGGTGAATCCCGACGATCTTCGGTTCGAGGCCACCGCCACCCCCAGCCCTCTCGAGGCGTTGTTGGGTGCCGAGCGCAGCTATGGAACCTCGCTGCCGGCCCCCAGGCAGAGGGCACCACGCCAGTGGTGAGCCAAAGCTGCGCCTCTATCACCCCGCTCGCCTTCGACGGTGACATGCGCGCTGTGTGCGGCGGCTGAGCCGCCGGAACCCCGCAAGATTATAGACAAGATCTAGACCAGGCCCCGCCAGGACGGAATGGCGGGGCCTGTTCGGTAAGCCCAGGGCCGCCGGTGATAAGGGTAAGAGGCCGGCTGCCCAATGGGCTGCTCCAGGGGCGTCGATCAGAGGATGGGCAAGAGGAGGCGTCTTCTCGGGAACCCGCGGGTCGTCATGACGCCGGCGTGCCCATCCGGGTGGGGCGTCAGGCGGGACCTCGGGAAGCCGTGCCTCTGATACGAATGGTCACACGGCGTGCCGGTGCTGAGATCTCAGCTGAACGACAACCCGCAGACCACGACGGGATTCACTTTGTCAGACTCGATCAGGCGATCCGGCTTCGGGCTCGTCGAGCCCTCACGGTTGCGGGTCAGCTCTGGATTTGCACCAGTATTCCCCTGAGGTCGAATCTGCCCACACAGTATCAGAGGCGATGACACCCGACGCATGGGCCTCCCTCTAGTTCTCAGCCCCACCCCAGGGCGTGCAGTTGGTCCTCATCGATGCCGTGATAGTGACCGAGTTCATGCACCAGGGTGATCTCGATCTCCTCTACGAGTTCGTCCTCGTCGTGACACAATCGCTCGAGCGGACCTTTGAAGAGCACGATCCGGTCCGGGAGCTGGCCATATCCGTACGTCTCGCGTTCCGTCAGCGCGGTTCCCTCGTACCAGCCCAACGTGTCGGAACCATCCTCGGGCTCATCCTCGACGATGAACACCAGGTTGTCGATATTCTCCACCAGGGCATCGGGAAGGCCGAGTAGTGCCTCCTCGACCAGTTCGTCGAAGCGCTCGTCGCTCAACTCCATGGTGTGCGATTCTATCCGTGCGGCGACGAAGCCGCGTTATTAGGTGCGCCGGGAGCGATCTGGCACAATGGCCCATGCACCTTGTCCGTTGGCGCCCTCTAACCCTGGCGGACAGGACCCTTCAGATGTGCGAGCGTCGTGTCCCCACGCGATGCGCGTCATCCACCCGGCTTACAACCAACAGGAGTACCACAGCAGTGGCAACCAAGATTCGTCTGAAGCGGATGGGCAAGATCCGCCAGCCGCACTACCGCATCGTCGTGATGGACTCGCGCAAGAAGCGCGACGGTCAGGCCATCGAGGAGATCGGCATCTACCACCCGAAGAACGATCCTTCGGTGATCCGCGTCGACTCCGAGCGCGCCCAGTACTGGCTGTCCGTGGGCGCCCAGCCCACCGAGGCCGTCGTCGCCATCTTCAAGCGCTCCGGCGACTGGCAGAAGTTCACCGGCGACACCACGCCCGCCGGTATCGACCCGCAGCCCGAGCGCCGCGACCGCGAGGCCGAGTTCGCCAAGGCCCTGGCCGAGGACGCCGGCGCCACCGCCCCGGCCATCTCCAAGGCCCGCAAGGCCAAGGAAGAGGCTGCGGCTGAGGCCCCCGCCGACGCCGAGGCTCCCGCCGAAGAGGCGTGAGCATGCTGGCCGAGGCGCTGGAGCACCTGGTCGCCGGCATCGTGAGCAACCCTGACGACGTCGTCGTCAAGGATAAGACGCTGCGCCGCGGTCGTCTTCTCGAGGTGCGAGTTCACCCGGAGGACGTCGGCAAGGTGATCGGTCGGCAGGGGCGCACCGCGCAATCCCTGCGCACCGTCGTCGGCGCCCTCGCCGGTCAAGAGCAGATCCGTGTCGACTTCGTCGACGTGGACCGGCCTCGGCGGCGCTGAGCCAGCCTCACAATCGATGGGCGAATGCCCCGGGCAGATTGCCCGGGGCATTCCACGTATACGGACGAAGACGAAGAGGGAAATGACATGGCTGAGCTGGTTGACGTCGTGGTGGGCGTCGTGGGGCGTGCGCACGGCATCCGGGGCGATCTCGCCATCGATGTGAAGACCGACGAACCCGAGCGGCGCTTCATCGTCGGCGCGACGCTGCGGCTGGGGGAGGGCGGCCGGACGCTCACGGTGGCGGCGGTGCGGTGGCATCGAGGGCGGTTGCTGGCCACCTTCAAGGGGGTTGCCGACCGCACGGCCGCCGAACAACTCACCGGGCAGCGGCTCTTCGCGTCGGTGCCCGTGGAGGAGCGCCCGAGCGACCCGGAGGAGTATTTCGACCGTCAACTCGTGGGGCTCGCGGTGCGGGACCATGCGGGCGTCGAGGTGGGCGTGGTGAGCGCCGTCGAGCATCCGCCGGCTCAGGACCTGCTGATCGTCACCGTCGACGGCGAGCAGCGTATGGTGCCGTTCGTTTCCTCGCTGGTGCCGACGGTCAATCTCGATGAGGGCTACGTTCAGCTCGCCGAAGTCGGTGGGCTGCTGGAGGATGCCGAATGAGACTCGACATCATCACGATCTTCCCCGACTACTTCGCCCCGCTGCAGCTCAGCCTGGTGGGCAAGGCGATCTCAACGGGCATCCTGGATGCGCATGTGCACGACCTGCGCGACTGGACCCACGACCGTCACCGCACGGTCGATGACACCCCGTACGGCGGAGGCGCCGGCATGGTGATGAAACCGGAACCCTGGGGTGAGGCCCTCGACGAGCTCGAGTCGGCGGATCCCGCCCCCATGACCGTCGTGGTGCCGACCCCGGCGGGAACACCCTTCACCCAGAGCATGGCGCAGGACCTGGCAGGTCGGTCGCGACTGGTATTCGCTTGCGGGCGCTACGAGGGTATCGACCAACGCGTCGTCGAGCACTGCCGCGACCGCTACGAGGTGGTCGAGCTCAGCCTGGGTGATTACGTGCTCAATGGCGGGGAAGTGGCGGCGCTCGCCGTCATCGAAGCCGTCTCGCGGCTGCTGCCGGGGGTGATCGGCAACCCGGAATCGTTGGTGGAGGAGTCGCACTCCGAGGGGCAGGCTCGCCTGCTGGAGTATCCCAACTACACCAAGCCCCCGGTGTGGCGAGAACGAGAGGTGCCGGGCATCCTGCTCAGCGGTAATCACGGTGCGATCGCGGCGTGGCGCCGGGAGCAATCCGAGCGCCGGACCCGGGATCGGCGTCCCGATCTGCTGGACGACTAATATGTTCTGCCGCCTTGTTTTTGAATAGCAAAAAGTAGCCTAAATGCCCTAGTGGCAGGCGTCTTGATGTGAATTTGCATTAACTCGCCCCCGGTGGCGCTAAACGGATGCACGTTGGCTAGAGTGACGATGTGGCAACAACACTCACTATTCATCAACGAGCGTTGCGATCAACGGTCATCAAGAAGGTCATCATGGCGGTGTCCGGCTTGATCATGATCGCCTTCCTGCTCATGCACATGTACGGAAATCTCAAGATATTCGTCAGCCCGGAGTCGTTCGATCACTACGCGCACTGGCTGAAGGGCCTCGCGGAAGATGGCGTCACCAAAGAGGGCGGCCTCATGTACCCGATCATGCCGGCCGGGCAGTTCATCATCGTCTTCCGGGCCGCCCTGGGGCTCGCGGTGATCCTGCACGTCTGGTCGGCCGCGTCGCTGGCCAGGCTGTCGCGCAAGGCGGCGGGTGCCGGATATCAGCACAAGGCCAATCAGGTCCGCACCTACTCCTCGCGCACCATGCGCTGGGGTGGCGTGATCATGCTGGCCTTCATCATCTTCCACCTGCTGCAGTTCACCGTCATCCCGGCACAGTTCGGCGAAGCGGACCCGAGGTATCCCCACGTCATGGTGGTCCACGCCTTCGAGCAGTGGTGGATGGTGTTGATCTACCTCATTTCCATGGTCCTGGTCTGCATGCACGTGCGCCACGGCGTCTGGAGCGCACTCACCACTCTCGGCGTGAACACCTCGCCCAATGCGCGCAAGGTGCTCAATATCGTCGCTTACGTGGTGGCGATCGTCCTGTTCGTGGGCTTCATGGCCCCGCCGCTGGCCATCTTCTTCGGAATTGTTTAGGTGATATCCAGATGACGACTACAACCGACGCCGCCCTCGACTTTTACTCCGTGGGCGAGGACATTGCCGATACGAAGGCCCCTGATGTCCCCATCGATAGGATGTGGAAGACACGGCAGTTCCAGGCGCGCCTGGTCAACCCGGCCAACCGCCGCAAGCTGAGCATCATCGTGGTGGGCACCGGTCTTGCGGGCGGCGCCGCCGCCGCGACGCTGGGCGAGGCCGGCTACAACGTGCTCAACTTCTGCTACCAGGACAGCCCTCGTCGAGCGCATTCCATTGCTGCTCAGGGCGGCATCAATGCGGCCAAGAACTACCGCAACGACAACGACTCGACGTTCCGGTTGTTCTACGACACGGTCAAGGGCGGCGATTACCGCGCCCGCGAGACCAACGTCTACCGGCTCGCTGAGGTCTCGGCCAACATCATCGACCAGTGCGTGGCGCAGGGCGTGCCCTTCGCCCGCGAATACGGCGGTCTGTTGGACACCCGCTCCTTCGGCGGTGTGCAGGTGCAGCGCACCTTCTACGCCCGCGGTCAGACCGGGCAGCAGCTCCTGATCGGCTGCTACCAGCAGCTGGAGCGCCAGGTCGCCGCTGGCACCGTGAAGATGTACACCCGCCACGAGATGGTCGAAGTGATCCTCGTCGACGGCCGGGCACGGGGCATCGTCACGCGCAACATGGTCAACGGAAAGGTCGAGACCTGGACCGCTGACGCCGTCGTCCTTGCCACCGGCGGTTACGGCAACGTGTTCTTCCTGTCCACCAATGCCATGGGCTGCAACGTCACGGCCACCTGGAGGGCGCACCGCAAGGGCGCCTACTTCGCCAACCCGTGTTACACGCAGATCCACCCCACCTGCATCCCGGTGCATGGCGACACCCAGTCGAAGCTCACGCTGATGTCGGAGTCGCTGCGTAACGACGGCCGTATCTGGGTGCCCAAGAAGGCGGAGGATTGCCCCAAGGATCCGCGTCAGATCCCCGAAGAGGATCGCGACTACTACCTGGAGCGCATCTACCCGGCCTTCGGCAACCTGGTTCCGCGTGACATCGCGTCGCGCCAGGCGAAGAACATGTGCGACGAGGGCCGCGGCGTCGGTCCGGCCGTCACCGAGCGCGGCCCCGATGGCGTCGAGCGCCAGATGCGCCGCGGCGTCTACCTGGACTTCTCCGATGCGATCAACCGCCTCGGAGAGCCCGCGGTCAGGTCCAAGTACGGCAACCTGTTCGACATGTACGCGCAGATCACCGGTGAGAACCCGTACGAGACTCCCATGCGTATCTACCCCGCGGTGCACTACACCATGGGCGGCGTCTGGGTGGACTACGACCTGATGAGCTCGATCACCGGGCTGTACGTCACCGGAGAGGCGAACTTCTCGGATCACGGTGCCAACCGCCTCGGCGCCTCGGCGCTGATGCAGGGCCTGGCTGACGGGTACTTCGTGCTGCCGAACACCATCAACGACTACCTCGCTGATGCGCCGTTCGAGAAGATTGCCGATGATCACCCGGCTGTTGTCGAGGCACGCGAGTCCGCTCAGGCGCGCATCGACAAGCTGCTCAGCATCCAGGGCACCCGCTCTGTCGATTCCTTCCACAAGGAACTCGGCCAGATCATGTGGGAGTACTGCGGCATGGAGCGCACCGAGCAGGGCCTGATCAAGGCCGTTGGCCTCATCCGTGCGTTGAAGGAAGAGTTCTGGAACAACGTCCGGGTCACGGGCGTCAACGAAGACTTCAACCAGGCGCTGGAGCGGGCCGGTCGCGTCGCCGACTTCTTCGAGTTGGGCGAGCTGATGTGCATCG
This sequence comes from Tessaracoccus sp., assembly GCA_041393555.1. Lineage (GTDB taxonomy): Bacteria > Actinomycetota > Actinomycetes > Propionibacteriales > Propionibacteriaceae > Arachnia. The sequence continues at coordinate 17,984 of JAWKJW010000014.1, read as the reverse complement.
ACGCCCTGCATCGTCGTGAGTCCTGTGGTGGTCACTTCCGCGCGGAGTCGCAGACCGAGGACGGCGAGGCCATGCGCCACGACAACGAGTTCCTCTACGTCGGTGCGTGGGAGTGGGGCGGCGAGTCGGGCAAGCCCGTGCTGCACCGCGAACCACTCAACTACAAGGCCATCGAACTGAAGCAACGGAGTTACAAGTGAAGCTCAAGCTACGGATCTGGCGTCAGGCCAGCGAGAAAGCGGCTGGCAAGCTCGTCGAATACAACCTCGACGGCGTGTCTGAGGACATGTCGTTCCTGGAGATGCTCGACCTGCTCAACGAGCAGCTCACGGAGCGCAACGAAGAGCCGGTGGCCTTCGACCACGACTGCCGTGAGGGTATCTGCGGCATGTGTGGCGTGGTGATCAACGGTGTTGCGCATGGTCGTGGTGATTCGGCGGTACCGACCACCACCTGCCAGCTGCACATGCGCTCCTTCGAGGACGGGGCGACGATCGATATCGAGCCATGGCAGGCCGGGCCGTTCCCGGTCATCAAGGACCTCGTCGTCGACCGCACCGCCTTCGATCGGGTCATCGCCGCCGGTGGTTTCATCTCGTCGAACACGGGTTCCGCGCCCGATGCGCACGCCACCCCTGCGCCCAAGCGCGAAGCCGACATCGCCTTCGACAACGCCACCTGCATCGGTTGCGGTGCCTGCGTGGCAGCCTGCCCGAACAGCTCCGCCATGCTGTTCACCTCGGCCAAGATCAGCCACCTCGCGATGCTGCCGCAGGGCCAGCCCGAGCGTTACCGCCGCGTCAAGTCCATGGTGGCGCAGCACGACGACGAGGGCTTCGGAAACTGCACCAACATCGGTGAGTGTGCCGCGGTCTGCCCCAAGGGCATCCCGCTCGAGTCGATCGCTCGCCTCAACCGCGACCTGATCACCTCGATGTTCAAGGGCGACGGCAAGTAATCACGGACGCCGTCCGTCTCAACCTGGTGGGCCACCTGACCGCGATTTTGCGGGCAGGTGGCCCACTGCCATAATTGTGTGTTGCTGCCCGTTGGGCGGTCGTGGTGTGTCCGGCTCCTGCCACAGGGGGATCGTCCGGGTACACCGTCGAAGACTGAGAACGCGGTGTCCTGTGGCACTGACGAGGGAAAAGCTATGACTAATCCGATCATCAAGGAACTCGACAAGGCATCGCTGCGCGATGATGTTCCGGAGTTCCGCGCTGGTGACAGCGTCAAGGTCCACGTGCGAGTCATCGAAGGCAACCGCTCCCGTGTCCAGGTGTTCGCCGGCGTCGTGATCGCCCGCAATGCCGGAGGCGTGCAGGAAGCCTTCACCGTGCGCAAGGTGAGCTTCGGCGTGGGCGTCGAGCGTACCTTCCCGCTGCACAGCCCCATCATCGAGAAGATCGAGGTGGAGCGTCGCGGTGATGTGCGTCGCGCCAAGCTGTACTACCTGCGCGGCCTGCGCGGTAAGGCGGCCAAGATCAAGGAAAAGCGCTGAGCCTCAGGCGAGTGCGCTGACCCATCGCAAGGCGGGGTCCCGGGAAACCGGGGCCCCGTCTTCGCGTGCAGCCGCCACCGGCCCGCAGGACCTCTCTGGTCGGCGCTATGATCGGTGAGGCACGGGAGGCGGTGCCTTAGAGGTTCCGCAGGTAGGTGGTGCCGTAGCGAGGACGTGCTGGATGGATGACATGGCAAGGCGGAGAACGAAACCTGCATTGGGTATGCCGGTGAGTTGGACAACGAAGCCAGGTCGCCATCCAGTGCGCCGCAGTAGGTGCCACCTACCTGCGGAATCTCTTAATTGGAGGGCGAACAAACCTTGATGGAAACCGACAGCACGCAGCAGCGCCGATCCTTCGGGCGCCGGGTGCTGAGCTGGCTGGCGGAGGCGGCGATCATCATCGTCGGAGCGGTCATCATCGCCACGCTGCTGCGCACCTTCGTCGGGCAGATGTTTCTCATCCCGTCCGGCTCGATGGAGAACACGCTGGAGGTCAACGATCGGGTACTCGTGCTCAAATTCGGCGGTTTCGAGCGCGGCGATGTCGTCGTCTTCGAAGATCCCGCCCGCTGGCTCGGCCCGACGCAGAGGGAGGATAACCCTTTGCGCGATGCCCTGGAGTTCGTGGGGGTGCTGCCCAACTCGAGCACCGATCATCTGATCAAACGTGTGATCGGCATGCCGGGCGACCACGTCGCTCTCGGAGCCGAGGGGAAGATCGAGGTCAATGGTCACCCGCTCGACGAGTCGTCCTACCTCTACTCCGAGGGAGGCGAGCAGGTGGCTCCGGCGACCGTGCCCTTCGAGGTGGTGGTGCCTGCCGACCGTATCTTCGTGCTGGGCGATCACCGTAACGCGTCTCGTGACTCGCGATGCCTGCTGCACGACATCCGAGCAGGCCTTCCGGAAGGCATGGCGGCCTTCGTGCCCGTCGACCACGTGGTGGGGAAGTCCGTCGCCATCCTCGCGCCCTTCGACCGGTGGAACACCTTCGAGATCGCCGAGACCTTCGCCGCCGTGCCCGAGCCCAGCCAACCCGCCCCCGAACGCCCGGAGCTGATCCATGTCGAGGCCGGCTGCTGAACCGCTGAGCCCTCAAGGCCGACCGTTGATACGGCTGGGGCGGGGCAACTACGCCTATGAACGCGCCCTGGCGCGCGCGGGCCTAGGGCCGGTCGCGGGAGCGGATGAGGCGGGGCGCGGTGCCTGCGCTGGCCCGCTGGTCGCCGCGGCCGTGGTGTTGAACCCGCGCCGGACGATTCCAGGGCTGGACGATTCCAAGGCGCTGAGCGTCAGTGCGAGGGAGCGGCTCTACGATCAGATCCACGACCATGCGATCAGCGTCGCCGTCGCGGTGGTCACCCCCCAGGAATGCGACCGTCTCGGCATGCACCAGGCGGATCTGCACGGGCTGCGGCGCGCCGTGCGTCGCCTGGACCTCGAGCCGAGCTATGTGCTGACCGACGGTTTCCCCGTTGACGGCCTGGGCGTCCCTGGGCTGGCGGTGTGGAAGGGCGACAAGGTATCGGCCTGCGTATCCGCCGCCTCCATCGTTGCGAAGGTCACGCGCGATCGGATGATGGTAGACCTGCATCAGCGCTTCCCCGCCTATCGATTCGACATACACAAGGGATATTGCACGGCGCTTCACCAGCGTGCTCTGGACGAATGTGGGCCCACGCCCGAGCATCGTCGATGCTTCGACAACGTGGTGCGCGCGGCCGCCGCTCATGCGGCGAGGGCCTTACTCGAAGAGGGGTAGAGTGGCCTCACCATGAGCGTTGAAGACCTTGACGAATACGAGAGCAGACTCGAACTCGACCTGTACCGGGAGTACAAGGACGTGGTGGGGATCTTCACCTATGCCGTGGAGACTGAGCGCCGTTTCTACTTGTGCAATGCGGTGGACCTCAAGGTGCGCACCGAGGGTGGCGACGTCTACTACGAGGTCTCCATGGGCGACGCCTGGGTGTGGGACATGTATCGTCCGGCACGCTTCGTGAAATCGGCGAAGGTGCTCACCTTCCGCGATGTCTCCATCGAGGAAATCGCTCATTCCGATTCCCAGTTCCAGGTGCCCGACACCGAATAGCATCGCCCTCACCAAACCCGTCCTGTGGAAAACGGGAAAACGGGCCTGCTGCTGACTATCACGTCAGTGGAGGTCGAACATGGTAGGCAAGGGAAGACCGGCTCAGAGCCTGGGCAGGCGCGGCGAGCAGTACGCTGCGCAGCACCTGCTCGCTCGTGGCTGGGACGTGCTGGAGCGCAACTGGCGCTGCAATGAAGGCGAGATCGATATCGTCGCCCGTGATACGGACGGCGTCTTGGTGTTCGTGGAGGTCAAGACCCGCTCCGGGCTGGGCTACGGGCATCCATTGGAAGCGATCACGCGGGAGAAGGCGCGGCGACTTCGAATGCTGGCGCTGCGCTGGGTCCGCGAGCATCGGATGACGACACCGAAGATTCGGGTGGACGGCATTGGGGTTGTCCTGCCTCCCTGCGGACAGCCGGAGCTGCGGCACCTCCTGGGAGCGGATCCATGGTGACGGCAGCCACATGGTCGGTGGCATTCATGGGGTTGGACGGCGCGCTCATCGAGGTTGAGGCGGCGGTCTCGGGTCAGGGCACGCCACGGACCATTCTGGTCGGTTTGCCTGATGCGGCGTTGAACGAATCGAAGGACAGGGTGCGCGCCGGCTTGGCCAGCGCCGGCTACCCCTGGCCCGATTCGGCCCTGACGATCAATCTTTCCCCCGCGCATCTGCCCAAGAACGGCACGCACTACGATCTACCGATCGCCGCGGCCGTGCTGGCGGTGATGGGAGCCGTCGAAGAGCTCAACCACCCCGGCACCGTGATGTTGGGAGAGCTGGGCTTGGCTGGGCATATCCGCCCGGTGCGAGGGGTGTTGCCCGCCCTGCTCGCGGCCTCCAAGGCGGGCTTTGAGCGCGCGATCGTCCCCGCCGCGCAGGCGGCGGAAGCCGAGCTGGTGGGAGACATGACGGTATGGGGCGTGGGGCATGTCACGGACCTCGTGGATGTTTTGAACGGCTTTCCGGTGGCCGCCCCGGTACCTCGCCGCGAGGAGGTCGTCGTAGAACCGGCTCACGAGCCCGATCTCGCGGATGTGCGCGGCCATTCCGACGCCAAGTTCGCGCTGGAGGTGGCCGCCGCGGGACGTCATCATCTCTTCTTCCATGGCGCCCCGGGCATCGGCAAAACGATGCTCGCCTCCCGGCTGCCGTCCATCCTGCCGGATCTGGATCCGGAGGAATCCGTGGAGGTCTCGGCGCTGCATTCCCTGGCCGGGATACCGCTCGACGGGTTGATCACCCGGCCGCCCTACTCCGACCCGCACCATACCTCTACGCTGGCGAGCCTGGTCGGAGGAGGAGCGAGGGAGATCAGGCCAGGGGCCATTTCTCTGGCTCACCGGGGTGTGCTGTTCTTGGATGAGGCTCCGGAATTCGGCGCCCGGAGCCTGGAGTCTTTGCGGGTGCCGCTGGAAAGCGGCGTGGTCGTGATCGGCAGGGCGATGCAACAAGTCCGCTTCCCTGCCCGCTTCCAGTTGGTGCTCGCTGCCAATCCGTGTCCGTGCGGCAATAGCGGTGTCGCGGGCAAGGAGTGCCGCTGCCAGGCCCTGAGCGTGCTGCGTTACCAGGAGCGGATCAGCGGCCCCATCCTCGATCGCATCGACATCCGCCACCAGCTTTCCGCGCAGACCCGGCTCCTGGGTTCTGTCGACGAGGGAGCGGAGGAGTCCAGTGCCACCGTGCTGGCCCGTGTGCAGGAGGCCCGGGCTCGGCAACGTCGTCGTCTCGACAACTGCCCGTGGCGCACCAACGGGGAGGTCTCCGGAGCGTTCCTGCGCAAGCACTTGCCGCTCCCGACCGACCTCCGTCCGATCAACTCCGCGCTCTCGCGGGGGCTGATCAGCGCCCGCGGGGTCGATAAGGTACTGCGCATCGCGTGGACGCTCGCGGATCTCGCGGGGCATGACCGGATCGGCCCGGTCGAGGTGAGGGCTGCCATGCAGCTCCGGCTCGGTGAACAGGCTGGTGTGGCATGAGCGTTCAGGAGCGGAAGGCGCGGATGGGACTATGCGCACTGGTGCCCATGGCCACTCCCGCGCTGGCTCAGCTCGTGGAGCAGTATGGTGCCGTCGATGTCTGGGCCCTGGTGTGCGAGGAGGGCCAGGAAGGACGCTGGGGGCGCAAGGCCGCGGCGGTAGACCTATCGGCGGTGGAGCGGGCCACGCGGGCCTGCGAAGCCCGTTTCCTGATGCCGGGCGACGACGACTGGCCGTCGGGCCTCGCAGGGTTGGTGAGCGCGGAGGTCGGCAAGCAAGGTGGGGCGCCGTTCGGTCTGTGGGTGCGGGGGACGGTGCCCGAATTCGAGGGTGCGGTGGCGATGGTGGGTTCGCGTGCCGCCAGCACATACGGTGTCCACGTCACCACCGAGCTTGCCTCAGACCTGGCCAGCGAAGGGCGCAGCATCGTCTCAGGATTGGCCTACGGGATAGATGCCGCGGCCCATCGCGGGGCGTTGGGTGTCGACGGCGTCACGGTGGCGTGCCTGGCGGGCGGGGTGGATACGCCCTACCCGGCGATGCACGGGCGCCTCGCGCAGGCAGTGCTCAAGCGGGGCGCGCTGATCAGCGAGCAACCGCCGGGCAGCACAGCCATGAAGCACGCGTTCTTGGCTCGCAACCGGCTCATCGCGGCGTTGGGCGAGGGAACAATCCTCGTGGAAGCCGCGCTCAGATCGGGAGCGCGTAATACCGCGGCCTGGGCGATGGCGCTTGGACGCACCCTCATGGCTGTTCCGGGGCCGGTCACCTCGTCCTTGTCGGCCACGCCGCACCGGTTGATCCGCGAGGCGCAAGCGGTACTCGTGGGATCGGCGCGCGACGTGGAGGAGCTGCTGAGCCCTTTGGGGACCACCCCGGAGTCCGCGGAAAGGGACGTGGACCGCCCGCTGGATGTTCTGCCCTTCGCGCTGCGAGAGCTGCGCGAAGCGGTGGCAGTGGGGGAGGAAGTAGGTGCCGCTGAGCTTTCTGCCCGCACGGGCCAGCCGATGATGGCCTGCCTGGCCGGGGCGGATGAGTTGGTGGAACAGGGCTGGCTCATCGACGGCGAACACGGCGGATGGCGTCTGCCCGGACGCCCGCGGTGAGCCAGCCCCGGTTGTTCAGCGCAGCGGAACGAAGAGGTAGGCGCCGAGGCGGTCGATGCTGCGCTTGCGGTTCTCGTCGAGCGTCACGCGCCACATCTGGGAGGCCACGGGAATCACCAGCGTGCCGCCGGGAGCCAGTTGCTTCACCAGCTCTTCCGGAAGCTTCCGGGCTTGGGCCGATACCAAGATCCGGTCGAAGGGGCCGTCGGCCAGCGATCCCAGCCGGCCCTTGGTCGCTTGTCGGATCTCCGCCCAGGGTCGCTCAGCCTTGGCCAGGTTGGCGGCGCCGAAAGCGACCAGTTCGGGTTCCAGCTCCACTCCCAACACGCTGCCCTCAGGCCCCGTGAGGTGCGCGAGGAGCGCTGTCGTCCACCCCGATCCCGCCCCCACATCGAGCACCTTGGCGCCCTCGGGAACCTCCAGCAGCCACAGCATGTCGCGCACCGTCGACGGCTGGGAGTTGGTCTGGTTACGGGGGATGGGGAGCGGCCGGTCCTGATCTGCACGATCACGGACCTTCTCGGGCAAATAGTCGACCCGGGGGGTCGCCTCGAACGCGGCGTCGAGGCGAGCCTCCAGATCGTCTTGGGTGGATTCAGTCATGGCTACCAGTGTGCCCGAGTCAGGCCTGCCAGACAGTCTGACGGCCCAGCGTTCCGAACAGCCGCTCGTGCGCCCGCTGAGGATCCTCGGTCAGCACCGCCCGCGCCCGTTCTAGCTTCTCAGCGATCCCGAGCCGCTCGGCGGCCTCGGCATTGCGGGGCTCGGAGATGAAATGCTCCATGGCAGCCACGGAATTGCGGGCCTGGCGCAGCTCTTCCTCCCGGGCCGCCCGGACGCGCTCGGCGTACCAGGACGAGGCCAGCACGGACTCGCGGGTGAACATCTCACGGAACTCCGGGGAGTCCAGCGTGAGGCCACCGTCCGCCCCGAAGGCCATGATCGACAGCAGCGACCTCACCGGCGGGATCGCCAAGGCGATGGTGCCGTCGTCGAAGTAGGTCTGCGCGACGCGCTGGTGCGTGGTGACGATCGTCTCGATCGACTTGACGTAGATCTCCAGGTCCTGCAGCTCCGGGCGCAGCATCGGCTCCGAGAACACCACGTGCGGATGCATGAAGATACGGCCGAAGTACTTCGTCATGAACTTCTCGGTCATCCGGTAGCCCAGGCGGCTGGCCTGGATCACCCGTCCGTTGTGCTCGAAATCGGGCACCGGCTCGAGCGACCCCTCTTCGAGCAGGGTCTGCGCATCGCGTTCTTCCGCCGACATCCGGGAGAACACTTCCGGAACCAGCAGCGAGATGTCGTGATCAACGCGCACGTTCGGGCCGATGGTGCCGGCGCTGGACAGCCAGCCGTCGTAGCCGGTGAGGACGAAGCTGAGCAGCGCCGCGTTGAGGTCGATGATCGACGGGAGCGGGTTGAATGGCCCCTTGGTCATGGCACCCTCGGAGCCCGCGCCTGTCGTCGAGGGAGACTTTCCGGTCATGGAAGAGATGAACTCCATGAACAGCTCCGGCAGCTCCATGTAATGCAGTGGCGCATAGGCGCACAACGGCGGAACCGCATCTTCCGGGCCGTTGTTGCGGCGCCCGGCCGCCACCACGTCGACGCTCAGCCGCAGGGGCGCGGTGGTGGCCAGCTTACGATTCACGCGGATCGCCAACTCGACGGTGGCCGTGTCCTTCGGCTTGGAGATATCGGGTCGCACCTGCAGATAGCGCGGGTTCTTGGAACGCGCACCGTTCACCAGGCGGGGATGCGCCGAAGAGACGAAGTAATCCGCGTCGGAGGCCTCGCCGGAGGCGACCCGAGAGATCAGCCCCCGCATGGGCTCAGAGAACGAACTGAATGCGACGGCATCCTCCACGAATGCCTTTGCATCCTCGCGGGTGAGCGGCTCGAAGTTGCTCAGGAAGGTCCCGGCGGAGGCGATATCCGCCTCGGCCTGCTTGTCGTAGCCGCGGTGAATCGCGTCGTCGGGACGCTGGAACAGCAACGATTCGCAGTTCGTGACGTACTTGCGGGACAGGCCGTCCTCGCGCCCGTTGAAGGCCGCGGGAACCACCATCGACGCGGTGATGTCGTCCTCGGTCTGCACCTTCTCAGAGGGCTGGAAGTCGTGCCGGAGCCCGAACAGCCGCCACGAGCCATCCGAGCCGAAGCCCACGCGCAGCATGTTGACCTTGATCTTCTGCCCGTCGAGGCGCAGCGAAACGCCGTGACGTCCGTTGATCCGGCCGACGGAGAAGTGGCTGGCCCAGTCGTCGCCCCACTCCGGGCGGTAGAACCGCTTGACCACGAACACCAGTTCCTTGATGTGGTTGGGGACTTGCTCCACCCATGCGTTGTACTCATCGGTGTAATCGACCGACGGGGTCAGCAGCTTGATCACGGAACCCACGCTGCGCCGATCCGAGAGCAGTGGGCGCGGGGAGGCGCTCTGCTGTGAGGGATCGATGAACCGGTTGCTGTAGTCGCGCTCGATGATGGCTGCGACCTGCTCCATGTCTTCCACGAAGTTCGGCGTGTAGGCGTCGCCGTGGATGAAGGCGTCGGTGATCGCCTTGGAGATCTCCGATTTGCCGCCGCCGGAGACGGTGGCGGGCTTGTGGCACTGGGTGGGAGTGGGGACGAAGCTCACGATGCTCCACTGGGACCCGTCGACATCGTGGTGCATCAACTCCACGACATTGCCGTCCGGGGTGAGGTAGCGGCGGTCGGCGCGTAGCTGGATGCTCCCCCCGTCCCAGGAGATCGTGCTGTCTCGCAGCGAGAACTTGGCTCCCGCCGGGACGAGCACGATGTTGTCCAACTCGGTATCGACGGCATGGCCTTCGGCCTGCACGGAGAACCGCTCGGGATCGCGCGCCACCACGTCCTCCAACTGGAAGCCGGGCTCGTCGGGCGCAACGTAGGTCTGGCCCTGGTTGTAGCGCGGCAGGCAGATCGCACCGCCGGCGTGCTCTTCCTCCACCAGGCCGAGCAGGTTGGACGAGTAGCTGATCTGCGCCTTGACTTCCTTCTTGCAGTAGCCGGAGTAGTTGTCGGCGATGACGGTGACGATCACGCCGCGTTCGTCGCGCGCAGAGCTTGAAGGCGGTGCCGTTGTTGTACAGCTCGTCCTCGTCGGTCCAGAACTGCCCGTCGCGACGCTGACGCTCGGTGGCATCATCGTAGTGAGGCAGCCCCAGGTCCTTCTTACGGAGCTTGGTGAGATGCGGAGCGAGGATCACCGCGCCGCTCGTGCCGGTCCAGTGTTCCGGATCGAGCGAGGCGTCGTTCTCGGGGAGATAGGGATCTCCTCCATTGCCGAAGATGCCTTCGACGAAATCGAGGTTGGCGATCAGCGAGGCCGGCGCGAAGAAGCGCACCTCCATGCTGCGCTCCTGCGTGTAGCCGGGCACGGCGGGAACCACGACGGGGCGCAACTGCAGCGAGACCCAGCAGCGCGGGGGATCATCGAAGTCGGCGCCGTACGGCAGCACCATGCTGTCCGCAGGCGGCTGCATAGCGGCCTGCAAGACGCGGCCGAACACCTCTCGAGGCACCGCGATCTTGTCGTCCTGGATGGGCAGGCCGCCTTCTGCGATGTGGAAGACGCCCTTGGTGGTGCGGCGGTCATTGGTCGGGTTGTGCAATACCCCGTTGACGAGGCGGTAGCTGGTGAGATGCTCCGATGCCACGTAGTCGCCGTCCTTGGGCAGGGACATCGCGCGCGCCAGGCCGGCTTGATCGAGCACCAACGTACGGTTGGGGAGCTGGGCAGAGGTTCCGGTGCCCTCAAGGTAGGCGTCGATGAAGTTCTGCAGGCGGCCGTCCACGGCCGGCAGACGATAGGCGAGCCGCCGGTTCAGTTCGCGTTGGCGCGTCAACACCGGTCGTACGAGGGCGGTAGCCATCTTGTCTTGCTCGGTGGGCGTTGGCAGGGTGATACCCAGCAGGCCCAGTCTCAGGTTGATCGCGGCTGTGTCTTCGAGTTTCGCCATAACCTCACTCTTTCGCATCAAGTGCCCCCGTAACGGAGGCCCCAACATATAGACAGCCAGGCCGATGGTCGTATACTCGCACCGTATGTCTTCGCCCATCTGGGCGGTGTATCTGACACTATTCGCCGTCGGCGGGCGCGTAGAGCGCCTCGATGGCCTCCACCACGCGCTGGTTCTCCTGCTGCAGGTGCTGGTATTCCGGCGGGGCCTCTCCTCGAAACAGCGGGCGGACGCTGCAGAGCACCTCGTTGAGTTGATCGTGGGTGAAGCTACTGGCCTTGGCGATCTGATCGGCATCGTGGCGGGCTCCTGCAAAGTCCCTCACTCTGCCCATCCAGCCAGGATTGTTCACAGGGTTTCCCTCCTCCAGCATCGCCAGCCGCAACGCGCTCAGAGCAGCGCTGAGCTCAGTCAGTTGGCTGCGTCGTGCCTCGATGTTGATGGGGCGGGACACCGGTGCTTCGTCGATGGTGTCCGAGTCGTCGCCTTTGCCGAACAATTTGCTGAAGAAACCCATGGTCTGGATTCTGCCAGCGGAACGGTCCAGATGATGGCAAGACGTCGATAACCGACCCCGCTGATTAACCCAAAATCTTCGTTACTAAGGTTCTGGGTATGGAAGAACTACCTGTTGTAGAACGTCCCTCTTGCGGCTGCGGGTGCTCGGAGGAAGAACTGCCCGAACTCGATGCGCGAGCCATCCCGCATGCCATCCGGCACGCATCGATCTTCGGTGCGGTCGATTCGCTGGCTTCGGGCGCCGCTCTGGTGCTCATCGCGCCCCACGATCCGCTTCCGCTCTTGGCGCAGTTCAAGGATCGCTACGGAAACGACGGGCTAGCTGTCGAATACCTGCAACGTGGTCCCGAGGCCTGGCGGCTCAAGCTGACTCGGGCCTAACTCCTTTTGACCGGGGGCACCGCGCGGCGGTTACCGCCCAGGGTGGGCTTGCTCGCCCTGGGCGGTGTCTCCATGCTCGGCGGCCTGAACGCGGCCTTGGTGCTGCTGGGAGTGTGGGCGCCGGTGGCCGAACCGCGGATGGGGTCTCTGCACGGCATGGTGATGGTGCTCGGTTTCATGGGAACCGTCATCGCCCTGGAACGGGCTCAGGCGTTGCGGCAGCCTTGGGCATATCTCGCCCCGGGATTGCTGGGTGCGGGCGGCGTGAGCCTCATGCTGGGACTTCCGGTCGCCTTTGGGCAACTCCTCCTGTTCCAGGGCGCGCTGATGCTGACGGTGGTCTATCTCTTCTTATGGCGGCGCGCGCCGTTGCCGCTCGTGGCCGTTCAAGTGCTGTCCGCCGTCGCCGCCAGCGTCGCGGCCGGACTGCTTCTCTCCATTGAGATCTCGGCTTTGATCCCCTGGCTGGCCTGTTTTCTCATCCTGACCATCGCCTCGGAACGCGCAGAGTTGGCTCAGCTTTCGCCATGGGCCCAAGAGCCATACCGTTGTTACTTGCCCTGGCCGTCGGCCTCACGACCGGGGCGAGCGCGACGTTGCTCTGGCCCGATGCGGGTTCCAGGATCTTCGGGATGTTCGTGCTGGCCACGGCACTGTGGTTGCTGCACGACGATGTCGCGCGCCGCATGGTGCGCGTTACCGGTCTTCGTCGCTACAACGGCGTCGCTCTTCTCCTCGGCTATAGCTGGCTGGCGGTCGCCGGCCTCACCTGGATCGCGGTCGGAGTTCCTGTCGGCCAGGGTGCCTACGATGTCGTGATCCACGGCGTGTTCTTAGGATTCGGAGTTTCCATGATCATGGCGCACGCGCCCATCATCTTCCCGACGGTATTGGGGCGTCCCTTGCCGTACCGTTCGCTCTTCTGGCTGCCGTTGCTGATGCTGCACGTCGCGATGGTGCTTCGTGTCGCCGGCGACGCGTCCGGTCTGATCTGGCTGTGGCAGGTGGGAGGCATCGGCGGTGTCCTATCGATGATCGCCCTGGTCGTCGTGATCGTGGCCACGGCGGTGCGGCGATGATGCGCGCGACGAGGCGGCGCAATCCCATGCGCGACTATCCGGTCGTCGTCTGGCTGCTGGGCGCGGCCGCGGTGGCCATCTCTCATCGGTGGGTGCCGGAGTCCACGTGGCTGATGGTGCATCTCATACTTCTGGGCGCGCTGACGCATGCCGTGATGGTCTGGAGCAGGCATTTCTCGCAGGCCTTGCTGAAGGTTCGCCTCGACGAGACCGCAGAGCGCCGCCACACCGTGCGCTTGTGGCTGGTCTCCATCGGAGCGTTGCTGGTATTCATCGGCGTACCCACCACGCTGTGGTGGGTGACACCGATGGGCGCCCTCGTGGTCACCGCAGCGGTGCTCTGGCATGGTCTGGCGCTATGGCGCGCGCTGCGCAAGGCCCTGCCGGGCCGGTTCCGGGTGTCCATCCGTTATTACATCGTGGCCGCGTTGTCCCTTCCGGTTGGCGTGGGCTTCGGTGTCGCGCTCGCCTGGGGACTGTCCGATGACTGGCACGCCCGTCTGCTGGTGGCGCATTCCATGACCAACCTCCTGGGGTGGTTCGGGCTAACCGTCGCGGGAACCCTGGTCACCTTCTGGCCGACGGTGCTGCGCACGAAGATGGACCAGCGCGCCGACAAACTCGCTCAGCAGGCATTGCCGATCCTGATCACCGGTCTCGCGATCCTGGTGGCAGGCTCATTGCTCGGCATGCGACCACTGGCCGTGGGCGGATTGGCTTTCTACTTCGTAGGCCTCCTCTGGTGGGGCCGGGCGCTGATCGTGCCCGCCCGCACCAAGCCCCCTCGTGCCTACGCCGGAGGGGCCATCGGCGCCGCGGTGATCTGGTTCACCGTCTGCATCGTCTGGCTCGGGTATCTGCTGCTGACCACCGACGACATTCAGCTCGCCACGGCCTATCCGCTGCTGGCGGGGGTTTTCGCCGCCGGTTTCGGTGCGCAGATCCTGACCGGTGCGCTGAGCTACCTGATCCCGTCGGTGCTGGGTGGCGGGCCTTCGGTGGTGAGGATCGGTAACTCCTGGTTCGACAAAGCAGCTGGCTTCCGGCTCATCGTGATCAACGGCGGGATCCTGGTCTTCCTCCTGGCTACCTGAGCTGGGTGAAGGTCGTCATCTCGGTGCTCGTGCTGGGCGCGATGGTCACCTTCGTCCCACTCATGTTCGGAGCTATCCGGCACACCGTCGCCGAGCGTCGCCGACTCGCTCATGGCGGCGATACCCGGCCTTATGAAGAGCCGCGTAGCATCTGGACCGCGGGTCAGCTGTTGGCGGCCGTCGCCGCGCTGTCCGTCGCGGTCGCCGCCGGCGTGGGCATCGATCCCGCGGCCGCCGGACTGAGCCAACCCCAGACCTCGCAGGCCGCCGTCGCTCCGACCGGAGAGGTGGTGCGCGTCGAGGTGAAAGCCCTCGACATGGCCTACGAGCCCAGCGTGATCGAGGTTGATCCCGGCGACCAGCTGATCATTGAGCTCGTCAACGAGGATCCCACCAACTTCCACGACCTCATGGTGGGCGGTATTCGCAGCCCACGTCTCGGTGTCGGCGAAAGGACCGAGTTGGATCTCGGTATCATCGGCGAGTCCACGGAGGGATGGTGCACCGTCGCCGGCCATCGCCAGATGGGCATGACGCTGCAGATCGTCGTCGGCGATACTCCGGTGCAGAGCGATGGCGAACACCAAGGGCATGAGACCCAGGCCAGGGTGACGGCAGATGCGGAGGCCGAGATCGGACGCATCGTGGATCCGGTGCTCGCGCCCTTGACCGATGAGACGGTCCATGAGCTGACCATGACCGTCACCGAGGAACCGCTCGAGGTGGCCCCCGGGGTCTGGCAGAACCGCTGGACGTTCAACGGCAGTTCGGTGGGGCCCACCCTGCATGGCCGCGTAGGAGACGTCTTCGTTATCACCCTGATCAACGACGGCACCATGGGGCATTCCATCGACTTCCACGCCGGTGCGTTGGCTCCCGATGAGCCGATGCGCACGATCGCCCCCGGTGAGTCGCTCACCTATCGGTTCACCGCCGAGAGAGCGGGGTCTGGATGTACCACTGCTCGACGGCGCCCATGAGCGCGCATATCGCAGCCGGGATGCACGGCGCGGTGGTGATCGAGCCGGACGATCTGCCCGGAGGTCGACCACAGCTATGTACTGGTCCAATCCGAGGTCTACCTCGACGGCCCTGCCGCCAGCGCGCAGGAGGCCACCGGAGGTGAATGTCGATGCGGTGAGTTTCAGAGCAGCCGGACTTCGTCGTCTTCAACGGCATCGCCAATCAATACGATCAGCAGCCGTTCGAGGTGAACACCGGGGATCGCGCCCGATTCTGGGTACTCGACGCCGGACCGAATCGGGCCAGCTCGTTCCATATCGTCGGCGGGCAGTTCGACACCATGTATATCGAGGGCAGCTACCTCCTGAAGGACGGTCGCGACGCCTTCGGCACGGAGAACGGGGGAGCCCAGGCAATGGGATTGAGGCCGCCCAGGGCGGTTTCGTCGAACTCGTCTTCCCCGAGCCGGGTCACTACTCGGTGGTTTCCCACTCGATGGTCGATGCAGAACGCGGCGCGCACGGCATCGTCCGCGTGACGGACAGATGACGTGACGGACAGATGAAAAGGATGCCGAGCAACTGCTTCGGCAGGTCCAGCCTCGAAGAGGAGACGAGTGAATAGTGAGGGAGTACTAGGCTCGTTGAGAGACCGATCAGAGGAGAACGGATGTCCGTCGTCAAGATCAATGCCATCGAGGTACCTGAAGGGGCAGGCCCGGAGCTGGAAGCGCGTTTTGCCGCGCGAAAGCATGCGGTGGACCAGTCGCCCGGCTTCCAGGGCTTCCAGCTGCTGCGTCCGGTGGCAGGGGAGACACGGTACTTCGTAGTGACCACGTGGGATTCCGAGGAATCCTTCATCGCGTGGCGCGACGGCGACTCCCGCGCAGTCCATACCCCGGGACGCAAGCCCGTGGCGACGGGAGCGCAGTTGCTCGAGTTCGAGGTCGTCGATCTCTAGAAGAGGCTGAACTCAGGAGTATGGAGAGTTCTCTCATCTGCCACTCATGCTGGCTCAATGTCGTGGATGAAGACTGGAACACGAAATCAGACGTAGGAGGACAGCATGAAATTCGAACCAGGCTCCTCGCCGGTATGACCTTGAGCGCGGCCGTGATGTTGGGCGCCGCGGGCTGCGGCTTCGGCACCGACACCGTGGGCGCGCCGCCAGAGAATTCGACCTCGCCCGAGGTTCCGGCGACGGAGGCACCGGCCTCGGAGGTTCCGCTTCCGGAAACCTCTGCGCCGACGGACCCGGCCACCGATGGGGCTGTTGAGACTCAGCAGCCCGTCGAGAGCGAGCAGCCGGCCGAGACGCCTGCCGGCGTGGACCAAGCGGTTCTTGCCGCCGAGGCAGCCCTGGCCGAAGTTCCCGGTGATGTGATCTCCCTCGACCGTGAGGACCGTGACGTGTGGAGCGTCGAGATCCGCACGTCGGACGCGGAAGGCGTCGAGTTGTACGTGGACGCGGTGACCGGCGAGGTTCAGGGGCAACATGCAGAATCCCTGCCCCGGGAGGTTCGCGACTCCGCTCCCACCGTCACCGCCGTAGAGGCAATCGACATCGTCCTCGGCGCATCTCCCGAGGCCGAGGTCCGAGAACTCGATATCGATTCCGGCCGCGGAACCGTCGTGTGGGAGGTTCAGGTCAGGGATAGCGGCGGCAGCATCGAGTACTACGTCGACGCAGCCACCGGCGAGATCCTCAAGGAGGAACGCGACGACTGACGCGTTTCCACGAGAACATCGGCCGTGCCCGACCCCAGCTGGGGTCGCACGGCCGATGTTCTCGTGAGTTCGCGAGCGCCCTTCAGCGGACGCGCCGGTGGGAGTAGAGCGGGGTAGCAGCAGACGTCGCCTCGGCCACATCCAGGTCGCGAACGCGCCCCCGTTCGCGGAGGCCGGCGACCACCCCTGCACGGTCGGCCTCCGTACGGTTCTGGGACAGCTTGAATCGCCCCACCACTTCGGTGATCTCCAGGTCGAGGCCCACGATGCCCTCCAGCATGGCCTCCAAGAAATCATGGGGCGCCTCGGCCGTCGACCAGGCACCACGATCAGCATCCGAAGCGCCGTCGGCTATGCGCTGCGCATCCAACTGCTGGGCCTGCGTCATCACGTCGCGGCGGAGCCGCTCCGGGTCGCGGTGCACGTGCAACCAGCCCGCAAACTGCACCTGGCGGTAGTTCCAGGTGCCGACGGCGCGGCCCTCCGCGCGCCCCTTGGCGTTGCCGCCGTGCTCGGCCGCTTGGACGCTCGGATACCAGCGAGGGCTGATGTAGGTGTCTGCTCCCTGCACCACCACGCGACACGGCACCGGCTCGTCGGACGGCGCGAACTGCTCGTTGTGGGCCGAGGCGTGGGCCAGGAGATGGTTGCCCTGCCAGGTTGTGGGTAGCAGCGTGGCGGACGGTACTCCCTCGCCGGTGATCCAGAGGGCGGCTCCGATATCGGACAGCAGCTCCCGGCATTGCGTTTCGTCGGTGACGAGCTGGCTGGGTGGGCAATACACGTAGCTGCCGGGATCGTGGGTCACGGCATCAACAATAGACAGCGACGATCCTGCCACCTTGGGCGAGGTCTCGTCCCGTTAGGATTCGGGACATGACGAGACCGACGTTCGATCAACTCGGCTTGGCCACGGCGCGGCTCTGGGCTTCGCGCAGCGCCGACGCGAAGGTCCAGGTCGGAGCATGTCTTCTGGACCGTTGGAATCGTGTGGTGGGTGTGGGGTACAACGGTCGTGCGGCCGGCGAACCGAACGAGCGGGAGAGCTTGGAGCAGGGCCATAGCGGCTTCATCCATGCCGAGGTCAACGCGCTCCTTGCCGCCAACTGGAATGGCGAGGGACACACCATGTTCGTGACCCACGAGCCCTGCGCCACGTGTGCGCGCCTCATCGTCAATTCCCGGCGTGTGACCCGGGTCGTCTATGAGGTTGAGTACACGGAGATCGCGCGACGCGACGCCGGCCTGCCCTCCGGCGCGGCGATCCTCCGCGATGCCGGACTCGTCGTGGTTGCTGCCCCGTGAACGAGCCGAGATAGGCCGACAGCGGATCCGCCGGGAAATAGTGAATCGGCCTGGGTTCTCGGAGGGCGTTGTTAGGCGGCGACAGGGTTGTCGTGGCTCCGGAAGACGGACGCTCGTGATCCAGACGCCAAAGACCCGGACATGTCTTCGAATCTTGGCGCTGCTCCCCGCCACCGTGGTGGACCTAAAAGTGTGGTGCAAGAGCCGCCCGGCTCTGAAGTCCGAGGAACTGCTGTTTTGCG
>JAWKJW010000013.1:0-139712 GCA_041393555.1 Tessaracoccus sp. | reverse complement strand
TCGGGGAGGCCGAGTACCCGTCTCAGTAGTAGTACGGGAACTTCGACCAGTCGGGGGCGCGCTTCTGCAAGAACGAGTCGCGGCCCTCTACGGCCTCGTCGGTCATGTAGGCCAGACGCGTGGTCTCGCCGGCGAAGACCTGCTGGCCCACCAGGCCGTCGTCGATGGCGTTGAAGGCGAACTTCAGCATGCGCTGGGCGGTGGGGGACTTGCCGCAGATCTTGGCCGCCCATTCCAGGGCCTCGTTCTCCAGCTCGGCGTGGTCGACCACCTTGTTCACCATGCCCATGCGGTGGGCGTCCTCGGCGGTGTAGACATCGCCCAGGAAGAAGATCTCGCGGGCGAACTTCTGACCCACCTGACGGGCCAGGTAGGCTGAGCCGAACCCGGCGTCGAAGGAGCCGACGTCGGCATCGGTCTGCTTGAACCTGGCGTGCTCGCGGGAGGCCAGGGAGAGATCGGAGACGACGTGCAGCGAGTGCCCCCCACCGGCCGCCCAGCCGTTGACCAGGGAGATGACCACCTTGGGCATGAACCGGATCAGGCGCTGCACCTCGAGGATGTGCAGCCGGCCGAGCTTGGCCGCGTCGACGCTCTCCGAGGTCTCGCCCTCGGCGTACTGATAGCCGGCCCGGCCGCGGATCCGCTGGTCGCCGCCGGAGCAGAACGCCCAGCCGCCGTCCTTCGGTGAAGGGCCGTTGCCGGTGAGCAGCACGCAGCCCACGTCTGACGACATCCGGGCATGATCGAGCGCCTGATACAACTCGTCGACGGTGTGCGGCCAGAAGGCGTTGCGCACCTCGGGCCGGTCGAAGGCGATGCGTACCGCAGGAACGTGTCTGGCGCGATGGTAGGTGATGTCGGTGAAGTCGAAGCCGTCGATGGCATCCCACAGCTCGGCATTGAAGGGGTTGGTCATGCCGACGATGATAGTCAGCGCTTGCCCTCCAGAGCCGCGAGGGCTCGGTCCGGATAGTCGGTGATGATGGCGTCGATGCCCTGGGCGGCGAGATGGGCGACGGTGGCCTCATCGTTGACCGTCCACACGTGGACCGCGATGCTCGCGTCGTGGCAGTTGGCGATCAGTTCCTCGTCGCGCAAGGCCAGCCGTCCGGGGTGGAGTGCCCCCGCCCCGAACCACTGGGCGTAACGCCACGGCTCGAACAGGCCGCCGAGATAGAGCAGACCCAGGTTCTCCGGCTCCACGACGTCGCGCAACGTCGCCAAACCGTAGTGATTGAACGACGAGTAGACCACCCGCTGCGCCATGCCATACTCATCGACCAAGGCCTTCGCCTCCAGCGGCATGCCCTGGTAGGGCTCCAGGGTGTCCTTGAGCTCGATGTTCAGACGAAGATCGGTGGGTGCGAGAAGCTCCAGCACCTCGCGGAGCGTGGGGATGGGGGAGCCCTCATAACCGGCGTAGCGGCTGCTGAAGTCGAAGCGGCGCAACTCGTCGAGCGTCAGATCGACGACGGCTCCGGTGCCGTTGCTGGTGCGCTCGACGGTCTCGTCGTGGAGGATCACCAGGTGCCCGTCCCGAGTGCGCTGCACATCGAGCTCGATGCCCTGTGCTCCCAGTTCGATGGCCTTGCGGAATGCGGGAAGGGTGTTCTCAGGGGCGAATTCGACGGCCCCTCGATGGGCCCAGATCTCGGTCATGAACCCAGAGTGGCAGTTAAGGAAGCGCCGATCAATGGGACACCGCTTGCGGAGTCGCAGAAACAACTAGGCCCCGGAGGAAGCCTCGGGGCCTAGTAACTCGTGGCGCGCTCGGAGGGACTCCGAACCCCAACCTTCTGATCCGTAGTCAGATGCTCTATCCATTAAGCTACGAGCGCTTGATCGGTGCGAGAAGAAACTATACGCGGGTCCTTCGCCGTTGCGCAAAACGGCGGTCTGCGAAGGCGCTCGTGAGCCGGGGATGAAAGCGGGTCGGTGGCCGATCAGCCAGCAGCGGCGGCTTCCTCCGATTCCATGGCTTCGACGAACTCGTGCTTGGAGCTCTGCCAGCCGTCTTCCGTCATGCCCGTGCGCCAGTAACCGCTGATCGACACGTCGCTGCGGGGGATGCCCTGTTCGACGAAGAGGTAGCGGCGAAGGTCTTTGACCATCTCGGCCACGCCGTGTACGAACCAGCTGGTGTGCTTGTTGGCCACGCCCGCGGTTCGAACGGCCCCGGCCAGGGCCGAGCCGTAGGGGGCGCCGTTGCGGGTCACCCACACCAGCTCGACGTTCTCGTGCTGGGGAAACTCGAAGATGGACTCGGCGTCGGCGATCTCCAGGAAGGCCTGCGCGGTGGCTCCGGCGGGCAGGGCCTCGATCGCTGCTGCGATAGCGGGAGCCGCGGCCTCGTCGCCGGCCAGCACGAAGTGGGTGTACTCGTCCGTCGGATGCCATGCGCCGCCGGGGCCGTAGAACCCGATCTCATCGCCAGGCTTCGCTGAGGCCGCCCATGGGCCTGCCAGGCCCTTGTCGCCGTGCAGCACGAAGTCGATATCGGCCGTGCCGGTCTCCGAGTCGTAGCTGCGGATGGAATAGGTGCGCGTGACGGGGGACTGCGCGGGTCGGCTGCGCGGATCTCGTCGGGGTCGAAGGGCCAGGAGTAGTCGGTTTAAACTCTCCGGGGGGGAAGAGAATCTTGATGTAGTGATCCGTATGCGGAAGGGTCGCGCCGACCAGATCAGGACAGTCGAACGTGAGGCGCACCATCTGCGGTCCGA
This sequence comes from Tessaracoccus sp., assembly GCA_041393555.1. Lineage (GTDB taxonomy): Bacteria > Actinomycetota > Actinomycetes > Propionibacteriales > Propionibacteriaceae > Arachnia. Next base: position 136,989 of record JAWKJW010000013.1, on the reverse strand, counting down.
TCCGTTCGACCTTTGTCACGGTTGCCTGGCGTGCGGCTCGATTCTTCGGGGGCATGCAATCTCCTGGATTTTGTAAGGTAATCCTTACTTTATCTGGCTTTCTCGGTGATGCAACCGGAACCAGTCCCTGATGCGAAAGTGTGGGAGAGAAACCCTCTGTCCGGTCCCTGATGCGAAAGTATCGCTACTTTCCCACCGTGGGGCAGGAAAGTGAGCGGAGAACCCTTTTCAGGTCCCTGAGGTGTGACGAGCTCTGCGAGGAGCCTCGAAGGGCGTGAAACAGTGGTATGGGCACAGTCTCTGCCCAAGGGTTCCAGTCACACGCCCTTCGAGGCTCGCTGGCGCTCGCACCTCAGGGACCGGTGATTGGGTCCTGATGCCTCACTTTCCTGCACCACGGTGGCAGCGAAGCTGCCGGAAGCTAGGTGCGGAGCGAGCCTCGAAGGGCGTAAAACGGGACCATGGGCACAGACCCTGCCGAAGCCCTAGTTAAACGCCCTTCGAGGCTCCTCGCAGAGCTCGTCACACCTCAGGGACCGGACAAGGGTTCCCTCCACTCACTTTCTTGCCCGACGGCGGCAGCGAACCAGTTCGGAAGCTGGGTGGTTGTCCAGTCTCGGATGCGACAACGGGGAGAAAAGCCCTCTGTTAGGGACCACGAGCTTGCGAGCCTCGAAGGGCGTTAAACGCAAGCATTTGCACAGACTCTGCCAAAGGTTCCAGTCAAACGCCCTTCGAGGCTCGCTGGCGCTCGCACCTCAGGGACCGGTGATTGGGTCTTGTCTCTCACTTTCCTACCCCACGGTGGCAGCGAAGTAGCCCGGAAGCTGAGGAGCGAGGAACGAGCCCTTCGAGACGCTCGTTCCTCGCTCCTCAGGGACCACCTCAAAGGGCACCTCAGGGGCCGGACAAAGCGGATTCCATCACACACTTTCGCATCAGGGACCGGTGATTGGGTCTCGTCTGCCTCACTTTCCTGCACCAAAGCAGCCCGGAAGCGAAGGGCACCTCAGGGACCTGACACAGGGTGCGTAAAGGGCCCGGGTTCTGCACACAGAACCCGGGCCCTCCGCTGTCTAGCGACTCACTGAGCCATGGTGCCTGTCTCCCGAGGAAGCGGACGTGCCAGCCCAGCGCGGTGGCCAGGTCGTGCGGCGTGTGCTGCCCGTTGGCCTTCTTCTCCGCCAGCTTGACGTACTCGCGCAGCGGCTCCTTGTAGTCGGGATGCGCGCAGTTGTCGATGATCGCCTTGGCGCGCTGACGCGAGGCCAAGCCGCGCAGGTCCGCGAGGCCCTGCTCGGTGATGATCACCTGCACGTCGTGTTCGGTGTGGTCGACGTGGTTGACCATCGGCACGATGCAGGAGATCGCGCCGCCCTTGGCCGTCGACGGGGTGACGAACGACGAGATCCAGCCGTTGCGGGTGAAGTCGCCCGAGCCGCCGATGCCGTTCTGCATCCGCGAGCCCATCACGTGGGTGGAGTTCACGTTGCCGTAGATGTCGGCCTCGATCATGCCGTTGCACGCGATGACGCCCATGCGGCGGATCGCCTCCGGATGATTGGAGACGTCCTGCGGACGCAGGATGATCTTCTTGGCGTAATGCGACGCGTTCTCGTTCATCTTCTCCGCGGCCTTCGGCGACAGCGAGAAGGCGGTAGCGGAGGCCACGGTGAGCTTGCCGGAGTCCAGCAGATCCACCATGCCGTCCTGGATCACCTCGGTGTAGGAGGTGAGCTGCTCGAACGGACCGTCGAGCAGGCCCTGCAGCACCGCGTTGGCGATGTTACCCACGCCCGACTGCATCGGCAGCAGGTTCTTGGGCAGGCGGCCCTGCTTCACCTCGTTGCCGAGGAAGTCGAGCAGGTTGTTCGCGATGGCGCGGGAATCGTCGTCGAGCAGCTTGAACGGGGTATTCCGATCAGGGCTGTCGGTCTCGATGATGGCGACGATCTTGTCGGTGTCGATCTTGAAGATGGGCTCGCCGATGCGGTCGCCGGGGTTCTGGATGGGCAGTGGCACGCGGTTGGGTGGCAGCGCGCCGATGGGGGAGTAGATGTCGTGCATGCCGAACAGACCCTCGGACTGCCAGGAGTTCACCTCGAGGATGATCTTGTCGGCGTAATCCAGGTAGGTGCGGTTCATGCCCACCGACGACGACGGGACCAGCCAGCCTTCTTCGGTGATCGAGGTGACCTCGATGACGGCGACGTCCAATTTGCCCAGGAAGCCCTGGGAGACCTGCGGGCCCACGTGGGACAGATGGATGTCCTGGTAGAACGACGTGCCCTGGTTGATGGCCGTGCGCATCTCCGGGTCGGACTGGTACGGCATGCGGTAGGAAATGCCGCCGGTGCGGGCCAGGGCGCCATCGAGCTCCGGCGCGGTGGATGCTCCCGTCCATACGCCGACCCGGAACTCCTCGCCCTTGTTGTGGTGGGCGTCGATGATGGCGGCCAGGGCCTCCGGGAATTCCTTCGGGTATCCGGACCCGGTGAATCCCGAGAAACCGATGTTCCATCCGTTCTCGACGAGGCTGGCGGCGTCATGAGCCGACATGACCTTCCCCCGCAACGCCTCGTTGCGAATGCGACCTGACATCTGTCCTCCTTGAGAATGTGGTGCGTCCCTAACCATACCGACGCATGCTTTGCGGCGAAGCGATACCCCCAGGTTGGGGGACAGAGTCCGCGGGATCCGGGTGTCGCAGGTTCTTCTACGCGTTCTGTTACGCGCGGGGCGCGCCGAAGGCGAGGAGGGCGACGGCGTCCAAGCGGGGGAAGGAGATCGCGGCGTCGGCTGCTTGAGCCGTGACGGGCTTCGCGCAATAGGCGATGCCGAGCCCGGCCGCGGCGAGCATGTCGAGGTCGTTGGCGCCGTCGCCCACCGCGACGGTGAGGTCGAGGTCGATGCTGTGGGCGGCAGCGAATCGACGAAGATCCTTGGCCTTCTGCTGCCGATCGACGATGGTGCCGGTGACGCGCCCGGTCAGCACCTCTTTTCCGTCGGGAAGGAGCTCGGTCTCCAGCACGTTGGCGTTGGAGAAGTCGAGGCCCAGGCGTTCGGCCAGCGGGGAGACCAGCTGGGTGAAGCCCCCCGAAGTCACGCCGACCTTCGCTCCGGCAGCCTTAGCCGCGGAGACGAGAAGCTCCGCGCCCGGCGACAGGGTCATGCGCGGCGCCACCTCGTCGAAGATCTCGGTGCTGAGCCCGCGCAGCGTGGAGACCCGCTCTCGCAGCGACTCGGCGAAATCGAGTTCCCCGCGCATCGCGCGTTCGGTGATCTCCGCGACCCGGTCGGCCGCACCCGCGTACTCGGCCAGAAGGTCGACGGCCTCGGTGGTGGTCAGGGTGGAATCCACGTCGAGCAGCACCAGCTTGGCCGGCGTCGAGGCCAGCGGCTCCTCCACCACGGCGACGGCCACCTCACCGGCCTGCCGGCGCAATGCGGTACGCAGCGCGCCGGGGTCCTCGCAGTGGCCCATCACCTGCACGACGTGTCCGGCCTCCAGCCGTCCGCCCGTCATCCGTGGTGCCGTCATCGAGGCGTCGAGGGGGATCAGGAGATCGTTCGGCACGGCGGAACGAGGGGCAACCATGGTCACGCGAATCATGGCGACAGGGTACCGCTGGTGACGGCGGGCCTTCGTCAGCGCTGGGCGACGGTGGTGACCTCGACCTGCTGTTCCTCGCCGCCGCGGACGATGGTCAGTGCCACGGGCTCGCCGACGCGCTGCGCCCGGACCAGCGCCACCAACGATTGCATCGAGGTGACATTGCGCCCGTCGACCGCCGTGATCAGATCGTCGACTTCGAGCCCCGCGGCCTCGGCGGGGGAACCGTCCACCACGCTGACGACCTGGGCGCCGAGGCGGCCTTGTTCCTGCGAATCCGTGGCGGTGACCCCGATCTGGGGATGCTGGGCGGTGCCGCTCTCGATCAACTGGTCGGCGACGTAGCGCACCTGGTCGCCGGGGATGGCGAACCCGATGCCGATGTTGCCGCCCGAGCCCTGCGAGGACTGGCTGAGCGTAGCGATCGACGAGGTGATGCCCACCAGTTCTCCCGAGGCATTCAGCAGCGCACCGCCGCTGTTGCCGGGATTGATGGCGGCATTAGTCTGGATGGCCGCCGTCACCACGATGTCGTTCTGCGACCCCACGGAGGCGTTGGGGTCGACGGCGCGTGTCGTGACGGGGCGGTCGAGGGCCGAGACGATTCCCGTGGTCACGGTGCCGTCCAGGCCGAGGGGGTTGCCGATGGCCATGACGGGATCGCCCACGTTCAGCGCGGAGTCGTCGCCGAAGGAGATCACCTGGAGTTCATCGGGCGGATCCACCAGCTTGATGACGGCCAGGTCTGTGCTGGGATCGGTGCCGACGACGGTGGTGTCGTAGGTGCGCCCGCCCATGATCACCGTGAGTTGGGCAGAACCGCCCGAGCCCGAGATCACGTGGTTGTTGGTGACGATGTGACCCTGCTGGTCGATCACCACGCCGGATCCCTGCCCGGCGCCGGAGGAGCTCTGCACCTGGATGGCCACCACGGCCCTTTCGGCCGCCGCGGCCACCTCCGTCCAGTTGGGCTGATTCGGATCGGCTTGGACGACGGTGTTGCTCACCGCGCTGCTGCCGTCGTCGGCGGCGAAGTACGTGGTGGCGGCTACGCCGCCGAATCCGCCGACGGCTGCCGCGGCCAGGGCGACGGCGAGCAAACCCGCCACCCTGGCCCCTGTCGACTTCTTCCGGTGCGGCGGCTCGGCCTGGGGGTGGCCGGTGATGGGCGGCGGATAGGCGCGGGGATCAGGCTGCGGCATGGTCTGTTCAACATGCGGCTCCTGATATCCCTGCGCGCTGAGGCGCTGGGTGGCAGGTTGGCCCTGCCAGCCTTGCAGCGACTGCCCGGGGGTGGGCTGGCCGTGTGGTGCGACCGACTGATCCGCGTCCCTGCTCCACGGATGGGGCTCGGGACCGAACGGACTCGAATCGTTGCTGCTCATCTGTTCCTCCACACCTGAAGACGTTGACGGTTCTCAGCACACCTCTCGATTCTATGAGCATGCTGTGAGATTCCTCGGTGCTCGCTGAGAGTGTGGGCCAAGGTGTTTCTTAGACGTGCGCATCCAGCCAGTCGAGGAGATCGGAGACCACCTCGTCGCGGTTGGTCTCATTGACGATCTCGTGCCGGGCACCCGGATAGACCGTGAGGGTCACGTCGCGGACGCCGCGTTCCTGGTAGGCGCGCGCGAGCCGGCTCAGTGAATCCTGGAGCTGAAGCGGGTCGTCAGAGCCGGAGGCGATCAGGACCGGAACATCCGGGGAGAGCCCCCGGGAAGGCACCCCGAACAGGCGCACCCCATCGGTGAGGCCGAAGAGCGCGAGGACATCGGCATCGAAGCACAGTTCGTCGGCGGCGTAGGCCTCGGCGATGGCCGGGTCGCGGCTCAGCCACTCGTATCCCGTGGCGTCCAGGGCATGCCACCGTTTGTTGAAATTGCCGCCGTTCAGGTGCCGCGGCGTGCGATAGGCGCTGCCGGAGAGAACCACGGCGTTCCAGGTGCGTGGCGCCCGGTTGAGGATCCGCTGGGCCATGAGCGAGCCCCAGGAATGGCCGAAGAGCACGACGGGCAGCCCTGGTTGTTCCGCCCGGATACGAGCTGTGAGCTGCACGATCGCGTCCTCCGCGGCTCGCATTCCTCCTGGGCCGAGCCGGCCGAGGCGAGTGAGGTCGCCGCCCCACTGCCTAAGCCCGGTCTCGCCATGTCCTCGGTGGTCGTCGGCGTAGACGGTGTAGCCCTCTTCGACGAGCCGCCCGGCGAAATCGTCGTAGCGCCGGGCGTGCTCGCCGAGACCATGGGCGATCTGGATCACCGCGCGAGGCTGGGCCGCGTCGAAGCGGTACGCGGTGATCTCCACGCCGTGCGGATCGATGTAACTGAACGTCTGCGGCTCGGTCATGCCTCCATCCTGCCGTGGCCGACAAACGCGTGATCTACCCGCGGGACCTCTCGGTGACCTTGAGCTCCCGGATCACCAGGTCGCGGAAGGTGGCCCCGCCGTCATGCCCGTAAAGCCGGATTCCGGTGTCGGCGGGATAGGGAAACACCCGGTGGGAGTGCACGTATCGGCCGTCGCCCACGAACAATTCCACGCTCGTGTTGTCGACCAGGATGCGCAAGGCCACGCGCCTCGACGACGCGTCGAACGGCGTCTTCGACTCGTCCGGACCGGGGTAGAACGTCGGACGCCGGTTGACGTAGGCGTACGGCGCGGGGACGTAGACGCCGACGGCGATGTGCCGCCCGACCTCGGCGGCGCGGCGCACCTCGAAGCCGGCATTGGGCTGGACGCCGGCCTTCCATTCGAGCTCGCAGGTGATCTCGTAGGCGGCTGCCTTGACGTTCAGGTCCCTCGTGCCGTTGACGTCGATGGTGCCGAGGCGATGGGTCTTCGTGGTGTAGTTGCGCAGTGCGGCGGTGGGCGACGAGGCCAGGTAGTACTCGCCGCCGTCGTTCTTCAGCCGGAGGTCGCGCACGATCATGTCGTCGCCGTTGTACCCGTCGCTGAACACTGTCGGGGCGTTGTGCGGGTAATCCCAGAAGTTCGCCCAGCCCAGCACCCGGCGGAGGCTCAGATCTTCCTTTCCGCGGCGGTCGTGGTGCGGGTAGGTGACGGCACCGTAGAAATCGAAGCCCCAGTCGAGCCACAGTGGCTCGTCTTGGGTCGTCGTGAAGCGCGTGCCGTCGAAGGCTCCCACCCAATAGGCATAGGTGGCGGGCAGATCGCGCCCCTTGCCGTTGGCGCCGACGCCGAGGATCCACTGCGACGCGCCGTCGTCGGCGGTCATCTCGAAGAGATCTGGGCACTCGAGCGTGCCGATGTCCTCCCGGACGAAGTCGCTGACGTAGGTCCACTCCCGCAGGTTCCGCGAGGTGTAGAACGCCAGCCTCTGGCCCTCCGCGTTGACCATCACCCAGCATCGGGTGAACCTGTCCCAGATGATCTTCGGATCGCGGAAGTCCCACGTGCCGGGGTTCGGCAGCACGGGAGCGAGGCCGCCGGGTGTGAAGGAGCGTCCGCCGTTCCTCGAATACCAGAGGTACTGGGCCTGCTTGCCTTCCGGCGCCTGCGTGACGATGGCGATGAGCGAGCCCTTCCCGTAGCCCGCGGTGCCCTGGGTGTCCACCACGACGCAGCCGGACCAGCAGTCGCCGTTGGCGTTGGTGAACTTGGGGATCGCGACGCCGCGATCCTTGAACTTCACGTGATCCCTGGTGGTGGCCAACCGCCATGCCGTGCCGCCCCGGCCCTCGATGTAATCGGCGTTGTAGAGGTAGTAGTAGAGGTACTCGCCATTCACGTAGATGGGGCGCTGAGGATCGTTCTTCCAGTTGTCCGGAGCGCTGAAATGGTAGGCGGGCCGCAAGCTCAGCGACGAGTGCCGTGTTTTGTCCTTGCCGTGGGCCTCGGCGGTGTCGGTGCCGAGAAAGCCGAGGCCGAGAACTCCTCCGCCGAGGGTTGCGCCGCCGGCGCCGAGGAACATGCGGCGCGTCGCGCCGTGGTCGTCAGTCATGATCGTGTCCTTGGATGAAGAGGTGCCACCTATCTGTGGGACCTCTGGGTGAGGGGGTGGGGGATCGACGTGGTCGACCGAGGCCACCGCGTCGATGATCTCCGCCGGGCTCGTGCTGCGTCTGCGCAGTCATATCGGCCCTCTCGGGAGGCCGACCCGGCGATGGAGAAGAGGAGTGGACGAGGTTCCTCCGGTGCCAAAATTAGGCACCTGCTCCTAGGTGTGTCAAGGGGTGAAACGGGAAATATCTCGGTTTGATAACAGCTCTTGACGCAAAACCTAACACGAGTTAGTCTCAGCTAACGCGAGTTAGTTTCGTGTGCAACGTTCGAAGGCGAGGTGTGTGCAGTGATCAATGCGAGCACGAAACATCGGCTTCGAACACGCATAACCAGGGCTGACGATAGGGAAGTGGTCTCGGCCTTCCCAGAGTCGGCTTTGGAAAGGCGGGTACGCCGACCATCACCAAGACGGTGATAGCCGACCGCCCGCTCCCCGAACGCTCGTCCGTGTGACTGGACATCTCTCTGGACGAGCGTTCCTCTCACTTCCAGTCAGAAGAAAGGAACTGGACCATCATGGCACGAATTACGAGGCTGGTTCGGGCAGGAGCTTTGGCCCTGGCTGCCACGCTTGCCCTGGCCGGCTGCGGCGGCGGTGGCGACGATGCGCCGCCGGCACCCACCGGGCTGGACGGTTCGCAGATGCTCACCATCCCCCGCGAGGACACAGGCACCTTCGACCGTAACTTCAACCCCTTCGCCAATCCCGACTTCCCGATGACCCACCAGGCCATCTACGAGTCGATGTTCATCTTCAACCCGGCCAACGGCGAGATCGTGCCATGGCTGGCCACCGAATGGGAGGCCAAGGAAGACGGCACGGGCGCCACGTTCACGCTCCGCGAGGGTGTGCAGTGGTCCGACGGTCAACCGCTCGTGGCCGACGATGTGGTGCTCTCCTTCGAGTTGCAGAAGCAGATCCGCGGTGGATACGACTGGCTCGAGAGCGTGACGGCCGTCAACGCCCAGACCGTGCAGTTCGACTTCAACCAGCCCTTCACCCCCGGGCTGCTCGATATCGGCCAGCAGATCATCGCCCCGGCTCACATCTGGAGCGCGTTCGACGATCCGAACAAGGAGACCAACCCGGATCCGGTCGGCACCGGGCCGTACACGGAGATCGTCAACTTCCAGGCTCAGTCCTTCGACCTGGGGCCCAACCCCAACTACTGGCAGCCTGACAAGCAGAAGATCGCCGGCATCCGGATGCTGGCCTTCGCCGGCAACGACGGCGCCAACCTGGCCGCCGCGAACGGCGACGTGGACTGGGCTCCCCAGTACATCCCCAACATCGAGGACGCCTTCGTTGCCAAGGATCCTGATAACCGGTTCTACTGGTTCCCGCAGACCGGGTCGATGATCCAGTGGATGTTCAACACCACCAAGGCGCCCTTCGACGATCCGAACGTGCGCAAGGCGCTGTCCATGGCCGTGGATCGTGAGCAGGTCACCCAGATCGGTATGCAGGGCTACACCTCGCCCGCCGACTGCACGGGTCTCTCCGGTCTCTACGACACGTGGCGCGACGAGGCTCTCGTCAGCTCCTGTGACTGGACCGAGCGTGATCTCGAGGCGGCGGGGGCGCTGCTCGACGAGGCCGGCATCACGCTCGGCCCCGATGGCACGCGCGTGCTGCCCGACGGCACCCCGTTCGCCTTCGACTACTCGGTGGGTTCCGGCTCCAGCGACTGGGTCTCCGTCGGCAACGTGATCTCCCAGAACCTCGCGGAACTGGGCGTCACCGTTACCGTCGCCGCCCGAGACTGGGCAGAGGTGACTGCGAGCTACGAGAACGGCACGTTCGACTCCGGCGTCGTGTGGAGCGCGAGCTCGCCCACGCCCTACCAGTACTACCGCGGAGTGATGTCGACCGAGACCGTGAAGCCGGTGGGAGAACAGAGCTTCGACAACTACCACCGCTTCGGCAGTGAGGAAGCCGACGCCCTGCTGGCCGAGTTCGCTGCGTCGCCTGATGAGGCCGACCAGCAGCGGGTCATGAACGAGCTCCAGGCGCTGTACAACGAGCTGGCCCCGGCCGCCCCGCTGTTCACCGGCCCGGAATGGGGAGCGGCGATCACCACCCGGTTCACCGGTTGGCCCACCGAAGACAACCCGTACGCCACCTTGTCCACCCGTGCCCGCACCACCGTTCTGGTGCTGACCACCCTGGAACCCGTCGTCAACTGACGCGGTGGGTCGGCCGCGTCAGGCACTGCCTGGCGCGGCCGCACCGAGGGGCCCCGCGTGCCCGCGAGGCCTCATGAAGGAGCTCAACAATGGGATTTATTCTTCGCCGACTGGGGTTCTACCTGGTCGCGTTCTGGGTGTCGATCACCCTGAACTTCGTTCTTCCGCGCCTGATGCCCGGAGACCCCGTCTCCCGGATGGTGGCGCGCCTTCAAGGCCAGATCCAGCCCGACCAGGTGGAGGCCCTGCGCGCCTCCTTCGGTCTGGACGACTCTCCGATGTGGCTCGCTTACTTCCGCTATTGGGGCCAGCTGTTCAGCGGTGACATGGGGTTCTCCATCTCCCGCTTTCCCACCCCCGTCACAGAGGTCATCGCCAGCCAGATCGGCTGGACCGTGCTGCTCGGCCTCACCGCGCTGATCATCGCGTTCATCGTGGGCAACCTGCTGGGCATTCTCGCGGCCTGGCGTCGGGGCAGCGTCTTCGACTCGGCGCTGCCGCCCATCCTGGTATTCATCGGTTCCTTCCCCTACTTCTGGCTGGCGATGGGAGCCCTCTGGCTGTTCGGCGTGGCCTTGGGGTGGTTCCCGCTCCGGCATGCCTTCGAGGTGGGCACGGTGCCCGAGTTCTCGCTGGCATTCATCGGCGATGTGGCCTACCACCTGGTGCTGCCCGCGCTGACGATCGTGCTGGTCTCGATCGGCGGCTGGATGCTGGGCATGCGCAACACGATGATCGCCACCAACGCCGAGGACTACATCGTGATGGCCGAGGCCAAGGGCCTGAAGCCCAACCGGATCATGCTGCGCTACGCAGCCCGCAACGCCATGCTGCCGTCGGTGACCTCCTTCGGCATGTCGCTGGGATTCGTGGTGGGCGGCGCGCTGCTCACCGAGGTGGTCTTCGCCTACCCCGGCGTGGGTTATCAACTGCTGTCTGCGGTGCAGAACCTGGACTACCCGCTGATGCAGGGCCTGTTCCTGACCATCACCACGGCGGTCCTCGCGGCGAACTTCCTCGTCGACATCCTCTATGTCCGGCTCGACCCGCGCGTGCGCGTGAACTGAAAGGACGATCATGCCTCCCGTGCAAGAACCCGACGCCGCCAACGAGATCGGCGTCGCCACCTCACCGACGGTGACCCCCGTCGCGCAGGAACCGCGCAAGAAGCCCGCGGGCCAAGGCGGACTCGTCCGTGGCCTGCTCGGCAATGTCAAGGCCGTCGTCGGCCTGATCATCCTCGCTATCTTCATCCTCATCGCGGTGCTCGCTCCTGTGATCGCTCCCGGCGATCCGACGCTCATTCAGGGCCTGGGTGCCCAGCCGCCTTCGGGCGAGTACTGGTTCGGCACCACCCCGAAGGGCCAAGACGTGTTCGCCCTCAACGTGTGGGGCGCCCGCGCGTCACTGTTCGTGGGTTTCGTCGTGGGCACGGCCGCCACCTTCGTCGGGCTCCTGGTGGGTTTGGCGTCGGCCTATTTCGGCCGCACCGTCGACAACGTGCTGTCGCTGATCACCAACGTCTTCCTGCTGCTGCCCAGCCTGCCGCTGCTGGTCATCCTGGCCGCCTTCCTGCCGCCGGGCATGGGCACCGTGATCGTGGTGCTGATCATCACCGGGTGGGCCGGCTCCGCCCGCGTGCTGCGCTCGCAGGCGCTGTCCATCCGCGGCAAGGACTTCGTGGCCGCGTCGCAGATCACCGGCGAGCGCTGGCCTCGGATCATGTTCCGCGAGATGCTGCCGAATATGGCCTCGATCGTGATGAGCACCTTCCTGGCTTGCGTCATCGGCGCGATCGGCGCCCAGGCGGGCCTGGAGTTCCTGGGCCTCGGCGACATCAGCACCATCAGCTGGGGCACCAACCTCTACTGGGCCAGCAACGACGGCGCCCTGCTCACCGGATCCTGGTGGGTGTTCGTGCCGCCCGGCGTCGGCATCGCCCTGGTGGCCTTCGCGCTGGCGCTGGTCAACTACGGGGTCGACGAGACCACCAACCCGCGCCTGCGTAAGCCTCGCCGTCGCACCTCACCCGTCGCGCCCACCCCCGTGGTGCGCACCGCCTCGAAGGAGGCCCGCTCATGAGCGTCCCCTTGCTGGAAATCAAGGACCTGACCGTCGAGTACGTCACCGACGAGCGCGTGGTGCGTGCCGTCGATCGCGTCACCTTCTCGCTCGCCGAGGGCGAGGTCTTCGGGCTGGCCGGCGAGTCGGGCTGCGGCAAGTCGACCATCGCCAACGCGATCCTGAGGCTGCTGCGCGACCCCGCCGTCGTCGCAGGCGGCTCCATCCGGTTCCGCGACACCGACGTGCTGGAACTCGGCGCGGCCGGGCTTCGCGACTTCCGGTGGAAGCAGGTGGCCATGGTGTTCCAGAGCGCCATGAACTCGCTGAACCCGGTGATGACCATCGGCGACCAGATCGTCGACATCTTCGACGCGCACACCACCTTGTCGAAGAAGCAGTGCTGGGTGCGAGCGGGGAGCCTGCTCGACCTGGTCGGGATCCCTCGCACCCGGTTGAAGTCCTATCCGCATCAGCTTTCCGGCGGCATGCGTCAGCGCGTCGTGATCGCGATGGCCACCGCGCTGCGGCCGCCGCTGCTGATCATGGACGAGCCCACCACCGCTCTCGATGGTGGTGCAGCAGGAGATCATGGCGCAGATCAAGGAGCCCAAGCGGAGTTGGGCTTCGCCATCTTGTTCATCACCCACGACATGTCGCTGATGGTGGAGCTGTCCGACCGGATGGCAGTGATGTACGGCGGACGCTTCGTCGAGACCGCGGCTGCGGACAAGATCTTCAGCGAACCGCAGCACGCCTACACCCGCGCCCTGATGAACGCCTTCCCACCCATGCACGGGCCGCGCGTGCCATTGCGCGGCCTGGGCGAGGGTATGCGCCTGGGGGCGATCCCCGACCTGGTGGAGGTGCGTCCTGGGCACTACGTGGCCCCCACCGTCGATTCGAGCCTCTCGGAGGTGACCAAATGACCCGCGATAAGACGCCGGTGCTCTCGGCCCGCGATCTGGAGAAGACCTTCACCATCGGTGGGATGTTCTCCTCGAAGAAGGTGCGCGCCCTGGGCGGGGTGAACCTCGACATCGACCACGGCGAGATCGTCGCCCTGGTGGGTGAGTCCGGTAGTGGGAAGTCGACGTTCGCGCGGCTGATCGCCCGGCTGGAGCAGCCCTCGGGAGGGACCTTCCTCTTCGAGGGGGAGGACATCATGAAGACGCAAGGACGGCGACCCCGCAAGGAGTACCGCTCGGCCGTGCAGATGATCTTCCAGGATCCGTTCGGCTCGCTGAACCCGGTGCATCGCATCGGTCACTTCCTCGAGCGGCCGCTGCGGCTCCACGGTGGGGCTCCGGCGGGCAAGGACGGCATGGAGGCGGCCAAGCGTCGCTTGATGGAGAAGGTGGATCTTCCGCCGGAGCTCTTGGACCGCTACCCGCACGAGTTGTCGGGCGGACAGCGCCAGCGCATCGCCATCGCGCGGGCTCTAGCCGTCAATCCGCGGCTCATCCTGGCCGACGAGCCCACCTCGATGCTCGATGTCTCGGTGCGCATCGGCGTGCTGAACCTGATGCGCAAACTCTGCGTCGAGCAGGGCATCTCCATGCTGTACATCACCCACGACCTCGCGTCGGCGCGCTACCTCGCCGACCGAATCGTGGTGATGTTCGCCGGGGAATTCGTCGAGGGTGGTGAGTCGATGGAGCTGCTGGCCAATCCGTCGCACCCGTACACCAAGCTGCTCATTTCCGCGGCCCCAGATCCCGAGCGGGTCGGTGGCTACGATCCGGTGGAACGCGCGCAGCTTCGTCGCGAGGTGATGTCGGTGGAGTCGTGCCCGTGGGCAGGCGACACGGAGGTGCAGTGCTCCTCGGAGAAGGCGGTCTTCCACACCGTCGGGCGCCAGCCCGAGCACTGGGTGCGCTGCGGTCTGTACAACCCACCCTCCGATGCTCCGGGCACCGCGCTGGAAGTCCCCGACGACCCCGCCGCCTGAGGGAACACGACAACCGGTCCCCCTGCCGTCCCGCCGCGCAAGCCCACGATGGGACGTCAGGTCCCTGAGGCAGAAGTGTGGGAGGGATCCCATGGTCCGGTCCCTGAGGCGAAAGTGTGTGGTGGTATCCCGTTGTCCGGTCCCTGATGCGAAAGTATGTGACGAAATCCCGTTGTCCGGTCCCTGAGGTGCGAGGAACGAGCCTCGAAGGGCGTAAAACGCAAGCATGGGCACAGACTCTGCCAAAGCCCTAGTCAACGCCCTTCGAGGTTCCTCGCAGAGCTCGTCGCACCTCAGGGACCGGACAACGGGTTTACCCACCCTCACTTTTGCATCAGGGAGCGCCCGTCTCGAAGGTCTCCCGCCGTCCGTCTTGGAGGGGTGCTTCGGGGACTGGTGATCAGTTCCTGTATCAATGGCTCATCAACTCATGAACACAGCGAAAGGTAATAATGTCGCACCACGTGACCCATCCGGATCGAAGCTTCCCGCGTCTCCACCCGCGCCCAGCGGCGGGATGGCTGAACGATCCCAATGGCATCCACTACGCCCAGGGGCGCTGGCAGGTGTTCTACCAGTACAACCCGGCGTCCGCCAGACACGGAAACATCACCTGGGGCCAGATGAGCTCGGCCGACCTGCTGCGTTGGGAACAAGAAGGCCTGGCGCTGGAGCCTCAGGCCGGGACACCCGACGAGTACGGATGTTGGAGTGGCGTCGCGGTGATCGACGACGGTGTGCCGACCCTCGTGTATTCGGCGGTGCACGACATGTGGGGCGGCTCGGACGTGATGCTGGCTCGCCCCGCCGCCGATGGTGCGGGGTGGGTGAAGGAGGAGCGGATCGCCGCGCCGATGCCGGAGAACCGGAAGGTGCTGGCGGTGCGTGATCCTTTCCTCTTCGAGTTCGCGGGGCGCCGATGGGGACTCATCGGGGCGAGCCACGCCCCCGGCATCGGAGCGATCCTGCTCTACGACGCCTCCGGTCTCGCCGACTGGCAGGAACGCGGGATCTTCGTGCACTCCATGCAGCCCATCGGTAAGACGCTGCGGCCGGCCAACATGTGGGAATGCCCGCAGCTGGTGCAGGTGGGAGATGACTGGGTGCTCGTGGTCTCGTTGTGGGTGGCGGGTCACACCACGGATGTGGTCTATCTGATCGGTTCCTTGGAACTCGACGAGGCCACGGCGGCGCCACGCTTTACGCCGCGGGCGGCGGGCACGCTCGACGACGGGCCGAGCTACTACGCGCCCCAGGCCGTGCAGGCGGGTGGCGCCGACGGTGGACCCGAACGGGTGCTGGTGTGGGGCTGGGCGCGGGAGATCGTCGCCGAGGGCGTGCGCGGCCGCAGCGAGGAGGACGCCGATCAGGTTGGGTGGTCCGGTCTGTTGACTTTCCCGCGGGAACTCGTCGTCGACGGCGATGCGGTCTACACCGTGCCGGCCCGGGAACTGGTCGGCCTGCGCGGCGAGCCCCTCGCCTCGGATGTTCTTCCCGATCAAGCGGAGCTGGTGCTGTCGGGATCCGGCGAAGCCGAGCTGAGGCTTGCGGGCGATGGTGAGGATGGTCAGCTGATCTGGCAGGGAGTGGTCGCCGGCGAGGTGCGCATCCTGATCGACGCGTCGCTGATCGAGGTCTTCCCAGGGCGGGCCGCGTCCGTCACGGTGCGCGCCTATCCCGCAGAAGGCGAGAGCTATCGCCTGGTGGCAGGACCCGGAGTGAAGGTCGAGGCCTGGGAACTCCGACTGGCCTAGCGCGCGGCCGGGGCCGTGGATTCCCGAACGACGAGCGGGCAGGGCAGCAGCATCTGGCCGGTAGGGGGCGGCGGGTATGCGTCGGAATCGGGCTCGAGCATGGCGAGCACCGCCTGCATCGCCCGGCGCCCCATCTCCGCGAGGGGGAGCGCCATGGTGGTGAGCGGGGGAACCGTGGTGTTCGCGATGATGTGTTCGTCGTCGTAGCCGATGATCGACAGCTCGCTGGGAACCGGGATGCCCAGGCTTGCCGCGGCGAGGATGACGCCGATGGCGGCGCGGTCGTTGCCGGAGAGGATCGCGGTGGGGCGTTCCCCGGGCGGAACGTCCAGGATGTCGATGGCGGAGTGGTAGCCGGCGTCGATCCGGAATCCCGAATCCCGCACCCAATCCTCGCGCACCGGAAGACCGGCGGCCTCCATCGCCATCCGGAATCCCTGTTCTCGCAGCAGTGACGCGGGGGAGTCGTGTTCACCACGCAGCAAGGCGATGCGGGTGTGGCCCAATCCGATCAGGTACTCGGCTGCGGTCCGACCGCCTCCCACCTCGTCGGGGAGGACGATGGGCAAGGAGGTGGCGCTCTTCGGGGAGTCGGGGGAGGGATAGCAGTTCGCCAGCGCCGAGGGGACGGTGAGGAAAGCCTCGGGCACGGTGGTCTCGTGAAGGCCGACGGTGACGGAGATCAGTCCATCGACGCTGCGCTCCAGCAGCGTCTTGATGGCGCCGGCGCCGTGATCGACGTGCTGTTCGGTGTCGGTGGCGAAGATCATGAAGCCGTGGGCCTGGGCGACGGCATCGGCCCCGGCGATGATCGCCCCGTCGAAGGGTCCCGTCACCGCGCTGTTGGAGAGGAGGCCGATCACCCGGGAACGCTGATTGCGCAGGCTGCGGGCGATCAGGTTGGGCGTATAACCCAATTCCGCGGCCGCTTCGCGGATGCGCTGCTGGGTGTCTTTGGCCAGGAAATCATCTGCGCGCCCGTTGAAGACGAGGGACACAGCACTCCGGGATACCCCAGCTAGCTTGGCTACATCCAGCGCCGTCGTCTTGCGTGCCACGACCCGATCTTATCTAAACCGCCTCCATCGCCCCTCCCGGTGGTCCGCTGTGGGGCCAGGCGGGCGTCCCAGATCATCGCCTGGTGCTGACCGCGACGGTGTAGTTGCGGTTCTGCGTAACCAGTCGGGTCTGGCCGAGCACCTGGTTCAAGTGCTTGCGGTAGGGCAGATGAGAGTTGTAGACGCACCAGAGCTGTCCCCCCGGGCGGAGCACCCTGGCTGCATCGTCGAACATCGCCAAGGTGGCGGCGGAATCCTTCGCCACCCCGTCGTGGAAGGGCGGATTGGTCACGATGGCATCGAAGGAGGCATCCGCGTAGCCGGAGATACCGTCGGCCCAGGACACGTCCACCTTCACCCGGTTCTCCACCGCGGCGATCATGGTTCCGGTCACGGCCGACCAGCTCACGTCGACAGCCGAGACCCGCTTGTGACGGCGCGCCAACCACATCGACAGCGCGCCGTTGCCGCAGCCGAAATCGAGCACGTCCTCGCCCTCCATCTTCTTGAGCTGGCTGAGCAGGAGCTTGGTGCCCGGGTCGATCCGGGCACCGTCGAAGGTGGCACCGTGGGCCGCGACGGTGATGTTGTAGTCGTCGTGGTGGCGCACCTTGGGCCATTCGGATTCGCGACCCTCCGGTCCCCACGCCCTCAGCACCCGCGACTTCTGCCGGCCCAAGCTGGCGTTCACGGCGGTGAAATGACGCCCCAGCACTTCGTTCATCGAGAGGTTCATGTGCTTGACCCGCGCCCCGCCGATGAACGTGACGTCTTGGGCGCCCTGCACGCTAACCACCATCTCGTCCAGCGCCGCCAGGGACTTCGGTAGCCGGGCGAGCGCAAGATCGACGCCGGCGAGATCGCTGGGATGGGTCACGAGGAGGTGCTCGGGAACCAGAAGCGCGTCGCGGAGGTCGTCGCAGAAAACACGCACGTCGTCGGTGAGTTGGAGCGCCAGGGGCACCAGGGCTGGGGCATCCAGCACCGCCACCGCAGAGGCGGTCTTGGGGGCTTCGTCCCAGATCAGGCGGTCGACAGGGTCGAGGTGGAGGGTTTCCTGGGCTTCACTCATGCGTCGATCCTCTCGTGCGGATGCCCCCAACCGCTACTCATTCGCATAAGAATGTCTATGTCGCCCGGCCTGTACCTATTTCACAGGCCGCGCCACATAGCCATTTTTATGCCGGAGACCGGCCCAGCTGAGCGCGGTGGGGGCCGGCCTAATAGACTCCCTGGGTGATTTTGTACATCGTGCGGCACGGGCAATCCACCTGGAACCTCGAGAAACGCCTCCAGGGCCAGAAGATGGACGTGCCCCTCACCGATCTCGGGCGGGAGCAAGCAGCCCAGGCGCGCGACGAGTTGGCTGATGTGCCCCTGACCGCGATGTGGGCGAGCGACCAGCTCCGCGCGCTGGAGACCGCACGGATCGTCGCATCGGCGCATGCCCTGGATGTCCGCCCGGAGCCGTTGCTGCGTGAGCACTGCTTCGGCGAGCTGGAAGGCCGGCTGACCACAGAGCTCGAGGAACAGCCGGTGCCCGAAGGCCAGCACATCTCAGAGATCGCCTGGGGTGGCGGAGAGTCCACCGCCGATGTCTACCAGCGGATGCTGCGTCTGATCGAGTTGCTGCGCGCCGAGTTCGGCCCCCGCGACCACGTCGCCCTGGTGTCGCACGGCGACGCCATCCGCATCCTGGTCGCCGCCCTCGAAGAGCGTGGCCACCGGAGCGTCGAGTACTTCAAGGTGTACAACGGCTCCGTCCACCCCCGCCGCTTGGACTAGTCAAGAGAGACCGGCAACCGTGGGGCGGGAATGTCCGGCTAGTGATTTGACCTCGGTGGGAGGATTGTCGTCGTGAAGTTTCCCGGTCTCCTCGCTGCGCTCGATGCCGATCAGGCACTCGTCGATACCTTGAACGACGCACGTGCGGCCGGGGTGACCACCCTCGACGTGACCGCCGTGCAGGCGTTCTTCTCCGTCGTCACGGCGGCGATCGCGCAGGGGTCGGGTCGCCACGTCCTGCTCATCACCTCCACCTACCGCGAGGCCGAACAGCTGACCGCGGAGCTGCAAGGGCTGCTGGGCGACGACGCCGTCGAGTACTACCCGGCCTGGGAAACCCTCCCGCACGAGCGGCTGTCGCCGCGCGCCGACACCGTGGGCCGCCGCCTGGCGGTGCTGCGTCGCCTCGCGGGGCACGAGAACTCCGTGCCCAAGGTGGTGGTCGCGCCCGTCCGTTCGGTGCTGCAGCCGCAGGTCAAGGGCCTGGCCGACATGGCTCCGGTGCGGATCGTCAAGGGCGAGGAGTACGAGCTGAGCGACCTGCTCGCCGACCTCGTCGGAGCCGCCTACAACCGCGTCGACCTGGTGGAGCGGCGTGGCGAGTTCGCGGTGCGCGGCGGCATCGTCGACGTCTTCCCGCCCACCGCCGAGCATCCGTTCCGCATCGACTTCTTCGGCGACGAGGTGGACGAGATCCGTTCCTTCACCGTCGCCGACCAGCGCTCGACGGGCCAGACGCTCGACGAGATCATCGCCCCGCCGTGTCGAGAGCTGCTGCTCACCGACGCGGTGCGTCATCGGGCCAAGAAGCTGGCCCTCGAGCATCCGGAACTGGGAGAGATGCTCACCCGCATCGCCGAGGGGCATGCCGTCGAAGGCATGGAGGCGCTGACCCCGGTGCTGGTGGATCAGCTGGAACTGCTGGTCGATGTGCTGCCGAAGGGCTCGATCGTGCTGGCCAGCTCGCCGGAGTTGATCCGCGCCCGTGCTGCGGAGCTGGTGCAGACCAGCCAGGAGTTCCTGGAGGCATCGTGGGCCGCTGCAGCCGGGGGTGGCCAGTCGCCCATCGACCTCGGGGCCTCGGCGTACTGGAGCCTCGCGGACGTGCGTGCGCACACTCTCGAGGCCGGCCACCGCTGGTGGTCGCTCAGCCCCTTCGCCGCCGACGACGCGGAAGACGGCCAGCCCTACGACGCTTCCTCCGTGCACTCCCGCACCCTCCACGTCACCCAGGGCGACATCTTCCGCGGCGACACGGAGGCCGCCACCGCGCACATCCGCCAGCGGGTCTCCGACGGTTGGGCCGTGCTGCTCAGCGTCGAGGGCCGTGGCTTGGCCACCCGCATGGTGGAGCTGCTGGGCGACGCCGGCATTCCCGCCGTCTTCGACGACCTCGCCGGCCCGCCCGCCAAGGGGCGGGTGACCGTCGTGCAGTCGACGCTGCGCCAAGGCTGGCGCGTGGAGCCGGCGCTGTTGGAGCTGATCACCGCTCAGGATCTGACCGGTCAAGCCTCCACGGATCGTGCCGAGCGCAAGCTTCCGGCGCGACGCAAGAACGCGATCCAACCGCTGGAGCTGAAATCCGGCGACTTCGTGGTGCACGAAACGCACGGCGTGGGGCGCTTCGTCGAACTCCTCCAGCGGGAGGTGCAGGGCGCCACCCGTGACTACCTGGTGATCGAGTACGCACCCAGCAAGCGCGGCCATCCCGGCGACCGGCTGTTCGTGCCCATGGATCAGCTCGACCAGCTGAGCCGCTACGTCGGCGGCGAGTCGCCGGCGCTGGACAAGATGGGCGGCGCTGACTGGACCAAGCGCAAGGCCCGGGCCCGCAAGGCCGTGCGCGAGATCTCGTCGGAGTTGATCAAGCTCTATGCCGCTCGCCAGGCGACGAAGGGTCACGCCTTCGGGCCGGACACCCCGTGGCAGCGCGAGTTGGAGGACGCGTTCAACTTCGTCGAGACGCCTGATCAGCTCTCCGCGATCCATGAGGTCAAGGCCGACATGGAGCAGGTGGTGCCGATGGACCGCCTGATCTGCGGCGACGTCGGCTACGGCAAGACGGAGATCGCGGTGCGCGCGGCCTTCAAGGCGGTGCAGGACGGCAAGCAGGTGGCGGTGCTGGTGCCCACCACGCTGCTGGTCACCCAGCACTACCAGACCTTCGCCTCGCGCTTCGCCGGCTTCCCGGTGCACCTCGCGCAGCTCTCGCGCTTCCAAAGCGACGCGGACGCCCGCAAGGTGGTCGACGGCCTCGCCACTGGCAAGGTGGATGTGGTGATCGGCACCCATCGGTTGTTCTCCAAGGAGATCCAGTTCAAGGATCTGGGCCTGGTGATCATCGACGAGGAGCAGCGCTTCGGCGTCGACCACAAGGAGCGCCTGAAGGCGATGCGGGTGGACGTCGACGTGCTATCGATGTCGGCCACCCCCATTCCGCGCACGCTGGAGATCGCGATCACCGGTATCCGGGAGATGAGCGTCATCGCCACCCCGCCGGAGGAGCGGCACCCGGTGCTCACCTTCGCCGGCCCGTATGACAACAACCAGGTGAAGGCGGCCATCCGCCGCGAGCTGGCGCGCGAGGGCCAGGCGTTCTTCGTGCACAACCGCGTCAACACCATTGAGAAGACCGCCGCGCAGCTGCGCGAACTGGTGCCCGAGGCCCGGATCGCCACGGCTCATGGCCAGATGAGCGAGTCGCGGCTGGAGCAGGTGATGCAAGACTTCTGGGAGCGCCGCGCCGACGTGCTGGTGTGCACCACCATCGTCGAGGCGGGCCTGAACATTCAGAGCGCCAACACGTTGATCATCGACCGCGCCGACGCCATGGGGTTGTCTCAGCTGCACCAGCTGCGCGGCCGCGTCGGGCGGTCCCGCGAGCGCGGCTACGCCTATTTCCTGTATCCGCCGGACAAGCCGCTCTCCGAGGCCTCGCACGAGCGCCTGGCGACCATGGCCGCCAACACCGACCTGGGCGCCGGCATGGCCATCGCCATGCGCGACTTGGAGTTGCGCGGCGCCGGCAACCTGCTGGGCGAAGACCAGTCGGGCCACATCGAGGGCGTCGGCTTCGACCTGTACCTGCGCATGGTGGGCGAGGCCGTCGCCCAGTATCGCGGGGAGCAGGGCGAGCCCGAGCCGCAGATGCGCGTCGAGATCCCCGTCGACGCCAACCTGCCGACCAGCTACATCGAGTCGGAGCGACTGCGGCTGGAGATGTACAAGCAAATCGCCGAGATCCGAAGCCAGGAGGACATCGACGCGGCCCGCGCCGAACTGCTCGACCGCTACGGCCCCCTGCCCGACGAGGTGGAGGCCCTGCTGGGCGTCGCCGCGCTGCGAAATCTCTGCCGCGAGCACGGCATCCAGGAGATCGTGCCGCAGGGCAAGGTGGTGCGTTTCTCGCCGGTCTCGCTGCCGGAGTCTCGGCAGATGCGCCTCAAGCGGCTCTACCCGGGGGCGACGGTCAAGTCTGCGGTAGACCAGATCCTCGTCCCCAAACCTGGCGGTGACTACCTGAGTTGGACCACAACGTTGATCGAGCAGATCTTCGCCTGATCTACCCCACCCACGCTCCCGGGCTGCCCAGCGCTCACCCAATCCAGGAAAATCGGCCACTGGCCGATTTTTCGGTGTCTACCCAGGAAAAACGGCCAGTGGCCGATTTTCGGTAGAGCCGGGAGAGTAGACGAGGGAGAGGCAGTGTTACAGGCGTGGGTCAAAGTCGGCCCTGCTGCTGTTGCCTGGTGAAAGCGTGCCTTAGTATCACCCCAGTCTGATGCGTGATGCTGTCAAGCGTCGCGACGAGAGAAGGAGGCAGTGCATGGTAAAGCAGATCGAGGAGTTCTTCGGCTGGCTGGGCGGTATCGTCTGGGGTCCTTACCTGCTGATCCCGTTGCTGCTCGGGACGGGTCTCTACCTGACCATCCGGCTCGGCGGCCTACAGTTTCTCAAGCTAGGACCGGCTCTGCGACTGGGCCTGATCAAACGCAAGGATGTCGGGTCAGAGGGAGATATCTCCCAGTTCCAGGCTCTCACCACCGCGCTCGCTGCCACGGTCGGTACCGGCAACATCGTCGGAGTCGCGACAGCTTTGGCGATCGGCGGACCGGGCGCGCTGTTCTGGATGTGGGTCACCGGTTTGTTGGGCATGGCGTCGAAATACACCGAAGCCTTCCTGGCCGTGCGCTACCGCACGGTTGACTCCGCGGGTGAACGCAACGGTGGCCCTCAGATGTACCTGGAAAAGGGCATCAAGGGGCCTCTCGGCAAGGTGTTGGCTTGGTCGTTCACCATCTTCACGGTGCTCGCTTCGTTCGGCATCGGCAACATGACCCAAGGCAACTCCATCGCGGCCAACATGGAGAACAGCTTCTCCGTGCCTACCTGGGTCACCGGTGCAGTGTTGACCGTGTTTGCCTTGCTCGTCTTGGTGGGCGGCATCAAAGCGATCGGCAAGGTGACAGCCGGCTTCGTGCCCATCATGATCGTGTTTTACGTACTGGCGGCGCTGTATATCTTGCTGGCCAACATCACCGACGTGCCGGCTGCCTTGGTTCTCATCTTCACCGACGCATTCACCGGCAGTGCCGCCGTCGGCGGCTTCACCGGTTCCGTGCTGATCATCGCCATTCAGTACGGCGTGGCGCGTGGCATCTTCTCCAACGAGTCGGGAATGGGCTCGGCGGCCATCGCGGCGGCCGCGGCCAAGACCAGCCATCCCGTGCGTCAGGGTCTGGTGTCCATGACCCAGACCTTCATCGACACCATCATCGTGGTCACCATGACCGGTCTCGTCGTCATCACCACGGGCGCCTACACCTTCACCGATGATTCTGGCGAGCAGATCTCCGCGTCGCTGATGACCGGCGAGGCGTTCTCGCACGGCTTGCCGGGCCAGTGGGGTCACTGGGTGGTCACGATCGCGCTGGCGATGTTCGCCTTCTCGACGATCCTGGGCTGGGCCTACTACGGTGAACGCACCATGGAGAAGATCGCCGGCCGTCGCGCCGTGATGCCGTATCGCGTGTTCTTCTCGTTGATCGTCTTCGTCGGCTGCACCACCACGCTAGGCGTGGTTTGGAACTTCTCCGACGTGATGAACGGCTTGATGGCGTTGCCCAACCTGATCGGCATGCTTATCTTGTCCGGTCTCGTCGCCCGTGAGACGAGGCTCTATCTGAAGCATGACTCGAAGCTCGAGGCGGGACCGGCTGAGATCGAGACCTTCATGGCCGACGATCCCGGTTACCGGGAGTGGAAGGCACGTGAAGACGCGGCTGCGGCTAAGTTTGGGTCGTGACAGAAAACTCTCTAGATCAAGGAGCGGCCGGCCCCCAGAGCGGGGTCGGCCGCTCCTTGGTGCTCATCGGGATCGGGGCCGGAGACCCCGACTGGATCACCATCAAAGCCGTCCAGGCCATCGAGAAGCTGGATGTGCTCTTCGTGGTGCTCAAGGAGGATGGCCTCGACGAGCTGGTCGAGGCCCGCCGTGTGCTCATCGAGCGCTATCGCACCACGCCGTTGCGCACCGTCGAACTGGCGGATCCACCCCGGCCGTGGCGTACCGCGCCCGACTACAACGCTGCCGTGAGGCTCTGGCGCCGGCAGCGTCTGGAGCAGTGGGGGGCGGCTGTTGCCGAGAACCTGGGCGAAGGCCAGGTGGGCGGTTTCCTGGTGTGGGGCGACCCATCCCTCTTCGAATCGACGCTGGCCATCGTCCAGCAATTGATCGCCGCCTCGCCGTCGCCCATCGCCCTGGAGGTGCTGCCCGGAGTGAGTTGCGTGCATGCCCTCACCGCCGCGCACCAGATTCCGTTGAATCGGCAGGGCCGTGCCGTGCAGATCATGCCCGCGCGCCTCTTGGCCGACGGGCTGCCCGAGGGCGTCGACGATGCTGTGGCAATGCTTGACGGCAAACAGACCTTCGCCCATATCGACCCCGAGGGCATCGACATCTACTGGGGCGCCTACCTGGGCACCGTCGACGAGATCCTGATCGCCGGAGACCTGGAAGAGGTTCATGACGAGATCCTCCGAGTGCGTGCTGATGCCGTGGAGCGTAAGGGCTGGATCTTCGACACCTATCTGCTGCGTAGACGGTAGTCAGATCGAGGGAAGACACCTCACGCCCGAATAGTCTTGAATGGCGAAGTCTTTTGTCGCGAGAGACAGGCCATGCAGCTGTGCCTGAGCGACGAGCATCCGGTCGAAGGGATCTCTGTGATCCCAAGCCAGCGAACCGGCACGGAGCATGTCCTCGGTCCGCAGCAGCAGGTCCTCAGCCATCATCTCGTCGAGCAGCTCCTGCCAGCGTGGCAGGAGCCCTTCTGCTGTGGGTAGCCGCCCGAGACGAACCTTCTGGGAGACCTCGTAGGCGCTCACCGCGGATACGCAGAGACGATCTGTTCCGACCAGCGCTTTGCGGACTTCCTGCGGAACCATGTGGGGAGCGGTCGCGAGCCACAAGACCACGTGAGTGTCCAGCAGGTAGCCCGTCATTCTGGTCGGCTCTCGCTGAGGGGATCTCCACTGTGGCCGGTTTCCCAATCATCTAGTTCATCCTCGGTCATGGGATCGAGGAAGATCTCGGCGTTGATCCGGGGATCCCTTGGAGAAGCGGTTGGTCGAAAGAGCGCTTGCGAGGGGCTACAGGCTGAAGCGTGGCAATGGCCCGCCCGGCGCGCGCAATGACGATTTCTTCGCCGGCCTCCACGCGACGCAGCAACTCGGAGAGTCGAGTTTTCGCCTCCTGGACGTTTACGGTCACGCTCATATCCCGATTCTAACCTGGTCTGGTCAAGCAGACCAGGTCTGATAGACGGGTACACCGGGCTCTGAGATGCTGTGAGGCTGGGATAGCCTCGGGTCATGCCATCGAAGCGTTCTGAGGTGCCGCCGTTCGAGGTCATGACCGTGCTGGATCAGGTGGCGATGCTGCGCGCTCAAGGTGGTGACGTGATCTCGTTGTGCGCGGGAGAACCCGCGGGCGGAGCGCCGTCGCCGGTGAACGCGGCGGCAGCGGAACTGCATTCGTCCGGGCGTCTTTCGGATACACGCCCGCCCTGGGGATCTGGCCACTCCGCGAAGCCCTCGCGGTGCATTACCGGCGCTGGTACGGCATTGATGTCTCGCCCTCGGAGGTGGCCATCACCACGGGGTCGTCGGGTGCCTTCATGCTGGCCTTCCTCGCTGCCTTCGACGCCGGCGACCGGGTGGCACTCGCGCGCCCGGGCTATCCGGCCTATCGCAACATCCTCAGCTCGTTGGGGTGCGAGGTGGTCGATATCGACTGCGGCCCCGAGGTGCGCTTCCAGCCGACGGTCGAACAGCTCTCGGCTGAACACGCGGTGCGCCCGCTGGCAGGCGTGATCCTGGCCTCACCGGCCAATCCGACCGGCACCATGGTCACCCGCGACGAACTGGCGGCCCTGGTGCGCTGGTGCGACGACAACCAGGTGCTGCTGATCAGCGACGAGATCTATCACGGCGTCACCTACGGTGGTTCTCGTGGCGATTCGGCGCGAGAGTTCGGAAACAACGCCGTCGTGGTGTCGTCGTGGAGCAAATACTGGGGCATGACGGGCTGGCGGCTCGGGTGGATGATCGCCCCACCGGAGCTGATCGGAGCGGTGGATGCCCTCGCAGGAAACCTTGCGCTGTGTCCGCCGGCGCCCGCCCAGGTTGCGGCTTTGGCGTCGTTCACGGAGGAGGCTTATGCCCAGTGCGATGCCGCGGTGGCAGGATCTCAGCCGCGCGCGGCAGCTCCTGCTGGGAGCTCATGAGCGCCTGGGCTGGGGAGTGGCGGCGCCCGCCGACGGGGCTTTCTACTACTACGCCGACTTGGGGCCACAGCTGGAGCTGTTCGGCAGTTCGTCGGCCTACGCCGCGGCTTTGCTCAAGGCCACCGGCGTCGCGCTGACGCCGGGCACCGATTTCGATTCTCGTCTCGGCCATCGCACCGTGCGGATCAGTTTTGCCGCCGGAGAAGAGGCAATCGCCGAGGCCATCGAACGGATCGTCGCCTTCCAGCCCCGGTAGCGAACATAGTTCTCCGTATTTCGTGAGGCCCCCGCCATAGAGCGAGGCCTCACGAAATACGGAGAACTATGTTCGGGACAGCCCCGGTGGAGGCCTCTTAGACCGTGCTCCGCGATGTGCGGATCGTGAACAGGCACAACAGGGCGGCGGGCAGTGCGAGCGGTGCCATCGACGGGACGGCGAAGAACACGATCAGGCCCGCGACGATGGCTCCCACGATCCCGATCCAGATGAGAGGCCGGAAGAGCCGGTGAAGATCGTTGCTGAAGGCTGCGAAGAGATATCCCACGAGCCCGAACATGGCCAAACGGAAGGGATCTTGCGTCACGCCGAGGGGGTCGATCTGCGGGATGGTCTCGGACAACCACGCGGTGGCGGGAAGCAGGATGTCGAGTTGCTGAATGACGGCTTCCGGCCCCCCGGGAACGGGGAGCAGGAAGAAGAACCACGTCGTGAGGCCGATGCCTCCTGAGAGGGAGCCTCCCACTCGTGCGAATGGGAAGAGAGTGCGTGCCAGGAGTGGACGCTGTTGGTTGGCCTCACCCGGCGTCAGCGGCACGCCGCCTGGGAAGGTTCTCCCCACCCGGGCCGTGATCCACCCCAGCACAAGAGAGAGCACCCAGCAGCCGACGAAGTACAGCGGAACCGTGACGGGCAGCCCGGCGAAGCCACCCGACGGCGTGAATGTCCCTTCCAAGCCGATGAAGGCGCCCGTGATCGCGAGGATCTTGTTCGACCAGGGCCGTCGGAGGAAGATCGCCTCCGCGATGAACGAGATCGCGACGGCGAGAACAGCTGCCGGCGCGTACTGGAAGTACATGCCGCTCAGCTCGCCGAGATGCGCCCGGGCCTCCGTGATGGGGGTGGAGAGGAAGAAGTATGCGGCGAGAAGGGTGCCGGCGAACAGGCACCAGGCCGCAGCTCCGATCAGTCTCGTGATCACACGACGAATCAGGGCACCTCGCCATTTTTGGCGCAACCCGCGTTCCGCACTACGTCGGGCAATACGACGCGCATTCTTCGCCTGCTCAACCTCGTTCGGGACCTGAGGAGGCGGGGTGTGCTCGTCGGGGGTGGGGCTCGGTGCGAAGGCGGCGTGGTGTCCGTAGCCGCCTCCCCGGCCCTGGAGGCGTGTCGGGGCGAGGTGTTCTCCGGGATGCCCTGCCGGTGCGTTCGCGACGAGCGTACGGGGAAGTGCGGAAGCGACGATCGTCGGAGCCGTACCGGTGGGGGCCGTCGGCCTTTCATCCGGGATGACCGCGGGCGAACCGCCGGCGAGCCACTCCTGAAACTGGACTGCGTCCCATCGGTTCTTGCGGTTGCGGGCCATCAGACCGCGCAGGAGCAACCACTGCCGGTCATTGCCGACCCTGTCGATGACATAGTCGCCGGTGGCGATCGCATGACGGATCTTCGCCTCGTTCGGCATTCGCCCCGACGCGTCGGCGAGGAAATGCCGCCCGGCGAGCAGTTCGTAGGCCATCACGCCCAGCGCCCACCAGTCTCCGGACCGTCCAATCTCCCCGTAGTGAGCCTCGGGTGGCATGTATGGGAAGGTCCCGGCGATGGAGCCGATGTCCACAGACATGGCGATCTCCGCCGACAACCCGAAATCCGTGAGGGCCAGGTCAAGCGGCTCTGCGCCGCGGACCAGCACGTTGGCGGGCTTCAGGTCGCGGTGGACGATGGAAAGACCATGGAGATGCGCCAGCGCCAGTCCCAGCTGTGCGACCACGGTGTGGAATCTGGCCTCGGAAAGCGGTGGGCGCAGCGCCTGAGCCTCGAGCAGGGTGCCGTGGGCGCAGTACTCCTGCACCTCCCAGGCATGGCCGTTCGAACTGCCGCGATCCAGCACCCGCACCACATGAGTGGTGTCTGCCTGACCCAGCTTGGTGCTCGTCGCCGCGTCATAAGGGTTACCCGGTGTGCGGTAGAGCTTGATAACCACCTCACGTCCGTTGTCGCGATCCTCGGCTACCAAGACGTCCGCCTGGCTGCCGCCCCGAAGATCCCGCAACGGCAAGTACTTCGCATCCAGTTCGGGAGGAAGCCTCCTGAACTGCGGACCGAGTTGGTTGCCGTGCGGACTGCTGCCGTAACCGCCGGAGCCGGTGACAACGGTCGGCGCGGCGTCCGCGAGATACCCGCGCTGGGTAGCGGCATTGTCCGGTGACGCCACCACCCGCGTGGCTGCGATGTCGTCGGGGTCGACCTGCTGGGTGCGGAAAAGGTCGACGTGCCTCGTCGGTGTGGAGTCTTGGGGGTCTACCTGCGTGCGACCTGTGGTCGCGTACGGGTCGACGTGCCGGGTGACCGCGGTGTCGGGGAGATCGACCTGCCTGGTGGGGGCGTCGTCGTCGAGATCCGTCTGCCGGAAGTCCTTCTCGCTCGCAGCATCGGCGATGCGGGCGGCCGCGACCTCGCGAGCATCGACGATTCTGGTGGGTGCGGCATCGTCATCCAGATGCTCCTGCCTCGTCGGAGGCACGACCTCGCTCAGATCTTCGCCTTCGCGCATGGTTTTACTGCACCTCCGTGGGGACGCTGGTTGCTGCCTCACACCTACTATCCCTGATAGGAAAAACGGGGTCGACTTCTACCTCGATGGAACCGCTTTACGATCTCCGTGCCATGGGGCAACCGCCAGACCGCCGTGAACGACATCTTCGCCACCAGTAGCCTGGATGTATGACCGGCCTTACCGAGCTCGACGAGATCCTTCGCACGCTCAGCCCCAGTGTGCGCGCGGGCGCTTTCGTTTACGTGGTCACCGACCTGCCGCTGCCCTCACATGCCTCTGTCGTCGAGCGAGAAGGCGGTTCCCTGGTGGTCGAGCAGGCGGTGGCGGATGAGGCCGGGCTGGACTACGAGTCCACCTTCGCCTGGATAACGCTTCAAGTGCGCTCGTCACTCCAAGCCGTGGGGTTGACCGCAGCGGTGTCCTCCGCGTTGGCGGAGAAGGGCGTGCCGTGCAACATGCTGGCCGGCTACCACCATGACCACATCTTGGTGCCGTCAGATCGCGTGGTTGACGCACTGGCGGTGCTGCAGGCGCTCAGCCAGCGATAGCGCTGAGCGGGAGCCCGCTCTCCAGAGCCAGCAGATACTCCTTCCGTTCGATACCTCCCGCGTAACCGGTCAGCTTTCCGGTGCTTCCGACGAGCCTGTGGCAGGGGATGACGATGCTGACGTGGTTGCGCCCGGTGGCAGCGCCCACGGCGCGGGAAGCCTGAGGCTTGCCCAGCTGATGGGCGAGGTCCCCGTAGGTGGTGGTCTGGCCGTACGGAATCTGGGTGAGAAGCTCCCAAACCTGCTGCTGAAAAGGAGTGCCGACGGGGGCCAGCGGCAGGTCGAACTCGTGACGCTGCCCCGAGAAGTACTCTGCGAGCTGCTCCCGGGCGGCCGGCATGGCGTCGTCCACGCGTTCGCCCAGGCTGGTGGTGGGAAAGTGCTTCTGGCTCTCCATGTACAAGCCGACGAGTGCGCCGCCACGTTCGACGATGGTCAGCGGTCCGATGGGGGAGTCGATGAGGGAGTGCTTCATGATGTCTCCTGACAACCGGGATAGCCCGGAATGGTGTTGACGGCGTGGGGCGTGAGCGCCCACAGGTGCTGGGTGGCGTAGGAGCGCCAGGGCCGCCAGCGTTCGGCGTGTGCGGCGAGGTTGTCGATACCAAGCTCCCTGGCGGCCTTGATCAGGCCGAGATCTGTGGCAGGAAAGGCGTCGGGATCTCCTAAGGCGCGCATCGCGATCATCTCGACGGTCCACGGCCCGATCCCCTTGAGAGCGAGCAAAGCGGCGCGAGACTCAGTGCGGTCGGCCCCGGGGCCAAGATCGATCTGTCCATCCGCGAGTGCGGTGCTGAGGCGGCGAAGGGTGTCGCGTCGCGATTGCGGAAACGCCAGAGCCTCGTCGGGTACCTCGGTCAGCATTTCTGATGTGGGAAACAGGTGCGTCAAGCCGGGGATACCGGTGTCGACGGGAGTTCCGCTCATCGCGACGAGCCGGGCGCCGTGAGTTCGGGCCGCCGCGGTGGACACCTGTTGGCCCAGAACGATCCGCACCGCGATCTCGTCACCGTCCACCCCGCGAGGGATGCGTCGACCGGGATGAGCTGCCACCAGCGGCAGGAAAGCAGGATCCTGGGACAGGAAAGCGTCGATGGCGACGGGGTCCGCGTCCAGGTCCAGCAACCGCCGCAGGCGAGCGACGGCGGTAGGCAGCTGCGAAATCTCGGTGAGGCCCAGCCGGACCCGTACACCGTCTTTCGCAGGTGTCAGCGATGCCACTCCCCAGCCGACGGGAAGTCGCAGTGTGCGGTGATAGGCACCGTCTGTGAAGGTCTCGACGCCGTCGATGCGCGTCGCGATGACGTGCCCCAGGACGTTGCAGGGGCAAAAGGGAGCACGGGTGGCCAGAGTGAGGTCGACGAAGGTCAAGCCCGCGTCGGAGGTGGTTCGTGTTCCTTTCCCGCGCCGGCGCAGCTCCGACGGGGAGGTGGCGTACACCGTGCGGATGGTGTCGTTGAAGGAACGAATGCTGGCGAATCCGGCGGCGAAGGTGATGTCGGCCAAAGGAAGATCGGTGGCCTGGATCAAGGTTCGGGCGGTCTGCGCGCGGCGCGCTCGGGCCAGGGCGAGTGGGCCTGCACCGGCCCCGTCCGCGAGGAGCCGCTGCACCTGCCGTGCGGAGTAGCCCAGCCGCGCGGCCAGGCCCGGGACTCCCTCGCGGTCCACCACGCCGTCATCCACCAGACGCATCGCGCGCGCCACCGCGTCGCCCCGCACGTCCCACTCCGGTGAGCCGGGAGAGGCCGCGGGCAGGCATCGCTTGCAGGCCCGGAATCCGGCCAGCTGGGCCGCGGCGGCGGTGGGATAGAACTCGACGTTGCGGGCCGCGGGAGTGCGAGCGGGGCAGGACGGGCGGCAGAAGATCCCCGTCGAAGTGACACCGGTGAAGAACATGCCGTCGAACCGCGCGTCCTTGGCGGCGATCGCGCGGAGGCAGGCCTCCCTATCGGTGTGCATGTACCCAGCATTGCGCACCGTCGTTCCCGTTTCTCGCAGAAATGCGACATGGCTGGTGAAGCCACTCGCCCTTGGGGACCCTGCGCGGTGCGTGAGGACAGCACTTCTCACGCGCAGGCGAAAGGCGTTCATACCCGGACAAAACCGGGGAGGTAGCCTGGGGCTGGGCGAGGAGGTGAACGATGGCGAGACTGCGGAGGGTCAGCGACAACCTCGGCCTCGCTGTGGCACTGAACGGGCTCGCAACCCTAGACCAGGACAAGGTGGTTGTCGTGTGCACCATCGCGCAGGGCTGCCACGACTCGGAGTTCGAGCCCGGCGCGATCGCCGACGAGCTTCCCGATGACGTCGAGGTGGTTGTGGTGCCTCCTCACCTTACGCCCGCGCTGAGGAAGCAGATCGGAGGCGATCTGGCGGTCTCCCACGGTGCAGCCCGGGTATACCCGATAAGAACCCAGGACGCGCACTACATCGCGATGAACTATCTGCCCGGTCAGCGATCCGCAGTGGAGCAGCGGCGACTCATCGTGGCAGAGGCCACCAAGGCATGGAAAACTGCCAACCCTTCGCAGGACGTGTCGACGAGGTTTGCGCCTTCCTCCGCGCCTGCGCCACCACCAGAAGCTCGGCCCGCACCGAAGATCCCTCGCGACCCGATACCCAGTTCGCAGGGGGCCACCCTTCTTGATGCGGCTGAGGTCCGTCGTTTTGCCGAGCATCTGCTGAGCCCGGCGCGGACGAAGCCCGCGGTCCTGATCTCCCGCCCGGCTGGGCGTCCGACGGCCATGGTTGACTCGGCGCACATTGCGAAAGAACTCGAAGGGCTGGCGGAGGTCTACGAGATCGCCACCGGCGCCGCATCCTGGGCACTCGCTGACGCGCTGGCGTCGTATCCAGGCATGGAGGTCTATGGTGGGGCGGTCCGGACCTATCCTCCGGGTACCGAATGGACCCGGGACCCGAGGCGCTCACCGCTACGGTTCATCCTTTCAGAGCACGATGCTGCGTGGGCGACGGAGCAGCTGATCGCCGATGCGTCGTCCATGGCTTTCGCAGGTGGATACCGCACGCAGCGATCGGTGGATACTCGGACCGCCTCGGGAGTGGTGAGCGGTATCGTCTCCGGCCGGGCCTTGGTGAGGCTGGATGGTGGAGGGATAGCGACGATCCTGCCGGAACTCACCGTCGCCGGTGTCGACGCGGGGCATCTCTTTGCCCCTGTCATGCGGGTCACCGGATTGCTGGATCTTCGCCTTGGCCGGCTGGACATCAGCGAGGCGGTACGGCCGAGCACCCGGCTTGTGGCGCACTACGCCACAGGTGACCAGGTCCTCGTCAGAGTCCTGGTTGTCGAGCCCGACCTGTGTGTCGTCGAACTCGTTCCTGGGCTTCAGGCGGATCTCTATGCCGAGAGCATCCTGGACACGACCTTGCACGTCGATCTCCGGCAGTGGCTCACTCCTGGCGAGGTTCTGACCGTGGTGGTCGCTGAGATCGGTACGTCCGGCGACGAGTGGCGATTGTCGCTGCTTGACGTCGACCGGCTGCGTCCCACCGTTCCCGCGCCCTCGCTTCTGGAGGGCGGGCCCGCGTGGCTGACCAGTTCAGAACCTGCCGGTGAAGCGGATTCGTTTTCCACGTCGGCGGAGGTCGAGCCTGCCGCGGTTCCCTCGTCGCCACGGGCTGAACCCGAGGTGGAAGAACCGCGGACGGCTGATCGCAGCGAGTTCGAGGCGCTTCGTGCGGAGCGTGATTCTCTCGCCGCCGACCTCTCGCGGCTGCGCAGGACGCTGACATTGAAAGATGACGAACTGCGCTCTCGTCGAGCCCGTGCGCGCGAGACGAGTAACGAAGTGGCCAAGCTGCGCCGCATGCTCGCCTCGAGCGAGGAGGCGGTTCGTGCCTATGAGACCGATCGAGCGGCCTTCGTCGATCCCGAGCAGCAGCTGGACTACGAGCTGAGGTTGGCCTGGGCGCGCCGAATACCCGCATCGGAGAAGAAAGCGTTGCCGCTCGTCGACTACATCTTGGGCCCGGAGTTCCTGGAAACCCTCAACAACGTACAGGGGATCGACCGCGGCAAGGTGACCGATGTGCTCGTCGACGTACTCACCGGGCGGGTGCACCAGCTGCACAGCCGCGCCACACATCAGCTACGCACGGGCACCGGGGGCTCCGACCCCTTCGTCGCCCGCTCCGACGGAGCAACCTGCTGGAGAGTGTCGCTGCAACACAAGACCCCGCAGGCGCGCAGACTGCATTACTGGCAACTAAATGATGGCACCATCGAACTCTCCAGCATCCGCCTGCACGACGACTTCCGACCCTAAGATCCTCGTGGGGCACATGCTAGCATTGCTGTCAGGAGGTGTGTGATGGCAACTTTGACGATTCGGAACTTGCCCGAACAGACGCGCTTGGCGCTCAAGGAACAGGCAGCGCGGCACAATCGGTCGATGGAGGCGGAGGCACGGGAGATACTTCAATCTGCCGTTGCCGCCGACCGAGACTTCGTCATGGACTGGGTGTATGCCGCTCAGCGACTGGCCGGAGACTTCGAGTTACCTCCGCGCTCCCCGGCTCGTACTGTGGATTTCGTATGATCGTCGCCGATACTAACGTCCTCTCGGAGCCGCTGCGGCCCGCACCGAGCCCGGCTGTTCTGGCGTGGCTCAAGGACCATCGCCACGATCTGGCGATGACGTCGGTCTCCGTTGGTGAGCTTCGGTTCGGTGTCCTTCGGCTGCCGCCGGGTGCGAGGCGAGATGGGCTCACTGCGGCGGTGGAGGCGCTGATTGAAGGCGCGGGTGATCGAGTCCTCCCGTACGATGCCGCGGCGGCCCGGGAGTATGGGCTGCTCCGCGCGCGCCGGGAAGCAGTGGGGCGAGTGGTCGGTGTGGAGGACACGATGATCGCCGGGATCTGTGTGGCGACCGGATGTCAGCTGGCGACGCGAAACCTGAAGGACTTCGATGACGCAAACCTTTCGCTTATCGATCCCTGGAGCTACCGGTAGTCGAAAACAGATCGTTCTGGCGGTGAGCTTGTCCACCACCAGAACGATCTGCTTCGTCGCGGACGAGGATCAGCCCGCGGAAACCGATTGATAGTGGGTCAGGAGCCGGGCGACCTCTGCAGAGAGGGCTTCGGAGGCCGGGGCCGTCCATTTCCGGGTATCGACCACGTCGGGTTTCGATTCCAGCGTCGCGCGGGCGGTATGGGTGTAGACCTTGTTCAGATGCGTGGAGACGTTGATCTTGGTCATGCCCGCTTGGATGGCCAGGGCCATGTTCTCGTCGCTGACACCCGACGAACCGTGCAGCACGAGCGGCACCGGAACCTCGCGGGCCAGATCGCGGATCAGATCCAGATCCAGCGCGGCATCGCGGGTGGTCATCGCGTGGGAGCTCCCCACGGCCACGGCGAGGAGATCCACGTCCGTGTCTTCGACGAAACGTGCGGCATCGGTGGGGTCAGTGCGCGCCCCGGGCGCATGAACGCCGTCCTTGCCCCCGACCTCGCCCAGTTCCGCTTCAATGCTGATGCCGCTGTCGTGGCACCAGTGCGCGACCTGTGCGGTGGTGGCTCGGTTCTGCTCATCACTCAGGTGGGATCCGTCGTACATGATCGACGTGAACCCCAGCGCGATGGCCTTCCGGATCAGAGCAAGGTCCTTCGCATGATCAAGGTGCACGACGACGCGCGCGGTGCTTTCGCGGGCGATCGCCAACGTGGCGAGAGCGATCGGCTCCAGGTTGCCGCGATGGAACTTGACGGCGTTCTCGGAGATCTGCAGGACCGCCGGTGAACCGGTCAGTTCTGCGGCGGCGACGATGGCCTCCGCGTTCTCGAGATGGATGACGTTGAAGGCGCCGAGCCCGACCTTGTGTGCGCGGCATTGGGTGGCGAGTGTGTTCAGTGGTGCAAGCATCAGTCCTCCTTGAGATGTGAAGCTCGCGTGATATCGGGTGTGATGTCCGGCCGTGGCTGACAAGCCGGTTGTGAAGGAGGAAGGGCCTGACGCGCCCGCGTGGTAAAACGCATCAGGCCGTTGCAACCAGAACGCAGCTCAGAAGCCGCAGGCGGACGCGTAGGGACGAAGCGCGTCGCGCACCCGGTCGACGATCAGCTCGTGTGCGGTGGGGGACAGCTGGCCCTCTCGCACGCGGTCGAACTGCTTTGGCAGGTACTGGCTGATCAGCGGCTCCGGGATTCCGGTCTCCGCGAGGTTCGCAACCATCTGATCGAAAGCCGCGACGATGGCCGGGTTGGGCAGGTAGTAGCGGATGCGGTCGGAGTAGCTGAACTTGCGGGCGATGGCCTGCTCGTGTTCCGAGCCCTCGTAGTAGGAGGCCCAGTAGCCGGGCTCCTCGATCATCACGTGCTCCATCACGTCGACGAGGTTCGAGCGCTTCGCGGCGTCTTCCACCAGGTGTCCTTCGATGGCGTCCATCGCGAAGAAGGCCTCGCGCAGGTTGAAGGTGAGGCCTGGCCCCACCTTGAGAATCGCCCAGTGATCGTCCACCAGATCAGACAGGTTCTTCTCGGTCTGGTAATCGGTCGAGTGCGCCTCGAAGAGCAGCCCCGGTGCCTCATCCAGTGCGGTCTGCAGTTCGGCGGTGTTCGCGGAGACGTAGTCGATCACCTGAACGTGGTCGAACTCGACGGCAGGCTGCACGACGATGGCGACCACCTTCTCCCAGGCATCTGCCAGTCCGACGCTGGAGAATGCCTTCTTGTGGGCGGCGATCGTCTCCAGCGCGGCCTCGCGCGAGGTGGGGGTGAGGGCGTGCAGGGTCTCGTGGGCACCACCGGGAACGGGTACCTCGGTGCCGATCACGTAGGAGATCGGCAGGGGGAGTCCTGCTTCCTCCGCAGCGGTCTCGGTGACGATGAGCAGCCGGGCGGCGCGCTCGGCGACGATCTCATCGGTCAGCGGCACGGGATCGCCGGCGCACGACATCGAGCAGTCGAGGTGGATCTTGGTGTATCCGGCGGCCACGTAGGCGCGCACCAGGTCCTCGGCCTTGGCCATGGCGGTATCCGGGGATTCCTTCTGCCACCGGTTCGGCCCCAGGTGGTCGCCACCCAGGATGATGCGATCCCTGGCAAAGTCCTGTGCATCGGCGATGCTGCAGACGAACTCGCGGAAGTCCACCGGGTCATGCCGGTGTAACCGCCGAACTGGTCCACCTGATTGGAGGTGGCCCTGATCAGCAGAACGGCTTCGTCTTCCTTGGCCTGGCGCATGGAGGCCTCGAGGACGAGCGGGTGGGCGGAGCAATATCGAGTAGATGCTGGCCTTCTCTTGCCGTCGCGGTTGTCGCGCAGAATGTTGCGCAGATGGTCCTGAGTCATGATTATTTCCTTGAAATCTGTTGCTGTGTGGCTGTTTGTGCGCGCGCTCCCGCCAGGGCTACCTGTGGGAGGTCCCTGAAGGGGGTGGGGATCCACGGCGCGCGTGGGGAGCCCAGCCGGGGGCGTCTCGCTGCCGCTCCGTCACAAATACGTCAGCGGACGATGCCCCGGCTGGGGACTTTGGTGGGGATAGCGGCTACTGGTCTCCGCCGACGCGGAACATCACCTTCAGCCGACGGGCATTGCGTTCGCGCATGACGGCGAAGCCATCGGCCACCTCATCGAGCGAGAACACGTGGCTCACCAACTCGGTGGGATCGCCAGTGGCGTTGGCCAGCAGCTGGGCGGCCTGCGTCCACTCGCTACCCGGGAACGGGGCTGAGTACGACATCCACGATCCTCGAATCAGCAGTTCCTTACGCAGGATGTGCTCGAAGGTCTTGGGATCCAAGGTGAGATCCGTACCTGGCGTGCCGATATAGACCACGGAGCCATTGCGGGCCGCGATGGTGAGCGCTTGACGACGCGTAGCGGCGGCGCCGGCGGTTTCCACCACCACCTGTGGTGCCCCGACGCTCGCGAAGTGCTCCGCGAGATCCTGCTCGGCGACGTTGACGGTATGCGTCGCGCCGAACTTCGCCGCCATCTCCAGCGCCCAAGGGTTCACGTCGACGACGGTGATGTGGCGCACGCCCTTGGCTCGCAGGGTGATCACGGACATCAGCCCGATCACGCCGCCGCCCAGCACTGCCGCGTCCTGGCCGGCCTCGACCGGTAGACGCTCGACGCCGTGTATGGCGACGGTCAGCGGCTCGATGAGAGCAGCGACCTTGAGATCCAGATCTCCGACGGGCACCACGTTCACGGCGGGCACCAGGACGTATTCCGCCAGCGCCCCTTGTTGCCGGGAGCCGATGAAGGAGTAGTCCGGGCACAATGCCGGCCGGCCGGCCAGGCATTCGCTGCACGTGTGACAGGGGACGAGCGGCGCGACGGCCACTCGTTCACCGGCGGAGATCGTCGTCACGTCGGACCCGACGTTTTCGACCACCCCGGAGAACTCGTGTCCCAGCACCTGTGGGAAGGAATGCACGCCGCCGTTGAAGTAGCGGGGCACATCCGAGCCGCAGATTCCGCAGTAGGCGACGCGAACCAGCACGTCGGTAGGACCGCAGTCCGGGATCGGGACGGGGATCACCGACAGCTCTTGCACGCCGGTGACCGCCACTGTCTTCATG
Source organism: Tessaracoccus sp. (assembly GCA_041393555.1). GTDB lineage: Bacteria > Actinomycetota > Actinomycetes > Propionibacteriales > Propionibacteriaceae > Arachnia. The sequence continues at coordinate 98,893 of JAWKJW010000013.1, read as the reverse complement.
GGTGAGGACATGGCTTACCCCACCCCGATCAGGCGTCGGCTGCTTCGAGCGACTCCACGTAGAGCTTCTTGCGGCGGTACTTCACGAAGGTGTACACGAAGCCGGCGCCCCACAGGCCGAGGATGACGAACCAACCGATGGACAGTTCGCCGGCCGCGCCCTTCGCGAGCAGGTAGGTGATCGGGCTGCCCGCCTGATCCAGCGACGAGACTTCAGTAGCGTTTTGCAACAGGCCGGTATTCTGGGCCAGCTCGGTCTGCAGCGACACCATCTGGTTGGCGATCCAGATGGTCATCACCATGATCGCGGTGCCGGAGAACAGGCTGCGGAAGATGTTGCCCTTGTGGACGCCGACGGCGATCGCCACGAAGAAGCCGATGGTGGCCAGGTCGCCGAAGGGCAGCACCTGGTTACCCGGGATGAGAGCGGCGATCACGATGGTCAGCGGCACGAAGATCAAGCTTGCGGAGATCACCTGGGGATGGCCGAGCAGCAGGGCCGGGTCGAGGCCGATCTTGTACTCGGAGCCCTTGAAGCGCTTCTGCAGGATCGAGCGCGCGGCCTCGGCGATGGGTAGGAGCCCCTGCATGATCAGCTTTACCACCAGCGGCATCAGGATCATCACGGCGCCCATCTGCACGCCGAGTTGTATGGAGGCGCCGACTCCGGAGCCACCCAAGAGGCCGATCACGACACCCAGGATGGTGCCGATGATCAGGGGCTCGCCGAAGGTGCCGAGTCGTGCTTCCAGCTTCTCGGTGGTGATGTTGATCTTGCGGACGCCGGGGATCTTCTCGAAGAAGTCATCGATCGGAGAGGCGAGAACGCCCATGTAGGCGGAGGTGCCGTGCGGGATGGCGACGCCCTCGAGGCCGAAGAAGTTGTCGGTCACCTGCCCGAACATGTCGCCCAGCTTGTAGGCGATGGCCGCGTGCACGACGACGCCGACGATGCCCCACCAGAAGCTACCGGTGGCCACCTGCACGATGGCGCCGGTGAAGGCCATGTGCCAGATGTTCCAGATATCGACGTTCACCACGCGGGTGGCGCGCACCAGCAGCATGACCACGTCCACCAGGATCGCGATCGGAATGGCGATCAGGCCCATGGAGGAGGCCCACGCCATCGGGGCGCTGCCAGGCCAGCCGACGTCGACGACGGTGAGGCCCAGGTTGAAGTTCTCGGCCATGGCCTGAGCTGCGGGGCCGAGGGCGCTCGTCAGGAGGCCCACCACCAGGCCGAGTCCCACGAAGCCGACGCCGATGGTCAGGCCCGCGTTCAGCGACTTGGCGATGCCCTGCTTCAACGAGAGCCCGATGATGAAGATGATCAGAGGCAACATCACCGACGGCCCCAGATCGACGATGTATTGGATGACACTCAAAAAAGCATCCATAATAGAAAAGATCCTTTCGCGGGATTACTAGGGGTGTTGCTTCCCTGCCCGGAGGCAACACCCCGCTTTGTGGCCCACCCGAGGGTGAGAGGCCACCGACTACTTGCCCAGTACCTCGAGGATGTTGGCCTCGGTCTGTTCGACGTTGATGCCCGAGACGAAGGCGATGCCGTGGATGACCGACACTCCGTAGTCGCGGCTCACCTTGGCCGTCGTAACGATGAGATCGGCCTGCTCGGCGCGACCTCCCAGTTCGCTGATCCGGCACTGCTGCACGTCCACGGCGATGCCGTTTTCCTTGCACAGTTGGCGGACGCGGTCGGCCGCCAGAGTGGAGGTGGCGACAGCACCACCGCAGGCCACAAGGACTCGCTTCATTGTGTTTCCCTTCGGATGAATGGTGGGGTGGGGGACTGGCGGCCGGGTAGCCGCGCAGACGTTGGAGGCAGCGCCTCCCTCAGTCGCCGAGCCTCGCGGCAAGGACGACGGACAGTTCCTCAGGAGACGCAGCTTCGCGAATGGCATCGACGAAGCTCTGGTCCTGGAGGCTTTTCACGATCTTCGACAGCAGCGGAAGATGCTGCGTGCTATCGGCGAAGACCAGCATGACGACGGTTGAGACCTCCACGGTGGTGTCGGGATCGCCCATCGCCTGGAAGGCGACCGGGGAGGTCAAAGTGGCCACGGCGATGGTGTTGCCGGTGACGTATTCCGCCGACGTATGGGGGATGGCGACACCTCCGGAGATGCCCAGACCGGTCGGAAACTCCGCTTCGCGGTCCTTGAGCGCCTGCACATAGGTGTCGAGGGCGAGGCCACGGTCGGTAACGGCCTGGCCGAGCTTTTCCAGCACCTCGTCGCGGCTGGCTGCGGCGAGCTGAGGGAACAGCAGTTCGGGGGTGATGTCCATAGAGGGTCTACTCCTTGACGATGGTTACGGTGACGTCGGCCAGTTCCAGAGCAGCGGCGAGCTCGGGGCTAGGGCGTTCGTCTGTTGCGAGGACGTCGATGTCGCTGAGATCGGCAAGCTTGTTGACCGCGATGGTCTCCAGCTTTTCCGAGTCGGCCAACAGAGCGACGGTGGAGCAATGCGTCATTGCCTTGTACGACGTGGCTGCCTCGAAGGCTTGGTGGTTGGTGACACCTGCCACGGGATGGACTCCGGCGCAACCGAAGAAACCGATGTCCATATAGGTCGTGTCGAGCGCCTTCTCAGCGATGGGCCCGAACAGTGACCGTTCGTTGCGACGAACGATGCCTCCCAGCAAGATCGTCTCGATCAGATCGGAGTCGCCCAGCAGGTTGGCGATCGGCATCGAATTGGTGATCACTCTCACCCTGCGCTGGCTGTGGAACAGCTCGGTGGCCAGGGCGTAGGTGGTGGTGCCGTAATCGAGGTAGATGGTTGCCCCTTCCTCGATGGTGTCGATGAGCTTCTTCGCGATGGCCTCCTTGGCAGAAGCCTTCACCGCACGTCGACGTTCGTGCATGCTGGCTTCCCCTCCGTCTCGACCGACGGATCTGGGCCCTTCCCCGTACCCGCACGAGCACCCTTGTTCCTGCAGGTCGAGTAGGTCTTTGCGATGGTCTCGACGGAGACGTCGAACATCTGGCTGAGTGCGAGTGCCTTGACTCGCTTCTTGGACTGGATGAGTTGAGCGATCTTCTGCTGTCGTTCTTCGATGTCCATCCCAGTCACCTCCTTGGCGATCGGTGAGCGCCGCTGCCACCTCGTGGTTGTAAGTCTGTGTACTTCCAAGTCAATTGCAACCCCTAAGTTGAAACAGACTTGGGAAATTCGTGGTTTTGGTCCTCGTGGCTACCGAAAGATCCCGCTGAGGGGTGGGAACGTAGAAGTGGGCGCCCCGTCAGACGGGGCGCTTCACTTCGTGCGATGCGGTTGGGAACTACTTCTTCTTACCCTGGTTCTTCACGGCCTCGATGGCAGCGGCGGCGGCGGCCTTCGGGGTCGAGGTAGCGGCCACCCGTGGTGACGGGCTGGAAGTCCTCGTCCAGCTCGTAGCAAAAGAATGGATGCCAGCGGGGCAAGTTCAGGCCGGCGATGTCGGCGTCTGAGATCCCGTCGAGGTGCTTGACCAGCGCACGCAGCGAGTTGCCATGGGCGGCGATCAGCACGGTCTTGCCGGCAACGAGATCCGGCTTGATGTCGGACTCGAAGTACGGCAGCATCCGGGCCACGACGTCCTGAGGCACTCGGTGCGAGGACGATCGCTCGTGGACGCTCGGCGTACTGGGGATCGTTGTACTGGCTGAACTCGTCGTCGACGTCGATCACCGGCGGCGGTGTCGTAGCTACGGCGCCACAGCATGAACTCGGCCGCTCCTCGCCGTACTGCTCCAGGTCTGGGCCTTGTTCTGCTCTGCAGGGCGCCGTAGTGGCGCTTCGTTCAGGCGCCAGCTGCGGCGCACGGGGATCCAGTGGCGGTCGCAGTTGTCGAGCGCCAGGTAGGCGGTGTGGATCGCGCGGCGCTGAAGAGACGTGTGCAGCACCTCGGGCAGCAGGCCCTCTTCGGCCAGCAGCTTGCCGCCGCGCTTGGCTTCGGCGACGCCCTTCTCGTTGAGGTCGATGTCCACCCAGCCGGTGAACAGGTTCTTGGCGTTCCATTCGCTCTCGCCGTGGCGGAGCAAGATCAACTTGTACGTCATGGCCAAAGCCTATCGGTTAGGGTGTCCGGCTAGGCGATGACTCCAAAGCTGTAACCGGCAGACTTGTACGCCTCGATGATTTCGGGCAGCGAATCGACGGTGAGCTGCTTGCCTTCGGAGTCGTGAGCCAGCATGACGGAGACGTTGACGCCCTCCTCTCCGATGGGCGCCGTGGCCATCGAGACCATGCCGTTGACGGTCGTGGGACGTCGGCTCTTGGGTTCGGCATCGCCGGTCATGCAGTTCCAGTCGATCCAGGAGGCTCCACGTTCGGCCAAGGCTTCGTCAGCAGCATCCATCGACTTCCATGACATGTGGCCGCCCGGGTAGCGCCAGGCGCCCGTCGAGAAATCTTCGTTGAGGGCAGAGCGTACTTCGGCCAGGGTGCGATCGAACTCGTCGCCCACCCGCTCCGCATCCGCATAGCGCCCGGGGTAGAGCTTCTTGTAATCGTGGGTGTAGCTGTGCAGCGCGATCGCGTGCCCTTCAGCGATGTGGCGTTCGAGAACGTCTGGGGCGCCGTCGATGACGTTGCCCACGACGAAGAAAGTGGCCGGCACGTGGTGCGCGGCGAGTACCTCGAGCACTTGCGGCGTGATGGAGTGATTGGGTCCGTCGTCGAAGGTGAGGAAGACGATCTTCTCCGTGGCCTCGGCGTTGCCTCGCAACCAGTCTTGCACCGTGGCGGCCGGGTACGAATAGGCCTCCGCCGCGTAGTTGTGATTGGTTCCCGGCATCAGGTCGGTGGGTTTGATGGTCGGGGTGGGCGAAGGCGACGGGCTGGGAGGTGGCGTCGGACTAGGGCTTGGAGAAGGGGAAGTGCTCGTCGTGGCAGAGGACGAGACGGTGTCGGTGGGCGTGCCCGTGACCTCGCCGGGATCTGACTCGGCAGGGTGTACACGACGTTGCCAGCAGCACCATGATCGAGCCAGACCCGCCAGTGCAGCGCGGGACAAAGACATGGCAATACCTCCAAAAAGCAGACGCTACGGGCACTCTACGCCGGATCCACATGTGCTGCGACACCGTGAACGGGAACGGGAGAAGCGACCGGCTCACGTCACTCGAACGGGAGCCGGTCGCTTCTGATGGCGCGATGGTCTATTAGGCGTTGGGCCAGTCTTCGCCCTCGGGCACGGCGCCGGTGCTGATGTAGATCACGCGACGACCGACGGCCACGGCGTGGTCGCAGAAGCGTTCGTAGTAGCGACCCAGCAGGGCAACATCGACGGCTTCTTCCACGGTGGCATCCCACTTGGCGCCGAGCAGTTCGGTGAACTGCACGCGTCGGAGGGTGTCCATCTGGGCGTCCACGTCGGCCAGGCGGATGGCTTCGTTCGCGTCACCGGCGGCCAGGGCTTCCTTGGCCAGGGTGATCATCTTCTGCGCGATCTCCGCCATCGAGCGGAAGTTCTCGTCGAGTTGCTCAGGCACCGCATGATGCGGGAACCTCAGGCGGGCGATCTTGGCGATATGCGCGGACAGATCGCCCATGCGGGCCAGCTCGAACACCACGCGGATCGCGGAGACGACGGTGCGTAGCTCACCGGCGACGGGAGCCTGCAAAGCGATGAGCGAAAGACACTTGTACTCCAGCTCCTCGTGTAGTTCGTCGAGCCGGATATCCTTGCTGATCACGGATTCGGCCTTCTCGAGGTTGGCCGTGAACAGCGCCTCGGAGGCATCCCCGATCGCGATCTCGACCAGCGACGCCATTTGGACGAGTTCCTCAATGACGGAATTGAGTTCGTCGCGATAGCTCGTGCGCATCCATTTTCTCCTGTTGATCGGTGCGTCAGACGGGGCGGAACCCCGATGAACAAGCTTAGGGCGCGGCCCTGACGCGGCGTGACTGCTACATGAACCCCGAGTAAACGAGTCGTGAAGTCTTAGGAGGGTCGCTTTCCCTGGTGTGAGCCTCTGACGGGACGCTCCTATGATGATGCTCATGCCACCAGTTATTGCTGCGCTCGTCGGCGCGGGGATAGTCGCCGCACTGTGGGTGCTGGTGCATTTTATTCGGAGCGGTCTGCATCATCGACGTGAACTTGAGGCGCTGAACGACGGCGAACTGGTGCCCCCGGAGCTGGCGGAGACGCTCGACAGCCTTCCCGTGGGGGCGGTGCTCGTCGGCACGCACGACGAACTGTTGCACTACAACCAGCACGCTGAGCCCATGAGCTTGGTGCGGGGCACGCGGCTGGGTTTCCCGGAACTTCTCGATGTGGTCCATGACGTGCGTACCACCGGGGAGGCGTATGTCGGTCGCCTGATTCGCCCCGGACGTCCCGGTGCTGAGCGGCTGGATCTCAAAGGGCAGGTGCGGCCGCTGACGGGAGGAAACATCCTGGTGGTGGCTGTCGATGAGTCAGCGCAGAAACGGATCGAGGCGGTCAGTCGAGACTTCCTTGCCAATGTTTCACATGAGTTGAAGACCCCCATCGGTGCCATCGAGGTGCTGGCCGAGGCCGTAGGGATGGCTAAGGACGATCCCGACGACGTGGTGCACTTCGCGACCAAGCTGACGGCCGAGACGCACCGTCTCGCATCCCTGGTTGGTCAGATCATCGAATTGTCTCGACTGCAATCCAGCGATCCAGTGCTGGCGCGTGACGAAGTAGACCTGGCCGAGGTGGTGCAGGAGGCTGTGAGTCGCACCCACCCGCGGGCCGTCAAGCGGGGCATGACGATCGTCACCAGTCTTTCGTCAGTGATGGTCACGGGCGATCGGTGGCAGCTCGTCGACGCCGTGACCAATCTGATCAACAATGCGATCAACTATTCCGATCCGCCCAACCGGGTGGCGGTGAGCGTTTCGGAGGTCGTCGATAACGGAGATCGGTGGGGCGAGGCCAGGGTTGCCGATAGCGGCATCGGCATCCCGTCGGATGCTCTCGACCGCATCTTTGAGCGCTTTTATCGCGTAGACGACGCCCGAAGTCGTGCCACGGGAGGCACCGGGCTAGGGCTTTCTATCGTGCGGCAGATCGCCGCTGTTCATGGCGGCACGGTGAAGGTATGGTCGCGTCCTGGCGATGGGTCCACCTTCACCGTGCGTCTTCCCGCTCGCCACGACGGGCCACTCGCACCAACTGTTGAGGAGTCTTTGACATGAGCCGGATCCTGATCGTCGAGGACGAAGAATCGTACCGAGAAGCGCTCAGCTATATGTTGCGGAAGGAAGGCTTCGAGGTCTCCGTCGCGCACGATGGACCGAGTGGGCTCGCCGAGTACGAGCGCACGGGGGCCGACCTCGTACTCCTCGATCAGATGATGCCCGGCATGTCGGGGCTGGAAGTGTGTCGCGAACTGCGGGCGCGGGGCAACGTGGCCATCGTGCTGGTCAGCGCGCGTGATTCCGAGGTCGACAAGGTGGTGGGCCTGGAACTCGGCGCCGACGACTACGTCACCAAGCCGTTCAGCCACCGCGAGTTGGTCGCTCGGATTCGCGCCATCCTGCGTCGCGGCCGGGACGAGACCGTTCTGCCCGATGTGGTGGAGGCCTCGGGGGTTCGAGTCGATGTCGAGCGCCATCAGGTGAGCGTCGATGGGGTCGAGGTGTCCCTCGCGCTGCGCGAATTCGAGCTGCTCGAGTTGCTGGTGCGCAACGCGGGCCGGGTGATGACCCGCGGGCAACTCATCGACCGGATCTGGGGAGTGACTACGTCGGCGATACCAAGACGCTCGACGTGCACGTCAAACGCCTCGCGCTCCAAGATCGAGCAGGATCCTGCTCCTCCCGCCCCACACGGCTGCTCACCGTGCGTGGACTGGGCTACAAGTTCGAAGGATAAGGCCGGGCTTAAGCCCTAGCCCTGCGGCTTCGGCCCAGGCGGTGGCGAAGTCAGCAGACGCGTCGTAGCACGGAACGTCCAGGTGTCGATCTGCACGCCCTCCTCGAACCGCAGACCCACGCGAGCCAGATGGCCAGGGGATAGTTCCGCGGCCTGGAAGGCGTTGTCGGTGCCACCGAGGGCGAGCGTGTTGCCCTCCGACTGGCCCCCGGCGATAGCCAGCGGGGCGGCGTCGCTCCAGGTGCCGTCCGACTGCTCGGCGGCGTAGGCGGCGTCGCTCAGCACGAACGGGCGGTCGGCAGTGATCCTGCCTTCGAGCACGGCATTGCCGGCCTCGTCAGTGACGATCAGCAGGTTGCGTACCTTGATGCCGTCCTGGTCTTGCTGCACGCCTGCGGCAGGTGGTGCCTGAGGCTCCCACTGCCCAGCGGTGCAGCCGACGGCCATCGTCGCCGTCAGCGCGGTAGCAGCCAGTAGTGCTTTGGTTCGGCCGAGGAAGCGCACGCTCATCGAAAATCCCTCCGGTCAGGTCTGGCCCATCCTAACCAGAATTGCCCATCACGCGCGACAGAATGGCGGGTGTGGGCGGGCACCTTATCAGGCGCAGCTGGGCGAAGACCGAGGACCCCTGGGCGAGCCTGCTAGACTGGTAGCTGGAAAGGGGCCAGTTACACATGAGCTTTTCTATTGGTGAGACGGTCGTATATCCCAATCATGGAACCGCAGTCATCGAGGACATCGAGAACCGTCAGATCAAGGGCGAGGACCGACTCTATTTGGTGCTGAGGATCATAGGTCAAAACGACCTCGTGGTGCGGGTGCCGGCTAACAACCTGGATCTGGTGGGGGTGCGCGACGTCGTTGACGCCGACGGCCTGGAGCGAGTATTCGACGTGCTTCGCGCCGAACATACGGAGGAACCCACCAACTGGTCCCGCCGCTTCAAGGCCAACATGGAGAAGCTGCACTCCGGCAATGTGATCAAGGTCTCCGAAGTCGTTCGCGACCTGTGGCGTCGCGATCGCGACAAGGGACTCTCTTGCAGGTGAGAAGCGGATGCTGGCGAAGGCCCGCTCGATCCTGGTGGCCGAGCTTGCGCTCGCCGAGAAGGTCGACGAAGAGCGTGCTGAGGTCCTGCTCGACGAGGTTCTCGCTTCGTAATAATCAAACGGGTCAGAAGATCTGACCCCAGCCTCAAGGGCGGTGGGAGAGTACTCCCACCGCCCTTGTTGCGTTGAGTGTCTGGTAGGCACTTGCGGCAACTCATCTACGGGGTCTCAGTACGGCTTCCGATGAGGTGCTTGCTTGATCGATCGGTTGTCCGCGCGGGCGGGGGCGATGATGATGTCGGTCCTTCCTCCTGCGCAGCATGGATGCTTCGGGCGACAGGCGCATATCAGCAAATAATTGCGGATAGAGATCAACTTATTGCCATTAGCGTCCTTGGCATGTCACGATTCAGAGTATCAGCAACTTTGCGCATATAGATGAAAATATGTGCTGATCTCAGAGGAGAGACGTTATGTCTAGGCAGTCGGTGGTTCGATCTCCCTTCCTCATCGTCAACCCGAAGGCATATCTGGCTAGTGCCGATACCCTCGCGCTGGCTCGCCTGACGGATGAACTGGCCGAGCAATTCGGGATCGATGTGATCTTCACAGCGCAGCACGTCGATGTGCGCACGTGGTGGCCGAGAACACCAGTCGCCTCGTCGTCACGGCTCGTGCCACGGATCCCATCGTCAAGCGGCCGGGGGATGGGGCACATCCTTCCTGATTCCCTGCGCGATGCGGGAGCGGGAGCCGTCGTGCTGAATCACGCAGAGCATCCGCTCACGCTCGCGGTACTCGATGAGACGATGCAGCGTGCTCGGGAGGTGGGCCTGGCGACGATCGTGTGCGCGGATTCGGATGCGCAGTGCAAGGCGATCGCGGGCATGGGGCCCGACATCATGATCTGCGAGCCGACGGCAAACATCGGGACTGGACAGATGGACGCCGGCGGTTACATCGAGCGCACGACGCGGATCGTCAAGGATGTTGATCCCACGATTCTCGTGATCCAAGCCGCGGGCGTGAGCACCGGAGCTGATGTCGCGCGCGTGCTCGTGCAGGGAGCCGATGGTTCTGGTGGTACCAGCGGCATCGTCCGTCACCTGGACTGGCGCGCTATCCTCACCGAGATGTCTGTCGCGATCGCGGGACCACAAAAACAGAGCCTGAAAGGACACCGCATGCTCATTGGACTTGGCGAAGCACTCGCCTACGCGGAGAAAAACGATGTGGCACTAGCTGCCGTCAACACCCTTCTTTGAGGCGCTGCTCGCCACGATCGATGTCGGTGAGAAGACTGGCGTGCCGATCATCCTGCAGTTCGCTCAGGTGCACGAGGGCGTCGTCGGTATCGAGGAGATCGGCCCGGCGATGGTGGAACTGGCGAAGCGCTCCTCTGCTCCCTTCGTCCTTCATGTTGATCACGGTGAAGACATCGACTACATAAAGAAGGGCCTCGATATCGGGTTCAACTCCTGCATGATCGATGGATCTCATCGCAGCTATGACGACAACGTCCGGGTGACTCGCGAGGTCGTCGAACTGGCCAGCGCGCGCGGCATCGGTGTCGAGGGCGAGACTGGACAGATGACCGGCAACGAGAACGGTGATCCCTCTCAAGGCATCGCTGATGAGTCACCACACAGACGCATGGTCGCGCGCGATTTTGTGCGAGCCACGGGGGTGACTTGCTTGGCTGCGTCGTTCGGCACGGTACATGGCGCGTTCGTCGCCAGAAACCGAAACTCGACTACGACCTCATCGCCACGTTACGCCGGGAGACCGGAGTGCCCATCGTCATGCATGGTGGATCCGGGCTGACCGATGAGGAGTACCGCGAGAGCGTTCGGCATGGTGTACGCAAAATCAACTACTACACCTATGCCGCAAAGGCGGCTTACGACGCAGTCCTCCCCCTCATCGAGGACCAGAACGTCATCTTGTTCTCCAACTTGGCCGCGGCGGCACGCCGGGGCGTCGAGGTCGATGTGGAGACCTTCGTGAAGACCCTGACCGGTGGCAAGTAGGAGAACCAAGGATCATGACTGTTCATCACGCGACCTTGTCGCTGACATCGCACGGCGGCTCCCCCAGCTTTATTGACATCACTGACGAGGTCCGCAATGCAGTTGCCGAGCGGGATTAAAAATGGCATCTGCGCCGTGATGTCGCCGCATACCACCTGCTCGGTGTATTACGACGAGTGGGCGCACGATCTGATGGAGGTATTTGCAGCCCGGACTTCCTACAGCAGGATCTCAACAATGTGCTGGGAAAGATCGTCCCAGAGCAGCGTGATTTCCCGCCCGCAGAGGGATACAACTACCCCGGCGAGGAGCACTTCGTCGCGGTCGAAAGCTGGCCTACCGCGAAGGAGTACCTGCCGGGCGGTGACCGCAGCCAGCTACTGAACGCTGACGCCCACCTGAAAGCCAATCTGATGGGTAGCAGCCAGGTGTTCCCTGTGATCGATGGAGCCCCTCGGCTTCGGCGTCACCGGCTACATCTTCTTCGCTGACTGGGACCGTGCCCGTGCACGCGGTCGAGCCTGCCGGGTGACCGTCATCGGCGAGTGACCTCTCCCACACGTGGACGGGGTGAGACGCGATCGATAACAGAACACCGGATGGACCTAACCGGGAGCCCCGCTATAGCAGCGATGACCCGTCCGGTAGCAGGAGAAAGGAAAGCGTAAGCAGTAGGGGTCATCACCGGTGCCACTGAGAAGAGTGCACCGTCGGCTCCAAATCCAGATCCCACTTAGAGATTCCGCGGATAGGTGCGTGTCGGTGACGTAGAACAGGCACGAGTCCCGGTAGAGGAATGGAGGTGTCAGTTTGTTCTTCCCCTGCGAGGTACTCATGCCTGCTCTGCCATCTTTCATCATGGAACCCCTGTGGCACCAATTCAGCGTTGCTGCCCGAACACATCGATACCCACCCACTGGCTGTCACCGACCACGGATCCCGACCGAATCACCACAAACTCGTCCAAGTCCTGTCCTTGGTGCTGCTTACGACAAGATCGCCGATTCCCGCTGCTCCGCCACCACGATCCGTGACCGCCGTGACGAGTGGATCAGGCAGGGGATCTTCCCCAGCTCGAACAACTCTGCCGGAGGCTCATGACAAGATCACCGGTCTCGACCTCGATGACATCGTGATCGATGGATGCATCGTGAAAGCTCCTTGTGGTGGCCAAGCAGCAGGCAAATCACCGGTTGACAGGGGCAAACAAGGAACCAAACGCTCTTTGATCACCGACGCCGCCGGGTCCCGCTGGGCTGTGTGGTTGCTCCTGCGAACACGAACGACTCCCCACTGCCGCCCTACCATGGAGCAACTGGCCCGGTTCGATCACGGCTCGGCGCGGCTACCGGCACAGATCCGGGTCCATCTCGATGCCGGCTACGACAACTCCAAGACCCAGGAGCTACTCGCCGAGTACGGCTGTCAGGGCATCATCAGCGAGAAAGGGCTACCACTGCAAGCAGGGAAATCGGTAGTCGTCGAGCGCACGAACTCTTGGCACAACCAGGGCTTCAAAAACTCGCCAACTGTACCGAGCGTCGAACGATCGTGGACGAGGCATTCATCGCGCTCGCGAACGCTGTGATCGTGCCTGACGCCTACCGCCCGGGCCTGGGACACCTACCGGGCTCGCCACCCGCCCCACCCGACGACCATGACCTATCCGCGGAATCTCTTATAAGACATAGGAGTCCTCATGGGAGACAACCCGGTGATGAATGCCATCACATGGTTTGCCGAACACTTCATCGGACTGTTCAACGAGGCTGCAGGCTCGTTCACAGGCCTAGTGACCGGCATCGTGCCATTGCTCATGGTCATGCTGACCGCAATGTATGCAACTACTACCTGGATCGGTGAAGAGCGCGTCACGCGCGCAGTGAAATGGGCGGGGCGCTGGGCCCTCACCCGCTACACGATCATGCCGTTCCTATCCATGCTGTTACTGACGAATCCGATGGCCTATACCTTCGGACGATTCCTGCCTGAGCGGTACAAGCCAGCCTTCTACGACGCGACCGTGTCGTTCTGTCATCCGATCACATCTTTGTTCCCCCATGCCAACGCGGGCGAGATTTTCGTGTGGGCCGGCGTCTCCGCCGGTGTCTTGACGGCTGCACCTGAGAAATACGCCACCCTGGCGATCCTCTACTTCCTCACCGGTCTGGTTGTCATCCTCTTCCGCGGTATCGCTACGCAATGGATGACCGGATACCTGATCAAGCGCGGCGGGCATCAAGACACCTTCCGGCGCTACGACGAGGCGTACGCCGCCGGCCACATTCAGGGGGTTGCAGAATGAGCTACGAAACGATCAAGGTCGTCAAGGGTTCTGGCGGTTGGGGAGACGGTTTGGTCCTGACCCCGACCGACGAGAAGAACATCATCCTGTCCGTGACTGGGGGCGGAGTTCATCCCGTCGCGGCGCGCATGGCGGAACTATGTGGCGGAGAAGCCGTCGATGGGTTCACCAATCATGTCGATGACGCTCGTGTGCTCGCCGTCGTGATCAACTGCGGCGGGACGGCTCGCATTGGGGTCTACCCCAAGAAACGTATTCCGACGGTAGACGTCTACCCGGGATCGCCCACCGGACCGCTCGCGCAGTTCATCACTCCCGATATCTTCGTCTCAGACGTAGGCCTGAACCAGATCAGTGTTGCCAATGCCGTCGAGGTGAATACAGCTCAGACAGCGACTGAAGCGGTGGAAGAAAAAGCCACCACCGCGGCAACTGCTGCGGAGGCGCGCCCCAAGACAGTGAGCCAGACGCAGGCGGAGAAGGGCGGCTTCATGGCCTTCGTCGTGCGCTTCGGAAATTTCATCGGCTATGTGATCAACACCCTGCTGTCGTCAGGACGACAGGCCCTGCAGATTATTTGGCAAACAGTGCTGCCTTTCATGGCTTATGTGGGCTTGCTGATCGGGATCGTGAACTACACGGGAGTCTCGAATGTGCTGGCCAACTGGGTTGCACCCCTGGCCGGCAATCCGCTCGGATTGATCTTGTTGGGATTCATCGTAGCCATCCCGCTGCTCTCGCCAATTCTCGGTCCCGGTGCTGCGATCGCCCAGGTGGTAGGCGTCCTGATGGGCACCCAGATCGGTACGGGAGCATTGCCGGTGCAATACGCACTGCCGACCCTGTTCGCCATCGACGGTCAGGTGGGCTGCGATTTCATCCCCGTGGGGCTGTCTCTGGGGGAGGCAAAGCCGGAGACCGTCTCTGTTGGTGTATCCGCCGTTCTGTTCACCCGCATGGTGACGTCGCCCGCAGCGGTGGCTTTCGCTTACCTCGTTTCTTTCCTGCTCGTCTAGCCGATCGATCCCCTCAACGGCGGGCGTCCTCGGCGCCCGCCCATACCTAGAGATTAAGGACAATATCCATGTCGAACACCCTTTGGAGCACCACCGTCAGCCTCGTGGGAAGCGAAGCCGGCGACATGATCGAAGCCGGAGTGCTGATCCTCTTCGGTCACCCCGTTCCCGAAGCGCTCGCTGAGTTCAGCGTCGTGCATGACGGGGCAACCCCGCTCGTGCGCTCATTGCGACCTGGTGATGGATTCCACATCGCTGGTCAGACCTACATCCTCGATGAGGTGGGGGACCGCGCGTGCGACAACCTCACCGCACTGGGCCACGTCGTCGTATATGTCAACCAGCCGCAGCAAACCCTGCTTCCTGGTGCGATCAAGGCGACGGGACCGGGCTACGAGATCCCGGCTGTCGGCAGCACGATCTTCTTCAGTGAGGCCTGAGATGCCGGACTGGAAATTCCCCGCGATCCTGATCGCGGCGATGCTGCTCGGAGTTGCCTTCACCTACTTCCAACAGAGGGCCTACGTTCGAGAGCTCAACCGAATCCTGAGGGAGAACAGCGGCAAAGATCTCCGTCTCGTGTCGGGAAGAGGGCGCAGCTGGCGCGGCGGCGCCATCGTCATCCTTGTGGTCAACATGATGAGCCGCGAAATCGTCACCGCATCGAAGCTCTCCGGGTTAACCGTGTTCGCACGCTTCCGTCCTGCTCCCGCGTTGATTGGATCCACAGATGGCGCTGTGGATCGGGTGAAAGGCAAGCCCACTAGGGCTGCTGTCGACATGGCTCTCGCTCAGACGGCACCCGTCACGCCACTACCCAAGACGAAGACATCACGCGCGCTGCGGGTACGTCGCACCCCGGCAATTTCCTGACCCCCTACTGAGAAAGAAGAGAACAATGGCTTATACCAAGGGCCTCCTCGAGCGTCAGCGCAAACTCGGCCGTCCCGTCTACGTCGGTGTTGTCGGCGCTGGCCAGATGGGCTCCGGTCTCGTCGCGTCCATCCAGAAAGCCCCAGGCCTCGCGGTTGTTGCTGTGGCCGATATCTTCATAGAGAAGGCAGAATCGGCGCTTCGTAACGCAGGTCGCGATGACCTCGTGGTCGCTGGTGATGACATATCGGCGGCCATCGATGCCGTCTCGGAGGGCAAGGCCGTGGCAATCCGGGACGGGTTGCGAATGCCTGAGCTTCCGGTGGACATCGTGGTGGAGGTCTCCGGCGTCCCGGAGATCGCCGCCCAGGTCGCCTACACCTGCATCACCCGGAGCAAGGACGTGGCGTTGATGACGGTCGAGGCCGATATCACCGTCGGGGTCCTGCTGAGCAGCATGGCCAATGCCGGTAACTCGGTCTACACGATCATGCGTGGTGATGAGCCGGTTGAATGTCTGAAGCTCGTGGAATACGCGGAGGACCTCGGTCTCACCGTGATCTGCGCGGGCAAGGGCAAGAATAACGTCAACATCATCCACTCCGTGCCGGCGGACAACGAGGAGGAAGCCGCACGCAAGAAGATGAGCCCGCGCATGCTGACCGAGTTCACCGACGGTACCAAGACTCAACTGGAGATGGCGGCACTCTCGAATGCGACCAACCTTCCTGTCGAGGTCGACGGTATGCACGGTCAAGAGATCATGCTGAAGGATTTGGCGACAAAACTGGTTCCCGAGGCAGACGGTGGCATTCTCTCCTTCGAGAAAGGAGCGGTTGTTGAATACGTGACTGGTGATGTCGCCCCTGGGATCTTCGCTATCGTCAAGTCTGAGTCGGACGTAGTGACCCACGAGCTCGATTACTTGAAGCTGGGAAAGGGGCCCTACTACCTGTTCTACCGGCCGTGGCATATCGCTTCCATTGAGGCTCATCTATCTATCGGCGAGGCCGTCTTGAACCGTCGCGCTGATTTTCAGTCGCGCTACGCTTGCACGGAAGTAGTGGGTCGGACTAAGACCGATCTTGAATCCGACACCACTTTGGAAGGCCTGGGGGGTAACCATTTCTACGGCTGGGCCATCCCTGCAGAGAAAGCGCGAGAACTTGGTGCCGTTCCGATCGGGCTGCTGCAGCGCAGTCGCCTGAAGGTATCGAAGAAGGAGGATGAGATCATCACCTATGCCGATCTGGAGATCGATGAGACCCGGCCGATTGTCGCGATGCGGCGATTGCAGGACTCGCTGGTCGAGCGCGGAATCCTCGGAGCGTAGGCGGCGGTCTCGCAATGAGATCCTGGTGGGTGGGGCCGAGACGCTCTCGGCCCCACCCACCATGTTGCCCCTGCCGAGTTGCGCGAACTGGAAGGACTCTGCACACTGGCTCGCATAGCCGCGATGTGAGACGGTTGAGGAGGAGAGATTGCCTGCCAAGCGTGATCAGCGACTCCTCATCGATGCCGCGCGCATGTATTACGTCGAGGGGCTGGATCAAGGCCAAGTGGGAAGGCGCCTTGGCCTTTCGCGCTCCGGCGTATCGCGAATCCTGGCGACAGCGCGCGAGCTCGGGGTTGTTCAGGTGCGCATCATCGGCGATGAGCATGTCTCGCGAAACAAGGATCTCGAAACTGCGCTCGTTCGCGAGTTCGGGCTGCGGGAGGTGCTCGTCGCTGAGACGCAATCTGAGGGGATGAGCCTACGGGCCGTGGGGCAACTCGCCAGCCAGGTCTTCACCAGAAGAAGCGCGACCGCGAAGCGAATTGGGCTCAGCTGGGGATTCACCGTCGGCCAGTTGGTGGAAGCCATCCCTCAGATGACGCTGCGACCTACGATGAAACTGACCCCACTGGTTGGAGGGATGCCCCTTTTGGATACCGGCCCGTCCGGCAACTCCTACATCCAGACGCTTGCTGAGAAATGCGGTCTCTCCGCCGAGCGTTTCGACGCGCCGGCCATCGTGGAGTCGGCGGCCACGTTCCACGCCATGATGTCCGAATCGACGGTAAAGGGTGCCCTTGAGCGTGCGCGTGCATGCGATCTTGCTTTTGTCGGTATCGGGTCGTTCGGGATCCAGACGAGCAAGCAGACCGTCGACGCGATGCGGCTGACGAAAGATGAGTGGGCCGATGTCCTCCGGGCGGAGCCTGTCGGTGATCTCGCGGGTCGACTCTTCGATATCGATGGAGAACCACTCGGGCCGCCTGCCTCTGAGCGCGTGATCGGCACCGACATCGATGAGATCCGCGGGATGCAGATTGCTGTGGGCCTGGCCGCCGGCAAGGAGAAGGCGCCCGGTGTGCTCGGAGCGCTGCGCACCGGGGCTTTCGACATCCTCGTGGTGGACGAAGCTCTGGCTGCCGGCGTGATTTCGATGGCTGTTGCCCGAGGGTAGGGTCTACGCCGCGGTTGGCACCTGAGTGGTCATCACGATGGCATACTTGGCGCCATGTCCGAGCCCGTCGTTGCCATCGTTGTCGCTGCCGGTTTGGGTTTAAGGTACGGAGGCACCAAGCCGAAACCTACCCTGAAGATTCTTGGAAGAGCCGTGGTCGGGATCGCAGTGGAAGGTCTGGCGGCGGGTGGGTGCACTCATGTTGTCGTCGTCATCAATGGGAAGCTGTCCAAGCTCTACCGCGCAGCGCTTCGTGGAGCCCCTATTCCGGTCATCACGACCCCCGGTGGCGATACCAGGCAGCAGTCCGTGCAGCGGGGCCTCGACGCGATCAGGGAACACGAGGAACTGGCTAAGGCCAAGGTGGTGCTCGTGCACGATGCGGTGCGGCCACTCATGCCTGCTTATGTCATCGAAAACGTGATCGAAGCGGTCAGGGGCGGGGCGGTCGCCGTTGCTCCCGCTCTGCCTATGGCCGACAGTATCCGTGAACTATCAGATGACGGCGAGAGCAACCATGCGATTGATCGATCACGACTACGGGCGATTCAGACGCCACAAGGATTCGACAAGGATGTGCTGGTGGATAGCCACAGGGAGATGGCTGCCCGTGGCATGGACTTCACCGATGACGTGACGTGTTGTGAACGAAACGGTCACCCTGTCACCTTGGTTGCCGGCTCGAAGATGGGAATAAAGATCACGGAGCCAGCTGATCTATCGATGGCTCGGGCCCTATGGCTCACACGGGCCAGCCTCGGGCACCATTCTGGGCGCAGGTTCACGAGATGGCGTGAGAAGTTGCGCCGAGCATGAGGGTCGGCATCGGCACCGACGTGCACCGCCTGGAGCCTGGCGTTGAGATGTGGGTCGCGGGGCTTCATTTTGCCGACGAGCCAGCCGGCTTGGCGGGTCATTCCGATGGGGACGTCGCCGCCCATGCCGCCAGCGACGCTCTGCTCTCTGCTGCTGGACTAGGAGACATGGGCTCCAACTACGGCACTGCGGAACCGGAGTGGGCAGGGGCCAGCGGGGTGGCGTTCTTGCAGGAGACGGCCCGTCGGGTGCGCGCGGCCGGCTTCGAGATCGCTTCGGTCTCCGTGCAGGTGATCGGCAACAGGCCGAAGATCGCCCCGCACCGGGCCGAAGGCGAACGGGTGATGACGGAGGCGCTGGGGGCGCATGTCAGTCTCTCCGCCACCACCACGGATGGCCTGGGGCTCACCGGACGGGGTGAGGGCGTCGCCGCCGTCGCGGTAGCCTGCCTCATGCCCCTCTCCGTCGACTAAAGGCCCGTGTCATGACAGCCTCCGCCGCATCGCGCACACCGCGATCACCGTTCTCCATAGGTGCGGGACGTCGTCGTTATCTGCGCGCTGCGCGGGATGCAGGAAATGGCGCGAGGCTCCGTCGGATGGTCGGCGGCTGGATAGTGCTGGGGGCGATGCTCGCCCTGAGTATTCTTCTGCCGGCCCGTGCCGACGACGGCGTGGCCGAATCCTTCGAGTTCGAGGGCAAACTCGGTGCCGACGGCGTCCTCGCCGTCACCGAGACGCTCGTCTTCGGCAGCGGTCAGGCGCCAGATGAGCTGAGCCAGGCGATCCCCGCCACCCAGCACCTCAACCGCCACGACAGCAGGTTGTTCCAGGTGGATGAGGTGACCGTGCGCGTCGACGGAAGCCTCGTCGAGCCCCGTACAACTACCGGCGACAATACGATCTTGACCATCCCCACCGACGGTGCCCACACCGTCACCGTCTCCTACCGTGTCGTTGGAGCTACCCGGGCTGCTGAGGGCGACGATCAAGCCCTCACCGTGGTGGAGTGGCCGGTGCTGCGTGGCTTGTCCGTTGGTGTGGAGACAGCGACGGGGGTGTTGAACGCGGACGCGCCCGTGCAGTTGATCGATTGTCAGGCAGGCCCTCCCGATTCTGTGGCCAAGTGTCACGCCTATGCCGCCGGTATGTTCGACTCCCCGCAGCCATCTTTCTCCCACGCGGGGCTGGCGGCCGGAGACGAAGTGCAGTTGACCGCGGGCTTCCCCGCCGACGCCGTTGCGGTGACGCAGCAGATCCACGTTCGGTGGTCGATGGACCGCGCCTTCGATTTTTCCGCCAGCAAGGTCCTCGCGGCGTTGGGAGTTGCCCTCCTGGGGGCAGCGGGATTGTTCGTGCTGCATCGGCGCGGTGGTACCGATCTGGTCGGACGGGAAGCGCGGTCGCTGGGTGGCTTCCGTCCGGTCAGTGCCGGCGAATCGGTTTTCGGCGTCGCCGATAACCTCCGCCCTGGACTCGTCGGAACCGTGGCGGATGAGCGCGTGGACCCCGTCGACGTCACGGCCACGCTGCTCGACCTCGCGGTGCGCGGCCACCTTCTGATCACGGAATTACCGCACGAGATGCATGGACTGCTCGACTGGCGGTTGACCCCCACCTCGTCGTCTGCTGACGAGCTGCTCCCCTTCGAACGCGACCTTCTGGATGCGCTGGGGGAGGGGGTGCTCGCCTCCGAGCTGCCGGTGCGGCTGGCTCCCGCGCTCGCCCAGGTGCAAAGCGACCTGTACGACGAAGTCGTGGCGCGGGGGTGGTTCGAGTCTCGTCCGGATTCCACGCGCGGATCGTGGCGCGCTCGCGGGTACGTCGCTCTGGGGGCTGCCGTTGTCGCCGCGCTGGTGCTGATCGCCTTCACCGGATTCGGCCTGCTCGCCGTGGTGCTGATCGGGCTCGCGTGTGGCTTGATCTGGGTGGCTGACCGGATGCCCCGACGCACCGCCGCCGGTAGCGAGGTGCTGGGCGGTCTGCAGGCGCTTTCGGTGCTCTTGGCCACGCATCCGACCGATCAGATGCCCGCCAGCCGGGAACTGGCGGAGATCTCCGCGGTGCTGCCCTACGCGGTGGTTCTGGGCGGAAAGGAGCGCTGGCTCCAGGCCATGGCGGATGCCGACCGCGATGACGACCCGGATCCCACCGCGATCTCCTGGTACCACGCACCCGAGACCTGGCACCTGCGCGACCTGCCGGCCTCGCTGACCCAATTCATCCACACCATCCAAGGCGAACTGTTCGGTCGCTGACCTTGTGGATCCCGGCTCGTGAGGGCCGGAGGAAAGAAAATGGCCCCGGCTCTCGAGCCGGGGCCATTCTCGTGCTTCGGGTCAGAGCTCGAAGCCCGGGTACAGCGGGTGTGCGCCGACGAGGGCGGCGGCACCGTCGAGGGTGGCCTGCTTGGCGGTCTCATCGAGCAGGAACTTGGCCTTGCTCGGCTCGCCCTTCGACGTGGTGGTGGGCGTGGTGTTCTTCAGCACGCCGGTGATCAGGTCTGCCACCGCATCCATGTCGGAGGTGGTGAAGCCGCGCGAAGTCAGCGCCGGGGTGCCCACGCGCACGCCGGAGGTGTACCAGGCACCGTTGGGATCGGATGGTACCGAGTTGCGGTTGGTGACGATGCCGGCGTCCAGCAGCGCGGCCTCGGCCTGGCGGCCGGTGAGCCCGAAGTTGTTCACGTCCAGCAGCACGATGTGGTTGTCGGTACCGCCGGTGACCAGCGTCACGCCGCGGCTGAGCAAGCCTTCAGCCAGCGCCTTGGCGTTGTCAGCCACGCGCTGCGCGTAGTCGCGGAAGTCCTGGGTGCGGGCCTCGGCGAGCGCCACCGCCTTGGCGGCCATCACGTTCGACAGCGGACCGCCGAGCACCAGCGGGCAACCGCGGTCGACAGAGGGCGCGTACTCCTCAGTGGCCAGCACCATGCCGCCGCGCGGGCCGCGCAGCGATTTATGGGTGGTGGTGGTGACGACGTGAGCGTAGGGCACCGGATCCTCCTCGCCGGTGAACACCTTGCCCGCCACCAGGCCGGCGAAGTGCGCCATGTCCACCATCAGCACCGCGCCCACCTCGTCGGCGATCTCGCGCATCTTGGCGAAGTTCACCCGACGCGGGTAGGCCGAGTAACCGGCCACCAGGATCAGGGGCTTGAACTCGCGGGCCTGAGCCAGCAGCGCGTCGTAGTCGAGCAGCTGGCTCTCGGGGTCGGTGCCGTAGGAGCGCTGGTGGAACATCTTGCCGGAGACGTTGGGGCGGAAGCCGTGAGTGAGGTGGCCGCCGGCGTCCAGCGACATGCCCAGCAGGCGCTGCTCGCCGAAGCGGCGACGGAGCGTCTCCCAGTCGGCCTCGGACAGCTCCGCCACGCCCTTCGCACCGAACTCGGCGAGGGCGGGGCGCTCGATGTGGTGGGCGAGGATGGCCCAGAAGGCGGTCAGGTTGGCGTCGATGCCGGAGTGCGGCTGGACGTAGGCGTAGTCGGCGCCGAACAGCTCGCGGGCGTGCTCGGCGGCCACCGACTCGACGGTGTCGACGTTCTGGCAGCCGGCGTAGAAGCGGTGACCGACGGTACCTTCAGCGTATTTGTCGCTGAGCCAGGTACCCATGGTGGCCAGCACGGGCAGGCTGGCGTAGTTCTCGGAGGCGATCAGCTTCAGCGAACCTCGCTGATCGGCCAATTCGTCGCGGGTCGCCTGCGCGATGCGGGGTTCGACAGCTTCGATGGCGCTCAGGATGGTCTGGTAAGCGCTGCTGAGGGCTTGGGCGTCGGTCACGTCTCTCCTTCTCCGGGGTCGTGTTTCCGAGTCTACGGCTCAGGTTGCCTCTGCCCCTATTTTGCGTGTCTCGTCGTCGCCTATTCCTCCCCATCCGAGCCCTCTCTATGCGAGGGTTGGGCTAGAGCCTCTACGCGCAGGCGCCATTGACGGCGCCTGGTGTGAGACGACAAGCGATGACGCTAGATATTTATAAGGAGACTTCCATGACCATCGGCTACACCACGTCGGTCTCACCGGCCCGGTTCCGCGTCTCCCGCAAGGCGGCAGAGGGGCCGTATGTCCTCGGGTTGGATGTTGGTTCGGGAGGCTCTCGGGCGGCGGTCTACGACGCGAGTGGACGCGAGGTCAAGGGACGGCGGTTCAAGGTGCTGCACACCTTGGTCTCCGGAGCCGATGGGGCCTCCACCATCGATCCCGACCGGGTGGTCCAAGAACTCGTCGAGGCCATCGAGCGCTCCGTCGACGGTATGCAGGAACCGATCAGCGCGATCGGCATCGATACCTTCGCGTCGAGCCTGGTGCCAGTGGATGCGGCAGGCAATGCCCTGACCCCGTGTATCACCTACGCCGACACCCGTTCCCGCAAGCAGGTGACACGACTGCGTGAGAGCCTCGACGTCGCGGCCATGCATGACCTCACGGGCGCCCGTATCGCGGCGTCATACATGACCCCTCGCCTGATCTGGTTGTGTGAGGAGCATCCCGCGCTGTTCGCGAAGACCGAGCGCTTCATGGCCTTGGGTGAATACATCGCGCTGAAGCTGCTGGGCACGCCCGCGCTGGGAACCGCTGCGGCCGCGTGGGGCGGCATGCTGAACCGCCGCACCGGTGAATACGTTCCCGAACTGCTGGATGCGGCGGGCATCGAGGACTACAACCTGGGCCGTCCCCAGGATCCCAACGACGTGGTGTCGGTCGCCGGCACGCCGCTGGCTCACCTGGTACCCGAAGTGGCGAGCGCGGTCTGGGTTCCCGTGGTGGGTGATGGTCTGGGTGCCAATATCGGCAGCGACGCCCAAGGCGGCTCCACCTGGGGCATCTCCACGGCCACCTCCGGCGCCATCCGGATGCTGCTGAACACCCCGATCGAGTCGTTGCCCAGCGGGCTCTGGGCCTACCGTGTCGACCAGCAGCGCACCCTGTTCGGCTCCGCGATGAGCGATTGCGGCCGTGTGCTTGACTTCGCCCAGAGCACCTTCCGTCTTCCACCCGTCGAGGAGATGGACACCGACGCCCTGTTCTCCGCCGATCCCACCTCCGCCACGCCCCTTGTGGTGCCCTTCCTCTCTGGCGAGCGCGGCACCAAGTGGCGTGACAGCGTGCGTGCGGTCTTCGCCGGCGTCAGCGCGGCCACCACGCCCGAGCAGTGGCTGCGCGGTTCCATGGAAGGCCTGGCGCTCTCGTTCCTCCGGATCGCCGATCAGATGAAGGAAGCCGGTGGCGCGCCCGAGCGGATCGTGTTGTCAGGTGGCATGACCAACGTGGTGCCCGGATGGTTGCAGATCCTCGCCGATGCCCTGGGCCAGCCCGTGGAGCACATCGACATCCGGCGTGCCACGATGCGCGGCACGGCGGTCTTGGCGCTGGAGCAAGTCAGCGACCAGCCCCTTGCCGAGGTGCCGGTGCGCGCCCGCGTCGAGCCTGTCGCCGGTCGTGCCGACTACTACCGCGAGCGCCTGGCCTGGTTCGAGGAACTCGCCGACCGCGCCTGAGAAGGGCTCAGCCTTGGTCGCGCTGCTGGGAGATCTCGTAGAGGGCGACGGCGGCGGCGACCGAGGCATTGAGCGATTCGATCTCGCTCACGATCGGGATGGAGACCAATACGTCGCAGTGTTCGCGCACCAGGCGGGCGAGACCTTCGCCCTCTGAGCCGACCACGACGAGGATCGGGCCGTCGACGCCGGGGATACCGGTCAAAGGCACATCCGACTCGCCGGCCAGGCCCACCACGGTGAAGCCCATCCGCGATGCCTGCTCCAGGCCGCGGTTCAGGTTGGTCACCATGGCCACGGGCACCCGTGCGGCGGCACCGGCGGAGGTCTTCCAGGCAGCTGCGGTCATCGAAGCCGATCGCCGCGACGGAATCACCACGCCCTGAGCACCGAAGGCGGCTGCCGAGCGGATGATCGCTCCCAGGTTGCGGGGGTCGGTGATGCCGTCGCAGAACACCACGATGCCGTCGGACTCCGCCGCGTCTGCCAGCACGTCCTCGGCATCGGCATACTCGTAGGCCGGCAGCTGGATGGCGACACCCTGATGCACGAGACCGCCGGTCACCCGGTCGAGCTCGCCACGGGTCACCTGCAGCAGCGGAAGTGAATGCTCAGCGGCGAAGCGCAGGATGTCGCGCAACCGGTCGTCGCGCTCCGCGCCCTCGGCCACGTAGGCCTGCTTGACAGGCATGCCGGCCACCAACGCCTCGTAGACGGGGTTGCGCCCGACCACCCAGTCGGCGCCGGCCAGGGCCTTGCCCGGACGGCGGGGCTGCGTGGCCTGACGTGTCTTCGCCGCCTGCTTGGCCTTGTACGCCTTGTGATAGACGCGGTCCTCCGCCTTGGGCGTCGGCCCGCGGCCCTCAAGTCCGCGCTTGTTGCGGCCGCCGGAACCGGCGGCCTTGTTCTTGCCTTTGGTGGTCGCGCCGCGGCGCTTCGAGTTGCCAGCCATGTCGTGTCCTATTTCTCCAGGCTCCACTTGGGGCCCGTGGGGGTGTCGGTGATCTTGAGGCCGAGGCCGGCCAGGGTGTCGCGGATCGCGTCGGCGGCGGCCCAGTCCTTGGCCGCGCGTGCGCTGGCCCGCTGCTCCAACAGCGCGCCCACCAGGCCGTCCACCACCGGGCGGAGGTCATCGTCGGAACCGGATCCGGCCCATTCGGGGGCGCCCGGATGGATGCCGAAGACGTTGAGCATCCGCGAGACGAGGGTCGCGTAGTCGATGATCAGGTCCTTGTCACCGGCAGCGAGCGCCTGGTTGCCCGTGCGGATGGCGTCGAAGAGGGCCGCCACAGCGGTCGGCGTGCTGAGGTCATCGTTCATCGCCGACTCGAACGCCGCCCATTCAGGACGACGCTGCGACGTGGCTGCGTGCCAGCCAGGCTCCAGATACTCATCCGCGCGCTCGAGGAAGGAGTCGATGCGCTCAATGGCCTTCTCGGCTTCGGCCAAGGAGCCGCGCGAGTCCTCGTCGTCGGGGGAGAACTCGATGGTGGAGCGGTAGTGCGGGGCGAGCAGGAAGAAACGCACGGCGCGGGGATCGTAGTTCTTGGTGACTTCGGAGACGAGCGCGGTGTTGCCCAGCGACTTGCTCATCTTCTCGCCCGACATGGTGACCCAAGCGTTGTGCATCCAGTACCGTGCGAAGCCGAGGCCCGCCGCGGCCGACTGCGCCAGCTCGTTTTCATGATGAGGGAAGCGCAGATCGATGCCTCCGCCGTGGATGTCGAAGGTATCGCCCAGGTACTTGCCGGCCATGGCGGAGCACTCCAGGTGCCAGCCCGGGCGGCCGCGACCCCACGGCGACGGCCACGATGCGGTGCGCGGCTCGCTGGGCTTGTAGCCCTTCCAGAGTGCGAAGTCGCGGGGGTCACGCTTGCCGCGCGGGTCGGCGTCGGCGGCGGGCTCCATCTCGTCGACCTTCATGCCGGACAGCTCGCCGTAGCGCGGCCAGGAGCGGACGTCGAAGTAGACGTCACCCGAGCCGTCGGGGGCGACGTAGGCGTGCCCGCGCTCGATCAGCGCCTCGGTCAGCTCCAGCATCTCGGGGATGTGGCCGGTGGCGCGGGGCTCGTAGGTGGGCGGCTTGCAGCCGAGCGCCGCGTAGGCCTCGTGCAGCTCGCGCTCGAACTTGTAGGCGTGGGCGAACCACTCGACGCCCTCCTCGGCCGACTTGGCCAGGATCTTGTCGTCGATGTCGGTGACGTTGGCCACCACCGCCACGTCGTAGCCTTGGTGCTCCAGCCAGCGGCGCAGCACGTCGAAGACCACCTCCTTGCGGATGTGGCCGAGGTGTGGCGACGCCTGAACGGTGAGCCCGCAGTGGTAAATGGACACCTTGCCGTCGACCAATGGGGTGAACGCGCGGACAGAGCGCGTGGCGGTGTCATACAGATTGAGGCTCACGCTGCCCGATTCTACCGTCGCCCAGCCCCTCCCCGCCTCGTCCGGGCCTCATGCTCGCTGACGGCGAGCACGCATCTGTGCATACGTCGCGGCCCCCCTCATATCGCGAGGCCTCGGCGTCTGCACAGATCTGTGCTCGCACCGGCTCCAAGAGGGTCGCAAATCTTCAAGAAAGGCCCCGCAAATCTTCAAGTGAGAGGCCGTGAATCTTCAAGTCCAGCGTCGTGAATCTTCAAGTCCCGTGGCAAGACGGGGCCATGGAATATGGTGCTGTCTATCCCCGCCACGTGTGGAGATCCTTGTCGGAGGCGCTTACCGACACCCCTGTGGTGATTCTGCAGGGTGCTCGGCAGGTGGGGAAGAGCACGCTCGCCAACCAACTTGTCGCTGATCGGCCAGCGGTGGTGGTCACGCTCGATGACCCGAGAGCTGCATAGCGGTGGCTACGCGGATCATTTGCGGGCGCTCTTGGCCATTCTCGCGGCGGGAGGACAACAAGAGATCGTGCGTGCGCGGTTGGCGAGGGATCTCGAGATCGCCGAGAACACCGTCGACGCCTACCTCCGCACCGCGACCACGATGCGTCTTCTCCTGACCTTGCCGTCGTGGGGTCGCAGTCTTCGGGGTCGGGTCACCCGTCGCCCCAAGACTTCCCTCAACGACACCGGGTTTGCCGCAGCACTGACAGGATTCACCGAGGCGCACGCCCTTTCGCTCGGTGGGCGTGGGTATTACGGCGTGCTGGTCGAGCAGTTCGTCACGACCCAGCTTCACGCCCAGAACAGCTGGAGCGACCAGCCCTATCGGATGTTCCACTACCGGGAGACCGATGGCCTGGAGGTGGACATCGTGCTCGAACTCGCCGATGGCCGGCTGGTCGCGATCGAGGTGAAGTCGGCGTCCGAGCTGACGCCCAGGGCCTGGCGAAATCTGGAACGGTTCCGTGAGCGGTTTGCGGACCGCGAGATCGTCGGCGTGTGCTTCCACACGGGCTCGCGTGCGTGGAGGGTGCGTGGTTGGCTCAACCTGTTGCCGGTTACTTCGCTCTGGCAACACTGATTTCGCCGACGGTTCCGCCCGCGTGGTCGGCAAGCGGTGTGGCCCGTCAATGTGATGTGCTTCGTTCGTGTTCTTGGTAGTTGCGTGGTGAGAGTCCGTGGAAGCGTGAGAATGCGCTGCTGACGGCCGGCAGGTGGGAGTAGCCGAGGCGACGGGCGACGGTGCTGGGTTTTGGCGCCGCCGGTGAGCAGGTCTCGGGCGATGCGCATGCGGGCGGCGTAGCGCCAGCGGGGGAAGGTCATGCCGGTTTCGTCGCGGAAGGCGCGGTGGATCTCGGCTGTGACATCGACGGTGTTCGATGCCGAACTGGAACCGATGCGTCGGAGGTAGTCCATGGCGGCTTCGCGTGCTCGGGGGGGCGATCCGGGATCGTTCTACCGCGAGTACGCGAACTCGACCTGCACAACCTACGCCGGCGACGCTGGACTGCAATTCCCCGGAGCAGCGCAGGACGCGTCGAACGGCGCCCCGTTCGAAGAGATGTCGGTCGAGCGCTTGGGTGAATTGTCGGAGTTCGACGCGGTGCTTTATCCGCTCGGGCCTGACGGCAAGCCGACCCCGGCCATGGTTCCCCTCCTCGAATCCAATGCGTGGAAGTCACTGCCCCTGGTGCAGTCGGACAAGGCGCTTCCGGTCGTGTGCCCGTACGGAACCATGACCTATACGAGCGGAATCCTGAACCTCAAGTCGCTCGACGAAGCCCTCGGACTGGCGATCACCGCCGGGTGACGTCGGTGGGCGCACTGGGCTGCTGATCGTGCACCGCCTCTCCCAAGTATGTGAACATGATCAGATCGCAGTCGTCGAGAAGGCCTGGATTACCGGGTGGGCGCGTTACTGTAACATTTATGCAGTATGTTACAGCTGGTTCGCTTGTGGTTAGGACAGTTCCCACACGGCTCGGGGATCACGCTTCGAGGTGCCCCGCCAGGTAATGAGGCCCTCTTCGCTGAGCAGGTTCAGAGCTCGGGTTGCGGTCATGCGGGTTACTCCGACGAGTTCCGCGAGTTGTCCGGTTCCCAGCGGTGTGCCCGATAGTCGGAGGGCGTCAAGGATCTGCCTGGCGCTCGGGGTGAGCCTGGTGAGCAGGTCGTCCGGGAGGGCATCGGTGCTGAGTAGCGTGAGGCGGACGCCCTCAGCCGACTGCGTGTAGATCGGAGCATCAAGGCCGCGACGCCGCATCTCGGCGAACATTCGCTTGATGCCCTCGCCCAGTTCGCGGGTGATGCCCAGATCTGAGCACACACGGGCGATGCGTGGATTGCGGGCGTAGCGTGAGATCTGGAGCGGTCGATGTGGATCGGCGATGCCGGGGAAGCGTCCGGGGGAGGAGATCTCGATCCGGTTGGAGAAGATCTCCACCCGGATGTGATCGCCCATCATGCTGTACGAACGGTGGATAACAGCGTTGACCAGGCCTTCGAGCCAGACCTCTCTTGGGATTTTTGGTACTGGTCCAAAGCGTCCGTTATCGCCCAGTCTTTGCCACTTGGGAACCCATTCCTCGATCGCCTCCGCAGCATCCTTGATCTGGGCAGGCAGGGGGCCTCCGAAGCGGAGGTCGGTTCCTTCTTCGAGGGTCATCGACGATCCGACGCCGCGCTCGGTGCCGTCGTATCGCAGCACTCGGACGTAGGCGCTGGGGAACTCGCTTTGGGGATGGGCGTCGAAGAGAAGTGCTGCCGCGACCCGGAGCTGTCCCCGGCGGTTGATCAGGTCGCGGGCGTGCAGCATGTCTTCGATGGATGATGAGCCGATCATCGTGGCGTAGGACTGGAGTTGTTCCTGGTCGAGATCGTCTAGCTGAAGCGTCGTTGGTGTGGAGTCGTAGGGTGCGGCGCCCCGGTCGAACATGAGCTCCTGGTGCTGGGCCGTGCTCAGGCGTCGAGACTCGTCGCCCACCCTGAGGTAGCACTGTCCGTTGGTGAGGGTATGCACCTGGTCTCCGGGGTCCACGCGAATGACCAAGAGGGTCGCCGGCTTTCCGTCAGGCGTTTCGACGCGGAGTTCTGACGTGTGAGCGCGCACCGGAGGGACGGTGTGGTCGAACGCGGTTTGGCGTAAGTCGTTGATGCGCTGGTCGGAGACCCCGTCGATCTTGCCGTCGTGCAGTCCGATCACGACGACGCCGCCGTCGGCGTTGGCAAGGGCAACCAGTGCGATGGCGGCATCCTTTGGACTGATCCGCCCCGACTTGCGCTCGAACCACTGTCCTTCGGGTAGTGTCAAGAGCTTCTGGGCGGCGTCTGTGGGGGCGTCGGAAAGTGCGCGCTCAACGTCAGAAGGAGCCATGCCATAACTGTAACATTTATAAAGTATGTTACAGCTTGATCCGGATACAGTGAACTCTGAGCTGTAACATTGTTGCAGTATGTTACAGCTCGGGCTGGATGTTGCAGCTCAGCTGGGCCGAGCGGGCTTGCGTTTGATAACCAGGGCGACCAGTTCCCGGCTGCAGCCGATCCCGGCGGCGAGCGAACCGTAAGACCATTTCTCTGGATCCTCGGCGCGCAGACGCTTGATCAGGGAATCGCGTTCCGCGCGGAGACGGGCGGCGAGTTCTTCGGCCTCGGCGGCCTTGCGATGCAGCTCCCTAGCGCGGGCGAGTCGGGCGTCGGAGATGCCCCCACGATGACGCGAGGCGGCACCCCGCTTAGGGGTGCCGCCTGCGGTGGGCTGCTCAGCCACGGGCAAAATCCGCGATCAGGGTGGGCACAGCTGCGTCGAAGCCGGCGACGTCGAGCATGCCCGCGTCATCCGGATCGGCGATGCTGAAGGCAGTGGCCGTCATTCCTGCTACCACGAGCTTGGCCGGAATCCCGGTCTGCTTGCGGTAGGCGTACAACGCCTGGTGCGGATGCACCTTGCCGGCCCAGGTCTCGTTGTCGGTGTAGACCACGAAGGTGTCCACCTCGATCCCCTTCTCAGCCGCGTACAGCATCGGCAGAGCGCAGTCGGTGCCGCCGAACGGCATGGCGTCGATCACCCGCAACGCATCATCCAAGCGCTTCCGGGGTGAGATCGCCAATGGCTTCAACTTCGTTCCCCAGGCGAGGCCGGCCGCGAAGCCCACCGCCATCGACGACGGCTCTGTGGCCAGCTGCACCAAGGCCAGCGCCGCCGACGCTTCACGGGCCGTGATCGACATGCCCAAGATCGGCGCTCCCATCGACCCCGACACGTCCACCGCCAACAGCGTGCGCTTCCCGGACGGCTGCACGGCGCCGAAGGCCGCGTAGAACGCCGCATCCAACGCATCGGCCACCTTCTGGGTGGGCGTCCAGGCGGACGAGCCGCGCGCTGAAGTCCCGGACGCGTAGGTGCGCTGCGCTGCCAGCACGTTGACCGGGTGCACGCGTGCTCGCCTCAGACGCTCAGTGTCGATCAGTTGCGCCGTCACCTCGTCGGTGCGCCCGCCCATCTCCGGCAGCAGCCCCAACGTGGTGAGGCGAGGAAGCTGACGGATCAGGGCTGTCTGTGGAAGGCCGCCGTCCAAGAGTGCGTCCCACACCTCACGTTCGGCGAGTGCGGCGTCGGGAAGCATCTCCCAGGTGAGCCGGTGCTCGCGCACGAGCCGCGCCCAGGTGGTGGCGTCGGCGGCCTGTTGGGCCGCCGCGAAGCCCCGGAGGAGCGGCGGAATCTCGGTCCCGACGGTGCCCCGCACCACCCACTCGAAGGTGTCCTTCATCGCCGACGTCGAGGCCTGCGGGTGGGATAGCCGGAGCAGGTCGCGGTGTGACCACCCCTCGCGCCGGCGGTACTTCGCCAGCTGGTAGGCGAGCTGATCGGCGTCCTTCGACGTGTACCAGCCGGCCACCGCGCGACGCAGGCCGCGGCCCCATCCACGGAACTGTTCGACGTAGCCGGCGAACAGGAACAGGTGGGTGCCGGTGCGCGCCACCAGCGGCAGCGCCGCCAGTGCGGCCGGAGCCGATTCCGGTACCGAGGCCGTGTAGGCCAAGGCGAACAGGGCCGGGTTCTGCTTAGGTGCTGCTCCACTCGTGGAGACATCCACGATGGTGGCGATCAGGCTTTCGGGATCGTCGGCCGCCATGCGAGTGAGCACCTCGGCGTTGTCGATCGCGAGGGCGTGGTCTGAGGAGTAGTAGGTTCCCCCGTCGACACCCAGGGTGAGGAACCGGTGCAGCCGTGCCACGTCGTCGAGCATGAAGGCGTAACCGCCCGCCGAGTTCGCGACCTGCCGCGGATCCGCCGCCTCGCTTTGGGGTGTGCGGCGCAGCCTGAGGGTGCGCAAGATGTCCATTCCTCTTCCTCCTTTCGGTGTCCACGAGGCGGGGACGGGCGTGTTGTGCCAACCGGGTTGTCCTGTCGTGCAGGCCTTTTCTAGAGGTAACCGATCAGCTCCGGCCCACCCCCCTCGTCGTAGGGGCCGGACGGGCAGGGGAGTGGCAACCGGGGTGACTGATGCTCTACCAGTTGGAGCTACTGATGGGTGTGTCAGTCAATGCGCTCACTAGGGCATACGCCAGCCCTCCGGTGAGGGGACGTACGTGGTAGGTCTCGAAAACCGTACAGGCACTCCTCGGCTCCCGCCCCAGACCACGATCCAGCGAGAAGTGTCGGTCTGGCGGCCTTCGGTATTGCCTTGGCAGGTGCTCGGGAGCCCAGTGGAGCCTTCGCTAACTTGTCGGTCGTGCGGGCTATCCTCTGAAAGAGAGATCGGAGAGGCTCATGGCGTGGAGTCCGGCGGGCATCCCCGCCAACGTGGGGACCAGAGCGGCCTTCTCCCTGAGCGACGTCGAGGCGTCCGATTTTCCCCGTTGCCCGGCGAACGTGGGAATCAAGGCTCGGGGTGGGTGGCTCGAACACAGTCCCTCGCAGGAGCCCTTCGATGACCTCCTCATCGCAAGGATCAAGGAAGTGGTCCTGGCCATCGTCCAGGCCCGTGGCAGCGACGCCGACGGTGGCCTCGCACGAGCCCGTGCCACGCACGAGGGGCGGCATCCCCTGGTGCGGGAGTTCCTCGACACTGCCGCTCTCAACTACCTGGAGTTCCTGGAGTCACGTGAGTCCCAGGTCGGACCTCTCACCTACGTCGACTACTCCCACCGCCGTGACCTTGCCAATGGGGTCAGCCTCAAGTTGTGGGCTCCCGTCTATCAGACCCAGGACGGTAGTCGGGAGGTTCACCGCCTCCGCTACAACGAG
Organism: Tessaracoccus sp.; assembly: GCA_041393555.1. Lineage (GTDB taxonomy): Bacteria > Actinomycetota > Actinomycetes > Propionibacteriales > Propionibacteriaceae > Arachnia. The sequence goes on along the minus strand of JAWKJW010000013.1, from coordinate 66,376 downwards.
GCCAGGGCGGAGGCAGGACACTGGTCAACGGGTGCGGCTTGGGTTGTGAACCGGCAGGTACATGCTGTGACGGTGGTGGAGTTCGGGCTCGGGTCCGGCTCCGAGGCTGTTCTTCAGGACTGCGCCGACCCCGAGGCAGTGCGCACGTCCATGGACACGACGCTTGTCCCTGACCTGCGCAGCCTCTACGTCGCCAATCACCGGGTGCCAGGCTCCCACTGCGTTGGGTGCAAGGCCGTCGCCCGTTGTCCGGACCTGATCCAGATGGACTTGTTCGCCGGGGCCGAGGACGACACCCCGTGGGTCAGGAGCCTGTCGGAGGCTGACCTTTCGCGGTATCGGACGTGTCCGGCCACCGTGCTGGCCAAGTCCCTGCACCTTCCAACCCGGGCGGCATTCCCGGAGAGCATGGCGCGGGGCGTGCGCATCCATCGTTGGATCGCTGACCGTCACGCTGGGACCATTCCTTGCACCGATGCGCTCCTCATCGAAGGCACCGGGTTTGAAGAGGACGATCCCTACCTTGACGCCCATGCTGCCCACTGCGACCGGGAAGGCTCCGTCACCCTGAGCCTGGAGAAGACACTGGTGGGCTGGGACGCCAACGTGGCAGACGTCATCTTCATGAAGCCTGACGAGGTGCTGCTGCGGGACGGCGTGCTGGTGCTTCGGGAGATCAAGACCTCGGCAAGCGCGGCAGCCTTAGAGGCTGATGTCGCGTGGGCCCAGTTCGCAGATGTCGCTGCGTGGTGGCTGAGCGTGCTCGACGGCGGGCTCGCAGCGCATTTCGGAGCGGCGGGTGCGGTCCTCGAACTGGAGGTCCTCACCCCTACTGGAGGTGCTTTCCATCGACTGACGACCGAGCAGGACGAGGCCCGGTTCCAGGTGGCAGGGTGGCGTCTCGACACGCCAGCACTCTGGCTGACGGACCGTGGCTTTCTACCTAGCCCGGGACCACAGTGTCCACGGTGTGAGTTCCTGCGGTGGTGCAAGGAAGGGCAGGCGACCGTTGACTGAGATTCCGACTCCTGCGGACCTTGCTCCCCGTTTCGGAAGGGGAAAGCCGGTTTCCCCGCCCCGCCGCCGACCCCAGCCCGCCCCGACCGGCTGGACCGACGAACTTGCCCTTCCGATCTCGGATCGCCACTTCTACCTGGACACAGGCATCTTTCACAGCCTGGCGGGGGTGGACGAGGAGGTCCGAGGCACCTTGCTCACCTATGTCGATCAGCATGAGCACAACGACACCATCCGTACGGAGGTTCTCACCCAGCGCTCGGAGCCCCTCTACACCCTTCGCCTCGACGTCCTGAAACTCGCCCAGGGATGTGAACGCCGGGCGTGCAGGCTGCCGGAGGGCCTTAACTCCGTCGAGACCATCCGCAACGAGTTGATCGCTGATGCCCAGTTGCGACACCCGGACGGTGGCCCGTCATCGAATCGCCGTGATCACGGCGGGGAGGCGGAGTTGATCCACCTGGCTGAGCGACACGAGCCGAAAGGGGCGCTGGCCTGCAACGATGCCGGGGCCAGCGCCGTGGCCAAGAAGCACGCCGTCGAGTCGTTTCACTTCGCGCACATCGTCCGCGCCGCCGTGGCTGACGGCCTCTCGGCTGCTGACGGGCTGGCAGCGGTGACGGACGGACTGAAGGTCTCAAAACTTGCTGCGGCGGAGAAGTCGCGGACGTGCAACCAGAACTGGCTAACTGGTCAGTCGACCAGCAGCAGTTGACGCGCGGCGTCGTTGGGGTCCTGGTCCATGACGACCGCGTAGTTCTCCACAGGGAGCCGACTGGACAGGAACAACTCCGCCGTCGCCTCAGCCAGCCACGCTGAAGGTGCTGGGACTTCGGTGGCAGTCATCGTCCCCCACGCCTCCACCAAGCCCGCCTCCCGCAGCATCTCGCCAACACGCAGCAACTTGACTCGCTCAGTCTGTTGCTTGCTCCAGCGCACCGTTGGGGTGTCTTCCAGCGCGTAGCACGAGGCTTCCCGTGACAGCCCCCAGCGCCACATCACGTTAGCGACCGCGGCTGCCTCGGACTGCTGAGCCAGCCCGTCCTGCTGCCACTGACGACCCAGCCCGGCCCTCGGTGCAAGCAGGTGGGAGGCGAACGTCTCGGCGCGGGCCTCACTCGGGTCCGAGGCAATGCGGATGTCCTCCTCGTATTCCGTCGTCAGGTCCTGAGGCCGGTCCTGATGCAGTACGTGGCAGAACTCGTGAGCAAGACTGAACCGCTGGACAGTCCAGTAGTCGTTCGCGTTCACGGTGATGGTGGCCACCCACCCGTCACGGGTTTGGGTCCAAGACGTGACGCCGTGCATCCCCTCAGGCAAGGTGGTCGCGAACTCAACAGCGATACCCAAGTTCTCGATCAATCCAGGCAGATCAAGAAGTGGATCGGTACCCAGCCCCAGATGGGCTCGCACTTGCAGGGCGGCGCTCTTGCCCTGTTGCCTCCCGGCCCACGGGGACGGGACTCCACCAGAGAACAGGCTCTGAAGCGACTGGAGTTTCCGTAGACGCGCTGAGTACGGCTCCAGTCGAAGAACGGCTCGCGCGGCGCGCAGTAGGCGCGAGGAGCGCTGAAGGACCTCCATAGGTGCTGTCTGTCCTCGGGTGCGCATGGCCACCGCGAGCGTGGAGGCTGGATCGACTTCACCCGTGAGCACCTCCACCTCGATGTCGGTGTAGTCCGACAGCGCGAGGTAGATGGCAGGAGAGGGCGCTCCCAACGGCTCCTCACCGAGCCACCCGCCCAAGAGGGCGTCGGCCCCCACCTGCTCGCGAAGACTGTCGAGGCTCAGGCCATGCTGGATCAGCGCACGCTCTAGAGCATTGCGCCACTCGCTCATTCCCGGCTCCCTTATTCGGTCAACGTCGCGCCCTGCAACGTCATTTTCAAGGCTAGACAGCCCCACCGACAATCCTTGCGCACTGAGGTGATCATCGCAGACCAACCCCCGAATCGCCGCATCGGCGCGCGCCTCGGAGGACTCCCCCAGCAGTCGGTCAAGAGCACCCTGGCGACGTGCGAGTACCTAGGCGGACCATGCTTGGGTCGAGCGCCCGGTGCCCCACGGCTAGCGAACCGCACGGTGGCCCGCAGGGCACTCTTTGCGGCCTGCGCGTGGGGAACCGCATGCCGCTTGGCGTCCTTGTCCTCCAACCTGGCTACAGTCCAGGCGCATGAAGAGGGCGACCAACCAACAGATCATCACCGCAGCCTTCGAGGCGAGCCAAGCCGCCGTCGAGAGGCTCACCCATCTCGTCCCCGATCTCGACCGAGACAGAGCCGAGTTCTCTGTGGCGAGCGTGCTCCTCGAAGAGGCGTGGGTCAGCGGGAGGTAGCCGGTCAGGCGCGAGGTGCTGCCCCACCGTCTGCGAAGCCCACGAAGGTCCGGATGTCTCGCTTGGGCTCCGGGAAACCCTTGCGGCGTCGTTCGGCCTCTCTGCGTCGGTCCTCGCGGTCCTCAGCCTCGAACTGCACTCCGAGTGCCACCAGATCAACCTGGAGGGGGTCGTCGGGCTCGTGGTGCTGGTTCATGACGGTCCCTCTCGGATCGGCCTTGCGTGACTGGGTGCTATCGAGCGTAGACACACAGGTGTACGAAGGCCGTTGACCAGTCAGCCCTCTTCCGGGCGCACAGCGTTCGCGATCTTCACCGCGACCTGCTCCAGCGTGTCCTCCCCAGTGCTCAGGCCGGAGCGGGAGGCCAGCAAAGGGCTCTCGTCGCGCAGTTCGTCGTAGGAGATGCCATGGACGACTGGGATCACGCGGTCCGTGGCCAGCAGGGCTGACAACTCCTTGTCCGCGATCCCCTCAGCAGCGAGGCTCTTCAGCAGGTTGGGCGTGGCCAGGACGATCCCAATGTGGGACATCCGCAGGCCCTTGTCGATCTCGCGCACCAAGGATGTGCCCAGCGCAACGTCCTTCTCCGAGAACCAGACGCTCACGCCGAAGCCCTCCAGAAGGTCATGGAGTTCCTGCGCGGTTCCCTGACGGTCGCCCCAGGCATGGCAGAGGAACACGTCGCGGCGCTCGGGGTGTGCAGCGGCCTGACGCTCGGCTTCAGTCGCGACCGCGCCCAGAGTGTGCTCCTCCGTGGCCCGGTACGTCACAGAGGGACGGCTGGCCGACTTCAACTTGCGGTTGGTGTCCCTGACCCACTTGTCGATCTCGCGCTGAGCGGTCTGCTCGTTCCGACGTTGCTGAGCCTTGGCGTCACTCTCGGCCTTACGCTGCGCAGCCCTCAGGTCGCGCTCGAACTGCTGCTCGGCCTTGCGGACCTCGCTCTTGATCTGCTGCTCCGCCTTGCGCTGGGCTGCGCGCATTTGTGACCTGATCTGGGACTGGGACGGCATTCGTGGCGTGGGCATGCGGGACTCCTAACTGTCGGTGGAGTCCAGCCTGACAGGCGGCACTGACAGAACTGCCCTCCCGCAGGAGGACGTGGGTCAGTCGTCCCAGATCGGCGCGATCAGGTCATCGAGAGACACGTCCCACGTCTTCGCCAGGATCGCCCAGGTCTTTAGATCGCCGTAGAAGCGGCCAGCACTCAGGTTGAGCAGCGTCTGCCGTGCCAGTCCGCTCGCTTCGGCAAGTTCGTCAAACGTCATGCCCGAACGCTCTCGCCCCTCTTGGAACGCTGCCGCCAGACGGGCTAGGTCTGGCTCGGGCGGAGGGGCATGCACCGACCCATCCCAGCGGCCCATCCGACCGATGTCAGCACAAGAACTTGTACTATAGGTGTGTCCATGGCAAGGTGTCCAGGGGCGAATCCCGAAGGGGGACCGTCATTCGTGGAGGAGGAGCCCCATGCCCCGAAAAGCCCTTGCAGGGTTGACCATCTTGGCCCTGGCCGTGAGCGCTTGCAGTTCGAACCCCGATGCCAACCCCACCCCCGCCACCAGTCCGTCGGCGCAGGCCACGGGCTCAGGCCAGACCACATCGGGGCAGCCCAGCACTCAGTCCGCAGGTCACACCCTGCCGGTGGCGTCGGTCTTCGGAGGGCCGGCCTGGAGCATGCAGATTCCGCCCTCGTGGGAGCAGATGACCCCCATCGTCACGGCCAAGCGAGTGATCGCCCTGGACGAGGCCGTGGTGCGCGCCTACGACTCGCAGGGCATGGAGGTGTGGGCCACAGATTGGAAGCCGCTGGCCGAGGAGGACCGCGCCACTGGGCAGCCTCCGGTGCTGCGCCAGGTCTCGCCAGAGGTCGTGGCTGTCATCGACACCGGCAAGGTCGAAGGGGAGGGCCTGTCCACCTCGACCTACGCCGCCCTCGTCACCTTGATCAACATTGAGGACGGCACGCTCGTCAAAGAGGTGAGTGTGCCCGGCAGCAAGTCGGACACGCCGAAACTCAGCGCCATCGGCCTCGGGTTCGCCCTCCCAGATCGCACCGCAGTCGTGGTGCTCCCAGGCGGGGAGGTCGGGGAGGCCCCTCCCGCTCCCTTCGAGGCCCGACTGGTCGGTGCGGCCTCCGTGGGCGAGAACCCCATCGGACTGTGGGAGACCGGCTCGGTGAGCGCGCTGTCATCGTTCGGCGGTACCGGCTGGAGTTCCAGCGACTCTGCACCGAGCGCTGCCACCGTCAACTCCCTCGTCTACGGCAGCGACATGGACTTGCTGCTGTTGGGTCGGTGGAATGAGCCAACGACCGGACAGGGCAAGGCAGGGGAGGTCGTCTTCCAGGTGCTCGACGCCGCTTCCGGAAGCGTCCTTGCCAAGCCGGAGTGCGGGCCTGCGGTTGAGAGCCAGTTCGTGGTCAGTCCGGATCGCGAGTGGAAGGTCGCCGGACCTCTGCGGCTTGGACCGGGGAACAAGGTTGACTGCGTGGGCGGTGGGGATGGCGAGAAGACCGTGACCTTCAGCGCCGTCACGGATCAGGGGCGCGCCTTCGGGGCCGCAGGCGAGGGAGGCGCAGACCCGCTCTTGGTGGATTCCACTCCGGGACAGGAGCCGAAGACCCACGAACTTCCGGAGGGTGCTGCGTCGCCCATCGGCGTCATGGAGGGCGACCTGGCCATCCACTGGGAGAGCAAGACAGGCATCATCACGGCCAACCCAATCGAACGTTGAGGTCCAGAAGGGGCGAGTGGCGCGGCCTCAAACGTTAGGCAGCCACCCTTCTGACACTCCAACTTGGGTGAGCGGCGTCTCCACATGCCCGCGTGAGTGCCATCGCTCGGCGGCCTCAACCAAGGCTGATGGATAGGCGAGCGGCTCGGCAAGGATCGTCTCCATATGCTGCGCTGGGAAGCCCGTTGGCTTTTTGTCGGGAAGCACGACCACAGCATCTCGCCCGCACTCTCGAACCGCTTGCAGGCTCTCGTAGGTCTGGTCCTGGATGAGACGGGCCGTCAGTGCTCGATGAGCGGGCCACGAGGCCGCACCGAACCGCGTGAGTTCGATTAACGCGGCGATGTCGAGGGTCTCCAGTCGGTCCTCCACCCCTAGGTCCACGGCGAATAGGGCCAAGGCAGCACGAAGGCGGCTGTTTGTGGTCTGGAGCAGCAGCCCGGGGGGCAGGGCTGCTGCTGTTCGAAGGCTGCCGGGCTTCGTGTGGGGGCTCAGCCCACTGGCGCTGATACGGCTGAGCCCTTGCAGCAGATTCCAATGCTCGTCATCGGTGATGGAGGCGATGACCGTCTCCAGTACCGGAAGGAGTGCGTTGATCGTCTCGGCTCCGGCGCTGACCAGAAGTCCAGCCACCCATGCCAACTTTGAGTGAGCATCATCCATCGCGTTGCTCTGGTCCCGCCACCAGTTTTCGTCCTGCCCCTTGCGTAGGGCTTGGACGAATACGCCGTAGTCCATGGCAGGCCCTAGAGCGGGCTTACCCGGATCGAAGGAGCCACCCGTACGCACGAATCCGTTCACCACCCCAATGAGGGCTATCTCAGTGGCGAGCCAGCAGGGGCCGTGGATGGCAGCGATCTCACGAGCAGTGTCCTGCCAAGGTGCTGTCGAACCTTGCTGACCCCGCCTGAACAGCGATGAGTGCTTCACTGCTCGTACCGAGAGTCCGCACTGATGAGGCGCTTGAAGACCTGTTGGCGAGCGCGGTGGTCCGACTGGATGTTCTCCAGGTGAGCGGTGGCAACGACGAAACTGGGCTCTCCGTCCGGCTTCGCAAGGTCTATGAACCTGTGCGGACGCACAGCACGCAGGAGACACCCGCCTGGAGTGACGCTGGTGGTAGAGATGTCGGACGCCTCACCCGAGATGACGGCTTCCAGAAGTTTCGCCTCTTGGATCGTGCCGGAAGCAGGAATCGCACCTATGGCGAGCGCTGCCCTGCGGGATGGGGCGGAGGTGAGATGCAAGGCATCTGCTCGCTGATCTGAGACGCGGAGGCGTCGGTGCACGGCACCCAGGCTGAGGAGAACCTCTTCCTCGCTGCCATCGGCCTTCGAGAGGGCAGATTCGAACCAAGCGTTCAAGTCGTCGTGGTGAGGACCGATCTCGCCAAGCAGGCGGGCAGCGGCAAGAGTGCGAACACGCGAGACTCGGCGGTTCTTCTCGATCACGTCGCCGAGAGCGGTGGAGAACTCGGACGCACCGAGCCCCTCGGGCAACATCGCGAACTGGTCCGGATGATCAGCGGGCCTCACGAGGCAGAGACTGAGGTCGTCAGTCAGCAGTCCGACTGCCTTTCGTTGCGTCCTGCTCACCGGAGCGAAGATGCCGTCTCGCAGTAGAGCCCAAAGCGCCACCCGAACCTGAAGCGGGTGCCGTCCTTCCTCCAGCGCATCCTCCAGGCCCATCACGAGCCCGCCGATCTCGTTCGGGTCAGCGAAGCCTGCGAAGAACAACGTCGTGTTGAGCCAGTAGGATCGCTGGACCAAGTGGGCAAGAAGGTCGCCCTTCAGAACGGGCTCAGACAGCATCCCGGCGTACTTGGCCAAGTAGCGGGCAGCGAAGTACTCCCTCACTGGTTGGACGGCAAACTCGTACGTTTCTCCCTCTTTGCTCGTGAGCGCCCAGAACCTGTCCGCTGAGGCTTTGAACAACTTGTCGAGCAGTTGTTCCGGTCCTTCGACCTCTTGAAGGTACGCGAACAGTTCAGTGCGGATTCGCTTTAGCGGTAGTTTCCCTAAGGACGCATCGGTCTCGACCCCGGACTGCATCCGCCAGCCAAGCCATGAGGTCGTCTCATGCACGCGATCAACGTCGTCCTTGTCGATCTGGTCGCGCTCGATCTCGCGATCCATGAGCGCATCCATGTACGCGCTGTAGATGGCGGTCCTGGCGGTGGGAACGGCCTCGCCCCGCTTGTTGATGAGGTAGAGCAGGATCGTGAGGTGCATGGGATTGGCACTCAGTTGAGCGATGTGCTCCTCAGCGGTGCGACCCAAGAACACCTTCGTGAGTTTGCGCCGTCGAGCGGGAGGAAGTCCGTTCACCGCTGCCCACTTGCGGAGGTACTCCTTCTGCATGGCTGGACTCATCGGACGTAGACGTACGTACTCGAAGACGTCTTGACTGGGCTCTGGCTGGGACGACGAGTTGGGCCGTGTGGTCACCACAACCTGCGTCCGCCTTCGGTGCACTGCCCCGAGTCGCCTGACCAGACGGTCCACCTCGCTGACCACGTGCGACCGAAGTCCCTGATCGCCCACCTCGTCCAGACCATCAAGGAGCAACAAGGTGGGGTAGCGGTCGAGAAGGTCTTGAATCTGTTCGACGGTGACCGAGCGGCCACCGCTGTAGAAGTGGCAGTAGTGAGCAAGGAAGTGTTCCAGTCCTCGCTCTGCGCCACGTCGCCGCTTCGGTCTGCGCTCGACATGCAGGTCATCATCGAAGGGGTCGACTCCTCCAAGCCACGATGCGTAGTGGCGCAAGTCGATCCGAAACGGCAACTTGGGCTCGCTCGGGGTGTAACCCCCCGAGGAAATCTCCGACACGTCGTCTTCGGGGAGTATCTCCGCCCGATGAACCTGACACAGGTATTGGCCGAGGGTGGACTTCCCCTGACCCGGTTCGCCACGGACCACGGTATAGGGCATGGAGGTTGTAAGGAGGTAGGCAAGTGCGCCGGATGTTCTGTCCTGGTACGCCGACAATCCCCTGAGGTCCGGCGCGGCCCGAGGTCCAGCCACAACTTCGGCTTGCACGTCGACAAACACGTCGGCCAGGGGTGTCTGGTCCAAGTCGGCCTGGCTGAACTTCACCTTTGCGTCTTCGGCACCCTGGTTCTTCATCACCTTCAATAGGGTCGTGCGCATCTCAGCAGCGCGACCTTCAACTCCCGACCCATGGATCAGGAAGCGGATGAGATCGTGTCCAGCGAGCATCTCTTGGTAGGACCACTTGATGGCATCTGGTGCGGCGTCAACCATGCCGTCAATGTCCGCCTGCCACAGGGGCTGCATGTCGATGCCGAACCGCTCAGAGAGGGTGGCGAACTCACTATCGAGCCGGTCCATCGTCCCCTTGTCAGGAGACGATGTTCCAGCCACGCAGGTCATCAAGACGTAGCGAGTCGCACCCTTGGTGACGAGACGCTCGATGTTCTCTGCTTCGCCCTCCACCGCCTTCTTGAGCCATGCGACCGGGTTCTGTATCCGGTCTTTGGTCCACTTGACTTGGTAGATCAGGCCGTCTGTAGCGCCGTCTGCTCCTCGGCCCGTAGCGTCTCTTCCCCCGTCGCTCATCCCGACCGGGTACAGCCTGATGGTTGGGTCTTCGTGACGGAGGAGCGCGCCGCACAACTGCTGGAAGCGCTTCTCGGTCAGACGCTCGTAGAGGTACTTCCACGAGTGTCCCGGTTGAGTCGACAGGGGCTGGGGGTCGCCCTTGCGGCGGCTCGTTCGTGCTGGAGCGCTCCTCTGCCCGCCCATCGCGCTACTCCGGCTTCGTGCTCGTCAGCAGGGCGTTCCAGGAGCCTCCCGCCTGCTTGATGTCGGACTCGGTGGCGAACATGTACCGCCACGCGCCGAAGTCGTCCTCGTCCCGCACAGCCCGTGCCCAGTCCTCGGCAGCCTTCTTCTTGCGGAGAACCGAGTCGTCCTTGGCGTGATCGTCGGCCTTGCCCTCGATCAGCCAGTAGGTCCCATCCGTGTCGAGTGCGATGAAGTCGGGGAAGTAGTAGCCATCCGTGGTGCGGATGAACGCCTGACCGTTGGTGTAGATGCGCACCCACCACTGGATGTTCGGGTCACGGTCCATGAGCAGGGCCAACTGCCACTCCGTGGTCCCTGCGTCGAAGGTGGCCATCGGCATGACGTTCTTCTTCCAGCCGACGTACTGGAGGCCCTTCTTGAACTTGGTCACGTTGTGGGCCATGGGGGCGTCCGGCTCAACCGTGACGGGCTCCAGTGGCAGCATGATGCCGACGAACTCGAACGACTCCTGCCGGGGCCGGTTGGTGATCTTGTCCCGGATCATCGACCGCATGCCTTCCACAGCCTGCTGACGGCGCTTGGTGCCCCACTCAGCGGTCTCGTCGTCGCTGGTGACGCCTGCGCCCTTCAGGAACGCCTTCACCAAGCGCTTCGCGGCGTTCTTGGACGCCTTCTCCGCCGGAACTTCCGGCTGCTGCATGATCGCGGCGGTCAGTTCCTCGTGCACCACGTCCAGACCGGCCAAGGTCTGTTGGGCCTCCGCCGTTCCCTGCGGGGTGCTGATGATCTGCACCTGATCGCCCTTCCGCTTGGCCTCCAGCGCGTCACGGAAGATGAAGGTGGGCACCTCCTTGATGAAGGCCACCCCTGCCTTCTCGGCGTCGCCGTCCGGGATGTCGGACAGTGAGAAGGGCGAGTGCACCAGTCGAGACTCGCGTCGGGGGAAGATGATCTGCGGAGCACCCTCGACGCGGTACTGCGGCTCGGGGACCTTGGTCTCCACCCGCTGCTCGGTCTCCTCGAAGATAAGACCAGGATTCGGCTGGTAGTCCTCGTCCTGAGCGGACTCGTCCTCCTCCAGTTCGAAGAGGGTCCACTGGCCCGGGGCAGGAGTCAGGCTGCTGCTGCCTCCGGCACCACCGACCTGCCCGGGCTCGGGTGAACCCGTACCGGGGTCTACGGGGACGGGCTGGTTCGGGTCGACCTCGGCGCTGGTGGCGAAGCCCTGATCGTCCACCTCCACCGCCGTCGAGGGGAGTTGGATTCGCTGTCGGAGCACGTCCTTCTGCGAGAGCAACTGCTGGTAGGAGTCGTGTGCCACGAGGTCGACCTGGTCGACATCCGCGATGCCGGTGCGCTGTCCGAAGGGCAGCCGCAGGCCACGGCCAAGAATCTGCTCCGTCAGGGTCTGGGAGGCCAGCCTCCGCAGGGCCACGATGACCGCGATGTTCTTGACGTCCCAGCCCTCGCGGAGCATGTTCACGCTGACGATGGCGCGGATCGGAGAGTCAGGTTCCTCGACCTTCGACAGCGCCTCCAGGGCCTCGTCGGAGGACTGCGAGGTGATCTCCAGCACCTGCGAGCCGTCACCGATCATCCCGGGCTGGGCGAGCAACTGACCGACCTCGGTGGCGTGCTCGATGGTCTGGCAAACGACGAACAGCACTGGTTTGACCGCAGGAGCATCAGGACTGGTTTGGCGATAAACCTCGTAGGACTTCTCCTTGTGCCCGAGCAACTGGCACGCGTCCTGCAACTGCGTCCGCTCATCCTTCGTGCCGTCCTTGCGGTAGACGATGACCGGGACCTTCACATGCCCGTCAGCGATGGCCTCACCTAGCGTGTACTGGAAGATCACCTTGGCGTAGTCAGCCTTGTCCGGGGTGGCTGTGAGCCCGACCAGGGCGACCGGGCCCAGGTCGCGGATGGCTGCCGAGAACGCCTTGGCCTTCTCCCGGTAGACGTGGTGCTCATCCGCGATGACGAAGAGGTCGTCGGCATTGGTCAGGTGCGAGTAGAGGGCGTCCCCGAGGTTCTCGTCCTCATCACGGACCTTCCGGCTCACCTTGTCGGTGGGACGGATCAACTGCTGCACGTTGAAGACGAACACCTTCAGCCGCTTCGGGTCACGCAACACCGACCCGACGTTCGCTGCTTGGAAGTTGTCCGGGGTGACGATGAAGGGCGCGATGTCTGCCCCCGCGACGTACTTGTGCGACGCAGCATCGAAGTTCGCCAACGTCTTGCGTTGGATCGTGGAGCCCGGCGTCACCACCAGGACGTGGCGAACACCCTGCTGCGCCAGATACTCGATCAGCGACGACATCAGGAACGTCTTCCCGACGCCCGTGGCCAGGTCCGCGACCATCTCCTGAAGCCCCGAACCGCCGTCAGCGATCTTCTGCACCACAGCAGACAGTGCGTTCTTGTTCGGATCGCGAAGGTCGAACCGCGCAGCGATCTCCTCGATCAGCGCCTCGTCGTGAGTGATCTCCACAGCCATCTCAGTTCACCGTCCCCTTCGGGAACACGTCCTCGGGTGCCTTCTTCACCCGGGACCCCGGCGACAACTCCTGAAGGAGTTGGGCCGCTTCGGGTAGCACTCCCTTGGCGACGATCACGGCCTTCTCCTTCTCGCCCAAGTGCTCCACCACCGTTCGCACGACGTTCTGGTCGGCCACCCCGTCGATCACCGCGAGTCGTTGTCGGTTGCGCGCCCCGCAGAACACGGGATCGTCGGTCGTGAGGGTGAACTTCAACTGCCCAGCGATGGCCTTGGACCACGCCCCGTTCGTCGCGGCAGACGACAGGAAGACCTGACCGTCCTCGTCATCCACCTCGTACATGGATGGACCCATCTTCGCGACGGTGAATCCTCCGCCACCTTCCCACAGGGTGGTGGACTCATCTCTCGTCTTGGCCGAGTCGCGCAGGGCCTTGCGAACGTGCGGCATGACATCGACCGTTACTTCGCCTTCGGTTCCCTGCTGGACCTTCCGCAGCAGCGCGAGGAGGGCCTTTGACTCCTCCTCCGTCAAGGGTGGCTCGTCGGTCTTGACCGCCTGCCGAACGAACTTCGCGGTCTCGGACACGACGTTGATCGGGAGGTCTCGGTCATCCGTGAACTTTCCCACCAGGGTCGTGAACTTCCGCGCGTCTTCCGGGATGACTCCATCAGGAAGGTCTGCCACCGCCACCCGCGTGGTACTGGACGTGACACCTCCGGGGTCCTGTCCCTCCACCACCCTGCGCAGCCGAGGAACCGTAAACAGGTGCGCATTGGTCTCTGCAAGTTCAACCGTCAGCCAGCGCCGTCCCATCTTGTGCGCCACGGCGGCAGTGGTACCGGACCCGCCGAAGAAGTCCACGATTAGATCACCAGGGTTACTCCCGATGTGAACGATCCGTGAGAGTAGGCGCTCGGGCTTTGGGGTGTCGAACGGGCTCTGTCCTGGAAAGAGGGACTGGATCTCCCGCTTCGCCTCGTCGTTCTCCCCGACCTCGACCGAGGGCCAGATGGTCTGAGGAACCAGCCCTGGTGCCTCACTCGCGAACTGCTTGACGCGAGGCTTTCCGTTCCCGCCCTTCGGAAAGTAGATGCGGCCATCCGAGAGCAAGCGCTGGTATTCGCTCTCCACCGCACCCCAGCATCTGTTCGCTGGAGGCTGGTGCTCGACACCTGTGGGCGTTGTGATCGAGTACATCTGGTTGGCTCGGAAGCCCTGTGCCGTGAACGGAATGCTGTCCCAGGGTCCACGAGGGTCGTTGTCAGGGTTGTTGGTGGCTTCTGTCCGGGGAAGTCGGTTCCGGGAGTCTCGCCATTGCGTCACCGGGCAGTTGGTGTAGACCAGAATGTGGTCGTGGTTGTCGCTGAAGGCAGAACGATTCTCCCGCGTCGTTCGCTTTTGCCAAACGATCTGGCTGGCGCAGCGGTCCGCTCCAAACTCCTCATCCAACAGCAGGCGCATACGGTGAACCTCGGCATCGTCCAGATGGACCCAGATGGAGGCTTCCTCAGCCAGGAGTGGCTTGATGTCCCTGATCCGGTCACGCATCATCGTCAGCCAGATGCTGTGCTCCAACTGGTCCGCGTAGTGCTCGAAGGTCTGCTCGGTGTTGAACGGCGGGTCGATGTAAACCAACTTGACCTGGCCCAGGTACTTGTCGGCGTACTCCGGGATCGTCCCCAAGGACCGCAGAGCGTCTCCTGAGTCCCCGACGATGAGTAGGTTCTCGTTCGCCCCGGTCGGGCCGTCCACCTCACCGACCTGCTCCACGACCTCGATGGACTTGACCTCCAGGGCACGGGGGTCGCTTGGGTCCACCCAGGCGTAGTCGTACTTGCCGTCCTCGACTGGAATGAGGGCAGAGTCCTTCCCCATCCATGTGAGTTCGAGCCGTCCCTTGGGGCTGCGCTTCATTTACCTGCCTTGCTGCGTGTCGTAGCCCCTTAGGGCGTCTCTCCGATCGTAGGTGGCCAGGCCGACAGAACCGGCCAGGCTGGGCCGAGCACTGACTGACTCGAAGCGATCACTGAGCGCCTTCCGCGAGCCACGCCTCCACCTGGGGCAAGAGCGCCTCGACCTCCCCCTGCCGCACCGCCAGCGTCTTGACGAAACGTTGCTTGGCCACCAGGCCACTCCAGTCGATGTGCGCCCAGCCCTTCTGGTCGGCCTTGACCCTCATCTGCCTGACGAAGCGCTCGGGACTGATCCGCGCCAGCAGGAGCATCTCCGCCTGGGAGGCATGCAGAGGCTGCTCGTAGTTGCCCGAGCCGCCTGACTCGGCAGGCTTCCCCCGGGGCGGGTGGGCCGGGTTCCTAAAGGGCGTGGCCGGAAGGGCGAACCTGCTGGCACTGTCACAGTGCTTGTTGTCGGCCTGGATGGGCTGCTGGCGGTTCGCGGACTGCGGACCGGATGCCAGACGGTCACTCCCGTCGAGGCGGCGCGCAGCGCCTTGTGCGACCTCCAGCGTGGGATCACCGATGGCCGCAACCACTGAGTCTCTTCCACTACCACTACTACTGGCACTACTACTACGCCGGGAACGTTCGTCGTCGGTTCGGACGGTGTTCTCCTGCACGTTCGGGCGAACGTTCGCTCGAACACCGTTACCCTTCCTGCTTCCTCGGACGTTGCGCATCCTGTTGCGTGCCGCCTCACGCTCAGCCAGGCGCTGGTCCCGGCTCATCTGCTCACCCCCGAACCCCATGAGGCGGTAGCCCTCGATCTGGACACCACGCTCCTCGCGAACGGCAGGCTCCAAATAGCCCAGACGTAGCAACTCTTCAAGGCTGTCGGGCTGGTCAAGCAGCGAGCGCATGAGCCTCTCGGAGACCCAGCCGTCAGTCAGGTCGTAGGCACAGTGCGCCGTCAGGAGAACACGGAGCCTAAAGGCCCCGGCGCTCATCACGTCAGTGAACACCTCGTCCTCCAACCACGAGAATGGCAGTCGCGCGTAGCCTGCCTTCGCCGTGCTCACGACACGCCCTCCGGGGCACAGGTTGCCTGGTCAACGCCAGGTGTTAGCATGAAACCGCTCCTTTCGAGCGTCCTGTAGGACTTCACGAAGTGCCCCCGGCCTCCGCCAAGAGATGGGGGCGCTTCGCATTTTCAGGACTTGGGACGACCATCCTCGGGAACAGGCCCGTTCTTCTCGATCCACTGGGACACGCCAACTGCGACGAACATGCCCAACTGGTAGGCCAGCGAACGATTCTCGTAGTGCGCAATCTTGCGCACCTGATCGAAGACCTCGGGCAGCATGGCAGCGGTGCGCCGCTCTCGCCCGTCCCGATACTCCTTGACTGCCATGGAACCTCCGAAAGATGTGTCCGAACACCTGGACCGTAGGCGGAGTTTGACGCTGTTTCCAGCCAGGTTTGAGGTCACCTTTGCGTTTCGACGGTGCTTCAATAAGCGACTTCATCAACCTGGATTGCCATTTTCTGAACGGCGCTATCCACGAGAAATGATTCGGCACGACGGGGCGGATCGGCGTGTTCGAGATCGCCGGTCAGTCTCACCCATCACCTTCTCCTCCGCTACGTTCCTCACATAGAGAGAGATCGGCAGACCCCGCGCGAGCGCCACCGTGCCCGGAACTGGGACGAGTGGATCAGTGGCGTGCTGTCTGCTCGGTTCGTTCCCCTGGACCTTGCTGACGTGATCCAGATGTCCCTGACGTACGCGGTTGAGTCCGCGCTAGGTGACGACGAGGTACTTGCCCAGGCTGCGGGCGAGAACCTGCCAGGCCAGCGCCGGGAGGGCTATGACCTGGTGGCACGCTCGGCGCAGATGGCTCGCGAGACGCTGCGACTCACTTCGCAAGGAGCCCGCTGGGCGCGGGCCGATGAGATCGCCGGGATCGAGGCGAGCCCGCTCACCAGTGAGCACTTCCGAGGTCATGTCAGACGACTCCTCGCTCTTGTGGACCCGGTGCTAGCCAAGGACCAGGCTCCTGGTCTCGTGCCGAAATCCAGCCTCGCTTCCAACAGAGTCGGTGCAACGACCACCGACACTCTGGAGGCAGCGATGAAGGAAGTACCAGGACTCGAAGAGCGGGTTCGGGCTGATGTGGCTCGACTCGACTGGACCCAGCAACTGGCGGCACGTCAGCAGCGGCGGGCAGGGACGACGAACTGGAGTCGTGTCCGCTCACTGATCGGCCCCGACCCAGCGCCCAGGACGACGCCAGGCGGGATGAACGAGCGACTCCGGGCCGCGGGGGTCCCCAACCTCACTCAACTGCTCCGTGACCTCCTGGCAGACAGTCGGGAGTTCCCGACCTACAAGGCCGTCCGGGCCGTCCAGCACAAGCACCCCGACGTGACGGCCAAGCAGGTCCAGGACGCACTCACTCGGCTGGTCAAGCGCGGTGAACTGCGCACCGTACGGCGAGGCATCTACCAGCCCGCTGACAAGATGCGGGGGCGTCGGGACCGATGATCACGCGCCCTATTCGGGCGCGCCAGATTGACCACCTGACCGTGAGGACAGGCTCAGGTTGGGTGGTCCGTGCGTCCCTGTGCCCTCAGGTCCGGACCCGGCCAGAGGTCTGCCTCCAGCCATACCTCCAGGCGGGCAACTGCTCCGAAGTCCGGCAGAACCTCTCCGGCCAGCACCCGTTCGATGGTGCGCCTGCTGACCCGCGCCTCACGCTCGATGCTGCGCATCGACGGGCCACCCTTGGCCTTCAACGCCATCAGCAGCCGCTTGACGAACTCCTGCCCGTAGACCGCCGAGGCGGGGGCGTCCTTCCGCAGCCTTCCGGACGGCCACTGACCACGCGCGACGTACGCGCGCGGAGCGGCATCTCCTCCGGACCTGGGCATGCGCCAAGCCTAGGGCAGCAGCACGATTCCAGGATCGTCGGTGGCGACAACTATAGTAGGTCTTGTGGGTCTTATAAGACCCATTCGGTCTACGAGGGAGAGCCATGGCCAAGCACCGTGTCGTTGGGGGTGTCGTTGTGACGACCCCCGAGGGTGTCTTCGCCCATTACCGTCCAGCGGCTCATTTGGTGAGCCCTGAGGTCTGGGGCATCGTGCGCCCTGTCGCCATCGACGCCTGCCGTGCTGCCGACTACAAGTCCGTGGCCTCGGCCCTCCAGTGCCTCAGCGCCGTGACCTACTTCCTCGCCTGGGCGCATCACCAGGACATTGCCCTGGACCTGGAGAAGGTCTTCGTCCCTTCGCACGTCGAGCGCTACTGCGCGACCGCTTTGAAGCACCTGTCCACGGAGACCCGCTCGACCCGTCGCGGCTACCTGCGCCGGGTGGGCAGGGCCTGCACGAAGAAGGCTCCCTGGACCCCGGACCCCAAGCCCTTCGCCAACAACCACACGATCCTTCCGCCCTACAGCCCGGAGGAAGTCGAGGCACTGTGGGCCGCAGCCCAGAACCAGGCGACCCCGCACCGACAGCGAGTGGCCACCGCCATCCTCACCCTCGGCCTTGGTGCTGGCCTGAAGGCCGGGGAGATGCTGCACGTGACTGCGGAGACAGTTGCTCGTCACCCGCACGACCCTCGGCTCGTCGTTGTTCTGACAGCAGATCGCGTGGTTCCCGTGCGGGCACAGTACGTACCTGCCTTGCTCGACCTTTGCGAGCGCTATCCCGAGGGCTCGCTGGTCGGGAGGTGGAAGGTCACGGCCAAGGACCCACTGGGGGCGCTTCGTCAGAGTATTCAGTGGCCCGATTGGGTCGCCTTCCGTCCTTCCCGGCTTCGCACCACCTGGATGGCTGACGTCCTTGCGCAAGACGTGCGCATCTCGGAGTTCATGGTCATCGCCGGGACGGTCTCCTCAAAGTCGCTGGAGGTCATCGCTCCCTTCGTGGCCCAGCGCATCGAGAAGGACGCCTACCTGTTCGCCGCTGCGGGCTGGGAGCGAGGTGAGGTGTCATGAGGTGGCACTCAGGGGCCGTCGACTCCCAGACCTTCAAGCGTGCCTATGCCATGGTCCGGGCCGCTCGGATCACGGAGGTCGTTCAGCAGGACATGACTGCGCACCGGGGCCGCAAGCGCACGTACACCTACGAGGCGCTCTTCACGGTGCTCCAGATCGCTGCGATTGAAGGCTTCGGGGAACTGCTGCTCTCCGATGCGGCGCGGGTGACTTCTCGGCTCACCGACTCCCAGAAGGAGACCCTCGGCATCCAGCACGAGTGGACCTACGACCTGGTCGAACAGGCCGTGACTGAACTGGCAAACGCCATGAAGGAACGTGTCGATCCCAGGACCGGGGAGGTCCTCGGCCCACGCCTGTCTGTGGGACTGGCCGATTTCATGACCTCCCTGGCCAGCGACCTCATCCCGGCTCAGATCGCCCAGTCGGACACGCAGGCCATCGACTCCACCGACTACGAGACCCACGCTCGACGGCGTTCGTGGAAGCACCTCATGAAGGCGGACATCCCAGAGGACTCGCTGCCCGAACTGGACGCCCTGGAGGGCGATGCTCCGCGCAACGAGCCGGGCTGGCCACGCCAAGGCCACGACGGTCGACACCAGCACACCATCGACCCGGACGCCCGCGACGGCTACCGCGCTGGCAAGAACAGGTCGCGCAAGCAGGTGTTCAACGGCTGGGACCTCCACCTGTCCGTCGATGTTCCCGACATCGGTGGCGCAGCCCGACCGGGACTCATCAGAGGCGCTGCGCTCTGCCCCGCAGGCTCCTACAAGGCGGAGGGCGGACTCGCTCTCATCGACGCGATGGAGGCTGCCGACCGGAAGCCCACCACGATCCTCGCTGACCGTGGCTACACCTATCTCAACGCCGACAGTTGGGCGCGTCAGGTCTCGGCACGGGGGATCGAGCAGGTTCTCGATCTGCACGAGAGCCAGCGCGGGACCCGTCCTGGCCCGATTCCCGGCACGGTCTACGTGGACGGCGGGCTCTTCAAGGACACCCTCCCCGTGGCTGACCGCCGTTTGGGTGGGTTCGGGCTCGGCATGAGCGCGCAGGAGACAGCAGCACTCTGCGCGCGCTACGACCAACGCAAGTACCACGCCTTCACCCCCATGGGCAGACCCAACAACGAGCGTGGGACCCAGCGCTACCGCGATCCGGTCCTCTCGGGCACCATGATTTGCCCCAACCATCTGGCCTCGATGCGGCTGGACGAGTCGCGCTACCCGAAGACCTCGTGTGTCGAGGGCCAACCCTGCGGCTGCGGCACCACCGTGACCCTCGGGCCGGACGACTTGCTCAACCTGCGCCAGCGCGTCCTCTACGGGACCACCAAGTGGAAGCCGTCCTACGGCAGGCGCTCAGCGGTCGAGTCCACCAACGCCTGCCTGAAGATTCACCACGCACGCCTGGCCCGTCACTCCACCCGCGTTCGTGGCACTGAGCGCAACGGCATCCTGCTGGCCTTCATCCTCGCCGCCGTCAACGCTTCCTTGCTGCTCACCCGCTACGGCTACGACATGGGCCACCCGCCCAAGGTCGTCAAAGACGCCGTGATCGAGCCCCTGCCCCAGGCGCGACCGACGCACGCTCTGCACCGACAACGGAAGTTCACCCGGCCCCGTCGAGCCCAGGCGCCGCCCGGCGAAGACCGCACCGGACCCCCGACGACGCCCTGGGTCACGGTGAAGCGGACAACCAAGTCCGTCACGAAGAAGAGCGTCACGACGAAGTAGCACCCACGACGATGGCCCCTGCCCGGAAACACCCGGGCAGGGGCCACTTTGCGTGTGCGGGCGGGGCAACAGGCTCCGGGGGCGTCCGTCGAGGCTGCTGAGGGAGAACCTGGCACCCTGTCGACACGAAAACGGCTGGCCCTAGGCCCCGAAGGGTCTCTGACCAGCCATTTCCTGGATCGAAGGGGTCACATTTCCCGTACCATCCACTGATAAATCAGCGGGGACTCGAACCCCGAACCCTCAATTCCTGTTAACCGACCGCCTTCGGCCCGTCCAGCTGTCACTAGTGTGTAGCCCGCTACACACCTTTGTCAAGCCGATGGGGTTTGTGGGCGGTGGTTGAATCGGAGCATGAGTATCGACATCCAGATCTGGTCCGATATCGCCTGCCCCTGGTGTTTCATCGGGAAGAGGCGCTTCGAGAGGGCGCTAGCCACCTTCCCGGCCCGAGATCAGGTACGCGTGACCTGGCGTAGCTACCAACTCGATCCGACGCTGCCCGAGAGCTACGACGGTAGTGAGGTCGACTACCTGGTGGCGGCCAAGGGCATGGCGCCCGAGAGCGTGCAGCAGATGATCGGCTACGTCGCGCAACAGGCCGAAGGAGAGGGGCTCGCCTACGACTTCGACCGGCTGGCGGTTGCCAACTCACGGCGCGCGCACCGAGTGTTGCAGGCCGCCAAGCGTGCCGATCAGGCCGATGAGGGGCAGCGCACCGATGCCTTGGAAGAGGCCCTGTTTTCCGCCCACTTCGAGAAGGGCGCCAATATCGGTGACGCTGAGACGCTCGTCGCATTGGGGACGGAAGCCGGGCTGGATGCGGCTACCGTGCGGACTGCTCTGGACTCCACCGAACTGGATGCCGCCATCGACGCGGACATCCACGAGGGCACAGCCATCGGGGTGCGCGGCGTGCCGTTCTTCGTGGTGAACGACACCTACGGGGTCTCGGGGGCGCAGTCCCCGGATGTTTTCAGAGAAGTGCTCGAGCGGGCGTTCGCGGATCAGAAGTCCACGCTGGTCGATGTGGGCGGCGAAGGCGAGGCCTGCGGCCCGGATGGGTGTTGATTACGGCGCCCCTAGATCCAGCCGCGGGAGCGGGCGATCTTGACTGCTTCGTGGCGGGTGGTGGCGCCGAGTTTCGTCATGGCTGAGCTGAGATAGTTGCGCACCGTTCCGGGAGACAGGCTGACCTGGGTGGAGATGTCTTCGATGGGGGAACCACCATCGGCGGCGAGCAGCACGTCGGCCTCGCGAGGGGTGAGCGGGGAGTCGCCGGCCGCGATGGCGTCGGCGGCGAGCTGGGGATCGACGTAGCGTCCGCCGGCGTGCACCGTGCGGATCACCTGGGCCAGGGCGGAACCGCTGATCGTCTTCGGTACGAAACCGCGCACGCCCTGGGAGAGCGCCTGCTTGAGGTGCCCGGGTAGCCCGTGACTGGTGACGATCACGCACGAGCATTCGGGAAGATCCGTTGCCAGTGCCGTGGCCACCTCGATTCCGGAGCGGCCCGGCATCTGTAGGTCCAGCACCGCCACATCCGGGCGGTGATGCCGGGCAGCGGTGAGGGCTTCGTCGCCGGAGGCCGCCTGGCCGACGACCTCGATGTCGTCTTCGAGGCCGAGCAGGGAGACCAGGGCTTCGCGGATGAGGTTCTCGTCCTCGGCGATGATGATGCGGATCACGCGAGCTCCTCGGTCAGGTGGTGCCGCAGGTTACCCAGGGCGTTGGCCTCTACGGTAGCGGTCAGCCGGAAGGAATCCTCCGGTGCTCCCATTCGAGGGCGCCTCCCACCTCGGCCATCCGCCGGCCGGGCCAAGCCGGAGCTGGGGTTCTCCGACGTGGATGGGGGTGGTTGTTGACGACCTCCAATCGGGCCAACCTTCCTCGGTTCTCACGTCGATTCGCGGCTGAGGTGGCGTCCGCGTGCCGCAGCACGTTGGTGGCCGCCTCACGTACGGTCCAGGCGAAGGCCCTGGCCACGGGGCCGGAAGCAGGGCAGAACCGTCCTGCATGGTAGTCACGTTGATTCCGGCGGCTTCCAGCAGTGCCTTCGCTCCAGCCACCTCGTTGCCGAGGTCGGCCTCGCGGTAGCCGCGCACGACGTCGCGTACTTCTGTGAGGGCATCAGTGGCGATGGCCTGCACCTTCGCATGGTGGCCGAGGCCTCGGGACGTCCGCGCCGGCCTGCGCCGCCGCGAGTTCTGATTTGAGTGCCACCGCAGAGAGTGTGCGGCCGAACACATCGTGCAGGTCTCGGGCGAAGCGCACCCGCTCCTCGGCAACGGCGAGCCGTGCCTCGTCGGTGCGAGCACGTTCCAGCGCGCGGGTGGTGGCGATCACGTTGACGAACATCGAGCCGAAGCTCACGAAGAAGATCGCGAGGAAACCGGCCCAGAAGGTGGCGAACCGTAGGTGCAGCATCTCATCGTCGCCGGCAGGAACCGCCCAGAGTGCGGTCAGGGAGAACGCGACGGCAACCACGGCTGCAACGGCGATGCGCAGCGTGGAGACAGGGAGCTGTCGATGTCCTTGATGCCGACGAGCAGCGCGGGAAGGGCCAACAAACCGCCGAGGAGAGCGCTCGATACGCCGAGAGCAGAGCATCCTTGGGGCGAAGAACCCGGCGACCCCTGTGGCGGCGAGACTGAAGACCACCCATGCGACCACGGCGATCTTCTGGTGCCGTGGCCAGTAGCACCAGTCCCAGCCACTGCGGGGAGAAACCCCCAGGTCCCGCAGGCGGGTGTGCAGGACAGAGAGCCCGGCGCAGGCAGCGACGAGCACCAGCAGTGCCCAACCGATCAGCCAGCTCCATGGCGGTGGTACGGCCATCGAGGATTACCAGCAGGATCACAGCCGGCAGTGCGGCGAAGCCCTGATGCAACGCGCCGTACAGGTAGCCTTCGGATCGTTTGATGCCCAGGTGCGTGCTGCTCATGATTCCTCCTCGGATTGCTTGAGATTAGCGACTAGACGCTCAGGAGCGGGCGTCCCAGCGGAAGGTTCGCAGGCCCAGCCACATCGTTGCCGCGGTCCAGAACGCGAGCGGAAGCAGCATCTGCAGCGCGGCAGCGCCAAACCCAGCGATGCCGACCACGGCGGTGCCGTCGATGCCGGTGCACGCATAGGCCAGGGTGACCAGATCGATAACAGGGGTCATGGGAAGCCACCGAGCCACCGTCTGCAGCATTTCGGGCAGGAACCCAGCGATGGAAAGCCGGAGAACAGTGGATCGGAGACCATCATCAGCGGCATGGTGGTCAGCTGTGCCGACTGACGGTGCGGGTCCAGGAGGCGCTGATCACGGCGAGTGCGGTCCACGCGGTGGTGCCACCGACGACGGCGAGGACGAGAGCGGCGGATGGGCGATGCTGGTGCCCAGCAGGACGGCCCCGACCACGCCGAGCAGCGACTGGATGACCAGGAGCCCCCATAGCGGGACGGCCGGGGCGAGCAAGATCTCCAGCGGGTGGGTTCCCCGGCGAAGAGGCGCTTGAGGGTGTGCTGCTCGCGTCGCGCCACCAGCGAGGTGACCAGGTGAAGTAGACGACGAAGAGCAACGATGTGCAGACTGCATCATGGCGAGCACCGCGCCGAGGCCTTAGCCGTCGATGGAGAAGCTGGAGAAGGCGAAGGCCATCACGAGCGGGAGGGCGACGGCGGTGAAGATGGCGGTCCGGTTGCGCAGCAGGATGGTGGTCTCGGCGCGCACCAAGGACACGAAGCGACGCAGCCGGGAGCCCTGGGTAGGGGCCGCGGTGGGGGTGAGGGCGAGGGTGGTCATGGCGGTCTCCTTGAGGATTACGGGATGGTCAGTGGGTGTCGGCGATGGACAGGAAGACCTGCTCGAGCGTGGCTGAACGGGCATCGAGGCCCACCAGCTCGGTGGGACCGGCCCAGTCGAGCACGCGGCGCAGGGTGTCTTGGAGAGCCGGGGTTTCGATGGTCACCTCGTCGGACGCTGTGACGCGTGCGCCTGGCACCTCGAGCTCGGATAGTTCGAGAGAGGTGGGGCGGGCGAAGCTGATGCGAGCCGGCGCGTCGGCGACGATCTCGGCCAGAGTGCCTTCGCGGGCGATGAGACCGCGGTGCATGATCGCGATCCGGTCGGCCAACCGCTCGGCTTCCTCCAGATAGTGGGTGGTGAGCAGCAGCGACGTGCCTTGGCCGACGAGCGACTCGATCAGCGTCCAGATGTTGCGCCGCGATTCGGGATCCAGGCCCGTGGTGGGCTCATCGAGGATCAGGACCTCGGACGCCCCATCGCGGCCAGTGCGATGTCCAGGCGGCGACGTTCTCCGCCGGATAGCTTGGTCGATTCGACGTCAGCCCGGTCATGGAGGTCGACGGCCTCCAGCACCTCGTCGATGAGCAGCGGACGGGTCAGCGTGCCGTGCCACATCCGGGCGATCTCACGGGCCGTCAGCGCTGGAGGAAAGCCCGAGCTCTGCAACACCACGCCGGTGCGGTGCCGCACGGCCTTGCGGTCGCGGATCGGATCGTGGCCGAGCACCCGGATCGAACCGTCGCTGGGGGCGCCAGGCCCTCGATCATCTCGACGGTGGATGTCTTGCCGGCGCCGTTGGTGCCCAGCAGCGCGAAGACCTCGCCGCGCCGCACGGTGAGGTCGACACCCTTCACGGCTTCGAACGGCTCCGGCGCCTTGCGGCCCGGGATCAGGGAACCGCTCGAAGCGCCGTAGGAGCGACGAAGGCCGCGAGCGACGATGGCGTCGTCGGTCTGGGCGGTGATGGGAATGGAGTCGAGTTGTGTCGTGGTCATGAGACCAGTCTTCCGGCGCTATGGCCGTGCTCCCAGTGCCATCGATCACCGGCTCGCATGGGTGTTTCATGGGCCGGGCATGACAGATGTCATCACCGTGGTTCCATGCCGTGAAACACCGGGTCCGGTCGCTCCTGTGCAGGGACGACCGGACCTGGTGTGAGGTTCGTTCTAGGTTTTAGTGCGTCTTGACGGCGGTGGCCTTGGCGGCCGCGACCGCGTCGTCGAACTCCTGCTCGATCTCCTCGTCGCGGCGGTAGGTCGCGAGGCTCACGATGACGGTGGCCAGCGTCCCGAAGATGAAGCCTGGCAGCAACTCGTACAAGTCGAAGATGCCACCCGAGGCCGCGCTCCAGGAGAACACCGTGATCGCGCCGACGATCATGCCTGCCAGGGCGCCCCAGTTGGTGAGCTTCCGCCAGTACAGGCTCAAGATGATGATCGGCCCGAAGGAGGCGCCGAAGCCGGCCCAGGCGAAGCTCACGATCGACAGGATGGAGGACTCCTCGTCGAGAGCGAACAGCACCGCGACGCCGGTGACCAGCAGTACGCCGAGGCGGCCGAGCATGACGAGGGTCTTGTCCGACGGCGGGGTTTTGCGGATCACCTTGTAGATGTCTTCCACCAGTGCGGAGGAGCAGACGATGAGCTGGCTGGAGAAGGTGCTCGCGACGGCGGCCAGCACGGCGGCCAGCACCAGGCCTGCGATCAGAGGGTGCAGTAGAACCTGGGCCATCATCAGCAGCACCGTCTCTGGGTCTGCCAGGTTGATGCCGCGCACCTCAACGAACGCGACGCCGACGAGGCCTGCGAGCACCGCGCCGCACAGCGACAGTGCCTGCCAGAGAAGGCCGATGCGGCGCCCCGTCTTGGCGGCCTGCGGCGACTGCAGGGCCATGAACCGGACAACGATGTGCGGCTGACCGAAGTAGCCGAGTCCCCAGGCGAGTCCTGAGAGCACGCCGATCACCGTCACCGTGGTGAGTCCGGTGCCTCCGAAGAGGTTGAAGTGGTCTGGGCCCAGCGTCGAGATGAGAGAGATCGCCTCACCCGGTCCTCCCACGGCGATGACGGCGGCGGCAGGAACGATGAGCACCGCGATGGCCAGCATGATGCCCTGCACGACGTCGGTGTGCGACGCTCCGAGGAAGCCGCCGAACAGGGTGTAGCTGAGGGTGACCACCGTCACCAAGATCATCCCGACGAGGTAGCTGCCGTTGAAGGCGCTCACGAAGAACTTGCCGCCGGAGACCATGCCAGAGGCGACGTACGGGGTGAAGAAGATGAGAATGATGGCGCTGGAGATGATCCGCAACAGGCGCGAGCGGTCCCGGGTGCGGTTCTCGAAATAGGACGGCACCGTGATGGAGTTTCGCGAGACCTGGGTGTAGGCGCGAAGGCGAGGGGCGACGATCAACCAGTTCAGGTACGCGCCGACGGTGAGGCCCACCGCGATCCAGGCCTCGATCAGCCCGGCGAGATAGATGGCGCCGGGAAGGCCCATCATGAGCCACCCGGACATGTCGGAGGCGCCCGCGCTGAGGGCCGCAACCCAGGGCGGCAGACTTCGCCCCGCAAGCATGTAGCCCTCGTGGCCCGTGGTCTTGCGGTACGCGCGATAGCCGATGTAGACCATCACGGCGAAATACACGCCGAGCGAAATGTAGAGATATACCTGATCGGTCATCATCGTCCTCTTCTCTGGTTCTCTGGTGATTAGAGGCAGGATGTCATGGTCGGGCGAGGAAAGCCTGGAATGACGGTTAGTGAGACATGGTGGTCTCCCCGAACCACCGGTTATGCCCTACCCCAAATACCTGAGGGCAGGGGGAGAACGGCTAGAGCAACCCGTCGGAGAGGTGATGAGGGGTGCCGAAGCGGTGGGCGGTGATCGATACCGCCTGCTCGCGCAGATAGGGCAGCATCTCCACGCGACCGGCCGAGACGACCGCGCCCCCGTAGACGGCGATATCCGGCTTGCCCTCGGCCGCGTCGTGCACGGCCGCTACCTGTTCGAGGCGCGACGCCCCGGCGACGATGCGGATGCGCGCGCTCGCTTGCGCCCCGTCCATCGCGGCCATCCGCCGCACCCGATCGGCCCAGGCGGCGTCGTCCTCGAAATGGATCTCCACGCCGGCGTCGTCCAGCGCCGAGACGAGGGGCTGAGGAAGCGCGACGGGCGAACTGACCAGAGGCGTGGCACCTGCGGCCAGGCCGGCGCCGAGTGCTCGTATCGTCTGAGCGAGCGAGGCATCGGCGGCGATCCGTACCGTCACGGGGACGGGAAGATAGCGCAAGAGGTTGCGTTCGATGCCGAGCTGGGAGGCATCCCGTGCGATACCGAACTCCTCTTCCCATGCGGCGGTGTCGGTGCTGAAGGCGGCGCGCAGCCAGGCGAGGTCGTCCTCGCTCACGCCGGCGTCCTGGGCTGCATGCAGCAGCCCGGCCGACGGCGGCCGCGGCGCTCGGCCCGCATCCTCGACCGCGGCATCCGCCCAATCCACGAGGGCGTGCAGATAGTTGGGGCCGCCCGCCTTGGTGCCGGGGCCGATGGCCGATTTCTTCCAGCCTCCGAACGACTGGCGGCGCACGATCGGGGTCTGAGGAGGATCGGTACGAAATTTCACGTTAGGCGTCAGGCGCCCTTTTACGCGTCCTGTTTGGAGACTTGACCGGGCGCTTTCTTGGGAAGGGCGAACGCGACATCGACGGAGGAATTGGAGGTGAACAGGCTGTTAGTTTCAGAAGTCGTCTGCACTTGAATGTCCGAAGTCGTCTGCACGGGTTGTACGGGGCTACGCAGAGATCGTGTTTTGTGCCTTGTCCGGCGCGGAGCGCGCGTCCGGAGAGCCACCTAATTTAGAGCCTGGCGTAGGCCCAGCCGTCCCATTGGCGCTGGGCCAGGTGGGAGATGGCCGCGGGAACCATGTCAATGCCGGGAGCGAGGCCTTTTTCTTCCAGGCCTGCTGAGCGCATGCTGTTGCCGCAGGCAAGGATGCTCACGTCCAGGTGCCGGGCGCTATTGACGGCCTCCGTGGCGGGTGAGTTTGTGGCGAGGAGTTTGACGCCGGGGCCCTGGACCACCACTTCGATGCCAGTTCCCGGGGTGAGTGCGGCACGGGCGTTGGAGGCGCGGCGGAGGATGCCGGCAAGGGCGTCCTGCTCAAGCGGCCCAGCGGAGTGAATGAGCAAGCCCCTGCCGTGTCCATCTTTCACGGTTTCTGCCGGCGTCCTGTTTATGGACCTTTACTTTGTTGCATCACTCAGCCCGGCGAGGGCTGTACGGAGTCGGGTGCCGGCGTCGTCTGCCACTTCTTTCACGGCCGGCGTGTCGCTGAGCTGGACCATGGTCTGCGGGTCAATGGCCTCGATGATGGTCACGGCTGCGTCCTCGCTCCGCCGCACCACCACGTTGCACGGCAGCAGTGCACCGATTTCGGGCTCTGCGGCGAGGGCACGGCTGGCCAGGGCCGGGTTGCAGGCGCCGAGGATGACGTAATCCCCGACGGCATCCGCAGCTTCGGCACCAAGCTTGGCTTCGAAGGTGGACCGGACGTTGATTTCGGTCAGGACCTGAACCCTGCGCGGCCAGGGCCCCGCGGGTGCGTTCCAGCGCTTCCGCGCCTCAGGGGAAGGGAGACGGTGGTGGCCAGGGTGTACGTCATGATGCTCCTCGAAGTTGCTCGGCGGTCCGCTGTTTAGGCGAGGGAGAGGAAAAGCTTTTCCAGGTCTTTCCGGTCCATGGTCGCGTCCTTCTGGACAATGCACTGCTCCAGGCCGGTGGCAATGACAGCGAAGCCGGCACGGTCAAGGGCTTTTCGGACACGGCCGCCAGCTGGAGGACGACGTTCCGCAGTCCCGGCCTTCTTCAAGCATCCGGTGACGGCGGCAAGTTGGCCCTGTGCGCGCTTGAGGCGGTTGATCACCGGTGAGTTCGGTTGGCTTAGTTCCATGGGGTTCCCATCGATGGGGGTGTTGCCCTCAAACTATATACCCCTATGGGTGCCTTGATCCGCCCCCGGGGTGTGCACACTCCGTGGGGTATCCACCCGACCCCTTCCGAGAGGCGCCACCCATGACGTCCCCTTCCACGGCAACAGCCGTTACCGCACTCGCCCCTGAACCCTCCAGTCCTGGTTCAAAGAGCACCAGGACCTCGCGTGATCGACGCGTGCTCCGCCGCCGAATTCGAGTCCATGCACATCCGCGGCTCCTATAATGCCGCTGCTGCTGCTCTCCGAGCACGGATGAGCGGGCGGCCCGGCTGGGCAGCCGCTGTGCTGGTCTGTCCGGCGTCCGGGCCGCAGGCACGGCAGCGCCTGGGCGGTGCCGGCATCGCACCGCTTACGTCCTGACCGGCGGTGTCCTGGGGTTCGCGGCCATGCCGTGGAACAAGGCCGCCAAGGAGCCTACCCGCGAAAGCGCCATCCTGCAGTTCCCGGTCGGCCCGGCCGTAGAAGCCGAGGCCAAAGCGTCGTGACCGTGACCCTGTTCCTTGTCCTTGCCCTGTCCGTGGTCATCGGGCTCTCGCTCGGTGTCCTGGGCGGCGGTGGCTCCATCCTTACTGTCCCGATCCTGGTCTATGTGGCCGGATTCGAGGCCAAGGAAGCGATCGCGGCGTCCCTGTTCGTGGTCGGCGTCACCTCCGCGGTGAGCGTGATCAGCCATGCCCGCGGCGGAAGGGTGATGTGGCGGACCGGTTTGATCTTCGGCGCCGCCGGCATGGCGGGCGCCTTCGTCGGCGGGCTGCTCGGCGGCCGGATCCCGGGTCAGGTCCTGCTGATCGCCTTCGCCCTGATGATGGTGGCCACCTCGTCGCGATGCTCCGCGGCAGGAAAAAGGCCGGCGGCTGACGGCGCCGAACCCGTGAAGCACGAACTTCCCCGGGCCGGCGCGCGACGGCGCCGTCGTGGGTCTGGTCACCGGCCTGGTAGCGCCGGCGGCGGGTTCCTCGCCGTTCCCGCCCTGGCACTGCTGGGCGGCCTGTCGGTCCGGGCCGTCGGAACCTCACTGGTGGTCATCGCCATGAAGTCCTTCGCCGGGCTCGCCGGCTACCTCACCACGGTGCACCCTGGACTGGCCGACGTTCCGGCCGTCACGGCAGCCGCGATAGTGGGTACCCTGGTGGGCTCCAAACTGGCGGGCCGCATCCCGGAAACAGCCCTGCGGAAAGCGCATTCGGCTGGTTCGTCCTGGCGATGGGCACCTTGTCCTGACCCAACAGGCGCCGGAGACCTGCGCTGGATCATCGTCGCCGGTGTTGCTGCCCTGGCCGTGACTGCTGCCGGAATCTGCTGGTTTTTCGTCAACTCCTGCCCGTTGCGCAAGAACGACAGGAACAGCGCCCACCGAAGCGGCCAGCACTCTCCGGCGTGACCGGCAGCCGAGCTAGTACCGTTGCCGCCCCGCCGGGGCGCCACTTGATCAATACGAAAGGAATGAACGTCATGGGACTCATCAGCTCCTGAAGAAGGCATTCAGCAAACCCTACAAACCGTCTCCGTAGCCGAGGCCAAGGACCTTCTTTCCTCCGGCGCTACCTTGATCGATGTCCGCTCTGCCCAGGAATGGCGCACCGGCCGGGCGCCCCAGGCCAAACACGTCGCCCTGGACCGGCTGCAGACCAGCACCGCCGGCATCCAGAAAACCCGGCCGGTGATCGCGATGTGCGCCTCCGGGGTCCGCTCGGCCTCCGCAGCCCGGCTCCTCGCCGCCCAGGGCTACGAAGCCTACTCCCTCCGCGGCGGCATAGGCGCTCTGCCAGGCCGGCGAAACCGTCCGCTAACCACACCACCCCGCTTTTGACCCGGAACTTTCGAAGGAGAACCCCATGGCTGAAATCACCGTCACCGAAACCGACCAGCGTCGCGACCAGGCCCGGATCCTTGATGTCCGCGAAGACTTCGAAGTCGCCGACGGCATGATCCCCGGCGCCCTGCACATCCCCATGGGACAGCTGCAGACCCGCCTGTCCGAACTGACCCCAACGTCCCGGTCATCGCCGTCTGCCGCAGCGGGAACCGGTCCGCCCAGGTCGCTGACGCGCTCAACGGCAGGCTACACCGCGGACACCATGGCCGGCGGCATGACAGCCTGACCCGCGCAGGCCTCCCCACCACCTGACCCCGTCATCTGAGCCTCCTTCAGGGCTCCACATCCTCCAAGCGCTTCGGACGACACCGGAAGGACACGAACGGATCATGGCAACCATCAACGTCACCCAAGAGAGCCTCGCTGAAACCCGGAGAACAACGGGATCGTCCTCGTGGATTTCGGGCAGCCTGCGGCCCGTGCCGCATGTTCGCCCCCACCTACGAGACAGCCTCCGTAAAGCACCCGGACATTGTCTTCGCCAAGGTGGACACCGAAGCTGAGCAGGCCCTCGCCGCAGCGGCCGGCATCATCTCCATCCCCACCCTGATGGCCTTCCGCGACAAAACCCTGGTCTTCTCCCAGCCCGGCGCCCTGAACGCCCGAGGACTGGAGCGGGTCATTCAGGCCGTGAAAGATCTGGACATGGACAAAGTCCACGCCGAAACCGCCCGGCAACAGGCCTGAAAAGGAACCACCACATGGCAGCCACGCGGACCATCACGGCCGATGAACTCGCCGCCACCCGCAGCCGGGTGGTCGACGTCCGCAGCCGTGAGGAATACGCCATCGCCCACATACCGGGCAGCCTCAACATCCCGCTGGATGACATATCCTCCCGGCTGAAGGACCTGCCGAACACCACGTTGTACCTGCTGTGCGGCCCAGCGCAGCAGCCAGGCCGCAACAAATCCTCGCGGACCACGGTTACGAGACCGTGAACGTCGCCGGCGGGATCACCGAGTGGTACCGCAACGGCCGCCCCGTTACCCTGCTGCCAGCCCCGGCCGACAACCCTCCTCCTGACCGGCGGCGCTCCTCGGTTCCCTCCGGCACCGCCTCTTGAGGCGGGCGGCGCGGACCTCCTGACCCTCAGGACCAAGACCAGCTCTGGCCTTGCGTTATACCCCCTAGGGTATTATTATTGTTATCAGAACAACGGGGAACGCTCCCCACCACTTCCGCGAAGGGAGAGCACCACATGCTTATCGAGCGTATTTACGATGAAGACTCGCCCAGGCCAGCTATCTGATCGGCTGCCAGGCTGCAACGGCACGGCTGTCGTGGTCGACGGCCGCCGCGACATCGCGGTCTACCAGGACCTGGCCGCGAAGAACGGCATGAAGATCATTGCCGTCACCGAAACCCACATCCACGCCGACTACCTCCGGTACCCGCGAACTTGCTGCCGCCACGGGCGCGAAGATTTACGTCTCGGGTGAGGGCGGGCCGACTGGCAGCCGAATTCGACGGTGAACGGCTCCCACGACGGCGACGCGATCACCGTAGGCAACATCAGCATCCAGGCTGTCCATGACCCCCGCACACTCCCGAACACCTGTCGTTCCTCGTGACCGACGGTGCGTTCAGCGACCAGCCCGGCTACCTGCTCTCCGGCGACTTCGTGTTCTCCGGCGACCTGGGCCGGCCGGACCCGCTGGACGAGGCAGCCGGCGGGATCGACACCCGGTTCGAGGGCGCCAAGCAGCTGTTCGCGAGCCTGCGGGATAAGTTCCTGACGTTGTTGACTACGTCCAGGTCCACCTCGCCCACGGCGCCGGCAGCGCCGCCCGCGGCAAGGCCCCGGGCGCCGTCCTCCTCCACCGTCGGCTACGAACGCCTCTACCCTGGTGGGGACCTTACCTGGCCGCGGCGAACGACGAGGCCGGTTTCATCACCGAGCTCCTCGACGGCTGCGCCCGGACGCCCACGCCTACTTCGGCCGGATGAAGCGTGAAAACCGTCAAGGACCGGCCGTCATGGGCGAACGCGCCCCGCTGCCCGAACTTACCACCGGGACGTTGCCGCGGGCCTGGCAGAAGACACGCTGACCTTCATCGACACCCGCCCCAACAGCGAAGTCCATAAGGGCACCGTGGTCCGGTCCCTGAACGTACCTGCCGGCAAGTCCGTAGCGAGTTACGGCGCCTGGGTGGTGAACCTGAAACCGATCAGAACCCTGGGTACTCCTGGCCAAGGACCAGGAACAGGCGCAGGACATGTGGACCACCTGGTACGGGTGGGCATCGACAACGTCGCCGGCCTTACCGGCATCGACGGGCTGCCCACCTTCACCCGAAGCTGATCCAGCCCGAGGAACTCGACGGGTCTGGACGCCGCCATGGTGCTCGATGTCCGCAACAAGACCGAGCACACCGCCGGCACGTCCCCGGCCCTGCCTCACTCAGCGGCGGCCGCGCCATGTGGCACCTGATGAGCTTCCGGCCGAAGGCACTATCGTGAGCTACTGCCAGCTGGCGTGCGGAACTCGTCGCGCCGCGCCCTGCGCCGGGCCAAGTACGACGTCGTCGAGCTCGAGGGCAGCTATGCTGGCTGGCAAACCTGGCAGAACTCCGGCCAGTCAGCCAAGGCCTAGAACTACCGGCACTGCACGGCCCTGGAAAGTCCACGGTCAGGAACGGCCTGGCCGCACGACAAGAGATATGAATCCCCTTTGATGATGAACGGCTTTGGTATGGGCGCGGGAGCGGACTTGCCTGATCTTCTGGCTTTCCTGCTGATCGCGGGCGTAGTCGTGCTCGCCGTGGTGCTGGTCAGGCCTTCACCCGCAACGCCGGCGGCAACACCCCGCCGATCTGCAAGGACCACCGCGCACCGGTAACGGGCCCCGCCCGGGGCTCCGGAGATCCTTCAGGGCGCTACATGCTCCGCGGCGAGATCAGCGCCGAGGAATACCAGGAACGGCGGCGGATCCTGGAGGAGAACGGTTCCGTGAGGCAGCTGACACGCTGCCAGCTGCGCTGGCATCTGCTGGGTGGCGGTCGGAGCCGGCGCTACCCGCGCCGGCGGCGCCGGGCTGTGGCTGACCACCGGCAACGGCGTCTGCTCCGGATACGCCGGGGGTGCAGGACCTGGCCGAACCCCAGGTGCTGGCCAGCCGCGGCGGCGTACTGGAACTGACCTGACCGCCGCGCCGGCACGGGTCCGCGTCGGCGGGCGGGAGGCCTCCGTTCAGGCGTTCAACGGCTCCCTGCCCGGCCCGACCCTGCGGTGCACGTTGGCGACACGATCCGGATCACGATGTGCAACGGGCTGCAGGCTCCCACGAACCTGCACGTGCACGGACTGCACGTCCCCGCAGGGCAACAGCGACAACCCCTTCGTCAGCATTGACCCCGGCGGGTCCTTCGACTACGAGTTCAGCCTGCCCGGGGACCACCCGCCGGGTACCTACTGGTACCACCCCCACCGCCACGGCCACGTCGCCGACCAGGTCGCCGCCGGCCTCTGCCGCCATCGGTGGAAGACCCCGACCCGGTCCTGGCCACCTGGACCGGGTGCCGGGGTCTCCGACCTGTCCCTCGACGCCGACGGCAATCTCGCCGAGGTAAACCAGATGCAGCAGATGATGGGACGCGAGGGACAGATCGTCCTGGTCAACGGGCAGGTCCGCCCGCAACTGCGCGCCGCCCCCGGAGAACGGGAGCGGTGGCGGATCATCAACGCCTGCCCCTCCCGGTACCTGCGCCTGGCACTGGAGGGCCAGGGGGTCCGGCTGCTCAGCCGGGACCTCGGACGCCTGCCGGTCCCCGAGGACGTCACCGAAGTGGTTCTCGCCCCTGGCAACCGCGTTGAGCTGCTCGTGGAAACCCGAGAGGGATCCTCCACCCTCACCGCGGCCCCTGTGGACCGCGGCAGCATGAACGCCATGATGAGCGGGGCCATGAGGGGTGACAACGTACCCGGTGGCGACCCGGTCGAACTGCTCACCCTGGCCGTCTCGGGAAGCGCCGGCACTGACCCAGGGCCCGTGCCCGAGGGACAGCCGCTGCGCGATCTGCGGAACGAACCGGTCACCGCCGCCCGTACCCTGGACTTCGCCATGGGCATGAACGGAAACACGGGCATGAACGAAAACATGGGCGGGGGAATGGGCATGG
Organism: Tessaracoccus sp.; assembly: GCA_041393555.1. Taxonomy (GTDB): domain Bacteria; phylum Actinomycetota; class Actinomycetes; order Propionibacteriales; family Propionibacteriaceae; genus Arachnia. The sequence continues at coordinate 31,595 of JAWKJW010000013.1, read as the reverse complement.
GCAGCGGACAGGGCACCATGATGGCCTTCACCATCAACGGACGGAAGTTCGACCCCGAACGGCTCGACGAGACGGCAGCAGCCGGGACCGTGGAAGAGTGGACCCTGGCCAACTCCAGCCCCATGGACCACCCCGTCCACCTGCACGTGTGGCCCATGCAGGTCGTCCAGGACGGCGGCCGCGACGTGACCAGGCCCTCTTGGCAGGACGTGGTCAACGTCCCCGCCCGCAGCCAGGTGAAAGTCCGGGTGGCCTTTGACGACTTTCCCGGCCGCACCGTGTTCCACTGCCACATCCTGGACCACGAAGACCAAGGCATGATGGCCACCGTCCAAGCCCGCTGACCAGCCAGCGACCGCGGGAAAACTCACTGCAACCCATGGCTCTGCAACCTGTGCCCTACGACCCCCGGTGCGGATACGTCCAGAATCAAAACAGACACGGGCGGGTAAACGGCCGGCTCCACAGGGACACCGCCGTCGGCTCAGCCGGATACCGCACCGAACACCGACAGGATCCGTCAATGGCCTCAGGCAACACCCCGCCCGCCGGCAGCCCCGAACCCCGGCGGGCATCACGCTGGGCCTGCGGCAGAACCTGGCCCAGTTCATGCTCCTCGTCGCCGTCAACGCCCTGGTCGGCGGCACCCTTGGCCAGGAGCGGACGGTGCTGCCGCTGCTCGCCGGACAGGTCTTCCACCTCGACCAGTACACCTCCGCCCTGACCTACATCCTGGCGTTCGGGCTGGCCAAAGCCGCCACCAACTACTTCGCCGGAACCCTCTCGGACCGCCACGGCCGCAAACCCGTCCTGGTCGCCGGCTGGCTCATCGCCCTCCCGGTCCCGGTCCTGCTGATCTACGGGCCGTCCTGGGGCTGGATCGTCGCGGCCAACGTGGTGCTCGGCATCAGCCAGGGCCTGACCTGGTCGACCACGGTGATGATGAAAATGGACCTCGTCGGCCCCGAACGCCGCGGCCTGGCCATGGGGCTGAACGAAGCAGCCGGTTACCTCGGCGTCGCAGGCACCGCACTGGCCACCGGTTACATCGCCTCCACCTACGGGCTGCGTCCAGGGCCGTTCCTGCTCGGCGCCGCCTTCATCGCGGTCGGACTCGGCCTGTCCGTCCTGGCCGTGCCGGAAACCCACCACCACGCCAAGGCCGAAGCCGCCGCCCATGTCCCGGTCCACGCCGGAAGCCAGGCCGGGCTGAGCAACCGTGCCGTCTTCACCCTGACCAGCTTCCGCGACAAATCCCTCTCCTCCGTCAGCCAGGCCGGGATGGTGAACAACCTCAACGACGGCCTCGCCTGGGGACTTTTCCCCGTCCTGTTCGCCGCCGCAGGGCTCAGCATCGAACGCATCGGCATCCTCGCCGCTCTCTACCCGGCCGTCTGGGGCGCCGGGCAGCTGGTCACCTACGCGCTCTCGGACCGGATCGGGCGCAAACCCCTGATCGCCGGCGGCATGTTCGTCCAGGCCGCGGCGCTGGGCATGGTCGCCTTCGGGAATGACTTTGGAATTTGGCTTGCCGCCGTCATCCTGCTCGGTGCCGGCACCGCCATGGTCTACCCGACGCTGCTTGCAGCGATCGGCGACGTCGCCCACCCCGGGTGGCGGGCACGTTCAGTCGGCATCTACCGGCTATGGCGCGATGGCGGATTCGCCGTCGGCGCCCTGCTCTCGGGACTCATCGCCGACGCCTACGGCATCCCGGCAGCCGTATTGACCGTCGCCGGCCTGACTGCGCTCTCCGGCTTCATCGTGGCCATCCGCATGCGCCCCATTGACCACATAACCCCCCGCCCCACAGGCTGACACACAGGGGATTAGGGCGGCGGCGGGGACAAATAGCCGCCCCGCGGCGCTGAACCGTAGGTTTAGGCCACTTCCCGTTCCCTGTTCACTGCCCGGCAGACTATCTGGAAAAAAGTTTCTCACCGTCCGGACGCAGTTCCCCTGTGGGTGATACGTGCCGGTACAGGGTCTGCCGGGTGATTCCCAGCTCGTCGCAGAGGTCCCCGACCTTGGTGTCGGGCTGGCCCATGGATGCCATGGCGAGCCGGACTTTGGCCGGTGTCATTTTGTAGGGCCGTCCGCCTTTTCGTCCGCGGGCCCGTGCCGAGGCGAGGCCGGCGAGGGTGCGTTCGGAGATGAGCTCGCGTTCGAATTCGGCCAGGGCCGCGAAGATTCCAAAGACCAGTTTCCCGGAGGCGGTGGTGGTGTCGATGGCGGCGCCCTGTCCGGTGAGGACTTTGAGGCCGATGCCCCGTTCGGTGAGGTTATGGACGACGTTGACCAGGTGGCGCAGGTCGCGGCCGAGGCGGTCGAGCTTCCAGACCACCAGGGTGTCGCCGTCCCGGAGGGCTTTGAGGCAGGCGGTCAGGTGCGGGCGGTCGTCGCGTTTGCCGGACGCCTTGTCTTCATACAACTGGCCGGAGTCGACGCCGGCGGCAAGCAGGGCATCGCGCTGCAGGTCGGTGGTCTGTGATCCGTCGGTTTTGGAAACCCGCATATAGCCGACCAGCATCCGGTTGCCCTCCATCATTTATACGTTCGTTTAAGTGACTCGCGGAAGCAAGATCTGTTACCAGGCAAAAAGTGTCATTTAACCCGTTACTTATACTGAGTCATTCAAACGATAGCGGACGCCGCTATCTGACAGGGACCGAGGGAATGTCCGGCCGGCAGACAAGCTGCTTCAACACGGGTCGTTCCCAACGGAGGCTTTTGAAACAGTGCGCCGCTTTCAGCTCAGGCGTCCCGGTCCTCGTCGGGGTTCCGGAAGGGCCGAAGCTGTGTGCCGGCGGGGTCCGCGGTGAAAGAGTAGCGGCCGAGCATGTTGATGTGTTCCGAGACCAGCGGGGAAAGGCGTTGCACGTCTTCTTCGCTTACGCCCACACCTCGGCCGGAGAGCTCGGTGAGCGCGGCGTCCATGTAGCGGGTGTTCCACAGGATCACCGCGTTGAGGACCAGGCCCAGGGCTCCGAGCTGGTCTTCCTGGCCTTCGCGGTAGGACTGTCGGATCTGCCCTCGGCGGCCATGGAATATGAGTCTGGCCAGGGCGTGCCGGGATTCCTGCAACGTCAACTGCGTATGAATCTGCCGGCGGTAGCCCTCGTCGATGTCGATGAAGTCCAGCAGGTGCCCGGTTTTGGCTATTCTGCCGTACTCCGCCAAAGCTTTTCCGAGCAGAGTCGGCGTCCCGCCGCTCTGGGTCACGCGCAGAATTTCCGAAGCGCGCACCGTCCCGGCGGTCAGGGATCCGGCCAGGCGGAGCATGTCCGGCCAGTTGGCCGTGATGAGTTCCAGATTGATCCGGTTGCGTCCGGCGACGGCGTTCAGCTGTCCATAGTCCGCCGTGGTGCCGATGCGCCAGAACCGTTGATCCGGAAGGCCGGCCAGGCGGGGCGAGAAGCGGTATCCAAGCAGGGTGAAAAGCGCGAATACCTGATCGGAGTAGGAGGCCGTATCGGTGGCAACCATTTCGGGGCGTTGGCCGCCGTCGAGATCGAGCAGCCCGTCCAGAATATGCAGAGAGTCACGGACCGTCCCGGGGACGACGACGGCACCCAGGCCCGCCACCTGGTCGTTGAGATAGTTCAGCCAGGTCAGGCCACGGCCCTGGCCGAAATAGCGCGGGTTCGCCCCGGCGTTGACGGTAGCCACCGGCACCACAAACCGCATTCCATCAACGGACGCCAGCAGCCCGGCACCCCAACGCTGGGCGAGGCCAAGACCGGACTGGGCCTGGATCAGCCGGGAGTTAGCCGCGCGCAGAGTGTCGGCGCGCACATAGTTTTGATCGACATGTGACAGGCGTCCACGGGTCAGTGCCGGATGTCCGTCCTTGACCACCGGGGCCAGGCCCACGTTGCACGCCTCGGCCACCAGAATGGCGGCGACGGAAACGCCGAGCTGCTCCATCCGTGCGGAGGCCTCCGAAACGTGGCTGAATTCCGACAGGAAGCCCGTCCAGGAATGAACTTCCAACAGCACATCGGGCAGGTCTACCCGCGGCAGCATCGCCGACACCAACCCCCGAAGCTGCGTCAATGACTGAGGTACCGTCCTGGCTTCCAGGGGCGAGAGATGAACCTTGCCGTCATCGCTAACCCGTACCGCGGGATTGTCGGCCAATTGACCGGCCGCCGCCCGGTAGCGCGCGTCCAGGCTCTGGCGGACCCCCTCGAGGTGGGCCGTGGGATCTTCAGGCAGCTGGAGCGCTCTCAACGTCTCATGCTTGGTCGCCTGCCATGCCGGGCCGGCCAGCAGCCGTGCCCTGGGATCCCCCCAGCGGCGCCCGCCAAGAACGAAAATATCCCTGCGCCGCAGCGCTTTGTGGACGGCATCCATTACCGCCACCGTATAGGCCCTGCGGTCGATCCCTTCGGAAGTGTTGATAAGGCGCTGCCAGGCTGGCGAGAGAACGGACAGATCAGCCTGTCCTGAACCGGTTTTACCGCCGCTCAGAACGTCCGGCAGCGCTGTCAGTGCCGCCAACGTCGGGGCCCCGCCTGCCGTGGCCCCAAAGGGCGCCGCCGATGCCAAAGCCGGCAGGAACGAACGCACCGTGGTGAACCGGCGCATCATCTCGGCCGCGGTGTCGCCCTCGCTGCCGGCCGGATTAACCAGCTCAGTCACAACCTCCACCGCAGCACGCAACTCGGGCAACGAAATTTGCTCGGCAAGCACCGATGCGGCATCTGCCCCGGAAAATTCCGTATTGCCCAGGACCTCAACCAGTGTTTCCGCAGCTCTGGCCAGCTGCAGCGACGCCTTCGACAAGCGGGGCAGGGACTTCAACCGGGCTGTTGCGGATTCCCGCGCCGCTTTGCGGACCACACGTTCGGTGACGATCGCATCCAGGGCATCACACAAATCATCGGCAACCTCGGCCGTCAACGCCCGCACGGCGCACAGCAGAGTGGCGCCCCTGCGTTGGCCCGACAGCCCCTGAAGCGCCGAGGCCTTGCCTGCCAGCCCATAGCGGGCTAGGGCGTTCATCCGGCCCGCGGGCACCGTCTCCAGGCCAACAGTCTCCGCGCCCAGAGCCCGCAGGCGTGCCAGCCGGTCCAGCTGCCGCAGCAATTCCGGCACCGATACCCTTGAAGGTCCCGTCCTCAGCCTTTCCCACGCGGTCAGCCTCGAACCCTCCTCAACGCGAAGCAGACCCTCCAGCTCATGGATCAAGGAGTGTCCGGCCGCGTCAACCAGCACGGCATAGAGCCGCTCATTCGCGCCGGCGCGAACCTCTGAAACCAGGCGAGTCAACGTGGAGACGCCCGGAAGAAGGACCTTCCGCTCACGCAACCAGACCGCCGCACGTTCAAACAAGCGAACCGGTCCTTCCGACGACGTCCACGCCCGGGCCGATAAAAACAGCTTCAGATCCTGGTAACTGGCCGGATCAGCGAATTCCACGTACCCGTAGACAGCGGAGATCTCCGCAGCATGCTCATAACCGGTCTGTGTCCGCTGCGCGTAAAGCTTGAGAACGGAGGCATCCGCAATCCCAAGTTGTCCAGCCAAGGACTCGACCACCGGCCAGGGAACAGCCAACGGATCCGTCAGGAACCGGCCCAAGACCCGCACCGTAGCCAACTGCACGGCGAATCCCAGACGGTTGTGCATCCCCCGGCGGCGGCCGGCTACCGCCAGATCGGCATCATCCAGCCAGCAAAAGCGTTCCAGGTCCTCCCGCGATACCTCATCAGGGAACCGCCCGAACCCGGCGGCCTGCTCATCACTTAGAAAATCAACCGCCATGGCGCCAATTCAACAGTAACCGGATCCCTTACCGTGAATTTCCGTACCGATCCTCCTCAGACCCCCGATCGCGCCGGTGATGCCGCGGTTGACGTAGAGGTTGCCGGCCTGGATGCGACGCAGCCAGACCTCGAGATCCTCGCGGTCGAGCGAGTGCAGCCCGCTGGTGAGTCCGTAATCGACCTCGTTGACGATGTCGATCGCCTCGTCGAGGCTTTTCGCGGTCATGATGCCGAGGATGGGCCCAAAGTACTCGGTGAGGTGATATTCGGAACCGCGAGAGACCCCGTCGCGGACACCGGGGCTCCATAGCTTGTTGCGGTTGTTCTTATCGAACGCCAGCGGGCTGCCACTGTCGAGCGGCTCGGGCTGGATCGCCCAGCTTTCTCCGGGGCCCAGCGTGGTCAGGCCGCGCAGCAGCTTGCCGTCCGGTGCCGTGATGATGGTGCCCATCTGGGTGTCGAGATGTTCCGGAGTGCCGACGGCGAGGGAACGCACCGCATCCAGCAGCTGCGCCCGGAAGCGCCTGGAGGTGGCGACCGAACCCACCAGCACCACCAGGGAGGCGGCTGAGCACTTCTGGCCAGCATGACCGAACGCGGAGGCTGCGACGTCCCGGGCGGCGAGATCGAGGTCGGCATTGGGGGTGACGATGATGGCGTTCTTGCCGCTCGTCTCGGCCAGGATGGGAAGGTCCCGGCGCAGTTCGCGGAAGGCCAAGGCCGTCTCGTAGGCGCCGGTGAGGATCAGGCGATCGACGCGTGGATCGGCAACCAAAGCGGAGCCGAGGGTGCGATCCGCGAACTGAACGAACTGCAACACGTCGCGGGGGACGCCGGCCTCCCACAGGGCCTCGACCATGACGGCACCCGAGCGGGCCGAGTTCGACGCGGGCTTGATGATGACCGAGGAGCCCGCGGCGAGCGCCGACAGCACGCCGCCGGCTGGAATCGCGACGGGGAAGTTCCACGGCGGGATGACGGCGATCAGCTTCTGCGGTTGGGCTTCCGCGCCGTCGACCTGTTCCAGCAACTGCCCGAGCATGCCGTAGTAGTTGGCGAAATCGATGGCCTCAGACACCTCGGGATCGCCTTGATCGAGGGTCTTGCCGCACTCCGACCCCATCACCTCGAGGAGGTCCGCACGATGGGCCTCGAGACGTTCTCCGGCGCGGTAGAGGATGCGGGCCCGCTCGTCGGCCCCGAGATCCTGCCACGAATCGGCGGCTTTCACGCCACGCTCGATGACCTCGTCGAGGTGGTTCTGGTCGGCGATCCTCGACGATTCCACCAGGGTGACGCCCAACTGCGAAGGGACCATGCGGCCGGCGATCTCGCGCCCCCATTCCCGGTTGCCGGGGAGGTCGGGATCGGTGTCTGGGGTGTTGGAGAACTCGCCGCGGCGACCGGCTTCGACCCGGTCCGAGACCCTCGCCTCGGCACCGGCGTCGTCGTAGTGGCGTCGGTCCTGCTGTCGATGGGGCGGTGGCACGCGGTAGGAATCGATCCTCCCGTCGCCGGTGATGTTCTCGAGATCGCCGAGCGAGGCGAGGAAGCGCTGCTTCTCGCGCTCGAACAAGGCGGCGTCGTCGTTGAGCTCGAAGACCGCGGACATGAAGTTATCGGGGCTCGCCCCCTCCTCCAGACGACGGATCAAGTAGGCGATCGCCACGTCGAACTCGGCGGGATGGACCACGGGGGTGTACAGCAGGAGCGAGCCCACCTCGCGCCGCACGGCCTCGGCTTGGTTGCTGGCCATGCCCAACAGCATCTCGAAATCGATGCCATCTTCTGCGCCACGAGCCTTGGCGAGCAGCCATGCCAGCGCCAGATCGAAAAGATTGTGGCCGGCCACGCCGATCCGCACGTTCTTGACGCGTTCCGGCGTGAGCGCGTAGTCGATGACCGCCTTGTAGCTCGTATCGGAGTTCTGCTTGCTGCCCCACGTGGCGACGGACCAGCCGTGGATCGCCGCGTCAACGTGCTCCATCGGCAGATTCGCTCCCTTGACCACGCGGACCTTGATGGGGGCCCCGCCGTTGGCTACGCGCTTCGCCGCCCAGTCCTGGAGGTCGATCATCGCGGCGAGCGCGTCGGGGAGATAGGCCTGGAGCACGATTCCGGCCTCGAGCTGAGCGAACTCCGGACGATCGAGGATCCTCTTGAACACCGCGATGGTGAGATCGAGGTCCTTGTACTCCTCCATGTCGAGGTTGATGAACTTCTTGGGGCTCGCGGTGTTGGCGCATTCGAAGAGGGAGAGAAGGTGGGCGTCGATGCGCTCCACCGCTTCGTCGAATGCCCAGTGGTTGTGCGGCGCCACCGTCGAGGAGACCTTGATCGATACGTAGTCCACGTCGTCGCGTTCGAGCAGACGACGAGTGCCCGCCAAGCGCCGCGCCGCCTCGCTTCGGCCGAGGATGTACTCGCCGAGCAGGTTGATGTTCAGGCGGACGCCGTCCTTCTTGATCTTCGCGATCGCCGGACCGAGTTTCGCGTCGCTCGCGTCGATGATGAGATGGCTCACCATCTGGCGTAACACTTTGCGCGCGGCGGGCACGACCACCCGGGGCAAGGGTTTGGCGAATGCTCCGCCCAGACCGATCGCGCCGCGCATGGGGGCGGGAAGGAATTTCGGGGTGAGGGGAGTGAGTTCTTTCAGCTTCTTCGCGGCGGCGCCAAGATCTTCCGTGCGCACCACGCCGTCGACGAAACCCACGGTGAAATCGAGGCCGTGGGGATCGCGCAGCACGCCAGAGAGGCGTGCCGCAGAGGAATCCACGGGCAGCTCCGCGGCCTCTCGTAACCAGCGTTGCACGAGCGAGATGGCGGCTTCGGCGAGATCCTGGGGGCGGGTGCCGGCGTCGGTGGGATGAATGCTCACGACTGACCTTTCTCGGCGGAATCCCTTCGAGACGCCGAAGGGAGGGTGAGGCCGTTTCTCAAGTAGCGACGATGCGTTGTTGCTCGCACTCTACCGCTGTGCGCACCATCCGCATCGCCGGGTCACGTTTGCACCCGTGACCTGTCGTGAGGGATTAGGAGGACTCGTTCTTCGAGGCGGCCTTCGCGCGCAGCGCGGCGATGTCGAAGGTGTCGTGCACCGGCACCTCGGGGTCGTTGGCCGCATCCTCCCAGGGATCGTAGGGCACGTCGTCGTCATCCTCGTCCACGAAGCCCTGCGAGGGGTCGTAGATGTTGCGCAGCTCTTGGCCGACGGGTTGAAGCGTGCCCAGGTGCTCGTCGGGCAGCACCGTCAAGATGTCGTTGATATAGCCGGAGGTGGCTTCCTCCGTCGATACCTCCCGATGCTCGTGCTGAGACTTGAACCAGCGATAGTCGAGCATCTCGTGGAAGAACTGCGCGGCGTCGCGCTTGCCTCGGAGGTCCGAGGGGATGCGGGCGACGGCCGGTTCGAAGATCTCCATCAACCAGCGATGCGCCGACACCGATTCCGGCATGTCGGGGCACACCCTGGCGCGGAAGGCATCCATGTCGTTCAGCAGCCGTCGGGCTTGGTGCTCCTCGGCGTCGATGCCGGTGAGCCGCATCAGCCGCCGGGTGTGGTGGCCCGCGTCGACGACCTTGGGCTGGATGCGGATGGTGCGGCCATCGGACGATGTCGACACGTCGATCTCCGCCACGTCGAAGCCCAGCGCGTTCAGCCTGCGCCCGCGCCCCTCGATGCGATAGAGCTCTGAGCCGTCGAATTCCTCCACCCCAGTGAGCTCGTTCCAGAGCGCCTCGTAGCGCTCCTCGATGGTGGCGACGAGGGCAGCGGGGTTGAGCGACTCGTCCAGCATGCCGCCGGCCTCGAGATCGAGGAACTCGCCGAAGAGATTGGTGCGAGCGATCTGCAGGTCGTGGGCGCGCTGACCGTCGGTGAGGTCGGGATGGATCTCACCCGTTTCGGCGTCGACGAGATAGGCGGCGAACTCGCCGGCGTCGCGTCGGAACAAGATGTTGGACAGCGAGACATCGCCCCAGAAGAAGCCGGTGAGGTGCAGGCGCACCAGGAGCACCACCATGGCGTCCAGCAAGCGCACGACGGTCTCGTGTTTGATGCCGTTGTAGAACAGCGCCCGATACGGCAGGGAGAAGGGGAGGTGCCGGGTGAGCAGGATGGGGTCGAGCGGAAGGCCGTCGATGTCCTTGCGCCCGAGAACCACGGCCACCGGGTCGACGCTGGGCACATCCAGACGATCCAGCTCGTGAAGCAGCCGGTACTCCTGCACCGCCACTTCCTCCAGGATCTCCTTGGCCGCCAGGATCTCGTCGCCGACCTGGATGAATCTCACCACGTGCCGGGAGATGCCTCGCGGGAGGGCCACCAGATGCTCGGTGGGCCATTCGACGAGGGGAAGGTTCCAGGGCAGGGTGATCAGCTGCGGGTTGGGTTTAGCAGCGAGAAACCTGGGCACGGGAGAAGTCTATGGGTTCAGGCGGTCGCGAGGAGGCTCATCTGCCGTCTAACGCCCGATTCAGGGCCTGGGATACGACGTTGACGAGATCGTCGCGCCCCTCCAGGCCGACGCTGAAGCGCAGCATCCCCGGTGTGATGCCCGCCACCTCACGGGCTTCGGGCGACATGCCCGCGTGGGTCATGGTCTCGGGGTGACACACCAGCGACTCGATTCCACCCAGCGACTCCGCCAGGTGGAAGATCTCCAATCCGTCGAGGAACCGATGACAGGCCTCCCAGCTCCCCAGGTCGATGCTGAACAACGAGCCGAACCCGGATTGCTGGCGTGAGGCGATGTCGTGCCCCACGTGACCGGGCAGGCCGGGGTAGTGCACGGCGACGACAGCGGGATGCCCGTCGAAGAGCTCGACGAGTGCCCGGGCGTTCTCGTCGTGGACGCGTAGCCGGGCATCCAGGGTGCGCAAGCCGCGCAGCGTGAGATAGGAGTCCAGTGGGCTGGCCGTCAGGCCCAGCGCATTCGCCCAGAGCCGCAGGTTCTCGTGCTGTTCCGTGGTCGATGCGACGACCGCGCCGCCAACCACATCAGAGTGACCATTCAGGAACTTCGTGGTGGAGTGGATCACCAGATCCGCGCCGAGCTTCAGCGGCTGCTGTAGCAGCGGACAGAGGAAGGTGTTGTCTGCCACCACGAGAGCACCTGCCTCGTGGGCGGCGGCCGCGGCGGCCTCGATGTCCGTGATCCGTAGAAGCGGATTGGAGGGCGTCTCGATCCACACGAGATCGGCGCCGGAAGCCAGGGCCTGGTCATAGTCGTCGGAGTTGAAGTCGACGAAATCGACGATGAACCGCCCCTGGTTCGCCAGCATCGTGAACAGCCGCCAGCTGCCGCCGTAGGCATCGTGCTGCACCACCACGCGGCCGCCGGTCGGCACGTAGGCCTCCGCGATCAGCGTGATCGCGGCCAACCCGGAAGCGAGGATGGTGGCACCCGCACCCCCCTCCAACTCTGCGACCGCCTCGCCCAGCAGGTCGCGCGTGGGATTGCCGGAGCGGGAATAGTCGTACTGGCGGGGGCGCCCAGGCGCCTCGAAGGCGTAGTTGCTCGATAGATAGATGGGGGGCACCACCGCGCCCTGTGCGGGATCGGTACCCAACCCGGTACGCATTGCCTTGGTCCACTCGCCCAGCTCAGCCATGGGCCAACCGTAGCGATACGTCGGGCCTCGCCGGTACTCCGTTCTCTGTGGGCAAGAACGACGAGAGGCGGATTCCCAGTGGGAATCCGCCTCTCGCCCAAGAGGTTTACGACGCTCAGCTGATGCGCAGACCGCTCTTGTTGCTGAACACGTGGACCGAGTTCGGATCGGCGACCAGGCGAACCACCTCGCCCTTATCCGGGGCGGTGCGTGCCTTCACGCGGGCGATGAACTGCTGGGAGGTGATCTTCTCGTCCTCGCTCAGGCCGGCCAGGGTGCCGTACAGGTAGGAGTCTGCGCCCAGTTCCTCCAGCACCGCGATGTCGAGGCCGATGCCGGTACCGTCGGCGGATACCTGGAAGGCCTCGGGACGGATGCCAACGGTCAGGGTGCTCTCGCCGGGAGCCTTGTCCAGCGTGGCGCGGGGGATGCGGACGACGAAGTCGCCAACCTGGACGCCATCCTCGGTGCGCTTGCCCTCGATCAGGTTCATGGCGGGGGAGCCGATGAAGCCGGCGACGAACAGGTTGACCGGCGCGTCGTACAAGGTCAGCGGGCTGGCGCACTGCTGAAGGATGCCGTCCTTCATGACCGCCACGCGATCGCCCATCGTCATGGCCTCGACCTGGTCGTGGGTGACGTAGACGGTGGTGACGCCCAGGCGCTGCTGCAGAGCGGCGATCTGGGTGCGGGTGGAGACGCGCAGCTTGGCGTCGAGGTTCGACAGCGGCTCGTCCATCAGGAAGACCTGCGGCTGACGCACGATGGCGCGGCCCATGGCGACGCGCTGACGCTGACCACCGGAGAGTGCCTTCGGCTTGCGGTTGAGGAAGTCCTCAAGACCCAGCAGCTTGGCGGCCTCCTGTACGCGGGCCTGACGCTCGGCCTTCGGCACGTTGGCCATCTTCAGGGCGAAGCCCATGTTGTCGCCCACGGTCATGTGGGGGTAGAGGGCGTAGTTCTGGAAGACCATCGCGATGTCGCGATCCTTCGGCGGCAGGTCGGTGACGTCGCGGTCGCCGATGTAGATAGCGCCCGCGTTGACCTCTTCGAGGCCGGCGAGCATACGCAGCGAGGTGGACTTGCCGCAGCCGGAGGGGCCGACGAGAACCATGAACTCGCCGTCGCCGATCTCAAGGTTCAGCTTGTCGACAGCGTTGCGGTCGGCTCCCGGGTAACGCCGACAGGCGTCACGAAAACTAACGGTGGCCATGCCACACATCCTTTCCACGGGCAGGTACGTGCCCGACGATCCGTAGTGGAGAAGAGAACCCTCATCGTTTAAGGGCTCCTGAGGGAACTGTAACTTGTCGTTGTCCAGATCGTCCATGTGGGTCCGAGTTATGGGATGGTGCCGGTTGTGGGAAGCTCGGGACTCGGCCTGCTGCGGGTACGCTTCGCGGAGTGGAGAGCAATGAGCCAGACCGACCGCTGACGGGCCGCCCCGAGCCCGACGACGTCCCCGGTGAGGACGACGACTCGCAGGAGCGCCCCTGGTGGGAAGAAGAGGGCATGCCCTGGAAGAAGGCTCCGGGGCGCGCGGATTACGCCTGCCTCGTCTGGTTCGGCGTGGTGGGCGTGTTCGGCCTGATCCTGATTCCGACGCGGGCCTGGCTGCTGGGCGTTGCCCCAGACTGGCTCGCCATGATCACCGGTGGCCGCACCGCCGTGGCGGCATCCGGTGCGCTGGCAGGGGTGGGCGAGATGGGTCACTGGCCGGTGGTGCTGGCAATCGCCTCGATCCTGAGCCTCAAGTTCGATTGGATCTATTGGTGGGCGGGCAAACTCTGGGGCCGCGGCATGATCGAGGTTTGGGCGGGGCGTAGCGCCCGCGCCTCGCGCAACTACGCGCGGGCCGAGCGGTGGGCCGAGAAGCTCGGTCCACTGGGCTTCCTGATCGCCTACGTGCCCATCCCGTTGCCGTTGATGCAAGTGGTGTTCGTGCTCGCGGGCGCCTCGAACATGAGCCTGAAGCGGTTCCTGATCTACGACTACATCGCCAGCACCTTGTGGTTGGTGCTCTACTTCTGGTTGGGCTGGCAGCTGGGCGAGCCGGCCGTCGAGGTGTTGAACTGGTACGCCAGGATCGCGGGTTATGTTGCCATCGGATTGCTCGTGGTGATCGTCGTCACCTCGGTGATATCGGCCCGAAGGAAAGTCGCCGGCAAGTAAGAGATCCCGCCAGCAGGTACCCGCTTACTGGCGGGATTTCTTATTCGACAGGGTGAGAGACTTCGCTGAAAAGAGGGCTAGCGCTGAGACCTAACACGATTTAGACTGAGGTCTCCTACTCGACACCGATGTCACCTGAGGAGACATGGATGAATCACCCTCGAGGCCTTGCGGCACCGCCCTGGCGCCGCAAGATCGTTTCATTGGCGCTGGCGGGCTGTCTGCTCGCAGGCGTCGCCGCACTGCCTGGTCACGCCGATCCGACGGAGCAGGCCGATCAGCAATATCGTCCCCTGGTTCATTTCTCGCCGGAGAAGAACTGGATGAACGACCCGAACGGCATGGTCTACGTCGACGGCGTGTACCACCTGTTCTTCCAGTACAACCCCGAGGGCACCACCTGGGGCAACATGAGCTGGGGGCACGCCACGTCGACCGACCTGGTCACCTGGGAACAGCATCCGGTGGCTATCCCGCAGACGTTCAACGACGAGGGGGTCTCGATAGAAGACATCTTCTCCGGCTCGGTGGTCGTCGACGAGAACAACACCTCGGGCTTCGGCGAGCCCGGTGGCGAGACGCCGCTGGTGGCGATCTACACCTCCGCCTACACCGGGGCGCATCCGAGCCTGGCCGGCATTCAAGCCCAGTCCCTGGCGTACAGCCTGGACAAGGGGATGACCTGGACCAAATACGACGGCAACCCCGTGCTGGATCGAGGCTCGGCGAACTTCCGCGACCCGAAGGTGTTCTGGTACGAGGGCGACACCGAGTCTTACTGGGTGATGGTCGCCGTCGAAGCAACGGAACACAAGGTGGTGCTGTATCGCAGCGACGACCTGAAGGAATGGGACCACCTCTCCGATTTCGGCCCTGCCAACTCGATGGCAGGCATCTGGGAATGCCCCGATCTCTTCGAACTGCCGGTGGACGGCGACCCTGATGACACCAAGTGGGTGATGGTGGTCAACCTCAACCCGGGAGCCGTCGCAGGCGGCAGCGGTGGCCAGTATTTCGTGGGTGACTTCGACGGGGTGACGTTCACCAGCGAGAGCACCGTCACCGCGGACCCGCTGCCCGAAGGCGTCGTGTTCCAAGACTTCGAGAACGGCTACGGCGACTGGGTGGTCAACAACGAGCCCGGAAACGAAGCCAACGGGCCGTTCGGCGACGCTCCCGCGACGGGCGAACTCGATGGGCAGACGCCCGTCACCGGTTTCGTCGGCTCGGGTCTGGTCAACAGTTTCCTCGGGCAGGACTGGGCGACCGGCTCGCTGGAGTCTCCCTCCTTCACCATCGAGAAGCCATACGTGAACTTCCTCGTCGGCGGTGGCTACCACCCACCGGTGCCCGGCGGGCAGATCGGTAACGAGCCGCCGGCCGGCAGCAGGGTTCTCTTCGACTTCGAGGACGGAGAACTGGCCGCTAACGGCTGGGAGCTCACGGGAGACTTCGCCACCGAGCCGGAGCGCAATCCCTCCGCCGACGCGGGCAATGCCTACCTGGGCACCTACTCGGTCAACACCTGGCTGGGCGGGCCGGAGGGCGATGCCAACACCGGCACCATGACCTCGCCGGAGTTCACCATCGACGGTGACCACATTTCCTTCCTGATCGGCGCGGGTAGCCGTGACGACGGCACGCTGGGGGTCGAACTCGTCGTCGATGGTGAGACTGTGCGCTCCGCCACGGGCCGGGGCGACGACCGGCTCAACTGGGCCTCATGGGAGGTGTCCGAGTTCGCGGGCAAGCAAGCCCAGTTCCGGATCGTCGATCAAGTCGAATCGGGATCCTGGCCGCAGATCTGGGTGGACCACGTCGTGATCGGCGATGAACCGGCCAAGGTGCGCTCCGAGGAGGTCACGGTCAACCTGATCGTCGACGAGCAGGTGGTGCGCAGCGCGACGGGCAACGAGAGCGAGATCCTGGACTGGGTTTCGTGGGACGTCGCCGAGTTCGTCGGTGACGAAGCGCAGATCTCCGTCGTGGACAACAACCGATTCGGGTGGGGGCACATCCTGGCCGATCAGTTCATGTTCTCCGACGCACCCGCTGCCCCGCGTCTCGAACGCTACGACTGGCTGGACTGGGGGCGCGACTACTACGCGACCGTCTCCTACTCCGGTACCCCCGACGAGTCCACGCGCATCATGCACGGCTGGATGAACAACTGGCAGTATGCCGAGGCAATTCCCACCTCCACCTGGCGCAGCTCCATGACGCTGCCCCGCGAGGTGGCTCTGGTGAGCACCGACCGAGGCCCGAGGCTGACCCAGCGCGTCGTCGATCAGGTCGGCGACCTTCTCGAGAAGGACAAGGCCAGCATGGCGGCTGATGTCGCACTCGCCGGGACCACCGAGCTCGGGCTGAGCGGCGAGGTGGCGCGGATCGATCTGACCCTCGATCCCGGCACTGCCGAGCGCTCGGGTATCCGCGTGTTCGGCACCGCCGACGGCGTGGGCACCCTGATCGGCTACGACGCCACCACCGGCCGGGTCTTCGTCGATCGTCGCAACTCCGGAGATGTCGACTTCCATCCCCGGTTTGCCTCGGTTGAGGACGCACCTGTTGCTCGCAACGAGGACGGGACGGTCACCCTCGAGGTGTACCTGGACCGTGCATCGGTGGAACTGTTCGCCAATGGCGGCCTGGTGACGATCACCGACCAGGTCTTCCCGCTCGCCGGCGCCGACCGAATCGATGGTTTCGCCCAAGGGGGAGAAGCGGTGATCCGCTCGATCGCTGTGACGCCGCTCACCCCCACCATGTGGCAGGGAGAACCGACGGAGAGCCCCAGCCCGGAGCCCTCTCCGAGGCCGACCGGGCCGTCCACTCCGGGTCCGTCCGGTGGTCCGTCGCCTGAGCCCACGGGGTCATCGTCGCCCGATCCCTCGGCGTCGCCGACGCCATCGCCGCGGCCGAGCAAGCCCGGGGTGGGCCTCCCTCACACCGGGAGCTAGGCTCGCGTAAACCTGAAAACGCAGATGGCGTTGTGAGTTGGAATGCCAACTCACAACGCCATCAGCGTTTTAGCGGTCCTGCGGATAGATGGGCACCTGCTGCGGTGCAGCGGAACCTCCTAGGGATCGCGTTTCGGGCGGCCCGGGCGCCGGATAGGCGCAGCCTTCACATCGCGGCCGGCGTCGCGCAGTGCGTCGCGGAGGAGTTTCTCGATGTGGGCGTTGAGGCTGCGCAAGTCGTCGGCCGCCCACTTGGCCAGGGCTTCGTGGACGGCCGGGTCGAGCCGCAGCAGAAGCTGCTTGCGGCTCGGCTTGGGCTGGCGGTGCTTCTCAGGGGGAGCCGCTCCGCCGTCGCTCATGGTCACCCGTACAGCGTCCCGGTGTTGATCACGGGCGTCGAGCGGGAATCGGAGCACAGCACGACCAGCAGGTTCGAGACCATGGCCGCCTTGCGCTCGTCGTCCAGCGTGACCACGGCGTTCTCCTCCAGCCGGTCGAGCGCCTGCTCCACCATGCCCACCGCGCCGTCGACGATCTTGCTGCGTGCCGCCAGCACCGCCGAGGCCTGCTGGCGCTGCAGCATGGCGCCGGCGATCTCAGGGGAGTAGGCGAGCGATGAAATCCGGGTCTCGACCACCTCGATGCCCGCGATGGTGACACGGGCCGCCACCTCTTCGGCCAACTCGCGCGAGACCAGGTCGGTGGAGCCGCGCAGGCTCTCCTCGCCGGGCTCGGCGAAGTCGTACGGATGCGACGTGGCGACGTGACGCAAGGCAGACTCCGACTGCACCGCGACGAAATCTTCATAGGCCTCGACCGCGAACACAGACTTGGCCGTGTCGGCCACCTGCCACACCACGATCGCCGCGATGTTGATCGGGTTGCCGTCCGCGTCGTTGACCTTCAACTCGTTGGTCTCGAAGTTGCGCACCTTGACGGAGACCTTCTTCTTGGACGTCAACGGGATGGTGAGCAGCAGGCCCTGCTTGCGAATGGTGCCGACGTACTTGCCGAAGAACTGCAGCACCTTCGTGTCGCCAGGGGCGACGATCGTCAGCGACGAGAACACCACCAGGGCCGCAAAGAAGGCGACGATGGCGCCGAAGACGATCAGGCCGTTGACGGGCAGGCCGCTCTCATCGGCGATGGCCGTCGAGACGATGCCCCACACGGCCAAGCCGATCAGGATCAGGGCGAGCAGGAGCGCCAAGGCCCCCGACATCGTCCACGCCGTGCGCTCCTCGACGATCACCCGGGTTTCCCTCGTGGCCCACCGGGCGGGTTGCCACATCGCCGCCGACCGAGGCCTCATCCTGGTCGGGCGCTAGGTGTTGTGCCATCTCTCCTCCTCAAATCAGATATCAATGTGATATCAGTTTAGCAGAGTGGTGGCTCCGGTTGTGTCAGACCTTGGCCAGCACTGCGACGAGGAAGTCGGAGTTGGCGGTGAAGGGGCGAAGATCCCAGGTGGAGAGGGGGAGGTCCGGCGCAGTCCGGCGGCCTCCACGTCGGAGAAGAACTCCGCGAACTCATAGCCGCGACCGGCGCCGAAACCGACGACGACGCGTCCCTCGGCGGCCAGGTGGGTACCGAAGCGGCGCAGCACCTCCACCCGCGTCGACGGGGCGAGGAAGCCCATCACGTTGCCGGCGCAGACGATGGCATCGAAGTTCGCCTCCACGCCCTGCGCGGGCAGGTCCATCTCTGCGAGATCGCCGGCGAGCCAGACCGGTCCGGGGTGATCTCGTTCGGCCGCCTCGATGAGGGCGGGATCGACGTCGACGCCGACGACACTGTGACCCAGCTCGTGCAGTCGTCCGCCCACACGGCCCGGCCCGCAGCCCGCGTCGAGGATCCGAGCGTTGCGGGAGACCATCGCGTCGATGGTGCGCGCCTCGCCGTTCAGGTCATGTCCGTTGGCCGCCATGATCTTGAAACGCTCGATGTAGCGCTGGGAGTGTCCGGGGTCTGCGGCGATGATGCGGGTCCACTTGCTGGGTTCAGTCATAGGGGACATTCTTGCCCACCTGTCAAAGCGGCCACCCGCGGGTCCGTGGTCAGCGGCGGGAGATCGGGGCGGTGGTGCCCCGAGTGGCGGCGAGGAGGTCCGTGGCGGTGAGTTCTAGGTCGAAGCCGCGCTTGCCTCCGCTCACCAGCACGGTTTCGTGGCTGGTCGCGGAGGTGTCGAGCACCGTCGGCAGCGCCTTCTTCTGGCCGACTGGGCTGATGCCGCCCACCACGTAGCCGGTGCTGCGTTCGGCCTTGGTGGGATCCGCCATCGTCGCCCGTTTGCTGCCGAGTGCCGAGGCGATCGCTTTCAGGTCCAGCTGAGTGTCGACCGGCACGATGCCGACGGCGAGACCGGAGTCGGTCTCGACGAGCAAGGTCTTGAAGACCCGCGCCGCCTCGACGCCCAGGGCATCCGCCGCCTCAATGCCGAAGGATGCTGCTGCGGGATCGTGTTCGTAGGTGCGTACCTGGTAGGCGACGCCCAGTCGGTCGAGCACCACCGTGGCGGGAGTGCCACCTGGATTCTTTCCTCTTGGCCACGCGTCCTCCGAGAGTGTCACCGGCGATGGAGCCTCCTGAGGGAGTCGAACCCTCGACCACTCGCTTACAAGGCGAGCGCTCTGGCCGCTGAGCTAAGGAGGCAGGTGCGTCTATTGTGGCGCAACCCTGGTTGCGTAGGAAACTGGGAGCCGTGGAGCTTGTAGGGAAGTGCTGGTCAATGGGCGGCCAGGGCCTTGTTGATCGGCGCTTGCCTAGGTTCCCGATGCTGCGATGTACAGCCGGCCGGTGCCTCTGGCATGAACTGTTTCGCCGGCTGTGAGTAGCGCGGCCTGCCCTTGCCGTAGCTCGAGCACGGTCTCCTCGGCGCTGAGTTCAAAATTCCCCTCGGTGGCGATGGCGATCCGGGCGCCGTCGTCGCGCGGTATCTCCACGAAGCGCGATCCGACGGGAGAGACCAGCCAGAACTCGAACTCCGCGAAGCACGTGCGATAGAGGTACGCGCCGTCGGAGCCGTCCGGGGTGAGGATCTGCGGTTCCGTCGGGCGGAAGTCGACGACGCGGATCAGTCCATCCACGTCGATGCGTTTCTGGGTGAGCCCGCCGCGGATGGTGTTGTCGGACGCGCCCGTTACCTCGATGGCGGTGCCCCGGAGATAGGAGTGCATTACGCCGGGTTGCAGGGCGATGCCCTCCCCGGGCTGCAGCGTCACGTGGTTGAGCAGCAGGGCTCCGAGGATGCCGGGGTCTCCGGGGAAATGCTCATCCAGGTCGACGGCGGTTTTGGCGAATCGCCCCAGTTCTCCCGGGGCATCCAGGTTTTCGACGGCGGCCGCCAAGACCACGTCCACGAGATGGCGGCGGCGGTTGATGGTGAGCACGTCGAGGAAGACCTCTTCGAGGGCGAGGGTCTCCACGCGATCGCGGAGCGGGCCGATCACCGACGTCAACTCCTTGGCCACGCCCAAACCCTCGAACAGCCCGGCCGTCTTCACGGGATCGCGGAAGCCCACCAGTCCCTCGAAAGGGGTGAGTGCGACGGTGAGTTCTGGTTTCGGCCAGTCGTCGACATAGCAGCGCTCCGGGTGGTCCAGCGGGTAACCGAAGAGAGCCTCTTGGGCATAGCCCTTGACCGCGTGCTCGCGGGATGGGTGCGCCTGCAGGCTGAGCGGTGTCTCGGGTGCCATGAGCTTCACGACATAGGAGAGCTGTGGTCCGAAGGTCTCCAGGGAGCTTCCGCCGAGCAGGTGCGGATTCTCGCGCAGGTGGCGGGAGAGGGGCGTGCCGTCGTCGAGGGCGGCTTCGCTGGTGTGATGGGTACCGAAACGGCACTCGGCCCAAGGCAGCCCATTGGGCTGTTGCCCTAGCAGTTTCGGCAGCGTATCGACGGAACCCCACGTGTAGTGCTTCACCGTGCCCGCCAGTCGGCGCATCTTCATTGACCCTTCCCGTTGCAACGCGCCACAGAACGAGCGCGTCGAAGGCACCATCGACTTTACCCGTGGCCACCCAGGGTTCAAGCACAGGGGTAGGGATGAGGTAAATGACATGGTTGTGATCTAGACGTAGACTGACTGTTATGTCAGAGGCGTATGCGTATCACTCCGAGCCGCTCAGCGAGGAAGATGCCGCCATCCTCGATTTCGAGGCCAACTGGTTTGCCGAGATGGTGCCGAAGGAACAGGCCATCATGGAGCGTTTCTCTTTGAGTTCCGCTCGCTACTACCAGCGGCTCAATGCACTGATCGACTCGCCCGCCGCGTTGGAGCACCAGCCTTTGCTGGTAAAGAGGCTGCGCCGGATGCGTGCGCAGCGTCAGGCTGAGCGTTCCGCCTCGCGCCTTCGACGCTGAACCGGCCGTATCCGATAGCCACCCCGTTCCAGGCCCGCCTGCTGTTCGAAGAAGTTCGCTGACGCCCTGTCCCCGGTGCGCAGCCATGACCAGATCGTCGCGGCGAAATAAAGGGGGATGAACGGCAAGCCCAGGCAGGCGGCCCACTGCCATGCATGCTCCTCTTCGTGAGCCATGACCGTCGGGATTCGCTGCTCCAGTTCTTCGAGCGTGAGTCGAGGAATCAGCACCACTGAGCCGATGGTGATCGCTCCCGCGGGGATGAAGCCGAGGTGGGCGCTATCCGCCACGATCAAGCCTCGCCGTCGACGCAGTCTGGCGCGGCACACCAGCGCGAGGATCAGCCCCAGTGGCGTGCTGAGGTTGGCGATGTTGCCGACGTTGCGTGCCGTCCGCGCTGTCCTGCCGTTCATGGCCCTCTCCGATCCGCCGGCGGTGTGAAGGCCATGGTGCCATCGCCCGGAGGGGAGGCGTCGTGATTGTGCTCGTTCTTTGCACTCTCTTGGTCCGAGTGCTAATAATTGACTTAGCACTCTCCGCGTGGGAGTGCTATCGGATCGAAGGTGAGGCGCAAGCCGTCCGTCGCGGGCACTGATCGGTTCGAAACAACAGACAAGACACCCACAAGGGGCTGACCGCCCCGCTCGACGGAGGATTCCCGAGCAACATGGCAAAACTGATTAAGTTCGATGAAGAGGCCCGCCGCGGCCTCGAGCGCGGCATGAATACCCTTGCCGACGCGGTCAAGGTGACGCTCGGCCCCAAGGGTCGCAACGTCGTCCTGGAGAAGAAGTGGGGCGCCCCCACGATCACCAACGATGGCGTCTCCATCGCCAAGGAGATCGAGCTTGAGGAGCCCTACGAGAAGATCGGCGCCGAACTCGTCAAGGAGGTCGCCAAGAAGACCGACGACGTCGCCGGCGACGGCACCACCACCGCCACCGTCATCGCTCAGGCGATGGTGCGCGAGGGTCTGCGCAACGTGAACGCGGGTGCCAACCCGATCGCGCTGAAGAAGGGCATCGAGGTGGCCACCGCCGCCATCTCCGAGGAGCTCGCCAACATGGCCGTCGAGGTGGAGACCCGCGAGCAGATCGCTGCTACCGCGTCGATCTCCGCTGCTGATCCCACCGTCGGCGAGATCATCGCCGAGGCGATGGACAAGGTCGGCAAGGAAGGCGTCATCACCGTCGAGGAGTCCAACACCTTCGGCCTTGAGCTCGAGCTCACCGAGGGCATGCGCTTCGACAAGGGTTACATCGCCCCCTACTTCGTCACCGATGCGGAGCGCATGGAGGCCACCCTCGATGATCCCTACGTGCTGATCGTCAACTCCAAGGTCTCGGCGCTGAAGGACCTGCTGCCGGTACTGGAGAAGGTCATGCAGTCGGGCAAGCCGCTGCTGGTCATCGCCGAGGATGTGGAGGGCGAGGCGCTGGCCGGCCTGATCGTCAACAAGATCCGTGGCACCTTCAAGTCGATCGCCGTCAAGGCCCCGGGCTTCGGCGACCGCCGCAAGGCCATGCTCACCGACATCGCCATCCTGACCGGCGGCGAGGTGATCTCCGAGGAGGTCGGCCTGTCGCTCGACGCCGTCACCCTGGACCTGCTGGGCCGCGCCCGCTCCGTCCTGGTGACCAAGGACGAGTGCACCATCATCGACGGTGCCGGCGACAAGGAGCAGGTCGAGGGCCGGGTCCAGCAGATCCGTCGCGAGATCGAGAACTCCGATTCCGACTACGACCGCGAGAAGCTGCAGGAGCGCCTCGCCAAGCTGGCCGGCGGCGTGGCCGTCATCAAGGTTGGCGCAGCCACCGAGGTGGAGCTCAAGGAGCGCAAGCACCGCATCGAGGATGCTGTGCGCAACGCCAAGGCTGCTGTCGAGGAAGGCATCGTCCCCGGTGGTGGCGTCGCTCTGCTGCAGGCTGCCGCTTCCGCCAAGGTCGAGGGTCTCGCCGGTGACGAGGCCACCGGCGCGCAGATCGTGTTCGCTGCTGCCAAGGCTCCGCTGCGCCAGATCGCCGCGAATGCGGGCTACGAGGGCGGCGTCATCGCGGAGAAGGTCTCGAACCTTCCTGTGGGCGAGGGCCTGAACGCCGCCAACGGCGAGTACGTGAACATGGTGGAGGCCGGCATCATCGATCCGGCCAAGGTCACCCGCTCGGCGCTGCAGAACGCCGCGTCCATCGCCGGCCTGTTCCTCACCACCGAGGCCGTGATCGCGGACAAGCCCGAGAAGGCTCCCGCTGTTCCCGCTGGTGCCGACGAGATGGGCGGCATGGGCGGCATGGGCGGCTTCTGAGCCACCCGCAACCAGCCGCTGGTGTCCGAGGCAACTCGACCAGAAGGCTCTCGCGAAGCGACGACGTCGTAACGAAGAGCCGCGAGCGCCACGAAGGGGCGGTCCCGAAAGGGACCGCCCCTTCTGCATGTCCGGCGACTACGTATTTCGGGTGTCCTGACCGAGGCGGGCGAATGGTGGTTTTCCACAGTTTCAGGGGGTGGTGTTCGCGCAGAGGTTGGCGCTTGGTTCAATGGAGCCACGGTTTTTCGGGTGTGAGGAGGTGCCGCGATGAAGGCACGAATGCTGAGTGCGGCGATGGTTGGTCTTGTTCTGCTAGGGGGTTGTGTGCCGGAGACTGGGCCGACGGAGTCGCCTTCGCCCACGATCACAACACCTTCCTCTCCGACACCACTTCCATCACCCAGGGAAAGTCCGTCCCCCACTGCGCCTTCATCCTTCCCACCTCCTCCGGAGGGTGAGGACCCAGAGATCGCGGAGATTCGGGAGGCGTGGGAGGCCTACGAGAAGCTGATAGATCGTTATTATAGTGACCCATCGTTTAGGGATCTCGATTCACTGAATGCGGTGGCGACAGGGGAGGAGTTAACGCAGAGAACCCTCGCCATTCTCGAACTTGATGAACTAAATTTGCAGACTCATGGTTCTCGTGTGTTTCGGGATGTTGAATTTGGTGAAATAAACACCGCTGATGGCGGGGTTCCCTGGGTTGCCGTTAACTATTGTCTTGATCCCGTTGACTTAAAAACTGTAGATCTAACTTCCGGTGAGATAGTCTTCGAGCCGGATCAGACCTTACGGTCGGAAGTTTACATGGAGCGTCTGCCAGATGGTATTTGGCGTGTTGAGGCATATCGGAGTGAGTTCGCCTCGTGTTAGGACGTCTCGGATTTCTTCTGGTTATTACGCTATCTTTTGTCTTCGTTCCTATGGGTAGTGCCGCTGCTCCTTGTGATAGGGAGTCGAATATCACTAGTTCCTGTGATTTAGCAACAGGTGTCTGTCGGACTGTTGGAAATGCTACGAGATGCTGGGACGGTGATGTCGACTTTGGCGCGGTGTCTGGTGCGGGGCCAGCACGCAGCTGTGAATATCGCGGGGCTCAGGTTGCTTGTTCGACCCCGTCGGGAACCTGGTCTTCTGAAGTGCAAGGATGGTGTCGTGTGGCGCCGGTGCAGCCGCCGTTGACTGCGTCGGTGTGGAGTGGACGTACTGACGGAACAGTGTATGACTGCGTAGCCCCACTGATCGATGGGTCCGCTCCTGACTATGGTGTTCCGTTCCAGCGCTGGTTGCCCGCTGCGCCGGAACAGGCGCCTCCGGATCCGGAAGTGCTGGCGCGGCGTGCTTTGGCGAGTATCCAGCTGTCTCCCGTGAGAATCGAGACTTTCCCCGAGCCGACCTCTCGGAACCCCGATGCGTTGATGATCGTGGGATTCCCGGTGTGGTTGTGGGTGGATCAGAATGAGGCGCAGGAATTGTCGGCATCGGCATCCGAACGAGGATTCACGGTGACGATTTCCGCGGCGCTGGATCGGATCGTTTGGGATCTGGGTGACGGCGGTGCTGTGGTTACCTGTCAGGGAACCGGCGTCCCCTTCGTCGGTGAACAGCTTTCTCCGGAAATGACACCGCCCTGCGGAAGAAAAGAAGGCTACGAGCATCAAGGTGAGTTCACGGTCACCGCAACGGCACATTGGGCCGTGTCCTGGAGTGGAATCGGCCAATCGGGCGTGATCCCGTTGGAATTGGTGTCGCAGGAGATGTTCCGGGTGGGTGAGTACCAGGTGGTCAACACCAACGGTTAGACGATGGGTGCGTGCTATCGACCGGCCTCGTGGATGAAGATTCGTTCTAGCAGTTCCGTGTTGATGAAGACGACGTGGCGGCCGATCTTTTGTCGAACAAGTAATCCCGCGTCGGCCAGTTCGTTGAGCCAGCTTGAAGCGGTCGCGCGTTTGGCGAGATCGAGGTTGATGATGTCCTCGATCCTCGCGTAGGGCTGACGGTTGAGAAGTGTCGCCAGATCAGCAGCTGGCATGCGAGTGTGGTTAGTCCGGATCGCCGACTCCAGTTGATTTCTGGTGTCGATGATCTGCTCGGCAAGATGCAGGGCGGACTGCGCCGACTCGCTGACGCCTGTGGCGACATAGCTGACCCAGTCTTCCCAGGCCGAGTCTTCAGTCACAGCCCGTAGGAGCCTGTAGTACTCCTCCTTGTGGCGCACGAAGTAACCAGAGAGATAGAGAACGGGTAGATCAAGCAGCCCGAACTGCTTGAGACACAGTAGATTGAGGATGCGCCCGGTGCGGCCATTCCCGTCATAGAAGGGATGGATGGCCTCGAACTGATAGTGCTGGAGGGCCATTGCCACGATCGGATCCAGCGGGTCGTGACTGTGGATGAAATTCTCCCAGTTCGTCAGCTTCTCCAGGATCACGGTCTTGCCCTCAGGGGGCGTGTATGCGCGTTCCCCAGTCTTCCGGTTGCCGATGTAGGTTCCCGGCATGGTGCGTACCTGAGCTTCGGTGCCCATGAGTCCGGATGCTACGGCTAACGCGGTCTGGAAGCTGAGAGGGCGTTCTTGGATGTGCTCGAATCCAGCGCGGAGGGCGCTCCGGTATCGCAGTGCTTCTTTGACGGCGGGAGTCTCCGGCTCCTCTAGTGCGTTGTGGGCCGCCCGGAACAACTCGTCGTTTGTGGTGACGATGTTCTCGATTTCGCTGGAAGCCTGGGCTTCTAGCAAGGGAATGATGTTAATCAACAGACTAGGGTCAGGCAGCCGCTGGCAGGTGGTGTCGAGTGCGGCGAGGTGGCGGCTCGCGGTGACGATGACCTTCAGTACTCGTGGTGTCTCCACCTCCTCTCTCGGAGGTAGCGGTGGGAGATCCTGGTAAGCCCGGTCAGGCTGGTACGACATGTTCAGAGCGTAGACATGTTGGGGGAACATGTCTAAAAAACGAAGAAATTTAGACATGTTTCGCCGATGTGTCTAAGGCTTGGACAGGTTCGTCGCGCTACGACGGTAGTGCCATGCTGTCCAGCTCATCTTCTGAGGCGACGTAGCCTCCTGCTCAGATGACACGCGCAGCATTCGTGATCTCGATCGGACTGATCGTGCAGAACTATCTCCTCTGGCGGAAACTCGGGTCGTTCTGTGGAGACGGTGACGGTGCTGAAGATGATGTCTCATGTGGTTTGCCCGTACGGCTCGGCGAAGCGAAGGCGAGAGCGGTCACGTTCAGATCTGTGCGTCGTCGCCCCTTTGGACCCGTCGGCAGGCAGGATTGAGCCATGGCTGTGTTGGAGATCATCGCGCTGCATGCCGACGATGCGGTGCGCGCCGAGGCTGGAGGGGCCGATCGCGTCGAGCTGGTCGGAACCATCGAAGACGATGGGTTGTCGCCTGAGCCTCGCGCGGTGGAGAAGGTACGGCGACGCACCTCGATCAGAGTGCGCCCGATGGTGCGGCTGCGCGCAGGGTTCGGCACCGACGGGGGAGAGGTGGTGCGGTTGAAAGGCCTCGTCTCCTCGTATCTCGATGCCGGAGCCGACGGCATGGTGCTCGGCTTTCTCAACTACGCCAACCAGGTGGATCGCCAGGTGGTGGAGGAGATCGTCGGTGACGGCGACTTCCCCTGGACGTTCCACCGCGCTATCGATCATTGTCTCGATACCGACCGCGCCTGGGGCGACGTGCTCGCCTTGCCGCGCCTGGATCAGGTGTTGACGGCTGGCTCGGTCCGTGGAGTCGCGCATGGGCTTGACGATCTCATCCGACGGGCCAAGGCCAATCCGGATATCGGGCGACTGATCATGGCTGGCGGAGGTTTGGAGCCGGAGCACGTGCCGTGGTTGATCCGCGCGGGCGTACGTGCCTTCCACGTTGGTTCCCGGGCGCGACCAGGAGGCTCGTACAAGGCGTGGGTCGATACTCCGTTGGTGCAGAGCTGGCGCGAACTGATCGACGACGAGGTGGTCCACGCGCGTAGGTCGGCTCCCCGGTGAGGCGACCGATCACCCGCCGTGATGGTGCGCGCGTGGTGGTGGTCGCTGGCGACGAGGTGCTGCTGCAAGCCGACACGGATCCTGGCATTCGGGGCTCAGGCTGGTGGGTCACCCCAGGAGGGGGCGTGGATCCCGGCGAGGAATCCTTGCAGGCCGCGGTCCGGGAGCTCCGCGAGGAGACGGGGCTCGACGTCGTTCCCGCCGATCTCCGCGGGCCGATCGCCTCGCGAGTCGTCACCCATGGGTATTCGGACCGCATCCTGATCCAGAACGAGATCTTCTATCGGGTAGAGGTGGAGCCATTCATTCCTGATCCCGCGGCGCTCACGCAGGGGGAGACCGAGCGGCTCACGGCCCAGCGCTGGTTTCCCATCGACGCGTTGCCGTCGCCGTTGTGGCCCGCCGAGCTGGGTCAATTGCTCTCCTGGGCTGATGGTGCGCCGATCGAACTGGGCCATGTCGAAGAATCCACGGTTCCCGTGATCCCGCAGGAGTTGCCGGACGATCGCTAAGCGCGAGGTTGCCCGCTGGGCCTGGCCATGTAGATCACCGTGAATACCGCCATCGCGAACGAAGCGAGGCTCAACAAGACATTGCCCCGGGCGAGGGTGTCGGTAAGCAGGCCCCATGCGATCATCGCCGCGCCGACGGATAGGGCGGTTCGCCCCAACCCCGCCAGTCGGGCGGGCAGCCGCAGGAGCAGAACTCCCGCCACCACCATCGTGACCGCCGTGGTGGCCGTGATCAGGAAGCCCGCGATGAAAAGGAACAGCGCCACCCCGGCGATGGTGCGCTGCGCCGTGGTCAGCGATGGCGGCGGGGGTGGTGGTTGAGGAGCGACGTGCTTCCAGTGGGGAGGCAGATCATCCGGGCTCGGCTGCGCAGAATCCGTAAGGGTGCCACCGCCGGGAATGGGCGTGGGGGCCGGCCAGTTCTGCGGAGGTATGGGAGCGGTGGGCGGGGAGGCGAGGGGGGTGGAGCCCGACGGTGGGGCCAGTGGCGGCCCCGATGGCGGGGGCAGTTGATCGTCGCCGGTGGGGCGAGGCGCGGTGGTCGCGAATGGTTGCCGCGGATCACGGGAGGACGAGGCCTCGGTGAGCAGGGCCGATGCCACCGAGAAGGCGTCGCGGGGATTGCGGGTCGTGCGTGGCCGCACCGCCACCGTCTCCAGCGGAGCGGCGCCCTCGGGAGGGGCGACGGTTTCAGGCGGTGGCACGTCGCCAGGGGTGCCGACATCTCGCGGAGCGGCGGTACTCAGATCTGGGGCAAGGGGGGCTGCGAACCCGTCGGGTCGCTCGATGGGAGCGTAGGCCGCCCCGTCCCTCCACGTCGCCATGAACGCAAGACTACCCGGAGCCACCCGCGCCCTCATGACGCTCATCCGGGTGATCCCGCCAATACGAGCTACCGCGTCGTTCACTTCTCTGCGCTGCCGACTAGAACACGGCAGGATAGTTCGACACCCAAAATGAGGAAGGCGCCTACGGGGCCTCTTCACGTTCATGGCCAGGAGGCTCAAAACACATGGAAGTTGTGATCTGCAAGGATGCGCAGGAGGTAGGCGAGGTCTCGGCCGACCGCGTCGTGGATGCTATCGCCGGGCGTCAAACCCCGGTTCTGGGCGTCGCCACTGGCAGCTCGCCGGTCTCGTTGTACGAGGCGCTGGAACGTCGCGTCGCCGCCGGTGTTCTCGACCTCACTCACGCTCTGGCTTTCGCCTTGGATGAGTACGTCGGCATTTCCCCTCAGCATCCCGAGAGCTATCTCCAGGTGGTGCGCCGCACCGTCGTCGAACCGCTCGGCTTGAACCCGTCTCGTGTCCGCGTCCCCGACGGCGCGTCCGCCGATCCACATGCCGCGGCGGCCGAGTACGACGCCGCCATCCGGGCCGCCGGCGGGATCGACGTGCAGATCCTCGGCATCGGCTCCAACGGCCACATCGGGTTCAACGAGCCCTACTCATCCTTTGCCTCTCGCACCCGCGTCGAGGTCCTGACCCCGCAGACCCGGCGAGACAACGCGCGGTTCTTCGCGCATCTCGACGATGTCCCCACGCACTGCGTCACCCAGGGCCTGGGCACCATCATGGAGTCCCGGGTGGCTGTGCTCGTCGCGACGGGCGAGAACAAGGCCGACGCGGTGCGTCGGATGGTCGAGGGCCCCGTGGCTGCCTCGTGCCCGGGATCGATCCTGCAGTTCCACCCGAAGGCTTGCATCGTGATCGATGAGGCCGCTGCCTCCCAACTCGGCGATACCGAATATTTCCGCTACGTCGCCGGTCTCCGTTCGATATAGAAGCCCGCTGACGGCAGTGCCCCCAAGGGATTGGGGGCACTGCCGTCTGTGGCTAGACTGATCAATCACACGAGAGAAGGCGAGGCCATCAGGTGCCAACAGGCAAGGTGCGGTTCTTCGACGCCGATAAGGGCTTTGGGTTTATCCACCAAGGACGGCGGCGGCGATGTCTACGTCCGTTCCAACGCGCTCCCGGCCGGCGTCACGTCGCTGAAGCCCGGGCAGCGGGTGGAGTTTGGCGTGTTCGAAGGACGACGAGGTGAGCAAGCACTCTCCCTCCAAGTGCTGGAGGCGCCTGTCTCGCTGTCCAAGTCATTGCGGAAGAAGCCGGCCGAGATGGCCCCTATCGTCGAAGACCTGATCAAGGTGCTCGACGACCTCAGCAATGGCTACCGGCGCGGCCGGCATCCTGATCCGCGAAAGGCGGAGAAGGTTGCTCAGCTGTTGCGCCGCGTCGCCGACGAACTGGAGTTGTGAATGGCTGTCGCAAAACTCGATCAGGTCACGGCCGCTGCCGTCGACCTCGCTCGCCAGGCAGCGGTGGAAGCAGGCGGCGCCGACGCGGTCGGCGAGCATCTGAGGGTCGTCGCGGAGGACGGCACTCGGATCGCGACGCACTCTTTCGAATGCCTGCTTCCGGGATACAAGGACTGGTACTGGGCCGTCACGCTGGTGCGTGCCGCTCGCGCCAAGGAGCCCACCGTCAACGAGGTGGTGCTGCTGCCGTCGGGCGACGCCCTTCTTGCGCCTGCCTGGGTTCCGTGGGAAGACCGCATCCAGGACCACGACATCACCCCGGCATGTTGCTGGCCACACCCGACAACGACCCGCGCCTCGAGCCCGGGTTCGCCGCCACCGACCTGCCCGTCGACGCCGATCCTGCCGAGTGGGTACAGCTGCGCACCACCGTTGCCGAACTCGGCCTCGGACGCTCCCGCGTGCTCTCCCGGCATGGCCGCGACGAGACGGCTGAACGCTGGCTGCGCGGCGCACCGGGTCCCCGTGATGATGCCTCGCGCGAGGCGCCGGCACAGTGCGGCACGTGTGGCTATTTCGTGCCGCTACGTGGTTCGTTGGGCGTGATGTTCGGCGCGTGCGCCAATCAGTACTCCCCGTCGGACGGTCACGTCGTCAGCCTCGAGCACGGCTGCGGCGGACATTCCGATGTCGTCGCCACGCAGCGTGCCCGGGAGCTTTCCGCGCCGGTCTTCGACACTATCGGGATCGACGAGGGACTCTTCGACTGAGTTCTCGACGGCCCATCGCGGGCTGCGCGAATGGGTCAGCTCTGTAACAGAGCGCGAGGGCGGCTGGATGACTCCCTCGTTGCCCCATTAGGATGCGGCGAGTGGTAACCAACTCTCCCAAGGCTGCACATCGTCCGGGGTCCGGTTCGTCACCGGCTCCTACCTCCGGACTCGACCGTTTCTTCGAGATCACCAAACGAGGCTCGTCCGTCGGACACGAAGTCCGCGGCGGCCTCGTCACCTTTTTCGCGATGGCCTACATCATCGCCCTGAACCCCCTGATCATCGGCACCACCGCGGATAAGGACGGCAACCTCATCTCGGGCGCCCCGATGTATCTCGACGCGGCGATGACCCAGGTGGACTCCGCCGCTGTCGGCGCCTCGATCGGCATGGTGGCGGCCGCTACCGCTTTGATCGCCGGCCTGATGACCCTGCTCATGGGCGTCTGGGCGCGGTTCCCGATGGGCCTGGCCACCGGCCTCGGCCTGAACGCGCTCGTCGCCTACACCCTCGCGCCGCGCATGACCTGGCCTCAAGCCATGGGATTGGTGGTGTGGGAGGGCATCCTCATCGCCATCCTCGTGCTCACCGGTTTCCGGACCGCGGTGTTCAAGGCTGTGCCCAAGACCCTACGCACCGCCATCTCAGTGGGCATCGGTTTGTTCATCGCCTTCGTCGGCCTGATCAACGCGGGCGTGGTGCGATCCACCAGCACGCCGCCGGTGGAACTGGGCATCATGGGATCGCTGCGCGGCTGGCCGATCGCGATCTTCGTGATCTCCTTCGCCCTGTTGATCGCGTTGCACGTGCTCAAGGTCAAGGGCGCGATGCTGATCTCCATCATCACCGGCACCGTGCTGG
>JAWKJW010000012.1:0-171863 GCA_041393555.1 Tessaracoccus sp. | reverse complement strand
TGGTCTGGTCGAAGCCCGCCACCCGGACCGGGCGGTGGACGTTGGCGAATTCCAGCAGGCCCACATGCGGTTGCCGGTCCGGGCTGACCAGGCCGTCCACGCAGAAATTGCCGTCGTGGATGATCTCGCCGTGGTCACCGCCGTAGTAGTAGATCGCACGACCGTCCTCGGTGGTCCCCGTGTGGACCGCGTGATCGCACCACTCCCACACGAAGCCGCCGCACATGACCGGATCGGACTCAACGACCTCGAGATAGTCCTGGAAATCTCCCGGACCGTTGCCCATGGCGTGGCAGTACTCCAGCAGCAGGAAGGGCTTGTCGGGCTGCGAGTCGAGGTAGTCCTGCACCTCGGTCAAAGCGGGGTACATGCGGCTGTAGATGTCGATCACCGAGTAGTCGTACTTGCGCTTCTTGTCGTCGTAGAAGGAGCTTTCGTAGACGGTCAGGCGGGTGGGGTCGTAGTCCTTGGTCCAGCGCAGGGATTCCTCCAGGGTGATGCCGTAGGCGCACTCGTTGCCCGCGGACCACATCACGACGGAGGGACGGTTCTTCTCACGTCGCACGCAGGCTTGCATGCGATCCATCGTGGCCGGCAGGAAGTCCGGGTTGTCCGCGATGCGCTCGTTCCAGTGCAGTACCTGGTTGGGAAAGGACGGATCGGCCAGGTATTGGGCCTGCGTGCCGTGGCTCTCGTTGTCGGCCTCGTTCATGACGTAGAACCCGAGCTCGTCGCAGAGTTGGTAGAAGTAGGGCGAGTTCGGGTAGTGGGCGCTGCGGATCGCGTTGACGTTGTGCTGTTTCATCAACCTCAGATCCGTCATGAGTTGGTCCAGGCTGATGACCGGGCCCGTGACGGGATCGGAATCGTGCCGGTTGACGCCCCGGAACCTGATGTGGCGACCATTGACCTGCACCACGTTGCCGTTCGTCTGGATTTCCCTGACCCCCACGCGGTCCACGATGGCCTCCCGTTCGGTGGCGATGGTCAGCGTGTACAGGTACGGATCCTCGGCGTTCCAGAGGTGCGGGGTCGGGATCCCGAGCTCGGTGCCGTGGGTGAACTCGTCGTCGGCGGGGGCGTGTCGCAAGTCGGCCTCGGCGACGGGTTCCCCGTCGGCGTCGGTGAGCGTGATGCGGGTCGGGACGGGATCGCCGCTGAAGGATGCGCGGACGTGGACCACGGCACGATCCGGGTGGAGTTGTGTGGTGGTGAAGTAGTCGAAAACCGCCGATTCCGGGCGCTGCAGCAGGTAGACATCGCGGAAGATCCCGCTCGTGCGGAACTTGTCCTGGTCCTCAAGGTACGTGCCCACTCCCCACTTGAGGACGAGGACCGCCAGCCGGTTCGTCCCGGCGACGAGCAGGTCGGTCACGTCGAACTCGCTGGTGGCGTGGGAGATCTGGCTGTAGCCAACGTAGCTGCCGTTCAGCCACACGTAGTAGCAGGAATCGACTCCCTCGAAGTTGAGGTGGACCCGGGGCGCGTCCGGGTCCGGCGCGTAGTCGAAATCGCGGATGTAGGCGCCGCAGGGATTCTCCTGGGGCACGTGCGGGGGGTCGAGCGGGATCGGGTAGCGGATGTTGGTGTACTGGTGGGAATCGAAGCCCAGGTTCTGCCACACGCTGGGCACGGGCACCTCGCCATATGCGTCTGCCAGGTCATCACCGAGGTAGAACTGCTCCGGCACGTCATAGGTGCTCTCGAAGTACTGGAACCACCATGGGCCGTTGAGCATCTGGAGCCGGTCCGATTGCTCCCGATCCCCAACGAGCGGCCCCATGGGCCGGGATGCCGGGACGTAGTACGCCCGTCGCGGCAGGACTCTTACGTTCACGACCTGCAGGTTCTCGTGATGACGGGGGGTGATCATGGGGCGCTCCGTTGCTTCCTGCCGGACGTGCGCCGCTGGGACCGCCCCCCTCGACTGGGAGTCGGGTCCAGCGACTGACGCAGTGCCAGTCATCATTTGCCCTTGCACCATGGAGTCTGGCGCGGCGCCCGCTATTCCAGAAAGTTCCTTGATCCCCCTGTCAGACGGAGCTTGGCATGCTCCTCCAGCCGGGCATCGGCCACGGGATGAGGTTCGGTGGTGACGGTGACCACGACGTCGCCTGCCCGCCAGTCCACCTCGTTGCAGCGCCGTTCGAGTTCCTCCAGCCAAGCCACTTCCACCACCAGCCTGTCCACCTGCACGAAGACCTCCAGGTGCAGCACGTGGCCCTCGTCCCGAGCGCGGGTCTGGACGCCGACCACCCGCGGGTCATCCATGACGGCTGCGTTCACCTTGGCGATCACGGGGTCCACCTCCGAGTTGTCGAAGGTGGTGGGGCGGGTGTCCATCAGGTCGCGGATGGCGTTGGCGGTGTTGTCCCAGCCGTCTTTCGAGATGCTGATGGAGACCACGAGAGCGGCGACGGCGTCCGCCCACCAGAATCCCAACCCGATGCCGAGCACGCCAACAGCAGTGGCCAGACCGGTCAGCCAGTCGGCCTTGTTCATGTCCGCATCGGCGCGCAGGACCTTGTCGCTCAACTGCTCGGCATAGCGCAGCTTGATCCGGCCCATGATGACGGGCGTCACGCAACTGGCCAGAGCCACGGCGATCATGAGCCACCCGAGCCAGATCGGTTGGCCGAAGATGGACACCACTCCGATGGGGGGCTTCTCCTGAGTGAGCAGGGCCGTTGCCCCGTCGAAGATCAACATGACGCCGATGCCTGCCAGCGCGACTCCCGAGACCAGATGACCCACGCCCACGAACCGGTGGTAGCCGAACGGGAACTTCTCCGTCGGCTTGCGGCGGGCCACCCGGGCACCGATGAGGAAGAAGATCGGCGGCAGGAAGGACAGCATGTCCTCGATCCACGCGGTCTTCATGGCCTGCGAGCTGCCCATCACCAACGCCATGAGCGCAACGGTGATGGCCAGGATGACCATCCAGATGTACTGGAGGCGCTTCGCACGCTCCAGTGCACCCTGTTGCTCCGGAGGGAGGTCGACGTCGCCGAAGTTGCTCATCGCCGCTCTCCTGCCTGCTCCATGAGGAAGATTTCCGGCTCTTCAACCTTGGGGTGGGGGTGAGCGCGACACGCCGGAGAGCGGGTGAGGGTGGTTAGGGGTCGAGGCCTTCAGGATCGGAAGCGTCTGTTCAACCTGACCGGAAGGCCTCGACGTGTCCGAGCCTACGGGGTGCTGCTGCGCTTCCACGACCCCTTCGTACTGCGACCACTGCGACTTGCTCGTCGGTCTGGAGGGCCTGCACGTGGTCGACGTCGAGAAGGCCCACGACGTGCTGGTGGTGACGATGGAGTCGGCATCCACCACGGTTGGTTGCCCGACGTGCGGGGTGGTCGCCGAGAGTCGCGGCCGACGCACGACCACGCTGGTGGACATCCCGTGTTTCGCGCGGCCGACCCGGCTGCGGTGGCGCAAGCGCACGTGGCGGTGCCTGGAGCCGGCGTGCCCGACCAGGGTGTTCACCGAGCAGGACGAGCAGATAGCCCGCCCGCGCGGGCTGTTGACCACCCGGGCGTGCCGGTGGGTGATCGAGCAGGTCCGCCGCGAGCACGCCTCCATCCACGGACTCGCGCGGCAGCTGGGGGTGGCGTGGAAGACGGTATGGGGCTCGATCCAACCCATCCTGGCGACGCTGGCCGACGACGAGGCCCGGTTCGCCGGCGTGACCACCCTCGGGGTGGACGAACACCTGTGGCACCACGTGAGTCCCCGCAAGCGCGGCCCGAAGGAACTCACCGGCATGGTCGACCTGACCCGTGACAAGGACGGACGCGTCCACGCCCGCCTGCTCGACCTGGTCCCGGGACGGTCAGGGACGGTGTACAAGACGTGGCTCGACCAACGCGGCAAGGCGTTCAAGGCTGGGGTCGAGGTGGCCACCCTGGACCCGTTCCACGGCTACAAGAACGCCATCGACGACAAGCTCGCCGACGCCACCGCTGTCCTGGATGCTTTCCATGTGGTCGCCCTGGCCGGCCGGGCGGTCGATGAGGTTCGCCGCCGCGTGCAGCAGGAGATCCACGGTCACCGTGGCCGTGCCGGCGACCCGCTGTACGGGATCCGGAACATCCTGCGCTGCGCGGCCGAGCGGCTCACCGAGAAGCAACAGGCCCGCCTGGCCGCTGCCATCGCCGCCGACGAGCGCCACGACGCCGTCCACATCGCCTGGCAGTGCGCCCAACGTGCTCGCGCCGCGTACGCCCACCCCGACCCCGCTCGAGGCCGCCAACTCGCTGAACAAGTCGTCGCCAGCTTCCCCACGTGTCCCATCCCCGAGATCGCCAAGCTGGGCCGCACCCTCAAGCAGTGGAGGGACGCCTTCCTGGCCTACTTCGACACCGGCCGAGCCTCCAACGGCGGCACCGAGGCCATCAACGGGCTCATCGAGCTCCACCGCCGCATCGCCCGCGGCTTCCGCAACCGAGACAACTACCGGCTACGCATGCTCCTCGTCGGCGGCGGACTCACCGTCCCCCCACCGCAGGTATGAAGAGCCGAGAAACTGGAGGAGAAAGCGCAGTGACTCCCCTCGAGACAATCGGTAATCCGATTATCAATATCTCCATCTTCGGCGCTTTCGTCGTCGTCACGCTCGGCGTCGTGATTTATGTCTCCAGCGGCGGAAGAAGGAGGAAAGCAGCGGGCGACTTCTACACCGGTGGCGCCCAATTCGACGGTCGCCAGAACGGCTTCGCCATCGCCGGTGACTACCTCTCCGCCGCGTCCTTCCTCGGCATCGTCGGAGCCGTGGCGTTCTACGGCTACGACGGCCTGCTCTACTCGATCGGTTTCCTCGTGGCCTGGCTGGTGGCCCTGCTGCTCGTCGCCGAGCCGCTGCGCAACACGGGCAAGTACACGATGGCTGACGTGCTCAGCTTCCGCATGGAGCAAAAACCCGTACGCATGGCGGCCGCCATCTCGACGCTTGCCGTGAGCCTGTTCTATCTCCTGGCCCAGATGGCTGGTGCCGGCACCCTCGTCGCGCTACTGCTGGGCATCAACGACAAGACCGGGCAGAACATCGTCGTCGGCGTCGTCGGTCTCGTCATGGTCGCCTACGTACTGATCGGCGGCATGAAGGGCACCACCTGGGTGCAGATGATCAAAGCCGTCCTCCTGATCGCTGGAGCGGGCATCATGACGATCTGGGTGCTCGTCGTGCACGGGTTCAGCTTCACCACGCTACTGCAATCGGCCATCGACACCACCAACGCCCAGGGCGGCGACGGCCAGTCGCTCATGGAGCCCATGACCCGCTACGGCGACAATCCCTGGGGATTGATCTCGTTGTCGCTGGCGCTGGTGCTCGGCGCCTCTGGGCTCCCCCATGTGCTGATGCGCTTCTACACGGTGCCCACCGCCAGGGAGGCACGGCGCTCGGTGAGCTGGGCGATCGGCCTGATCGGGGCGTTCTATCTGTTCACCATGGTGCTGGGCTACGGCGCCGCATCCATGGTGGGTTTCGACCGGATCGCCGGTATGCCCGGTGGCCAGAACGCCGCGGCCCCGGCGCTGGCCTTCGAGCTGGGGGGAACGGTACTGATGGCGATCATCGCCGGCGTGGCTTTCGCCACCATCCTCGCGGTGGTGGCCGGGCTCACGGTCACCGCATCGGCATCCTTCGCCCACGACATCTACAACAGCGTCTTGAAGGACGGCAAG
This sequence comes from Tessaracoccus sp., assembly GCA_041393555.1. Taxonomy (GTDB): domain Bacteria; phylum Actinomycetota; class Actinomycetes; order Propionibacteriales; family Propionibacteriaceae; genus Arachnia. The sequence goes on along the minus strand of JAWKJW010000012.1, from coordinate 166,181 downwards.
GCTGCTCCCGAGAAGGAGGTGAAGATCGCGCGCATCGCGTCGGTGGCAATCGGCCTGATCGCCATCTTCGGGGGCATCTTGGCGGCCGGTCAGAACATCGCCTTCCTGATCTCGCTGGCCTTCGCCATCGCCGCGTCGGCAAACCTGCCTTCCATTCTGTACTCCTTGTACTGGAAGCGGTTCTCGACGAAGGGCTCCACCTGGTCGATCTACGGCGGCCTGATCAGTTCCATCGTGCTGATCGTCTTCTCCCCTGCCTTCACCGGTACCCCGTCGGCAATGTTCCCGAACATCGACATCGCCTGGTTCCCCCTGGACAATCCCGCGATCGTGTCGATTCCGGTGGGCTTCTTCCTGGGCTACCTCGGCTCGGTGATGAACCCAGACGGCAACACCTACGCCGATGAGGGCGCAGAGATGGAGGTTCGCTCCATGACCGGCGCCGGCGCAGCGGGCGCGCTCGACCACTGATATCCGTATTTCTCGGCCCAGCGGCCCTCCTTCACGGTGTTGGGGGAGGGCCGCTGGTATGCGCCCCGTCGTCGAGGGGTAGAGTCGGAGCGTCGACCCATCCCCCTGAGAGGACTGAACCACTGTGAGCACTGCCGCTCCCGTAAAGATCGCTGTTACCGGTGCCGCCGGCCAAATCTGCTACTCCCTGTTGTTCAGGATCGCGAGTGGCTCGCTGCTGGGTGACACCCCCATCGAACTGCGTCTGCTTGAAATCACCCCTGCCTTGAAGGCGCTCGAGGGCGTCGTCATGGAACTGGACGACTGCGCCTTCGGCAATGTGGTCAACATCGAGATCGGTGATGACCCCACCAAGGTCTTCGACGGCGTCAACCTGGCCATGCTCGTCGGCGCCATGCCCCGCAAGGCCGGCATGGAGCGCGGCGACCTGCTGAGCGCCAACGGCGCCATCTTCACCGCTCAGGGCCGTGCCCTGAACGAAGTGGCTGCCGACGACGTGAAGGTGCTGGTCACCGGCAACCCGGCCAACACCAACGCCTTGATCGCCAGCCGCAACGCTCCCGACATCCCCGACGAGCAGTTCAACGCGCTGACCCGCCTCGACCACAACCGCGCGCTCTCCCAGCTCGCGGCCAAGGTGGGCTGCTCCATCACCGATATCTCCAACATGACCATCTGGGGCAACCATTCCGCCACGCAGTACCCGGACCTGTTCAACGCCAAGGTCAAGGGCCAGAACGCGGCCGAGCTGGTCAACGACCAGGATTGGATCGAATCTACCTTCATCCCCACCGTCGCCAAGCGCGGCGCCGCCATCATCGAGGCCCGCGGCCTGTCGTCGGCGGCCTCGGCAGCCAACGCCACCGTCGAGCACATGCGCGACTGGGTGCTGGGCACCCCCGAGGGCGACTGGACTTCCATGGCCGTGCCGTCGGATGGCTCCTACGGTGTGCCTGAAGGCCTGATCTCGTCGTTCCCCTGCACCGTCAAGGACGGCAAGTACAGCATCGTTCAGGGACTGGAGCTGAACGACTTCTCCCGCAGCAAGATCGATGCCTCCGTCGCCGAGCTGATGGACGAGCGCAACGCCGTCTCGGAGCTCGGTCTGATCTAACCTGCGCCTCTACCTCACAAGAAGTGGTCCTTCCCGCTCCAGGAAGGACCACTTGTTGTTTCCTGTTGTTGCTTGGGCCTGGTTCTTGAGAGGTTGCGCGCACAGAAATATCTATATGGCGCGGCCCGTGCAGGAGGTACAGGCCTCGCCATATACGTAGGCGAATGCGCCCATTGCCTCGCAATAGGTCTACTCAGCGCCCGGCAGGGACGATCAGAGCAACCGCGGCGATGCCGACCGCGAAGGCGAGCATCACCACCACATCGACGCAACGTCGTCGCACCACGAGAAGCCCCGCCGACCTGCGCGGCAGGATCAACCGGAGCACTCCCGCCAGCGCCATCGACACCGCGAACGACAAGGCGGCACGCCTCCAATATCCGGCGATCGCGAACCCGACCCCCAACGCCATCAACGCCAACGACGCGGCCGCGGGCCACGGGTTGGTGGGATAGAAGTCGACGGGTTTGTCGGGTTTGTTCGGCATCGCCGGGTCAGCCCTGGGTCGGGTTCAGTGCCTCGGCGCGGTCGACCACGTTGCTGAGCAGCATCGCGCGGGTCATCGGACCGACACCGCCGGGGTTGGGGGTGACGAAGGAGGCCTTGTCCCATACGTCGGGGGCCAGATCACCGACGGTCTTGCCTTCCACCCGGCTGACGCCGACGTCGACCAGCACCGCGCCCTCCTTGATCATGTCAGCGGTGATCATGCCGGGCACCCCAGCGGCAGCCACGACGATGTCAGCAGCCCGCGTGTGGGCAGCCAGATCGCGGGTGCCGGTGTGGCACAAGGTCACCGTCGAGTTCTCGGAGCGGCGAGTGAGGATCAGGCCCAGCGGACGCCCGACAGTGATGCCGCGGCCCACCACGCACACCTCGGCCCCGCGCAGCTCCACGTCGTGGCGACGCAACAGCTCCACGATCCCCCGCGGAGTGCACGGCAGCGTAGCGGGTTCGTTCAGCACCAGACGGCCAAGGTTGATGGGGTGCAGCCCGTCGGCGTCCTTGTCGGGATCGATGAGGCTCAGCGCCCAGTTCTCGTCGAGATGGCGAGGGATAGGCAACTGCACGATGTATCCGGTGCAAGCCGGGTCCTGATTCAACCCCTCGATCGCCTCCTGCAGCTGCGCCGCGGTGGCGTTTTCGGGCAGCTCCACCTGGATGGAGGCGATACCCACCTGCTCGCAGTCACGGTGCTTCATCCGCACGTAGTTCTGGCTGGCAGGATCGGATCCAACCAGTACCGTCGCCAGCCCCGGCACCACACCGCGCTCGCGCAGCGTCGACACGCGGGCGGTGAGTTCCTGCTTGATGGCGGCGGCCGTGGCCTTGCCGTCGAGTTTCTGCGCGGTCATGTGCGCCCCTCTCTCAGTTGCGTGGATCACCTGTATCAGTGGAGCTGCGTCTAATGGAAAAAATGCCGGGTGCCGGTGAAGTACATCGTGATGCCCGCCGCGGCGACGGCGTCGATGACCTCCTGGTCGCGCACCGATCCACCCGGCTGGACGATGGCGCGGACGCCGGCGTCGAGCAGCACCTGGGGTCCATCGGCGAACGGGAAGAAGGCGTCCGACGAGGCCACGGAGCCGGCAGCCCGCTCCCCCGCGCGATCCACGGCGAGGTGGCAGGAGTCGACGCGGTTCACCTGGCCCATGCCGACGCCCACGGAGGCACCGTCCTTGGCCAGCAGGATCGCGTTCGACTTCACGGCACGCACCGCGCGCCAGGCGAAGACCAGGTCGGCCAGCGTGGCCTCGTCGGCCGGCTCGCCCGCGGCCAGCGTCCAGTTGGCGGGATCATCGCCGGGGGCGTCGATCCGGTCGGGCGCCTGCAGCAGCGCGCCGCCCGAGATGGGCAGCAGCTGCCGCGCACGATGCGTGTAGGCCGGGGCCCGCAGCACGCGGATGTTCTTCTTCTTGGTGAGGATCTCCAGCGCCCCGTCCTCGAAGCCGGGCGCGATGATCACCTCGGTGAAGATCTCCGCCACCTGCTGGGCCATCTCGACGCTGACCAGGCGGTTGGTGGCGATCACGCCGCCGAAGGCGGAAACCGGATCGCAGGCGTGCGCCTTGCGGTGGGCGTCGGCGATGTCGGCGCCGACGGCGATGCCACAGGGGTTGGCGTGCTTGATGATGGCGACGGCGGGCTCGGCGAAGTCGTAGGCCGCGCGATAGGCGGCGTCGCCGTCGGTGTAGTTGTTGTAGCTCATCTCCTTACCGTGCAGCTGCTCGGCCTGCGTGATGCCCTCGGGGCCTGCCGGGTAGGAATACAGGGCCGCCGGCTGGTGGCTGTTCTCGCCGTAGCGCAACGTGCCGACCTTCTCCCACGCCCCGCCGATCCAGGCGGGAAAGCCATCGCCGCCGGAGGTGTCGGTGACGACGCTGCCCATCCAGCTGGCCACCGCGACGTCGTAGCTGGCGGTGTGCACGAAGGCCGCGGCCGCGAGTTGCTGCCGCTGCGCCAAGGTGAAACCGCCCTCGGCCAGCGCGGTGCGCAGCGCGCCGTACTGCTCGGCAGAGGTCACCACGGCCACCGATGGGTGGTTCTTGGCGGCGGCGCGCACCATGGTGGGGCCACCGATGTCGATCTGCTCGACGCACTCATCCTGGTCGGCCCCTGAGGCCACCGTCGCCGCGAAGGGGTAAAGATTGGTGATCACCAGGTCGAAGGCCGCCACACCCAGGTCCTCGAGCTGCGCCCGATGCGTCTCCAGCCGACGATCGGCCAGGATGCCGGCGTGCACACGGGGATGCAGGGTCTTGACCCTGCCGTCCAGGCACTCGGGGAAACCGGTGACCTCCTCGACGGGGATCACGGGCACCCCGGCCTCAGCCAGCACATTGGCGGTGGATCCGGTGGAGACGATCTCCACCCCGGCGGCGGCGAGATCCTGTCCGATCTCGACCAGGCCGGCCTTGTCGTAGACGGACACCAGTGCGCGCCGCAGCGCGATGCGATCGGTCATGGTTCTCCTCAGTTGTCGGCAGGGGCGGGCGCGGGGGGCCATTCGGCCACGGCTTTGACCAGCAGGCGGCGTTCGGCCACCTTGATGCGTTCGTGCAAGGACTCGACCGTGTCGTCATCTCTCACGTTCACGGCCTCTTGCAGCAGGATCTTACCGGTGTCGACGCCGGCATCCACGAGGAAGACCGTGGCCCCGGAGACCTTGACCCCGGCGCGCAGCGCATCGCGCGGGCCGTGCATGCCCGGAAAGGAGGGCAGCAGCGCGGGGTGGGTGTTGATGGTCCGGCCCCCGAATTCGCCGAGGAAAGCGGGGCCGAGCAGCTTCATGAAACCCGCGCTGGCCACCAGGTCGGGCCCGAAAGCGGCGACGATGTCGCGCAGTTCCTCGTCCCAGGCGCCCCGGACAGCGCCTTTGGTCAGCGGATGGGCGACGGCCGGAATGCCTCGCTGCTTTGCGCGTTCCAAACCGTGCGCATCCTGCTGATCGGAGACGACGGCCACCACCTCGGCATCCACCACGCCCTCGTCGATCGCGTCGAAGAGTGCCTGACACAGGGTGCCGGTACCGGATAACAGGACGACGACGCGCAGACTCACGCGCCTAGCTTAGGGGAGGTCGTGCGTTGGCGAGGTCGCGCGGTATCGCGCCCCGCTCAGGAGTCCGCGGGGTCGGGCTCAACTTCGGAGTCAGGGGCGGCTTCGGGATCGGGCTCGGCCTCATCCATCGCTTCGGCGGGCTCCTGCTGCGGTTTCTTCTCCATCGGCCGTATCCACAGCCCGATCGCCGTCCCGGCAAGGGCGCCGGAGAGTCCCAACACCGTCGGCGCGAAGACCAGCAGGCGGCCAAGCTCCGGGCCCAACCAGGCCAAGCGCCCGTCGCCGAGGCCCCCACCGGAGATCAGGCAGAACGCGGTGACGACGAGCGAGGCCACAAGCCCCGTGATCGCTCCGGCGGCGGTGGTGCGGAGAGGATAGGTGCGAGGCCTGCTCCACACCACCACGGCGCCGGCGAGCGCTCCCGCCATGATCCCGAAAACCAGCCACCCATAGGCCCAGGGACCGACCTCTGGAGGGACGGCACCGAACAGCGGCAGCGCAGGCAGGAAGCCCACTTCGCTGCCCATCACACTCAGACTGGTGGCCTCCCCCAGGCTCACGCCGGCGCCGAGGATGAAGGAGATCCCCCACAGCACGGCGTTGGGCAGATAGGCCAGCTGCAACAGAAGAAGCAGCACGCCTCCGGCGACTTCACCCCCCAGCGACTCCACGAGGCCTTCGATCTGCCCGCGCCCAGCCCACAAGGCGTAGATCAACAGCGCCGAACCGCCCACCACCAGCGTCAGAACGCAGAGCCCCAGCGCCCGCAACGGTGATCGCAGTGCCAGGGGTAGGCGCGCCATCAGGTCGAAGCCCACCCCGCGCGCGGCACCCCATAATCCGGATATTCCTCCCACCAACAACCCACCCCTGAGAGCCGGCCAGCCGGTGTCGGTCCCGAGCACGGTGGTGGTCACCAGTACCAACACCAGCGCATAGACAACCGCGAAACCCCCTCCCACGCGCCACACGAGGGGCTCGGCTTCCACCCAGATCCGACCGTTCTCGTCGGTCTTTCCGGCATCGCTGGCGGCCTGTCGCGCAACCAAGGACACGATGGGCACCGATAACGCGATCAGCAGCAGCGACAAGCCCAACGGAACGATGCTCACCGTGATGGGTGAGATGGCCGCGGGGACGCCGTGAGCGAGAGCCAGGGCTTGCGTCGCAAGCCGCAGCACCGCGCCGAAACCCGCATCCGGAGTGGTCACCCAGCCGATAGCGGCGATCCCGGCTAGGAGCATCCATCCCATGGCCAATACCAGGAGAGAAGCACCGCCTGCCAATGCCCACCAGGGCCCGGAGAGCCGTCGCTTGATGCGCGAGGAGCGGTCTCCTTCGCCGTCGACTTCGACCTCGCGAGGGGTCGAGCGCTTTGCCACGTCGAATGTCCTTCCATCGGTGTGCTCTCGGCGCCTGCGGGAGAGGCATTCTCGGACGGGAGACGCCCCAGGCGAGATGAGAATCACGTCCCAAGATATAGGGGCGTGCACACCCGGATCCGCGCGCCGCGGCCAAACATGCTCGTTCTGGGAGCCGCCAGGTATCCATTGCCTTGATATCTTGGTCACGCCTGCACATCACGCGCAGGCAGGTTCGGATTCCGGAGGTACCCATGACAGACTCGCATGAGCCGCATCAGCGGCGCGGGTTGTTCTCCGAAGACGGAGAGCCGATCGATCCGGCCGGCAGTGGGGATTCGCCGCCGCAGCCCGGAGGGGATCCTGCCGAGCATTCCCCGCCCGATGAGGCTGCCCCACAGACCGAGCCATTCGGCCGCAGTCCCTTCGCGAGGCCCGGAGACGGACAGGCGTCAGGCGAGCCGCCGAGCTTCGTCCCCCCTCCGGCCATGCCGCAAGGCTTCTTGGGGGAACCCTCAGAGGAGCGTAGCCCGTTAGCACGTCGCTCGGCCCTGAGTTCCGTGACGCCTACCGAGGAAGAACCTTCCCAAGACACCACGCCCCGGCGCTCCGCCGCCTCTCCTCCTTCGGGATCGTCCCCTGGGGCTCCCGCGAGTCAATCCTCGATGCCGCCCTCTCCCCCGAAGGCACCGCCTCCGGTGAACGGCGGAGGCGGTGGCGGATGGTGGGCCCACCACCGTAAGACTCTCCTCGGCTGGGCAAGCGCGATCGTGGCGATCGCGTTGGCAGTGGCGCTGACCTCCTACTTCACGCGGCGCGTGGAGCCCGCGCCATCGCCCACCCCCTCCCCGTCCCCGACGGTGACTCCGCCCGCGCTGGACGAAAGCGCTTTGCTCAGTGAATCCGACGCCGCGGAACTCAGCGAATCCGCTGTCTGGGCGATCACGGCGACATCGACGGATCCGGCCGACCAACGCGGCCGAGCCGCGTGCCTCAGCACGGATTCCGATCTGATCAACCCCATCATTTCCATGCAGCGCTCCCTAGGCAGCACGGAGGACAACAAACTCGCGGCCCTGCATCAAGTTGATTACTACATCGACGATGCCGCGGCGCAGGAGGTGCTGAACGGGAGGGTCAACTCGCTGATTTCCTGTTCCGAAGTCCCCGCGCGGATCTTCGCCTCAGCAACGATCACCGGCGTCGCCGACGAGCACACCAGCTGACCGTGGTGTACGAGAACGAGGAAACCCAGTACCACACCGTGCTGCTGACACGCACTGGGAGCACCCTCACCATCCTTGACGTCACCCAGCTCGATGAGGCGGTCCCGCCGCTGATCGTCGCCAAGGCGCTGGGCCGTTCGCTCAGCACCGTGTGCACCGTGGGAGGCACCTGCCCGACGGATCCCCGGGCATCATCCGTGGTGGTTCCGGCCACGGAGCCGCTGGGCTGGTTGCTCCCGTCCGACCTTCCCCGCATCCGCCCCGGCATCGGACGGTGGAACATGACCGAGCCCGGGGAACTCACGAGCAGCGGCATGGGCTGCGAGGCCATCACGCTCGCCAGCGAGCCAGGTCCCACCGCACGCGAACAAGCCACGCTGGTGCTGATCCAGGACGACGCGACTCCTGAAGGCTTCGGGCTCGACGAGATGCGCTTCACCTTCCCTGACAACGCGGCAGCAACAGCCTTCGCGCAAAAACTCGGGCAGAACCTGGCCGGCTGCCAGGATCGCCTTCCGGGCACCACCGTCACGGAATATCCGGGTGCCGAATCCGTCGGCGAAGGAGGAGTACCCGTCACGGCTCGTTCGTTCACCATCGCGAGGGAGACCGAGAGCGAGGCGGTGCATTACCAACTGGCGCTCACCATCTCTGGCAACCACGTCACCTACATGCTGGCCACCGTCGCGGAGAATTATCAATTCAGCCAAGGTCAACTGCTGACCATTGCGAAGCGGCTCGGCGAACGCGCCACCCAGGCCTGAGTATTTGAACAAGAAGATCCCGGTTGCGGGTGGTTCGCCTACCCGCAACCGGGATCTTTTGACTCGGCTACCAGCCCCGGCGTAGCAGGGCGATGGCGTCGCGGGCCAGGAGGGCGGTCTGCGACGGGGTCCCACCCACGCGCACCCCGGCGGCCTCCAGCGCCTCCTTCTTCGCCGCGGCGGTCCCGGACGAGCCGGTGATGATGGCGCCCGCATGGCCCATGGTCTTTCCGGGCGGCGCGGTGAAGCCCGCCACATAGCCGATCACAGGCTTAGTGATGTGCTCCTTGATGTAGGCGGCGGCGCGCTCTTCGGCATCGCCGCCGATCTCACCGATCATCACGATCACGTCGGTATCCGGGTCCTCCTGGAAGGCCTGGAGCACGTCGATGTGAGAGGTGCCGACGACAGGGTCGCCGCCGATACCCACGGCGGTGGAGAAGCCGTGATCGCGCAGCTCGTACATCATCTGATAGGTCAACGTGCCCGACTTCGAGACCAGACCCAAACGCCCAGGTCCGGCGATGTGCGCGGGGATGATGCCGGCGTTGGACTTTCCTGGAGAGATCAGCCCCGGGCAGTTCGGCCCGATGATCCGGGTGGTCCCGCGCTTCTTGGCTTCGGCGATGAACTGTATGGAGTCGTGCACAGGGACGCCTTCGGTGATCACCACCACCAATTCCATCTCTGCCTCGATGGCCTCCAGAACGGCCGCCTTGGTGAACTTCGGAGGCACGAAGACCACCGAGACGTTAGCCCCGGTTGCTTCCTTGCCCTCGGCGACAGAGTTGAACACCGGCACCGGATCCTCCTCGAACAACACCGAGGTACCGCCCTTGCCGGGGGTGATGCCCCCGACGATGCGGCTGCCGGACATGATCATGCGCTGCGTGTGCTTGCGGCCTTCCTTGCCGGTCATCCCCTGAACGAGGATGCGGGAGCCCGCGTTGATGAAAATCGCCATCGTCAGTCCTCAGCTCTTCTCGCTCGCCAGCTTGGCCGCAGTGCGGGCGGCCTCGTCCATGGTGGTGCTCAACGTGATCAATGGGTGGTTCGCCTCGGAGAGGATGGCCTTGCCCACCTCGACGGAGTTGCCGTCCAGCCGTACGACGATGGGCAGCCTGGCCTCGTCTCCCAGCATCTCCAGGGCGTGCACGATGCCGTTGGCCACGTCGTTGCACGCCGTGATGCCACCGAAGACATTGACGAAAACGACGCGCACCTGCGGGTCACTCATGATGATCCGCAGCCCGTTGGCCATCACCGCGGCGGAGGCGCCACCGCCGATATCGAGGAAGTTCGCCGGACGGGGGTGTCCGGCAGGTCGGCGCCTGCGGCGGCCACCACGTCGAGGGTGCTCATCACCAAGCCCGCGCCGTTGCCGATCACTCCGACGGTGCCGTCGAGCTTGACGTAGTTGAGGTCGAGTTCGCGAGCCTGCTGCCCAGCTCCACGGCTCCCGACGCAGCGTGGTAGTCCCCCAGCCCTCGTGCCGGTACTCGGCGTTCTCGTCCAAGGTCACCTTGCCGTCCAGCGCTATGACCGCCCCGTCGCCCGTGGATACCAGCGGGTTGACCTCCACCAGCGTCGCATCGGAATCCTGGAAGACCCGCCACAACGACACCAGCACCGGCGCAACCACCTCCTGCCGCTCCGAGGAGAAACCGGCTTCGGCCAAGATCTCCTGCGCCACGGTCTCGTCGATACCGACCACCGGATCCAACGGCTTGCGCACCAGAGCCTCGGGCCGCTCGACGGCCAACGTCTCGATGTCCATGCCGCCCTCCAGGCTGCACATGGCGAGGAATCCGCCCAGCGCCCGGTCGAGCAGGATGGAGAAGTAGTACTCCTCAGCGATATCGGCTCCCGGGCTGAGCATCACGGTGTCGACATCGTGACCCTTGATGTTCAACGCCAGGATGTCGGTTGCCACCGCCGCCACGTCGTCGGCGCTCCGCGCCAGCTTCACACCGCCGGCCTTGCCCCGCCCGCCGACGCGAACCTGGGCCTTCACCACGACGACATCACTGCCCAACGATGCGTAAGCGTCTCTTGCCTCATCCGATGTCTTCGCGACGCGACCGGGCAACACCGGCACGTCATATCTCTCAAACAGGTCGCGCGCCTGATACTCCAGGAGGTCCACCACGATCCCCTTCCGGTTGGATTTCCCTTGACACAGTACCCGCAACGAGTCAGGCTGTCGCGAGCACGTTCCCCGCTGGAACGACACGCCGACACCGGTGGAAATACGCCAGGGATCTCACGAACGACGGTAAGGTCAACCCCCGTTTTTGAGAGCTTCCTGAGAAATGCTAAGGTTCTGAACGTTGTTATCAGAAACCCCCTTGAGGAGCACGGTGCCTAACCCCACGTTCGGCTCGCCACGACACGGCACAGATTCTGCCGTGGAGACCATCGAAAACTCGACCCCGGCGAACCCCCGTCGCTCCCGTTTCCAGTTCCGTAAGGCCACGGTCGCCGTGACCCTCGCGGCCACCATCGTCGCCGGCGCCTTGTTCGGTTACGCCTTCCATGCTCGCACCAGCTACGCGAATCAGGCTGCCGCTGAGAGCGCCGCGGCCGCGATTCCCGCCGCCGCTGCACAGGCTGCGCAAGAAGGCTTCGTGGACCGTTCCGAGGATGTCTCCCGCAATGCCATGCGCGAGGTGCTGAACGAGGCCGTCGCGGAGCAGAACCTCAAGTCCCGCGAGCAGGATCTCCAGCACGCCGCCGACGAGGCCGCCCAGAGCGTCACCGAGGAGACCTCGGCCGAGCGCATCGCCCTCATGGACGCCGATCTCGAGCTCGTCGAGGCCCAGCGCGAGAAGCTGGAGCGCGAGGCCCGGGAGGCCGCCGAGCGCCTTGCCAAGGCACGCGAGATGGCGGAGAACAACGGCATCGATCCCGAAGGCATGAGCGTCGGCGATCTCGAGCGTCTCTCCTCCGGCTCCGGCTCCATGCCCATCAAGTCGAACTACCGGATCGGCGCCCACTTCGGCAAGACCGGCGTCTGGGCCCGCTACCACACCGGCCAGGACTTCCCCGCCCCCAGCGGCACTCCCGTGTACGCAGCCGCTGCCGGCGTGGTGCTCAGCCCCACCGACGCCAGCTGGGCGGGCACCAACGTCGTCATCCAGCACGACACCGGCGCCACCCTGTACGCCCACCTCTCGAGCCGCGTCGTCAGCTCGGGCGAGGCCGTCGAGCCGGGCCAGCTGATCGGATACGTCGGCAACACCGGCCGCTCCTTCGGTGCCCACCTCCACTTCGAGTACTACAAGAACGGCACCACGCCGGGCGATGTGTACAGCGCCTCCGATCCGATGGACTTCCTGCGCAGCAAGGGCGTCAACGTCTAATCCTCACCCCAGCACAAATAAGAAGAACGCCGCTCCTGAACCCAGGGGCGGCGTTCTTCTTGTGTTGTCTTGTTCTCTCCTACAACTTCTCCATAGGAGCGTGCTTGAGGCTCAGTCGCTTTGTTCCCTCGGAACCGAAGTCGACGTCTGCCTTGGTGGTGTCCCCCGCGCCGTCGATAGCGATCACGGTGCCCATTCCGAATTTGGCGTGCAGCACCCGGTCGCCCACCACGACGGACGGCACCCTCGGACCAGAATCGATCCTGCCGAAGCCCTGCACGGCCGAGCTGGTGAGCCGGTTGCGCGTGGCCGACGAACTCGCCCAGGTGGTCTTGGCGCTGCCGGTGCGCCGCCAGTCCATGACATGGCCCGGAATCTCGTCGAGGAAGCGCGACGCCGGGTTGTGGGCGGGCTGACCGAAGATCACCCGCAGGTCGCTACGGCTGAGGTAGAGCCGCTTGCGGGCGCGCGTGATGCCCACGTAGGCCAGGCGGCGCTCCTCTTCCAGCTCCTTCGGGTCGGTCATCGCGCGCATGTGCGGGAAGATGCCCTCCTCCATGCCGGTCAGGAACACGGTGTCGAACTCGAGGCCCTTGGCCGTATGCAGCGTCATCAGGTGACGACGCCGGCACTTTCGACCGGTCGGGCACCTGGTCCGGAATCCGCCACCAGCGCGACCCGCTCCAAGAATGCCGCGAAGAGAGTCGTCGGGCTCGGGCATGCCGCGGCAACCAGGCTCGACTCCGTGTCTCATCGGAGTCGACGGTGTTGGCCGCGGCGACCTGAGCACTCTGGGCCACCGCCACGAGTTCTTCCAGATTCTCGATGCGAGTGAGATCTTGCGGATCGGTGGAGGCCTGCAGCTCGGCAGGTAAGCGATTCCTTCAGGATCGACAATGAGCACCTCGTCGGTAAGTTCCGGCGACCACCATGGCGCGATACCATGTTCATCACATCGACGAAGCCACGGATCTGGTTGAGCGAACGCGTCGCCAGACCAGGGCCTTGCTCAGCACGCCAGCGCGCCTCGAAGAAGCTGATCCGCTCCGCGAGGCCAGGGCGGAGACCGCAGCCTCGGCGCGGGCGCCGATACCCCGTTTGGGCACGTTCAGGATGCGCCGCACCGACACGTCGTCGGCGGGATTGGCCAGCGCACGAAGGTAGGCGATGGCGTCTCGGATCTCGCGCCGCTCGTAGAAGCGCACCCCGCCGACCACCTTGTACGGCATGCCGACGCGGATGAACCACCTCTTCGATGAGCTCGCGACTGCGCGTTGGTGCGGTAGAACACCACGCGGTGTCACGCCGGAGTGGACACGCCTTTGTCAGCGAACTCGTCGATCTCGGTGGCGATGAAGTGCGCCTCGTCCTGCTCGGTGTCGGCCACCCACCCGACGATCAGGTCACCTTCACCAGGTCTGACCAGGGCGCTTCTCCCGCCGTCCCTGGTTGCGAGATGACGGCGTTGGCCGCCGTGAGCACGTGCTGGGTGGAGCCGCGTCTGATTCTGATCCAGCACGACGGTAGTCGCGCCCGGGAAATCCTGTTCGGAAATCGAGGATGTTGCGGATCGTCGCCCCGCGGAAGGCGTAGATCGACTGATCGGAGTCGCCCACCACCATCCAGCTCGCCGGTTCCACGACAGGTGTTCCGGGCGGCAGTTCGGCGAACATCGCCGCGCAGTTCCCGGATCAGCACGTACTGCAGGCGGTATTGTGTCCTGGTACTCGTCGACGAGCACGCTGGCGGAACCGTCGCCGTCACTTCTCCCGCACGTCGAGGAAGGCCTGAAAGAGGTTGACGGTGGTCATGATCAGGTCGTCGAAATCCAGCGCATTGGCGGCGCTGAGCCTGGCCTGGTAGTCGCGGTAGGCCTCCGCGTACACCTTCTGATTGGGGGTCTGCGCTTCCGCGACGGCCGTCTCGAAATCAACCAGTTCGTTCTTGTAGTTTCCGACCGCATTCATCACCGCGCGCACCGGATACTTCTTGGGATCGACCTCTTGATCGCGCAGCACCAACGACATCAGGCGTTTGGAGTCGGCGTCGTCGTAGATGGAGAACGACTTGTTGATCGAACCGATCGATAATCGCTGCGCAGGATCCGCACGCAGGCCGAGTGGAAGAAGGTGGATACCCACATCAGTTTCACGCCCGGTTGCCCACCAGCTCGACACGCGACGCGCTCGCGCATCTCCGCCGCCGCCTTGTTGGTGGTGATCGCCAGGATCGAGCCAGGATGCACGTCGCGTTGGGAGACGAGATGGGCGATGCGCCTGGTCGGCACGCGTCTTTCCCATTGCCGCCGGCCACCACCACGGAGACCGGCGACCGGAGTGCAGCACCGCTTGGCGTTGCGGCGGATTCAGCCCTTCCAGCAGGCTCCTCTCGCTGATCCGCTTGGCCTTGACGGGCCGCGCCGGCTCTGCCGTCGGCGTCGGCCGACCGGGACGGCGGTATCGTCGGGCGCGGGCGCGAACACAGCGAACAGGTCAGGAGAAAAGTCAGACATCTCGACGGATACCCTACCCGCCACCGCCCACAGCCACCCTCCCCACTGGTCTCATAAGAGGTGCTTCTGTCCTCACGTCCCTGATGCGAAAGTGTGGGAGGGGATGCCGTTGTCCGGTCCCTGATGCGACAGTGAGCATGGGTAAACCTGTTTTCAGGTCCCTGATGCGACAGTGAGCATGGGTAAACCATTGTCCGGTCCCTGAGGTGCGACGAAGGAGCCTCGAAGAGCGTAAGCTCCTGGCTTATTCGCACAGATCCTGCCAAGCCCCAGTCAACGCCCTTCGGGGTGGTCCCTGAGGAGCGAGGAACGAGCGTCTCCTGAGGAACTCGCGAGCTCGTCACCTCGGGACCTGGCTTTTCCTTCAGCTCACTTTCCTGCCCCACGATGGCCCGAACAAGCACGGTCCCTGATGCGAAAGTGTGTGACGGATCCCGTTGTCCGGTCCCTGATGCGGAAGTTGCTGGGGATCCCGTTTGTCAGTCCCTGAATACAGGAACTCGCCCATACTTTCGCATCAGAGATCGGTGATTATGCCCGTACTCACGGGGCCTAGTGCCCTGGAAGGAGAAGCGGAAGACCAACTCCTGGTCCGCCGGCAAGCGGTACTCCGGGTGCGGCAGGGAACCCCAGCTGTCATCACCGGCCACGCCGCGACGCATCAGGGCGGGGCGCAGTACCGTGCGCTGGATCGGCGGCAGGTCGACGGGATGCAGGGCGTTCTCGATCTCGAAAGGGGTCCACGGCAGGGCAGAGAACTCCATCGGGGTCTCCGCCTCGAATCTCAGCCCCCAGCCCAAAGCATCCGTCACCGTCGCCCAGCGGACGCCGGTGTGGTTGCCGGATTCCTGAGGACGCACATAGGGCGTCAGCTGCTCGGCGACGCCGGAGCTGTACACCCCCAGCTTCGCGCCGCCGCGACGATCGACGTAACTCTCCTCAGGCCCCTCCCCGTACCAGGTGAGCCGGTCGAGCTCGGCACCGACGGTGAGCATCAGCCCGAACTCCGGCGCATCCGGCAGCCCCTCCCCCGGGCGGAGTGTGAGAGTCACACCGATCCTGCCATCACCGTCGACGCGGTAGGCCACGACGCATTCGCTCGACGGCGTGCTGGGCAGCGCATAGGTGAATCGCACCTCCACCGCATCGTCGTGTTCGACGACCACCGGCCCATCCTCCGCCGCTCGCGCGTAACGGCTGGCCAGCAACCACTGGCCATCGCGCTGCGGCATCCTCCACCCGTTCTCGTTGTCGGTGGGGGCATGCCAGAAGTTGGGTTTCGGGATGGAGCGAAGCATCTCGCGTCCACCCTCCAGCGTGTTCCCATATCGGTACGACACCAGTCCGCCGAACAACCGCGAGAATAAGACAGAGAAGTGGCGGCCCCGCACCCCGATGTTGGTGACACCATTGATCAACTCGGGCTTCGGCACTCTGCGGCGCGGAAAACCGTCCTCCACCACGACCACCGCCTGCCCGAAGGACACCTCGTGTCCCTCCTCGCCCCAGCGCGTCGCCCGCGCCAAGCGGAAAGACACCTCCACCACGTATTCCCCCGCGGCGTGCGGGACGCGCACCGGCACCGCATAGCTGCCGGTGTCCCCGGGCGCCACATCGGTGTCGACGATCTCCTCGGCGAGCAACACGCCCTCGCGGGAGACGCTCACCACGCATGTCAGGTCCGAGGAGTTCGTGAACAGGTAGCGGTTGGTCACCGTGAAGTCCTGCCGCGTGACCTCCACCACGAGGGCCGGTAGGCGAACTTCACCTCTTGCATCATCGGAGTGGGGCGGTGATCGGCGAACAGGATGCCATTGGCGCTGAACTCATAGTCGGTGGGACGTTCCCCGCAGTCTCCCCGTAACCGAAGAACTCCTGCCGTGGCGATCCGTGCGCAGGATCGCCTGGTCGGAGAAGTCCCAGATGAACCCACCCTGGAACAGCGGTTCGCGGTAGGCCAGGTCGATGTAGCGTTCCGTTCCGCCGAAGGAGTTGCCCATGGTGTGGGCGTACTCGCACAGGACGAAGGGCTTGGCGCGATGGGTCTGGAGGAACTCCTCCACCGCGGCGGCCGGGGTGTACATCTGGCTGTAGACATCGGTGGTCTCGGGGTATCGAGGATCCCAGGTGATCCCCTCGTAGTGCACCGGGCGGTCGTCCTGCTCGCGGAAGTAGGCGGCGACGTCACGAATGTTCGTGCCGCCATAGGACTCGTTTCCGCATGACCACATCACGATCGAGGCATGGTTCTTGTCGCGTTGCAGCATGTTCGTCGCACGGTCGAGAAGCACGTCGCGCCACTCCGGCCGGTCGCCGGGAACCATCTCCTCCAGCGCGATGCGCTTCTCCTTCAACGCGTCCCACATGCCGTGGGACTCCAGGTTCATCTCGTCGACGACGTACAGGCCGTACTCGTCGCACAGTTCGTAGAGGAACGTGTTGTTGGGATAGTGGCTGGTGCGCACGGCGTTGATGTTGTGTTCCTTCATCAGACGGATGTCCGCTTCGGTCTGCGCGCGGCTCATCACCCGCCCCTGCAGCCCGAATTCGTGACGGTTCACGCCGTTGAAGACGATCCGCCGGCCGTTGATCTTGAGCACGCCGTCCTCGATTCCGAAGCGTCGCACGCCGATGCGCTGCGGGATCACCTCGACGACGGCGCCGGCCTCGTCGCGCACCTCCACGGTGAGGCGGTAGAGATGCGGATCCTCCGCACTCCACAGCCGTGGGTTCTCGATCTCCACGACGAGCGATCCCTCGGTTTCGGCGAGTTCACCGACACCGTCGAGGATCGCACGCAGGCTGCCCTCACCCACCAGGTGCGCATCCAGGCGGAGCGTCGCCGTCGAGAAGTCATCGGCAATGTCCGTGGTGACCCGCAGGTCTTCGACGTGCACGGCCGGACGACGGTACAGCACCACGTCACGGAACAGCCCGGAGAAGTGGTAGAAATCCTGATCTTCGATCCACGATCCCGCACTCCAGGCGAAGACCTGCACGCTCAGTTTGTTCTCGCCCTCGATGAGCGCGTCCGTGAGGTCGAACTCCGACGGGGTGAACGTGTCTGCCCCGTAGCCGATATAGGTGCCGTTGCACCAGACAGCGATGGCGCTCTCCGCCCCTTTGAACGAGACGCTGAGCCTTTCGCCCGTAGCCGGCAATTCGTCCACGACGAAGTGCGTGACGTAAGACGCCACGGGGTTGTCGCGCTCCGGGACCTGCCCGGGCCAGATGTCCTCGTGGCCATCCCAGGCGTACTGCACATTGGTGTACTGCGGACGGCCGTAACCGTGCAGCTGGATGTGGGCAGGCACCGGGATGTCGTCCCACGCCGAGGTGTCGTAGTCAACGGTCTCGAAGCCGGGCACGGTGACCGTCGGGTTCTTGGCGTAGTGAAACTTCCATACCCCGTTCAGGCACTGCTCGAAGCTGCTCTCGCCGGTGGCAGCCTCGTCCGCGCTGACAAACCAGCGGTGATCGGAGTGGGCCGCCATTCGGTTCTCGGCGAAGAAGGTGGGATCCGCGATGCGGCGATAGTCGAAAGACACAGGCACTCCGATGATGCGCAGGGACGGTGGTGTCGTCAGATAGCTTACGGTGCGCCGATAGACTCCGGGCATGACTCGGTTTACCCGGCTTCGCACCTGGCTCAATAGGGCGGCGTTGGGATTGTTGCTGGCTCAGCTCGCGATGATGGTGGGGCTGACGGTGTGGGGATCGGCGCGAAACAAGCGACGCAAGCTGCGTAAGTTCCCCACCGTGCCACCGTCGCCGATCTCGGCGTCCGAGGATGAGGTGACCGTCTACACCTACGGCGAAGATCTCTACGCAGACATGATTGCGGAGATCCATCGGGCGAAGCGTTTCGTGTATTTCGAGACCTACATCTGGAAATCCGACGAGGTGGGACAGCGTTTCAAGGACGAGCTGAGCATGGCCGCCGAGCGTGGAGTGCGAGTGCACGTCGTCTGGGACGATTTCGCGAATCTCGTGGTTCCCCGTGGTTTCCTGCGGATGCCGAAGAATCTGCATGTCATGCGGCATCCGGCCGTCCCCATCCCTTGGCTGCCGCGTCACTGGGGTCGCGATCATCGCAAGCTGATGGTGGTGGACGGCCGCGTCGGCTTCATCGGTGGATACAACATCGGCGAGCTGTATGCCACGGGATGGCGAGACACGCATGCCCGTGTCATCGGTCCCGGGGTGGCGGAGCTGGAGAACGCCTTCATCGACTTCTGGAACCTGCACGTCCGGCGCGGGAGGCACGAGTACATCACCGACGATCCTCCGCGACGCTGGTTGAGCAAGCTCCGCGTCCATCGCAATACCCCGCGTATCCAGGTGTACCCCATCCGAAACATGTATCTGGAGGCGATCGACCGCGCGCAGCACCATATCTGGTTGACCCACGCCTACCTGCTCCCCGACGCTGACCTCGTCGCCGCCCTGCGCGATGCGGTCAGGCGCGGTGTGGATGTGCGGATCATCATCCCCGAACGCTCCAACCATGTGGTCGCGGACTGGCTGGCACGCAGTTGCTACAGCATGCTGCTGCATTCCGGGGTGCGACTGTTTCTGTATCAGGGGGCGATGGTGCACGCCAAGACCGCGACGATCGACGGCACATGGTCGACCATCGGCACGGCCAACCTCGATCGGTTGAGCCTGATGGGCAACTACGAAGTCAACCTGGAGATCACCGACGAGGACCTCGCACGACAGATGGAAGAGATCTTCCGCGTCGACGAATCCAACACGGTCGAACTCACCGAGGATCGTTGGAACATGCGCGCCCCCGTCGCCAAAGCCATCGAGGTCCTGCTCAGTCCCTGGCGACCGATCTTCTAGTAAGACAAGCGGGAAACTTCAGGGTCAACCCCCATTGTTTATGCCCTCGCATCGGAGCACAGTTGATGACATGTGGACAATCATCGCGTACATCATCATCGGTCTCATCGGCGGCTCCATCGCCAAATCCATCATGGGCCAGGAGAAGGGCAGCTGGGTCTCCACCATCGCGCTCGGCATCGTCGGCGCGCTGCTGGGCGGCTGGCTCGGCGGCTTCCTGAACCTCGGCTACAACAGCATCTTCTCAATCAGCGGCGTGATCTTCTCCGTCCTCGGCGCCATCCTGGTTTTGGCTATCCAGGGCTGGCTGGCCAAGCGCAAGGCCTGATCCCGCCTTCTCCTCACGGCTGGGTGGCTGCGTCTACGGACGCGGCCACCCAGCTGTGTTCTTCAGCCTTCAACAAGGAGGGACATCGACGGCAGCGAGGATTGGCCTCACACCAGGTGACGGTCCGTCGCCCACTTGGTGAGCTGGTGCCGGTTGGAGAGCTGGAGCTTGCGCAGCACGCTGGAGACGTGGGTCTCGACCGTCTTGACCGAGATGAACAACTCCTTCGCCACTTCCTTGTATGAGTACCCGCGGGCGATCAGCTTCAGCACTTCGCGCTCCCGTGCGCTCAGCTTGTCCAGGTCCTCATCCACCGAGGGCACGTCGGCGGAGCCGCTGAAGGCGTCCAGCACGAATCCCGCGAGACGCGGTGAGAACACGGCGTCCCCGCCAGCGACCCGATGCATGCCCTCGATCAGTTCCTCGTAGCTGATCGACTTGGTCACATATCCCCGAGCCCCGGCACGAATCACGCCGATCACGTCCTGCGCCGCGTCGGAGACGGAAAGCGCCAGGAACTTCACCTCGGGCACCGCGGTGGCCACCTGCTTGATGATCTCGGCCCCACCACCGCCCGGCAGGTGCACGTCGAGCAGCACCACATCCGGACGGGTCTCGGTGATGGTCTTGACCGCCGACGCGACGTCCTCGCCCTCGCCGACCACCTCCACGTGGGCGCCGATCTCGTGGCGCACTCCCGCGCGGAACATCGCGTGATCGTCGACCACCACCACCCGTAGCCTCTTGTCCTGCTCAGTCATCGCCGCATCTCCAGCCTCACCTCGGTGCCCTCGCCCGGGGCCGACTTGATCGTGGCCGAGCCCGCGTGGCGCTGCATTCTCGCCTTGATCGATTCTCGCACGCCCATCCTGTCCTCGGGCACCGCGGCTTGATCGAATCCCTTGCCCCGGTCACGCACGAAGACCTCGACGAGGCTGTCCTCCACCTCCGCGAAGACGTCGATCCGGGGCGCCCCGGAATGTTTGGCCGCGTTGGTGATGGCCTCCCCGGCCGCTTGTACCAGCGCCTCGATCCTCGGATCGACGGGCAGATCGCCGACGCATACCAGTTCCACGTCGACGGAGAATTTGGCTTCGACCTCATCGCAGGTCACCAGCAGCGCGCCCTTGAACGACGTGGGTTTGGGAGGTTCCCCGTACAGCCAGGTGCGCAGTTCGCGCTCCTGGCGTCGGGCGAGTGTGGCGACGGCCACCGGGTCCTCGGCACGACGCTGGATGAGCGCCAGGGTCTGCAGGACGGAATCGTGCAAGTGTGCCGCCATATCTGCCCGGGCTTCCGCCCGCAGCTTCTCCTCGGTGACGGCGCGCATCCGCAGCCGCTGACTCTGCAGCCATGGTGCTGCCACCACCACCAAGCCCGCGACGAGCACTGCCGACGACGCCAGCACCGGCGGCAGCGAGCTGAGCCCCACTTGAGTGGCGAGCAGCCAGCTGATGCCCAAGCTCACCAGGAGCAGTCCACCCACCAGCCGCAACACGCCAAGGGCGCCGGCGCCTGTGATGAACCGTCGCCATCTGCCCGCACCGGCCTGCCCCGGTGTGCCGCGCGGATCGTCGACGCGCACCCACAGCACCGCGACGCCGACGGCTCCGATCACCAGCGGCCAGAACACGGTGGCGGAGAAGTCGTTGCCGATCACGAAGAGCCACAGCACGCCCACCAGCAGCACCGCGCCGGCCATCAGCAGGGCAGGGTCGAGCGGCGCGGCCTTGTCTTGGGGAGAGCGGAACCCGCGCCGGCTGGCCGATTCCAGGCCCGGCGCCTCGATCTCCTTGCGCACAGGCACGAAGACCCACATCATCGCGTAGAGCGCCAACCCCAAGCCCGAGATCAGGGCCAGCACCACGAACAGCGTCCTCACCAGGCGAGTGGAGACGCCCAGATGCTGCGCGAGCCCACTGGCGACGCCGGCGATCCGGCGCTGCGTGGGATCACGCGTCAGCGCCGGAGGACGGGGCGGCGCCGGCAACGCGGGCACACGGGTCTGCACTTCTTCCATCGTGACTACAGCCTTCCACGTGTGGCTTGCGCTCACCAGAGCCGGAGGTCGGAACCAGGGAGCCAGCGCGCAGAACTCAGGTATCACTCAGGGTGCTACCCGATGTGCGGCCACCAGATGGTCTTCGATACTTGTATGCATGCAACAGTCACGGAGCCTGGTCGGCTGGGTGGATCCCCGCCTCGAGGGGCTGCAGCGACCCGCGGAGTCCGGTCGCACCCCCGGACTCTGCCGTGCTATCAGCCACCGCACTGGCTTCGATGTCACACTCGTGCGCGCCTTGTTCGTGCTGCTCACGTTGAGCACCGGCATCGGCATTCTGCTTTACGGCTGGGGAACAGTGCTCTCCTACGGTGCAGATGGGCGACGCCCCATCGACTCCCTGCTGCCGTCCTTCACGGGCTGGTCGCTGAACACGCAGGCCACCGTCGTGGTCACCAGCACCGTCCTCTTCGGCCTGTCATTCGGGCAGATGGCCCCGATGAGCTTCATCGTCGCCGTCGTGGTCCTGATCCTGCTGTATGCCGCCACCTCACGCGCTAGGAGATCGCCCATGCCTCCCCCACCGTCGGCTCAAGCCTCTGAGGCCGATCCCCTCACCGCCGCCGAGCGCGCGCACACCGTCGGCGAATGGCGCGCGGCGATGCAGCAGGCCACCAACCGGCCGGTGAGCCCTCAGGAGCCGACCTCGCTGCCGGTGCTCGACCTCTACGGCCCCCAACCGGAGCCCGAGGCCCCGGAGCCGAAGCCGAGATCGAGCTGGGGTGCCGCCGCGGTGATCCTGCTCGGAGGCGCGGCAACGTTCCTCTTTAGTTCTCTCGTGACCTCCTGGACCCCACTCTCCGTCACCCTCGGCATCACAGCCGCCGTCATGGGGGGGCTGACCTTGATCAGCGCGCTCACCGTGAGGGGCCGCAAGGTCCCTCGCCTGGCGCTGGGCATCGTCGCAGCGACAGGGTTGGCCTCGGTGGTGCTGCCGATGGTCAACAACGGCTACTACGGCGGCGCGGAACCCGAGGCCGTGGCGACGATGACCGACGAAGACTTTGCTGCTGCTGACGACCTTGAGGGGACGCATGAGATCATCCACGTGGCCAGTGGCGGGACACAGGTAGTCGATCTCACCGCGAGGGAACCAGCGCCGGGGGAATTCGTGACCTTCGAGATCAGAGCTTCTAACACCAATCTCGTTCTGCAGCTCCCCCTGAACCCGATCTCCAGCATCACGAACAACGGCGAATGGGTGGAAATGCCCATCTCTGACGACTATCAGGGCGAGTTTCTCCCCATGAGTGTCGACATCTACGGCGAGAACGTCGACCTCACCGTGCTTGGCGGCCGTGAACCAGTCACTTTCGATCTGCCGAGCGGGATCTCGCTGGAACGCGATCTGACCACATATGATCTTTCCGGATTCAGCGCCGAGGACCCCCTCCTCATCAACATCACCGCCGCAGATTCGACGGTCGACCTCAAGGTGCCGGAAGGCCAGGCTGCGGTGATGCAGAACGGCGAGGCGATCCTAGGCGAGAACGGCGCAACACCCCTCGTCATCCAGGTGAGCGGCGACAACGTCGAGCTAACCTTGGAGGAGATCCGATGAAACCTCGAATCGACGCGATCGCGATCGTCGTGGGCTTGGCTGCCATCGGCTTCGGGATCGTCGGCTGTTACGCAACGGTGTACTGGCATCTCAGCTCGATGGAGATGCAGTGGGCCTTGGCCCTCATCCTGATCGTCTCGGGCGGCGTCGGCCTCCTGGCTCTCCGCGCCCCCAAGAACAAGAACAATCGAAAGGAAATCCGATCATGACTCTCACCCGTTCCGACGACGACAAGTGGATCGCAGGCGTGTGCGGCGGTCTGGCCCAGGCCTTCGGGCTCGAAGCACAGTGGATCCGGATCGGATTCGCTCTCTTCGCCCTCTTCGGCGGCGCCAGCATCGCGATCTACGTGCTGCTGTGGATCATCCTTCCCCGGCCTGCCGGCGGCACGATCGCCCAGGACGCGATCAAGAAGGGCAAGGACTGGGTACGACGAGAACCAGAAGCCGAAGGACAACTTCTGATCCACGCCTTCAGTTTCTCAATGAGATGAGGACCCGCCCAACCGGGCGGGTCCTCATCTCATTGCCTCTCAGGAGCGCTCACTCCCACTCGATGGTGCCGGGCGGCTTGCTGGTGATGTCGACCACCACGCGGTTGACGCCCTCGCACTCGTTGGTGATGCGGGTGGACATCTTGGCCAGCAGTTCGTAGGGCAGTTGTGCCCAGTCTGCGGTCATGGCGTCGTCGGAGGTCACGGGGCGCAGCACGATCGGATGGCCATAGGTGCGCCCATCGCCCTGCACGCCCACCGAGCGCACATCGGCCAGCAAAACCACGGGGAACTGCCAGATGTCGCGTTCCAGGTTGGCTTTGGCCAGCTCCTCGCGGGCGATCGCATCGGCCTTGCGAAGCAGATCCAAGCGCTCCTGGGTGACCGCGCCGACGATACGGATGCCCAGGCCGGGGCCGGGGAACGGGTGGCGCCACACCATCGATTCGGGAAGACCCAACTGCAGTCCGACGGCACGCACCTCATCCTTGAACATCGCGCGGAGCGGTTCGATCAGGGTGAACTGCAGGTCGTCGGGCAAACCGCCGACGTTGTGGTGGCTCTTGATGTTGGCCGCGCCGTCGCCCCCACCCGATTCGACCACGTCGGGATACAGCGTGCCCTGCACGAGGAAGTCGATACCGCGCTCGCCGGCCAGCTGGGCCGCCGTCGCCTCGAAGGTACGGATGAACTCGCGACCGATGATCTTGCGCTTGGTCTCAGGGTCGGTCACCCCGGCCAGGGCGGTGAGGAACCGTTCCCGCTCGTCCGCCACCACCAGGTCGACGCCGGTCACATCGACGAAATCCTTCTTGACCTGGTCTGCCTCGCCTTGGCGCAGGAGACCATGATCGACAAACACACAGGTGAGCTGCGATCCGATGGCCCGCTGCACCAGCGCTGCCGCCACGGCGGAATCGACGCCGCCCGACAGCGCGCACAGCACGCGGCGGTCCCCCACCTGGTTCTGGATCTGCTCGATGGCTTCGCTGACCATGTTCTCCGCGGTCCAGTTCCGGCGGAGACCGGCGATGTCGTAGAGGAAGTGCTCCAGCACCTGCTGACCGCGCTGGCTGTGCAGCACCTCGGGATGCCACTGCACACCGGCGAGCTTCCTGTCCGCGCACTCGAATGCGGCCACCGGTGCGCCGGCGGTGCGGGCCAACACCTTGAATCCGGACGGGGCCTTCGACACGGAGTCGCCGTGGCTCATCCAGACGTTCAATGTATTGGGCAGCGACGCCAGCAATGTGCCCGGGCTGGAAATCGCCAGCGGCGTGCGACCGTACTCCCGAAGGCCCGTCTCGGCGACGGTGCCGCCCAGCGCCTGCGTCATGGCCTGGAAGCCGTAGCAGATGCCGAAAACCGGAATGCCGGTGTCGAACAAGGCCGGATCCACCTTCGGTGCACCCTCCGCGTACACCGACGCGGGGCCACCCGAGAGGATGATCGCCGCCGGCTGCATGGCGACGATCTCCTCGACGCTGAGCCGGGAGCTGATGATCTCCGAATAAATCTGCGCCTCGCGCACCCGCCGAGCGATGAGCTGGGCGTACTGCGCGCCGAAGTCGACCACCAGAACGCGGTCATGTTGAGCACTCATGCGCGGCAGTCTAGTGGGCTGTCGGCCGGATCACCGCTTCGTTGCACGCCGGCGGAACAGGCAAAAAGCAACGCCCGCGGAACCGAAGCTCCACGGGCGTTGCTTACTGCGAGGAAAGCAGTATTGCTCAGTCGACGATGCCCTCGAAGAGGACGGTGGACAGGTAGCGCTCGCCGAAGTCGGGAACGATCACGACGATGTTCTTGCCGGCGTTCTCGGGACGGGCGGCCACCTCGGCGGCGGCAGAGAGCGCGGCGCCAGAGGAGATGCCGACCAACAGGCCCTCCTCCTTGGCGGCGCGACGAGCGAACTCGACGGCCTGGTCGATGTTGCGCGGCAGCACCTCGTCGATCACGTCGCGGTCGAGAATCTCGGGAATGAAGTTGGCGCCGATGCCCTGGATCTTGTGCGGGCCGGGGGCATTGCCGGAGAGGATGGCAGACTCCTGGGGCTCCACGGCCACGACCTTGACGTCGGGCTTGCGCTCCTTGAGCACCTGACCCACGCCGGAGATGGTGCCACCGGTGCCGATGCCGGCGACGAAGATATCGACGGTGCCCTCGGTGTCGGCCCAGATCTCTTCGGCGGTGGTCTCGCGATGCACCTTCAGGTTGGCGGGGTTGGCGAACTGGCGGGCCAGGACGCCACCGCGCTCAGCGGCCACTTCCTCGGCCTTCGCCACGGCGCCCTTCATCCCGGCGGGGCCGGGGGTCAGGACCAGCTCGGCGCCGTAGGCGCGAAGCAGCGCACGACGCTCCAGCGACATGGTCTCCGGCATGCACAGCACGACGTTGTAGCCGCGCGCCGCACCCACGAGGGCCAGCGCGATACCGGTGTTGCCCGAGGTGCCCTCGACGATGGTTCCACCCGGCTTGAGCTCGCCGGACGCCTCTGCCGCGTCGATGATGGACGCACCGATGCGGTCCTTGACCGAGTTGGCGGGGTTGTAGAACTCCAGCTTCGCTGCGACGTTCGCGTTGTCGCCGGCGATGCGGTTGAGCTTGACAAGGGGGGTGCGGCCAATCAGGGCCGTGACGTCAGAGTAGATGGTCATGCCACGGCAAACCCCGCGGAGCACTTGATTATTCCCGGTTGAGCGAGATTCGCTGAGAGCGAACCAGAGACAAGGGCGATGCTCCTTAGAACCTGCGGTCATGGTCCGGCTTGAGAGAATAGAGACATGCCAAAGCTTGAGGTCGTCCGAGGTGATATCACTCAGCAGCACGTCGACGCGGTGGTCAATGCCGCGAACAACGCGATGCGTGGAGGAGGCGGGGTCGACGGGGCCATCCACCGAGCAGGTGGCCCGGCCGTACTGGATGACTGCATCACCCGCTTCCCCCATGGTCTGGCGACCTGCGACGCGGGCTGGACGACCGCCGGTGAGATGCCCGCCCGGTGGGTGATCCACACCGTCGGCCCGAACTACCGGGCTGGCCAACGCGATCGTTCGTTGCTGACCTCGTGCTATCGACGCTGCCTGGAGGTGGCCGACGAGCTGGGCGCGCGCTCCGTCGCCTTCCCACTGATCAGCGCCGGTGTCTATGGCTGGCCGAAGGACGATGCGATCCAAGCAGCCGTCGACACCATCCGCTCCACCCCCACCGAGGTGGACCTGGTCACACTGGTCGCCTTCGACGAGACGACAAAACGAATGATCGACGCCGCCCTGGGTTAGGACAATCTGGCTTCAATGAGGGCACGAACACGAGGCATCTCCTCAGTCGCGGTGAGGCGAATAACGGCAGCATCCACACTCTGGTATCCGTGAGCGATGTGGTTACGCATTCCCCTCATCGCCTTCCAGGTGGGACCGAACATGGCATCGAGCACATCGGAGTGCAAGCCCGTCAGCGCGTCAACCATCGCCGCGAGACGAAGGGCTATTGCATCCACGATCGCTTCGTCCGTCAGGTCGCGCGCCGCGTATCGCTCCACGTAGTCCAGATGAAGGAGCGCACTTGCGAGGATCTCCTCCTCGGTGCGGCTCACAGCGGGACCGCCGTCGCGAGTATGCGTTCACGCAGGTCTGGCCGGATAGCGTTGTCGAACACGAGGTCGACCGGCAGGCCGACGAGTTCCGCCGCATCGATCTCGATGCCAGACTGCGCGAGCAAACCAAGCGGACGATCCGCTGTCACCAGGAGATCGACGTCAGATCCCTCACGGTCGGTCCCCGACGCAACCGAGCCAAACACCCGTACGTTGGTGAGGCCGTGAGCCTTAAGGAGTGCGAGCAACTCGCTCCGCTTAGCCCGCAACTGTCGCGCACGGGGCGTTCGACCGTGAAACCTCAGGAGACGATTGATCTCCGCCTGACTGCGGTTGCTATGGCGGGCAATCTCTCGCTGAGTCATACCCTCGGCATGTGCCGTCCGCACGGCCTCGACCAGGCGACGACGAGCCGTGGCAGCTAGAGCATCAGCCTCGCTCGCGACGCGTTCAAGTTCGATCGCCTCCATGCATTGATGATAGCAAATACGATTATAACGTGTTGGAGCTAGTGTCACCCCTGTTGAGCAACATGACAGGTGGTGCGAAGCGAAGAGGGCCCGCCACTAGGTCGCACCCACTGGCCAGGCCGACGTCCACTGACGGTCCAACCCAGTCGACGCCGTGCATACTGGTACTTATGGCGTACCGAGGGATCCTCCTGGACTTCTACGGCACGGTGGTCGAAGAAGATGATCTAGTGATCCGGGGCATCGCCCAAAAGATCTCGAGCGTTTGCCCGGACTGGCCGCAGCGCGAAATCGCTCAACTGTGGGGAAGCGAGTTCACGTCGGTAGTGTCGTCCTCGCACGGAGACGCCTTCCGCACCCAACGCGAACTCGCCGTCGCCTCCCTGGCGTCCGTCCTTGACCGGACGGCATGCAGAATCGACCCCCTCGAACTATGCGCTGAACAGTTCGCCTACTGGCAACGGCCAGCCCTGCGCCCCGGCGCAAGAGAATTTCTGGCTTCATGCACCCTTCCCATCTGCGTCGTCTCGAACATCGACCGAGCCGACCTCAGCGCCGCGATGCGACACATCGGGATTGCACTGCCCATGACCATCACGAGCGAAGAAGCCCGGTCGTATAAGCCTCGATCAGAGTTGTTCGAGATGGGACTCTCGCGACTCGAGCTGGAACCCCATCAGGTACTGCACGTCGGTGATTCACTCAGCTCCGATATCGCCGGCGCGAACGCCCTCAACATCGATGCCGCATGGGTCGCCGGCATGGACCGAGCCACGACCGACGGTGCGCGCATCGTGACACAGTGTGCGGATCTCCGCGACCTACACCCCTTCATTCAGGCGACATCACCCAGTAGCACGTCGACGCAGTGGTCAACGACTAGCAACACGACGTGAGGCGAGGGCGGCTTGAACGGATCGCAGCCGTGCTACAGGAATTGACCTGAACTCACAGACTCTGAGGCCGGCCGACGGGCTCGCCTCGCAACAGACGCCGTGCGAAGGCGAGGATGTCTTCCTGAAGCCCAATATGTGCTCCGTCGAGCGGCACCTCGACCTGCACAACGTTCACGATCTCTTCAAGCGTCTTCTGAATGAGCTGACTGGCATTGCTCAACCTCCATCCTGCGAACTCCCGCACGAGATGCTCGCTGGTCACCAGATTGTGTCGATACTCTCGCCCGACCGCCATGGCCAGTTCCCCGTCGGTCGGTTGATGGGCCAGTGGCACCCAGTCGTAGGCAGGGGCAAGGGACACGGTTCCGTCGTCCGAATGCAGCAGACCGAGGTTCTTCGCGTGCAGATCGAGATTGCCGACGGCGACGGCCACGACGACCATCCGTGCGAGGCTAGCGAGCGAATCCGGATCGTGCTGTCTGAGCACCGCGGCAACCCGTGCAAGGGTCGTCGTTCCCCCGTATTTCTGATATTTCTGAATACCGGTGACCCCGAGCGCTTGCGCAAAATCTTCAGCGTGAAGCCGGCCACCACGAGCGGTCCGATCGAAGCGTTCCACCACCAATGCCGATACCTCGTCGAAGGTGCACACACTGGTCGAGAAGGTGGCGAGTCCGAGCGCGCGCATGATCCTCGCGCCATATTCCTCGTCATAAATGAGGGTCGGCTGGTGCGCGACTTCGGGCTTGAGGATATGCGTCGATGCATACCCATCGAGCGCTTGATGCCATCCATCAACCCACGCGAGCACGATCTTGTCCTGCACCCCGGCCAGCGAGGTCTTGCCTCCTACTAGCCTATTTCCGAGGGGCTGGCTCTGCACGTCGGTCAACAGGCACGCGATCGTGGAGTCATCAACCGGTTCGAGGCGAGGCATTCGAGGCTCTCCGGGAAGATCCGGATCCCAGATCTGCAAGGCACCGGCGACATCGCGACCATAGCTACGGAGGAACCCCACGACATCGTGCACGTCAACCCCGGCGCGCTCAGCAAGTCTCGTGAGTGCCTCCCCTTCCGGGAGCAGATTCCGAAAGAATGCCTGTCGCAGAGCACGGCGCGACTTCGTGCGAACCAACCCCAGGGGAACGGCCACCGACAACACGAAGCTATCGAGGCCAAACCTTCGCACCGCCTCCTCGGACGCGATGAAATCAAAACTGCGCTGATCGCCGGAAACGTGCCCCACGACGGTGCCATACAGCTCAACAACCAGGTCACCCATCGCGGCCTCCAGTCGGCGAGGTGATCGTCGCGGTGAGACTCACCCCGGTCTCCCCCATGAAGGCGAAAAGGCGCTCGACGAAGACCGAGGGCTTACCAGCCTCGATCTCCCAAATGTAACGCTGCGAGGTTCCGAGCCGCTCGGCCAACTCTCGCTGACTCAGGCCGCTGAGCAGCCGAGCCTGCTGCAGGATCCGCCCGAGCGACTCCGGTCCGGATACTTTCCCCGAGTACATAGCACACCTCTTTGACTACGAAATCGTAGTCAGAGTAGTTGACTACGATTTCGTAGTCAATAGGGGACCCATCGCGACAGTCGCACACCTTCCAGAGCCGCCCGATGCCTTCCCTTAGATCGCCTTTGCAGCCGTCCGTTCGATCGTGAGGCCGTCCTCGTAGCACTCCAAGTAGACGGAGAAGCCCTCCACCTCTGCGGATTCAGGGGTTTGTCGACCCGATATCCGAGGTCGGTGCCGCAGTGGTCACCGATACGCCAGCATGCGTGACGACATCAGAGAGTTTCACCTGCATCTGCCTCGTCCTTTGCGTTTGTCGGCAACCTCCGGCCTTCTTCTGCGCCCGGGCGGACCGTCCTACTTTGATCCGGCTCTCACACTATCGCTACCCCTGTGAGGATGTCCCTACCGATCCCGTCCTCACAGATACCTTCACGCCCTCTAAGTAGCGTGTGAAGCTGTGGCGTCAGGAACGTTCGTTGGCGATCTTCTCGTGGTGGCGCACCACCTCGCGGACGATGAAGGTGAGGAATTTCTCGGCCAGCTCAGGATCGAGATCAGCCCTCTCCGCCAGCGCCCGCAGACGCGCCACCTGCTCCGCCTCACGCGACGGATCCGCAGGGGGCAGCCCCGCTGCCGCCTTCAATTCACCCACGCGCTGGGTCACCTTGAAGCGCTCCGCGAGCAGGTGGATCAGCGCGGAGTCCATGTTGTCGATGCTGCCGCGCAGCCGCAGCAACTCCGCCCTCGCCGTGGCCTCGTCCATATGGGTCCCCCCGATCAGTGCAGGATCAGGTCGATCCGCTGGAACGACTTGACGTCGGTGTAGCCGGTCAGCGCCATCGCCTTGCGCAGGCCGCCCGACAGGTTCATGGTGCCGTCGGGGATCCGCGACGGGCCGAGCACGACCTCCTCCAGGGAACCGACCTGCTCGAAGAACGAGGCGGCACCACGCGGAAGGGTGGCATGCCAGGCCTCGTCGCCACAGTGCCAGCCACGGCCAGGGGCCTCGGTGGCGCGGGCGAGCGGCGAGCCGACCATCACGGCGTCGGCGCCACAGGCGATGGCCTTGGCGATGTCCCCGGAACGACCGACGGCGCCGTCGGCGATCAGGTGCACGTAGCGCCCGCCTGACTCCTCCAGATAGTCACGACGTGCCTCCGCCACGCTGGCCACCGCCGTGGCCATGGGCACCTCGATGCCCAGCACGGATGCAGTGGTGTGCGTGGCCCCGCCCCCGAAACCGACGAGGACGCCGGCGGCACCGGCGCGCATCAGGTGCAGTCCCGCACGGTAGGTGGCCACGCCGCCCACCAAAACGGGGGTGTCCAGCCGGTAGATGAATTCCTTGAGGTTCAGCGCATCCTCGCCGCCCACATGCTCGGCGGAGACGGTGGTACCGCGGATGACGAAGAAGTCCATCGTGGCCTTCTGGATCACGTCGGCGAACTCGGCGGTGGTGGACGGAGAGAGCGAACCGGCCACGGGCACATCCGCATCCCGCAGTTCCGCCAGCCGGGCCTCGATCAGCTCGGGCTTGATCGGCTCGGCGTAGATCTCCTGCATCCGCTTGGTGATGGAGACCTGGTCTCCCCCGGCGGTGATCCGCTCATACTGCTCCTGCGGATCCTCGTAGCGGGTCCAGAGCCCCTCGAGGTTGAGCACGCCGAGGCCGCCCAGCTGCCCCATCCGGATCGCCGTGGCCGGCGACATCACCGAGTCCATCGGAGCCGCGACGATCGGCACGTCGAAGGTGACCGCGTCGATCTTCCACGTGAGGTCGACCTCACCCTGGCTACGGGTGCGGCGCATGGGGGCGATGGCCACGTCGTCGAAGCTGTAGCCCTGATTGGTGCGCTTGCTGCGTCCGAGCTCGTACATTTCGGTGTTTCTCGTTCCTTCTTGCGTGATCCGGTCAGCGCGACCAGTAGTTGGGGGCTTCGTTGGTGAGCTGCACGTCGTGCGGGTGCGACTCGCGCAGGCCGGCCGGCGTGATCCGCACGAACCGGCCGCGGTCCTGCAGCTCGGGGATGGTGCTGGCGCCGGAGTAGAACATCGACTGCCGCAGGCCTCCGACCAGTTGGTAGGCCACGGCCGCCAGCGGCCCACGAGAGGCGACCTGCCCCTCGATGCCCTCTGGCACCAGCTTGTCGTCGGAGGTGACGTCGCCCTGGAAGTAGCGGTCCTTGGAATACGAGGCGTTGCGCCCGCGCGCCGCCATGGCGCCCAGCGAGCCCATGCCCCGATAGCTCTTGAACTGCTTGCCGTTGATCAGCACCAGCTCGCCCGGAGACTCATCACATCCTGCGAGGAGCGAACCCAGCATCACGCTGCTGGCGCCCGCGACGATCGCCTTGGCGATGTCGCCGGAGTACTGCAGGCCACCGTCGCCGATCACCGGCACTCCCGCAGGGCGTGCGGCACGGGCCGCATCGTGGATGGCGGTCACCTGAGGCACACCGACGCCGGCCACGACGCGGGTGGTGCAGATAGATCCGGGCCCAACGCCCACCTTCACGGCGTCGGCCCCGGCCTCGATGAGCGCCTTGGCTCCGGCGTAGGTGGCCACGTTGCCGCCGATCACGTCGACTCCCGCGGCGCTGGGCTCGGCCTTGATCCGTCGGATCATGTCGACGACGCCGCGGCTGTGCCCATGGGCGGTGTCGACGATCAACACGTCGACGTTCTGCTCCACCAAGGCCATGGCGCGATCCCAGGAGTCACCGAAGAATCCGACGGCAGCGCCGACGCGAAGCCGACCCTGAGGATCCTTGGTGGCGTGGGGATACTTGTCGGCCTTCACGAAGTCCTTGAGGGTGATCAGCCCTTTGAGTACGCCGTCGGCATCGACGATGGGCAGCTTCTCGATCTTGTTGGCAGCCATCAGCGCGAGGGCCTGCTCGCCCACGACACCTTCCGGGGCGGTCACCAGGCCGGTCTTGGTCATCACCTCGTAGACGGGCCGGTTCGGGTCGTCCTCGAAGCGCATGTCGCGGTTGGTGATGATGCCCACCAGGCGGTGCTGCTCGTCGACGACGGGGGCGCCGGAGATGCGATAGGTGGCACACAGCTCATCCACCTCGCCCAGGGTCGCGTCCGGCGAGACGGTAACGGGCTCGTTGACCATGCCGGCCTCCGAGCGCTTCACCTGATCCACCATCTTCGCCTGGTCGGCGATGGAGAGGTTGCGGTGCAGGATGCCGATGCCACCCTCGCGAGCCATGGCGATGGCCATGCGGTGCTCGGTGACGGTATCCATGGCGGCGCTCACCAGCGGCGTATTGAGCCGGATGTTGCGGCTGAGCATCGTGGAGGTGTTGGCCTCCGACGGGATCACATCGGACTGGTTCGGCTGCAGCAGCACGTCGTCGTAGGTGAGACCCAGGACGGCGAAGGGGCCTGGCACCCCGGAACCGGTCAACTCGTCTTGCACTGCAGCACCTCTCGTTCAAAGAGCTAGGACGGAGTCAGTCTAGATGCTCCCACAGGTGACCACGAAGCAGAGACCGCCAAGCCCCATCTCAGGTGAAGAAGAACCGGATCAGGTGGAACAGCACGGGCGCGGCGAAGCACAGCGAGTCGAGCCGGTCCATGATCCCGCCGTGCCCGGGGATGATCGCACCGAAGTCTTTGATGCCGGCGTCGCGCTTGATGGCGCTCATCACCAGCCCGCCGGCGAAACCGAGCAGGCAGCTGACCAGGGCCAAGATCCCCGCCTGCCACCAGGTGAACGGCGTGAGCCACCAGAGCCCGGCACCCAGCGCGGTGGCCGACAGCACTCCCCCGACGAAGCCTTCCACCGTCTTGTTCGGGGAGACGGTGGGTGCGATGTGGTGCCGGCCGAGCGTCTTGCCCCAGATGTACTGCAGCACATCCGATCCTTGCACCACCAGCACCAGGAATATCAGCAGGTTCGCGCCCTCGGGGCCGCCAGAGCCGAGCGGAGAGCCTTCGGCGGCTTGCCGACCGTGCTCCATGGCGTAGGGGAGCTGCAAGAGCGCGGGAGCATAGCTGAGGCAGTAGACGCTCACCATCAACGCCCATTGGGTCGTCGCAGTGTGACGCAGGAAAGCGTCGGTCCGCCCGGTGAGCGCATTGCGGGTCGGCAGGAACAAGAAGGCGTAGACGGGAATGAAGATGGCGTAGAAGCCGTACCAGTGCTGCCAGATCGCGAGATAGTGGATGGGGAGGATCACGAGGAACAGCCAGATCATCGACCATCGGCTGTGCGGGAGATCGGGTGCGGCCTTGATGAACTCTCGCAGCGCGAACACCGACAAGGCGACGAACAACACGATGGTGACGCCCTCGCCGAGAGCGAGCACACCACCCATTATCAGCGTCATCGGCCACCAGGCGAAGACCCGAGCCTTGAGATTGTCGATCAGCGCCGCATGTTTCTCGCCGCTCAGCGCCCGCTGCAGGATCACCGCGACGACGGTGGCCACGATCAGCACGACGAATACACCCGCTAGCGTGCTCAGCCCCGCACCGTCGAGCAGTCCGACGGTCATGACGACGCTCCGCGGAGAGCGCGCACGATGAGTCCCAACCGGAGGATCACGGTGACCACCGATCCGACGGCCACCACGGCCAGAGCAACCAGAAGCACGATGCCCTGCGGCCATCCCAACGGCGCCTCGAGGAGCGTCACCGCGCAGGCGGCCACGATGACCCACATCCGGTGCGGCTTCGCCATCGGACCCGCAAAGAAGTTACCGACGCCGTTCGCCGCGCCGAGTGCGCGAACGTAGGCGGTGAGCAGAGCGAGGGTTGCGGCGCTCCATCCCAGCGCGACGCCCCCGTCATGGCCACCGACCATCCAGAGCCCCGCGGCCGCATAACCGGCGGCGGCTAGGACGAGAACGTCGGCGATCCGGTCGGGCACCTCGTTGAAGAGGTCGCCCGCCGGAGAGTGGAGGCCGTGTTCCACCGCCAGCATCCCGTCGAGCATGTTGCACAGCAACCGCAAGGGGATGGCGCACATGGCGATCGCCAACAGCAGCGCGCGCAGGCCGGGCGAGGTCGTGACGGTGCCGAGCAGCGCGACCGCCGCGACGACGGCGAACACCAGCGAGAGCACCGAGATCTTGTTGGGAGTGAGCCCGGTGCGTGCGAGCAGGTCGGCTATGCGAGTCGCCCACCGCGTCGAACGCTGGGGAATCGCGCGCCGGTCCGCCCCTCGCCCCTCGGGCGCCTCCGGGTTCCCGTTCATGGTGTGTCAGCTTAGAGGCCCCGCGGACCGTTGAGTGGGACCAAAATGGCTTCATGACCGGAACCCCTCCCGACTGGTACGACGCCTACGTCTTCGACCTGGACGGCACCATTTACCTGGGCAACGACCTCCTCCCCGGGGCGAGGCGCCTCATCGACGGCCTGCGCGGGGCAGGACGCACGGTGAAGTTCCTCTCGAACAACGCCACCAACGATCCCGCCATGTACCAGCGGAAGCTGGAGGCATTCGGACTGCCGACGCCGCTCGAGGACATCGCGAATACCGTGGTCACCACCACGTCCTGGCTCACCACCCATCACCCGGGTGCCGCCTTGTTCGTGATCGGCGAGGAGCCCCTCCAGCACGCTCTCCGCGAGGCCGGCTTCGAGTTGACCGAGGATCCTGAGCAGATCGACATCGTCGTCGCCTCCTACGACCGCGGCTTCGACTATCGCAAGCTCCAGATCGCCTTCGACGCGATCTGGTTCCATCGTCGGGCCTTCTTGATCCAGACCAATCCCGACCGCTTCTGCCCTTATCCGGGCGGCCGAGGCGAACCCGACTGCGCCGCCATCACAGCCGCCATCGAGGCCTGTACACAAACGAGATGCCGGGTCAGTTTGGGTAAGCCGTCGCCCGTCATGCTGGAGGCTGCGCTTGGCGGAACGGGGCTCGACCCCACACGTTGCATCATGGTGGGCGATCGTCTGATGACCGACATCAAGATGGCTGTCGACGCCGGCATGGACTCCGCCCTGGTGCTGACCGGGGATTCCACCGCCGACGAGGTGTCCGCCCTGCCGGAATCGCAGCGTCCCACCTTCGTGCTCGACCGCATCGACCGTCTCCTCCCCCACGTCGACTGATCCCCAAACCCTCCCCACCCCGCCGCCCTCGCCGCCTCCACCCGGCGCCCAATTCCGGAAAATCGGCCAGTGGCCGATTTTCAGGTGTCTATCGCCGAGAATCGGCCACCACCCCTACGACGCTGACGACAGCCAAGGAGGTAGTGGCCGATTTTCCTGCGTCTACCCCGAAAAATGGGCCAGTGGCCGATTTTCCGTGGTTGGACCACACCTAAGACGGGAATTACGCAACATTTAATTAGCCAACATTAGAGTGCCGAAAAGCGCCACTAGGACGAACGTTAGGCCTAGTCAGCTTAGGTTTCCCTCCCTTGTGTTCGACGTTCGTAAATCGTAGGATTACTGATATCTGAAACGCACCACAGAGGGGAACTCATCATGAGCACCATTACCGCCGTCAAGTCTTGCGCAACCACCAGCTGCGCCTTCAACGCATCCGGCTGCACCGCCTTCGCCGTCACCATCGGCGGAGCCGAGAAGCCCACCTGCACCACCTTCATCGCACTCGATGCCCGCGGCGGCCTGCCGGCAGCCAACGGCCAGGTCGGCGCCTGCCAGCGCCTGGAGTGCGTCCACAACGCCGACCTCATGTGCACGGCCGAAGGCGTCGAGATCTCCGATTCCGCCATCTGCCTGTCCTACGAAGTCCGCTGATTCACGGATTCCCCAGGTTCCTTTGAGGCTCTAGGAAAAGCGAGACCCTAAGGAAGCCGCAACGGTCGCGAAAAGGCCCGTGGCCCCGCACACGCGGGGCCACGGGCCTTGCCGTTTCTCGCCTGCTATGCGGCCTCAGGTACGGCGTCGCGCATCAGCTTGGCCACGCGATCAGGTAGTTCGTTCTGCGACGTGACGGGCTCGTCGAAGCACGCGTTGACGACCAAGGTCTCGCTGCGGCCGATCAACATCACCGCTACCCCGGTGGGATCCACGTCCACGCAGAACACCGTGTCCACGGTATGAGGGCACGCGGAGGGCAGAGGGGGCTTGCTGACGACCTGACCAGGGACCGCCCCCACCATCACAGCCCAGCACAAATCTTTCAGTTCGGCCTGCGTGAAGGCCGCCACGGCGTCGAAAGCCGCGTATTCATCCTCGATCACCGGCCGCGCGTAGTAGAGCACCTCCGGGGGGATCACCGTCGCGCCGTTCATGTCGTGCAGCAACGCACGCTCAATCTCGACGAAACCGAGTCGCGCGCCCGGTACGTCCAACATCGCTTCGACGATCTCCGGCAAGGCACCGTCCACTCGCTGCGCCTCCACCTCCGACGGCGTGGCCCAGGTCAGCGCGCCGAGCAGGTGCACCGATGCCGCAACGAGAGCCACGGAAGGATCCGGAGACTGTTTGATCAGATCCATTCGCACATCGATGCCGAATCCCGGGGCCGCAGCCTCCAGCATCCCTTCGGGGACGCCCGCCACCACCACCGTGCCGTCGGCAGTCATGCCGTGGGCAAGGAAAACGATGGACTCGTCCAGGCGATAGGCATACAGCGACGCAGCCGCCGAGCCGCCGAGCATCCTCCTGGCGAGCGATCTGGCCCTCTCGTCGCTCACCACGGTGGTGGGCGCATCGAACGACATCGTCATGCCGAGCTTCCTCCGTCCTGTTGGCCACCGCTCGCGTTCTTATTTTTGTCACACGAGACTTGCGCTATTGCCAATGAGGCAAGGCTAACCCATCGCCCGCCGTCGCCAAACTCCGGGGCCGGATAGCGGACGCACGCAGCTGCCCTTTCGCTGCTGGCTGACCTCTGGGCCTTCGGAGTAGAAACGACCCGGATGGGTTCGTAGCTCGCTATCGTCCGCTGTGAGGGGCGACGCCGCTGCCGCGATCGCCCGATCCTCCGAGTGAAAGCGTGGACCCATGACCGCAACCAGCCAGACCGTAGCCGCCCGCGATGCCGCCTTTGCCGCCTTCACCGGAGGCTTCCGCCTCATCGATCTGACGGACGTCCTCGGCCCCGATACCGTGTTGTGGCCAGGGGCGCCAGGGCTGGAGATCAGGGACGCAGTCAGCCACGACAACGGTGGGTACCATGCCCGCATCTACACCACCTTCGAGCACGCGGGCACCCATTTCGACGCTCCCGAACATTTCGTGCCCGGGGGCGCGGATACCGCCAGCATCTCCATCGACGATCTGGTGGTGCCTGCCGTCGTGATCGATCTCACTGAGAAGGCTGCGGCCGATGCCAACGCGGTGGTCGAGGTCTCTGACGTCGAAGCTTTTGAGGCAGAGCACGGCACCATCCAGCCAGGCACAGCCGTGCTGCTCAACTCCGGGTGGGCGCACCGCAAGACCGATGCCCTCAGCTACGCGGGCACCGAGACCACCGAAGATCTGAAATTCCCCGGCTTCGGCGTGGAAGCCAGCCAGCTCCTGGTGGAGCGCGGCGTCGTGGGCCTGGGTGTCGACACCCTTGGCATCGACCCAGGGGACAAGCCAGACTTCCCGGTCCACCGTCATGTCACGCACCCCGCGGGACTGTGGCACCTGGAAAACCTGATCAACGTCGATCAGTTGCCTCCTGTCGGCGCCGTGATCGCCGTCGGCGTGCCCCGCATCGATGGCGGCACCGGCTTCCCGACCCGGGTGTTCGCCTTCGTTTCGAAGAACTGACGGTCTTAACCCTCACGCCAACACTCCTTGCGGGAGGGCTAAAGTCGTGATGAGACACACGCGAAGGAGCAGATTTCATGGAACAGTTCACCCCGACGCTGCCGGTGCTGAGCGACGAAGAGTTGAGCCCGCGCGCCCAGGCCGTTTTCGACGACATCCGGGCCACGCGCAACACCGACTTCGTCAACAACTTCTGGCGGGTGCTCGCCCATGATCCGGCGAACTTGGAGCGCACCTGGGGCGAGCTGAAGGAACTGATGGGGCCGGGCACCTCGCTCGACCCCCTGGTCAAGGAACTGATCTACGTGGCGGTGTCCACGGTGAACGGCTGCACCTATTGCGTCCGCTCGCACACCGCGTCGGCCCGCGCGAAGGGCGCCACCGACGAGCAGATCGCCGAGCTGCACGCCATCGTGGGGGCGGCCAACAAGACCAATCGGATGGCCGTCGGGCTGCAGGTGCCCGTCGACGAAGCTTTCCACTGAGCAGGAGCAAAGAGATGGATCTGGGTTTGAAGGGCCGCAAGGCCATCGTCACGGGCGGCACCAAGGGCCTTGGCCGCGCGATCGCCGAGGAACTGCTCCGCGAGGGTGCCGAGGTGCGGATCTGC
This sequence comes from Tessaracoccus sp., assembly GCA_041393555.1. GTDB lineage: Bacteria > Actinomycetota > Actinomycetes > Propionibacteriales > Propionibacteriaceae > Arachnia. Next base: position 126,727 of record JAWKJW010000012.1, on the reverse strand, counting down.
GCGCGCAACGCCGACGAGGTAGCCGCGGCCGTCGCGGAGTTGGGCGCACATGCGGGCGGCCGGGCCGTCGACGTGCGCGAGGCTGACCAACTGGCAGATTTCGTCGAGTGGGCAGCCGGTGACCTGGGCGGGCTGGACATCTTGGTGAACAACGCAGGGGGCGCCCATCCCGGCACTTTCGACGCCCTAGCCGACGAGTCTCTCGTGGCCGACTTCTCGGTCAAGGTGCTCAGCTGGTTCCGTGCCGTGAAGGCCGCCGTGCCGTTCCTGAAGCAGTCGAATGCGGCACGCGTGATCAACATCGGCTCGGTGTACTCGCGGATGCCTGATTACCGATTCTTCTCCACCACGGTGAACCGTGCCGCGGGCCAGAATCTCACCAAGGCGCTGGCTCAGGAGTTGGCTGGTGACGGCATTCTGGTGAACGCGGTCAACATCGGCTGCGTGAAGACACCGCAGTGGGCCAACATCCACGCCAAGCGTGCCCCGGAGAAGACGGCGGATGAGTTCTTCACCGATATGGCCGCCGACGAGATCCCGCTGGGCCGATTCGGCGAACCGGACGAGGTAGCCGGGGCGGTGGCCTTCCTCGCCAGCGACCGTGCCAGCTATATCACCGGCGCCGCCATCGACGTGGCCGGCGGCATGGGCCGCTACGCCTGATCCCGGATTTATACCTGGCTACACCCGCCGCACTGTGCAATACGTACGCTGCGGAGAGTAGAGCCAGGTATAAATCCTCCTGCACCCCTCACACACGGAATCGACACCTCACATGACCACTTTCTCCATCGAGAAGACCATCGGCCGCAGCGCGGAGGAACGCGCGGCGATCCTGGCCAACCCGGGCTTCGGCTCGAACTTCAGCGACCACATGACCCTGATCGACTGGACCGCCGGCGAGGGCTGGCACGACCACCGCGTGGCGCCCTATGGACCCTTCGTCCTCGATCCCGCCTCGGCAGTGCTGCACTACGCCCAAGAGGCGTTCGAGGGACTAAAAGCCTATGCCCATGCCGATGGCTCGGTGTGGCGCTTCCGCGCGGAAGTCAACGCCGAGCGCTTCCGCCGCTCCTGTCGCCGGCTGGGCTTGCCCGAGTTGAGCGACGAGGACTTCCTGGCCAGCATCGACGAGTTGGTGCGCATCGACCGCGACTGGGTTCCCACTGGCGCAGAGCAGAGCCTGTACATCCGGCCATTCATGTTCGCCCGGTCGCCGTTCCTGGCGGTGAAGCCCTCCACCACGGTGACCTATGCGGTGATCGCCTCCCCGTCCGGCGCCTACTTCGGTGGCGCCGGGGTCCAGCCCGTCGACATCTGGTTCACGCGCGACTACACCCGCGCCGCTCCCGGCGGCACCGGCTTCGCCAAGTGCGGCGGCAACTACGCCTCCTCGATGATCGCCCAGGCCGAGGCCGAGGCGAACGGCTGCAGCCAGGTGGGTTTCGTCGATGCGGCGGAGCGCCGTTATGTCGAGGAGCTCGGCGGCATGAACCTGTTCGCGATCACCGCGGACGGCCGGTTGATCACACCGGCCCTGACCGAGACCATCCTTGAGGGCGTCACCCGCGGCGCCATCCTGCAGCTGGCCTCGGATGCGGGCCTCCAGGTGGAAGAGGCCCGGATCGCCCGCGACGACCTGTTCGCCGACATCGATGCCGGTCGAATCTCAGAGGTCTTCGCCTGCGGCACCGCCGCGGTGATCACCCCGGTCGCAAGCTTCAAGGATCCGGACGGAGTTCACGCGGTCAGGGACCGGGAACCCGGCCCCCAGACCCTGGCCCTGCGTCAAGCCCTCACCGAGATCCAATACGGCCTGCGCCCCGACCCGTATGGCTGGATGACCCGGATCCTCTGACCCCGGCCTCCTCCCGGGTTGAGGTGGGGCTAAACTCCTGTTTTGAACAGTGTTCAAAACAGGAGTTTAGCCATGCACCTTGACGCCCTTGCCGACCGCGTGATCGCCGGCGGCACCATCACCGCCGATGAAGCCCTCGCGCTGCTCGACCTCGACGATGCGCTCACCTATCCGCTCATCGCCGCAGCTGGCCGCATCCGTCGACATCACCATGGGACCACCGTGAAGGTGAACCACCTGGTCAACCTGAAGTCGGGGAAGTGCCCGGAGGATTGTTTCTATTGTTCACAACGCCTGGGCTCCACCGCCGACATCCTGCGCTACACCTGGCTCAGCCAGGACGAGGCGCTGGACGCGGCGAAGGCCGGCATCGCGTCGGGCGCGAAGCGGGTGTGCCTCGTCGCCTCCGGCCGTGGTCCCAGCGATCGCGACGTGGCCCGCGTCGGCTCCCTCATCGAATCGCTGAAGGACGAACACCCCGAGGTGGAGGTGTGCGCGTGCCTGGGCATCCTGAAGGACGGACAGGCGGAGCGACTGGCCCATCACGGTGCCGATGCGTACAACCACAACCTCAACACCGCGTCGTCGCACTACGACAACATCTGCACCACTCACGACTACGACGATCGCGTGGCCACCGTGGATCACGCCCGAGAACACGGCATGTCTGCCTGCTCAGGCCTCATCGCCGGCATGGGCGAAACCCACGAGCAGCTCGTCGAGGTCGCTTTCGAACTGCGCGCGGTGGGCGCCGATTCCGTGCCCGTGAACTTCCTGATGCCCTTCGACGGGACGCCATTGGAGGGGCATTCGGAGTTGTACCCGCTGGAATGCCTACGCATCTTGGCCATGGTGCGCTTCGTCCACGCGGATGCGGATGTCCGCGTTTCCGCGGGCCGGGAACAGCACCTACGCAGCCTGCAGCCGTTGTCGCTGGAGATCTGCAACTCACTGTTCCTCGGCGACTACCTCACCAGCGAAGGCCAAGCCGGCGCCGAGGATCTGGCGATGATCCGCGACGCCGGCTTCACGGTCTGGGGCGCCGAGGGGAGCTCCACCGACGGGACCAGCCTGCCCCCGACGCGAGTCCGCAAGCGCGGGGCCGGCGTCGCAGCGTGACGAGACTGCTCAGGTGATCGAAGCCTCGTAGATCGAGCGGATCGACTCGATCAGGAGAGCGTCGAACTCCTCTTCACTCATCGATTCGACGAGGCCTTCGGTGAGGGCGCGCGAGAAGCTGGCGATCAAGCCGTGGTTGCGGGCCAGGATCTCGTTGGCTTCCTCGCGACTGTACCCACCGGAGAGGGCGACGACGCGCAGCACCGAGGGATGCTCGATGATCGGGCGATAGAAGTCGTCCACCGACGGCGGCGTGAGCTTGAACATGATCGGCAGGTCGAAGCTGTCGTCGGTGAGATGCCGCATGATCTCGTCCACCATGATCCGCTCGCACTCGGCCTTGTCCGGCGCGTGGATGTCGATTTCGGGCTCGAGAATCGGCACCAGGCCTGCCGCGGCGATCCGCCGGCCGACATCGAACTGCTGCGCAACGTTGGCGACGATCCCAGCAGGGGCGGGCGAGAGGATCACCGAGCGCATCTTGGTGCCGAAGATGTGGGCGTTCTTGGCCCGCTCGAGGAGTTCGTCGAGATCCTCGAGCGGCTTCATCAAGCGAACCCCATCAGCCTCCGGCAACAACCCCTTGTCCACTTTCAAGATGGGAAGAATGCCCTTGGTCTCCCAGAGATAATCGGCAGCGGGGACATCGGCGAAGGTGCGATCCATCGTCTTCTCGAAAAGAATCGCTCCCAGGATGTGCTCGCCTGTGAACGACGGGCTGGTCACGATACGCTCGCGCATCTCGTGCACCAGGTCGAACATCTCCTCTTCCGAGCTGTAGCGATCCTCGTCGATGCCATATCTCCGGAGGGCTCCCGGGGTGCTTCCGCCGCTCTGATCGAGCGCCGCGATGAAGCCCTTGCCGCTCCTCATTCGCTCTAGTTGTGCGTTGTTCATCTTTTCCTCCTGACAACCTACGACGTCACTGCGAGAGCTTCCGCGAAGGTGGGCCGCGGGTGCTCCCATGGCGCCTGGAGTGTCTATCGATTTTACTACGACAGACACGTTCCACAGCAGAATCAGCAGAGCCGGGAGGCCAGTGGGCGATTTTTCGGACAACGAGGACAAAGAGAAAGCCCGCCCGGACAGGCCGGGCGGGCTTCTCGTGACTCAGTACGACTCAGTCGTCATCGTCGTTTTCGCGCTTGTCCACCACGAGGGTCTCGGTGGTGAGCAGCAGCGAAGCGATCGACGCGGCGTTGGCCAGCGCGGAGCGGGTGACCTTGACCGGGTCGATGACGCCGTTCTCGATGAGGTTCTGGTACTCGCCGATCTTGGCGTTGTAGCCGTTGCCGGGCTCCAGCTCGGCGACCTTCGAGGTGACCACGTAGCCGGCCTCGCCACCGTTCTCGGCGATCCAGCGCAGCGGCTCCACCAGCGACTTGGCGACGACGCTCACGCCGACCGCCTCGTCACCGTCGAGGCCCAGGTTGCCCTCGAGCACCTTGCCGGCATGGATGAGGGCAGAGCCGCCGCCGGCGACGATGCCCTCCTCGATGGCCGCGCGGGTAGCCGAGACGGCGTCCTCGATGCGGTGCTTCTTCTCCTTCAGCTCCACCTCGGTGGCGGCGCCGACCTTGATCACGCACACGCCGCCGGCGAGCTTGGCAACCCGCTCTTGCAGCTTCTCGCGATCCCAGTCGGAATCCGAGCGCTCGATCTCGGCATGCAGCTGAGCCACGCGGCCGGCCACCTCGGCGGTATCGCCCGCACCATCGACGATGGTGGTGGCGTCCTTGGTGACGACGACGCGACGAGCGCGGCCGAGCACCTCGAGGCCCACCTGGTCGAGCTTGAGGCCGACCTCGGGGGCGACGACCTGGCCGCCGGTGAGGATCGCGATGTCCTCGAGCATGGCCTTGCGGCGGTCGCCGAAGGCCGGGGCCTTGACGGCCACGGAGGTGAAGGTGCCGCGGATCTTGTTGACCACGAGGGTCGAGAGTGCCTCGCCGTCGACATCCTCGGCCACGATGAACAGCGTGCCCTTGGCCGCGATGACCTTCTCCAGCAGCGGGAGCAGGTCGTTCATCGAGGAGATCTTGCCGCTGTTGATGAGGATGTAGGGATCCTCCAGCACGGCCTCCATGCGCTCGGCGTCGGTCACGAAGTACGGAGACAGGTAACCCTTGTCGAACTGCATGCCCTCGGTGAACTCGAGTTCGGTACCGAAGGTCTGGGACTCGTCGACGGTGATCACGCCGTCCTTGCCCACCTTGTCGAACGCGTCGGCGATCAGGGCGCCGATCTGCTCGTCACGGGAGGAGATGGTGGCCACCGATGCCATGTCGTCGGTGGTGTCGACCTGACGGGAGTGCTCGCGCAGCTTCTCGACGACGGCGTCAACCGCCTTGTCGATGCCGCGCTTCAGGCCGACGGGGTTGGCGCCGGAGGCGACCGCCCGCAGGCCCACGTGCACCATGGCCTGGGCCAGCACGGTGGCGGTGGTGGTGCCGTCGCCGGCCACATCGTTGGTCTTGGTGGCGACTTCCTTGGCCAGCTGAGCACCCAGATCCTCGTAGGGATCCTCCAGCTCAACCTCCTTGGCCACGGTCACGCCGTCGTTGGTGATGGTGGGAGCGCCCCACTGCTTATCGAGGACGACGTAGCGGCCCTTGGGGCCGAGCGTCACCTTGACGGTGTTCGCGAGGGCATCGACGCCGCGCTCCAGCGCGCGCCGCGCCTCCTCGTCGAATGCGAGAATCTTGGCCATCTGTATGCGCGCCCCTTACTTGGAAACGACGGCGAGGATGTCGCGGGCGTTGAGGAGGAGGTACTCCTGCCCGTCGTACTTCACCTCGGTGCCGCCGTACTTCGAGAAGATCACGACGTCGCCCTCGGCGACATCCAGCGGAACGCGGTTGCCCTTGTCATCGATGCGGCCGGGGCCGGTGGCGATGACCTTGCCCTCCTGAGGCTTCTCCTTGGCGGTATCGGGGATCACCAGGCCCGATGCGGTGGTCTGAACAGCCTCCAGCGGCTGAATGAGGATGCGATCCTCGAGCGGCTTGATCGTGGTTGCCACGTCAAACACCTTTCTTTCCCACTCCGGCGGGTGCCGGACGAATATGTTGACTCAGTTGAGTGGCCGGGCGTCGTCGCGGTGCCGTCCGGACCGTTAGCACCCGACGGGGTCGAGTGCTAGAAGCAACGCTATACCGGTATTAGCACTCAATCAAGCCGAGTGCCAGCCTCGACCGCGCCGCACGCCTTCTCCGAGTCACCTCACGAGAGCCCCGCGCCCCGGCGCTCCGATTAGGGGGAGTTTAGAGGTACCTGCGGAATCTCTTATTTCCGTATCCGAGTGAGGTGGGCTTGGATGGGCAGCGTGAAGCGCACCTCCCCCACCACGTTGGCCGTGGTGATGCTCTTGAGCTCCTGCGTCTCGCTGCAGTTGGGGGCCGCGGTCGCGGTCCCGGTGATGGGAGAGCTGGGCTCCTGGCTCACCACGGCGGTACGGCTGCTGTTCGCCGCCGCCATCCTCACTGTCTTGACTCGCCCGGCGATCCGAACCTGGTCGGGTGCCGACTGGCGCAGGGTGGTGCTCTACGGCGTCTCCTTGGGTGGGATGAACGGCACCTTCTACGCCGCCATCGCTCGGATCCCGCTGGGCATCGGTGTGACCATCGAGTTCCTCGGTCCCCTGGTGCTGGCCGCGGTGCTGTCGCGCCGCCTCCGCGATATCGGATGGGTGCTCCTGGCGGGTGGAGCGGTCGCGGTTCTCGGTCTCTCCGGCCATGGCCAGACCGGTGCACGTCTGGATCCCGTCGGCATCGGGTTCGCACTCGCCTCCGCGTTCTTCTGGGCGATGTACATCCTGGCCGGCAAGCAGGTCTCTGCCCACGTCAAAGGCCAGGGCCCGCTCGCGGTGGCGATGCTGGTGGGCGGCGTGCTGATGCTCCCCTTCGCTCTCCCCTCGGCAGGACTGATCGTCGAACGACCCTCGTTCCTGCTTCCGCTCCTCGTCGTCGCCCTCCTGTCCTCGGTCATTCCCTACTCCCTGGAGTTACGCGCGTTGGGCAGCCTGAACGCCCGCACCTTCGGCATCCTGCTGGCCTTGGAACCGGTGGTCGCGGGGATCTGGGGCTGGCTCCTGCTCAGCCAGCAGCTCAGCCCGCTCCAGATCGCCGCGATGGCCGCGGTGCTGGTGGCATCCATCGCCACCACGGTTTCCGAGCGCGGCCCTCGCCCTGGAGGGGACGTGGAACGGGCCACCTGACGACCGGCTTTGGTAGGGTGCCAACCAGTCTGCGAGAGGGAAATCTGGTGAGAGTCCAGAGCTGACCCGCAACCGTGACGGCCGGGACGAACAGGAGTTCTTCGCGGCCCAGCCGGAGCACCAAATGCAGCAAACCTATTCAACCCGTCGAGGTCTACGGGAGGTGCGGGCGAACGGGTATTCGAGCACTCACCGCGGACCGAACCCGAAAGTCGAACACATGAATCGTCGCATTTTGGCGGCGCTGCTCAGCGCCTTCGCCTTGGCCTTCGCCCTGTTCACCAGCCCCACAACCGCTCGCGCCGAGGGCGAGAGCAATGAGGTGGGCACCTGCCTCGCCGCCGGCGAGGTGTGGCTGCTCGTCGTGACCGACACCGAGGAGGTGCTGGCCAACGAATGCGTCGGTACCCCCGCCACAGGCGTCGACGCGCTGACCGCGGCCGGCGTCGAGCTTGAGCGTGATTCCGGCGGCTTCATCTGCGCCATGAACGGCCATCCCTCACCCTGCCCGGAGACCTTCACCGGCCAGTTCTGGGGCTCTTACCAGGGCGCACCCGGCGCCGAGTACGCCTTCGCCCAGTTGGGTCCTGACGAGAACGAACCGCAGCCCGGAACCATCGAGGCCTGGTGCTACAACGCGCCCGACGCGGAAGGATGCACCCCGCCGTACCTGACCATCGTGCAGGACGGCGAGGAGATCGCAGCCCCCGCCGGCATCACCACGCAGAACCTGCCCGTGACCGGACAGGCCGCCACGCCCGCCGCAACCGCCGAGGCAACCGACGCCCCCGCGGAGGAGACCTCCTCCCAGTCCAGCAGCCTGCCGTGGGGCTGGATCCTGGGCGGCGCCGCCGTCGTCGCGGTGGTCGTCGGCATCATGGTGTGGCGCAACAGCCAGAAGAGCAACGGCGCCGCGGGCGGTCGCTGAGGTTCTATGCCACGCCTCCTGCCCAGGGTGGCCCTCGCCGAGGGCACGCCCGAACCCACGGCTTCGCCGGCGAACGGAGATGTCTCCCGGACGCTGCGGTTCGTGCACCCCTGGGCATGGTGGGCGTGGGCGCTGAGCGCCAGCGCCGCGGTGAGCCTGACGAAGAACCCCCTCGTCTTCGGCGCCATCGCGCTAGTCCTGATCGTCGTGGTCCTTCGGCGACGACCCGATACCCCCTGGGCTCGTTCCCTGAAGATCTACCTCTTCATGGCGGCCTTCATCGTGCTGATGCGCCTGTTCTTCCAGATCACCATCGGCGGCACCCGCGGCGGTGAGGTGCTCTTCACCTTGCCCACCATTCAGCTCCCGGACTGGGCCGCGGGTATCCGCCTCGGCGGGCGGGTCACCGTCGACGGCCTCATGTTCGCCCTCTTCGACGCCCTGCGCCTGGCCACCATGCTGCTCTGCATCGGCGCGGCGAACTCCTTGGCCAATCCGCGCACGGCCCTCAAGTCTGTGCCGGCCGGGCTGCGCGACATCTCCACCGCCGTGGTCATCGCGCTGTCACTGATCCCTCAGCTGATCGCGTCGGTGCATCGCGTTCGTCGCGGCCAGCGCCTCCGTGGCGGCCGACGCCGCGGCCTCAGGGCACTGCCCGGCACTCTGCTGCCCGTCATCGAGGACAGCGTCGAATCTTCCCTGCAGCTCGCCACCTCGATGGAGACCCGTGGCTACGGCCGCACCCGGGTGAGCGGGGAACGACGCCGCGGCACATGGCCGCTGTTGGGCGCATTGCTCGCCGTGACCCTGGGCATCTACGTTCTGCTCGGGGTGCCGGCGCGGGCCGACGGCATGCTCGGCTTGGGCGGCCCCGCGGTGGCGGCGCTCCTCCTGGTCGGCGCCGGCCTCGCGCTGACCGTCGTCGGCATGCGCGCCGCGAGCCGCCAGCTCGGTGTCAGCCGGTATCGTCCCGCTCCTTGGGGCCGGCCCGAATACCTCACCGTGGCCTGCGGCCTCGCAGGGCTGGCGGTGATCGGCTTCCTGGCCTCGCAGTACGGATCGCCCCAACTGCTCAACCCGCCCGCTTCTCCCTTCCGTCCGCCGGAGCTGCCGCCCATGGCGCTGCTGAGCGCCGCCATCTTCGCATTACCCGGCTTTCTCACTCCTGCGTCAAGGATGCCCGCATGATCGAGTTCGACAACGTCACGATCACCCAACCCGATGCCGACCGCCCGGTGCTGCGCGGCGTCACCGGGACCATTCGCGAATCCGACCTCTGCGTCGTCATCGGCGCAACCGGCTCCGGGAAATCGACGCTGCTGGGCGCGATCAACTCGCTCGTCCCCGCCACCACCGGCGCGACGATGTCGGGACGGATCCGCGTCGCCGGGCGCGACATCACCGGCATCCGCACCCGAGAACTGGCCGATCTGATCGGCTACGTGGGCCAGAACCCACTGGCCGGGTTCGTCACCGATACCGTCGAGGACGAGGTGGCCTACGGGATGGAGCAGCTGGGTTTGGCCCCGTCGACGATGCGCAAACGGGTGGAGGAAACCCTCGACCTCATGGGCATCGCAGAGCTACGGAACCGCGCCCTGGTGGAACTGTCGGGCGGACAGCAGCAGCGCGTGGCGATCGCCGCGGTCCTCGCCGTCCAACCACGCGTCCTCGTGCTCGACGAGCCCACCTCCGCCCTCGACCCGAACGCGGCGCAGGACGTGCTCGCCGCCATCTCCACCTTGGTCTACGACGTGGGCCTGACGGTGGTGTTGGCCGAGCATCGACTGGAGCGCGTGATGCACACCGCCGATTCCGCGCTCTGGCTCACCGGCGAGGGTGAGGCTGTCTTCGGCCCGACGGCGGAGGTGATGGGCAAGGCCACGGTGAAACCGCCGCTGGCTGAACTCTCGAAGGTACTGGGCTGGCCAGCCGTGGCCACCAGCGTTCGCGATGCCCGGCGCACGGTGCAGGACGAGGGCCCCAGCGTGGTGCTGCCCGATCTGCCCGAGGACACCGTGGCCTGGAACGACCGTGGGCTCACCCGAGTAGCCGAGGCCCGCGGTCTGAGCGTCCACTACGGCAAGCTGCGCGCTGTCACCGCTGATCTCGATCTGCACGCGGGCACGGTGGTGGCACTCATGGGTCGCAACGGCTCAGGGAAGTCGTCGCTGATGTGGGCTCTCCAAGGCGCCGTGGCCAGCACGGGAGAGCTCTCGGTGTGCGGCTCTGATCCTCGCCGGGTCAGCGACGAGAAGGCACGCACGCTGGTTTCCCTGGTGCCCCAGACGCCCTCCGATCTGCTCTATCTCCCCAGCGTCGGCGCCGAACTGAGGCAGGCGGACGAGGAATCGCGGGCCGCCCCCGGCACCACCCGGTCGATCTTGGAGAGGCTCGGCGCCGACCTGCCCGACGACCGCAATCCCCGGGATCTCTCCGAAGGCCAGCGCCTGGCCCTGGTGCTGGCGATCCAGCTCGCGGCCAAGCCTGCCGTCGTCTGCCTCGACGAGCCCACGCGCGGCCTCGACTACCAGATGAAACGCGAACTGGCTGGCATCGTGCGCCAGCTCGCAGACGACGGCGCGTGCGTCCTCATCTCCACCCATGACGTCGAGTTCACCGCGCAGGCGACCGATCGCTGCATCGTGCTGGCCGACGGCGATGTGGTCGCCGACGGCCCGACCCGCGTGGTCTGTTGTGCCTCTCCCGGCTTCTCCCCTCAGGTCGCCAAGGTCTTCCACCCGCACGACGTGCTCACCGTCGACGAGGTCGCCGTCGCGCTCGCCGCCCAAGGCCTCGCTCCGCACCCCGCGCCATGACCGAATCCCAACGATCGCATCCACAGTCTACGGCGAGTCCCGGAACCGGGACTCGCTTCGACTGGGCGTCCGGGATCATGCTGGCCGTCGCCGTGGTGATCGCCTTCCTCGCCTTCTTCTGGCCGCTGCTCGTCGTACCGTCGGCGACGCTGGATGGCAATACGCTCTCGCCTTTCATCTTCGCCGTCTTGCTGCCGATCGTGATCGGCATCGTGGTCTCCCAGCTCAGCCGCGGCAGCATCGACCCCAAGACCCTGGCCATGCTCGGTGTGCTCTCCGCGCTGGGCGCATTAGCCCGACCCCTGGGCGCCGGCACGGCGGGCATCGAGTTCATCTTCATCCCGCTCCTGCTGGGCGGCAGGGTCTTCGGCCCGGCGTTCGGCTTCCTCCTGGGCAGCACCACGCTGCTGACCTCGGCGCTCCTGACCGGCGGAGTGGGGCCCTGGCTGCCGTTTCAGATGATGGCCGCCTCCTTCGTCAGCATGGGCGCAGGGCTGCTGCCCCGCGTCCGTGGCTGGCTGGAGATCGCGGTGCTGGGCGCCTACGGCGCGCTGTCGACCACCCTGTACGGCGCCCTGGTCGACCTGTCGTTCTGGCCCTTCAACATCGGCCTGGCCACCGAACTCAGCTATGTGGCAGGTGCCCCCTTCTTGGAGAATCTGCATCGGTTCCTGCTGTTCAACCTGGCCACCTCCATGGGGTGGAACCTCGGCCGCTCGATCACCACCGTGCTCACGCTGGTGCTGGTGGGCCCGCCCCTGCTGCGCATCCTGCGCCGCACCAACCGCAAGGCCACCTTCGCCACTGGTTAATCTCGAACACGATGAATAAGCTTGGCGTTTAACCTGTGTTGTTGTTGATCGTGGTGGTGTTCGGCGTGCCATAGCGTGGCAGTGGCCGCTGTTGGCGATGCTTTTGGTAACCACACCAAATCGTCAGGACAGCGACCACTTCCATGATTATCGACCATGACAGCTCCACGAAGGTAGCCCGGTATCAGGCATTGGGCTTACTCAACGACTTCCGTGCCGGTCTCTACTCGTGTCTGACACGTCGGGCGGATGTTCTTTTCGAACTCACCGACGCGATGTTGTGCGCACCGGGTCGGGTCTCCGACCTTGCCCACCTGTGTCTTGAACCCGTGCATCGGCGTGGTCACGGCGCTTTGTATGACGCCTTGAACGCCGGCCGGATAGACACCGCAGAGCTGGGACAGCTCGTGGCAGCAACTCCGCTGCCACGCCTGCCGGACCAGATGGACGAGACCGGATCGTGCTCGCGGTCGATGTGTCGAACTGGCTGCGACCCGACGCCGCACTACCAGCCCCGAGCGATCGTTCTGCCATACCTATCCACGCGGCCGTGGGCACGCGCAAATGATCCCGGGCTGGAGATACCTATGGATCGCCGCACTTGAGCCGGGTACGACCTCCTGGACCGCACTGCTAGAGACCCGCCGACTGCACCCCGACGAAGACGAAACCATGGTGACTGCCAACCGGCTCAAACGGTCTTCGAACGCCTCCACAACGCGGGGGCACTGGAAGATGGGTGACCCGGATCTGTTGGTCGTGATGGACTCCGGCTACGACGTGACCCGGTTGACCTGGCCTGCTCAAGGATCTGCCCGTGACCTTGGTGTGACGAGTACGGTCCAACCGGGTGTTCTACGCCCCGGCCGGGGAAACGCGAGGGCCGACCAAGGGCCGTGGCCCACGTCGCGGCCATAAGCTCACCTGGCCGATCCCGAGTCACGGCCGAGGCCCACCGTGACCACGACGAACCAGACCACCAACTACGGTCTCGCGACCGCGATCGCGTTCGACCACCAGCCCAGCGCCTCGGATGCCGCGGCCCTGGGCGAGACCACCACGGTGAGGCACCGATCATCGAGGGCACCCTGATCCAGCTGACCGTGGACCACCTGCCCGGCGACCGCGCCCCTGCACCGGTATGGTTATGGTGCTCGACCACTGGCGCTACCACGGCCGAGGTCGACCATTACTGGTCAGCCTGCCTGCGCCGTTTCGACCTCGAGCACACCTTCCGGTTCCTGAAGCAGACCCTGGGCTGGACCCGCCCGATGCTGCGCGATCCCGAGGCTGCCGATCGGTGGACCTGGCTGGTCTTGGCCGCACATACCCAACTCAGGCTCGCACGCCCTCTCGCTGCTGATCATCGGCTGCCCTGGCAACCCCCTCTCCCCACGACCGCGTTGACTCCAGGCAGAGTGCGCCGAAGCTTTCCCCGCGTCCACGCGTCCTGCGTCCAGCCCACGAGAACGCCAATAGCCACACAGGCCGGCCCCGGACGGCCCCCAGGCAGCCGAAACCACCGGAAAGCACCCATCCACCCCATCGGCAAAACCAGCCCAACAGGTTAAACGCCAAGATAAGAGGTTCCGCAGGTAGGTGGTGCCGTGAGCTAAGGACGTACTGGATGGATGACATGGCAAGGCGGAGAACGACACTGCCATCGGGTCATGCCAGTGAGTTGGACAACGAAGCCAGGTCGCCATCCAGTGCGCCGCAGTAGGTGCCACCTACCTGCGGGACCTCTAATGCACACTAGGGAGCCTTTCCGGGGCCTATCCCCTGAAAGTGCGCGCCCACCGTGCGTTTGTTCATCGGATCTTGAACAAAGAGCGTGGACGTCACAGCTCCCACAGAGCCGAGATCGGCATCCCCCACAGACGGTCGCCGAAACGCAGCCCCTCAGCGGCCATGCCCAGCACTATTCCGCCCGCGAACCGGTCACCCAGCCTGTCGCGGACAAACCGCAAGCCTTTGAAATGCTCCGGCTTGTAGGTGACCGACGACTTCACCTCGATCGCGAGGACGCGACCATCATCCAACTCGACGATGAGGTCTACCTCCACACCGTCCCGGTCGCGGTAGTGGAACACCTCGAACTCGACGTCGCTCCACCCCTGTTGCTTCAGCAGTTCGCCGGCCACGAACGCCTCCGAGATACCGCCGATCCGCGTCGACGTGAGGCTCTCCAACTGCTGGGACGTCGTCCGCGTGAGCCGCATCGCCAGCGCCGAATCGGAAACCAACACCTTGGGCCGACCAATCTCGCGCTTGGTCAGATTCGCCCCCCAGGGCTTCAAGAGGTCTATCAGATACGTTGCCTCCAACGCATCGAGATAGGTGCCAATCGAGTTCTGCGGAATCGCCGACTGATCCGCCAACCGGGCCTTGACCAACTCCCCCGCTTGATTACTGGCCAGCAACGTCGCCACGCTCCGTATCCGAGCGGCCTGCCCACCCCCCGGAAGAGACGGTGCGTCGCGCTCCAGGATCCGCTCCAGATAGCCATCCAACAAGAGGGACCGCATCCGGCCTTCCACCTTCAACGCCTCAGGAAAACCACCTGTAGCAAACGCGCGCACATATTCAGGCCTGGCCCACTGCGTGCTCACCCGATCGACATTCTCAGCAGCCCCAAGAACCCGCGCGACGAAGTCGTCCCGCCGGCCCTGAATCTCTCCCTGGCTCAACCCCCGCAACCGCAGCGACACGGCCCTCCCGGCCAGCGAGTCCGTCTCGCCCTTGACCCTCAACAGGTTCGCAGAACCTGTCAACAGAAAACGCCCCGGAACCCGGTTCCTATCCACCGAAGCCTTGATGGTCCGCAGCAACGCCGGCTGCAACTGCACCTCATCGATCACCAAAGTGCCATCTGGGAACTGCTCGACGAACCCCACCGGATCCTCCTCGGCCGCCCCCCGCACCGCCAGATCGTCCAAGGTCACCTGACGGGCCTCACGCCCCTGCACGAGCATCGCGGCAAGAGTGCTCTTGCCTACCTGGCGAGCACCCTGCACCACCACGACCGGGAATGTCCCCAACGCATCTGCGCCCACGTCCAGGAGACCACGACTCAGCAACACCATCCCCAAAGGCTACCTCGTTCGTGGTTTCGCGACACTCTTTTCGTAGATTCGCGGTATCTTCTTCGTGGTTTTGCGACGTCTTGTTCGTAGGTTTGCGGTTCCTAGACGCGGCGTACGAACAACGCCTTGGTGCCGTCGATGGTGCGGGCCAGCACGATGGTGACGGCGATCTTGCCCTTGGGCTTCAACTCGCGACGCAGCTGAGCGGGGTCGACGTCGATGCCTCGCTTCTTGATCTCCAGCGTGCCGATGCCCCGTTCCCGCACCAGGCGACGAAGCAGCTTGCGATCGAAGTCGTGGGTCTCCAGCACCTCGAAGCAGGTGCCGAACGGACCGATCACAGGCTCATCGGCGGACAGGTAGGCGATGTGCTCGTCGAGCAGCCAGATGTCCTGTTCCGGGGCGATCTCCGCCAGCAGTCCCGAGCGGATCACGGCTCCGTCGGGCTCGATCAGATACCGCCCCACCGGGCGCACGTCCAACTCCCGGGGATGCTCGGGCCGGGTCAGCACGTGGTTCGGCAGCACCACCGCGCAGGGCCCCTCCGGCAGCTGGTTCCACAACGACACCTCGACGACGTCGCCCCCATCGCTCACCCAGCACGCCTGCACTCCGCGGGGAATGAGTGGCTTCGGCAGCCCTGGGCCGAGCTTCACGCAGACGAAGTGATCGCTGCGCAGCAGGCCCAGCACGAAGTCCCAGGGCGGGGAGAAGTCGGCGACGTTCCAGGTGCGCCCGCGAGCGGTGCGGCGGGCGGGATCCAGGAAGATGGCATCACCCTCCCCCAGCTCCACGTCCTCCGCCAAGGCATGGATCGCCGGACCCGCCCCGACCAAGGCCAGGTTGTGCGTCGCCACCTCCGCCGTGGCCGCATCGGCCTCCACGGCCCGCACCTCGACCCCGGCTTCGGCCAGCGCCATCGCATCGGCCCCGATCCCGCACCCGAGATCCCAGACGACGCCACCGGGCTCCTTGAGGTGCGACGAAGGAGCCTCGAAAGGCCGACCAACGCTCCCAGCAAATCTCCCAGCACGCCAGAGTCGCACGCTCTCACGTGTGGCCTGCTCCAGGCCGTCGGAGGTGAACAGCATCTCGTCGGCCCTCGGGAACTTGGCCAGGGCCTTGCGTCGAAGCTGGGCCTGGCTCAGCGCCCACGACGCCACCTCCGCAGGCACCGCCCGGCGCAGCCGTTCCGCCGCCCTGAGCGACGCCGGGTCTGCCTCGGCCATCGCCAGCCTCAACGCCTCGTCGGCACCGTCAACGTTCACGACCGCGAGTGTATGCCAAGGCCCACCTCCGAGCTGGACGCGCTAAACCGCTACCTGAGATCTTTCGACCGTAAGTGCCCCTTATTGGCCGAGCTGTGCCACTAAGGCCCAGTTACCGTCGATTTCTCTCAGTGCGGCGTATATCCTCACCGGTTCCCGTAGAAATAGGCGCGGATCGCTTTATGGTCGGTGCCGTCCACCTCGAAGTAGTGCGGCACATCCGCGGTGGCGCCTTTGCCGACGTAGACGTGGTCGATGCGCGCGAACGGGGGCAGCACCCACCCCATGCGCCAGGTGGGCTGCCACCGCTCCAGTCCGCCGTAGAAGGGGTCGTAGTCCATGGCGTTGCGGAAGCCCGCCTCCGCGAGCCTGCGCAGGGTGTAGTGCTCCTCGATGGCGTTGAAGTCCCGACGAGGACGATCGCCTCATCGAGGTAGGGCCGCACCATCTCGACGATCGCGTCGCCGTCCTCGGCCCACTCCCGCGCACCGAAGTGCGGGCCCGTCGAGTGGATGTTACCGACGTACCAGTCGCGGCCGTCGACGGTGAGCTTGGCCACGAAGTTGAGGAACGGCAGCCCCTCGGTCTCGGCGACCATCTCCACCGGCACCCTGGACAGCAGCACAGTGCCGCCCGCGCTGGTGCGCGCCTCGCCCACGTGATAGGGGAAGTCCTCGAAGGCTCCGGCCTCGCCCAGACGCTCTTCGAACTCCGGGGTGTACTCCTGGAAGGCCAGCACCTGCACGTGGTCGCCGGCCTCCGCCAAGATCTGCTCGACGTCGGCCGCGCCATACCGTGCGTTGGCCGAGACCACCCCCAGATCTCGCGGGAACACCTCCATGTCCACCACCACGCCCTGGTTTCGCGGCATCACCGGCAGACCCCAGACGAGCAACGCGATGAGCCCCAGAACCGCAGCGACGAGCTTCCACCGCCCCCTCAGCACCACGGCCAGGCCCACGATCGCAACCACGGCCGGGATCCACATCATCGGGATGAAGGTGGACAGCCCCAGCAGGACGGTGCCCCAAGTCTGCGCGATCGGAAACAGGTTCAGAAGCCCGAGGGCCGCAGCAGCGACGGCACCCAGCACCAGAAGAACCCATCCGACGATCCTGAGCACCCGCATGGCCCCACCGTAGCGACGGCGCGGCAGGCTCAGGGAGTGGCCACGGTCTCGTAGCGCCAAGCGACGCTGTGACCGCCGTCGTACGGGAGCACGCCGTGGAACTGCGGGGAACCGTCGAAGATCAGCGGCAGGAAGTGGCGGTCGCCGTCCCACATCGGCAGCTCCATCATGGTGGCCACGTCGTGCCAGCCCAGGGTGCCTTCCGCATTGTCGGACGGGATCTCGCCGGTGAAGCCGGTGATCAGGAAGACGAAGCCGAACACATCGCGGCCATTGAAGCCGGGCCAGGAGATGGTGCCCCGCAGCTCCATCTCCGTCACCTCGATCCCGGCTTCCTCTCGCAGCTCGCGACGCATCGCCTCCGCGACGTTCTCCCCCGGCTCCACCTTGCCGCCCAGCCCGTTGTACTTGCCCAGCTGCTCGTCATGGTTCCGGTAGGTGCGATGCACCAGCAGCACACGGCTGCGATCCGGCGTGACGACATAGCCCAGCGTGGTGAGCTCGGGGGAATACGGCACGGTGGGGGCTAGTTCAGTTCGCGGGTGTCGAGCTCCACGATCTCGTCGCCGAGCGATTCCAGCAGGGCATGGCGCTGGTCGCGACGGGCGCGCTGCTCGATCGGATCCGGCACCGGGGCGGCCGCCAGGAGACGCTTGGTGTACTCCTCCTGCGGGTTCAGCAGCACCTGCTCGCGAGTGCCGCGCTCGACGATCTTGCCGTACTGCATCACCACGACGCGGTGAGTCAGCGAGTCGATCACCGCGAGGTCGTGCGAGACGAACAGGCAGGCGAAGCCGAAGTCCTTCTGCAGGTCGGTGAACATCGCCAGCACCGAGGCCTGCACGGAGACGTCCAGGGCGGAGGTGGGCTCGTCGGCGATCAGCAGGTCCGGGTTGAGCGCCAAGGCCCGCGCGATGGACACGCGCTGACGCTGACCGCCGGACAGCTCGTGGGGGTACCGGTTGTAGGCCGAGCGCGGCAGCTGCACGGCATCCAGCAGCTCGTGCACGCGAGCCTGACGCGACTTGGCGTCGCCCACCTTGTGCACGCTGAGCGGCTCGGAGATCACGTCGCCGATCGGGAAGCGCGGGTTGAGCGACGCGGCGGGATCCTGGAAGATCACGCCGATCCGCTTGCGCAGGCCCTTCAGCGCCGCGCCCTTGAGCGAGAGCAGGTCCTCATCGAGCACCCTGACCTCACCGGAATGCGACGGGATCAGTCCGAGCAGCGCTCGGCCGATGGTGGACTTGCCGGAGCCCGACTCGCCCACCAGGCCCACGATCTCGCCGCGCTTCACGTCGAAGCTCACGTCGTCGACGGCCCGGAACGGCGTCTTGCCGGTGCGACGGTACTCCACCACCAGGTTGCGCACATCGAGGGCCATCGCGGCCGTCGGCGGCACCGGGGCCGGGGCGGTGCCGAACTGGCCGTGTCCCTCGCCCAGGTGCGGCACGGCGGCCAGCAGCTTCTTGGTGTAGGGGTGCTGCGGGTGCAGGAGCACCTCTTCGACGGTGCCCCGCTCCACGATGTCGCCCTTGAACATGACGGCCACCTTGTCGGCCATGTCGGCCACCACACCCATGTTGTGGGTGATCAGCAGGATGCCGGTTTGCAGCTTGTCCTTCAGCGAGCGCAGCAGGTCGAGGATGTCGGCCTGCACGGTGACGTCGAGGGCGGTGGTGGGCTCGTCGGCGATGATCACCTCGGGGTCGCAGGCCAGCGCCATCGCGATCACGACGCGCTGGCGCATGCCGCCGGAGAGCTCGTGCGGGAACTGCTTGACCCGCTTCTCCGCGTTGTCGATGCCGACGGCGTTGACCAGGTCGATCGCGCGCTGCCAGGCCTCGGCGCCGTAGGCCACCCCGTGCACCTCCATCGACTCGATCAGCTGGTCGCCGATCCGGATGACGGGGTTCAGCGCGGTCATGGGCTCCTGGAACACCATGGCCACCTTGTTGCCGCGAATGGCGCGCAGCCGGCCGCCGGACAGCGATCCGATGGCCTGGTCGCCCACGTAGGTCTGGCCCTGGATCTTGGCGGTCTTGGGCAAGAGGCCGAGCGCGGTGGTCGCGCTCACCGACTTGCCGGAGCCGGACTCGCCCACCAGGGCGACGACCTCACCGGGCTTGACCTCGAGGTTGAGGCCCTTGACGGCGTGCAGCCGGCCGAACTCGGTACGGAAGGTGACGTCCAGGTCCTGGAACTTCAGGACAGGGGCGCCGGAGTTCTTGATCTCAGTCATGTCGGCTCCCTCAGTCCATCTGCTGACGCGGGTCGAAGGCATCGCGCAGGCCGTCGCCGATGAAGTTGACGCACAGCGCGATGGCCAGGATGAAGATGCCGGGCCACCAGAACAACCAGGGCCTCGTGGTGAGCGCGTTCTCGTACTGCGAGATCAGCAGGCCCAGCGACGTGTCGGGGGCCTTGACGCCGAAGTTGAGGTAGGAGAGCGCGGTCTCGGTGAGGATGGCCGACGAGATCAGCAGCGTGGCGTTCACCACGATGGTGCCCAGGGCGTTGGGCAGGATGTGGCGGAAGATGATCCGCGGCGACGACGTGCCGAGCGCCCGGGCGGCCGAGACGAACTCGCGTTCGCGCAGCGACAGCACCTCACCGCGCACCAGTCGCGCGAGGCCGGTCCACGACACCAGGCCCAGCACCACGGCGAGCAGGTAGATGTTGGATCCCACCATGCGGCCCAGCACGGCGGCCAGCACCAGCACGGGGATGATGATGAACAGGTCGGTGACCCGCATCAGGAAGCCCTCGGCGAAGCCGCGGTAGTAGCCGGCGATGGCGCCGATGGCGGTGCCGATGGCCGTGGCCAGCAGGCCGACGACGAAGGCCACCATGATCGAGCGCTGCGCACCGCGCATCACCAGGGCGAAGTAGTCCTTGCCGATGGTGTCCTGGCCGAACGGATGCTCGCCGATGGCCGGTGGCCAGAGCTGCAGCGTCGGGCGGGTCTCGTTCACGATCGGGTAGGTGTCGAGATAGTTGTGCGGCCACCATCCGGGAATGGGGCCGAACCCGAGGGAGGTGTAGGAGAGCACGATCACGAACAGCAGCACCACCAGCGAGATCATCGCGGCCTTGTGCCGCACGAAGCGACGCAGTACCAGTTGGCCCTGGGAGTACGACTTGGTGGTGGTGGCGTCGAGGATGTCCTCCTCGATCTCGTAGCTGGCCTGCTTCTGGTTTTCACTCATGATTCAGGCTCCTATCGCGTGATCCGCGGGTCGAGTGCGGCGTAGACCTAGTCGGCCGCCAGGTTCATCTCCACGGCCGCCGTGCCGGTCACCAGGAAGAAGGCCATCACCGGCGCGGGATCGACCTCCGCGAGACCGACGGCGAACATGTTGCCCATGCCCTGCCAGCCGAACACCTTCTCGGTGATGACGGCGCCGCCGATCAGGCCGGCGAAGTCGAAGGCGATGATGGTGGCCAGCGGGATCAGCGAGTTGCGCAGCGCATGCCTGGTGATCACCTTGCGCTCCGAGATGCCCTTGGAGCGGGCGGTTCGGATGTAGTCCTGGTTCAGCACGTCGAGCATCGAGGCCCGGGTGTAGCGGGTGTAGCTGGCGAGCGAGATCAGGGTGAGCGCGGCGGTGGGCAGCGCGAGGTGGGTCAGCACGTCGATCCAGCCGCCCCAGTACTCGAAGGTGACGTTGGGGGTCTGCGACCCGATGGTGGGCATCGGCCGGGCCTGGATCTTCAGGTAGGCCGACCAGTTGCTGAGCAGCAGATCGACCAGGGCCATGAACGAGGCGAGCAACGCCGTCACCAGCGATGCCATGATCGCCTGCCGGCGGGAGAAGCCGCCCCAGACGAAGCCCGAGATGAGCGCGAGGCCGATCGCGGCGGCGAAGCAGAGGAAGAGCAGGCCGGTGCTGGGGTCGCCCATCAAGGTGCTGCGCAGCAGGCCGTAGCCGAGCACGCCGCCGAGCACCGTGGTGGCCACGGCGTTGCGCACCCGCTTGTTGCCCAGCCCCGAGGTCATCACCGTCACCATGATCCCGATGCCGATGGAGGCCAGGATGAACACCGGCAAGCCGATGGCCGGGCGACGGAACCAGGTGACCGTATCGAAGTAGAACAGCACGGCGGCGATGCCCGCCGCGGTGGCGGCGAAGGTGATCAGCCGGCGCTTCAGGTTGCCGCCCATGGCCGCCTGAAGGATGAAGCCGATGATCACGCCGGCTATCACCATCGTGGATGGTTTGATCGCGGCCTCGACGATCCAGTTGTTGAACTCGATCGCCGCGTAGTGCTTGAGCAGCACCGCCAGCCAGAACACCGGAAGCGAGAAGAAGACGAAGGCCATCAGCGTGACGCCGTAGTCGAAGCCGGAGTATTGCCGCACGGCGGTGACGATGCCGAGCACGACGCCGAGCACGATGGCGATGAGGGTGGCGAGGATCACCAGGCGCAGCGTCGAGCCGGCGGCGATCAGCGTGAGGTTATTGACGGACTGTCCGGAACGGTTGGTGCCGAGATCGCATTGGCCGATCACGCACTTGGAGGCCCCGGTGAGCCAGTCCCAGTAGCGGTCGTACCAGGGCCGGTCGAGCCCCATGTTGGCGATCCGCTGGGCCATCAGGGTTTCGCGGTTCCGGTCGTTGGACTCGCGGAGATCCTGGAGCGGGTCGCCGGAGTTGATGACGAGCACGAAGAGCAGAAACGAACCTAAGAGCAGAATCAGCAGCGACGTGGCGACGCGCTTGAGGATGTAGGTGATCACGGGCAATTCCTATGGGTCATGGCGCCAGCCCGCGGACTCCTAGCCCGCCGGGGTGGTCACGATGCGTGGACTATACACGCGAGGGGCAGGCGGCCGATAGCCACCTGCCCCTTGTGTATTCATCCGTGCAGGACGTCAGTCAGGCGCGGACGATCGTCACTTCGCGACCCACTGCTGGGCATTCCATGCGATCTGCGACTGGGTCGCCGTCGCGCGGACGTTGCTCACGTTCGCGTCGTGGGCGGCCACGCCGGGATGGGCGTACAGCGGGATGCCGAACAGGTCATCCCACAGTTCCTTCTCGATGACCTTGACCTGCTCCAGGTGAACGGCCGGATCCAGCGAAGCAGCCAGCGTCTTCCAGGCCTCGTCAACGGTGTCGTTGGCGTAGTCGGAGTGGTTCTGGGCACCATTGCTGGCGTAGATGTTCTGGCCCGAGGCGATCTGGCCGGAGCCGGCCCATGCGTACAGCGCCACTTCCCAGTCGCCGGCAGGATGCTCATCCTGGAAGAAGGTGCCCGAGTTCGCGTCGATCACGTTGAAGCCGGCGTCCTTGCAGGACGAGGCGATCGCGGCCACCGTCGAGGCGCGACGCTCGTTACCGGCGTAGTAGCCGATCCGCACGTCGATCGGCGTGCTCACGCCGGACTCGTCGACCAGCTTCTTGGACTCGTCGATGTTGACCTGGTCGTAGCGGCCGTCGTAGGCGGCGCCCACAACCTCGTCGTAGGTCTCCTGGAACGGGAACACCTCGCGAGCGTTCATCAGCACGGTATCGGCGTTCACCGGCTTGATCAGGGTGTCGACGATCTGCTGACGCGGCACGCAGAGGGCGAAGGCCTCGCGCAGTTGCTTGCCGGTGTCGTTGTTGCCGAAGACGTTGTTCTCGCGGAAGTTGAAGTCCAGGTGCTCCCAGGTGAGCGTGGAGTACTGCAGCACGTTGACCGACGGGCCGATGGCCTCGAGCTGAGGCACGGTGTCGACGGTGGGCTGCGGGCTGATCACCTGCACGTCGCCGTTCTGCAGCGACTGAGCCATCTGGGCGTCGTCGATGAAGCGGAACACCAGGTCCTGGGTGCCGGCCGGGGTGCCCCAGTAGGCGGGATTGGCCTCAAGGGTGAGCGAGGTGTCAGCGATCCAGCCGTCCGCCTTCACCTTGTAGGGACCGGACGACGGGGCGACCTCGTCGAGGTTCTCCGGCAGTTCACCGGGGCTGTACAGCCAGCCCTCGTTCCAGAAGTCGGCGACCTTCTTGACGGTCTCGGCATCGCGATCGAGGATCGCCTGCGCCAGCGCGTCGGGCTCGAGGCCGGACTGCTTCGCAGCCACATGGGCCGGCAGCGGAGCGGTCACGAGCAGCTTGTAATCGGGGTTCTTGTTCTCGAACACGACGGTGAACTCCTTGGAGCCCAGCTCGCCCTGCGGGCCCTCGGGAGCATCCCCGGCGAAGGAGTTGGAGACGTGATCGAAGATCGCCACGGCTTCCTTGTCCTCACCATTGGCGTACCCGGGCACCAGCCACTCGGGGTTCTGGGTCGCCCAATCGAGAAGGAAGTCGTTGATGGTGATCGGGGTGCCATCGGACCAGACCGCAGCGTCATTGATGGTGTACTTGACGGTCAGCGGATCCTCGCTGACGACCTCAAGGGAACCGAAATCCTTGTCCTCGCAGATGGTGCCGTCCACGCCGAAGTAGACGAAACCGGAGAACATGCGATCACCGATGACGCTGTTGTAGGTGGAGTAGGTCTTGAACAGCACGGCGTTGTAGCCGCTCCAGTTGCCCGGGCCGGCGGTGTAGCTGACCTGACCTTGAGCGGTCTCCGTGATGCCGACATCCTGAACGCACGGGTCACCGGTATCGGCCGGCGGCGCGTCCGGATCGGTGGTCTCGTCCGCCGGGGCGGCGGTGGACGGCGCGGTGCTGGGATCGTCACCGGGCTCTGCATCCGAGGTGCAGGCGCCCAGTGCAAGTGCACCGCTCAGCAGCACCGCGAGCGGCGCAATGCTTCGCTTGAGCTTCATTGAGTTATCTCCTTCGTCGAGGACGAGATCGCTGGCCTCAGGGGACCAATGGCACGTGGCCATGACTGGCCATCATGGCACGCAGACTAGCGGGAACGCGGCGGTGTGCGCCTCCCAGGGT
The DNA here is from genome assembly GCA_041393555.1 of Tessaracoccus sp. Classification (GTDB taxonomy): domain Bacteria; phylum Actinomycetota; class Actinomycetes; order Propionibacteriales; family Propionibacteriaceae; genus Arachnia. Next base: position 102,605 of record JAWKJW010000012.1, on the reverse strand, counting down.
CGGCTTTGTGGCCAGATCGTTACCAATTCGTTCCCTAGCCAGCGGGAGGTTGCCGCTCCCACGAACACCAGCTGGGACCGTGCGCGACGGCATCCGCTCAGCCGAGTCCCAGTGCGTCGCGGAGCAGCGCGGCCTTCCGCCTGACCGCGGGCGAGGCGGAGTCGTCGGCGATCTCGGCGAGTCCCGGCCACGCGGCATCCTCTGTCGCCAGGAGGCCGCGCACGACGGCCTCCCGGAGCACCGGCGCGAACCCGGTGGCGACATCGAGGATGCGGACGAGCCAACGGGGCGGCTTGCCGTCGAGGGCCGCGGCGTGCCGGATCGCGCGGGTGAGCACGGGATACATCGCAGGCAGAGCCTGGGGGTGCCGCGCCAGCCTGCGCACGAGCGGATAGGGGTCGACACCCTCGCGCGCCAGCAGGTCGTCGATCACCGCGGCGACGCGCTGCCGGCCGAGATCCCCGTCGGCGATGGCCGCATAGAAGTCGTACTCGGGGGCATCGGGTTGCACGAACTGCGTCAGGCACAGCACCGTGGCGAGGGTGTGCGAGAGCAGCCGGTCGTCCTCGCCCCGGTAGGCCTCCCGCCCCTCGGCGGCGACGAGCGCAGCCTCCCTCGCCGAGTAGCGCAGCCAGGTGGTGCTCCTGGCCCCGCTTCCCGACGGGACCTGCTGCTCGTGCACGAGCGGGTAGGTCCAGTGCATCGACGCGATCCGATGCACGCTGCCGTCGGCCAGGGTCACAGTGGGTTCGAGATAGGAGCCGCGGGCTCCCGAGCATGCGTCGACCGTGACGGTCGCGCCGTCCGGTATCACGGGTGGATCGGCGAGGACCGGCCAGGCTGCGCGGAAGTCCTCCTCGCTCAGCTCGGGGACCGTGGTGACGGGGTTCGTGGCCGGGGCCTCCGGCAGCAGCGCGACGAGAGCCCGCGCGGCGACGACAGCACGCGAGGATCCGGCGCGCTCGGCGAGCCTGCGCACCCCGGGAAGCGCGAGGGCACCGGTGTCGGCGATCCCCGTCGAGATGGCTGTCCGCACCTCGGGCAGGAAGCGGGTCAGCAGTTCGACGAGTTCGGCCACGCCGGGTGCCACCCGCGGCCCGCCGGACGAGTAGGCGATGACGTCCGCCGCGAGCGGCCAGACCACGCTGAGCAGGCCCGCTTCGGCCAGCTCGGTCCAGGCGGCGGCTCGGGACGCGAGGGAGGAGATCTGCCCGCGCCAGCCCAGGCGTGGTGCCTCTGCAATGCCGGGACGCAGCATGCCGTTGCGCCACGCCGCGATCGGAGCGCCGAGATCGACCCCGTCCTCGCCCACCGTGTCGAGCAGCTGCGTCGAAGGGACCGCTCCGTTGGGGTACGCGCGCAGTGTGGCCGGGTCGCCGTCGCCGAAGGAGATGCGCGCATCGGGCCAGGTCGGGAAGAGCGGGATCGGCACCCACAGGTAGGCATAGGTCAGTCGCGGTGGCAGCCCCTCGATCGCCGGGACGGGCACGATGTCGAGCGGGACGGTGGACTGCTCGTCCCTGAAGCCGGGATGCTCCAGCGGCTCGCGCAGCCACGCGCCGAGGATCTCGCCCACGGTCCTCGGGGCCGTGCTGCCGTCCTGGAGGAGCACCGGGACGCTCGCGCTCACAAGCCGGCTCGCAAGGCCGTCGTCCACGAACGCCAGGTCGATGCGGGGCAACGCCACCTGCAGGTCCGCCTTGAGTGCCGGCACACCAGCCGCGGCGTACGCGTCGAGGCGGTCGGCCAGCTCCGCGGGGTGGATGCGGTAGTCGTCCCACGAGGGAGTGGACAGCAGCGCGCCGACGGAGCCGAGACGCTGGAACACACTCGCGCTGCGCGCGTGGAAGGGCGGGCTGTGGTGCGTACTGCCATCGTCATAGAACCGGTCGAGCCCTCCGGTGGGGGTCCCCTTCACCCATTCGGCAACGCCGACGACACCGACGCCGCCGGTTCCTTTCACGCCGCGCAACGCGATCCGAGCCGCATCGGGATCCGCATGGGCGAGCGCATTGGCCGTGGCGAGGAACCTCTCGACGTCGAGCGTGACCCGCTCGTCGTTCCGCGATTGCATCAGTGCGGACGCCAGCGCGGTGAGGTGTTCGCTGGTGACCGGACCGGGATCGAAGCACGGCACCTCGGCGGCAGGCGGCGTCGGCTGCCAGAGTCCGCGCACCTCCTCCGCTTCCTCATCGGGCAGCGGCTCCGCGCCGAGACTCCACGCGTCCACGAGCGCCTGCGCCCGCCTGCTCACCTTCCGGTCCTTCGCCGACAGCAGCGGAGCAACCGCCTCGGCCACCACTGCGGTCGTCTCGACGCCCGGGGGTGGCGTGGCGGCCGCGACCTCGAGCAGTGCGGCCTTCGCCTTGGCGCTCTTCGCGGTGAGGCCGATGAGCATCGCCTGCATGATCAGCTCGTCGTCACCCGAGGCGAGCAGCACCGGCGTGAATCGAGTGATGATCGCGTCGTCGCCGAACGACACGACCGAGAGGATGACGCCGGCATGCTCGAGGAGCCACTCGGGGGTGGCGCCGAGGGTGTCGGTGAGCACGGCGGCCCATGTCTTCCGGTCGATGGGGCGCTGTGCTTGCTCCATGGCGAACAGCACGAGCTGCCGTGCCTCGTCGAGGCCGATCCAGCCGCGCTCGACGCCGCCGCCGACGAGAACGCCGGCCTCCCGTGGCGCGGGATTGCCGCTGCGCAGCGCCGCCCGCAGGTGATCCGCATACCGGGTCTGCAGCACGGCGAGGGGGACGGTGACGTCGTCAGGGGTTTCTTCATCCGCTCCGAGCGTGGCCGCCGCGACGTGCACCCAGGTCTCGAGGTAGGCCAGGTTGTCGGGCACCTCCACCCCGGTCGCGGTCACGGCATGGAGCAGGGCGACGCCGTGCCAGCTCGCCCGGCCGCCGGCCGCGGCGAACGCCGTCGTGAACTCGGGGCCTCGCGAGGCGATCAGCCGGCCCCGCAGCTCCGGTGGACAGTCCCGTCTCCCCGGCATCACCGCCGCGGCCCGCTTCACCGGGACGCCCACCCGCACCGCGAACGCGCCCAGCATGTCCTCGTCCACGTCGACCCATGAGATCCAGCCGTAGGTCCTCTCGCCGATCTGCCCGAAGGCTCCCCACTCGCCTTTGGCCAGGCCGGTCTTCGCCACGCGTTGCTGCTCGGGAGTGCCGAGGGGCAGGTCCATGATCTGCTCGGGGGAGGCCTCGTGCCAGCCGAGTTCGCGGAAGACCTCGATGGCCGCGATCAGGGGGGCGGGTAGCGTCATGACTGCTGTCCTCCGGTAGATGGTTACGCGATGGTTTGTTCCTCGGCGAGAACGATCTCGTGTTCGGCGATACTGACGGCGAGCATGTGCGCGCACGGGCCGCGCCTGGAGCCGTGGCGCAGGTACCACGTGCAGGTGCAGACGCGCTCGCCCACCGGGGCTCCCGCGCTGCCGTCGCCGGCGCTGACCCGGTGCGCCCCGTTGCCGCCGTCGGTGAGCCAGGCATCCCGGACGCCAGATCCGGCCTCCGCGGCGGAGAGCCGCCGTACCCCGCCCGGGCGCTCCGCGATCAGCCGGGCCCGAACGAGTCGTGGATTGTCCTTCTCGACGCGGCGCGGGTCGTCAGGCAGCTCGCGGTGGAAGTAGGCGGACTTGCGGATGTCCCAGCCCACCCGTCCGGAGGAGGCGAGCACCGCCAGCGCCGCCCGCACCGCGTCGTCCCCGAGCGCAGCCTCCCGCGCGAGCCGTGGCACGTCGATGACGGGTTCGAAGGCCAGCAGAGCAGAGATGAGCGCGGCGTCGTCGAGCACACCCGGGTTCGCGAGGGCGGCCAGCAGGGCCCCTTCGCCGGAGTACCCGCGCGTCGGCGTCTCGGTCAGGGCGAGGATCAGACGCGCACCCGGCAGCGAGACCTCGACGGCTGCGGCCCCCTGCTCTCCGTCAGCCGGGCCGTAGACCGTCATCCCCATCTGCAGGGTGAGCAGGCGCTTGAGTGCGGAGAGGCGGTTCAGCCCGTCGATCCACACGGCACCGGGTTCGGGGCGTGCCGCGACGCGCACACCGGCGCGACTCGGGACGAGCCAGCCCGAGCGTCCCTGGGCCGTGATCGGTGGGAGGGAGGCGATGAGGGTGCGGGCCTGTCCGGCGGACAGCTCGAGACGCGGCGCGAGCGCGGTGTGCAGTTCCGCCGCGTTGCCGAGGGCGCGAACCCAGCGATCCGGCATCTCCACGGGGCGCTCGCTGGCGGTAGCGGCGGGCGTCGACGCGGTCAGGCCCGTCGCGCCGACGTCGAGGTGCAGCAGCTCCGATCCGGTGATGAGCGCGAGGGTCTCTCGCATCTGTCGACCGATATCGACGTTGGTGGTGCCCCGTCCGATCTCGCCGCCGTCGAGCCCGGACCCGAGGACGTCGAGGCGGGCGTAGACACTGTTGTCGGCGGAGAACACCTCGGCCCGGAGACGGTCGCCGTGCGCGGTGAGGACGGGATCGCGCAAGGTCGTCGGGCTGAACTGGAAGTACCGCGTGGCGGTGATGTCGGCCAGGGTCACCAGCCCCTGCGCCAGGGCACGCGGATGCGTCGCGAAACCGTGGAAAAAACGGGGTGAGGCATCCAGGCCGGTCGGGGTCAGCGCCGGCGCGAGACCGAGAGCGAGCGCAGAGGGATCCGCGGCGGACGGCACCGCAAAAGCCCGGGGCGCGAGCGCGACGTCGCTGTCCATGGAGTCCTCCCACGAAGGGCCGGTCAGGAGATCTGCGGGAGCCCCAAGGTATCACCCAGCGATCAGGTCAGGCCCCGCCACTAAGAGATTCCGCGGATAGGTGCGTGTCGGTGACGTAGAACAGGCACGAGTCCCGGTAGAGGAATGAGGTGTCAAAGTCTCGTTCTTCCCCTGCGAGGTACTCATGCCTGCTCTGCCATCTTTCATCATGGAACCCCTGTGGCACCAATTCGAAGCGTTGCTGCCCGAACACATCGATACCCACCCACTGGGCTGTCACCGACCACGGATCCCGGACCGAATCATCTTCGACAAACTCGTCCAAGTCCTGGTCCTTGGTGCTGCTTACGACAAGATCGCCGATTCCCGCTGCTCCGCCACCACGATCCGTGGCCGCCGTGACGAGTGGATCAGGCAGGGATCTTCCCCAGACTCGAACAACTCTGCCTGGAGGCCTACGACAAGATCACCGGTCTCGACCTCGATGACATCGTGATCGATGGATGCATCGTGAAAGCTCCTTGTGGTGGTCAAGCAGCAGGCAAATCACCGGTTGACAGGGGCAAACAAGGAACCAAACGCTCTTTGATCACCGACGCCGCCGGGGTTCCGCTGGGCTGTGTGGTTGCTCCTGCGAACACGAACGACTCCCCACTGCTGCGCCCTACCATGGAGCAACTGGCCCGGTTCGATCACGGCCTCGGCGCGGGGCTACCGGCACAGATCCGGGTCCATCTCGATGCCGGCTACGACAACTCCAAGACCCGTGAGCTACTCGCCGAGTACGGCTGTCAGGGCATCATCAGCGAGAAAGGGCTACCACTGCAAGCAGGGAAACGGTGGGTCGTCGAGCGCACGAACTCTTGGCACAACCGTGGCTTCAAAAAACTCGCCAACTGTACCGAGCGTCGAACGATCGTGATCGAGGCATTCATCGCGCTCGCGAACGCTGTGATCGTGCTCCGACGCCTACTCGCCCGGGCCTGGGACACCTACCGTTGGCCACCTGCCCCACCCGACGACCATGACCTATCCGCGGAATCTCTAAGGCCTGTTGCGGAAGTGGTGGCCGTAGCGAGCGGCGTCATGGTGCGTCAGATGCAAGGCGCAGGAGGAAGGAGCTAGTGGTGCCTAACTTCGACGAGTGCAACGAAGCAGGTGGCGTGCCAGGGCGTCGCGTAGTAGGCCACTTCCACTTTCGCAACAGGCCTTAGACAACGATCGTGGAGACGGGGAGTCCGGGGTTGGCCGAGAGCTCCAGGGAGGACGGACCCACGCCGCGGGAGATCACCTCGGCTCCGAGGGCCGCGATCATCGCGCCGTTATCGGTGCACAGAGCAGGGCGAGGCCGCCGCAACTCGATGCCCGCGGCGGCGGTGCGTTCCTCCAACAGGCCGCGCAACCGCGAGTTGGCGGCCACTCCCCCACCGAGCAGGACGGTGTCGGCCCCATAATGCTGCGCTGCGGCCACCGTCTTCGCGGTCAGCACATCGCAGACCGCCTCCTGGAAGCTCGCGGCCACGTCGGCCAGCGGGATCTCCTCGCCGTCGAGGCGACGCTGCTCCACCCAGCGGGCGACGGCCGTCTTCAGGCCGGAGAAGGAGAAATCGAAGCGATGCTTCTCCAGATCGTGCCTGGCGGTCAGGCCCCGGGGGAAGCGAATAGCGGCGGGATCGCCGTCGGCGGCCGCCTTGTCGATCACCGGTCCGCCGGGGTAGGGAAGGCCGAGAGCCCGGGCGACCTTGTCGTAGGCCTCGCCGGCGGCATCGTCGATGGTGGAACCGATCTCCACGATGTCGGTGGCGATATCGCGCACGTGCAGCAGCGAGGTGTGTCCGCCCGAGACCAGCAAGGCGACGCAGCCGTCGGGCAGTTCACCGTGGTCCACGAGGTCGACGGCGACGTGCCCCACCAGGTGATTCAGACCGTAGAGCGGCTTGTTCAGGTAGGCGGCCAGCGCCTTGGCGGAGGCGAGCCCCACCACGAGGGCACCCACCAGGCCGGGGCCGGCGGTGACGGCGATCGCGTCGACGTCGGCGAGGTCAACATCGGCGGTGGCGGCCGCGCGTTCCAGCGTGGGCACCAGCGCGGAGAGATGCGCACGGCTGGCCACCTCGGGCACCACGCCGCCGAAACGAACATGCAGGTCGACGGAGCTGGCCACCTCGTTGGCCAGCAGCGTGCGTCCGCGGACGACGCCCACGCCGGTCTCGTCGCACGACGATTCGAGGCCCAGTACCAAGGGTTCACTCATGAGGTTGCCTCCGGTTCCACGAGATTTCCGACCGAATGGGAGTTGACGCCCACCAAGCTGCGTTCCAACACCAATGCATCGACAGCACCACCGTAGTATCCCGGTCTGGTGGCGATCTGCTGGAAGCCATGGCTGCGATAGAGCGTCAGCGCCGCATCGTTGTCGGCGCGCACCTCGAGCATCATGCGCATCGCACCCTGTTCGAGAGCCCACTTCAAGCCATCGACCAGCATCAGCCGCGCCAGGCCAAGCCGGCGCTGGGTGGGAGCCACGACGATACGGTTCAGATCCGCGGTGACGTCGGTCAGCTGATAGGACGCGGCGCCGAGCACCTCTCCGGTCGCCCTGCGCTTGGCCGTCAGCACCAGCCGGTCCTGTCCCAGGATCTCCTGACGCCACGACGCCAACGACCATCGCTCGAGCGGCTCGAAGCTCTCCTCCAGCGCGGCGATGGCCTCGGCGTCGCCGGCGTCCGCCGTGGTGACGATCATCGTCGCGGGCGCAGGCGGGGCAGAGCCGACTTGGGTTTGCCGGGCACCGTGGCGTCGGCCGGGCGGAGATAATACGGCTCATCTCCCGCGGGCGCCAGGGTTTCCCAGCGCGCGGCCAGCACACCCGGATCGAGTGCGGTGGGGGCTCCGTCGGCCACCGATACCAGCTCGGCGAAGGCCTCCGGGACGACACCGCCCACGGGCAGCTCGGGTAGCGCGCCCGGCACGCTCACCTGCGGTTCATCGAGGCGAGTGCCATCCCCGGAGTAGCGGGCCCAGTAGAGCTCCTTGCGCCGAGCATCGGCCACCACGAGAAACTCCTCGGGCGCGCCCCTATCGGCCCACTCGCGGGCGATCACGTCCAGGGAGCACACGCCCCGCGGCTCGATTCCCGCCGTATGCGCGAGCGTCCACGCCGTCGCAATGCCGACCCGCAGCCCCGTGAACGGGCCAGGCCCCATGCCGACGACGATCTGCGTGATGTCCTGGAGCCGCACTCCGGCACGGTCGCATGCCGTGAGGATCGACGGCATCAACGCCTCGGCGTGAGCGCGGGTGTCCTCGACCACCACTCGGGCTATGGGATGCTCGTCGCGAGCCACTGCCACAGCGGCATGGTGAGAGGTGTCGATGGCGAGAGTGAGGCTCATGGCTGTTCCCTGAGGGTTTCGAGGGCATTGGCCCAGCGCGAGCCGAGGCCGGTCAGGTAGACGGTGCGCGTCTCGTCGGCGGGGTCGTCGCTCCGGACGATATCGATCTCCAGACGGTCTTCTGCGAGCCATTCCGCCACGCCACGACCCCACTCCACCAAGGTGACGGCCTCGGCGAGCGTGGCGTCCAGGTCGATGTCGTTGAGCTCTGAGGACCCGCCCAACCGATAGGCGTCGACGTGCACCAGCGCCGGGCCGTTACCCGGATGAGGGTGCACGCGGGAGATCACGAAGGTGGGTGAGATCACCGGGCCCTCGATGCCCAGGCCTTCGCCGATGCCTTGGGTGAGGGTGGTCTTGCCGGCCCCGAGATCGCCATTGGCGACCACCACGTCGCCGGCGCGCAGCAAGGAGGCCAGTCGCCGGCCAAGATCGCGCATGGCGTCGGCCGTGGGGATATCGAGTGCCACGGGGAGCGCGCGGCCGAGCACCACGCCCAGTGGCTCCGCGTGCAGGATCCGGAACCCCAGCCGCTCCCACCAGGCGATCAGCTGAGGGAACTCGCGGCGCGCGAAGAGCTCCACGCGCGTCGCGCCGGCGTCGACGGCAGCCAACGCTGCGGCCTCCACCATGGTGCGGGCCACCCCGGCACCGGATGCTTCCGGCAGCACGCTGACCCGACGCAGCATCGCCAGGCTGCCGGTGAGCTGTACCAGCAGGCCCGCCACCGGCTTTCCGTCGACCTCCGCCAGTACGCCGAAACCTTCATCGAGGGCGGCGCGAATCGAGTTCTCATCCTCCGCGAGCGCAGCCGCAGGAGGATCGACCGGGGGCCGTGCGGAAAATGCCTCCCGGATGACGCCAAGCAGCGCCTGGCTGTCCTCTGGGACAGCCAGGCGCAGCGTCAACTCTGTTGTCTCACTCATCGGATGGAAACTCTAATGCCATTACGGCCTTCGAGGTGCCACCCGTTCACGGTGGTGAGGGTCAGTAACGACGGGGGCGACGCTGACCGCGGAAGCCTCCACGGCCGCCGTTACCCCCGCGACCGCCATGGCCACCGCCCTGCGGGCGACGACGCTGCTGCGGCTTCGGCGCGATCAGCTTGAGGTAGGTCTCCTCGGCGATCGGATCGGACTCGGGCACGCGGGCGCCGGTGAGGTCGCTCAGTTCCTCCGAGGCGGGATCCACCTCGAGCTGGTAGTTGTCCACGCCTGCTTGATCCATGATCCGCTTCATCGTGCGGCGCTGGTGCGGCAGCACGATGGAGACCACCACGCCGTCGCTGCCCGCGCGAGCGGTGCGGCCGGAGCGGTGCAGGTAGTCCTTGGAGTCACGGGGCGGATCGATCTGCAGCACCAGGCCCACGTCGTCGACGTGGATGCCACGGGCTGCCACGTCGGTGGCCACCAGCACGGGCACCTCGTCGGCCTTGAAGGCCTCGAGCACGCGCTTGCGGGCCCCCTGGGTGAGGCCGCCATGCAGCGCGCCGGCCATCACGCCGGCGTCGCGAAGCTGCCCGGCGATGCGGTCGGCGCCCATCTGGGTGCGAGCGAAGAGCAACGTCTTGCCGCCGCGGTTGGCGATGGCAGCGGTGACCTCGTTCTTGTGGTGCGGCTTCAGCAGCAGCGCCTGGTGACGCATCGTGGTGACGGAACCCTTGTTGGGATCCACCTCGTGCGTGACCGGGTCGTTGAGGTACTGCTTCACCAGGCGATCGACGGCGTGATCCAGCGTGGCGGAGAACAGCAGGCGCTGTCCGCCCTCGGGGGTCGCGTCGAGGATCGAGGTGACCTCCTGGGTGAAGCCCATCTCGGCCATGTGATCGGCCTCGTCGAGGACGCTGATCTGCACCTGGCTGAGGTCGGCGGCGCCCTGCTCGATCAGGTCGATCAGGCGGCCGGGGGTGGCCACGACGATGTCGACGCCGCGCTCGAAAGCCTTCAGCTGGGGGCCGTAGGACATGCCGCCGGCGACCAGGGTGATGTCGAGGCCCACCGACTTCGCCAGCGGAGACAGCACGTCGGCGATCTGCAGGGCGAGCTCGCGGGTGGGAGACAGGATGACGGCGCGCGGGGAGCCGACGGGCTCGCCCTCGGCCAGGCGGGTCAGCAGCGGCAGGCCGAAGCCCAGCGTCTTGCCGGAACCGGTGCGACCGCGGCCCAGCACGTCGCGCCCGGCGAGGGCGTCGGTGAGGGTGGCGCGCTGGATGGGGAACGGTTGGGTGATGCCCTGCTTGGCGAGCACCTTGACCAGGGCGGCGTTGACGCCCAGCTCGGCGAACCCGGAGTCCTCCGGGGTCTCCACGCCTTCGACGTCCACCTCGGTGGCGGTCCAGCTCATCTGGTCGGCCTCGGCGTCATGGGCGAACTCACGGTCGTCGCGGCGATCGAAACCGCGATCATCCCGGCGACCAAACCCGCGATCGCCACGATCATCACGGCGGTTGAAGCCGCGGTCGTCGCGGTCACCGCGACCGAAACCGCGATCATCGCGGCGACCAAAGCTGCGATCGTCGCGATCACGACGCTCGAAGGAACGCTCACCGCGGGGACGGAAGCCCTCACGGTTGTCGCGACGCTCGAAACCACGGTCATCACGACGGCCAAAACTGCGATCATCACGATCGCGACGCTCGAAGTTGCGATCATCGCGGCGCTCGAAACCGCGGTCGTCGCGACGTCCGTAGCCGCGGTCGTCGCGGTCACGGCGACCGTAGCCGCGGTCATCCCGGCGGTCGAAGCTACGACGATCCTGGAAGCCGTCGCGACGCTCGAAGGAACGCTCACCGCGGGGACGGAAGCCCTCACGGTTGTCGCGGCGCTCGAAATCTCGGCGATCGCCACGACGATCGTCCTGACGGCCGAAGTCGCGCTGATCGCGATCGCCCCGACGGTATCCGCCGCGGTCCTCGAAGCGGTCATCGCGGCGATGGGAGCCACCGTGACGGTGGTCGCCGTCGCGGTGCTCATGGTTGCGGCGCGGGGGACGACGGTCGCCGTCGCCGTCGCGGCGGGGACGGTCCTGGTCGCGCTCGGGGCGGAACTCTGCGAACTGCAGCTGACGACGCTCCGCACGGTTGCGGGGCTCGCCGTCACGGGGCTGCCCGCCGCGCTTACGGGGGCCGTGACCCTTCGCGGCACGCTGCTCGGCGCTCCACCGCTTCTTGGGGGTGCCGTCGGACTTGAATGACTTGGGGGCGCGCTTGTCTGCCATAACGTGATGGTCCTTACCTGTGGACAAAGGGAGTCCCTGTGATGAGTGGGATCTCCTGGGGGCAATTACTCGCCGGGATGCGGCATCTTGTCATGAGATGGCCCGGCACCTGGGCGGATGAATCTGGTGCTCATCCGCTGGGAGCTGTACAGCTCCGAGCCCTGGCCGCGAGGTTCGCTCGTCCTGGGCTCCGCCCCACACCAATAATCAACAACAGGCAGGAGGCAACCCCACTATGTTAACGGACGCGCGCCGTGATGCAAAACCGACCTACGAGCAGGTCATCTGTCTCTCATCTCCTCGCCACTTCGCCGATAACTGGTGTACGGGGAGTCAGGAGTACAGTGAAGAACGTGCGCATAGCTGTAGTGGCCGAATCTTTCCTCCCGCAGGTCAATGGGGTGACAAATTCAGTCCTGCGGCTGCTGGAGCATTTTTCGACTCATGGACACGAGGCCATTGTCATCGCACCGGCCGACGGCGACCGCACTCCCACCGAGTACGCGGGCTTTCCCGTCTACGCCGTCGCGTCCCTGGGCCTGCCCGGCTACGGCGTGGTGCGCGTCGCCACCACCAGCAACCATTCGATAGAGCGAATCCTCGCCGCCTACAGGCCCGACGTGATCCACTTGGCCGCACCGTTCGTGCTGGGCTACAAAGCCGCCAGCGCCGGGGCCAGCATGGGAATTCCCGTCGTCGCGATCTACCAGACGGAGATCCCCAGCTATGCGGCCCGCTACGGTCTAACCGCGCTGGAGCCACTGGCCTGGTACCAGATCCGGCGCATTCACAGCCTCGCCACCTTGAACTTCGCGCCGTCGACCTTCGCCCAGCAGCAGCTCGTCGAGCAGGGCATCCCCCGCGTCGGCATCTGGGGCCGCGGGGTCGATTCCACACGTTTTCATCCCGCCCGACGCAGTGAGGCTTTCCGTGCTCAGCACGCGCCGAACGGCGAGCGTTTGATCGGCTACATGGGGCGGCTCGCGAGCGAGAAGCGCGTCGAAGATCTCGCCGTCCTGGCGGATATTCCCCATACCAAGCTGGTCATCATCGGGGACGGGCCTAACCGTCGGCAGCTCGAGGCAGAACTTCCCCAGGCCACCTTCCTCGGTCAGCTGCAGGGCGACGATCTGCCTACCGCGATCGCCTCGTTGGATCTCTTCGTGCATCCCGGCGACCTGGAGACGTTCTGCCAAGCCATCCAGGAGGCCAAGGCCTCCGGTGTGCCCGTCATAGCCCCCGCCCGCGGCGGCCCCATCGATCTGATCGACCACTCGCGCACCGGCTGGCTCTACGAGCCCCGAGACCTCGATGCCTTGCGCAGCTACGTCGTCGACCTCATCGGAGACGACGCCAAGCGCGCGGCTTTCGCCTCCGCCGCGCGCCGCTCCGTGGAGGGCCGCACGTGGGAGACCGTCGCCGAGGAGTTGGTGCAGCACTACTACCGCGCCACGAAGATGGCGGTCCGTGGCGCCCCCAACCAGTCCCCGAACCTCGTCGCCTGAGCGGAACCCCGTGGCCAGGCCCCTGCTGCGAAAGTGTGTGGCGTCTCCCATTGTCAGGTCCCTGGCGCGAAAGTAAACCTGAGTAAACCCGTTGTCAGGTCCCTGATGCGAAAGTATGTGTGGGGGTTCCTGTATTCAGGTCCCTGAGGTGCGAGCTTGCGAGCCTCGAAGGGCGTAAAACGCAAGCATTTGCACAGACTCTGCCAAAGGTTCCAGTCACACGCCCTTCGAGGCTCGCTGGCGCTCGCACCTCAGGGACCGGTGATTGGGTCCTGATGTCTCACTTTCCTGCCCCATGGTGGCGGCGAAGCAGCCCGGAAGCTGAGGTGCGAGGAACGATCGTCTCGCAGGGTGGTGCCTGGTGTGAAAGTAAGCGTGGGTAAACCCATTGTCCGGTCCCTGATGCGAAAGTGTGGCGGATCCCTCTGTCAGGGACCTGACAATGGGTCTACCCTCGCTCACTTCTCAGCGGGGATCCGGCAAAGGAGGGTGGGGCGGGGGCTCAGTAGCCGAGGATCTCCTTGCGCTTGGGCAACCAGGCGATGGCGTCGCGCACGGCGTCGGTCTCCGTCAGCTGAGCCTCCCAGCCCAGCACGTCCTTGGCCTTCTGCGAGACGGTGTAGACCCCAGCCACGTCGCCCGGGCGGGGCGGGCCGTACTGCACATTCAGCGGATCGCCGCTGATCTCCTCGAAGGAGGCGGCCAGCTCTTTGACGGTGACGCCGTTGCCGGTGCCGATGTTGAACACCTGGTAGGGGCCGTCAGCGGTGGCCTCGTCGAAGTGCTCGACGGCGGCCACGTGCGCCTGTGCAAGGTCCCACACGTGGATGAAGTCGCGGATGCCGGAGCCGTCGCGGGTGGGCCATTCGACGCCGGTGACGGTGAAGGTCTCCTTGTTCGCCCAGGCCTCGAGCAGCTTCGCCAGCACATGCGACGGCTTCTCCAACTGCTGCCCGGAGCGCAGCTGGGGATCGGTGCCGATGGGGTTGAAGTAGCGCAGCGACAGCACACGTACCTCGGAGGCGACGGTGAAGTCTTTCAGGATCATCTCCACCATGAACTTGGTAGTGGCGTACGGGGAGCCTGGGGCCAGCGGCGAGTCCTCGGTGACAACGAAGTTCTCGTCGGGGGCATAGATGGAGGCCGACGAGGAGAAGAGGAAGCGCTTCACGCCGCCGCGCTCGACCGCCTTCAGGAGCTCGACGGTCTTGCTCACGTTGTTCTCGTAGTAGCCCAGCGGATCGGCCACAGACTCCGGCACCACGATCTTGGCGGCGCAATGCACCACGGCGTCGATGTGATTCTCGGCGAAGACACGGCCCAGGAGGGCGGCGTCGGCGATGTCGCCCTTGTACAGCGTGCGCTTGCCGACGAACTCGTGGCGACCCGTGGAGAAGTCGTCCAGGATCACCACCTCGTGCCCGGCGTCCTCGCACGCCGATGCGACGGTGCTGCCGATATATCCGGCGCCTCCGGTGATCAATACCTTCATCTGTGCCCGTTTCCCTCCGCGTAGAGACTGAGAGGTCCCGCCAACAGGCGCCACCTGTTGGCGGGATCTTTCAGCCCAATCCTATGGGCAGGCTCCCGGGTGGAGGCAGAGGCGCTCACCAGCCCCGAGCGATCCAATCCCGGAGCCGCGGACGCTCGGATCCGATGGTGGTGGAGTCGCCGTGTCCTGGATGCACCACGGTGTCGTCGTCGAGGGCGAAGAGCACGGTTCTGATGGATTCGATCACGGTGGCGAAGTTGGAGTACCTCCAGCGCGTGGCACCGGGGCCGCCGGGAAACAGGGTGTCGCCGGTGAAGACGACACCTAGCGAGTCCTCGACGAAACACGTCGAGCCCGGCGTGTGCCCCGGGGTGGCGAGGGCGACGAGGCGGGCGCCACCGGCCTCAAAGATGTCTCCGTCCTCCAGCACCGTGAAAGGGGCCGTGGGGTGCGACTCGCGCCACAGGAACTCGTCGGGCTTCCGCAGCCGGGGTTGGACATCCACCTTTCGCCCCAGGCCGACGGCGGCTCGTACGTGATCCCAGTGCCCGTGTGTGAGCAGGATCGCCGCGACGCGCCGATCGCCGATGGCGTCGTGCACGACGTGTGCGTTGTGGGCGGGGTCGATGACGATCACCTCGGAGTCGTCGCCCACGAGCCAGGTGTTGTTCTCCATTCCGCTCTCGGGATCGGAGGTGAGGATGCGCTCGATAGTGGTCACAGGCGGGCTCCTTCGTTGGTTCCGTGCACAAATGTTGCTATACGTGAAGGGCTCGCCGTCCAGCACTGTCTTCACCGTATGGAGAGAATTGTGCCTGGTCGGTCAAGGGGCCGTCGTCGCGGGTTCCGTAAAGCGAGAAGCGATCAGGCTGGTCAAGTAGATCATCCGCGATTCGCCGCCGCTCGTGCTCAGCACGAAGCTCGATTCGTAGAGCGCGTCGATGATGTCGATGAAGTCCGTCGTATCGACGGTGATCCGCAGGCCGAGGCGCTCGGCGGCGGCCGTCAGCACCTCGCGGAACACCGGGTGCAGCTCGCAGCGACGCGCGGTCAGGCTGGCTCGCAACGTGGGGTCGCGGTGCGCCCGCAGCGTGATCTCCAGCATTGTGGTGTGCACCTCGGGTGAGACCATTCGGCTCTGCAGCACCAGGGCGACCGCTTCGTCGAGGCTCACCCCGTCGGGCAGTTGCTCGATGGCTTGCCGGAACAGTCCGGTGGAGGTGGTGTGCACGTGCTCGACGATGGCCATGATCAGCTCGTGCTTGTCTTCGAAGTTGGAGTAGAACGCGCCGCGAGTGAAACCGGCCGCTTCGCTGATCTGCTCGACGCTGGTGGCGTCGATCCCACGCGCCGCGAATTCCTGGATGCCGGCCTGGATCAGACGCTTCCGGGTGGCTTCTCGTCGCGGCGTGTGCTCGGTCATGGCGCACAGCCTAGCTGGCCGATACACAATTGTATGGAAATGGATACAGATGTGTATGCTGCTTTTTGCATACATCTCTGTATCGAATGCGAGGAGTCACGTGTCCGCATCGCTCTACGCCCTCGGCCGTTGGTGCTACCGCAGGAGAGGAAGGGTCGTCGCCATCTGGCTCGCCCTGCTCGCCGTGCTGGGTGGTTTGGCCATCACCTTCCAGGGCAGCTTCGACGACGCCTTCGAGATTCCCGGCAGTTCCTCCTCCGACGCGTTCGATCGTCTCCACATGACCTTCCCGGAGGCGACAGCGGTCACCGCCACGGCGATGATCGTCGCCCCCGAGGGCAATGAGGCCGATGAGGAGCAGGCGGCGATCGAGACCGCGATAGACGATTTCCTCGCGGTACCCACCATCGACGAGGCGCTCTCGCCCTGGGACGACATGGTCGACGGCACGGTCTCCGACGACGGCCGCGCGGCCATGATGCAGCTCAATCTCAACGTCACCGAAACCCCCACCAGCGAGCAGCTGGCCGAGATCACGGAGGTCGGGAATGCGCTGGAGAGCCAGCTGCCTGACGGCTGGCAGGTGGCGATGGGCGGTCAGGCCTTCAACATCCAGCTTCCGGCGTTGTCGATCATCGAGGCCGTCGGGCTCATCGTCGCTCTGGTGGTGCTCACCGTCGTGTTGGGATCGCTGGTCGCCGCCGGCCTGCCCCTGATCACGGCCGTCGTCGGCGTGGGCATCGCCATGGCGATCCTGCTGCTCGTCACTCGCGTCGCCGCCATCAGCTCGACCACCCCGATCCTGGCCGTGATGCTGGGCCTGGCCGTCGGCATCGACTACGCCTTGTTCATCCTCTCCCGGCATCGCGACGAACTACGCAAGGGCGCAGACCCGGAGGAGTCCACCGGCCGCGCCGTCGGAACAGCGGGCTCGGCCGTGGTCTTCGCCGGCCTCACCGTCTTCATCGCCCTGCTCGGCTTGGGGGTGGCCAACATCCCGTTCTTGACCGTGATGGGCGTCTTCGCGGCCCTGGCCGTGGCCTTCGGGGTGATCATCGCGCTCACCATGCTGCCCGCCCTGATGGGCTACCTTGGCGAGCGGATGCGGCCCAAGCCCAAGGCGGAGAGGGCAACGAAACGACGTGAGGGCGGCGCCTTCTCCTGGTGGGTGGGCGTGACCACGAAGCATCCGATCGTCACCGTGGTGGCGGTGATCATCGCCCTGGGCACGCTCGCCCTGCCCGCCGCCGGCCTGCGCCTGTCGCTGCCGCACTCGGGCCAGAACCCGTCTACCGCCCAAGACCGCATCGCCTACGACCTCGTCGCCGAGCACTTCGGCCCCGGCTTCAACGGGCCGCTGATCGTCACCGTCGACATCATCAATTCGGACGACCCGATCGAGGTGATCGACGGCATCGCCGCCGATATCGAGGCCACCGACGGCGTGGCCGCGGTGCCGTTGGCCACCCCCAACGCCAACGTGGACACGGGCCTGATCCAGGTGGTGCCCACCACCGCGCCCGACGATCCCGCCACCCAGGACCTGGCCAATGCCTTGCGCGACCTGGAGGATCACTGGCAGGAGACCTACGGCGTCGACACCGCCGTCACCGGCATCACTGCCATCCAGAACGACATCTCCGCCAGGCTCGGCGGCGCGCTGCTGCCCTTCGGGGTGCTCGTCGTGGGTCTCTCCCTGGTCCTGCTGGCCGCGGTCTTCCGTTCGGTCTGGGTGCCGGTCAAGGCCACCGTCGGCTACCTGCTGAGCGTGGGAGCAGCCTTCGGCGCCACCGCGCTGGTGTTCAACGAGGGCTGGTTCATGGGCTTGGTGAACTTGGAGCAACCCATGGCGGTGATCTCCTTCCTCCCGATCCTGCTGATGGGCATCCTGTTCGGCCTGGCGATGGACTACGAGGTATTCCTCGTCAGCCGGATGCGCGAGGAGTACGTGCATGGCAAGTCTGCGCTGGAGGCCGTGCGCTCGGGCTTCGTCGCTTCCGGTCCCGTCGTGGTGGCCGCCGCGCTGATCATGTTCGCGGTGTTCGCCTTCTTCGTGCCGGAAGGCATGGGGCCGATCAAGCAGATCGCCTTCGCGCTGGCGGTCGGCGTGGCCGTCGACGCCTTCCTCATCCGGATGACCTTCGTGCCGGCCGCCCTCGCCTTGCTGGGCGATCGCGCCTGGTGGCTGCCCGGATGGCTCGACCGCCTGCTGCCCACATTCGACGTGGAGGGCGAGACTTTGACCCGCGAGCTCGAGCTGGCCAACTGGCCCGGGGACGATTCCGTGGTCTACGCCGAGGCCTTGGAGGTCGAGGGCGTCACCGGCGCCTTGTCGTTGCGCGTGATGCCCGGCAACGTGTTGGGGCTGGTGGGTCCGTTGGGTGCCCGCAGCGGTGCGGCGCTGGCGCTGGCCGGACGGCTCGAGGCCACGGGCGGCCGTGCCCGTGTGGCGGGGCATCTGCTTCCCACCGCCGCGGCGAAGGTCCGCCGGTCCACCGAATACACCGACCTCCACCTGGTGCACGACGTCGAGGCGGCGCTGCGCCGGATCGATCCGCAGCCGGGCTCGCTGGTGGTGATCGACAACATCGAGGCCGCCGCCACGGAGGAGCAGCTGGCCGCCGTCGCGGAGATCGTGCACCGTACCCGGACGGAGAAGAGCTACGCGGTGCTGCTCTGCGGCACCACCGAGGCGCACCTCGCCGCGCTGGATCCCGACGGAATCATCCCCGCCCCACCCGCCTCGAGGGAACTCGCTTCGACGAATCCCGGAGAACATACCCATCCTTCGCGTGAAGGGAGCAACGCATGAGGCCCGAATCCGCCGCCAGTGGGCGCAAGCTGAGCTGGATCTCGCTCGTGATCCTCGCCGTGGTGCCGATCCTCGCGGTCGGCCTGCTGATCGGCCTGGTGAGACCGCAGGGCGATGCGCGCGTCAACGCGGCCATCGTCAATCTCGATGAGCCGGTCACCCTGGAGGATCAGTACGTGCCGATGGGGCGCCAGCTCGCCGCGGCGATCGTGGAAGAAGGCGGCGACGATATCTCCTGGATGCTCGCCAACGAAGAAACCGCGCGCGAGGGCCTCCGCTCGGGCGAGTTCTCCGTCGTGGTCACCATCCCCGGGAGCTTCTCGTCCGCGGCGACCTCGTTCAGCGAGAACGATGCGGCGAAGGCGCAGCAGGCCACCATCCAGGTCGACGTCAGCGAGAACGCCCCCATCACCGACGCCCAGGTGGGCGAGCAGGTGGCGCGCCTGGCCACATCGACGATCAACTCGACCCTCACCGAGACCTATCTCGACAACGTCTTCATCGGCTTCAATACGATCGGCGACCAGTTCGTCGAGATCATGGATGCCGTGACGCAGCTCTCCGACGGCGCGGGCGAACTCTCCGAGGGCGCCGGCCAGGCAGCCGAAGGCGGGGAGCAGCTGGCCGGAGGATTGGGGCAGCTCTCCGAGGCCGCCACTCCGCTCACCTCTGGCGGAAATCAACTCGCGAACGGTTCGAGCCAACTCGTCGACGGCAGCGCCGAGCTCTCCACTGGCGTGGGGCAGTTCGCCACCGGTGTGGATCAGCTGGCCTCCGGCGTCGACGAGCTGAACGCCGGCGTGGCCGAGTTCGCCGGCCAGGCGCCGAGACTCGTCGAGGGCGTGGGTCAGCTGGCGGACGGCGCGGAGCAGCTGCTCGGGGGCATCCCCGCCTTCGCCGACGGGTCCAAGCAAGTGGTGCTGGGCGTCGAGCAGTTGGCGGCGGGCCTGAATCAGGCGGCCGGGGGCGTCTCCGTCGAGGGTGTGGCGGAACAGTTCGTGCCTCTGGTAGAGGGCGCCCAGGGCGTCTCCCAGGGTGCCTCGGGCGTGAGCGCCGGGTTAGGCGCCGTCAATCAGACATTGTCGGGACTCGCCTCAGGCAATGAGCAGGCGCAGGGCGCTGCCGGGCAGATCGCCGCGGGTGTGACCCAGGCCTTCCAATGCCCCGTGGACGACCCCGCCACCTGTGAATTGCTCGCTCAGAGCTTCGCGGCGGGTGCCGAGGCCGCCGCGTTGGAAGGCTTCAAGGCGGGCGCCGGCAGCGGCGTGCAGGCGCTCACCACCCCGCAGGACGGCGTGACCTTGCTGGACGCCGCCGAGCAGGTGGCCGACGGTGCCGGTCAGGTGTCGGGTGGTGTGGACCAGGTGATCACCCAGCTTCCCGCGCAGTTCGAGGAACTCGGTGCCGGACTGGGCCAGCTTGCCGCCGGTGCGGATCAGATCGTCACGCAAGCCCAGCCGCTCGTCGACAACGCGGATGCTCTGGGTGCCGGTTCCACCCAGCTCCTGGACGGGATCCGGCAACTCGACCAGCAGGTCAGCGCGCTGCCCAAGGGCATCAACCAGTTGCGGGATGGCGTCGGACAGCTCGTCAACGGCGCATCGCAACTGTCCGATGGGGCCGGTCAACTCTCGGACGGGGCTTCCCAGCTCGCGACCGGCGTGAACCAGTTTGACGACGGGCTCGGCACCTATGTCGATGGCGTGAACCAGTTCGCCGACGGGGTTACCCAGGCTGCTGAGGGGGCGCCGGAGCTCGCCGACGGATTGACCCAGCTGAGCGACGGCACCGAGCAGCTGCACGAAGGTCTTGGTACCTTCGCCGGCGAACTCGAAACGGGCGCCGAAGAGTTGCCGAGCTACTCCGATGACGACCGTGCTCGGTTGTCCGAAGTGATCACCAATCCCGTCTCCGCTCCCGGAGGAGTGGCGGGCCCCAACGGCACCGCGACGGTGTCGTTGCTGCTCGTGATCGGCCTTTGGCTAGGAGCGATGCTGTCCTTCGTCGCGGTTCGGCCGGTGCCTTCAACCGTGGTCGCTTCGCGTGCGTCGAGCCTCGCCCTGTGGGCGCGCACGGTGGCGATGCCGGCGTTGGTGGTATCCGTTCAGGGCATCCTGCTCGCGGCGATCGGCGGTGGGGTCCTCGGGCTCAATGCCGGACCTACCGCCCTGCTCGCGCTGTTCCTCGTGGGTATCGCGGTGAGCTTCGTGCTGGCCAACCATGCGCTGACCGCCTGGCTGGGCAACATCGGCCGAGGCGTATCAGTGCTGCTGGTGGTGGCGACCGTGGCGTTGGCCGTGTCGTCCTCGGGGTCTGGCTGGCTTGGCTGGCTCGCGGGGGTCTCGCCGGTGCACAACGCGTTCCTCTTGGTGCGCACCCACGTCGCCGACGGGACTGGCTTCATCGGCCTGTGGGGCACGGCGCTGTTGCTCGGAGTGATCGCCTTGGCGGCATCGATTTTGGCCATCACCTCGCGTCGCAGCCTGACCGCTGCCCAGTTCCGGCGGCGCCTCGCGGCCTAGAGGTTCGCGGGTAGGTGGCATCCGAACATAATTCTCCATATCTGCGAAGGCCTCCCTATATGGGGGAGGCCTCGCCGGGTATGGAGAATTATGCGCGCCATAGGTCCCCGCGTGTGCTCATGAAAGAAGTGACGACGCTACTTCCGGTGCACCGCGATCACCAGGTCTATGCGGGAGCGGGCTCCTGTCTTGGCGAGCAGGCTGCTGACGTGTGACTTGACCGTCGCGATGCTGACGCTCAGCTGATGAGCGATCTCCTCGTTGGACATGCCGACGGCGACAAGCTCGAGCACCTCCTTCTCGCGCATGCTCAGCTGGGCGAACGAGTCTGATGCCTGTACCGGCGAACGGCCCAGGGCCGCCCGGACGACGCGGCGGGCTACCCGAGGAGAGAGCACAGCCTCGCCTGAGCGCGCTGCGCGAATCGCCCGCACCAACTCGTCCGTGGGCGCGTCCTTCACCACGAACCCTTGGGCCCCGGCGCGAAGGGCGGAGAAGACGCTCTCATCATCGTCGTACGTGGTGAGCACCACCACGGCGGTGCGGCAGTTCTTGGAGGTGAGGATGCGCTTGGTCACTTCGACGCCGTCGATACCCGGCATCCGGATGTCCACGACGGCCACGTCGGGACGCGCCCGACCGACAAGGTTGACGGCTTCGAGTCCGGAGGCGGCCCCCCCGAGCATGCGGATCCCAGGGGTCTTCGCGAGCAAGGCGACGATGCCCTGTCGCAGCAGTTCGTTGTCCTCGGCGACCACGACGGTCGTCGGCGCCGCATCCGCGGTCACGCGAAGGCTCCAGGTATCTCGACGACGACGGTGAACGCCCCGTCCTGAAACCTCGCGTCCACCGTCCCACCGAACTCATCGGCGCGTTCGCGGAGCCCGATCAGCCCGTACGAGTCGTCGCGTGGTGCCGGTGTCGTCTCCAGAACAGGGTTGGTGGCGCTCAACCGAAGGGTCGAGTCGACGCTGTCCAGGCGTAGCGTCACCGGGGCTCCGGGCGCATGCCGGCCGGCGTTGGTGAGTAGCTCGTTCACCGCCCGGCCGAGCATGTATCGCACGCCGTCAGACACGATGGTCGTGCGGGGGTCGGCGCTGATCTCCACGGTGCTGCCCATCGCACGATGGGCTGCAATGGCGGCCTCGACGGGATCTTCACCATTCTCGATCGGCCGGGAAGATTCATCGGGCTCGTTTCTCAGCACGACGAGGAGGCGCCGGAGTTCGGTCAGTGCCCCTCGGCTCTCGGCACCGAGCAACGCGGCGGTTTTCCGGACGCCGGGATCTGGGGCCTCTTCTTCCAGGAGCTTCAGCTGCACGGTGAGCGCCGCGAGCGAGTTGGATACCGAGTCGTGCAGTTCTCGAGCGAGACGGCTGCGTTCCTGTTCGCGAGCGAGGGCCTCGCGACGTTCCACTTCGGCGACGCGTCGTTGTTGCCGCTCCAGCCAGCGGGCGAGGGCGTAGCCCAGCGCCCAGACGGCGGTGAAGCCGATGACGTTGGTGAGCGCCAGCGGCGTATCCCACATGGCTGCCTGCATCACGCCCAGCACGCTGAAGCCAAGAAGAGTCAGTATGAGCGCGAAGATCGCGCGCGGTGGCGTCGCGGCGAATGCCACCCACCCGATGGCGAAGCCGAGAAAGGTAGGAAGCAAGCCGAAGTAGCCACCGAGCAGGTTCAGCGCGAGGAGCACGAGAGACGCGCACGCGTACGCCGTGGTGGGGAAGTGCCGAACGAAGACGTACGGCGCGCTGCCGAGCGCCGCGAGGCCGTAGACCAAGGGCTGGGACAGGTCGAAGTCGTAGGCCAGGGAACTATCGGGGCTGGCCACGCTGGCGAGGGCGAGAACCACGAGCACGATGCCGGGCACGACGTCGATCCAGGTCAATCGGGAGAAGCCGTGAGACCGTGCGCGGGACTGTTCCGGCATGCCGTCAGTATATGGATGGACCCTGTTCACACCGGTCATCCTCTGGGAGCACTCTGGTTCGTTTTCGTCCCCAGGGAGGAGGCGATATTTCCACCACGGGAGCGATGTCTGCCCTAGTGGTCGGGTGTTTCACTGGGTGACATGAGCACCGCGACAGCAGCAACCGCATCGACGCCAGCCACGCGTCTCTTCCGCGCAACCGCCATCGGCCTCGCTCTCAGTGCGGCTGGCTACATCGCCGCGGTCTTCACTCCGATCATCGAGGACCCGCGCTACGCCTCACCTTTCCTCCACCCTTACTCGATCACCGTCAACGCGCTGAACGCTATCTTCCTGGTGGCCCTCGCGGTGCAGCTCCCGACGGCGTGGTCAGACCCGCGGCTTCCCCGATGGGCCGTCGGTGTGCTCGCGGCCGGCGTTGCCTTCACCGCGGTCTTTCCCACTTCCTTCGCGACGAACGTGGTGCACGCGACCTACCTCGTACCGCCAGAGTTGGTGCCACTTCTCGGCGAAGGCATTTTCGTCGATGCGATGGGCTGGCCCAAGCAACTGCTCGTCGCGGTGGGGGCGTTTGTGGTGGCGATCGTCGGAAAGCGCCGCGCAGTCTTGGGGTGGCCGGCGGCGATCGGGCTCATCCTGACGGGTCTGGTCACCCTGCTGATCTGGCCGTTCCCACCCGGGGCACTTTTCCTCGGTGTGACTTTCGCCATCCTCGGTGCGCGTACTGAGTCGCATGCGTAGACGGTATGTAACCGTCAATCACAGACCGCTACGCCCGGTGCTCGACGCGGTGGCAACGCCAGGCGCCATAGGCCCTCGCGACCGGCGGTAGACTTCGGATTGTCGTCGGGAGGGTAGCCATGAAGATCGTGATGGGCAGCGACCACGCTGCGTACGAGTTGCGCACCAAGCTGGTGGCGAGGCTCGAGGCGGATGGTTACCACATCGTCGATCTCGGCACCGACAGTCCCGCGTCCACTGACTACCCGATCTGGGGAGCCAAGGTGGGCAGCGCGGTGGTTGCCGGCGAGGGTGATCTGGGTATCGCGATCTGTGGATCCGGTGTCGGTATCTCGATCGCGGCGAACAAGGTCAAGGGTGTGCGTGCGGCGTGCGTCTCCGAGACTTATTCCGCTGCCATGTCGCGCAGGCACAACAACGCGAATGTGTTGTGTTTCGGTGCCCGTGTGGTGGGTGAGGATGTGGCCTACGAGATCTGTCGTGCCTTTCTGGAGGCTGAGTTCGAGGGCGATCGCCATGCCCGCCGAGTCGGCCAGCTCACCGACCTCGACGAGGCCCTGCACTGCTAAGCTTGGCGTTTAACCTGTGTTGTTGTTGATCGTGGTGGTGTTCGGCGTGCCATAGCGTGGCAGTGGCCGCTGCTGGCGATGCTTTTGGTAACCACACCAAATCGTCAGGACAGCGACCACTTCCATGATTATCGACCATGACAACCCCACGAAGGTAGCCCGGTATCAGGCATTGGGCTTACTCAACGACTTCCGTGCCGGTCTCTACTCGTGTCTGACACGTCGGGCGGATGCTCTTTTCGAACTCACCGACGCGATGTTGTGCGCACCGGGTCGGGTCACCGACCTTGCCCACCTGTGTCTTGAACCCGTGCATCGGCGTGGTCACGGAGCCCTCTACGACGGGTTGAACGCCGGCCGGATAGACACCGCAGAGCTGGGACAGCTCGTGGCAGCAACTCCGCTGCCACGCCTGCCGGGACCAGATGGACGAGACCGGATCGTGCTCGCGGTCGATGTGTCGAACTGGCTGCGACCCGACGCCGCTACCAGCCCCGAGCGATCGTTCTGCCATACCTATCCACGCGGCCGTGGGCACGCGCAAATGATCCCGGGCTGGAGATACCTATGGATCGCCGCACTTGAGCCGGGTACGACCTCCTGGACCGCACTGCTAGAGACCCGCCGACTGCACCCCGACGAAGACGAAACCATGGTGACTGCCGAGCGGCTCCGAACGGTCTTCGAACGCCTCCACAACGCGGGGCACTGGAAGATGGGTGACCCGGATCTGTTGGTCGTGATGGACTCCGGCTACGACGTGACCCGGTTGACCTGGCTGCTCAAGGATCTGCCCGTGACCTTGGTGGCGAGAGTACGGTCCAACCGGGTGTTCTACGCCCCGGCCGGGAAACGCAAGGGGCCGACCAAGGGCCGTGGCCCACGTCACGGCCATAAGCTCACCCTGGCCGATCCCGAGTCATGGCCGAGGCCCACCGTGACCACGACGAACCAGACCACCAACTACGGTCTCGCGACCGCGATCGCGTTCGACCACCAGCACCAGCGCCTCGAATGCCGCGGCCCCTGGGCAGACCACCACGGTGAGGCACCGATCATCGAGGGCACCCTGATCCAGCTGACCGTGGACCACCTGCCCGGCGACCGCGCCCCTGCACCGGTATGGTTATGGTGCTCGACCACCGGCGCTACCACGGCCGAGGTCGACCATTACTGGTCAGCCTACCTGCGCCGTTTCGACCTCGAGCACACCTTCCGGTTCCTGAAGCAGACCCTGGGCTGGACCCGCCCGATGCTGCGCGATCCCGAGGTTGCCGATCGGTGGACCTGGCTGGTCTTGGCCGCACATACCCAACTCAGGCTCGCACGCCCTCTCGCTGCTGATCATCGGCTGCCCTGGCAACCCCCTCTCCCCACGACCGCGTTGACTCCAGGCAGAGTGCGCCGAAGCTTTCCCCGCGTCCACGCGTCCTGCGTCCAGCCCACGAGAACGCCAATAGCCACACAGGCCGGCCCCGGACGGCCCCCAGGCAGCCGAAACCACCGGAAAGCACCCATCCACCCCATCGGCAAAACCAGCCCAACAGGTTAAACGCCAAGCTAAGAACCCCTGAGGATAGGTAGAGGTGGCACCCCGTGATAGACGGCCGCCCACCACGGGGTCGCACGCTCAGCGACCGTTGACGACGATCTCGTTGACGACGCCGCGGAAGCCGCCCTCCACAGCCGGCAGGTCGGTGAGGTAGACCAGCACGTACTGGGTGTTGGCCGGTTCCGTGAGTTCGAAGGCCGTCGTGCCAGCCGGTGTTGCCTCGTTCGACGCCACGAGGCTCCAGTCGCCCACGGTGGCCATCGACGCCCCGGCCCCTTGCGGCACGTGGAGCCTCGATCCCCGTGGTGCCGTTCCCGGAAAGGGTGAGATCGACGGAGGTCACCTCCCGAACCTCGCCGAGATCGACGACGAGGCCGACGCCAGGCTTCAGCCCGCCCAGCTGAGACTGGTTCAGGTAGCGCAGCGTCTCCCATGCCGTCTCGGGGTTGCCGTCGAAGGCGTTGGCCACCAGCTCCGGGTTCTCCTCGGCATTGCCACCATCGGCTTCGGGATCGAAATCCTCGACGCTGGCGATGGTCAGCGGTGCGCTTGCGATCGCGGGTGCCGAGACGGATTCCGAGGGGGCGGGGGCGGCGCCGTCGCGGTTGGCGTTGCGGAACGCCCCGATCAGCAGGGCCACGACCAGGATCAGGATGGCGATGCCGGTGATGGCGATCACCACCGTGCGCTGCCGCGACTTGGTGGGTCCCTCCTCAGCGTGCAGTTCGGGATCGTGCCGGTGCTCTTCCTTCTTCTTCTCCGGTTTCTTCTCCGGCGGCGGCACGGCGGAGTCCCCCGAGGACGCGGACCGGGTTGCCGTGGGGGCAGCCGCCACGCGTTCCAGCTCGACGGACGGTTCCGCGAGCGACAGGGCCGGCTTCGGTGGGCGACGCACCCGCTCCTCCAGATCGGACGAGGCGTCAGCGGTGCCGAGCAGATCGGTGAGCGCGTTCGCCAGCTCCCGCGCGGTGCGCACGCCCTGGCTGTTCATGGCCGATAGGCAGACGCGCTCCAGCGCGGGGGAGACCCCGCTGCGCAGCTCACTGGGCAGGGCGAGCCGTCCTTGCACCGTCGGGGCGGCCTTCAAGCCGAACAACGAGCGTCCGGGCCACCGGTGCACGAGCATCGCGTACAGCAGCGCCCCGAGGGCCTCGATGTCGCCGCGCTCGCGTTCGCTCCAAGGACGCTCATCGCCCAGCGGGGAGGCCAGGGCCGATTCGATGCCGAAGCCGACGATACGGACGGTGCCAGAGGTGGTGATCACCACGGTGTCGGGCGTGATCCGCTCGTGGAACTGACCCTGGGCATGCACGCCGGCGAGAGCGTCAGCCAACTCGCGCACGATCCATCCGGCTTCCATCGAGCTGAGCGGACCCGACTTCAGCATCTTGGTCAACGATTTGCCGGGGGCGTATTCGCACACCACGTACGCCCCGATCTCCAGTTCGGGATCGGCGAGCTTGCCGGCGTCGAGGATCCGCAGGAACCGGGACTCGGTGGCGATGGCGCCTCGTCGTGCGGCGGTCAGCAGCTCCTCGGCCCGGGGATCTTCCTTGCGCAGGAGATGGACCACGACGTCGCGCGACAGCACCTGATCGTGTGCCCGCCAGGTCTCGGAACCTCCGCGTTCCGTGAGCAGCTCGGTGAGCTGGTAGCGGGCATGGACGACGGCTCCGTCCTCGGCGATTCGTGCGTCGGAGGACGGACGGAAGAGTTCGTCGAGCACCTCGGAGATCCCCTCCTGAGGCGCAGGCGCCGGCGGCGGGATCAGCGGGGCCGAAGGACCTCCGCTGCCATCTGCGGTGAGCGAACCGGTGTCATCGGCGTCGCGGGGCGGGGCCGAGTTTTCCCCACCGTCGGTGTCCTCAGCGTCGTCGATGGCGGTGTGGGTCTCCGTGTCGTCGTCGATGAGGAAATCCCACTGCTTCGTGGCAGGCGCGTCGTCCTCCGGGTCTCGCTCCGAATCGCGCCGACGCAGCTCCTCGTCGGTCAGCGCCGGTGCGATGGCCGTGGGCATCAGATCCTCGCCCAGAACCGTGGAACCCGTCTCGCCGCTGCGCAGTGCATCCTGGGTGGCGGTGATCTCGGAAATCTCCTCGGACGACGATTCTGAGGGCGTGGCGGAGCGCCGACGACCGAGACGACCGGCCACGAGGCTGGCGAGGTTGCTCAGCTCACTCACCTTGAGCAGGCGTCCCACCAGCCAGTACACGCCCAGGATCAGCACGCCGCCGGCGATGATGGCCGTGAAGTTGCCCCAGACGGCATGCGGCATCTGGTCGAGGATGAACCGGCCCAGGAAGTAGGCCGCCACGCCTCCCAGCGCCGCGCCCAGCAGGAGCCGGACGATGTGCAGAATCACGTCGCTGCCGTCCAGCTTGGGCAACCGGCGCTTGATGGTGCGCCACGAGGCGAACACGCCGACGGTGTAGGCCACCGAGTAGGCCAGCGCCAAGGCCGTCGCGATCAACGACGGATCGCTGACCAGCCAGACCAGCAGCAGCGCACCGCCGGCGTTGACGCCCGCGATGAGGCATTGCAGGAAGAAGGGGGTGCGGGTGTCTTCCAGTGCGTAGAAGGAGCGCAGGCAGACGAACTGCACCGTGAACGGGATGAGGCCCACCGTGAAGCCCATCAAGGCCCAAGCGATCAGTACCGCGTCGTCGGTGCCGGCGCCGTGGCCGAACAGCAGGCTGGTCATCGGACCGGATAGGGCGATGAACGCCACGGTGGCGGGAACGATGACGACCAAGGCCATCCGGATGGTCTTGGTCATCTCCCTGGCCACGTCGCCGAACTTCCCCTCGGCCGCCAACCGGGAGGCACTGGGCAGCATCGCGGTGGCGAGGGACACGGTGATGAGCGAGTGCGGCAGGATCCAGATCAGATGCGCGTTGGAGTAGACGTTGGCGCCGGCGCCGTGGCCGGTGGCGGTCGCCGAGGTGGCCAGCCGGTTGACGATCATCAGCGCCAGCTGGTTGACCGCGACGAAACCCAGTGTCCACTTGGTGAGCGAGAAGGTGTGCCCCAGCCCGGTGCCCTTGAGATCGAAGCGGGGGCGCAGCTTGAAGCCGATCTTGCGCACGCAGATCAACAGCACCAGGGTCTGCATCGCGATGCCGGCGGTGCTGCCCAAGCCGAGCACGAGCAGCTGGGCGGTGGTGAAGGCCTGCGCGTGATCGCCGTCGTTGCCCCACACCAGGAAGTAGATCGACAAGATGGCGATCGAGATCACATTGTTCGCGATGGGCGCCCACATCATGGGGCCGAACTTGTCGCGGGCGTTCAGGATCTGACCCAGGAGGAAGAAGGCGCCGTAGAAGAAGATCTGCGGCAGCGTCAGGTAGGTGAGCGCCACCATCGACGCGTACTGGTCGGCCAGCGCCGGTTCGCGCCATGCGGAGGACGAGTAGATCTGGGTCACGACGGGGGCCGCGACGGTGACGAGGACCGCGACGGCCGTCACGATCAGCATGAAAGCCGTCATGATCCGGTTGGTGTAGGCCTCCCCGCCGTCCTCATCGCTGTTGATGTGGCGCACGATCTGCGGGACGAGCACGGTGTTCAACGCGCCGCCGACGAACAGGATGTACAGCGAGTTGGGCACCATCGTCGCGAGGGTGAAGATGTCGGACTGCCGGGTGGCCGTACCCAGAAGGAAGGTGATCAGCATCACCCGAAGCACGCCTAATACTCGGGAGACGAGCGTGCCCGATGCCATGATGGCGCTGGCCGAAACCAGCCTCCTGGTGCTACTGACTTGACTCATTGCTCTCCTCGGACCGGACGGCCTTGATTCTCAAAGCGGTGCCTCCCAGCACTACTGCACCCGAGATCACGATGATGATCCATCCGACACGCCCAAACTGGGTCGCCGTGATCTCCATCGTCACCGGGGTGCCGAAGGTTTCGCCCGACGCCGTGGCCAACTGGGCGTGCACGAGCGTGACGCCGTTCGCGGAGGCCTGCGGGGTGATGGCGAGGGTTTGGGACTGCCCCGGCTGCAGGGTGACCAACTCCGAATCCGGAATGCTGATGCGTTGCGGAGTATCGGAGTGGAAACGCAGCTGCGCCGTGACGGGGGCGGCCGTCTCGTTGGTGATCGTGATGGGAAGGGTGCCGGTGGATGAGCTCAACACGAACTGCTGGGCGGATCGCACCGTGATCTTGCGTGGATCGACGGAAGCCTCGGGGGAGGATTCCATCCAAGCGATGGCTTCCTCCTCCGTGGTGAAATAACGGTTGAATGCGGTGGGGTCCAACGGCGCGGCGTCGGGGGCGGTGAGCTCTCTGTTGAGCATCAACACGGCGAGCTCGTCGGCGAGTCCCGTCCACCGGGGGGCTGGAAGCGCGCGGCTCCAGGTGGGGGTGAGGCGCGCGTAGCGGGGCGGGGCGATGTGCTCGCGATAGCCGTCGAGCAGCCGTTCTTGCGTCACCTGCTCCTCGGTGGCCAGGAGATAGTTGACGGGGGTGCCGGGCAGCAGCTCGGTGGCCAGGAGATAACCACGATGCTCGGCGTCCGTGCCGTCGGCCAGAGCGGGAGGCACGCGCGGCGCCCTGCCCTCCATGACCCGGCGCGAGACGCCTTGGGCGTGACGGGCGACGAGGTGATCGACGTCGGTGAGACGCTCAGCCAGGTCTTCGGAGCCCGTCTCCCCCAGAACCGCGGCGAGGGGAATCGCGCTCAAAGCCCCGCCGTCGGTATCGGAGAGAACCTGATCCAGTAGGCCGACGGCATCGGCGCGTGCCAGATGAGGATCGCCCGCCGGGAGCCTCCAGAGCCTGTTCTCGGCGGCCAGGCGATCGACGCGCTGCAGCCAACGCTGGGCGGCCTCGTTCGGTGGGGCCTCGTCGTTGCCCTCTGCCAGGATTCCGACGGTGCGGTAGAGCTCGGGATCGATGATGCCGACGACGTTGGGCCGCTCCGCCGCCGCGAGCAGCGTCTCCAGCCGGCCGGTGAGCTCTGAGAGCAATCGTGCTGATTCCTGCTGATTGATCGGATCCCCGTCGGCATGCGCGACAGGGCGCGACGACAGCAGTACCGTGGCGCTCACCGGCAGGTCCAGCGGCGACGCGGGCACCAGCACCCGGGCGCGTCCCACGGTGGTATTCGAGTCACCGTTGGGAATGGCGCGCACGTGCACGCCCAGCCGGTAGACGGCGTCCGAGACGGTGGGCAGTTCCAGCTGCGCGACGGTGGCTTGCACGGTGAAGTTCGCGGTCTCACCGGGCGGGAACGGATCCTCCGCCGCGAGCAGGTCGAGATTCCCGGATTCCAGGCTGTCCAGCCGGCTGCCCAGCGGTGACGACAATGGCGCGGAGACGGCGTCGTTGATCTCATCGAGGCCCGTCAGCGGCTGCCGGCTGCGCCAGAAGTGGACGTTGACGTAGCGCATGTCCCGCGCGGATGTATTGGTGACGGTTCCGGTGATCGTGACCAGTTGGCCCTCGTCAGTGGGGTCGATGAGAGCGGGGGAGACGGCGTTGATGCGCACCTCGAGCTGTGGATGCTCGTCGGCCAGCGCCGGCGATGCGGGAACCGCGAAAAAGCCGACGACCCCCACCAGGAGGGCAAGCAGCACTCCCATCAGGGTTCTCGGAGAATCCGCGGAACCTCTTATCACCGTGTCATGATACTTCGCTGGGATCGGCGGGCCTTTCGTAATGATGTGTGACGCGCGCCGCCGTCGCCCCCACCGACGCCGGAATCTTCTGGATCTCTCTCTATTGTCGAGCAGCCCACCAGTCACGGAGCAGCTGGGCGGCTTCTTCCTTGTCGACGGGACCGTTCTCCATGCGGTGATCGAGCAGGAACTTGTAGGCTTCGCCGACCTCTCGGCCGGGCGCGATGCCGAGCACCGCCATGATCTCCGTACCATCCAGGTCGGGCCGGATCTGGGCCAGTTCCTCCTGGGCGGCGAGTTCATCGATGCGCCACTCCAGCTCCTCGTAGGCGCGGCGAAGCCGGGTCGCCTTGTTCCGGTTCCGTGTCGTGCAATCGGCCCGGGTGAGGATGTGCAGATGCTCCAGTTCGTCGCCGGCGTCGCGCACGTAGCGCCGCACGGCCGCGTCCGACCATTCGCCGTCGGCATAACCGTGGAACCGCAGGTGCAGTTCCACCAGTTTCGACACCGACTTCACGATCTGCGAGGAATAGGCCAGCGCCTTCAAGCGCTTGGAGGTCAGCTTTGCGCCCACCACGTCGTGGTGATGGAAGGTCACCTTCGATCCCTCGAAGCGACGGGTGGCGGGCTTGCCGATGTCGTGCAGCAGGGCGGCCAGCCGGTTGATGAGGTCGGGCTGATGGCCGCGAGCCTTCTCCAGGTCGATGGCCTGTTCCACCACCGTGAGCGTGTGCTCGTAGACGTCCTTGTGGCGGTTATGCTCGTCGCGTTCGCGGCGCAACGCCGAGACCTCGGGGAGGAAATGATCGGCCAAGCCCGTCGTGACCAGCAGATTCAGTCCCGTCCGGGGACGATCGGTCAGCAGCAATCCGGTGAGCTCGCCCTGGATGCGCTCGGCCGAGACGATGTCGATGCGCTCGGCCATCTCCGTCATGGCCTTCACCACCTCGGGCGCCACCCGGAAGCCCAGGCGCGACGCGAACCGCGCGGCTCGCATCATGCGCAGGGGGTCGTCGGAGAAGGAGATTTCCGGCGTCGTGGGGGTGCGCAGCACGCCTTGGGCCAGGTCGTCGAGGCCGCCGTAGGGGTCGACGAAGGTGCGCGTGGCGATGTCGACGGCCATCGCGTTGACCGTGAAGTCGCGACGGATCAGGTCGCCGGCGATGGAGTCGCCGAAAGCCACGACGGGTTTGCGGGAGTCCGCCTCGTAGGCGTCGGCCCGGAAGGTGGTGACCTCGATCTTCCACTCCATGGCGTCGACGCGTTTCATCGCCCCGATGGTGCCGAAGGCCTTGCCCACATCCCAGGTGCTGGTGCTGAACCGGCGCAGCAGAGCATGGGTCTCGTCGGGGCGGGCGGAGGTGGTGAAGTCGAGGTCGTCGCCGAGGACGCCCAGCAGCGCGTCGCGCACGGATCCGCCGACGAGATACAGCTCGTGACCGGCCTGGCGGAACAGCTCGCCGAGCTCGTCGATCACCGGCGCGATGCGCAGCAGCTGTTGCATCGCGTTGGTCTGGGCTTGGGTGAGGCTCGGCACGGCGGCCGATTCTACCCTCAACCGCCCGCTTCCCCCTCCCCTTCCCGCCCGCCTAATCCCGGAAAATCGGCCAATGGCCGATTTTCGGCATAAGACACCGCAAACTCGGCCAATGGCCGATTTTCGGCAAAGAGGGCGGGCGGGGGAGGCAACAGAGTGGGCGGGGTGAGAGAGGTGAGGCGGGGGAGGGGAGGGTGGAGGACTGATTCGACGGTGATCGGCGGACGGACTTGATGGTCCTGCGAAGATGGAGCCATGCTCGATACCTGGTCTGAGAAAGCGCTGCTCTCCCTGGCGATCCTCGTCGGTGCGACGATCCTGCGGGTGGTGCTGGGCTACGCGATCCGCCGGGTGACCCGGACGATCGTGAACCGCAGCGGAAACGCCTCCGTCGGGGCCAAGGCTGCGCGGATCATGGCGCGGGCGGGCGGAACCAACCTCGAGCGTCAACGCCAGCGCGTAGAGACCATCGGCTCCCTGCTGCGCAACATCGTCAACGTGGTCATCATCACCATCAGCATCCTCACCGTGCTCTCGGTCTGGGGCGTGCCGATGGGTCCGCTGATCGCGTCTGCGGGCGTGGGCGGCGTGGCGCTGGGCTTCGGCGCTCAGTCGCTGGTCAAGGACTATCTCTCGGGCGTGTTCATGCTGGCGGAGGACCAGTTCGGCGTGGGCGACATGATCCAGGTGGGTGACCTCAAGGGCACGGTGCAGGAGGTGACGCTACGCATCACCAAGCTGGAGGACCCCAGCGGCGCCATCTGGTACGTCCGCAATGGTGAGGTGTTGACGCTCGGCAACCTGACGCAGGGCTTCTCGTCCACCGTGGTGGACATCCCCGTCGCCATCGACGAGGACCCCGACAAGGTGAAGCAGGTGCTGTCTGAGGCCATCGCCCCGATCGCCATCGAAGAAGCGTGGAAGGACGTGCTGATGGCGCCCCCGGAGGTGCTCGGGGTCGGTTCCCTGGAAGGCGGCACCATGATCATTCAGGTGCTGCTCAAGACCAAGGCCAACCAGCAGTGGGGCCCGATGCGCGAGGTGCGCGAGTATGCCCGCGAAGCCTTTGCGGAACACGGCATCCGTCCGCCCCTCCTGCCGCGCGTCGAGTGATCAGGAGGGCAGCCGTGGTGCCGTCAGTTGGCGGGATCTCTTAGTCTTAGACCCATGCCGTCCGAGAAGAAAAAGCCCCGCAACGGTGCCAAGCGCACACGCGGGTTCTGGAGCAAGCTGGGAATCGTGGCGCTCGTCGCCTTCCTCGTCATGGGGTTCTCCGGACTGGGCGCCTTCGCCTACCTGTACTCGACCACGGATCTTCCCGACCCGAACGATGACTTCCTGACCAACACCACCTTCATCTACTACGCCGACGGCGAGTCGCAACTGGGGAGCTTGTCGGTGCAGAACCGGCAGACCATCAGCTACTCCGCCATGCCGCAGGTGGCCAAGGACGCCGTCGTGGCGGCGGAGAACCGCAGCTTCTGGGAAGACCCCGGCTTCTCGCCGAGCGGCATGACGCGGGCCCTGTGGTCGATCGTCTCCGGCGGTCAGCTGCAGGGTGGTTCGACGATCACCCAGCAGTACATCAAGATCTTCTACCTGGATTCCGAGCGAACGCTCACCCGCAAGGCGCGCGAGCTGATCTTGGCCATCAAGATGGGCCGGGAGGTATCGAAGGAAGAGGTCCTCGCCGGCTACTTGAACACCATCTACTTCGGGCGCGGTGCCTATGGCCTCCAAGCGGCGTCGCGCTCCTACTTCCTCAAGGACGCGGAAGATCTGACGTTGAGCGAGGCCGCCGTGCTCGCCGCCATCCTCAACAACCCCGCTGCCATGAATCCGTCGGACGGCGAGGACAAGCGCCAGAACCTGCTGAACCGTTACAACTACGTGCTCGACGGGATGCTGGAGATGGGCACCATCACCCAGGCCGAATACGACGAGACCCGAGGCCGGCTTCCCGAGTTCCCGGAGGTGCCGCTCAACAATCGTTACGGCGGAACCAACGGCTACCTGATGAAGGCCGTCGAACGCGAGATGGAGCAGCTGGGATTCGACGAGTCGGAGACCCAGGGCGGAGGATTGCGCATCGTCACCACGATCGACGAGCAGATGCAGGCCGCCGCCGTGGAGGCCGCCCAGCACTACACCGAGGAGGCCTCGGACAACGCGGGCGCGGATGCCGATCCGCTGCACGTCGCCATCGCCTCGGTGGAAACGGAGACGGGCGCGATCCTGGCGATGTACGGCGGAGCGGACTACGTCGAGAACCAGCGCAACTGGGCGATGACCGATCGTCCGGCCGCGTCGACGTTCAAGACTTTCGCCACCATCGCCGGCCTGCGCAATGGCTTTACGCTCAACTCCCAACTCCGGGGAAACACCTTCACCCCCAGGGGAGACTCCCAACCCATCCGCAACCAGTTCCACCAGCAGTACGGCACCGTGACGTTGCGCAGGGCGACCGCCGAGTCGATCAACACGGCTTTCGTCGATATGACCCAGCAGATCTCCAACGGAGCCGCGGAGGTCGCGAAGGCGGCCAACGATGCGGGTGCCCCACCAGCACCAGCTGGGACCTGGACAACCGCATCGCACTGGGCAAAGCCGAAGTGAGCCCCGTGAACATGGCCAACTCCTACGCCACCCTGGCCAACAGCGGTAAACGCAACGACGCCCACATCGTCGCGCGGGTCACCGATCCGCACGGGCAGGTGCTCTACGAGGCGGAACCCGCCAATGAGCAGACGATCGAGGAAGACGTGGCCGCCGTGACCACCGACGCCCTGCGATCGGTGGTGCAGGAGGGCAGCGGCCGCCGCGCGTCCACGCTGGGCTTGCCGGCCGGTGGCGGGTAAGACCGGCACGCACGGCGTCGGCGACGAGATCCAGTCGGCCTGGTTCGTCGGATACACCAAGCAGATCTCCACCGCCGTGATGTATGTGGTCGGGGACGACGGAGTGGGAGACCTGGGCCCGTACCGGCGTTCGCAGGATCGCACCTTCTACGGCTCGGGTTTCCCCCTTCTGACCTGGATCGATTACATGGAGGTGGCCACCGGGGATGCCGGTGCTGCCGTTCGACGAGGCGACCCTGGTGAATCGGAACACCTCGCCCAGGTCGGAGCAGACTCGCGAGAACGAGCGGCCTCGCCGAAGCGAGCAGACTCCCACCGCGACGGAGCGTGCATCGTCGCCGGAGGAAACCCCGTCTCCGGAGGTCACCCCCAGCGAAGACCCGGAATCCAGCCCGTCTCCCACGGCGACCGAGGTGACCGAGACGCCTGAGCCCACCCCGACCGCCACGGCGACGCAGGAACCCACCCCGACGGTGGAGCCCACCTCCGAACCGGCGCCCACCGCCGCGCCGACGGCGACACAGCCCCCCGTGGAGCCCCCGCCTGCGGAAACCCCGCCCCCCGCGCCCACCGAGCCACCTCCTGCTCCCGTCGAGCCGCCGCCAGCGCCTACTCAGCAGTCGCAGCCACCCGTGGCCCCACCGGTTGAGAGCGACGACAGTTCGGAAGACTGATCAGGTGACGGCGTGAACAACGCGTTGCTACCAGGGCTCGGCGGCCCGATGGGGCGGCATGCCCGCCAGGAGGGGCTCTGGTTCAACCCTCTGCCCTGGGCTCTGGGGCTCGCCACCCTGCTGTTCGTCGTCGTGTACCTGAGGCACCTGCCGTGCCTGCAAACCGATGCCGAGACGGGCGTCGACACCTTCATCCGGCTTTGTTACACCGATATCCAGGCCTCCTTCATCAGCGGAGGGCTGGCATCGGGGGAGAGCGTCTTCGGCGGGCCTGTCTCCTTCTCACCGCTGACGGCCGTGGTGGTTGCGACGACGGTGTGGCTCACCTCCGCGATGGGTGCCGATATCGGTCCCACCTCTGACCTCCAAGCGCAACTGGACGCCATGCCGGTGTTCTTCGGGCTCACCACGGTGGTGCTGTTCGGCTGTTTCCTCGCTGCGGTAGCGGCGGCGGTGCTGCTGGGACGAGACTCGGCGAATGCCGCTCCCACCGGGAAGCGCTACCGCTCCTGGCAGGCCTTGGCGATCGCGGCTTCCCCGATCGTGCTGGCAACGGGGCTGATCGATTGGTCGCTGCTGCCCTTGGCGTTGACGATGCTGGGCCTGCTCCGGTTCGCTCAACGCCGTGTCGTCGAAGCAGGCCTTCTCCTCGGCCTTGCCGCAGCCGCCGGAACCATGCCGATCGCCGTGCTGCTGGCCGTCGGTGTCGCTGTGGGGCTGCGTGGCACCCGTGCCGCGATCCTCGCCTTCTGGGCGTCGTCGGCCGGCATCTTCCTGGCCGTCCACGTGCCGCTGATGCTCAACCAGCCATCCCTGGTCGTCGACTATTACGTCGGACAAATCGATAGGTCCTCCAGCGATGGGTCCCTGCTGTTCCTGCTGGAACAGGTCTTGGGTTTCGAATCGCGGGAGATCGGGGCACTGTTCTTCGCGTTGCGCCTGCTGATTCTCGGTGCCCTGGTCGCGTGGCTGTACGTCACCCGTCGGCGCCCTCGTGTGGGCAGCCTGGTGGGGCTCTTCGTGCTGGTCACCGTGCTGCTCGCGCCGGGCTTCACCCCGCAGACGGCGCTCTAGGTGCTGCTGGCGGTCTCTGTCGCGCGGCCGTTCCGGGAGGAGCTGATCGTCACAGCCGTCTCCCATACCGTCTACACGGCGGCGATCTGGGGTTGGCTGTCGGGCCACCTCACGGCCGAGAAGTTCGGGCCCGCGGTGCTGTACTACGTCGCCCTCCTGTCGCGAGTCGTCGTGGAGGCGTGGCTACTCGTCGAGTGCCTCCTCGATGTGGCGCGCCCGGCCCGGGACCGGCTCCGATCCCCGGAGATCAGCGACCCCATCGGCGGCATCCTCGTCGACGGCGAGAGCCTGGGACCCGATCGCCACGTTCTGGCTGCGCCAAGTAAAGACTGAGTTACGTATTCCGGGGTTGCTTCCCTTTGCCCGTATTCTGGAAGAAGGCATCACCTCGCGAGGGGTCCGCCAGCCCTTGAGCGATCGCTTGAGGGGTCCAGCTATCAGGAGTTGACCTTCGTTGTCCGACGTCCCGTTGTGGGTTTGGGTTGTGACCATCGTCGTCATAGCCGGCCTTCTGTTCTTCGACTTCTTCTTCCACGTGCGCAAGGCGCATATCCCCACCCTGAAAGAGGCCACCTTCTGGTCGGTGGTCTACATCGCGCTGGCCATCATCTTCGGCATCCTGGTGTGGCTCTTCGGCGGCCATCAGATGGGTGCGGAGTACTTCGCAGGCTGGGTGACCGAAAAGGCATTGAGCGTTGACAACCTCTTCGTCTTCCTGGTCATCATGTCGAGCTTCGCGGTACCCAGGGCCGATCAGCAGAAGGTGCTGCTGTTCGGCATCGTGTTCGCGCTGATCGCTCGAAGCGGCTTCATCTTCGCGGGCAAGGCGCTGATCGAGAACTTCTCGTTCATGTTCTACATCTTCGGTCTGTTCCTGATCGTCACCGCCGGCAAGATGCTGGTTCCCGAGCGGGAAGGCGAGGACGAAGCCGATAACTCCATCATCCGGCTCGCGAAGAAGTACCTCAACACCACCGATCACTACGACGGCGACAAGCTGTTCACCTACGAGAACGGCAAGCGGGTGCTGACCCCGATGCTGTTGGTGATGATCGCCATCGGCGGCACTGATCTGCTGTTCGCGCTGGATTCGATTCCCGCTATCTACGGCCTCACCACGAACGTCTACATCGTGTTCACCGCCACGGCGTTCTCGTTGATGGGCCTGCGGCAGTTGTACTTCTTGATCGATGGCCTGCTGGATCGTCTGGTCTACCTCAACTACGGCCTCTGCCTGATTCTGGGCTTCATCGGCGTCAAGATGATCCTCGAGGCGCTGCACACCAACCAGCTGGGCTTCATCAACGGAGGCGAGCCGGTCAACGTGTTCACCTTCGGGCCCTCCACGTCGCTGCCGATCATCCTGGGTGTTCTGGCGATCACCGTGGTGCTCTCGCTCACCTCGAAGAAGGGCCGCTTGATGGCGGCGGTCGGTGCGGTGGAGCGGTTGGCCAGCGCCTACCTGCACACCGAGTACCACGCTGAGGATGACACGGAGCGCGAGGAGAATTACTCCAAGATGCTGGAGGCCGAGGCCAAGCTGAGCGAGTTCGATCCCGTCAAGGTGGTCGAGATGATGGAGCAGATGAACGCCGACCGCGCGCTGGAGAAGGCTAAGAAGCTCCACGCCGAGGCGACTCAGTAAACCTCCTTCAAAGATCCAGCACGTGACACTCGTTCGCGCCCTGAGGCGGCTCTGGAAGCATGCGGCCTTTCGCCGTCTGCTGATGCTACGCATCTTCAGCCAGGCCGCCGACGGGACGCTCCAGGTGGGGATGGCCAGCTACATCCTGTTCTCCCCGCAGAATCAACCCGACGCGTGGTCGATCGCGGGGGTGCTGGCTCTCACCCTGCTCCCGTTCACCGTCATCGGGCCGTTCGTCTCGCCGCTACTCGATCGGTGGTCGCGGCGAGACGTGGCCTTCTACTCCGACGTGGTCCGCGCCGGCTTGGCGCTGGTCATCGCGACGGTGATCTTCTCCGGGCTCACGTCCGGAGTGTGGCAGGTGGTGCTCTACGGGGCGCTGCTGGTGGCCATGAGCATCAACCGGTTCATGCTGGCGGGCTTGTCCGCCGGGCTCCAGCACACGGTCGACAAGGATGAGTTCATCACGGCGTCGTCCATCGTGCCGACGGTGGGCCCCCTGGGCGTGGTCATCGGCGCAGGACTGGGCTTCGCCACGCGACTCACCCTGGGCCGGGTGATGGAACCCCATCAGGCCGACGCGATCGTGTTCGTCGTCGCCGCGGGGCTGTTCATCGCCTCGGTGGTGACCTGCTCCGGATTCGGACGGCGCGCCCTCGGCCCGGATACGCCTCAGATCCGCACGCGAAGCATCGACGTGCTCCGTGGGCTCGGTGCCGCGGGCCGCCACTTGGGGCAGCGGATGCCGGCGCTGGTGGCGCTCATCGGAATGGTCGTCTCCAGGCTGTTGTTCGGTCTGCTTTCCGTGGCGGTCATCCTGGCTGCCCGTAATCTCTGGCACGAGACCGCCGAGACCGAGGCCGCCTTGGCTGATCTCACGCTGTGGGGAGGCCTGACCGGGGCAGGATTCGTCCTCGCGGCGGCTGTGGTTCCGGTGCTGGTGCGGCCGTGGGGGCTGCGGCGCACCGCGATCGGCCTGCTGGTGGCGGGGGCGGGCTTCCAGGCGGTCACCATCTTCGTCGACGGCAAACTCGCGCTGTTCGCGGTGAGTTTCGGCATCGGCCTGATCACGCAGGCCTTCAAGATCTGCGTCGACACCATCGTGCAGGCCCACGTCGATGAGCAGTACAAGGGTCGGGTGTTCACCTTCTACGACATGGGCTTCAACGGCGCCTTCGTCACCGCCGCCGTGATCGCCGCTTTCGTTCTGCCGCCCACGGGTCTCGATCCCGGGGTCTTCGCGGCGTCGACGCTGACCTATCTGGCGACCGCCTTGTTCGTCGCTCTGGCAGCACGCCGGATCGGGGTGGCGCAGTTCGAGCGCGGCACCGAATCGCTGACGACCGCGCGCTGAACAATGCGCGCGGCGGGCTCTGATGATGACCTGGGACGGACTCCGATGGGCCCGGAGTCGTAGGGTGCTGCCGCGCATCGCCCCATAGGGTAGGCACCATGTTCACCGACCGTCCGCTGCATGGGGCGCGCATCCTGCTGATCGACTCCTTCTGGGCGATCCTGGCGGGTGTGGTGCTCGCCCTGCCGATGCTGGCGTCGGGACACGAATCGAGAATCGCCGCCGTGGCGTGGTCGGTGCTCATGGTCAGCGCCTTGTCCGTGCGCCGCCGGTATCCGTTCGTGTCGATGGGGATCGTGAGCGTTGCCGGAATCGGCATGTACGTCTCCGACCTCACACCCATGCCAGCGCTCATCGTGATTCCTGTGGTGGTCTATTCCCTCGCGCGCTATCACCAATCACCCACGTCGGCATGGGTGGCGGCGCTCGGCGCCGTCGGCTCCATCCTGGGTCCCACGGGATGGGCGGCCAAGCTGCCGGCTGAGATCCAGGCGTTGAGCACCATCGTGCTGATCGTGCTGTGCGCGACGGTGGTGACGCTGGCCTACGTGCTGGGGCGCTATGTGCGCGAGCGGCAGGTCTCCGCGGCGTTGGACCAGGAGATCGCCGTCGAACGTTTCGCCGCGGCGCAGCGGCAATCGGCGCAGGAATCGGAGCTGGCCGTGGGCCGGGCGCGCAACGAGGTGGCGCAGGAACTCCACGACGTGTTGGCGCACTCGCTGTCGGTGATCGTGGTGCAGGCGGAGGGCGCCAAGGCGCTGATGGTGAAGAAGCCCGACGTCGCCGGCCAGGCCCTCGACGTGATCGCCCAGACCGGCCGCACCTCGATCCAGGAAATCCGGCGCATCGTCGCGGTGCTGCGGCAGGAGGAAGAGGAAGCCCAGTTCGGCCCGGCTCCGTCCGTCACCCAGATTCCCGCCATGATCGCCACGGCGGGGGACCGGATCAACCTCATCATGCCGGAGGAGGTGCCCGTCGTGCCGGACTCGGTGGGTTTGGCCGCGTTCCGGGTGGTGCAGGAATCGGTGACCAACTTCCTCAAGCACGCGGGCCCGAACGCGCGGGCCACCGTCGAGATCGAATTCACCCCCAGCGCCATCGAGTTGTCGATTCGCGACGACGGGCTGGGAGACCAGTCCCATTCCGATGGGCGCGGGGCAGGCCTGCGCGGCATGCGGGAACGCATCGCCGCCATGGGCGGCACACTGACCGCGGCCGCTCGTCCGACGAGGGGCTTCGAGGTGCGGGCTACGCTACCCACACCCAATCAACTGGGCCGGGGATGGCTGGAATGACCGGAGGAAAATCGTGATCAAGGTTCTGCTCGCAGACGACCAGTCGCTGGTGCGCAGCGGCTTTCGCATGCTGATCGACTCTGCCGACGACATGGAGACCGTGGGCGAGGTCGAGAACGGTCGTGATGCGGTGGCGGTGGTCAAGCAGCGCCGTGTCGACGTGGTGCTGATGGATATCCGGATGCCCATCATGGACGGCACCGAGGCCACCCGGCAGATCACGGCGCTGGGTCTCGACACCAAGGTGCTGGTGCTGACC
Source organism: Tessaracoccus sp. (assembly GCA_041393555.1). Lineage (GTDB taxonomy): Bacteria > Actinomycetota > Actinomycetes > Propionibacteriales > Propionibacteriaceae > Arachnia. Next base: position 60,418 of record JAWKJW010000012.1, on the reverse strand, counting down.
ACCTTCGACCTCGACGAGTACGTCTTCGCTGCCATCCGAGGCGGCGCGTCGGGGTTCCTCCTCAAGGACGCGCGTCCCGAGGAACTCCTGGGCGCCATCCGCAAAGTCTACGAGGGCGACGCCGTGATCGCCCCGTCCACCACCAAGCGTCTGCTCGACCAGTTCGCGTCGAAGCTGCCCTCGCCAGGCCAGCGCTCGACGGACCCACTGGAGGTTCTGACCGAACGCGAGCGCGAGGTGCTGCTCGAGGTGGCGCGAGGCGCGAATAACGCCGAGATCTCCTCTCGGCTGTATCTCGCTGAGGGCACCGTCAAGACGCACATCGGCCGCCTGCTGTCCAAGCTGGGTGCCCGCGACCGCGTGGGCCTAGTGCTCATCGCCCACGAGTGCGGCCTCCTCGACTGACCGCAATCTCACGAAGCGGGTGAGATACCCCGCGGTCCGGACCCTGATGCGTCAGTATCCGCTACTTTCTTCACCCTACGGTGGCCGGAACCGGCTCGGAGGCTGAGGTGAGAAGCACCGGAGAGTGAACCATCTTCAAGGTCCTTGATGCGAAAGTGTGTGAGGATCCCGTTGTCCGGTCCCTGAGGTGCGACGAAGGAGCCTCGAAGGGCGTAAAACATGTAAGCATGGGCAGGGGTCTGTGCCCGCATGCGTTTTACGCCCTTCCCGAGTTCCTCGCAGGGCTCGTCACACCAGGGGACCGACGGTTGGGTCCTGATGTCACCACTTTCCTGCCCGCAGTGTCAGCGAAACAGCCCGAAGCTGAGGGTGCCCTTCGAGGTGGTCCCTGAGGTAATCGCGCGAGGCTCGTGCCTCACACCTCAGCAACTTAGACAGCGTCTCGAAGGGCACCTCAGGGACCAGGCAACAGGTTTACCCACGCTCACTTTCGGATCAGGGACCTGACAGCAGGTTTGCTTATGCCTACTTCCGCATCGAGCACTACCCTTCGAGACGCTCGTCCCTCCTTCCTCAGGGACCTTGAGTGTCAAAAGTCCTGACATGTCATCGGGTGGTGGCTGTGTGACCCCGAGTGAAGCTCCGAAAGTCCCTCAGGTTACGCTTTATGTGGACATAAAATGTCCTGACAAATGAAGTCAGGGTGTCCGTGGATCAACTCAATGGCGTGGCTCAGGAGGAATCGGAAAATGCGTGGCTTCGGGATGTTGTCGGTGGACAAAGCCGGGGTGGATCGAGAAGGACGTCCGGCATGCGGTGAGGTAGACGCCATCGTGCGCCCATCGTGCTGGCGCCGTGTTCCTCCGACTGCCACGTCATGCACGGTGGTGCCGGTCCGAAGAACATGATCACGGTCACGGAAGCCGTGGGCAGGTGGTGGAGTTGGTCGTCGCGTCGAGAAGCATCGCTGATGGGCGACGTCGTCGTGGTGCCGTGCGTGACCCCCGACTGGATGTCGCCTGAGGTGCAGGGCAAGCACAATCCACACGACGAGGGGTCGATGACCGGTTTCAAGTTCACCTCGATCAAGGACGGCACCATGGCGGAGTTCTTCCACGTGAACCACGCTCGCGCCAACCTGGTGAAGCGCCCGAGAGCGTCTCCCCCGAGGCCGCGCTGATGACCGTCGACATGATGTCGACCGGTTTCCACGGTGCCGAGGGTGCGGAGATCGAGTTCGGCGACACCGTCGTGGTGATGGGCATTGGCCCGGTGGGTCTGATGGCGATCGCCGGAGCGGCCCTCGGAGGCGCCAGCCGGATCATCGCCATCGGCACCCGCCCCAACTGCATCGAGGTCGCCCACCACTACGGCGCCACCGACATCGTCAGCTACAAGCTGGGGGACACGGTTGCTCAGGTGCTCGAACTCACCAAGGGCGGGGCCGACGCCGTGATCATCGCCGGCGGTGGCCAAGAGTCCTTCCGCCAGGCCGTCGAAATGACCAAGGCCGGCGGCCGGATCTCCAACGTCAATTTCTTCGACGTCAACGACACCTTGTCGATGCCCGCTGCCACGTGGGGCTTGGGCATGGCGGACAAGACCATCCGCGGCGGGTTCTGCCCTGGTGGCTCGCGCCGGATCAAGAAGATGCTCAACATGATCGAGTACGGCCGGGTGGATACCACCAAGCTGATCTCGCACCGGTTCTACGGCTTCGACAAGATCGAAGAAGCCTTCCACATGATGGACCAGAAGCCGCGAGACCTGATCAAGCCGGTGGTCTACTGCGACTGACCCGCATACTTTCGGCTCTTCGCGCGAACGAGGAGAAACGCACGCCAGATCTGGATTTTGCTGAGAGGTCCCGCGGGTAGGTGGCACCTACTGCGGCGCACTGGATGGCGACCTGGCTTCGTTGTCCAACTCACTGGCATGCCCAATGCGAGTTTCGTTCTCCGCCTTGCCATGTCATCCATCCAGTACGTCCTCGCTACGGCACCACCTACCCATAGACAATAGCGCTCTCGAGGATCTGGTGTGCGTTTTGCCCGGTGATCTCTACCGTGGCCACCATGATGAAGAAGTTGTTGTGGGCGCTGATCGTGGCCGTGCTGATCTGGACGGGGTTCAGGTGGCCGACGTGAGCAGGCGAAGAGAGGCAGGAGGGCTCTGGGCCGAGGCCACCGACCGGGTCTGCAAGGCTGGGTCGGCCCCGTGCGAGGATTGGTCGTCGGCACCCAGTAACCTCGCCTTCATGGCTGCCGAAAACACCCGCATCCCCACGGTTCTGGATCGCATCGCGGACGTGCACGTCGACGAGATGGCGACGCTGAGCCGATGCTGGCCACCGACTTGGGTCTGCCCGGTAAGCCCGATGCCCTGGACGATTTCTCTCCGACGGGCCTCGCCGCGCGGGCGGGCACCACCCGGGCGGCGTTGCGCCAGGTGGAGCGGGCCGAGACCGTCGACGACGTGGATGTCGTCACCAAGGCCGCGATGCTCGAGAGGCTTGGTCTGGACCTTGAGCTGTTCGATGCGGGCGAGGACCACGCTGAACTGAACAACCTTGCCTCGCCGCTGCAGGCCGTCCGTTCCATCTTCGACTTGATGCCCACCGATACCCCGGAGGACTGGGCGAATATCGCCGCCCGCATGTCGGCGGTGCCGGAGGCTATTCGCGGATACATCGCTTCGCTCCGGTATGCCGCTGAACGCGTCGATGGTCCCTTCCTCGCCGTGCGGCAGATAGAAATCGGCGTGGCCCAAGCCGAGGAGCTTGCGGCCCGCAACTCGTTCTGGGTCACGTTGGCCGCTTCTCCTGGTGCCCCCGATGAGGTGCGCACCGATCTGGCGCGGGGGGCGGCTCGTGCTAGCGAGGCATACGCGCTGCTGGCGATGCGCTGCGTGAGCTGGCCGGCTGCGCTCCGCAGGAAGATGCCGTGGGTCGCGAACGCTATCAGCGCTTCTCTCGCCGATTCCTCGGCGCCACCGTCGACCTGGACGAGACCTACGAATGGGGCCGGGAGGAGCGGCCGCATCGTCGCCGAGCAGGAAGCTGTGGCACGGGAGCTATACGGTCCGGCGTGAGCCCCGCCGAGGCGATGGCGCGTCTCGATGCCGATCCCTCCCGCCAGCTCCAGGGCACCGATGCACTGAAGCAATGGATGCAGGAGACCTCCGATGCCGCCGTGGTTGCTCTGGCGGGAACGCATTTCGACATCGCCGAGCCCCTTCGCTGCTTGAGTGCTGCATCGCGCCCACGCAAGACGGCGGCATCTATTACACCGGCCCCACCACCGACTTCTCGCGTCCAGGCCGAATGTGGTGGACGTCACCAGCTCGGCACCTGGCGGGAAGACGACGGTCTACCACGAGGGCGTGCCGGGCCATCTGTCTGCAGATCGGTCGGGCATCACCGTGCCTCGGCTGAACAAGTGGCGCGGCCTGCTCTGCTACGGGTCTCCGGTCATGGCGAGGGATGGGCGTTGTACGCGGAACGTCCTGATGGCAGACCTCGGTTTCCTCGACGATCCCGGGGACCGGATGGGCATGCTCGACGGGCAACGGATGCGCGCGGCGCGGGTTGTGCTCGATATCAGCGTGCATCTCGGCAAGCCGTGCCCCAGTGGGGCGGTGGGATCTGGGATGCCGACAAGGCCTGGCCCTTCCTGCTGGCCAACGTCAACATGAACGAGGGATTCGTCCGCTTCGAGTTGGATCGTTACCTCGGCTGGCCTGGCCAAGCGCCGTCGTACGAGGTGGGCCAGCGGCTGTGGAAGACGCTTGAACGACGCCGCGGCGCGCCGTGATGCGTTTGACATCAGGACTTCCACCGCAAGGCCTCGACCTGGGCTCCGTCGGCCTCGACGTCCTTCGTGATGCGCTGACCTGAGTTCTCCGACGAAAGTTCCAGCCCGTCGTGGGGGTGGGAAGGGAGAGGAGGAGCTCTTTGTCGGGTCCCTGATGCAGAAAGTGTGAGCGGAAACCCTGTCGGTCCCTGATGCGAAAGTATCGCTACTTTCCCACCTCACGGTGTGGCGGCGAAGCAACCCGGAAGCTGAGGTGCAGGCTGCGAGCCTCGAGAGGGCGTGAAACGGAAACCTGGGCACAGATCCTATTAAAGCCCGGAGTCAACGCCCTTCGAGGGTTCCTCGCGAAGCTCGTCACACCTCAGGGACCGGTGGTTGAGTCCTGACTGTCTCGCTCCCTGCCCCATGGTGGCAGCGAAGCGGCCGGAAGCTGATGCGAAAGTGTGGGCGGGAAACCCTCTGTCAGGTCCCTGAGGTGCGAGCTTGCGAGCCTCGAAGGGCGTGAAACGGAAACCCTGGGCACAGATCCCTGACAAAGAAGCCCTAACTGCCCTTCGAGGCTCCTCGCGGAAACAGGCACCTCCAGGGACCGGTGATTGGGTCCTGGTGTCTCACCTTCCTACCCCATGGTGGCAGCGAAGCAGCCCGGAAGCTGAGGTGCGAGGAACGAGCCTCGAAGGGCACCTCAGGGACCGGACAATGGGATCCGTCACACACTTTCGCATCAGGGATCCATCACGCACTTCGCATCAGGACCTGAGGGATCGTCGTGGGGTCTTGGTCGTGCCGTGAAGGTGGCTCAGCGGTGGTTGTTGAGGAATAGGGGAGACTAGGGGGCGTGAAACCTCTGGTCCTGACGTTCCCCGACATCGACCCCGTGGCCTTCCACATCTTCGGATGGCCGATCTACTGGTACGCGCTGACCTACCTCGCCGCTTTCGCGATCGCCTATCTTCTGATGCGACGGCGGCTCCACCATGAGCCGTACAGGTCGATCTCCACGCCATCGCCCTATTCGCCGGCGGTGATCGAAGACATCCTGCTGTACGCGATCGGCGGCGTGCTGATCGGTGGGCGGCTGGGCTACTGCTTCTTCTATCAACCGGCCCACTACCTGGCCAACCCGGCCGACATCATCCGCATCTGGGATGGCGGCATGAGCTTCCATGGGGGCGCGCTCGGTGTGGTCCTGGGGGTGGCCATCATGGCCAAGGTGCAGGGTAGGCCGTTCCTGCAACTGGGAGATTTCCTCGTCCCCACCGTGCCCCTGGGCTTGGCCGCAGGCCGCATCGGCAACTTCATCAACGGTGAGCTCTGGGGGCGGGAAGCCTCCGTGGATCTTCCCTGGGCCATGATCTTCCCGACCGGCGGCGACGTCGCCCGGCACCCATCGCAGATCTATCAAGCGCTGCTCGAGGGTGTGCTGCTCTTCGTCCTGCTGTGGTTGTACGCCCGCAAGCCGCGATACCGCGGCCAGGTGCTGGGGGCCTTCTTCCTGGGCTACGGCGTCTTCCGGTTCATCGGAGAATTCTTCCGCGAGCCCGACGCCCACCTGGGCCTGCTGTCGCTGGGTATGAGCATGGGCCAGTGGCTCTGCATCCCGATGATCCTGGTGGGCGCGGTGCTGTTGAGCTGGGGGCGAATGAAGGCGATATCCGACGTGGAAACCCCTGTGGACAACGAGGTGGAGAACTCCGCGGTCGTGGTGGCCGATGGCGGGTTCTCCGAGGCTCAGGACGCTGGCTCCGAGGCTGCTGATGCGCCTGATCAGGCGCCACTGCCGTCCCAGAGCAAGGAATCCCGTTCACCTGAGGATTCTTAAGCCTTGTCCACCGCCAGGTTGTGCACAGTGGATCGTCGAGTGTGGATTACTCCGGCTGATCGCCAGGCCAATGCCCATTTGACTAGGGGTGATGTGCCATGAAAGACGGCGAGAAGGGTGTGGAGAACCTGGGGAAAAGTTCCGGCGTGGAGAAATTGCTGGTTCTGTTCGATTCAGACTGCGGATTCTGCTCACGTTCTGTTCAGGTGGCGTTAGGGTCTTGGTTTCGGGCCGACTGCTGTGCTAGGCCGTTTCAGGCCGTGGACCTTTCTTTCCACAACCTGACTGTGGATAAGTGCGCGGAGGCGTTGCATTGCGTGGCGCCCGACGGGACGGTCACCGTCGGTCACGAGGCGGTGGCGGCGATCCTGCGCCGGAGTCGCCGGCCGTGGCCCTTGGTGGGCCGGGCGATGCTGCTTCCGGGGGTGTCACGCCTTGCCGCGTGGGTCTACGCCGCCGTTGCGAAGAACCGCCACAGGCTTCCAGGCGGCACGGGAGAGTGCCGCCTGGAGCCGTGATGGGTACCTAGACTGGAGTCGACTCCTTGGGCTGTGCAACCGCCACCGACTTGATGCTCTCGCCGATCCGCATGCCGTAGAACGAGCGGTGAATGAAGTACAGCGCGACGAGACCGAAGCCCACCGCGAGCACCGTGGTCAGCGTGGTGTTGCCCTGGCCGTTGAATGCCACCGCCAGCTCGACCGCCAGCAGTCCGAACAGCGTCGTGAACTTGATCACCGGGTTCAGGGCTACCGACGAGGTGTCCTTGTAGGGATCGCCGACGGTGTCGCCCACCACGGCGGCCTCGTGGAGCGGCGTGTTCTTGGCCGCGAGGTCCACCTCGACGAGCTTCTTCGCGTTGTCCCACGCGCCACCCGCGTTGGCCATGAAGATCGCCTGGTACAGGCCGAACAGCGCCATCGAGATGAGGTAGCCGATGAAGAAGAACGGCTCGGCGAAGGCGAAGGCCAAGGTGATGAAGAACACCCCGAGGAAGATGTTGAACATGCCCTTCTGCGCGTACTGGGTGCAGATCTGGACCACCTTCGACGAATCCTCCTCGCTGGCGCGGGTGATCGAATCGTCGAGCTTCATGTTGGCGCCGATGAACTCCACCGCCCGATAGGAGCCGGTGGTGACCGCCTGGATCGACGCGCCGGTGAACCAGTAGATCACCGCGCCGCCCATCAGCAGGCCCAGTAGGAAGGGGGCATGCAGCAGCGAGAGCTGGTCGACGTTCTCGGTGAGGCCCTTGGTGAGGCCCATCATGATCGAGAAGATCATGGTGGTGGCGCCCACCACGGCGGTGCCGATCAGCACCGGCTTGGCCGTGGCCTTGAAGGTATTGCCGGCGCCGTCGTTGGCTTCGAGAAGGTACTTGGCCCGGTCGAAGTCGGCGGTGATGCCGTAGTCGCGCTCCAACTCCTGCTCGATGCCGGGAATCTCCTCGATGGTGGACAGTTCGAACACGGACTGCGCGTTGTCGGTCACGGGGCCGTACGAGTCGACGGCGATGGTCACCGGGCCCATGCCCAGGAAGCCGAAGGCCACCAAGCCGAAGGCGAACACCGCCGGGGCCAGCATCAGCTCACCCAGGCCGAGCGTCGAGATCGCGAAGGCGACGGCCATCAGACCGGTGATCGACAGGCCCAGCCAGAAGGCGGAGAAGTTGCCCGCCACCAGGCCGGACAGGATGTTGAGTGACGCGCCGCCCTTGCTCGACGAGACCACGACCTCGTGCGTATGGCGCGCCTTGACGGAGGTGAATACCTTGACCAACTCGGGGATGAGAGCGCCGGCGATGGTGCCGCAGGACACGATCAGGGAGAGCTTCCACCACATACCGCCGTCCATGCCGCTGATCAGGAGGTAGGAGGTGAGGAAGGTGGTGGCGATGCACACTGCGGAGGTGATCCACACCAGCTGGGTGAGCGGCTGCTCGAAGTCCATCTCGTCGGCATCCTTGTAGCGGCTCCGGGTGAGGGCAGCGTTGATGTAGTACGAGATGCCCGAGGCCACCACCATCACGGCGCGGATCAGGAAGAGCCACACCAGCAGCGTGACCTGCGTGGTCACGTCGGGCACGCCCACCAGGATGAAGGTGATCAGCGCCACGCCGGTGACGCCATAGGTCTCGAAGCCATCGGCCGACGGGCCTACGGAGTCGCCGGCGTTGTCGCCAGTGCAGTCGGCGATCACACCGGGGTTGCGGGCGTCGTCTTCCTTGACGCCGAAGACGATCTTCATCAGGTCGGAGCCGATGTCGGCGATCTTGGTGAAGATGCCGCCCGCGATGCGCAGGGCCGAGGCGCCCAGCGACTCGCCGATGGCGAAGCCCAGGAAGCAGGCGCCCGCGATCTCGCCGGGGAGAAACACCATGATGACCAGCATCATGGCCAGCTCGACGGAGATCAGCACCATGCCGATGCTCATGCCGGAACGCATGGGGATGTCGTGCGCGGGGTAGGGCTTACCCGCCAGCGCGGCGTGAGCCGTGCGGGCGTTGGCCAGGGTATTGAGCCGGATGCCGTACCAGGCGACGGCATACGATCCCGCCATGCCGATCAGCGAGAACAGGATCACCACGGCCGTCTTGCCGATCCCGAACCCGACGAGGAACAGGTAATACAGGACGATGATCGTCGCGATGAAGGCCCACAGCACGAGCAGGAAGCGTCCCTGCTGCAGCAGATAGGCCTTGCAGGTGGTGTAGATCAACTCCGAGATCTCCCGCATGGAACGGTGGGCGGGCATCTTGTTGAGTTGTGAATAGGTGAGGACGCCGAAGGCCAGTCCCAGGGCGCAGACGACAAGGCCGAGTGCGAGCAGGGTCGCTCCGGGCATGCCCATGAAATAGGCCTGGCTGAGGTCGGGAAGCTGGAGGTTGGCTTCGCCGCCGATGTGAGTGTCGTTGCCCTGTTGCGGCGTCGCGGCGCACGCGCTCATGGTGAGCGCGAGGGCGGCGCCTGCCCCCCAGGCGACCCGTCTCCATCGACGGGGTGTGCGGCCGACAGTTCCGGCGGACTTCACGGTGTCCAACATGACCTCTCCTGGCATTCGTTGCGGGGCTACTTTGCCCACTTCTCATACTACGTCGAGTAGTTGTTCAGGATGGGGGCGCCCTCCTCTTTTGTGCGCGTGGAACGCCGCTTTGTGTGTACAAGAGGAAAACCGTCGGTCGCCGGGGCGTGGCCCAGTAGGGTGCTGGCATGTCAGCAACGCCGCTTGAGGTCCACATCATCGCCGATTCGACGGGGGAGACGGCCGTGCGCATCGCCCGTGCGGCGATGGCCCAGTTCCCCGCCAGCCAGTTCACCATGGTTCGCCATCGCCGCATGGCGTCGACCAAGACGATGATGACCGCCTTGGAGGCGCTCAAGAAGAGGGCTGGTCAGCCGACCGCGGTGATGGCCACGCTCGTCAACGAGGAGCTAGCTGAGTTGGTCAAGGGTGCGTGCCGAGAACTGGACTTTCCCTTCGTCGATCTCATGACCGACGCGATGCACGCCCTGGAGCACATCTCCGGGGTGGATGCCGACCATATTCCGATGCGCCCCGTCGGGGTCGAGGCCGACTACTTCGTGAGGATCGCGGCCATCGACTTCGCGGTGCGGATGGACGACGGCTCCCTCCCCGCCGCCTTGGGGGAGTGTGACATCTGCCTCGCGGGGCCTTCCCGCTCCGGGAAGACGCCGCTGTCGATCTACCTCGGATATCTGGGATACAAGGCGGTCAACGTGCCGTTGATTCCGGGGATCGAGCCGCCGAAGGAACTGTTCGCCCTGGACCGGTGGCGGATCATGGGATTGACCATGGATGCGGAACGCCTGATGTCCATCCGCGGACAGCGCGTGCGAGGCATGGGGGGTTTCGGCACCAAGGACGGCTACGCGGACCTCGCGAAGATCTACGACGAACTCGACGAGGTGTCGGCCATTCATCGTCGCCTCGGGTGTCCCGTCGTCGATATGACCGGCCTGGCTCTCGAGGAAGCCGCCTCTCGCATCATCGACATGGTGGACCAGCGGGCTCAGCGAATGGGGGCGCGGTTGCGTCGTCCGCCGGGCGTGATCACCAATCGTCCGGTGCTCTGAGAAAGTGTGCATTGCGCCGCTCAACTGGTGGTCATATGAGCGTTGCCAAAAGGTTACCAAATCGCTCTGGTTCGTGATCGGGGAGTCTGTTACCGTGACCTGTCAGATGAGCCTGGAGCTCGTGGACGACAGAATCAAGACCGCATAGGCGAGGCCTTGGTCCGAACAAAGGAAGTTTGTGTATGAGTGTTGAGGTGGCCAAGGAGGCGCGTCCGCCGACAGATTTATCGGACCGGCGAAGAGCGAAACGAGTAAGACGTTCCAAGACTTATTTCACTTTTTTGTTGTTCGCCGGGCCGAACATCGCTCTCATTCTGCTTTTCATCTATTATCCGCTCTTCATGAACTTGCGCTTCTCCTTCCTGGATTGGCGGCTTGGTTCGGCAAACGCCAGGTCGGTGGGATTCCAGAACTACATCGAGTTCTTCACCTCTCCTAATGGCCTCGAGGTGTGGCGGGTGACCATCATCTTCACCGTCACCACCGTGATCGGGGCGATGGTCCTCGGCCTGCTGATGGCTGTGGTGCTGAACAAGAGGCTTCCCGGGCGCACCTTGGCCCGCACCGCGCTCTTCTCTCCCTACGTGCTCTCCGGCGTGGGCGTGGGCATGGTGTGGAGCTTCATCTTCGATCCCCGCATGGGCGTGCTGCGCTACGTCTTCGAGTTCTTCGGGCAGCGATCGCCTGAGTGGTTCAACGATCCCCAGTGGGCGCTGGTCATGGTGATCATCGTCTACATCTGGAAGAACCTCGGCTATGCGGCCGTGATCTTCATCGCCGGCCTGCAGTCCGTGCCGCCGGAGCTTCTGGAAGCGGCCGAGGTGGACGGGGCAACCCGCAGGCGTACCTTCTTCACCATCGTGATGCCGCTGCTCAGCCCCACCATCTTCTTCCTGTCGATCACCATGGTGCTGAACTCGATGCAGGCCTTCGACATTCTGCGCATCATGACGCCATCGGGTAACGGCACCAACACCATCATCTTCGAGATCTACCTGCAGTCCTTCGGCGCCTATCAGAGGGCAGGGTATGCCGGTGCCGTTTCGGTGGTGCTGTTCCTCACCCTGTTCGCCATCACCGCATTCCAGATGCGCTACGTCCAGCGAAAGGTGCATTACCAGTGAGCACGATTCCCAGGACACACACTGATCCTTCTGCCGATTCCGAGTTGCGCCCCGATAAGACCGATCTGCAGAAGGCGTTCTCCCGGAAGAACCTGGTGGAGACGCTGTTCGCCGGCTATGTGCCGATGATCGTCGCATTGCTGATCATCGCCATGCCTTTGGTCTGGATGATGATCGCGTCGTTCAAACCCCGTCGGAGATCGTCACGATCAATCCGACCTTCCTGCCGCAGGACCCCACGACGGCGAACTACGATTCCGTGGCAGCCCGTGTTCCGCTGGCCTCGTCGGTGGTCAATTCGCTGATCGTCACCGTCATCGGTGCCACGATCAAGGTCTTCCTCGCTATCACCACGGCCTACGCGCTGGTGTTCATCAAGATCCGCGGAGCAGGGATCGTGTTCATGGCGATCCTCGTCGCCCTGATGGTGCCCACCGAAGCCGCCATGCTGCCCAACACATCACGATCTCCACCCTGGGTGGCCGCAATACTCTGTGGGGCATCATCCTGCCGTCGTTGGGCACCGCCTTCGGCACCTTCCTGCTGCGCCAGCATTTCCTGACGCTGCCGCACGCTTTGCTGGAGGCAGCGGAGCGGGATGGAGCGGGGCATTGGAAACGACTCTGGGGCATCGTGGTGCCGATCACCATCCCGACCATCGCCACCGTCGCGTTGGTCACGGTGGTCAGCGAGTGGAACCAGTTCCTCTGGCCACTCGTGATCACGGACACCCCCGAGGCCATGACCCTGCCCGTGGCGCTGAATCTGTTGCAGTCGCTGGAATCCAACACCGGCAACTACGGCGTGCTCATGGCCGGCGCGGTGCTCGTCATCGCCCCGATCTTGGTGGTCTTCGCCATGCTGCAGCGCTATATCGTCTCCGGCCTGACCCAGGGCGCCGTCAAGTAAGAAGAAGATTCCTCAACTCAGCTCAACCCGAAAAGCCAACCAGTCGGCAACCGATGTGGGTTGTCAAAAGAAAGGTAAACACATGAGAAAGACCTCTCCCTCCACACTTCTCAAGGCCGTGAGCCTCGCTGGCGTGTCCGCGCTGGTGCTGACCGCCTGCGGTGGCCCCACCGTGGATGGCGGCAACGACGACGCCCCCGCCGATCCCGATGCCCCGGCCTTCGACTGGGCATCGGTGGAACCAGCCGAGGAGATCGCGTTCTGGACGAACCATCCCGGCGGCTCCATGGACATCGAGAAGGAACTCATCGCGAAGTTCACCGAGGCCACGGGCATCACCGTCAACCATGTGACGGCCGGGGCCAACTACCCCGAGGTGCAGCAGCGCTTCCAGACGGCTCAGACCGCCGGCGATCAGGGTGACGTGGTGGTGCTGTCGGACGCGACCTGGTTCTCGGCCTATCTGGCAGACTCGATCACCCCGGTCGATGAGGTTCTGGCGGGCGTCGACGTCGATACGGGCACCTATGTCGATGCGCTCTACGAGGACTACCTCTACGAAGACCAGCACTGGGCCGTGCCATACGCGCGTTCCACGCCGCTGTTCTATTACAACAAGGACCACTACGCCGAGGCCGGACTGCCGGATCGGGCTCCGGAGACCTGGGACGAGGTGAAGGAGTTCGCCGCGGCGTTGACCGAAGCCGGCCATAGCACCGCCTTCGCGTTCCCGCCCGAGGCAGAGTACCCGGCCTGGACCATGGCCAACCTGGTGTGGGCCTACGGGGGATCGTGGAGCGACGAATGGGACTTCTCCGCCGCTCACAGCGCCGAGACCGTCGAGGCACTGGAGTTCGCTCAGCAGGCCATCAACGACGGGTGGGCTGCCGTGGCCTCCACCGCCCCGCAGACCGACTTCGCAGCCGGAGCGAACTCCTCCGTCGTGGGTTCGACTGGCGCGCTGAACTCCACGCTGGAGACGGCAGGCTTCAACGTGGGCGTCGGCTTCCTCCCGCTCGGTCCTTCGGGCGAGGAGAACGTCGTCCCCACCGGTGGTGCGGGACTGTCCATCGCGTCCAAGTCCACGCCGGAGAAGCAGAAGGCCGCGGCGATGTTCGTCTCCTTCATCACCAACCCGGAGAACACGGCGGCATTCTCGGGTGCCACGGGCTACCTTCCGGTGCAGAAGGATGCCGACATGTCGGCCGTCTACGCCGAGCAGCCGTTGTTCGAGGTGGCCGTCCAGCAGCTGGAGCGCGCCCGTGTCCAGGACTTCGGCCGTGTGCTGCTGCCCGGTGGCGATATCGCTTTGTCCCGTGCCCTGAACGAGGTGCTGGTGCAGGGCGCCGACGCCGAGGAAGCCATGACCAAGGTCGCCGGAGAGATGACCACTCTCTACGACCGTGACCTGAAGGCGGTACTCGAGGGCTGATCCGCCGTCGCTTTCGTCATCTCTGAGGTGCCCCGGTCTCCACATGGAGACCGGGGCACCTCCTTGTGAGTGGATAGCGGTTGGGCCCGTCAGGCAATGGTGGTTGTCGAGGGGATAACGGGCCTCTTTCCTGCAAGCTACGACGGCGGGGTAGGCTTGGGGCGGCCCTAGCGGCCGACGAGGGACATGAGTCAAAGGAGATTGCCCACACTATGTCTGAAGATCGCTACATCTACGACCTTCACGAAGGTGACGCCACTATGAAGAGCATCTTGGGCGGAAAGGGGGCCGGCGTTGCAGAGATGCTTCGCGTCGGTGTTCCCGTGCCCGACGCCTTCACCGTGACGACGGCCGCGTGCATCTATGCCATGAACAACGGCGGCGAATGGCCGTCGACGCTCAAAGAGCAGATCGCTGAAGGCCTGGCCAGGCTGGAAGAACGCACCGGGCGCAAGCTGGGCGGCAGCGAGAAGCCACTGCTGGTCTCCGTGCGGTCGGGAGCGGTCGTGTCGATGCCCGGCATGATGGACACCGTGCTGAATCTCGGCATCTCCGATGAGTCCGTGGTGGCCGTGGCCGAGGAGTCCGGCAACGAGCGCTTTGCCTGGGATTGCTACCGCCGCTTCATCCAGATGTACGGCGAGGTTGTTGAGGGCGTCTCGGGACACGCCTACGAGGATGCGCTCACCCAGCTGAAGATGGAAAAGGGCGTCGAGCTCGACTCCGACCTGAGCGCCGACGATCTCAAGGGCCTGGTGGCCACCTTCAAGGAGATCTCCAACGAGCACCTGGGCGGCGAGTGGACCAGCGACCCGGTCGAGCAGCTCAACCGCGCCGTCAACGCCGTGTTCCGCTCGTGGGGCAACCCGCGCGCCGAGGTCTACCGCCGTGCGCACAACATCCCCGCCTCGCTGGGAACCGCCGTCAACATCATGCAGATGGTGTTCGGCAACCGGGGCGAGACCTCCGCCACCGGCGTGTGCTTCACCCGTAACCCGTCCACCGGTGAGAAGGCTCTCTACGGCGAGTTCCTCACCAACGCCCAAGGCGAGGACGTCGTCGCCGGCATCCGCACCCCGCGGCCGCTGGAGGAGATGGAAGAAGTTCTTCCCGACGCGTATGCCGAGCTCCTCGACACCATGAAGAAGATGGAACTCCACTACCGCGACATGCAGGACATGGAGTTCACCATCGAGAACAGCAAGCTCTACCTGCTGCAGACCCGAAACGGCAAGCGCACGGCCGCGGCCGCGCTGAAGGTGGCCTCCGACCTCGTCGACGAGGGCGTGATCACCAAGGAAGAAGCGCTGATGCGCATCGAGCCGGATCAGCTGGATCAGCTGCTGCACCCCGCGCTCGATCCGAACCATGGCAAGAGCGCGCTCACGCAGGGTCTGCCGGCTTCGCCGGGCGCCGCCGTCGGCGAGGTGGTCTTCGACGCCGACACCGCGGCCGAGCGTGGCGGCAAGGGCGAGGCCGTGGTGCTGGTGCGTCACGAGACCACGCCCGACGACATTCACGGCGTGATCGTGGCCCAGGGCATTCTGACCTCGCATGGTGGCATGACCTCGCACGCCGCCGTGGTGGCGCGTGGCATGGGCAAGCCCTGTGTGGCGGGAGCCTCGGCGATCCGGCTCGATCTCGTGGCCAAGACGCTGACCATCGGCGACACCGTGATCAAGGAGGGCGACGTGATCACCCTCGACGGCACCACCGGTCAGGTGTTCGGGGAAGGCCTCGACCTGATCCCGCCGCAGATCAACGAGGACTTCGAGCGCGTCGTCGCGTGGGCCGACGAGGTTCGGGCTCTGGGAGTGCGGGCTAACGCCGATAACTTCGAGGACTCGACGAAGGCGCGCGAGCTGGGTGCCGAGGGCATCGGGCTGTGCCGTACCGAGCACATGTTCATGGCCCAGGATCGCCTGCCGGCCGTGCGCAAGATGATCCTCGCGGAGAGCCCCGAGGACCGCACCGAGGCGCTCGCCGGATCCTGCCGATGCAGCAGAAGGACTTCGAGGGCATCTTCACCGCGATGAAGGCCTGCCGGTGACGGTGCGCCTGCTCGATCCGCCGCTGCACGAGTTCCTGCCCAACCTGGTGGAGCAGTCGCTGCTGGTGCAGCGCCTGGAACTGCAGGACGGCGACCCGGCCGTTCGAGGCCCAGCGCCAGACGCTTGCTCAGGTCAAGCGCCTGCACGGCTGAACCCGATGCTCGGCACCCGTGGTTGCCGCCTGGCGATGCTGTACCCGGAGATTCCCGAAATGCAGACCCGCGCCATCGTGCGCGCGGCGCTGGCCGTGCTCGACCGCGAGGGCGAGACGGTGAGCGTCGAGATCATGATCCCGCTGGTGGCGCTCAGCCAGGAGCTGGAGACCCAGCGCGGCATCGTCGAGCAGACGGTGGCCGACGAACTGGCGGCGGCTGGCCGCGAGCTCGACTACACCGTCGGCACCATGATCGAGCTGCCGCGCGCGGCGCTCGTGGCCGACCAGATCGCCGAGCACGCCGACTTCTTCTCCTTCGGCACCAACGACCTCACGCAGACCGCCATCGGCATCTCGCGTGACGACGCCGAGAACGGCTTCCTCACCAGCTACGTGATGGAGCATGTGCTGGAGCGCAACCCGTTCGAGTCGATCGACGTCGACGGCGTGGGTGCGCTGGTGAAGATCGGCGTGGAGAAGGGCCGCGGCGTGAAGCCCGGCCTGAAGACCGGCGTCTGCGGTGAGCACGGCGGCGATCCCGATTCGGTGGAGTTCTTCAACTCCGTCGGGCTCGACTACGTCAGCTGCTCGCCGTTCCGCGTGCCGATCGCCCGCTTCGCCGCGGCGAAGGCGGTGCTGAAGCAGCGCTGAGGCGGAGCCAGCCAACGAAGGGTGGCCCCGGGATCTGATCCGGGGCCACCCTCTTCGTGTTTGCTCGCGGTTAGCGAGGTTCATTCCGTCTGCTTTTCCCGCGATCTCGGGTTAGTCAGGTTGTGGACGTCAGCATGCTGACGTCCACAACCTGGCTGACCATGGATCGGCCCGGGGGTGACGGATTCAGCCTCGATGGCCGTCAACCCTTGACGGAATCAGCCACGATAATCGATGAAGGGCCGATGGGGCGGTCGCTGGATCGTGTCAAGCCCCCAGAGAGCCAGCGGGACCACCGCGACGCCGTCGGGCGGCGCTGCCGGTGGTGAAGTACGACGAGTCGACCACGTCGTCGGGGAGCTGGTCGCGAAGCCAAAGGAGATGCCGCACGTCTGCGTCGTCAACGGAGGTGGCGAGCTTTACCTCGATGCCGACAACCTGGCCGTCCGTTCCCTCCACGATCGGGTCGATCTCGTGGTCTCCTCGATTAGTGCGGAGATGCCCGACGCGGGCTCCGTGCACCTGAGCGGCAACTCGGACTGACAAGGTGGCGAGCGACTCGAACAGTGGTCCGGTCATGGCTGCTCCTCGGGCGGTAGTCAGGCTCCGAGCCGAGAGATTGAGCAGGCGAGCGGCCAGCGCAGGTCTGCGAGTTGCTGCTTGGGTGCTTGCTGAAGCTTGGCGAACTGACTTCGCGAATGGCTCCATCCCGTGACGGGGTCGAGCAGCCAGAGTTGGGCGAGCGGGTGATCTCTCGGGTGTAGTCGCTCAGGGTGAGGTGACTGTTGCCGGCGACCGTGCCTTGTGTGTCGGCAAGGAGTTGCCGCATGCTCACGGTGGGTTCAAGGATGCCTCGCTCGAAGAGGGCCATCGGCCGCATCCTCAGTGAGAGGATTCGGCCCGCGCCTGTGTGTGGTGCTGTCGGGCTTTGGGGTGGCGCTGCCGGTGAGCAGGAACCGTCCAGGTGGTGCCCCGGCATCGACGCTGCGGCGCACCATGTCCCATACCTGTGGAAGGTGCTGCCATTCGTCCAGGAGCAGGGTTCCGTCTGGGGTCGAGGTCAGGTAGGGGTCAGCCTCCACGAGCGCCCGTTGGTCCTTGTCATCGAGATACCATGCCTGATTTGCTCTGCGTAGCGCCGTGCCCGTCTTCCCTACCCCCTTCGGGCCGTCGAGAGCAAGGAGGAGGAGTCGTCGAGCTCCTGGTCGATGGCTCTCAGTCGGTATTTCGTGTCTCTACGCTACCGTTACTCGGCGTTCTGCACTACCTTTGCTCGGGATTTTACGCTACCTCTGTCAGTGGTCCTGCGCTACCTCCGCCAGGTCTGCGGGCGATGGATGTCGATAAGAGGGGTGGTCCCGGGATCTTGTCCCGGGGCCACCCCCTTTGTCGGCCAAGCGAGAGGCGGGCTCCTCTCTCGATTGTCGGTGGCCTCTGACAGAATGACCTCCATGTCAGCAGCGTCCCGACGAACCGATGAACATGGTCGGCGGGTGCCACGCCCGACAATCCGGTTTCTGAGCCTGCTGCCAGACGATTCCTTCTCCAATCCAAACGACCTCAAAGCTCTACGGGCTGGGAGGTGGCATGAGATCTCGATAGGGAGCATCCGGCACCCGCTGATCGATGACGCGATCAAGCGGTTTGCCCAAGGTCTGCCGGACAAACATCGCTCTACCAGCAGGGCTGCGCAGCAACCCGTCTACGAGGTTCGGAGTAAGACCGGGGCAGCCTGGCGAGGGGCGGTTGTGCTCGACGAGCATGGCGACCCTTGGTTGGTGTTCGCGGCAAAACATGATCAGTTCCACGTCCTCGCGCAACAAGCCCTCAAGCAAAGCCAAATGCACCATTGGGTGCCCAAGGCTGCGGAGTACAAGCTCCGTGCGCGTGAAGAGGACGAGTGTAAGCGCCAAGAGTGGAAACGGTGTGCGATTGCAGCAGTGCTTGATGCTCTGGCGGACGCGGCCAACTGTCCTGAGGCAACCGCTGCGGCCGCCATTCCTGGACTTTCTTCCGGCGCCAAGCCGCTTCGCGTGGAGGTATCCATGGAGCACGATGCGCCTCTTGAGGAGCCAGAGCGCAACCAGTCAGTGGCGACGGTGTTTTTGCGCGTCGCCAGTCATGAACAAGAGAAACTGCGCGACGAACTCCTTGCCTGCGTGCTACCGGTGCTGCAGCCTGACAGCGCCAGAATCGACTCCACTTTCCGTCGCGATGGGCAGCTCGAAGTGTGGGTGGAGCTCACCCACGCCAAGGTTGCGCAGCTGGCAGCTCTGAAGCAAGCGGGAGTTGGACGCGAGCACCTCGACGCCACAGGTGTTCCCAACACCCATTTGCACTACGTGTCGAGCCAGATCCTCACCGAGGCGCTTGTCGTAGGGAAGTGCGCCAGGGCGATCTGTGGGCTTTGGTTCGTCCCGACCCAAGATCAGAGCGCGGACCTGTCGATCTGCCCCGAGTGTGAGACCCAGAAGCCGATGGCAGATCTCGTTGCCCAGATCATCCGACGGTCGCGCTTGTAGAGCGCGAAGTGGGACCGCTGCTGTCACTCAGCGGTCCCATCTGGTTAGCCTTTACTGCGACGTGAAGAGGGCATTGAGCTCGGCAACATCGGTATCGGTCAACTCCGCAGCTTCGTCGCGTGTCTCTCGACGCAGATGCTCGCGCGTGCCGAGCAGACCGTTGACGTAGGCATTGCCGCGCTCGTGACGCTCGATGTAGTCCAACAGGTCGGCCATGGCGATGCGACGGTTCGTCCCTACGAGCCGGTACTCCAGGAGGCCGCGATCCATGATCTTCAAGAGGTGCGGGCGGCTCACGTTGAGCAACCCCGCAGCTTGATTCGGCGTGAGTTCCTTGTCGGACTCGAGGAATGACACGTCCACTCCGCGGTCAATGGCGGCCAGGACATGCTGCAGCATCACGGCTACCGGAGAGCCTTGGGGCAGCGACGAAACGAACTGCGTCGTGCGCTCAAGTTCTTCGGCTGTGACGTCGGTTGCATGCAAAACAGTGGCCACCATGTCTTCGGATTCCTTCCCTGTTCCCCGTCACTAGTTGCATTGCAACTAGTGACGCAGATGTAATAACTGTAGCACACCAGTTTGGGGCCTCGTCCACCTACTGGCTGTTCCGGGTATCGATCGCCGGCTTTGCTGCGGCGAAGCAACCCGGTTAGCGAGGCTGATTCCGTGCGGCTGATCGCCGATTTGGCGTCAGTGGGGTTCTGTACGTCAGCATGCTGACGTCCACAACCTGACTAACCGTAGAGAGGGCCAAACGCTGACGGATTCAGCCTCGATGGAACCGAACCGGGCACATCCGGACATTCGAGGGTGAACCGCAACCTAAGGAGGGGTGGGGATGTACGTGCAGTTCCGCCGACCAGAGGCACGAGACATGATGGACACCATGGATGACGATGCGTTGTGGGCGGCGCTCCGGAGCGCGGATGAGGCTGCCTTCCGGGAGCTCTTCGAACGGCATCACAAGGCCGTCTACAACGTTGCATTCCGGCATGCGGCGTCCTGGACGATTGCGGAGGACGCCACCCAGGCCTGCTTCAGCACCGTCTGGCGGCAAGCCACCCGCAACCGCCTCCCGGTGGTCCGCTCCGGCGCCGTCCGAGCGTGGCTCTGTGCCTGCGGGCGCAATGAGGCCCGCAATCTGGTCCGCTCAGATCGACGACGGTTCCGCCTCGTCGGCAGGGTGGGCCAAGAGCCACCGCCAGGGCAACGCGACAACGTCGATGAATGGCTCGTTCACGAGGAATCGATGCGACGCATCAACAGCGTCCTGTCTCGTCTCCCGGACGGACAGCGCCGCGTGGTGGAACTGGTCGCCTGGGGCGGCTGCTCGATGACCGAGGTCGCCGACGCACTGGGAGTCGCCGTCGGCACCGTCAAATCGCGGCTCGCCCGCGCCCGAAACACTCTCGCGACCTCTGAGGTTGCCCACCTGCTCGGTAAGGAGAACTGAGATGATCACCCTTCCCCCTGAACGCGATCTGCCCGGCCCCAACCGGATGGTCGACAACATCGTTGACGGCGTGGACTCGGTCAAGGCGGAGCCCGTCCGCAGGCCGTACCTTTCCTACGTGAGCGTGGCGGCCGCGGTTGCGCTGGTGGCAACACTCGGCGTCGTGGCCGTCCAGATGATGGGGCGTGGCACCGTCCCGATGGTTCCCGGCTCGCCCTCGCCCACGGTGCCTGTCGCACCGTCGCATGCGCCGTCGGCGACGGACCCATCGGTCACCCCGAGCACCGATCCGAGCACGCCGCCGGTCGATCCGTCGCCGACGACGTCTGCTCCCACCGACCCAGCAACGCCCGACCGGCCCACGGGCCCGGTGACGCTGACGGCAGAGCTGGGCACGACGGTGCAGACCCGCTACTTCGACGTGACGGTGAGCGCCCTGGAAACCGACGAGGAGGGCCTGGCGTGGGCCGCGGAGGTGACCGTCTGCTACGCGGCGCCACATCCCGAGCAGAACGCCGACGGCACCACCCGCACGAGCATCGATCCGTGGTACTTCTCCGTGCAAGACGGCGAGACGGGCGGACCGGCGGCGTGGGTCAAGGTGCGGGAGCTGCCGTCGTCGACTCGCTGGTCGCCCGTCTACGGCACCAAGCTGGTGGAACTCGGCGAATGCAACACCGGATGGGTACAGGCCGAACCGGGCAGCCCGGATCTGTTCTTCCCGAACCTGCGCTACGCCCCCGCCGACTTCGGTGATGACATCCACTGGAACTGGCAGTCCTAGAGACCAGGGGTCGCTAGTCAACGACATCTCCGTAACTGATTCCGGGGCGTGGTGGGTAACCCACCACGCCCCGGAACGGGATGTCGTTTTCTGAAACTCAGTCCTTCTTGGCGAGCGTGTCGGGGTGCTTGACGGCTTCTTCAGCGGTGATCGCGGCACCGATGATGCCTGCCTTGTTCAGCAGCTTGGCCGGAACGATGGGGGTACGCAGGTTCAGCAGCGGGCCAAACTCCTCCCAGTCCTTCGAAATGCCGCCGCCCACCACGAACAAGTCGGGGGAGAACAGCATCTCGACGTGGCTGTAGTGGCGCTGCAAGCGCTCCGCCCACTCGGGGAAGCTCAGCTCCTCGTTCTCCTTGATCGACGAGGCCGCGCGCTTCTCCGCGTCGTAGCCGTCGATCTCAAGGTGCCCCAGCTCGGAGTTGGGAACCAGAACGCCGCGGTAGATCATGGCGGTGCCGATGCCGGTGCCGAGGGTGGTGACGATCACGAGGCCCGGATGCTTCTTCGCCGCTCCGTACTTCACCTCGGCCAGGCCCGCGGCATCCGCGTCGTTGAACAGCGACACCGGGCGGCCGAGCCGGTCGGCGAAGTAATCGTCGGCGGGGAAGCCCACCCACTCCTGGGAGAGGTTGGCCATGAAGGGCACGGTGCCGTGCTGCACCGGACCCGGGATGGTGATGCCGACGGGCGAATCCGCGGGCACCTGATCTGCGAAATTCTCGACGATGGTGGCGATCACCTCGCCGCACGCCTGGGGGGTGGAGGGCTGGGGAGTGGGGATGCGCAGTCGCTTCGCCGCGAACTTGCCCTTCTTCAAGTCGACGGGGGCGCCTTTGATCCCCGACCCTCCAATGTCAATACCGAAGCTGATGGTCATGAGGTACAGGGTAGTGTCCGAGGTCCGTCAACTGCAGGCAGATCAGCAATCGAGCTCTTCTGCGTGCATTCAGTCGTCGATGGCGGCCCGCGCATGCCGGCCGCGCGCGTTCTGTTCCTCGAAAAGTCGACGGGCATCAGCTTCGTCCAGGTGATACGCCTTCAGGCTCACGGGGCCGTCGGTGGTGTGCACCTCGACGGTGGCCAGGCGAAAGCGTCGTTGCAGGGGTCCCTGGCTGATCCCGATGGACTGCATCCGGCGGTGCGGCACGATCTGCCGGGAATGGGTGAGCCATCCGTCGTCGGCCACGATGACGTCATCCGAGGCGCCCCAGGTGTGGCGCGAGAAGCTGAGCGGCGTGAGCCAGCGGGCCCGGGCCGGCTGCGGGTGCGGAATGACGTTGTTGAGGTCGACATCGGGCCAGATCGCGTGCAGCACCCGCAATACCTCGGGCCAGGTGCCGTAGGGCAGCATGATGTCGGTGGAGGAGCCCTCCTCGTCGCCGAGGCCGAGCACGGTGACCCTCA
Source organism: Tessaracoccus sp. (assembly GCA_041393555.1). Classification (GTDB taxonomy): domain Bacteria; phylum Actinomycetota; class Actinomycetes; order Propionibacteriales; family Propionibacteriaceae; genus Arachnia. The sequence continues at coordinate 37,795 of JAWKJW010000012.1, read as the reverse complement.
CCCGGAACAGGCCGGTGAGCCGCTGCAAGAAATCGTGCTGAATGAGCACGCCCTGGATGCGGTCTTGGCGCACGCTCTGCGACGACCGGCTGGTGAGGCCGCGGGAGATGTGCAGCCCGTCGGGCGTCTGGGTGAGGACGAAGCCCCAGTTGTTGGCGATCTCCTTCCAGAAGAGACCGGCGGCGCCCAGCAGCACGCCGAAGCCGTAGACGCCCAATGTGTTGGTGATGAGACCGATGATGCCGAACACGATGGCCCCCACGACGAACCAGACCATGTTCGATACCAGGAAGCCGAGGAACAGCGTCGCGGGCGTGACCGCCACGATGGTCTGAGGTTGCGGCCTCCACACCGGGACTGTTCCTGGGTCCTGCCCCTCGACCGCCCCCAGCGCGCTCCCCTCCGCCGTCGTCCCGTCCTCCGCTATCCCGGAAAATCGGCCAATGGCCGATTTTTCGGTGTCTGTTCCCGAAAATCGGCCAGTGGCCGATTTTTCGGAGAAGGAAGATCCGGAGATGGGCGAGGGGGGAGTGGTGGCGGGTGGGTAGGGGCGGAGGCGGGCGCGGCCGCCGCCCATGCGGGCGAGGAGGTGGTCGCGGAGTTGCTCCGCACGCTCCAGGCTCAGGTACTTCAGCGACTTGCCGCCGCTGCCTCCCACGTCGATCTGGACGGCTGCCAAGCCGAGCAGACGGGCGGCGAGGGGGCGATGGATGTCGACCGCCTGCACCTTGGTGAAATCGATCCGCGTGGATTCTTTGGAGATGAGGTTGCGTTCGATCCGGAACTCCTCATCGTCGACGACGAAGGTGGTGGTGCGCCAGGTGATGATGCCGCCGATCACGCTGATCAGCGCGACGGCGAACACCACGCCCACGATGATCCACGTGGCGCCACCCCACTCGAAGCGGAAACCACCCTCCAAGAACTCGCGACCGCCGAAAGCGACCACCGCGATGAGCGCGATCCAGGCGTTGGCTATGCCGGTTAAGGGGTGGGGGCGCTCCACCACCTTCTCGTGGGCAGGCGCCGGCGTCGAAGTTCCCTCCGGAGACGGTGCGGGCAGGGAAGACGCGGGAGGAGTAGGGGCGGAGGGATCCTCCGGAGTGGGCTCGGGCGCCGGGCGGACCTCATCCGGCAGATCGACGCCCGGGGTGTCGTCTGGCTGGGGATCGGTCATCAGATGCCGGCCTGCTGCTGCTCGCCGCGGGCGATGAGCCGATCGCGGAGGGCAGCGGCGGCATCCTTCTCCAGGCCGGGAATCGTGACGGTGCCCGACGTGGATGCGGTGATCATCTGCACCGACGCGATCCCGAAGAGCCGGTCGATGGGCCCGGAAGACACCTCGACCAACTGCATCCGGCCGTACGGCACACAGGTCAGGTTGCGGAACCAGAGGCCTCGCGTCAGATACACGTCGTTCTCACGTTCGGCGTAGCCCCACCGCCGGAACACCCGCGGGGCGCGGAGCGCGAGCCAGCCGAACCACACCACCATCACGGCCAGCACCACCCACCCCCAGGGCCGAGGCAACAGCAGGAACGCCGCGACGGAGGCCCCGCCCCCCACGAGCACCGCTCCGATGGCGATGCCCAGGAGACTGGCCTTGAGATAGTTGGGGGAGAGCCGCTGCCATTCCTCGGTGGGCGGGGCGAAGAGTGCGGACACGGAATCGGATCGATCGTTCACTGGTGCACCCTCCTCGTCACTTGATGAACTTGCGGTACTTGCGCTCGTCCATGTCGGGGCCGAAGACCTTGATGTCTCCCATCGCGACCAGGCCACCGATGTTCAGCGTGACGCCGTGGGGTGCGGGCACGAGCCCCCGCACGGTGACTTCGCCGAGAACGACGTTGACCCCGTCGGTGCGTACGGTGACGCCCTCGGGCACCCGGATCTTGATCTCGGCCATGATGTCGGTCACGTCGATCTGAATCTCCTGCTGGGAGAAGGTGGTGCCGATCAGATCCAAGTGCACATCACCCATCACCGTACTCAGTTTCACGTGGGGTTCCAGCAAGGTGATCTTGCCGGGGCGCAGCGACGAGAGATGCGCGCTACCGCCCCGGAAACCGTCCGAGGTGGTGCGTGAGATGTTCGGCACGCGAGGATTCCCGGTGCTCTCCAGCGACGAGGACCACGTCTGCGGGCCGGCCTGGGCCGCAGATGTCGCACCGTACGACGGCGTCTGCCCGGGATTGGTGGCGATGAGGTCTGTGGTGAGCGTGTTCAGTTCCTGGTAGGTCTTGGCGTCGTAGGCCAGCGCGATACGGTCTGCGTGCTCCTCGAAGCTCAGCCGACCGTCCGCGTACGCGGCATTCAGCACCTCTGCGACCAACTCCCGGTCTGTATCGGCGCACCTGAGATGATCTATGCCCTGACCCTCGTTCATATGAGTAGTCTAGAGACCCCGCCAGTAGGTGGCACCTACTGCGGCGCACTGGATGGCGACCTGGCCACGGCACCACCTACTCGTGGAATCTCTTAGGAGCAACCCAGCCCGGCCTCGTCTCACGGGTGAGACGCGCCACGGCTTCCGACGAAGGAGAACAGCAATGACCAAGGCGAAGATGAAGGTTGGCATCCTGACGGCAGGTGGTGACAGCCCAGGCCTGAACGCGGCCATCCGTGGTTTCGGAAAGGCCGCCATCGGCGAGCACGGCATGGAACTGATCGGTTTCCGCGAGGGCCTGAAGGGGCTCGTCGAGGATCGCTGGGAAACCCTCGACGCATCCAGCTTGTCCGGAATCCTCACCATCGGCGGCACGATCCTGGGTACATCGCGGGACAAGCCCCACAAGATGCTCGTGGACGGTGAGGTCCGCGATATGACCCCGGTCATCCTCGAAAACGTGGAGCGCAATCAACTCGATGCTCTGGTGTGCATCGGTGGTGGCGGCACCGCCAAGAACGCCCAGCGTCTGGCCAAGGCCGGACTCAACGTCATCCATCTCCCCAAGACCATCGACAACGACATCGCCCACACCGAGACCAGTTTCGGCTTCTCGACGGCTCTCGGCATCGCGACCGAGGCGGTCGACCGGCTGCACTCCACCGCGCACTCCCACCACAGGGTGATCCTCGTCGAGATCATGGGGCACAAGGCCGGCTGGCTCGCGCTCGGGGCCGGTATCGCAGGCGGTGCCGACATTATCCTGATCCCGGAGATCCCCTACTCGATCGAATCGGTTGCGGAATCGGTACGACGGAGGGCAGCCCGCGGCAGCAAGTTCTCGGTGATCGCCATCGCGGAGGGAGCCCGATCGATCGAGGATTCGGCGAATCTGGAAGCGGCGGCGGCGCTGGTCAACGTCGCGAAGACCCCCGAGCAGGTAGCTGCCGCGAAACAGCATCGAGCCTCCGTGGAAGCGGAGCACCGCGACAACGCCTTCACGCTCGCCTCGGCACTGGAGGCCGCGACGGGCCTGGAATCCCGGGTGACCATCCTCGGCTACGTCCAGCGCGGCGGCACGCCCGACGCCAATGATCGCCTGCTCGGTACCCTACTGGGCAGCGCGGGCGCAGATCTGATTGCTAACGGCCAGTTCGGCATCACCGTCGCGTCGCAGAGCGGCAAGGCCGTGCCCGTGCCGTTGGCGGACGTGGCTGGAAACCTGAAGGCGGTGCCCGTCGATCACGAGTGGGTGCGCGCAGCCCGCCAGGTCGGTACCGGCTTGGGAGATTAGTCCGGGGGGCTATCGCCCCGTCAGCGCGGCCAGGAATCTCCGCGACAGCCTCGCGAGCGTTCTGGCTACGGTGGCGAACGAGGGCTCCTCGGTCCACTGCTGGACCACCTGTTGCCAGGTATCGGGTTCGACGTCGGGATTCTCATCCCGGAGCAGCTCCGTGGCGTCGATGCCCAGCGGGCAGGCGGGCGGCGCCATGGAGTTCTTGCTCCAGGTGCCCCTGCCGGGGTAGCGGTCGTCGTCTTCCACCTGCGCGACGAGTTCTGGATCATCCGTCCGGGCCGCCAGCTCGCGTCGCAGCACGATGTACTGACGCAGCGTCAGGGGTGCGTAGTCATCGAGGGAGCCGGGCTCGCAGAAGCCGCACTCGACGCAGGCGTCGATGGAGGGCTCGATCCGGGGGAGCAGCTTCAGCCGCGTGACGTGAGCCTGCGGATTCCGGTTGAGGATGACGTTGGGATTGAGCATCTGGTCTGGGTCGAAGAGGCGTTTGACCTCGCGCATCACCTCGTACAGCTCGTCGCCGTACTGTCGTCGCAGGAACGGGGCCATGGCCCGCCCGGTGCCGTGCTCGGCCTTCAGCACCCCGCCGTTGTTCAGCACCAGTGAGACCATGTCGCGCATGAAGCGGGTGAACCGGCGCACCTCCTGCTGGTCCTGGAAGTTCTGGCACAGCATGTAATGCAGGGTGCCGTCGGCCAGGTGCCCCGTGATGGCGGAGACCTCGTAGCCATGCTTCGTGAAAAGGGCCGTCAGCTCGTGGCAGACGGTCGCGATCCGGTTGTGCGGCACGGAGATGTCTTCCAGCAGGATGCTGGTGCCGTGCGGCCGTTTGTTGGCGATCTCGGAGAACAGCCCATGGTGCATGCGCCAGGTGGGATACACCCGGTCGGGGTCCAGGCGCTGGGTGGCGGTGGTCTCGACGTGATCCAGCACCCGCCGCACCGCCTTATCGAGTTTCGCCAGCCCCTTCGCCGTCTCGTGTCGGAGTTCCAGGACCAGGGCGGACTGGTCGGCGAGATCGAGGTTCACGAAGAGGGGAGGCGCGTCGGGAAGACCTCGGGCCGCGCGCACCGCGTCGACGTCGAGCAACTCGATGGTGTCCAGCCCCGTTGCTAAGAGGGGATCGACCGCCTCCAAGGCTTCTTCCAAGGTGGCGAACAGCGCGACGCGGACCGTGCGGTGCGTGCGCAAGGGGACCGTGCGGAATGTGGCCTCGGCGACGAAACCGAGGGTGCCCTCAGCGCCAACCATGAGGTGCTGCAACATGTTCACGGGATCGTGCTGGTCGAGCAGCGCGTTCAAGGAATAGCCCATGGTGTTGCGCATCGAGAACAGGCGACGCAGTTCCGTCACCGATTCGGGATTGCTGCGCAGCCGGCGCCGAAGCAGATGCAATCCGCCCACCAACTCGGGCTCGACCAGGCGCAGGGCGATATCCGCGGCGGGATCTGAGGTGTCCAGCACGAAACCGCTGGGCAGCACTACCACCATCGACTCGACGGTGTGGTACGCGTTGTCGCGGATCCTGCAGAGCTTCCCGGTGGAATTGTTGGCGATGATCCCCCTGATGGTCGCCGCGACCGTGCTGGCAGGATCCGGCCCCAGACGTCGGCCGTAACGCCGAAGGCGGGCGTTGACGTCGGCCAGTGTTGCGCCGGCCCCGGCGCGGACGCGTTCGCCGTCGTCGAGAACCTCGATATCGCGGAAGTGGGTGCGCGTGTCCACCAGGATGCCGTCGGTGAGTCCTTGCCCCGACAAGCTGGTGCCCCCGGAACGGAAGGTCAGGTGACGATGATCGCGCCGCGCTTCGACGAACAACTCGGTGATGTCATCGATGCTGCGAGGAATGACCACTTCGGTGGGGGTGAGGAGAAACCGGGAGGCGTCGTGGGCCCGGGCGAGCCGGGCGAGGGCGCTGACATCCCGTGTCATGCCCTCCGCGGCCTGTGGGCCGCCCCGGTGCGCCGCCTTTTCCACTCCTAGGAGTCTAGAGCGTGTCCCCCCAATCTGTCGCGACGTCCGGAGGCCCCGCATCCCGACCGGGTTCGTTCTCCTCAGTCGATAGGCGACACCGGTATGCCTCCTTCGTCTGTCTTCCCATTCGGGCGCGGATGACGCCCGGTACTTCCCACGACAGAGTGGGAGACACGCTCTGGCAGAGCGTCGCACCTCATCTCTCGGGTCCGCGACCCAGGCGGGCACCCGACTTCGGTGTCCCCGGCACCCGCGGTACACCGCCACGGTCTCCTATGACAGCGGCGTGAGAAGCCTGCTAACCTAGGGCGGCGAGCCGTTCCGGCGGCTTTGCGGGCGTAGCTCAATGGTAGAGCGCTAGCTTCCCAAGCTCGATACGCGGGTTCGATTCCCGTCGCCCGCTCCATCCTCTGAATCAGTGGGGTGTTGGCTGGTCGTCCAGCCAACACCCCACTGATTTTGTGCGTCGGCTTTTATGCGTCGGCCGTCAGATCCTCGACCGTCTCGGGTGAGGCACGATAGAGCCGCATCTCGCCGTCGGCGTCAAACCAGAATTCACCCTCGCGTAGCTCGGTCAGGACGATGGCATCCTGGCGGCGGTCGAGCAGCGTGATGCGACGGGTGGTCGGTTCCGTCGGCCAGGCGTAGTCGTCGGGGATCGCTTCTCCGCCGGAGCGCACGGCCTCGACGATCTCGACCATGTCTTCGATGGGGTAGACGGTGACCTGCTCCGGATCGCACACCAAGGCGACGAGTTCAGCTCGAGCACGCGACCGAGCCGGCCTTCGCCGTGGCGTCGCACGTCGCCCTCGCCGGTGAGGGAGCCGATCTCCACGCAGTCCTCGCCCCACGCATCGGTAACCCAGATGCCGCGGCCGCTCTGCCCCAGCACCTGGGGTTCCCGGATCCGCACCCCTGCGGTATCACTCACCGCTCGAGCGGGACCCGAACGGTGGGTGAGGTAGTAGGCCGCGCCACGCCATTCGAGCAGCGAGCCGTCGGCACCATGATCGGGCACGATCCTCTCCAGCCGATCGGTGGGATCCACGCGGTCCGGGGCAGGCCTGCGCACCACGGTGTTGAGAGAGATGGGCTCCGGTTCCGCGTCGAGGCCCGCCATCCGATAGAGCTGCCCGCGGCAGTGGTAGACGATGGTGCGCCCATCGGTGGTGGCATCGCGGACGTAACCCTCGCGCACGGTACGGCAGGTGTGCTGGCGCAGATCCTCGCCGGCCAGGTCTACCGACCAGACCTGCGCCTGCACGTCCGGCGCATCCCCGTGGTCGGAGGTGAACATCAGCCGGTCGCCGACGAAGGCGGGCTGCCACAAGCTCGCCTCGATCTGTGGCTGGATGCGTCGCCAGCCGGTGGCTCCGTCCTCGGAGAGCCACACGCGCACGGCCATCCCTCCCCGATAGCGCTTCCAGCCCGCGGGATCACGGAAATTGGGGCTGGCCACCGCGACGGCGCCCGAAGAGTGGAACGCGGCGCCCATCGACAGGCCATAGGGCAGGCGCTCAAGGCGTCCGTCGAGGCTCACCGCATACAGCTGGCTGAGTCTCGCCATGGTGTGGTGATCTGAGGCCAGAAGGACGCGCTGATCATCCAGCCAGCCGGCCACGAGCATGCGCCGGGCGCTCAGCCAGGTGATGCGACGCTGCGCGCCGTCGAGACCGACCACATGGAGGTCGTATCCGCCGGTGGTGGCGGCAACGAAGGCCACCGACGAGCCGTCGGGAGACAGATACGGGCTGCGCGGAGCCGTCTCTCCCCGGGTGAGCCGGATGGCCTGCCCACCGGCCAGCGGTGCCGTCCAGATATCGTCATCAGAGACGAAAACCAGGGTGTCGTCGAGGACATGCGGAAAGCGTCGGTAGCCAAGACTCATGAGGGTAGACCTTACCCCTCAGCTTCCAAGTCTGTTCCGGCCATCGTGGGGATGGGAAAGTGAGATGAGGGTATGCAACCACCGGTCCCTGATACGAAAGTGAGCGGAGAGAACCCTTTTTCAGGTCCCTGAGGTGTGACGAGCTCTGCGAGGAACCCTTCGAGACGCTCGTTCCTCGCTCCTCAGGGACCACCTCGAAGGGCGTTAAACAGAACCTTTGGGCTCAGTCTCTGCCCCTTCTTACGTTTACGCCCTTCGAGGCTCGCTGGCGCTCGCACCTCAGGGACCGACAAACGGGATCCCTCCCTCACTTTCGTATCAGGGACCACCCTTCGAGGCTCGTAAGCTCGTGGTCCCTGAGGTGCGAGGAACGAGCCTCGAAGGGCACCTCAGGGACCGGAACACGGGATTCCGCCACACCTCCTCATCAGGAGGCCAGAGGTGCTCCTGCATATAGGAATCCACACATACTTTCGCGTCAGGGACCTGACCATAGGATCCCTCACACCTTCGCAAGAGCGACCGGGCGTGTCTTGTCTCTAGGCCGCGTTCAGCGCGTCGAAGATCTCGTGGGCCGAGTCCACCACCACTCGGGCGCCGGCGGCGAGGAGTTCCTCTCGAGAGCCCGCCCCGGTGGTGACGCCCATGCCGGGGATTCCTGCGCTGAGGGTCATCTGCATGTCGGTGGCGGCGTCGCCGATGTACCAGGTGTTCTCCGGGGTGGTGCCGAGCCGCTCCATCGCGAGGTAGGCGGAATCGGGTGCGGGCTTGCCCGCAGCTACCTGATCGGTACCGATCACCAGATCGATGGAATCGGTCAGCCCGGTGGAATCGAGCACCTTGCGGGCCATCCAGGTCTGTTTGGCGGTCACCACCGCGACCTTCCAACCGGCCTCGCGCAGTGCGGACAACAGCTCCGGGATGCCGGGAAACAGAAGACCAGGACCCGCCGCGGTGCTCGCGGCGGAGGCACGGGAACGATAGAGCTTGACGAAACCGGGAAAACGCTCGTCCGTCGTGAAGCCGGGCATGAGGGATTCGAGGCACTGGGCCAGCGGCACCCCGATGTAGGGCACCACCTGTTCCGGTCGGCAGGCGATGCCGTATTCCTGCAGCGTGCGGCTGACTTGCTGTGCGATCAGATCGACGGTGTCGGTGAGGGTGCCGTCCAGGTCGAACAGGGCTGCGCGCACATCGGTCATGCACCCAGCCTATCCGGGTCCTCCCTGGTACGTCCGCGCCACTTCCGCCGAGCCGATACCGTCGACGCGCAGCTGGTCCACGCCGATCATGCCCAGGAACAGCGTCTCGTACTCTCCGGAGGCGGTGACGGTGATCGTGGTGGCATCGATCTGAACCGTGCCACGGTATCCGTTGTCGGCGAGGGCGGCGGTGGCTGCGGTCCGTGCGGCACCGGCGTCGAGCTGCGGCCTGGTGTCTTGGCCCATGGTGACCTGCTGGCCGGCTGTTCTGGCTGCTTCCCTCGCTACGGCGCGGCATTCCTGCTCGGCTGCCGCGTGCCCGGCGAAGTCGACGCCCAATCCGACGGCCAGCACGAATGCCGGCAGCGTCAGCGTCGCCCAGACCGCAAGGCTCATGCCGCGCTCGTCGTGCCGACGCCTGCGGGACGCCCTCATGGCACCAGCCTCTCGGTGGGCCGGTCGACCGTTTTCTCCACCGTCCCCATTAGTTCCGGGAGCAGGGTGTGCGCCGTGCCGCGCACCGTGACCCGCGTCTGCTGGGGGCCGCGCTGCACGTCGACGCTGAAGGACCCCATGGACCCGTTGTCGGCGGCGAGTTGGGCGGCCTGTTGCCCGGCCTGCGTGGTGCCGTCGAAGGCGGCGGCGACGGCCGCGCCATCCTGCGCGGCGGCCAATGCCGAGGCCTGCGCCCAGGACACCAGGGCCCACTGCACCACGCCGAGGAAGATCACGAAGGCCAGCGGGAACAGCACCGTCAGCTGGACCGAGTTGGAGTATCCGCGCTCGTCCTTCATCGATTCATTGTGTCAAACAGCCGGACCCCCGCTGAGAGCGGGGGTCCGGCTGTGGATAAGGGTCAGGCGGTTTCGCCGGGGAGCACGTCGCCGGAGGGCCACTGGGTGCGGATGAACTCCGCCACCTCCTCGGAGTGCAGCAGCTCTTCGAGCACAGCCACGCCCTCGTTGGTGTTGTCGGCGCGCCACACCAGGATGTTGGCGTAGGGGTTGCCCTCGACGGACTCCACATCGATCGCCTCGTCGGTGTTCAGGCCGGCGGTCAGGATGAAGTTGGAGTTGACCACCGCGGCATCCACGGTGGGATCCTCCACGAGGGTCACGACCACCTCGGGCTGGGTCTCTTCGAACCTCAGGCCCTTGGGGTTCTGCTCGTCCGTCAACGACAGCACGCTGGCCTCGTCATCGACGTTCTGGAGCAGGCCAGCTTTTTCCAGCAGCTTCAGGCCACGGTTCTGGTTGGACACGTCGTTGGTGATGGCGACGAGCCCACCGTCCGGAACATCAGCGGGGGAAGCGTGCTGCGAGGAGAACAGCGAGAGCGGCTCGATGTGGATACCCGCGCCGTGCTCGAAGGCGTAGCCCTTCGCGTCGATCTCCTCCTCCAGGTAGGGCAGGTGCTGGAAGTAGTTGGCGTCCAAGGTGCCGTCGGCCAAGGCCTCGTTCGGCAGCACGTAGTCGTCGAATTCGGTGATCTCAAGGTCGATGCCGGCATCGGCGGCCAGGTTCTCGTCGATGTAGTCCAGGATCAGGCGGTGGGGTACGGGGCTGGCGCCCACGTTGACGACGGTGATGTCGCCGGCCGGCGCGGAGTCGCCCGTGTCGGGGCTGGTCTCGGGGGCGCTCGAACCGCAGGCGGTGAGCGCCAGGGCTGCTGCCAACGAGGCGGCGAGGGTGGGGATAATCTTGCGCATCGGGAGGGTTCCTTTGCTCGGGGGCGACAACAAGTCGCCCGATTATTGGTTGTCTCCGGCAGAGGCCGGAATGGTTCTATCGGTGGTCGACGGCGCGGCTGACGGCGTCGCCGATCCACTGGATGAGTTGCACGATGAGGATCAGGATGATCACCAGGAAGACCATCACCGCCGGCTCGTAGCGCTGGTGGCCGTAGTTGTAGGCCAGGCGGCCCAAACCGCCGCCGCCGATCAGGCCGGCCATCGCGGAATAGCCGACGAGGGTGACCACCGTGGTGGTGATAGCAGACACGATGGTGGGCAGTGCCTCCGGGATCAGCACCTTGGTGATCGATTGCATTCGCGTCGAGCCCATGGCATGTGCGGCATCCAGCTTTCCGCTGTGAACATCGCGCAGCGCGGTCTCCACGAGACGGGCGAAGAAGGGGATGGCAGCCAGACTGAGTGACCCGGAGGCGGCGACCGGGCCGATCTTGGTGCCCACGAGGAGGATGGCGAGCGGACCGACGGAAATCATCAAGATGGCGTAGGGGAACGACCGCGTGATGTTGACGATAAGCCCGAGTACTCGGTTAAGGACCCTGTTCTCAGCCATCGCGCCCGGCTGGGTGACGAACAGCACCACGCCGAGCGGCAGGCCGAGAAGGATGGTGAAGAAGCCGGAGATGCCCACCATCTGGAGGGTCTCCCAGATCGCCGGCAGCGTGGCCCGCTGGATGGCGGGGTTGCTGAACAGGTCGTTCAGCCAGTCCATGGGATTCATCGGCGTCCCTCCAGATCGGCTTCGCTGGTGAGCCGCGCGTCGGCGCCCTGCTCGTGCAGCGCGGCGATCACGGCGTGAGGATCGGTGCCGCGGGGCACGGCGATGCGCAGATGCGAGAAGGTGGTTCCCGCCAAGTGCTCCACGGAGCCGGCGAGGATCGCCAGCTCGGCTCCCACCACCCCGGAGGTGTGCGCCACGACGGGCAGCGCCGCCTTCTCGCCCGTGCTGAGCACGTCGACGAGGGTGCCGGCGTAGTCGCGTACGGAGCTGTGCGGGGGAATGCCGAGCAGGGCCTGGCTGAGCCGGCCGTCGAGCTCGCGGACCACCTCGGTGAGGGCGCCGGACTCGACGATCTCGCCGCCGTCGAGCAGGGAGACCGAATCGCAGATCTTCTTGACCACGTGCATCTCGTGGGTGATCACCAGCACGGCGATGTCGAGGCGGTCCTTGAGGGAGAGGATCAGTTCCAGGATCTCGTCGGTGGTCTTGGGGTCGAGCGCCGAGGTGGGCTCGTCGCACAGCAGCACGTCGGGATCCGATGCGAGCGCCCGGGCGATGCCGACGCGCTGGCGCATGCCGCCGGAGAGCTGCGCCGGGTACGCCTCGCCGGAATCGGCAAGACCGACGAGCCGCAGCAACTCGGCCACCTTCGCGCGGCGCTCCTCCTTGCCCACACCCACCAGCTCCAGTGGGTAGCCGACGTTGTCCGCGATGGTGCGCGAGTCGAACAGGTTTGCCTGCTGGAAGACCAGGCCGATGCGGCGCCGCGCGGTGCGCAGCTCGTCAGAGCGGGCGCTGGTGAGCTTCACCCCGTTGATCTCGATGGTGCCCGAGGTGGGGCGATCGAGCATCGTGAGGCAACGCACCAGGGTGGATTTACCGGCCCCGGAATGCCCGATGATGCCGTGGATGGAGCCCGTCGGCACGGTGAGAGAGACGCCGTTCAGGGCGTGCACCTCCCGTTTGCCCTGCCGGTAGACCTTGTGCAGGTCCGTCACGGTGATCACCGGCGTCCTCCTCACGCTCGAGAATCCTGGCAACATTCAACCAGCCGCGCCCGTGGGCGACGAATCAGACGCCTCCCTGTTCTCGCAGGGCTCAAATCACGGGTCGTGCCGGTTGCCCTCCTCATGACTGAGAGCGAAGAACTCCAGTTGACGCAGTACCACCCGGTGCTCGGCTGTGAGGCGAACAGCTCGGGCCTCGACGGGAGCGGCTAACTCGAACGGGGTGGTGCGGTTGGGGGCCAGCTCTTCGGCATGCGTCGTCTGAGCGCGGGTGAAGGTCGCTCCGTCGAGGCTCACCTCGAAGGACAGGTCCTGCGACGGCGTGGCCAGGTGCGCGGTGACGGTCAGATCGGTGATCGTGCGGGATGCATCGAAGCGCCATTCCACCCACTGGCCCGCCTCGAGCGTGACGGCGGAATTCCCGAGGTCGTCGAAGAGGGCCGCAGCCTCGACATCGTCGTGCGAGGCCGCGGCGGTTCCGTTGTCTCGGGTGAGATCGTGGTGGGAGGGGATCGCCTGGGGCATGGCCGGTCCGAGGGCGCTGGGGGTGTCGTCCTCGTGCGCGAAATGCAGTTCCAGCAGCGCATCGGCGGTCAGCGCGTCGACGGGCACCCAGCAGCTCGGCAGCTCCTCGCCGTTCAGGCGGGCGGAGACGAGCACGGTCGCGTCCGGGCTCGAACGGACGCAGCGTACCCGGAGTGCGGTGCGTCCAGCGGCTCCGGCACGGTGGACGACCACGTCGTCGAGCAGTGGGCAGCCGATCAGCAGCCGTCCCGAACCCAGTTCCAGCGGATACAGGCCCAGCGCCGCCCAGATCCACCAGGCGCTCATCTCGCCGTTGTCCTCATCCCCTGGGAAACCCTGGCCGATCATGCCGCCGGCGAAGAGGCGTCGAGCGAGCGCGTGGGTGGTCGCGCCGGCGCGCGACGGCTGGTCGCTGAAGACGTACATGTAAGGGATGTGGTGGGCCGGCTGATTGGAGATGGCGCACTGCCCGGAGCGCTGCGCGCGGGCTTCGCGCTGCTCGTGGATCACGGTGCCGTAGGCGCCGGAGTAGCGTTCGTCGCCGGTCTCGGGTTCGGCGAAGAGGATATCGAGATGGCGACGCAGCCCCGCCGGTCCGCCGTACAGTGCGGCGAGGCCGGCGCCGTCATGCGGGGCCGCCACCGACATGCCCCAGGCGTTGGTCTCGACGTTGTCGCCGCCCCAGATGCGTGGATCGAACGGCTCCGACGGGAGGGAGCCATCGGGTAACCGCCCCCGGAAGAAACCGCTGTCCGGATCGAACAGATCGCGGTAGGCCAGAGCCCGGTTGTGGAAGTAGCGCGCGAATGCCCGGTACCGCGCGCCCCCCGCGCCTCCGGCGAGTCGCTCGGCGAGGTGTGCGAGGCTGGCGTCGGAGATGGCATTCTCCAGCGACCAACTCATGCCTTCGTGCACCTCGCGTGAGACGAAGCCCATGAAGCGGGCGCGTTCGATGCCTTTTCGGCCGCGGTCCGGGGAAGGCGCGGGCTCGCAGGCGTGACGCCAACCGCTCTCGAACGCCGCCTCGGCATCCATCTCGATACCCCAGCGCTCGGCGTCGGCGAAGATCTGGTCGCTGGAGGTGCCCACCATGCAGTCGGTATAGCCGGGCGAGCTCCACCGGGTCATCCATCCCGCCGCGCGATACTGCTCCAACGTGCCGTCGACGAGCCTGGCCGTGAGGTCCGGATTCAGGAGGGCGAGAGCGGGCCAGGCCGTGCGGTAGGTGTCCCAGTAGCCGTTGTTGACCATGAGGTCGCCCTCGCGAATGGGCGCGCCCGTCGTGTCTTCGCCGTGCGGTGCCTCGGGAGATAGTGGATCGGCGTAGACGGCGCGGCCGTCGTCGCCGATCTCGGCGGAGCTGTTGGGGTACAGGTGCAGCCGGTAGAGCGCGTGCGCGAGGATGCTACGCCGCTCGCGGTCGGCGAGCCCGCGATAGGGGAGCTCCTCCTCGGGCAGCGACGGGATCTCGATCTGAGAGAGCAGGGGGTCCCATTCGGTGTGGTTGCGCCGGAGCAGTTCGTCGAACGGCACCTCCGGGCTCGCCTCCTGGGCGAGAGAGCGCCGGGCCTGGGCTACGGAGACGAAAGAGACGGCGATGCGCAGTTCGGTGGTCCGGATGTAACCGGCGACGCGGTGATGCCCGTCGTCGTCCAGGTGCCCGAACGATGAGGCTGGTTCCGCCGCGGTGCCTGCGAAGTAGGTGCGTGGCGCGTTGCCCCAGTGGGGATCGCCCTCCGGGATCCAGCCCTCGAAGCGTCCGCCTCCGGTGAAAATGAGCTGCCCGGCGTTGGTGAGCTGATCGACGATGAAGCCGACAGGGTCATCAGGGGAGGCGGAGACGATACGGAAGGCCCCGCAGTGATTCGTGGCGGTCGCCTCCACGCGAACCCCGTCGTCCAACGTGGCGGCCCAGAGGTGTGGCCGTGCGATCTCGGTGCCTTCGGTGATCCAGCGCCGGCGGGACTCAGGTGCGGCGGCAGGTTGCCCGAAGAAGGGCATCACCTGCAGTACGCCGCGGTCATCCATCCACGGGCTGGGCTGGTGGGAGAACTGGATGGCCTCGACACGTCGCCCCTGAGGGTCGTCGTGCACGGATGGCCGATAGGGCCACCGGGAGTCGCGGGCGTCGGTGGCCGGGGTGAGAAAGGCGAAGCCGTGCGGCACCGCAACCAGCGGGAGCGTATTGCCGCGTGAGAACCGGAATCCCGAATGGGTGCCCCGGCGGGTATCGACGAGGTCCACTGGGCAGGACTCCTGGGTGCGGTCCCGCGTGGGGGATCCGGTGGAGAGGCGCACTTCGACGAATCCCGAGACGGGCCCTTGAACCCCCTCCGTCAGTGACGGCGCGCCCAGCACGATCTCGACGACGCCACGGCTGCCTGCTCGGGGGGCCAGGCAGACCGAGTTGGCGTTCCACTGCTCCGGCATCGAGGTCTTCGCGTCGAGCTGGGCCTGGGCATCGATCGGAAAGTCGTAACGATCGCGTACGCGGACGTCGTCACTCAGCCGGCTCCCGTCGGTGAATCGGACATCGATCGTCACCGCCAGTGCCGGATAGGGAGCCGTCCAGGAATTCGGCCCATCGGCATAGAAAGCCCAGTCGAGCACCGTGTCATCGGTGGCGAAGAGCTCGCTGCCGGGAAGCTCCAGACGCTGAGCCCCAGCGCCGGGATCGAAGGTGAAGGCCCATACCTGGGAACCCAGAACACCGGCCAGCGGCCGCGAGGACGGTGGGTCCTGGGGGCCGCGGGCCGGCGTCAGGATAGGAAGCGAACGAATCACCCCTTGACGGCGCCTTCCTGCACTCCGGCGAAGAAGAAGCGCTGCATCGTCGAGAACATGATCACGATCGGGACGAGAGCGATCATGGTGCCGGCGGCGATCAGCCGCGGATCGGCCTGGAAATTACCCTTCAGATAGGCCATGCCTACGGTCAGGGTGTAATTCGACGGATCGGTCAGCACGATCAACGGCCACAGGAAGTCGTCCCAGGCGCCGATGAAGGCGAAGATCGCCACCACGCTCACCATGCCGCGGACGTTGGGCCACACGATGTGGCGGATGCGCTGCCACGTGGTGGCGCCGTCGATGGTGGCTGCCTCCAACACGTCGCCGGGGATGGCGCGGCACGCCGTGGCCACGAGCAGCACGTTCATGGCGCCGATCGCGCCGGGCAGGAAGACGCCCCACAGGGTATCCGCCAGCCCGAGGGCACGGATGGTCAGGAAGTTGCTGGTGACGGTGACCTCACCAGGCAGCAGCATCGTCGAGAACAGGATGCCCAGGGCGATCATCTTGCCCTTGAACTTCATGCAACCGATGGCGTAGCCGCCCATGGTGGCCAGCACCACGTTGCTCAATACCGTGCCGACGGAGACCAGGAGGGAGTGCCACGCGTACTGATACACCGGGATGAAATCGGTGACCCGCACGTAGTTCTGCAGGGTGCCGTCTTCGGGGATGAGGTTCGGCGGGAAGGAGTAGATGTCGTCCATCGGCCCCTTGAACGAGGTGGAGAGCTGCCATACCAGCGGGCCGATCACGATCAGGGTGACCAGGACCAGCAGGATATAGCGGATGATCAAGCCAGGGAGAGTGGGCTTGGTGATGTCCCCCGAGCCACCGCGGCGGTACGGGCGATCCTTCTGAACGATCTCTGTGGGGGCGGTTTTCGTGCTCATCGCTTCGCTTTCTTCTCTCGCTTGTCGCTGTTGAGCCAGGCGATCAGCGTCAGTGGCAGCAGCGTCAGCAGGAACAGCGCGACGCTGAGGGCCGATGCATAACCGACGTCGCCAGTGAGGCCTGCGCCTACCTGCCGGATCAACATCACGATCGACAGGGCTTGACCGCCGGGGCCGCCGGCGCCGTTGGACAGCACCTCCAACTCGGTGAACACGCGCATGGCGGACACCGAGATGAGAACGGAGATCAGCAGCATGGCGCCGCGCACGCCAGGGATGGTGACGCTCAGGAACCGGCGGAACGTGCTCGCCCCGTCGATCATCGCGGCCTCGTGCAGTTCCTTGCCGACGTTGCCGAGCGCCGCGAGGTACACCACCATGTAATAGCCCAGACCTTTCCAGACCGTCAGCAGGATGGCGCACAGCAGCAGCCACCAACGCTCCACCAGGAACGCGATGGGCCGATCGGCGATACCCATGGCCAGCATGGCCTGGTTGATCAGGCCCCGGCTGTCGAACAGCCAGGTCCAGATCAGGGCCACCACCACGACCGAGGCGATCACGGGGAAGTAGAAGGTGGTGCGGAAGAAGGAGATCGCGGGGATCGCCTTCTCCACCAGCATGGCGAGCAGCAGCGGCAGGATGGTCAGCAGCGGCACGCAGACCACCACGTAGACCACGGCGGTGGTCAGTGCGTAGCCGAACAGTTCATCGCCGAACATCCGCTGATAGTTGGCGAGCCCGACGAACTCGCCTGCACGAAGTGGCCGGGAGTCCGTGAAGCTCAGAAGAATGGTGTTGACGAAGGGCCAGATGCCGAACACCAGCACCCAAATGAGGGCTGGGCCGACGAGTAGCCACGGCGTGAACCACCTATGGGACCGAAGTGTGCCCCGCTTAGATGCTGGTGCTGCGGTCATGGCCTCAGGACTCGATCCGGTTGTCGTTGGCGTAGGCGACGATCTTGTCGAGCGCCTCGGCAGAACCGATCTCACCCTTGAGGGCAAGCGCCATCTGCTGGTCCATGTAGGTCTTCATGGCGCCGGTCCACTGGAACGGAGTCAGGATCTTCGCCGTCTTGATCGACTCGGAGACAATCTCCATGGCGGTCTTCTGCAGCGGATCATCCACGGCGGCGGTGAGTGCTTCGGCGTTCGCGGCGCCCTCGACGGTGCCGGGTGCGTAGCCGACGGCGAGTTGCACGAAGGCCAGCTGATTCTCGGTGTTGGTCACGTACTCGGCGAAGGCGAGCGCGGCCTCCACGTTGGTGGAGGCGGCGGAGATGGACAGGCCCTGGATGAACAGCGGCGCAGCGCCGATGCGCGGCGTGGCGATCACGGACTCCCGGATCCGCGGGGCATCCGTCTGGAGATCGCGAGCGAAACCGGATCCGGCGGTGGTGAAGGCCACCTTGCCCTGCTTGAACATGTCGGCGTTGCCCCCGTAGTCGCCGGTCAGCACCTCGGGCGGAAGCGCACCGGCGTTGTACGCCGCAGCGAAGTCGTCGATGATCGCCACAGCCTCGGGTGTGTTGAACACGAACTCACCCTCGTCGTTCATGATCGGGATGTCGCTCGACGCGAACAGATCCAGGGTGGGCATCGAGCTCAGCAGCGGCATCTGACCGTTGGAGGCCTCACCGATCTCGGTGGCGAGCGCGAGCATATCCTCGTTGGTGGTGGGCAGGTTGTTGATGTCGGCGCCATACTTCTCCAGCTCTGCGCCGTTCCACCAGCTGAGGTCGGTGCCGAGGTACCAAGGCAGGCCGTAGGTGCCCTCGATGCCCGGGTACTGGTAAGCCTCCCATGCGCCGGGGACGTAGACCTCGGCCAGTTCGGGCTTCGCGGCCTCGAGGTCGAGGAGGATGCCGGCGTCGGCGAGCGGATAGGCGATGTCGTTGGGCAGGTTGATCACGTCGGGCAGCGTGTTGGAGTTGGCCTGGCTCAGCACCTTGTCCTGGTATCCATCACCCGGCTGATCGAGCCACTCGATGGTCACGCCGGGATTCTCGTCCTCGAAGGCCGCGATCAGGGCCTCGAAGTACGGGCTGAAGTTCTCGTTCTTCAGCGACCAGGTCTGGAACTTGACGGTGCCGCTGAGCTCGCCGCTGGTGTCGACCGGTTCGCCCGTTCCGCCGCCGCCTCCGCCGGCGCACGCGGTGAGGGCGAGGCTCGCGGTGGCGAGGGTCGCTGCCAGCTTGATCCTTCGTTTTTGCATGTTCTGCACTTCCTTGAGCCGGTTGGTGCGCTGCTGCTACCTCGCAACTACAGCGCTTTAGTAGAGACACCGTAAGCACCGACTCGCAGGCATGTCAAGGGACAGTGCGTGAACGGTTCAGTAGCGGGATGATCCTGCCGGGCGGGCCGTGGATTCCCGCGGCACCACCTGCATCCGCATCGGCTCGGGGCGTGCGTCGGTGTGGGCCAAGAGGCTGAACATCTCCGCAGCTGCCAACCGCCCCAGCGAGACGGCGTCCCGGTCCAAGGCGGTCAGCGTGGGGTGCAGCACCTGGCAGGTGGTGGAGTCCTCCCAGGACACGATCGAGACGTCCTCAGGAATGGACAGGCCCTGCTGGGCGATGACGCTCATCCCGGCCAGGGCCATCACCTCGCTGTCGAAGACGATGGCCGTCGGCGGTTGGGGTGATTTCAGCAGGCGTTTGGTGACCGTGCGCGCTTGGTTCGCGTCGAATCCGCCCACCAGGGTCTGTCCCCAGATGCCGTGGTCCACGCAGAACTGGTCGAAGGTCTCCATGCGGCGCTGGATGTGCCAGAAGGACTGGTCGCCGGCGACGAGGCCCACGCGCTGGTGCCCCAGGCTATGCAGATGCTCCATGATCAGCCGCGTCGCCTGGGCGTTGTCGACCCTGAGGCTGCGGATGTGGGTGTGGTCCACCTCGCCACCGACGATGACGGTGGGTGCTTCCAGCGCGACGAGCGCTTCGATGCGGGGGTCGTCCACGCGAGGGTCCAGGACGAGGATCCCGTCGACCCGGCCGTCGCCCATCCAGGCCCGGTGGATGGCGATCTCGGTGGCGGTGTCATGCGCCATCTGCAGCAGGAGGGAGTAGCCGTGCTCGCTGAGCGCCGACTGCACGCCGGCGATGAACTTGGCGAAGAAGATCTCCTCGCCCACCACGGTGGCGGGCCTGGTCAGGACGAGCCCAATGGCTTCGGCGGCCTTGCCCATCAAGGTCTGGGCGGCGTGGCTGGGGCGCCAGTTGAGTTCCTTGGCCACCTCGAGGATGCGGGTGCGTGTGGCGTCGGAGACACCGCGTTTGCCGTTGACCGCCAGGGACACCGCGCCGCTGGTCACTCCCGCGCGCTCGGCGATGTCGGCGATCGTGACGCGCTTCTTCTTGCGTCCATCCTTGACTGGCACTGCACCTCCGCTCTCGGACTGGCCTGTGGGCGCATTCTACTCGCCGTATGAATGAGGCCTTTTGGGTCTATCGAGAGGAAATCCTAAAGCGCTATAGTGATGCGACTTGTTCCCCAAGCGACGAGGCAACGGCATGAAGTTCGGCGTCAACTACACCCCCCGAGTGGACTGGTTTCACCATTGGCTGGACTTCGACGTCTCCGATGTGGCCAGAGACTTCGATACCATCGCCGAACTGGGCGCAGACCACGTGCGTGTCTTCCCGCTCTGGCCTCTGTTCCAGCCCAACCCCACCTTCATCAGCCCCACCACACTGGGGCGTCTCGATGAGATGCTGACGCTCGCCGCCAGATCTGGTTTGCAGGTTGCCGTGGACGGCTTGCAAGGGCATCTGTCCAGTTTCGACTTCCTGCCGGCCTGGCTGCTCAGCTGGCATCGCCGCAACATGTTCACCGACGCTGAAGCCGTGGCCGCGACCGCGCGCTACCTCGAGGCCATCTCCCGGGTGGCTGCTGATCACGAGAACGCCTTCGCCGTTACCGTCGGCAACGAGGTGAACCAGTTCTCCGGTGGGATCCACCCCGATCCTCACCCGGCAACCCCCGCCGAGATCAGCCTCTGGCTGGGGGAGATGCTCGCGGCCATCCGCCGGGGCGCACCGCAGCTGCTCGCGCTGCATTCCTGCTACGACGCCTCCTGGTACGACGACCGACAGCCGTTCACGCTGGAGCATGTCGCACGCGACGGCGACGCCACCATTGTGCACTCCTGGGTGTTCAACGGCACCGGGCAGCTGTACGGCCCGGATGCATTCGAGACCCAGGCACACGCGCGCTACCTCATGGAGGTGGCCCGGGCCTTCCAGCTCGACCCCGCGCGCCCCATCTGGATGCAGGAGGTGGGCGCGCCCCGCAACATCCTGCCCGAGGCCTCGATTCCCGCCTTCATCGAGGAGACCGTCGCGCAGGTGGCGGCGGCCCCGGACGTCTACGGGATCACCTGGTGGTGCTCGCACGACGTGGCCCGTTCGCTCGCGCAGTACCCCGAACTGGAGTACGACCTGGGCCTGATCGACGAGAACGGCGTCATCAAGAGGGAGGGCGAGATCGTCCGGGACGCGATCGCCGCCGCCCGCGACGTGGCGCCCGACCAGCCCTCGAAGGAGATCGTGCTTGATCTCGATGCCATCGGCGGTCGTCCTGGACTTGCGCCGGGCGGAGTTTTCTTTGAGGCTTATATGGCTGAGGTGCGGGCCACCGGTCATCCGCGCGTGCGTCTCCGCGTCACATCTTGACCCCACTGAATCGCTGACGACCGGGACAGCCACGGCGGCCCCGACTCGCGTTTCATCACGCATCCTGATTGCTCGAAAGGGAGCCATGCACGAGAACCAATCGCTGACCGTCGGGCGCGTCACCCGTGTGCTCGCAGAACGGCTGCGCCCCGCCATCTACAGCGATCCCCACCCGTTGGAGCTCGCCGCCCACGTCGTCGACGGCGAACCCATCCCAGTGGCCGACGGGTTGGCCGCCGAGTATCAGCCGACGGAGGTGGGCGCGCGTTGGGGCCGAGCGTGGGACACCACCTGGTTCCGCCTGCGCGGCCAGGTGCCGGAGTCTTTCGCGGGGCGCCGGGTGGAGATCGTCGCCGACCTGGGCTTCGATCCCAACCTCACCGGATTCCAGTGTGAGGGGCTCGTCTACCGAGCTGATGGTACGCCGGTGCGCTCGCTCAACCCGCGCGCCCAGTGGATCCCGGTGGGCAACCCCGTCGACGGCGGCGAGCAGATCGAGTTCTTCGTCGAGGCCGGCTCCAACCCCGTGCTGCTCGACTACCACCCCTTCCTGCCCACCGAGCAGGGCGACGTGCTCACTGCTAGCCCCGATCCGCTGTACCGCATCCGCCGCGTCGACGTGTGCATCTTCGAGGAGGAGGTCTTCGAGCTGGTGCACGACGTGGAGGTGCTCGTCCAGCTCGCCGAGCAGCTGCCTGAGGAGTCGGCTCGCCGGGGGCAGATCTTGCGCGCCCTCGATCGCGCGCTGAACCGCGTCGACCTGCAACGGATCGTGGCGACGACGCCCGCTGCTCGCGAGGAGCTGCGCGAGGTGCTTGCTGCTCCGGCAGGCTCGTCCGCCCACCGGCTGACCGCCGTGGGACACGCGCATATCGACTCCGCGTGGCTGTGGCCGCTGCGCGAGACCGTGCGCAAGGTGGCCCGCACGTCGAGCTCCATGGTGACCCTGCTCGACGAGAACCCCGACTTCGTCTACGCCATGTCCAGCGCGCAGCAGTACGACTGGCTGAAGAAGCAGCGCCCCGAGGTGTACGCGCGAGTGAAGCAGGCTGTCGCCGACGGCCGGTTCGTACCCATCGGCGGCATGTGGATCGAGCCCGACGCGGTGCTGCCGTCGGGGGAGAGCTTCATCCGCCAGATCTCCTTCGGTCAGCGCTTCTTTCGCGACGAGTTCGGCGTGGAGTGCAGGGGCGCCTGGCTGCCCGACAGCTTCGGCTACTCCGGCGCGCTGCCGCAGCTGCTCGTCGGCTCGGGCTTCGAGTGGTTCCTCACGCAGAAGATCTCCTGGAATCAGGTGAACCGCTTCCCGCACCACACCTTCCACTGGGAGGGTATCGACGGGTCGCGCGTGTTCACCCATTTCCCGCCGATGGACACCTACAACGCGCAGCTGAGCGGCGAAGAGGTGGCCAAGGCGGTGCGGCAGTTCAGGGAGAAGTCGGTGGCGCGCTCGTCGCTGGCCCCGATGGGCTGGGGCGACGGCGGTGGCGGCACCACCCGCGAGATGCTGGCCCGCGCCGAGCGGATGGCCGACCTGGAGGGTGCCGCGCAGGTGGTGCTGGAGTCGCCCAACGACTTCTTCGATCGCGCCATGGCCGAGCTGCCCGACCCGGACGTGTGGCGCGGCGAGCTCTACCTGGAGCTGCATCGCGGCACCTTCACCACCCAGCACCGCACCAAGCAGGGCAACCGCACGGCGCAGCGCCTGTTGGCCGAGGCCGAGCTGTGGGCCACGGCAGCGGCGCGCCGCGCCGGTTTCGCCTACCCCTACGACGAACTCGACGAGTTGTGGCGCGAGACGCTGCTGCTGCAGTTCCACGACATCCTGCCGGGCACCTCGATCGCCTGGGTGCACCGCGAGGCGGAGGAGTCCTACGCCGCGATCGCAGAGCGTTGCGAGGCCATCGTCGCCGACGCGCTGGCGGCGCTCGGGGTGCGGCTCGACGCTGAGGGCGAGTTGCTGGTCAACCCCGCTCCCGTTGCGGTTGGGGGCGTCGCCGGTCTCTCCGTCGCCCAGGCGCCGTCCGCGTCCGCCCCTTCGACGACCCCTCCGACCCCGACCTCGGCCCCCGCCGCAATCCAGGAAAATCGGCCAATGGCCGATTTTGCGGTGTCTGATGCCGAAAATCGGCCATTGGCCGATTTTTCGGGATTGCCCGGGGGTGCGTCGGCGTCGGTGGGGACGGTTGCGCGGGTTGAGGACGGGTTCGTGCTGGAGAGCTCCTTGGCGCGGGTGATCGTCGACGAGGCAGGTCACGTGGTGAGCATGCTCGACCTGACGACAGGCCGTGAGGCCATCACGCCTGGGCAGCGCGGCAACCTGCTGCAACTGCACCAAGACTTCCCCAACATGTGGGACGCCTGGGACGTCGACCGGCACTACCTCGACATGCGCGAGGACCTCGACGGTGCGGCGGAGGTGCGCATCGATGGACCGTCGGTGGTCGTGCGTCGCGAGTTCGGCTCGTCGTGGATCGAACAGCGACTCAGCCTCGACGTCGACGGCCGCACGCTACTGATCGATTGCGACATCGACTGGCAGGAGCAGGAGAAGTTCCTCAAGCTGGCCTTCCCCGTCGACGTGTTCACCGATGAGGTGCTCGCGGAGACCCAGTTCGGCTACCAGAAGCGAGCCAACCACGAGAACACCTCGTGGGAGGACGCGCGTTTCGAGACCCACGCCCAGCGCTGGTTCTTGGTGCAGGAGGCCGGCTTCGGCGTCGCCTTCTTGAACGAGTCCAGCCACGGCTTCGACGTCACCCGCGTCCACCACGACGCCCCCACCTCCGCTGCCCTGTCGCTGTCGCCGACCCCTCCGACCCCCGCCGCAATCCAGGAAAATCGGCCAATGGCCGATTTTGCGGTGTCTGATGCCGAAAATCGGCCACAACCCGGGTCTTCCGTGAGCCAACTGGCCAGGTTCTCGTTGTTGCGGGCGCCGAAGTTCCCAGATCCGCGGGCGGATCTGGGACGGCATCATCTGCGCCTCGGCGTGCAGATCGGCGCCGACGTGCGTTCGGCGACGCAGGCCGGATGGCGGATCGACTCCCCGTCGCGCCGGGCAACGGGCGCCGAAGTGGCGCCGGTGGTCACGTCGAGCAACGCGGCGGTGATCGTCGGTGCCGTGAAGCTGGCCGACGATCAGTCCGGCGATGCGATCGTGCGAGTCTATGAAGGCGCGGCGGTCGGGGTATTTCCCGGCTCACCGTCGATCTCGGAGAGGTGCGACGTCGTCGCCACCGACCTGATCGAACGCGATCAGCAGGAGATTCCTGCGGGCCGTGACGATCAAGGCCGAACGACGTTCGACGTGCAGCTGAGGCCCTTCGAGGTCCGCACCTTCCGCCTCTTCATAAACCGCGCTCAGGTCCCTGATGCGAAAGTGTGCGGCGGATCCCTCTGTCAGGTCCCTGAGGTGCCCTTCGAGGCTCGTTCCTCGCACCTCAGGGACCACGAGCTTGGGCGAGCCTCGAAGGGCGTATAACGCGAGCATGGGCACAGTCTCTGCCAAAGTTCCAGTCAAACGCCCTTCGAGACGGCGCTGGGCGCCCTCCTCAGGGACCACCCTTCGAGGCTCCTCGCAGAGGCTCGTCACACCTCAGGGACCGGACAAAGGGTTTTCTCAGCTCACTTTCCTGCCCCACAGTGGCAGCGAAGCAACCCGAAGCTGAGGCAGGAACGAGCCTCGAAGGGCACCTCCAGGGGCCGGACAACGGGATATCCCACTCGTGTTTGCATCAGGGACCTGACCGTAGGATCCCTCACCCACGTCCACACCAGGGGGCGTCTCGTCTTGCTCCTCCACAGACGCCGAAATGACGAGGAGGTGGCCCGAGAAATCCGGCCACCTCCTCTTATCGGTAAGGATCAGCCTTCGATGAGCCGAGACGCTCGGGGTCGTCGGCGAAGACTTCGGATGTTGTCCTGCGTCACGACGATGGGATCGAGCTGGTAGATGCCCACGTCCTTGGTGCCGCCGTTGTTGGCGGTCACGTCAGGCTCGGGAAGTCCCTCACCCGACTGGAGCGCCTGGATCGTCTGACGGTGCGGCCGACGAGCGGTCGGTGGGCTGGCGACGGTCGAGTACTGACGACCATCGGCGATCCACTTCACGGACTCGTTCTCCGCGTCCAGACCGGTGACGACCGGCAGGTCGCGGCCGCCCTGCTCGTTCGAGGTCAGGATCGCGCGGGCGATGCCATCGTTCGGGGACAGCACGCCGTGGAGCTGGGTGTCACCGGAGTAGTTGCCCGCCAGGATGGAGTCCATGCGCGCCTGAGCCTTCGCGTTGTCCCAGTCCTGGGTGGCGACCTGGGTGAACTCGGTCTGGCCGGAGACCACGGTCAGGGTGCCGTCGTCGATCTTGGGCTGCAGCACCTCCATCGCGCCCTGGAAGAACAGGGTGGCGTTCGATCCGCGGGGCCACCCGCAACAGCTCGATGTTGTAGGGGCCCTCGCCCTTGGTGGCGAGGCCCTCGAGCAGCGACTCGCCCTGCAACTGGCCGGTGCGCACCGAGCCGAACTGGACGACACCGTCCACGGCTTCGGTGTTCTCGATCAGACGGTCGTAGCCCAGGATGTAGACGCCGGCGTCCTGCGCCACCTCGAGCACGGAACCAGCTGGGTGCCGTCGATGGGGCCGACGACGATGACCTCGGCGCCCTGCTCGACCATGGCTTCGATCTGCTGCTGCTGCTGCGGAACCTTGTTATCGGCAGCCTGCACCACGGGGGTGAAGCCGGCCTCGGTGAGCCTGAGCGGTGAACATCTCCTGCGCCTCGGCCCAGTTCTGGGTGCCGAGCCACGGAAGCGCGACGCCGATGGTGGCGTCGGCCGCGAAGCCTTCGCCACCGGCGGGGCTAGTGGCGCCGGGATCGGTTTCCGTGCCGGGATCGGTGGTCTCCGCCCCGCGGCCGCCGCCAGCGCCGTCAGGCTCAGGCGACGCGACCACGAGGCCGATTGCGACCTTCGCGAGCTTGGACTTCATGGGGATTCCTTTCATTGACCTCCCCGGCCTTTCCGGGGAGGGCGTGTTGGTTTGGGAGAGGTTTAGGAGGTGGAGGCTTCGACCTTCTTCTCGGCGGTCTTGCTGCCGCCGAAGCGGGCGGTGATGGCGCCGATGATGGACGGCTTGCCCTGCGCCTTATTGGCCACGTCGAAGGCCACGGCCGCCAGCAGCACGAGGCCCTTGATCACCTGGGTCTTGTCGGCGCCCACGCCCAGCAGCATCAGGCCCGAGTTGAGCACGGCCATCACCAGGCCGCCGATCATGGAGCCCAGTACGGTGCCGATGCCGCCGGAGACGGCCGCGCCACCGATGAACACGGCCGCGATGGCGTCGAGCTCCCACATGGTGCCGTCCGACGGTCCGGACGAGGTGGCCCGGCCCACGAACAGGATGCCGGCTACCGCGGCGAGGAAGCTCATGTTGAGCATCACCAGGAAGTAGGTCTTGGAAACGTTCACGCCGGACAGCGCCGCCGCCGCCTTGTTGCCGCCTACGGCGTAGATGTGGCGGCCGAAGCGGGTGCGCTGGGTGATGACGTGGTAGATCACCACGAGGATCAGCAGGATCACGCCGGGGATGGGGAACGAGGTGCCGGGGCGCCCGGATCCGAACAGCCAGGTGACGTAGCCGATCACGATGGTGACCAGTGCAATCCGGGTCGCGGAGATCCACATCGGGGACTCGATGCCCCGGGCGACGGTGGCGGCGCGCTTGCGCAGCTCGCTCCAGACGAACCAGGCGATGCCGAGCAGGCCCAGCAGCAGGGTCGAGTTGTTCAAGTTGGTCCAGGCCGGTCCCCATTCGGGCAGGTAGCCTGCGCCGAAGAAGGAGAATTCGCGGGGAACGGGGACGGAGATCGAGCCCGACATCCAGATCACCAGGCCGCGGAAGATCATCATGCCCGCCAAAGTGGTGATGAATCCGGGGATGCCCATCTTGGAGAGCCAGAAGCCATGCCAGGCACCGACGATGGCGCCCACCAGCAGGCCGAGGAGGAGACCGGCCCACCAAGGGAGGCCGAAATCTCTGATCGAGATGGCCACGGACATGCCGACGAACGCCGCCACGGAGCCCACCGACAGGTCGATGTGCCCGATGACGATCACCATCACCATGCCGATGGCCAGCACCAACACGTAGGCGTTGCCGGCGATCAGGTTCTGGAAGTTCGAGGAGGTGAGCATGCGGCCGTCTGAGGCGACGTTGAAGATGATCACCAGGAGGACGAGCGCGAGCGCCATCGTGTACTGCTGGAGGTTGCCGCCCAGTACTTGCTTGAGAGCCTTCATGTTTCTTCGGTCCTGTTTCTCTGCTGGCCGGTCAGGCTGCCGGTTCGGATGAGGTGGTGGTCATGCGGCGCATGAGGGATTCCTGATCAGCGTCGGCGGCCATCAGCTCGCCCGTGATCGCGCCTTCGCGGATGGTGTAAATCCGGTCGCTGATGCCGAGCAGCTCGGGCAGCTCGGAGGAGATGACGATGATGGCCTTGCCCTCGTCGGCCAGCGCGTGGATCAACTTGTAGATCTCGTACTTGGCGCCCACGTCGATGCCGCGCGTGGGTTCGTCCAGGATGAGCACCTGCGGGGAGGTGTACATCCACTTCGACAGCACCACTTTCTGCTGGTTGCCGCCCGACAGGGTGGCGACGCCGACGTCCACCGACGGCGTCTTGATCCGCAGATCCTGGCGGTACTTCTCGGAGATCTCGTTCTCCATCGACGGCTGGAGCAGGCCGCCTTTGACGATGCCCTTGAGGTTGGCCGCGACGATGGTGGTCTTGATCGAATCGAGCAGGTTGAGTCCCAGCACCTTGCGGTCCTCGGTGACATAGGCGAGCCCCGCGTCGATGGCCTGCTGGACGGTGCTGGGAGCCACTTCTTTCCCGTCGAGCACCATCGTGCCCGAACGGAAGATGCCGTAGCTGCGGCCGAAGATCGAGCGTGCCAGCTCGGTGCGTCCGGCGCCCATCAGGCCGGCGAAGCCGACCACCTCGCCGCGACGCACGGTGAACGAGGCATTTTTGACGATCATCCGGCCCGGAATGGTGGGGACTCCACGTTCCAGTCGCGCACCTCGAGCAGCAACTCGCCGATGTGCGGGGTGTGGTCGGGATAACGGTTCTCGATGGAGCGGCCCACCATGGAGCGGATGATCCGGTCCTCGTCCACCTGGCCGGCGATCACGTCGTAGGTCTCGACGGTCTTGCCGTCGCGGATCACGGTGACCGCGTCGGAGACGGCGGCAATCTCGTTCAGCTTGTGCGAGATCATGATGCAAGTGATGCCGCGGGCCTTGAGGCCGCGCATCAGATCGAGCAGGTTGGCGGAGTCGTCCTCGTTCAGGGCCGCGGTGGGCTCGTCGAGGATCAGGAGCTTGACGTTCTTGCTGAGCGCCTTGGCGATCTCGACCAACTGCTGCTGGCCCACGCCGAGGTTCTTGGTGGGGGTATGGGGATCGACGTCCAGGCCCACGCGCGCGAGCAGTTCCGCTGCGCGCTGGTGAGCCGTGTTCCAGTCGATCAGGAAGCCTTTGCGCACCTCGGAGCCCAGGAAGATGTTCTCGGTGATGGAAAGCTCGGGGATCAGCGCCAGCTCCTGATGGATGATGACGATGCCCTTCTCCTCCGAGTCCTTGATGGTGGAGTTCTTGATCTCCTCGCCGTCGAAGAACATGTCACCTTGGTAGGTGCCGTGGGGCCAGACGCCGGAGAGGACCTTCATCAAGGTCGACTTTCCGGCGCCGTTCTCGCCGCAGATCGCGTGGATATCGCCGCGGCGCACAGACATGGACACATCGTCGAGTGCCCGGACGCCCGGGAACTCTTTGACGATGTGCCGCATCTCAAGCAGGACGTGACTTTCAGTCATGGCTGTAGGCGTCTCCTTCGACTGGGCCTGCGTGGATTCGAGAGCACCCGACCGTCGAGGGCGGGTGACTGGCTTGAGAGTAGGACGCGCAAAGTCATTGCGTCAACTAATGAATCCAATGGTTATCAAACCGTTATCTGTCTGAGCCCCAAACCAGGTGACTAGCGGTGGAGCAAGAAGGCCCCCGACATGCCTAGTCAACGGCCTCTCGCCGCTGAATGCCCCAGGCGCGTTTCCTTTGTCGTTGAGTTTTACTTATGAAGACAAGCTCTGGTCGCTGGGTATCCCGCTGGTACCGTTGGGGCCCGACAGGAAATTAGTGCGTGTGTGTCGGTTTCTGGGCGGGATGGATGACAAGGCGGAGGTTCGCCCTCGTAGTGGGGCTACGGGGGCGTGGCCGACAACGAAGTCAGGCGCCCGATCCAGGAAGCGACACGCACCGATAATTTCCTGGAGGGCCCTTAAGTAGGGATATCGAGGAGGAAGTGGTGATCGGTCGCCGTGCGCGTGGCTCGCAGACCTCGCTGCGTGAGGCCAACAGTGCGAGCGTCGTGGAAGCGGTCAAGCTCTACGGTCAGATCACCCAGGTGGAGCTGGCTGCCGTCACCGGATTGTCGCCCGCGACCATCTCCAGCCTCGTCAAACAGCTCCAGGCCGACGGCGTGGTGCAGACTGACGCCACCATTCGGTCGGGGCGTCGCGCCCAGTTGGTCTCCTTGACCCGCACCTCCGGTTTATCGGCGGGGGTGCACATCGGTCGCCGTCAGGCGACGATCGTCGTGTCCGACTCGTCCTGGCAGGCCAACCTCGTTCAGCACCTGCCTTTGCCTGCGGATCACCGCAGCGATACGACGCTCGATCGCGTCGCCCTGCTCGTCGCGGAGATGAGCGAACAGATGGGGGCGGCTCTGACGGAGATCGAGGCCATCGGCGTTGCCGCCGCCGTCCCCGAAGGCAGGCCGGGCTTGCCGGGACTCGCCGGCTGGGAGGACGTCGACGTCGCGTCGGTGATCGAGCGCCGGTTGGGCCAACGCGTGCTGGTCGTGGGAGAAGCAGAAGCGGTGGCCGTCGCCGAGACCCGATTCGGCAGCCTGCGAGGCGTGAATTCCGCGCTGGTGGTGCGTTCCTCGGCCGTCACCGATAGCTGCCTGGTGGTGGACGGCCGACCCTACCCCGGGCCGGCAGGAGCGCTCGGGCACATGCAGGTCGATCCGGCCGGCCGGATCTGCCGATGCGGTGGTCGCGGGTGTGTGAACACCGTGGTCTCCGCCCTCGCGCTGCAGGAACTCCTGCGCGTCAGTCACGGTCCAATGAGCCTGAGGGCCATCGTCGAGGCCGCGCACCGCGGCGACGCCGGCTGTTTTCAAGTGATCGCGGATGCCGGCGCGGCGCTGGGAACGGCGGTGGCTGACGCGGCGGTGCTGCTCGCGCCCGAGAGGATATGCATCGCCGGCGACCTCGCGCATGCGGGGGAGGTCTTCGTGGAGCCCATCAGGCAGTCTCTTCGCTCTCGTCCCGTGCTGCGCAACGGGCCGGAGCTCGTCGTCGTCGCGGAATGCGAGGATCCGGAGGCGCGAGGCGCCTGGGCCTTGGCTCAGGACGCCGCAGGAACGAAGAAGGCGGGGGAAGGATGAGTCCCAAGCGGCAGGCAGCACCCATGCTGAGTCTGCGCTCCGTCAGCAAGTTCTTCGGCGGCGTACAGGCTCTGGTCGGGGTCGACCTCGACGTCTATCCCGGCGAGGTGGTTGCTCTCGTCGGCGACAACGCTGCGGGTAAATCCACGCTGGCCCGCATCGTCGCCGGGGTGTACCAGCCCGACGAAGGAAGCGTCTGGATCGACGGCTGCGAGGTGAATATCTCCTCCACCCAGGCGGCGATCGGGCTGGGGGTGGCCACGGTCTTCCAGGAATACGCCCTGGTGGAGACGTTGGACGTCACGGCCAACATCTTCCTCGGTCGCGAGTTGCTGGAAGGCCGGATGCTCGACCAGCACCGGATGGACCAGTTGGCCCGCGTCTACCTAGGACGCCTGCGCACCCGCATTCCCGATCTGCGCACGCCTCTGCGCGATCTCTCTGCAGGCCAGCGTCAATGCGTCGCCATCGCCCGCACTCTGGTCAATCAGCCAAGGATCGTGGTGCTGGACGAGCCCACGGCGGCGCTGTCGGTGGGGCAGACCGCTGAGGTGCTGAGCTATATCGAGGACCTGCGCTCCCGTGGCCTGGGTGTGATCGTGATCGGCCACAATCTGAGCGATCTGCGTGCCGTGGCCGACCGCCTCGAGGTCTTGCGGCACGGTCGCAACAACGGTTCCTTCCCGTCGGCATCGGGCACCTATGAAGAGATTCTGGCGGCCATCACCGGCGCCACGCGTCTCAGGTCGAGATGATGAGGAGGGGGCTACCAGCAAGTGGCTACACCCTCCAGGTCCGAGGATGCCGCGTCATGAGTGACCAGCGTCATCGACTCAACCACCGCCTGTGCGGTGAGCGTGAGGTCCGATCTGTAATAGCCTCAAGGGCTCGCGTGCCGAGCTTCGTTGGTTCCGTGACAGGGGCACCACCTACCAATTTCGCGACGGGATTTTTGCCGCGAGATGATGATCCCTTCACCTTGTTCGATGGCATTGAGAAGGTTCGTCTTTGCGTACTGAACCTTCACCTCGCTCATGATGAAACGGTAGTTTGGTGGTCGCCCTTGGCCAACAATGCTTGGTCGTCTGTACCAGGCCGTTGTCTTCGTGCTTTATCGAAGCGGCGGGTTTGATCGGCGGCTTTGAGACTGCGGCGTGAAGCTTCATATGCGCGACGATCTGCTTGACCTAACCGTGTGACGCCGTAGGCCCTGGGGTCGGAACATGCTGTGCGTCGCCGTGCACGATCCTGCTAGTGTGCCATAATCGCACACATGACAGTTCTCGACGCTCGGGTGCTCGGTGGACGCGTGCGAGACACGCGTAAGCGGAAGGGTGTGACCCAGGAGGAGCTGGCGCGGCTCGTCAACGTGGATCGCACCGTGATTAACAAGATCGAGGCGGGGAGCCGCAAGGTGGCTGCTTTGGAGCTTTCTGACATCGCGAATGCTCTGGGTGTCCAGATGATGACTTTCTTCCAAGAGCCAACTCCTGCTGTTGTCGCGCACCGGTCTTCTCAGGGGCTTGACACCGCCGAGTCGAAGATCGACGCCATACTTGCCGATATCGCAACCGATGTGGAGTTCGTTCAGAGTCTGACCCCGCTTTCGCCTGGCGTCATACCGGAAGCTTATGAGCCCCCACAGTCGGTCACCGATGCTGAAGCGATGGCTGTCCGCGCCCGCCGGTTGCTTGACGTGGAGCCAGGGGCGCCGATACTGGATCTTGGCCGAAGGGTCGAGAAGCTGGGCTTGTTCGTTTTCGCCCGTGATCTCGGAGTCGATACCGCAGATGCTGGCACCGTGCTGCTGAATGAAGGTGGGGTGTCGCTCGTCAACAGTGCCAATAAGGTTGGTAGACGGCGGCTCGCCGTCGCGCACGAGCTCGGCCATTTTCTCGTAGCTGACCAATACACGGTTGACTGGCGAGTGGTGACGGATGAAGTGCCTCGTGAGGCGCGGTTCGACCGCTTCGCGCGTGCGCTGCTGCTCCCCATGGAAGCGATCAACACCGAATGGACGAGGCTTACCGAGAACTCTGAGACGCGCGTCGCAGCGGTGAAGCTCGCGAGCATGTTCCAGGTTGACATGAGCACCTTGTCGCGCCGTTTGCTCGATCTATCCCTGGTGGACGCGAGCATCGCGGGCGACGTGCGTGCGGCTCGGACAACCCAGTCCGACATGATCGAGTTCGACCTTCATCCGGGTGACGAGTTTGCTGGGCTGGTGCAGCCGAGAAGCTACCAACGGGCTGTCTTGAAACTTGTCAAAGAACAGCGGATCAGTCGCGAACGTGGGCAGGCCCTTTTGTGGGGGCTTGTGGCAGAGGAGGACATGCCTTTTCCGCGGAGGCGCGAGGAGAATGAGATCTGGAAGTTCGTGTCGTGAGCGAGGCCCGCGACGTACTGGTCTTCGACACCGGGCCACTACGCCATTTCGCTCTTGGCGGGTGGCTCGGAGTTCTAAGGTTCCTGGCGGGGGACCGCCGCGTGATCATCCCGGAGAGTGTCGCAGAGGAGCTTCGTGCCCAGCGTCACCATGAGCCGGGCCTGGCCCAGATCTTCGATGCAGAGTGGATCACTATCGACCGTTCCGACGATGTGGATTTCCTGGCGGCGTTCGCTTCCTACGAGCAGCGATTGGTGCAAGGACGCAGTAATCGGGGCGAGTGTGGCGTCTTGGCCCTGGGAAAAGTGCGCGGCTATGAACTGGTCATAGATGATGGACACGCCCGTCAGATCGCTTCCGAAGAAGCTGATGGCCAGGGGTTGAGGGTCATCGTGACCCTGACCTTGTTATGTGACGCGATCCGGCAGGGGCAGCTCACAGTGCCAATGGTGGAGAGCCTTGCCGATGATCTCCTCGAGGGTGAATATCATCTACCCTTCCGAAGAGGAGGGTTTCGGGCCTGGGCTATGCGCGAGGGTCTGGTTGACCCTTGATGATTTGGTGATCGCTAGTGGGGATCCTGACCGCCGTCACTGGTGCCCGCGCATCGTGCTGCCTGTAGATCTCGCGCGTCCCGATGTATGTATGCGAACTGTTCCTCTCTCGATGACAACGCAGAAGGAGTGCTGGTCCACTAGGACGTGCGGAACGACTCGGACTCCGCTCGCTTCCCAGCGGTCAAGACCGTGAAGCTGTGGAGCGGCTAGGGAGTCCGGATCAGCCAAGCTTGTCCAAGGCCAATTCAGCCAATAGGCGGGCGCCATCCTCAAGGACGGAATCGTCGAACTGCGCGTAGGCCGAGTGATTGAACGGGGCGGTGTCCGGGTCGAGGTCCGGGGGGCAGGCCGACAGGCCGATGAAGCAGCCCGAGGCCTCGAGAAGGAGGCGTGAAAAATCCTCGGCCCCCGCCAGTGGGCGCTCCCAGCGGGCGTGCCGCTCCGCGCCGAACAACTCCGCGACCTTCGTGGCCACCACCTCGGCCTCCGCATCGTCGTTCACCGTGACGGGATACTGCTCGACGAGGGTGAAGTCGCAGGTCACACCGTGCGCGTTCGCGATGCCTCCCGCAAGGCGTCGCAGCTTCTCGATCAGCCGGTCTCGAGTGGGCCGGGAGAAGGCGCGGAGCGTCGCGTGCGCCTCCCCTTCCTCGGGAATGACGTTGGCGATCGTGCCGGCGCTGAGCTTTCCGACGGTCACCACCACCGGGTCGAAGACGTCGAACGAGCGGGTGACCATGGCGTGGGTTGCCGTCACCAGCTCGGCCAACGCGGGCACAGGGTCTACGGCGCGGTGCGGCGTCGAGCCGTGGCCGCCGTTTCCGACGTAGCGGATCTGGGCCACATCGGAGGATGCCATCACGGTGCCGGGCTTGGTGCTGAAGGTGCCGCACGGGTCGAGGGCCGACCAGACGTGGATGGCGTAGACCCAGTCGGGTCGTGAGCCCGCCACGTCGAGGAGGCCCTCCTCCAGCATGTAGCGGCAGCCGTCCACCCCTTCCTCTCCGGGCTGGAACATGAAGATGACGTCGCCTGCCAACTCGTCGCGTCGTGCGCAGAGCGCATGGGCGGCACCGATCAGCATCGCCATGTGGAGATCGTGTCCGCACGCATGCATGTTGCCGTTGGTGCTGGCCCATTCGAGGCCGGTGAGTTCTTTCACCGGAAGCGCGTCCATGTCGGCGCGCAGGAGCACCACAGGGCGCTTGCCCTCCGTCGGTCGGCCACCGCGTAATACGCCCACCACCGAGGAGACGGTCTCGCCGAGCGTGATCTCCAGCGGCAGACCCTCCAGCGCCCGCAGCACGAAGGCCTGGGTGTCGGGGAGATCGAGCCCCACCTCGGGAATCCGATGCAGGTCGTGGCGAATGGACACAAGATCGATGCTCATAGGTTCTTGTTTACCGCATTTCCGAGCGCCGGTGTGGTGCACGTCTCGTTACCGTAGATCGGGGCCACGGCGAGGAAAACGCACACGAGAGGGCGGCTTTGGTGCGCGATCGGCCAGAATCGACAGGTGATGTGCGTTTCTCGTCGCTGCAGCATTCGTATAGCGAGACCTCCACGGTGAACTACCTGTAGTCGTAGGCTTCCCTCCATGGCAAAAAAGAAGAAGATGGACAGGGCCCTGTATGAGGCCGAACTGCATCGCCTGCAATCGGAACTGGTCGAGATGCAGGAATGGGTCAAATCCTCGGGGGCGCGGGTCGTGGTCGTCTTCGAAGGGCGAGACGCGGCAGGTAAGGGAGGCGCGATCAAGCGCATCACCGAATACCTGAACCCTCGCATCGCACGGGTCGTCGCCCTCCCCGCGCCCACGGAACGTCAGCGCACGCAGTGGTACTTCCAGCGTTACGTCGAGCACCTTCCCGCGGCCGGCGAAATCCGTCTGTTCGACCGCTCTTGGTATAACCGCGGTGGTGTGGAACGCGTGATGGGCTATTGCACTCCGGAAGAACACCGTCGTTTCCTGCGTCAGTGCCCCATTTTCGAGCGGATGCTCGTCGAGGACGGCGTCATTTTGCTGAAGTACTGGTTCTCCGTCTCCGACAAGGAGCAGTTGAAGAGATTCCGCTCTCGTCTCACCGATCCGATGCGGCAATGGAAGCTCTCACCCACCGATTTGGAATCGATCACGAAGTGGGAGGACTACTCCCGGGCCAAGGATGAGATGTTCGTCCACACAGACATCGACTCGGCGCCCTGGCATGTCGTCGAATCGGAGGACAAGCGCAAGGCCCGGATCAACATGATCCATCACTTGTTGGAGTCGATTCCCTACGAGCACATCGAGCTCCCCGAACTGGTGTTCCCGAAGCGCCCCAAGTCGACGGGCTATCGGCGCACGGAACGCAGCCTCCAGCGCGAGGTTCCCGACTATGCGAGCACGCTGCCCCCGGACGCGCTCGACGACTACAAGGATCCCGAGGACGAGCCGTTGAACGGCAATGGCGACGAAAACGGGGAGGAAGAGCAGACCGAGACGACGTAGCCGGTGGCGCGGAGCTAGTGCACGCCGCTCAGTCAGCTAAGCCGAAGAGGCGGTCGCCGGCATCGCCGAGTCCGGGCACGATGTAGCCCACGTCGTTGAGCTTCTCGTCTACCGCGGAGACGAACAACGCGCAGGGCACGCCCAGGTCGGAGACCAGCTTGTCGAAGTTGGCGATGCCCTCGTGGGCCAGCAGGCAGATGCAGGTGATGTCGTCGGCGCCGCGCTCCACCAGGAACTTCACGGCCTCACCCAGCGAGCCACCGGTGGCGAGCATGGGATCGAGCACGTAACACTGCCGTCCGCGTAGATCGACGGGAAGCCGCTCGGCGTAGGTGGTGGGCTGGAGGGTTTCCTCGTCGCGGATCATGCCGAGGAATCCGACCTCCGCGGTGGGCACCATGCGCAGCATGCCGTCGAGCATGCCCAGGCCCGCGCGCAGGATCGGCACCACCAATGGTGCGGGGGTGGCCAGCTTGATGCCCGTGGTGGGTGCGACGGGGGTGACGATGTCGTGCGGCTCCACCCTGACGCCGCGGGTCGACTCGTAGGCCAGCAACGTGACCAGCTCTTCGACGAGCCGGCGAAATGTGGGCTGAGCCGTCTCTTTGTCGCGGAGCAGCGTCAGCTTGTGGTCGATGAGCGGATGGGTGACGACATGTAGTTCCACAACCCAACTTTGGCACATCCATGGGCTCTCTCAGGGCTCGGAGACACGGAGCGATCAGGTTGGGGCGGGGGCTGTGTCGCCGGGCGATCCGTGGGAGGATAGGGAGGCGTAGCCGTCGACCGGACGAAAGGAGAGTGCAATGGACGTGTTTGACGAGGATGCGGAGCCGTTCGATCTCACCGACGATCTGGAAGACGACGATGCCGAGGAGTTCGACGACCTCGAGGACGCCACCGAGGAGGATGTCGACCTGGTGGTGGCCATCTACCGGGAGGATGGCCAGGCGGTGGCCGTGCCGTTGGAGATGGAGCTGGCCAACGACCTGGATGAGCTGATCGATCAGCTGCGCCGGCTCCCCGGTGATTCCGGTGCCGACGGCTGGGTGTCCATCGATGGCGACGTGTTCGTGATCTGCCGTGTGCGCGGCCGCACCGTCGAGGTGCTGCTCAACGACGCCACGGCTGCTCTCGATTGGCCGATCGCGCGCGACGTCGTCGATTACCTGGGCGAAGACGTCACGGAAGACGACGATTCCGCTCCCATCGGCGACCTGGAGATCTACGCGGCGAGCGGGCTCGGGGCCTTCGAGATGGAGGCCATCGCCACCGATTACGACGCGGATGCCTACGACCAGTTGGCCCTGATCGCGGGCAAGCTGCGCATCGAGGACGAGTTCTTGGCGGCCGCCGACAAGTTCGGCGACTGACGCATCGCCGTGGGGTCCCGGTGGCATGCCGCCATGCGGCGCGCGCTGGCGGAGGCCGGCGCGGCGGCTGAGCACGGTGACGTTCCGGTGGGAGCCGTGGTGCTCGGGCCGGACGAGAGCGTTGTCGCCACCGCCCATAACGAACGCGAACTGCACGGCGACCCCACCGCCCACGCCGAGGTGCTCGCCATCCGGCGGGCCGCGGAAGCGATCGGGGAGTGGCGGCTGACCGGGTGCACGCTGGTCGTGACGCTCGAGCCCTGCACCATGTGCGCGGGCGCCATCGTCGGATCGCGGCTGGAGCGTCTGGTGTTGGGCGCCTACGACGAGAATGCCGGTTCGGTGGCATCGCTGTGGGACGTGGTGCG
>JAWKJW010000011.1:0-181448 GCA_041393555.1 Tessaracoccus sp. | reverse complement strand
GTGGCGTTCTTCGATGCAGTACGCACCGCGATCGCCAAGATCGAGAATGCCGGACGCGGCGCAACCGATGCCGGAGCCGAGTTGGACACCGCTATCCGGCAGATCGTCTCCGAGAAGATGACGGGGACAGGCGTTGTGGACATCTACGCCGAGGCCGGGATCGCCACTCCCGACATCTCGCTCATTGATGAGGCCTTCGTCAAGAAGATCACCGAGTCCGACCGCCCCAACATACAGATGGAGGCCCTGAAGCGGCTGCTGAACTCGGAGATCAGGGCCATCGCGAAGCGCAACCTCGTCCAAGGACGTCAGTTCTCCGAGCTACTCAGCGCCTCTCTTCTTCGATACCAGAACCGGAGTCTCGACACCGCTGCCGTGGTAGCGGAGCTCGTCCAACTCGCACAGGCGCTGAAGGCCGAGCAGGACCGGGGTAGGCAGACCGGCCTCACCGACAACGAACTCGCGTTCTACGACGCTCTGCGCACCAACGAGTCGGCCCGGGACGCCATGCAGGACGACGTGATGAAGAAGATCGCCCACGAGCTGACCGACATCGTCCGCCGCGACGCGAAGACCGACTGGAACATCAAGGAACAGGTCCGGGCGAAGTTGCGGACCACGATC
This sequence comes from Tessaracoccus sp., assembly GCA_041393555.1. Classification (GTDB taxonomy): domain Bacteria; phylum Actinomycetota; class Actinomycetes; order Propionibacteriales; family Propionibacteriaceae; genus Arachnia. The sequence goes on along the minus strand of JAWKJW010000011.1, from coordinate 180,824 downwards.
AAGCGTCTACTGCTCAAGCACGGCTACCCACCGGACAAGGCACCCGAGGCGACCGAACTGATCCTGAAGCAGGCCGAGACCCTCGGGGAGGCAGCCGCGTGACAAGGCACCGCAAGCCGAGAGACATGGGCGTCGCCGCCCTCTCGCCGGTCCGCACAGAGTCCGCAAAAGAGCCGAAAACGGCCAATTCAAGCCAATAGAGCAAACGGCAGACTCCCGGATCATGCCAGCATTTCAAGCGTCACCATCGCCGCCAACATCAGCAAACGCCGCGTAGGCAGTTCCCGTACTACTACTGAGACGGGTACTCGGCCTCCCCGACCCGGCTTAACCGCTTGCTATTCCACCAACTTCGGTGGAATAGCAAGCGGTTAAGCGCCGGTGCTCTGCCACACCGCCCAGATGGCAGCGGCCAGCCTCGCGTGCCGCTCGGCGGGGCCGGCCAGGTCGGCGTCGAAGAACCGGACGAAGACCTCATGCACAACCGATCGAACATCGTCGACGCCGCACGCACGGGGTAGCGCAGCCACGATAGCTTCGGCCTCGCGCCCGTGCCGCCGCAAGACCCGCAGCAGTCCTCTCCTGGATCAGCGACCGTTCGACCTCGGCCAACGCACCAAAAATTCCCAGCACCATCCGCCCCGTCGCGGTGCTTGTGTCGATGGCCTCCGTCATGCTGCGCAGGTGCACGCCTCGCGCCGCGAGGCCCTCCACAACGCCGAGCAAATGACTCAGCGAACGTCGGAGCCAATCCAGCCGCCAGACCACGAGCGTGTCACCCTCGCGTACATAGTCCAGGGCAACGGCCAATTGAGGTCGCGCACGATCCGTCCCGCTCGCCGACTCCTCAAAGATGCGGTCCACGCCCGCCGCATGCAGGGCATCGCGCTGGAGGTCAAGGTGCTGGTCCGCCGTCGAGACTCGCGCATATCCGATCTGTGCCATGCCTCTTCGTCCTCTCTCCGTGGGTGCTTCACTGAGCGTCTCACTAGCCACTGACAGAAGGGTTTCCGGACGTTGATACCGGACACGGGTTCTGCGACATGATCCGGGCCACTTCACACCGGACAGCGACCATGCTCCACTAACGGTCGTTATCGGACATCATCGCGATGATCCGCTACCGTGCATGCCCGGGGTGGGTAGGTCGGTTCCGGCCATGCGAGGGACAATGGAGACGCCGATGATGGATCAGGAAGACAGGGAGCCATGGCCAAGATCAACTTCAACCGACTCCGCCGGGGAGCCACTGCCCCTGCCAACATCATTACCGATCCCCGGGATCTGTTCAACGCGCTGCCGGAGAAGGTGCCCGGCCTCGACTACCTGAGAGGGCCGCAGGACCAAGTGCTGGCCGCCTGGCATGAGCGTCGTGACGAACGGGACCTCGTGATCAAAATGAACACGGGTGGCGGCAAGACATTGGTCGGGCTGCTCATCGCACGCAGTTGGCTCAACGAGGGCATCCGGCCCGTTGCGTATCTCGTGCCTGACGACTTTCTGACGGCGCAGGTCGCGACTGAGGCAGTACAAGCCGGGATCGCGACCACGAATGACCCAAGGTCGCCCGAGTACCAGCAGGGACGTGCGGTGCTCGTCGGGACGTTTGCGAAACTCTTCAATGGCCTATCCGTCTTCGGAGTCGGCGGCAGCGTGTCCAAGCCTCCCTCGCACAGCCTCGGCGGGGTGGTCATTGACGACGCTCACGCCTGCGTCGCCCAGGCTGATCAGGTGTTCCGGCTCCGCGTCGAGGACGACTCCGAGGCGTACAGCGACCTGCTGACCCTCTTCGCTGGCGACCTGAAGGCGCAGTCTCCGAACGGCTTGTTGGACCTGGAAGCGCGCCGCCGGACGGCGATACAGGAGGTTCCGTTCTGGGCGTGGCAGGACAAGCAGGATCAGGTCCTGTCGATCCTCCACCCGATCTCGGACAGCGAGTTGAAATGGGGCTGGCCGCTCATTGTAGACAGCCTCCCCCCTCTGCACCGCCGTGATCACCAGCGATGCGTTCGAGGTTTATCCGCCCTGTCATCCGACAGAGACGCTGCTCGGCTTCTCCCAGACACAGCGGCGTGTCTACCTCACCGCCACGCTTGCTGATGACTCGGTGATGGTCCGCCACTTCGGTGCGGCACCTGAGTCAGTCTCACGGCCAATCTTTCCTTCGAGCGCGGGCGACATCGGGGATCGGATGATCCTCGTACCACAGCAACTCGTGCCCAAGGCGACGGACGAAGAGGTCCGTGATCTCGTCCTGGACCTGGCAAAGGACCAGAACGTCGTGGTGATCGTGCCAAGCCACGCTCGTGCGGGCTGGTGGCGGAAAGACGCGGCCCTCGTACTGGACCGCAACAACATCCATAAGGGCGTCGAGCAACTGCGCGAGAACCCACAACTGGGTCTCGTGGTGCTCATCAACCGCTACGACGGGATAGACCTACCCGGCGATGCCTGCCACATCCTGGTGCTGGACGGCCTGCCAGAAGCACTCGACGGACCGGAGCGGCTGGCACAGGCCCGGCTGACCGGATCAACGAACCTCCTTGGCCGACAGATTCAACGCCTGGAACAGGGCATGGGACGAGCCACTCGGTCGAACGAGGATCACGCTGTGGTCCTGCTCCTGGGTGCGCGGCTGGCCGAACGGCTCAATGCGCCGGAGGCACGCGCCTTCTTCTCACCTGCGACGAGGGCGCAGTTGGACCTCGCAGCGGAGATCGCAAGCGAGGTCGAGGCCGACTCGCTGGACGACCTCCACGACATCATGGAGCAATGCCTCAAACGCGATAAGGACTGGGTGGCCTACAGCAAAGGCGCACTCGCACAGGTCAGATACGACACGTCTGGGATTGCCGATACCGCCAGCGCTGAACGGCACGCGTTCGACGCGGCCCTGCGCGGCGACTACGTGGTCGCGGCCCAGGAGCAGCAGACGGTCGTGAACGGCATCACGGACGACGCCGCGACTCAGGCGCTCCAGAGGCAGCGGCTCGCGACCTACACCAACTTCTTCGATCCGTCGCAGGCGCAGCAGACTCAGAAGACGGCCAACCTCGCGAACAAGCGGCTTCTCCGCCCCTGGCGGGCGTGCAATACGAGCGCCTGAAGGCGGCCAGCCGCCCGCAAGGCGAGCAAGCATCGTCCTGGCTACAAGCGAGATACACCGCCGGCAATGATCCTGCTCGGATTCAATGCCGTGCTCCAAGACCTTGACTGGGGACCTCGCGCGCCCCAGTTTGAGCAGGCCCTGCATGATCTCGCGCAGCACATCGGGCACACCGGACAGCGGCCAGAAGACACCCTCGGGCGCGGGCCGGACAACCTCTGGGCACTCCGCGACGGAGCGTTCTACGTCATCGAAGCGAAGAGTGGAGCGGACGTCGGGTCACCCTGTGTAACCTGAGTTGCACACCTTTTGGTGGTTTCGTGAGGGCGGGTCGGGTATCGGTGCTTGTCAGCGTGGTTTCGGTGGGGCTGTGGGGGCACTAATCACATCGGTAGAATCGGCGGGGTGAGCCCGTTCCTGCGTAAAGTGCGCACCGCCTCGGGGGCGACGGCTGCAGGTCGTGGAGAAGAAACACGGGCAGCGCAGGATTCTGGAGCATCTTGGCTCGGCTCATAGCGAGGCCGAGTTGGCGGCGCTGGTGGAGATCGGTATCCAGAAACTGAATTCGGGACAGGATCGTCTCGATCTCGGTGCTGACGATCAGGGCTCCCTGAAGGCTGCTGGGGCGGTCGTACGCGGGTCGGCGTCGCGACTGTTGGTCGATGTGGTGCGTAGGTCGTGGGACCGGCTCGGCTTCGGGATCGTGGATGATGAAGCGTTCTTCCAGCCTCGTGCTCGCCCGGTTGGTAGAGCCGACCTCGAAACTCGACAGCCTCCGGGTGATCGGCGAGCCTGGGGCTACCGGTTCCTCACCGCAACACTTTCAACAAAGCACTACGCAGATGCGCGGACAAGGCGTACCGCCAGCACATCAGCAAGGCGTGTTTCGATCACGTGGACCGGTGCTGGTGGTGATATCAGCCTTCTGCTCTACGACGTGACGACCTTGTATTTCGAGGCCGAGAAAGAAGACGATCTCCGCAAGAGTGGTTATTCGAAGGAACGCGAGGGTTGATCCGCAGATCCTGGTCGGGCTGCTGGTCGACCGCACAGGGTTCCCGTTGGAGATCGCCTGCTTCGAAGGGTCCAAAGCTGAGACGTTGACGATCTTGCCGGTCGTGCAAGCGTTCAGGAACGCCACCAGGTGGCGGACATGGTTGTGGTGGCGGACGCGGGAATGTTGTCGGCGAAGAACCTGCAAGACATCGACGAGGCTCAGTTACGGTTCATCGTCGGCTCCCGCACGACGAAGGCCCCGCATGATCTGGTCAAGCACTTCCACTGGCACGGAACAACTTCACCGATGGGCAGATCATCGACACTATCACCTTAAAGCGTTGGAAGAGCGACCCTGAGGTGTTGAAGTCACGCTCGGAGCCCGTCTGGGACCCGGAGGAACACGCGAACGCGTGGCGGGCCATATGGTCCTACCGGAGAAACGTGCCGCGAGGGACCGGTACACGTTGAACCAGCAGCGCAACAAAGCGATCGGGATCATCGAGGACGGGAACAGACCCGCAAGACCCGGTCGTGAAAACCAGCGGCACGACCTCACCTTCGACGAAGCCACCTACCAGCGGGCGGAGGCTCTGGTCGGGTTGAAAGGTTATGTCACCAACATCACCGCCACGGTGATGCCTGCGGCGGAGGTCATCAGTAGTTATCACGACCTATGGCATGTCGAGCAGTCGTTCAGGATGTCGAAACACGACCTCGCCGCCCGACCGATCTACCATCGCACCCGAGATGCGATCGAGGCCCACCTCACCATCGTGTTCGCGGCATTGGCGATCGCCCGTGACCTACAGGCCCGTACCGGCTGGAGCGTCAGGAAACTCATCCAGACCCTCCGGCCACTACGCCACGTCACCATCCAGATCAACGGCCAAACGATCGAAGCCGCGCCAGGGATCCCGACCGATGTCCAGGAGATCCTCAAACGCGCGGGGCACTAAACGTGTGCAACTCAGGCGGCCAGCCGCCCGCAAGGCGAGCAAGCATCGTCCTGGCTACAAGCGAGATACACCGCCGGCAATGATCTCCTGCTCGGATTCAATGCCGTGCTCCAAGACCTTGACTGGGGACCTCGCGCGCCCCAGTTTGAGCAGGCCCTGCATGATCTCGCGCAGCACATCGGGCACACCGGACAGCGGCCAGAAGACACCCTCGGGCGCGGGCCGGACATCTGAGCACTCCGCGACGGAGCGTTCTACGTCATCGAAGCAAGAAGAGTGGAGCGGACGCGGGTCACCCTGTGTACAAGAAGGACGCCGAGCAACTCTCGAACGCCATGGACTGGTTCCGGCAGCAGTACCCCAGCAGCGAGGCGACTCCGCTTCTCGTTCACCCGGAGGAGAAGTTCGACTCTGCACGCAGCGATACCAACAGGGTGCCGGGTCATCACGACTGAACGGCTTGCGCGGCTCCGCACGTCCGTATCCGCGTTCGCGACAGGTCTCAACCAACGATGCGTTTCGTGACCCCGCTCGCGTCGCCAGCCTCTTGAACGATCACGGACTGAACGCGGCCAACTTCGTGCGCCGCTTCTCTGTTCCGGGACGGCAATATGGCCGCAATTAAACAAAATCGGTTTTTCGGGTGATGGGGAGGTGTTCGAAGTCGTAGTAGAACTCCCGGTTGTTGATGTAGTCCATGAATGCGGTGAAGGTTTCGTCTGGGGTGGCGTGTTGTAGGTTCGCGATATGTCCTTTCGCTGCGTTCCATACGTGCTCGGTCGGGTTATGATCGGGTGCGTACGGCGGGAGGTAGATTGGGGTGATCCGGTCCAGCAACTCGCCTGGCTTGCAATGCGGTGACCGCTTTCGCGTGGTGGAACCGGCATTGTCCAACACCACCGCGATCCTGGCTTGGGTGGTCTCTCGTTGGAGGCGTTCCAGCGCGCGACCTGTTCACCGTTTTGCTGGCCGTTGATCGGGTAGACCCGCATGGTGCCGCTGGTGAGACTCAACGCCCTGAAGAACGAACACGCTGCCCGTTTCCGGTCGACGTAGAGCTTGGTGCGCTGTCCCTTGGGGAGCCACATCCGCCGGGTCTCGGCTTCGTGTTCGACCCTGACCTCGTCGATGGTGTACACCTCGTAGCCTTCAGCCAGCAGCCCGGCGACCTGAGCCCGGACCTCGGCCATCCGTGCCGTGATCGCGGTCTCATCGCGCCGCTTGTCGAACGGGTCAGGGAGCTTGAAACTCATCCCGCACAACCGCATCAGCAGATGGTAGGACGAGTCGGCGGCATACTCGATGTCGAAGTAGATCTTCACCACGTCACGCAACGCCGGCACGTCCCAGAACTCGGCCTCGATGCCGGACTCGGATGGTTCCTTCGCGAGCAGGGCTTTCACTTCTGCTTTCTGGGTCCGGGTGAGTTTCGCAGCGTTCTCGTTTCCCGCGTGCCCGGTCACTACCGAACACAACCTGGTTTCCTGCCAATCGCGAAGCCAGCCCTGAACTGTTTTCACCGAACGGTCCACCAGTTTCGCAACAATCTCCGGGGCCACACCTTCGGAAACGTATAAGACCGCTTCCGCTTTCAGTCGGATCAGTATCAACGTGTCCGACCGTTTCTTCCAGGCCATCAACACGTTCTTCTCGTTCTCTGTTACCTCAACGATCGGCATACATGAATTATGTTCAATTAGACAGTTTTAGACAGATCGACACGCCGGTTTTATTTAATTACAGCCATAGAGGTTCGAAAGATGAATCTCCTCGTCCCTTTTGTTGGGGTTTGGAGGGGGAACGCCAGGGCTGAGGCAATCTGCACCATTTGCTGTTCTGAGTCCCGCCATGCTCACATCGCTGCGACGATTAATACGCCAATCCCGATGACGAAGAGGGCAAGGTAGAAAGGCAGGATCGACCAGGACTTCCAGATGTCCCATTCAGGGAAGTAAGCGCGAACGAACTTCCGCCACTTCGTCTCCACCGATACGCCTCCTATCGGCGGATCGTCGGCGTCAGCCGGATCGAGCGTGAAGTCAGGGACCATACGACGCGACCGGGCTACGGTGTCGTAGAGTTGCCGAAACCTCTTCTCGCTTCGCAGATAGTTCGCGTCCAGGTAGGAAAACAGCACGATGGAGACAATCCCAAGCGCTGCGAGTGTCCATGAGTCCTGCGTTAGCGCAAAGCCGAATGTTGCTGTCACAACTGGCAAGAGCCAGCCTTTCGCCGCCGAGGATGCGGCGGACTGTCGAGTCACAACGGCCTGAATGTAGTCCAGGTGCTTGCGCCGGTCCTCTGGGCTGACAGCAGGAACTTCACCAGCCAGACGTGCGACCGCCGCACGTACCCGTTCGAGAGCCTGATCCTTCTGCGCATCAGAGTATTCAGACTCGTTTGGCCAGATCGGTCCCATGGCATCCCCCGTCCAACGTGGGACGAGGTGGACGTGAAGGTGCGGCACGGACTGAGTAGCGGACTCGCCGTTGGACTGAATAACATTGAGGCCTTCGGGGGCGAAGGCATCGCGAATCGCCGAGGAGATGCGGAGCGAAGCACGCGAAAGATGTGCTGCCTCTTCTGACTCAAGGCCCCATATGTTGGCGATGTGGCGGCGTGGGACAACAAGGACATGCCCAAGAACCGCAGGCTCGGTCGGGAAGAAGGCCACCACGTACTCGTTCCGGAAGACCTCGCGGACGTCGGGATCGTCTCGCTGGATGATCTCGCAGAACGGGCATTCTCCAGGGGTCACCAGACACGTACCTTGCCCTGGGATGACCACCCCTCCAGGTTCTCGGCGAGGGCACCGTAGGTCGCCTTGGTGTCAATGCCACCGCGCCAGTCTTTGACAGTGGGGTCGAAGACTGGCACGCCGGACAAGCCAGCGGCTCGCTCGAACGGATTCGGCCCCGGCACGTCAGCGCCGTCACGTAGCGACGCGAGACCGTGGATGCGCACTCCGAGTAGCGGCTTCTTGTCGTGCCAAGCCTTCTCGATCTCGTAGATGACCCAGGGGCGACTGGCTGTCTCCTTGCCGATGAGGACGATGACAGCGCGCTTGTACCGCATCTGGTCATCGATCCAGTCCTTGATCGCCTTCTCGCCCCGGCGACGCACCTGCTCCCAGTCCTGGGAGTTGAGCACAGGCTGTCCTTCCAGGGCCTTGATATTGCGGACCAATTGGACGCGATGGACATCACGGTCGTAATGGAAGGAGTAGAACACCGTCTTGGCCATCATTCGCTCCTCACGCACCAGGCCGAGTAGGAACCTCGGCCACTACACGAAGGATAGCGTCGGGGACACATGATAGGTGGGATCGTCGGGCTGCGTCGCGGCGTTCAGATGTCCGCACCGCGCGACTTCGGGGCGTGCGGGTAAGTCGCAGCGTTCATTCATGTATCACAGACCACTCTCCTCCCAGCGACGGCGAGAGCGCTGACGTGGGCCGCGCGGCCTTCATCCCGGCTGCCAGGGCTGCCGCGACACGCACCACCAGCATGACTTGTGCAAACTCAGCCGATAGAGTTCAACTGACGAGTAGTTTGACGGTCCCCCTGTGGCTGGAGGCGTGATCGTCTCGGCCTGCAAGGAGACGATCAGGTGGCAGCACGCGGCACGAAGACCACGGCCCTCGGCCTGGAGGACGCCCTCTGGGAAGCCGCAAACAGGCTGCGGTCATCCATGGACGCCTCCGAGTACAAGCATGTGGTCCTCGGCTTGCTGTTCCTGAAGTACGTCTCAGACAAGTTCGAGGCCCGGCACGCCCGACTGTCCGAACTCGTACAGGACGAGGGCAGCGACTACTACATGCCCACCGACGATGCCCGCCAGGCGGTGCTGGAGGACCGCGACGAGTACACCGCCGAGGGTGTGTTCTGGGTCCCAGCCGGGCACCGATGGACCGACCTGCGCAGGGCGGCGAAGCAGACCGACATCGGCCAGCGCATCGACGCGGCCATGGAGGCCATCGAGCGGGAGAACACCTCCCTGAAGGGTGTGCTTCCAAAGAACTACGCACGCCGGGAACTGACCCCCGCGACGCTCGGCGGACTGATCGACACTTTCTCCCGCGATGACCTTGCCGCAGCCGAGCGCGAGGGGATGGACGTGCTGGGGCGGGTGTACGAGTACTTCCTCGCCCAGTTCGCCTCCAACGAGGGCAAGAACGGCGGCGAGTTCTACACTCCGCGCTCCGTCGTCTCGCTTCTGGTGGAGATGTTGCGCCCGTACAACGGTCGGGTATTCGACCCCTGCTGCGGCTCCGGTGGCATGTTCGTGCAGGCCGAGCACTTCGTAGAGTCGCACGGCGGCTCCCGCAACGACCTCTCGGTGTTCGGACAGGAGCGGAACCCTACGACCTGGCGGCTAGCGAAGATGAACCTCGCCATTCGGGGCATCGAGGCGCACCTTGGGCCGGAGTGGGGCGACTCCTTCCACGACGACCTGCATCCGGACCTGCGGGCCGACTTCATCATGGCCAATCCGCCGTTCAACATCTCCGACTGGGGAGGAGAGCGTCTGGCCGACGACCCACGATGGAGGTTCGGGACGCCGCCGCCAGGCAACGCGAACTACGCCTGGCTCCAGCACATGCTCCACCACCTATCCCCCACCGGGACGATGGGCGTGGTCCTGGCCAACGGATCGCTCACCGTGAACTCGTCCGGCCAGGGCGACATCCGGCAGCGGATGGTCGATGACGACACTGTGGAGTGCATCGTCGCCCTGCCCTCCCAGTTGTTCTACTCGGTGCAGATTCCCGTGTCCCTCTGGTTCTGCACGAAGGACAAGACCGCACGCAGAGTCAAGTCCGAGCGACCCCAGCGCGACCGCAAGGGTGAGGTGCTGTTCATCGACGCACGTGAGATCGGCTACATGGAGAACCGCACCCACCGCAACCTTTCACCCGAGGACGTGGCCAGGATCGCGGACACCTACAACGCTTGGCTCGGTGACCCCGACCTACCGCCCTACGGTGACGTACCCGGCTTCAGCGCTTCCGTCAGCATCAGGCAGGTCGCGGAAGCGGGCTACGCCCTCAGCCCTGGACGCTACGTCGGCACCGAAGCCGCTGAAGACGACGGCGAACCCATCGAGGAGAAGATTGCCAGACTCGCGGACGAGATCCGTGCAGGGTTCGCGAGACGCTCCCACCTCCAGAGTGAGATCGAAGCGGCTCTCGACACCTTGCAGGTCGAGCCATGATCGGCTGGCACGAGACGACCCTGGCCGCGTTGTGCAAGAGCGACGGGCTGATCCAGACCGGCCCATTCGGCTCACAACTACACATGAGCGACTACACGGATTCCGGCGTTCCGGTCATCATGCCGACGAATATCGGCGATGGACGTGTTGACAGTTCTGCGATCATGCGCACCAGCGATGAGAAGGCGCGCAGCCTTTCACGACACATGGTCCGACCAGGCGACATTGTGTACTCGCGCCGAGGCGACATAACGAAGCGAGCCCTGATCCGCGATGGCGAAAGTGGGTGGCTCTGTGGAACGGGTTGCCTTCTGGTCCGTCCGTCCAACCACGTGAACCCACGCTGGCTCTCGTACTGGCTCGCCCAGCCGGACACCCACCGTTGGCTGCTCAATCACGCTGTCGGGGCGACGATGCTAAATCTCAACACTGGCATCCTCAGCCAAGTACCTGTGTCTCTACCACCGCAGGAGGAGCAGGAGCGGATCGCGGGTGTGCTCGCGGCGTTCGATGACCTCATCGAGGTGAACCGGCTGCTATCGAGAGACCTGCTGTCGCTCCTCTTCGCGAAGTATGAGGCCCTGGCCGAAGGTCGGCCCATGACATCCTTCGGGAACGTCGCCCACCTGGTTCGTGATCAGTGGAAGCCAGGAAACGAGGGACCGAGCCGCTATCTCGGTCTTGAACACTTCGCGACCGAGGGTGCCGGGATCGCTGGTGTCGGGGATGTCGCGAGTGTCCAAAGCGTCTCACTGCGGTTCCGCCCCGGCGACGTGCTGTATGGAAAACTACGCCCGTACTTCCGTAAGCTTGCCCGTCCAGGATTCGCCGGTCTCTGCTCGTCAGAGATCTGGGTACTGCGCGCACGCGACGAGTATCCCCAGTCGCTCGTTCACGCGCTGGCCCATGCAGCATCGTTCTCAGAGGCTGCATCAGCAGGTAGCACCGGCACACGAATGCCACGAGCCGACTGGAAACACATCTCTACGCTGCCAGTCCCTGACCTGCCCCTGTCTGAGGTTTCTGCCGAGGTTCTAGCGGGGCTCGAATCGCTCTGGTCTGCTGCATGTGACCTCGATGACGAGAACGACGATCTCGCCCGGCAGCGTGACGAACTGTTGCCGCTGCTGATGTCGGGCAGGGTGCGTGTGCGTGATCGGGAGGCGGTGGCCTGGTCATGAGGGTCGCGGAGTCGGAGTTCGAGTCGTGGGTGCTGGAGATGCTGGCCGAGCAGGGCTGGCAGACGGCCCACGGCCCGAAGATCGCTCCTGGCCTGCCCGATGCGGAGCGCGCCGACTATCGCGAGGTCGTTCTCGTCGGGCGCCTCCGCGACGCGATCTATCGCCTGAACCGGACGCTTCCCGATGAGGCTGTCGAGGAGGCGATCAAGTCGGCGCTGCGGCCTGAGTCGGCGGTGGTGCAGTCGGAGAACTGGCGGGCCTACCAACTGCTGACCCAGGGTGTGCCGGTCGAGTATCGCGACGCGGAGGGCGTGCTGCGCAACGTCCGGACGCGGTTGATCGACTGGGCCGACCCGAGTGCGAACGACCTCCTGGCGGTGAACCAGTTCACGATCCAGGGGGCAAAGAAGGAACGCCGCCCGGATGTAGTCCTGTTCGTCAACGGACTGCCATTGGGGCTGCTGGAGTTGAAGAAGCCAGGCGCGGAGAACGCCACCATCGCCAGCGCGTACGCACAGATTCAGACGTACAAGGCGCAGGTGCCGGACCTGTTCACCTGGAACCAGGGTGTGGTGCTCTCCGATGGCTTCCTGGCGCGGATGGGCACGCTGACGGCGCAGGCCAATCACTTCCAGGCGTGGAAGACCGTCGATGGCAGGAGCCTGGCGACGAAGTACCGCCCCGAGATCGAGGTCATGGTCGCTGGCTTCCTGCGGCCCGAGGTGTTCCTGGACTGGTCGCGCAACTTCATCGCGTTCGCCGGGGACGGCCAGAAGATGACCAAGATCGGCGCGAAGTACCACCAGTACTGGGCGGTGCGAAAAGCCGTCACGGAGACCATCGAGGCGGTCGAGAACGATGGCCGCGCCGGGATCGTGTGGCACACCCAGGGGTCGGGCAAGTCGTTCGAGATGGCGTGGTATTCCGGGTCGCTGATGCGGCACCCGGCGATGGACAACCCCACGCTGCTGGTGCTCACCGACCGCAACGACCTCGACAACCAGTTGTTCGAGGACACCTTCGCTGCGTCCAAGATTGGTGCACCGCTGCCGGAGGCTCCGGTGCAGGCGGACTCTCGGGCGGAGTTGAAGACGCTGCTGTCGGGTCGGCAGTCCGGCGGCATCGTCTTCACCACGATCCAGAAGTTCGGGTTGTCCAGGGACGAGCGGGAGGCGGGGATCGGGTTCCCCACCCTGTCGGAGCGGCTGAACATCGTGGTGATGGTGGACGAGGCGCACCGCTCGAACTACGACTTCATCGACGGCTTCGCCCGGCACCTGCGCGACGGGCTTCCCAACGCGACGTTCATCGGGTTCACCGGCACCCCGATTGAGGCGAAGGACCGCTCCACGACGGCGGTCTTCGGTGACGTGATCGACACCTACGACCTCACCCAGGCCGTCGAGGATGGCGCGACCGTCAAGGTGCTCTACGAAGCCCGGCTGGCGAAGGTGCGGCTGCCCGACGACGCCCTCAGCGACATCGACGATGCCTTCGCAGACGCCGTGTCCGGCAGCGAGGAGGACGCCCAGGAACGGCTGAAGACCCGCTGGTCGCGTGTCGAGGCCGTCGTCGGCGCGGAAGAACGCCTGGAGGAGTTAGCCCGCGACATCGTGGCGCACTGGGAGAAGCGTAAGGAGGTCATGCCCGAGGCCAAGTGCATGATCGTCACGATGTCGCGGAGGATCGCTGTCTGCCTGCACGACAAGATCAAGGCGCTACGCCCGGGCTGGTACGCCGAAGACGATGAACACGGCCGCATGAAGGTCGTCATGACCGGCTCTGCCACCGATGACAGGCACTGGCAGGAGCACATTCGCAACAAGGCGCAGATGCGAGCTCTCAAGGCCCGCGCATCGGACCCGAGTGATCCGCTGGACGTGGTGATCGTCCGCGACATGTGGCTGACCGGGTTCGACTCTCCGGCGATGACCACGATGTACGTTGACAAGCCGATGCGCGGGGTCTCGCTGATGCAGGCGATCACCCGCGTCAACCGGACCTTCCGCGACAAGCCCGCCGGGCTGATCGTGGACTACATCGGCATCGCCGAGGATCTGAAGACCGCGCTTGGCGACTACACCCAGCGCGACCGCGACAACGGCCAGGTCGGGGCCGACATCGAGATGACCGCCATCCCCGAGATGAACAACGAGCACGACATTGTATGCTCCATCCTCGCCCCGTTCAGCTGGCGACCACTCGTCGCTGAGAAAACCCCCAAGGCATACATCAACGCCGTGATGGCCACCGTCGAATGGCTCCTCGAGCAAGACCACGTAAAAGACGCCTTCGAGAGCATCGAGGACCAGGCCCAGAACAGCAAGCCGAAGGAACTCACCGTCAAGCAGCGCTTCGTCATTCACGTCCAGCGGCTCCTGGTCGTTCTTCTCCCTCGTCCCGGCCAGCGACGCCGCCACCAGGATCAGGGACGACGTGGCGTTCTTCGATGCAGTACGCACCGCGATCGCCAAGATCGAGAATGCCGGACGCGGCGCAACCGATGCCGGAGCCGAGTTGGACACCGCTATCCGGCAGATCGTCTCCGAGAAGATGACGGGGACAGGCGTTGTGGACATCTACGCCGAGGCCGGGATCGCCACTCCCGACATCTCGCTCATTGATGAGGCCTTCGTCAAGAAGATCACCGAGTCCGACCGCCCCAACATACAGATGGAGGCCCTGAAGCGGCTGCTGAACTCGGAGATCAGGGCCATCGCGAAGCGCAACCTCGTCCAAGGACGTCAGTTCTCCGAGCTACTCAGCGCCTCTTCTTCGATACCAGAACCGGAGTCTCGACACCGTTGCCGTAGCGGAGCCTCGTCCAACTCGCACAGGCGCTGAAGGCCGAGCAGGACCGGGGTAGGCAGACCGGCCTCACCGGACAACGAACTTCGCGTTCTACGACGCTCTGCGCACCAACGAGTCGGCCCGGGACGCCATGCAGGACGACGTGATGAAGAAGATCGCCCACGAGCTGACCGACATCGTCCGCCGCGACGCGAAGACCGACTGGAACATCAAGGAACAGGTCCGGGCGAAGTTGCGACCACGATCAAGCGTCTACTGCTCAAGCACGGCTACCCACTGGACAAGGCACCTGAGGCGACCGAACTGATCCTGAAGTAGCCGAGACCCTCGGGGAGGCAGCCGCGTGACAAGGCAATCGCAAGCCGAGAGACATGGGCGTCGCCGCCCTCTCGCCGGTCCGCGCAGAGTCCGCAAAAGAGCCGAAAACGGCCAATTCAAGCCAATAGAGCAAACGGCAGACTCCCGGATCATGCCAGCATTTCAAGCGTCACCATCGCCGCCAACATCAGCAAACGCCGCGTAGGCAGTTCCCGTACTATGGCCGCAATTAAACAAAATCGGTTTTTCGGGTGATGGGGAGGTGTTCAGTCGTAGTCGAACCCGGTTGCTGATGTAGTCCATGAATGCGGTGAAGGTTTGGTTCGGGGTGGCGTGTTGTAGGTTCGCGATATGTCCTTTCGCTGCGTTCCATACGTGCTCGGTCGGGTTATGATCGGGTGCGTACGGCGGGAGGTAGATTGGGGTGATCCGGTCCAGCAACTCGCCTGGCTTGTACAATGCGGTGACCGCTTTCGCGTGGTGGAACCCGGCATTGTCCAACACCACCGCGATCCTGGCTTGGGTGGTCTCCTCGTTGGAGGCGTTCCAGCGCGAGTATGACCTGTTCACCGTTTTGCTGGCCGTTGATCGGGTAGACCCGCATGGTGCCGCTGGTGAGACTCAACGCCCCGAAGAACGAACACGCTGCCCGTTTCCGGTCGACGGGTAGAGCTTGGTGCGCTGTCCCTTGGGGAGCCACATCCGCCGGGTCTCGGCTTTCGTGTTCGACCCTGACCTCGTCGATGGTGTACACCTCGTAGCCTTCAGTTAGCAGCCTGGCGACCTGAGCCCGGACCTCGGCCATCCGTGCCGTGATCGCGGTCTCATCGCGCCGCTTGTCGAACGGGTCGGGGAGCTTGAAACTCATCCCGCACAACCGCATCAGCAGATGGTAGGACGAGTCGGCGGCATACTGGATGTCGAAGTAGATCTTCACCACGTCACGCAACGCCGGCACGTCCCAGAACTCGGCCTCGATGCCGGACTCGGATGGTTCCTTCGCGAGCAGGGCTTTCACTTCTGCTTTCTGGGTCCGGGTGAGTTCTGCAGCGTTCTCGTTTCCCGCGTGCCCGGGTCACTACCGAACACAACCTGGTTTCGCCAATCGCGAAGCCAGCCCTGAACTGTTTTCACCGAACGGTCCACCAGTTTCGCAACAATCTCCGGGGCCACACCTTCGGAAACGTATAAGACCGCTTCCGCTTTCAGTCGGATCAGTATCAACGTGTCCGACCGTTTCTTCCAGGCCATCAACACGTTTTTCTCGTTCTCTGTTACCTCAACGATCGGCATACATGAATTATGTTCAATTAGACAGTTTTAGACAGATCGACACGCCGGTTTTATTTAATTACAGCCATACTACTGAGACGGGTACTCGGCCTCCCCGACCCGGCTTAACCGCTTGCTATTCCACCAACTTCGGTGGAATAGCAAGCGGTTAAGCGCCGGTGCTCTGCCACACCGCCCAGATGGCAGCGGCCAGCCTCGCGTGCCGCTCGGCGGGGCCGGCCAGGCCGGCGTCGAAGAACCGGACGAAGACCTCATGCACAACCGATCGAACATCGTCGACGCCGCACGCACGGGGCAGCGCAGCCACGATAGCTTCGGCCTCGGGATCGTACTCGTCGGTGTTCGACCCGCCGTTGATGCCGATCGGATCGGCCTCGAACAGGATCCGAGACGCCTCGGAGACCAGGTCTCGCTGCGGCGGGGACTTTCGGGCATGGCGTCGGTTCACCGCGCCATTGTCCCATCCAGCTGGTGGATGACCCCAGCCCGACGAGAGAATCGGCCGCCCAGGTGAGACCTATGGCCGATTTCCGCTGGCGGAGGTGGCGGGATTTGAACCCGCGAGAGGGTTGAAGCCCTCAACCCGCTTAGCAGGCGGGCGCCATAGACCGGACTAGGCGACACCTCCAGCTTCGAGCAAGCCTAGCCGAGCGAGGATCAGGCCGCCAATCCGGACGAGATGACGAGATCTCGCGGACCAGAAACCCGGGATCCATACCGCCTGCGAGCGCCGCGGGCAGGGCGTCGATAGCTGTGAGATCTTCTGAACCGGTGCGTGGCCGTAGACTTGCGCGGAGGAGGAGATAGATGAGCGACGAGAGTTCTCGGGAACCGAGGCGCGGGCTGCCGTCCGATGCACCGGCACCAAGCCCGGAAGCGGATAACAGGTATGCAATACCTCGATTCGCCGTCGGCCGTCCCAGAACCATCTACTCCGACACCGTTCCTTCCACCGGTACCACCCCGCCGAAAGGTCACGGCGCTCACCGGTCCCACCGATCTGATCACGATCGTCGTTCTTGACCAGCCTAGCCTCACCGCCTCGACGGTCATCCCGGGCTCGGGAATGCTCGGCGCACCGCTGTTGCGCACCAAGGTCCCGGGAGGCATCCTGACGACCGCCTCTTCCTCGCCGTCGCCGGTTTCCTCCTCTTCCGCGTCGTGCCCGAATGGCGTTCCTACATCGGCCTCGCCACCAGCCGGGGATTCCTGGTGATGATCATGCTGGCCGCTCTCCTGCTCGGCCTGCTGTGGGTGGCGACGATCGCTCTCACCAACCTGCTCACCCGTCCGCCGGGGTTACGCACCGCTCAGCGCCTGATTGCGGCGGGCCTGGTGACCGTCCTGGCCAGCATGGTGGCGATCCCCAGCGCGCTGGCCGCCCGCTATTCCTACGACACCATCAAGGCGCTGCAGATCTTCGACCGCTCGGACAACATCATCGCGGAGAGCCGCCCCACCATCGACGTGGCGGCACCGGATCCCTGGGAGGGCCATCCCCGGTTGAACATCCTTCTTCTCGGCGCCGACAACGACAAGAACCGCGACTACAACAACACCGACCTCGGCATCCGCACCGACACCATCATGGTCGCGTCGATCGATACCGCCACAGGTAAGACGACGCTGATCCAGATTCCCCGCCAGGTTCCCTACGTGCCGTTCCCCGAAGAATCGGTTCTCCACGAGGAGTTCCCCGACGGGTACATGCGTTGGTGGGGCGGCGTCGAGGAGGCATGGATCAACACCTTGTGGATGTGGTCGGAGCAGAACAGCGACTTCTTCCCCAACGCCACCTATCCCGGCGCCGAAGGGTTGAAACTCGGCGTCGAGGGCACCACGGGCCTGGACATCGACTACTTCGTGATGCTCGACATCGACGGTCTCAAGGAGCTCATCGATGCGATGGGCGGCGTCACGGTCAACATCAACCAACGGCTGGCGATCGGCGGCGATACCAGCGGCCGTCCGCCCGTCGGATACCTGGAGCCAGGCCCCGAGCAGCACCTCAACGGGTACAACGCCATGTGGTACGCCCGCAGCCGCAGCAACACCGACGACTACAACCGGATGGCACGCCAGTCCTGCTTGATCGGGGCCGTTGTGGATCAAGCCAACCCGGTCAATCTCCTCACCCGCTTCGAGGCGGTCGCCGCGGCCGGTAGCGACATGGTCCAGACGGATATCCCGTCCGAGATGCTGCGGCCCATCGTCGATCTGGCGTTGAGGGTGCAGGACCAGCCGCTGAGCCGCATGGCCTTCACTCTCGGCCACAACGGCTACCACTACGAGAACTCCGACTTCGAGGCGATGCGCGAGGCGGTGGACCAGGCGATCAATCCTCCGCCGAAGAATCCCGAACCCGCGCCGACGCAGACGGCAACGGAAACCGCAGAAACGACGAAAACCGCGGAGCCCGAAGCCTCGGAAGAGTCCTCGAATGACGCCGATCTCTCGGAAGGCGCTCAGGACGTCGCCGATGCGTGCGCCTATCACCCCGTGACGGAGGAGTGATCCCAGGGGTGATTACACCCTGCGCTTGGCTTCGATGATCCTGGTCTTGATGTCGTCCAGGACGACGGAGACCAGTTCGGGATCTCCGGGGCCGGGAAAGAGGAGATGGGTACGGCGCTCGGATCCGTGATAGATCGTGACGTGCCCGCCATCTGTGGTCTGGGTGATCTTGGACACGTCGTGCCACTGCCCGTCATGAGCCTGATAGGCACCGTCGATCCGGTATCCGTCTTCGTCCAAGGTGACGCGCACGGTGTTGCGTTCTATGGAGACCATGGCCAGCACGAGCAGGGCGATGCCCAGCAGCAAGATGATGCCCGAGAAGACGGTGAAGAAGACGGGCCAGCTGTTGGACAGCGAAAGGACGAGGAACACGGCCCCCAGCAGGGAGGCCACGGCGGCGATGCCGTAAGCGCGAACGGGTGGACGCGGCTTGAGGAGATAAATCTGTTCACCCATGCGCACACCTTACCGGCCAGCGGCGAGGGTGGGATTCGAACCCACGGAGCGTTTCCACTCGGCCGCTTTCAAGGCGGCTGCACTAGTCCACTATGCGACCTCGCCAAGACACTCGCCGGAGCGAAATGTCCACGCCCTATGTTAGCGGCTGAGAGCCAGTACGCGCCGTCCGGGCTCTTCCAGACGATAGGGCCCGCGTTCCCGTGGCGCGGAGATCACGTGCCGAGGGGCGTCGACGACGAGCGCTGCGCCATCTCCGCCGATGAGTTTCAATCCCACCGCGTCCAGGGCGAGCAGATCGTCGCCTTCGCGGATCAGCATGGGGGCATCCATCAGACGCGGCCTACCGACCCCGTCGATCAGATCGGCAGCCGCGGTGATCGTGGTACGTCCCGCCGCCAGCGCATCGAGGAGCGCCTCGGGTGAGTTCTCCTCGGCGAGCACCCACGTGGTCGGCAGACCGGGGCGCAGGGGGATCGAACGATTGTGAAAGTCGCCGCCTCCGATCAGGACGGTATCGCGCCCCACGTACCAGGCCAGGGCCGAGGTGGCGACCGGCTCCCGGTACCAGGACGCGTGGTAGAGCTCGACGCCCCACGGCTCCTCATCCAGAGGATGCAACCAAGAACAATCCTCGAAGACGGGATGGTTGATCGACAGCAAACCGCCTCGCTGTGCCACCGTGGAGACCCACTCGGAGGCGGGACGACGGAAGTCGACGAAGCCGATCTCCCCGTAGGCATTGGCATGGCCGCGATGCGTGGTCACCTCCTGCCCTGGCACGAGGGTGATGCCTTGACGCTTCCCCACGGCCGGCAGATGAGCATGGTGGCTGGTGGTGTTGTGATCGGTGACGCAGAGGAAGTCGAGTCCCGAGCGCACGCCTTCGTTGGCCAGCTCCCAGAGGCTGAGGTCGCCGTCGGAATGCAGCGAGTGCGCGTGGGTGTCCCCGGCATACCAGGTGAGGCCGGCGGGTGCGGGAAGCGCACGATCGCTGCCCCTGACTTCCCGCACCACCGGCTCCTCTCTCAGCCCATGCTCCGGGCTCCGGGGCGATGGCGATTCCACCGTCACCCGGATCCCGGCCTCCCCCAAGGGCAAGGAATGCACCCCGAGAACCACGTGCCACTGCCCCGGCAGCAGCCTGCCCGGAAGGTAGCCAGGGGTGGCGTCGTCACGCGTGATGACGAAGGATGTCCGAGCCCCACCGGACCATCCGCGCCATCCCGATGGATCCTCGCACCCAAGGTCGATGACGGCGTCTCCCTCCACCTCCAGGCGCACCTCGAAGGAGTCGGCCCCCTCCGGCACATCGAAGGGGATCCGCGGGTAGCGGTCCTCAGCTTGATCCTTCAGGCTGACTCGACGCTGGGTCACGGCGATCATGCACGGCCTCCTCGCACGGTTACGATCTCTCCAGGACGAGCCACCAGCTCCCACAGATCAACCGGATCGCCGTCCACTGCCCCCGTCAGGTCACAGCGTCTCCATTGTCCCTCGGCCCGAACCCGGAGCGGCCGCGGGACGTCGAGATAGTTGACGAAGCGGGCCTCGAGTCCGTCCTCCACCCGCCGCAACGACTCGAGCGCAACCGCGCCCTGGGCGGACATCCGTGCCTCGGGCTCCCGTGGATCGCCGCCGCGCCCCTTGGCGACGATCGGCTCCAACCGGTAGACATCGCTGTGCTCGATGAGAGCACCACGGTTCCAGTCGGGTGCGCCGAGATCGATGCCCACATTCAACTCGACGCGCTCGCCCTCATGCTGAGCGCCCGGGGTGGGCAGCTCGGATCCCGCCGGCTCGTCGCGGAGGGGATGCACGTTGACGCTCATGAATCCGATGCTGCGCACCACCGTCAGCGCGATCTGGTCGAACTCCTCCTCGCCGTCGATCACCTCGTACTCGACCAGCTTGTCGAGAAGCACCGCGGTTTCACCGGCGTGCACGAAGCGCGTGGCGGGGTATGTGGGCAACGGGTACTCCCCCCATCCGCCCTCGGATTCGCGCCCGCGCACTGTCACCCCGTACTGACCCGAGGCCGCCGACGAGACGACGCCTCGTTGCCGGGTGGGCACCAACAGGCGCAGCCGGTGATCGCGTATCGCATTGGTCAAGGACACGCTCACTCGCAGGAACTTCTCACCCGCCCGCAACTCCAGCACCGTGTCGATCACCTGACGGACCTTCTGCGCGCTCCGTACACTGCGGTCATCCCCGGAGAGAGCGATGGGCAGGTCGTAGGAGCGGCGGAGCAGGAGCCGTGCCCTGAGCGGACCTTGCTCGAGAACCTCCACCTCCACTTCGACGGGCGCGGTCACGGCCCCGCCGTCCAACGCGCCGTAGTTGTAGGTGTCGCCGCGATCCCCCTCGTCGACGAGGCGAAGGGCTTTTGCCACCACGACTCCGGTGGCGTGATCGATGATGCAGACCTCGCCGGACACGTCGATCTCCGCGGAGATCCGGCCGTTGCCGATGCCGCGCTCGCTCGCCGTCGCGGGCTCGCGTTCCGGGGCAGGCGTGTCGACGCCCAGCGCCGCAACCCCCATTCCCTCGGCATGACCGGCGAGCAGCACTCGGCTGGTACGGGGGATCTCGGTGATGACCCTCCACAGATGTCCGGGCTCGGTCTGTGCTTGTTTGGATCGCAACGTGGCGACGAAGGGTGCCAGTTCGAAGTCGCCGGCGGTGTGTTCGGCAACCATGAAATGAAGTTCGTCGTCGCTCCAGCGCCAGCTGCGGATGTTCTTGCCGAACAGCTCCTGGCCGTGGATGCGGCGGATGATCTTGTCCAGATCGCGCGAGGCGATCTGCTCGTCGCCGATGATCCGGGGCAACTCCTCCAGTACCTGGACGCCCTCCGGCAGTTCATCGCGCTCCACCATCAGCTCGACCTGGACATCCCTCGCCCAGCCGGACGGGTTGAAGGCAGCCACCTCCCCCACGGGCACTCCGGCGCCCAGCAAAGGCAGGGCGATGTCGATGGCGCCGCGCGCCGTATGGGACGCGATCCTCAGACGGTTCTCCACCTGATCGGCGGTGGAGTCGATCCCGCAGCCGTTGACGGAGTCGTGGGCGCTGGACTCGATCACCAGGGCCCAACCGCGCCGGAAGAACTGCACCCGGCAGTCTCCCCCCACCACCGCGTCGAGCCTCTCCCCGGCGGTGAGATCGCGCTCGGCGCGAGCCATCGCCGCCTTGAGGAGGGGCCTGATGGACAGCACCCCCGGCAGAAGGTTGCCGCGCGCATGCGAGCGCAGTTCTCCGCGCACCCGGGGCAGGGCGGCAAGGGCCTCGCAGGAATGGTCGCGGCTGGCGATCACCTGACCCAGGGTGGCGACTTTGACCTGCACCTCCCCGCCTGCCAGGCGCAGCCCCCGGACGATATCGACGAAGTCGCAGCGCGGGGATGTGTGATCGGCACCGAACATGCCGATCGCGTCCTCCCCACCGAACCAGGAGGAATGATCGCGCAGATAGTCTTCGATCAGTTCGGAGGCCTTCTCGACGGGCTCGAAGAGCTTCAGCGCGCTACCGTAGCCGTCCCACAGATATTCGACCCGCACCACGCTTCCGTCGAGGGCCTCCCACACGAAGGCATGGCGATCCACGCTGGCGGGCACGCCTCGCCAGAGCGCCGCGTCGGTCAGTCCGAACCCCCGAAGGATCTGGGGCATCTGCGCCACGTGACCGAACATGTCCGGCAGGTATCCCACCCGCATTTCCTGGCCGAGCCGGCGCGCGGAGGCGATGCCGTGCTCCAGGTTGCGGATGGTGGTCTCGCCATCGCAGGTGAACTCGTCGAGCAGGATCTGAAACGGCCCCAATGCCAACTGGCCGCGCGCCACGGCTGCCGCTACCCGCTCACGACGCTCGGGCCGGATCTCGAGGTAGTCCTCGATGGCGGCCGACTGGCCGTCCAAGGTGAAGGCGTAGACGGGTTCGCGTTCGAGGATGTCCAAAAGCCGGTCCATCATCGCCACCAGCCGGGCACGGAATACGTCGTGCGGCTCGTACCACTCGCGATCCCAATGGGTGTGAGGTACCAACCAGAAGACGCGCGAAAGGCGGGGGCTCGTCGTTGCGACCCCATCGACTCGCTGTCGTGGGCCCGCACCGTGAGCGTGGGGCCGATATTGCGCTGGGGTGTCCGTCGGGACGATCATGCTGCTCCAGTTTTCTCGACATTCGCGTGGGGGGCGTGTGAGAGCAGGAGACTTCCGTCGCCCCGCCTCTTGGCGAACATGCTCGCCCCGCTCGCGTGCCATCGTTTTATTCAGAACCTCAGAATAACAGGTGTAGACGGAATCGTTCACACAACCGGATCGTGGGCGATACCGCCCTTAATCGATGCTTCCCCAGTTGACGAGGCGCCGCCTTTTCCCTGGGGCGCGGGGAACATAGCGCGCATCCAGCACCACCGAAGCGGCACCGATCGCGCCCACGTTGGCCCCCATGGCGGTGGAGAAGAGCTCCATCCGGTGGCCACCTCGAGCCGACGGCCGGTCTAGGGCCTCGCGCACGATGGGTCCGTAGACGGGGCGCACCGCATCCCAGTACGGGCCCCCGAAAACCACCATGTTGGCGTCGATCAACTCCGTGGCGATCACGGCCATCGCGGCAATCCGCTCGGCGGCCAGTGCCAGAAGGCTCCGTGCTCCTGCATGTTCATCCAGCGCCAAGGCACACAACTGGCGGAACTGCGTCTCCATCTCCCTCAGATTTCGACGCTCGGGAGGGGCGCCCGGAAGGATGCCCTCCTGGTGCGCGCGTTCGACGATCACCATCGGATCGTTGTCGAGTCCCGCGGCACCTTGGACGCCGACCGCCACCAGGATCCGGCCCACTTCGCCCGCGTTGCCCGAGAAGCCGAGCACAGGTTCACCGTTCAAGGACAGCCCGAGACCGGTTCCGGTGCCGAGGTAGACGAAGACCATCGTCGACTCCAAGCTGGCCCCCGCACGCACCCAGTTCTCGCCGATGACGGCGGCCACGGTGTCCTTCACCACGGGCACACGCATGCCCAGCCGCTCCCCGAGCATCTGCGCCGCCGGGAACCCCCGCCAACCTGGCAGCCACAACGACTCCCGGCTCGTCTGGGTCTCCTCGTCCACCGGGCCATGCGTCGCGAGGCACGCGCCGATCGCGCGCGACCTGTCCACGCCCGATGCGTCGAGCAGGTCCAAGGTGAGATCTGCCGCCCGGCTGATCGAAAGCCCAGGATCGTCAACATCGATCTCGGAGCTGCTGGCCGAAGCCACGACGGAGCCACGCAGGTCGAGGATCACCGACGTCATCACCGAAGGATCGATATGCACCCCGAGGGCAAAACGAGCAGAGGCCACGATGTCGAGGATCACCCGCGGCCGGCCTCGCCCAACCGACTCAGTGCGCAGTTCCGTCAGATAGCCGCGCGCGGTGAGATTGCGCACGATGCCGGACACCGCCTGCACCGACAGCCCCGTGGCCGCGGCGATCTCCGTCTGACTCGTGGGCCCGAGGCCACGCAAAGCGTGGATGACAGCATTCTCGTTGTATTGACCGACATGGGACAGGCTGGCACCAATCCGCATCTCCCCTCCTTCCCCTAAGAGGTCCCACGGATAAGTGGCACCTACTGCGGCGCACTGGATGGCGACCTGGCTTCGTTGTCGAACTCACCGGCATACCCAATGCAGGTTTCGTTCTCCGTCTTGCCATGTCATCCATCCAGTACGTCCTTAGCTCACGGCACCACCTACCCGCGGAACCTCTAAGCTTGGCGTTTAACCTGTGTTGTTGTTGATCGTGGTGGTGTTCGGCGTGCCATAGCGTGGCAGTGGCCGCTGTTGGCGATGCTTTTGGTAACCACACCAAATCGTCAGGACAGCGACCACTTCCATGATTATCGACCATGACAGCTCCACGAAGGTAGCCCGGTATCAGGCATTGGGCTTACTCAACGACTTCCGTGCCGGTCTCTACTCGTGTCTGACACGTCGGGCGGATGTTCTTTTCGAACTCACCGACGCGATGTTGTGCGCACCGGGTCGGTCACCGACCTTGCCCACCTGTGTCTTGAACCTGTGCATCGGCGTGGTCACGGCGCTTGTATGACGCCTTGAACGCCGGCCGGATAGACACCGCAGAGCCTGGGACAGCTCGTGGCAGCAACTCCGCTGCCACGCCTGCCGGGACCAGATGGACGAGACCGGATCGTGCTCGCGGTCGATGTGTCGAACTGGCTGCGACCCGACGCCGCTACCAGCCCGAGCGATCGTTCTGCCATACTCATCCACGCGGCCGTGGGCACGCGCAAATGATCCCGGGCTGGAGATACCTATGGATCGCCGCACTTGAGCCGGGTACGACCTCCTGGACCGCACTGCTAGAGACCCGCCGACTGCACCCCGACGAAGACGAAACCATGGTGACTGCCAACCGGCTCAAAACGGTCTTCGAACGCCTCCACAACGCGGGGCACTGGAAGATGGGTGACCCGGATCTGTTGGTCGTGATGGACTCCGGCTACGACGTGACCCGGTTGACCTGGCTGCTCAAGGATCTGCCCGTGACCTTGGTGGCAGAGTACGGTCCAACCGGTGTTCTACGCCCCGGCCGGGAAACGCAAGGGCCGACCAAGGGCCGTGGCCCACGTCACGGCCATAAGCTCACCCTGGCCGATCCCGAGTCATGGCCGAGGCCCACCGTGACCACGACGAACCAGACCACCAACTACGGTCTCGCGACCGCGATCGCGTTCGACCACCAGCACCAGCGCCTCGAATGCCGCGGCCCCTGGGCAGACCACCACGGTGAGGCACTGATCATCGAGGGCACCCTGATCCAGCTGACCGTGGACCACCTGCCCGGCGACCGCGCCCCTGCACCGGTATGGTTATGGTGCTCGACCACCGGCGCTACCACGGCCGAGGTCGACCATTACTGGTCAGCCTACCTGCGCCGTTTCGACCTCGAGCACACCTTCCGGTTCCTGAAGCAGACCCTGGCTGGACCCGCCCGATGCTGCGCGATCCCGAGGCTGCCGATCGGTGGACCTGGCTGGTCTTGGCCGCACATACCCAACTCAGGCTCGCACGCCCTCTCGCTGCTGATCACCGGCTGCCCTGGCAACCCCCTCTCCCCACGACCGCGTTGACTCCAGGCAGAGTGCGCCGAAGCTTTCCCGCGTCCACGCGTCCTGCGTCCAGCCCACGAGAACGCCAATAGCCACACAGGCCGGCCCCGGACGGCCCCCAGGCAGCCGAAACCACCGGAAAGCACCCATCCACCCCATCGGCAAAGCCAGCCCAACAGGTTAAACGCCAAGCTAAGGTGGTTCACTCGACACTAACGCGCGACAAGGAGCAGACAAGGAGCAATAGCATGCCGCCTCGTTCGCCCTTGCCCACCCGGTACGGGCTCCAGGCCGCGTGGGTGCGCACCCCGGATCGGGACCCACGAGACGACGCTCCCTGGTCGACGATGCGAGATTTCTTGCGCGACAAACTCTCTCCCATCCGCGATGATGTCGACCGGCTGTTATCGAGGGAGTCTTCGTCGATGACAGTGGTCGCCCCTGGGACGGCCACGAACCCTACCAGCCCCACACCTTCGTGTGGTTCCATCGCGAGTTGCGCGAGGAGCCGGAGGTTCCCGGCGACTGCGCGTCCTTCACCAAGACGAGCGCATCGTCGTGCTGGACAAGCCCCACTTCCTTCCACCATCCCTCGTGGCAGGCATGTGCGGCAAAGCGCCGTGGTCAAGGCACGAGCCATGCTGGGTCTCCCGGAGTTGTCGGCCGCCCATCGCCTCGACCGCGGCACAGCCGGGGTTCTCCTGATGACCACTCAGCAACGGTGGCGCTCCGCCTATCAACAGGTGTTCGGACGACGCGACGCGACCAAGACCTACCAGGCGATCGCACCGATACGCCCCGGCCTGCACTTCCCTCAGCGCGTGGAATCGCATCTGACGAAGCAGGTGGGAGTGCTCCAGGCCGAGGAGCGCCCTGATCTGCCGCCCAACGCCGTCACCCACATCGAACTCGCCGAGGAACGGGACGGCTGGGGACGCTACGTCGTGCGACCGGTCACGGGCAAGACCCATCAGATACGAATGCACTTCCTGCGATTAGGCATCCCGCTCGCCGGCGACCCCCTCTACCCCGAGATCCTGGACACGGATATCGACGACTTCTCGACGCCCCTGAGCCTTCTTGCCTCCCACCTCGAGTTCACCGACCCCGTCGACGGCACGCCGCACCGGTTCGCCAGTCGTCAGAAGCTGACCTGGCCATCCGCTCCGCCCGCCCGCACCCTCACCCCACCGACCACTGAGCCCTCCCCTATGCCGAAAATCGGCCAATGGCCGATTTTCCTGACAGACACCGAAAAATCGGCCATTGGCCGATTTTCCGGAGGTCAGGACGGGGAGCCTGAGGGGGCTCAGGGATTGCGCGGATCGGTGGGCGGTAGCCTGGGAGGCATGCGAGCTGTCATTGTCGAGACTCCAGGCGACGTCGATGCGCTGAACATCGGCGACGTGCCCACCCCCACCCCAGGCCCCGGCGAGGTCTTGGTCAAGACCGTCGCTTCCGGGGTGAACCGCGCCGACGTGCTGCAGCGGCAAGGCCATTACCCACCCCCGAAGGGCGCCTCGGAAATCATCGGCCTCGAGGCATCCGGCGTGGTGGAATCGGTGGGCGAGGGCGTGCAGCGCTGGAAGGCCGGCGACGAGGTGGTCGCCCTCCTGGAAGGCGGGGGTTACGCGGAGTATTTCGTCGCACCGGAGGGTCAGCTGATCACGCCACCTCCGTCGGTCGATCTGGTGTCGGCGGCCGGGGTGCTGGAGGTGGCGGCGACCGTGCTGTCGAACCTGGAGGCCGGCGATCTGAAGAGCGGCGAGACCTTCCTCGTGCACGGGGGCGCCGGCGGCATCGGCACGTTCGCCACCCAGTACGCGAAGGCGCTGGGAGCAACGGTGATCGCCACCGCGGGCAGCGCAGCCAAACGGGAGCACTGTCTCGCCCACGGCGCCGATATCGCGCTGGACTATCACGAGGATTGGGTGGAGGGCGTCAAGGCCGCCACCGAGGGCAAGGGCGCAGATGTGATCCTCGACATCATCGGCGCCAAGTATCTGGAATCACACGTCAAAGCGCTGGCCCGGCGCGGACGGATGGTGGTCATCGGATTGCAGGGCGGGGTCAAGGGCACCCTCAACCTGGGCCTGCTGCTGAGCAAACAGGCGACGATCACCGCCACCTCGCTGCGGTTCCGGCCGGCCTCGGAGAAGGCCGCGATCTGCGCGGCCGTCGAACAGAAGGTGTGGCCGTTGCTCGCGGATGGAACGATCTCGCCTTCGCCCGAAACCAGGGTTCCCTTCGCGGAGGTGCGTGCCGCTCATACCCAGCTCGCCGGTGGAGACAATGTGGGCAAGATCATTCTCGTTCACGAAACTGAGTAAGAGGTGACGCCGCTCACGGAGGATCGAGAGCGGCGAATAGGGAGGCGGGCCCGCGCTTGATATCGTCTAACTACCTATGGCGTCGAACGACGCCGAGCAACGAACGATGAGGTAGTCGGATGAGCGTTGGTGAGGATCGCGGCAGGAGCCGCCGGGTGTGGACCCGGCTCGTTGCCGCGGCAACAGGAAGCGTACTGGTTTTCAGTCTCCTGGGAGGCCCGCCGGCTCAAGCCGACGATCCCACGTCTCCCCCTCCTGCGGTGACAGACGAGGCCAGCCCCAGCACGGGAGAGATCACTCCCCAAGGCAGCACGGAACCCGAGCCCAGCGCCACCTTCGAGGACGGCGCGCTGCCACAGGACGAGCTCCTCCTTGAGGACGACGTTCTTCCGCAGAACGAGGTGCTGCCCGAAGACAGCGCTCTTCCGGAGGATCCCGCACCCCTCGAGGAAGAGATCTCTCCTGAGCCCCGCACGACCTTCGACGACAGCGTCGCTCCCGAGCCCCTCGACGATGCGACATTCGAAGACGATGCACCGCTCGAAGACGGGGCGATCGTCGAGCGGCGCGCCACTGCCGAGGACAGCGAAAGTCCTGCGACCGTGGCTCCGCTGACGACCAGCGCCACTCCGGAGAGCAGCGCGACGGCATCGACCAGCAGCACGCAGACCGCCGAGTCCAAGCCGTCCACGAGCGCCAGCACTCAGGCGCAGGCCAGTGCCGCTGCGAAGGTGACGGCGAAGGTGAACAGCCCGATGGAGGTCGGCAAGGAAGCCTTCATCTACGGCAACCTCTCCGGATTCTCCGGCAAGGTCACCATCAAGCCCCAGGCGTGGGTGGGCAACCGCTGGAGCACCGCCCCCAGCGTCACCAGCACCGGCAGCACCTACAAGGCCCCCCTGGCCTACGGCGCCAACAACCCCGGCTCCTACAAGTGGCGCGTCACCGCCACCGACGGCACCCGCACCGTCATCTCCAACGAGGTGACCCTGCAGCGGACCTCCAAGGTGAAGGCCAGCGTCACGGCCAAGGCCGAGCAGGGCACGATGACGATCGGAGCACCGGCTCAGGTGACCGGCAAGCTCACAGGTTTCAGCGGCAAGGTGACCATCAAGCCCCAGGTCAAGATTGGCGACCGCTGGAGCACCGCTCCCAACGTCACCACCACCGGCAGCACCTACAAAGCACCCCTCGCCTACGGCGCCAACAAGGCAGGTACCTACACCTGGCGCGTCGTCGCCACCGACGGCACCAACACGGTGACGTCGTCGAACTTCACGGTGACCCGCACCGCGCAGACCAACCTGGATTCCCGGTGCATGACCGGGCGCGCCATGTGCATCTCCAAGAAGGACAAGAAACTGCGCTGGGTGGTTAACGGAGACGTGAAGCTCACCCTGGACGCCCGCTTCGGCGCAGCCCGCACTCCGACGCGTAACGGCGCGTTCTCCGTGGGCTGGAAGTCTCGCAACCACGTCTCGTCGCTCTTCGGTTCGGCGATGCCGTTCTCGATGTTCTTCTCCGGTGGACAGGCCGTGCACTACTCCGAGGACTTCGCCCGACGCGGATACGCCGGCGCCTCGGCAGGCTGCGTCAACATCCGTGACTACAACCGTCTCGAATGGCTCTACGGCCAGGTGAAGGTCGGCGACAAGGTGATCGTCTACACGAACTGATCCTCGTAAGGACATAGGTAAAGGGGCCCCGGGCATATGCCCGGGGCCCCTTTACCTATGCGCTGCAAAAACTACTTCAGCGACGCACCCCGCGGGTATCCACCCACGCCGCCTCGCCCAGACCCAACGCGTCCCAATCAGCCGAGCGGAACGGCGTGTGGTCCACCAGCAAAGCCACCACACCAGCACCCTCACCGGCCTGTTCCAACGACACCAACTCCACATTGCCCAACTCCGCCAGCACCGGCGGCAACGCATCGATATTCGGCTCAACAACCACGACCCGACGGCTCGGGTACTGCTTACCCACAGTCACCGCGATCCCCAACGCCGGCGACTCCCGCAGATCATCGATATCAGGCTTGAAACTCAACCCCAGCACCACGATGCTGCTGTCCTGCGGTGCCTCCGCCACGGCCTGCCCGATCTTGCCCACCACATAAGCCGGCTTACCGTCATTGACCTCACGCGCGGTACGGATCAGGTTCGCATTCCCCCGATCCGCGGCCACGATGAACCACGGATCCACCGCGATACAGTGCCCACCCACACCCGGGCCGGGCTGCAGAATATTGACCCGCGGATGCTTGTTGGCGAGCTGGATCAACTCCCACACATCGATATCCAGATTGTCCGCGATCAACGACAACTCGTTCGCGAACGCGATATTCACATCACGGTAGGAGTTCTCCGTCAGCTTCGCCAACTCCGCGGTACGAGCATTGGTGGTGTGCACCTCACCCTCACAGAAACTCTTGTACACCTCGACCGCCTTGTCCGTGGCGACCTGAGTGAGACCACCCACGATACGATCATTCGACACCATCTCGATCATGATCCGGCCCGGCAGCACCCGCTCCGGCGCGTGCGCGAAATGCACCACCGGCCGGCCATCGCTGCCATCCAACGACAGATCCGCACGAAGACCCAAAATCCGCTGCGCCATATGCGCGGTGGCCCCCGGGGGCGAGGTCGACTCGAGAATCACCAACTCATCGCCCACCAGCTGCGGCGCGATCGCATCAGCAGCGGAATCGATATAACTCAGATCCGCCTCGTGATCACCCTTGAACGGCGTCGGCACCGCGACGATATACACATCCGCATGCGGGGTCTCAGTCTGGGCACGCAACGCCCCCCGACCAACAACCTCCGCCAGAGCATCCTCCAAGCCTTCCTCGACGAAATGCAGCCGACCCGCATTCACCGCATCCACCGCTCGCTGGGTCACGTCGACTCCCACGACGTTCCACCCGTTCTGGGCAAGCACCACTGCCGTCGGCAATCCGATATAGCCAAGCCCGATGACTGCGAGATTCCGCATTCTCACTCCCAATAGTTTCCAGATCCGTCCGCACGGGAAACCAGAGCCCGGCGGAGCGCCCCCATGATACCGCCCGGCCCCTCCACCCAAGAGATCGCACGCGTCCTTGCCCTCAACCTCCTCCGGCATTCGCCGCAACCACCGGTGACGGCGGCCGGCCGCCGATTCAGGCTAAGCTGTGGGCCGTGGCAAAGGTACTGACTTCCCTCCCCGTCGGCGAGCGCGTCGGCATCGCATTCTCGGGTGGCCTGGACACCTCCGTCGCTGTGGCCTGGATGCGCGAGCAGGGTGCGATCCCCTGCACGTACACCGCCCACATCGGCCAATACGACGAACCGGACATCGAATCGGTGCCCGGGCGCGCGCTGGAATACGGCGCCGAGCTCTCTCGCATGGTCGATTGCCGTCCGCAGCTCGTCGAGGAAGGTCTCTCCGCTCTGGCGTGCGGGGCATTCCATATCCGCTCCGCGGGCAAGGCCTACTTCAACACCACTCCGATCGGGCGCGCGGTGACCGGCACCATGCTGGTACGCGCCATGGCCGACGACGACGTGTTCATCTGGGGCGACGGCTCCACCTACAAGGGCAACGACATCGAGCGGTTCTACCGCTACGGCTTGATGGCCAACCCGCAGCTGCGGATCTACAAGCCGTGGCTGGACGAGGACTTCGTCACTCAGCTGGGCGGCCGCGACGAGATGAGCGTGTGGCTCACCGAGCGCGACCTGCCCTACCGCGACTCCAAGGAGAAGGCCTACTCCACCGACGCCAACATCTGGGGCGCCACCCACGAGGCCAAGACGCTGGAAGACTTGAACGTCTCGCTGGAGACGGTCGAGCCGATCATGGGCGTCAAGTACTGGGACCCGGCGGTGGCCATCGAGACCGAGGACATCACCGTCGGCTTCGAGCTGGGTCGTCCCGTCTCCATCAACGGTACGCGTTTCGACGATCCCGTCGCCCTGGTGATGGAGGCCAACGCGATCGGCGGCCGCCACGGCCTGGGCATGAGCGACCAGATCGAGAACCGCATCATCGAGGCGAAGTCTCGCGGCATCTACGAGGCGCCGGGCATGGCGCTGCTGTGGATCGCGTACGAGCGCCTGCTGTCGGCCATCCACAATGAGGACACGCTGGCCAACTACCGCTCGGAGGGCCTGCGGCTCGGCCGCCTGCTGTACGAGGGCCGCTGGCTGGACCCGCAGTCGCTGATGCTGCGCGAGTCGATTCAGCGCTGGGTGGCCTCCGCCGTGACCGGCGAGGTGGACCTGCGGCTGCGTCGAGGCGACGACTACACGATCCTGGACACCCGCGGCCCGCACCTGTCCTACTCGGCGGAGAAGCTGTCGATGGAGCGCGTCGCCGACGCGGCCTTCGGCCCCACCGACCGGATCGGCCAGCTCACCATGCGCAACCTCGATATCGCGGACTCGCGGGAGAAGCTCGAGCTCTACGCCTCTCAGGGCAGCCTGTTGGCGGGGCATGCCGAGCTGATCGGCCGGGTCGAGTCTGGGCAGTACTCCGCGATCGCCGAGCTCGGCGCCAAGGACACCTCGGGGGTCGACGAGGCCGCGGAGCGCTCCTCCTTCGACAGCGGAACCGACTAAACCGTGCCTGCCCAGGGGGTCCCGTCGCCTGCCGGTGACCGGGCCACCACGGTCGCCATCACGGTGATCACCTACCGGCGCCCCGAGCTCTTGGCGGCGCTGCTGGCGAGCCTGCAAGCCCAGGAGTTCGACGACTCCTGGGCCGTGCGGCTGATCGTCGTCGACAACGATGCAGAGCGCAGCGCTGAGCGCGTCGTGCGCGACTCGTCCGGCCCCCTTCCGGTGCTCTACGAGGTTGAGCCCGAGCCCGGCATTCCCTTCGCCCGGCAGCGCTCGGTGCTGCTCTCCGAGTCTGAGGACGCGATCGTCTTCGTCGATGACGACGAGGTGGCGCCGGCGGGCTGGCTGCAACGCTTGCTCTCGTATTGGCGGGAGACGAACGCGGATGTGGTCACCGGACCGGTGCGCGGGATCCTTCCCGACGATGCCCCGGGGTGGGCGCGCGTGTCCGACGTCTACGCCAGCGTCGGGAAGCATCGCACCGGGGATCGGCTGGGCAAGGCCTATACCAACAACACCCTGGTCTCGCGGCGGGTGCTCGACGCCATCACCCCCGCCTTTCACCCGGCCTTCCGGTTCACGGGCTCCAGCGATCTTCACTTCTTCCTTCGCGTCGCGCGCCAGGGGTTCTCCATCCTCTGGCTCGAGGAGGCGCCCGTCGAGGAGGTGGTTCCCGCGGGGCGCATCACGATGGGCTGGCTGGCCCGGCGCGCTTTCCGCTCCGGCGCCGGCGACACGATCAGCCGCCGCTTGATCGATCCCGGCTTCAGGAGCCTCGTCCTGGGCCTGGCTCTGGGCCTCGCACGGATGGCGAACGGCATCATGCTCCTGGCCGTGGGCATCGTCCGCCCGGCAGCCCGGATCAAGGGCCTGCGTCGTCTCGTATCGGGCGCCGGAACCATCGCGGGGCTCTTCGGCATCAACCACGAAGAGTACAAGCGCACGGATGCGTCCGGTACAGGCGCTAAAGTCGTCCCTGAACGCCATCCCGACGAGAACACCTAGGACTTATCAGTGCGATCGCCAGCCGCAACCCCAGAGGTCTCCGTCATCGTCCCGGTCTACAAGGCCGCCGGAACCATCGAGGAGTGCCTCGCCTCGCTGTTGCGACAGACCCTGGCGCCTGAGCGATTCGAGATCTTGACCGTGCTGAACGGACCGGAGGACGGCAGCCGCGAGATCATCGCCCGGATGCGGGACGAGCACCCCCGCCACTGCGTTCGGATCCTGGACTCCGCCGTCGCGTCGGCGGGCGCGGCGCGCAACGTCGCCCTGGACAACATCACGGGCTCCCACGTCACCTTCGTCGACGCCGACGACTGGGTCAGCGACAACTACCTGGCCGAACTCCTGGCTGCCGCGGATGGGTTGCATCTTCCGGTTGCCGGACTGGTGGATGTCTCTGGCGATGGCACGATCGACGAGGACACCTCCGTGATGCGCTCGTTGACCGCGAAAGACAAGGACCGGTTCCTCATCCAGCACTGCGTGGCGGTCACCAGCAAGTCGGTGTGCAAGCTCTTCCCTGCTGCCTGGCTGCGCCAGCATCGGTTCCAGGAGGACCTGCGCAGTGGGGAGGACGTGGTGTTCAACGGCACGCTGTTCTCCCGCTTCGATCGCGAGTTCACCGAGTACGATCGCCGTCCGTTCCTGGCCGAGGCACGCTACTATCGCCGACTCACCGAGGATTCCGTCTCGCGCGCGGCCCCCGACTTCGATTTCGGCATCACTCAGCGCATCGAGGTGATGAAGCGGATCACCGAAGGCCTCTACGAGGATCCCGCAGACCGCATTCAGTTGATCAGCATCCTGCTCGACGGTCAGTCCTCCCTGGTGCACGACTATCTCGCGGAGCATCCGCAGGAGCGTCCGCGCGCGATGCAGGCCATCTCCGACAGCGGCGTTCGGGGCCTGAACCTGGTGGTCAGCGAAGACCTCACTTGGCCGAGCTACAGCGTGCTGACCGGCGGCCCGTCGTGGCGTCCGCGTCACACCATCTTGCTGCTCGCCGGCTCGACAGCCCCCATCAATCGGCTCGCACAGCAAATCACCTTCCTGCGCGACTACGGGGTGACGGTGCGCTTGGGGTACTTCCGGGGCATCCTCAACCAATCGCTGGGCACGAAGTCCCAGCATCGCTTCGCCGTGATGCGCGAGGGCAATCCCGTCGCGCCGTTGGCGAAGGGCAGTTCCCGCTTGGGCAAGGCCCGGCACCGGATGCGTCAGGTGCAGCATCTGGCACGCAAGGTGGGCCGTCGTGCGGCACCGCATCTCATGCCGGGCAAGCTGGCGGTCAACATCGCCGCGCGCGTGGATGCGCCGGGCAAGCGCCTGTTGCGCAAGGGCGGCTTCATCATTTCTCTGGACTCCGACGGCCAGACGCTGGCCGTCGCCAACAAACGAGAAGCCCACGACGTGGGACAGTTCCATGCCTGGGTGCTGGCTCTGGCGGGCCGATGCCCGGCCAAGCCGTCCCAGGCCGCGGCGATCGTGCGCTCGGCGGAATGGTTGAGCGCGCTGCCTGCCGACGATCCCTTGCTGCCGCCCGCCCGCGTCTGGTCGATGGCGGTGTGGCGCCTGCTGCGCAACCGCCGCACCAAGCAGGCTCGCAACGTGCTGAAGATCGCCCGGCGCGTCTTCCCCCACGATGGGGACGACGAGGGCTTCGCGATGCTCGATCTGATGGCCAAGCTGCCTGATCTCGATACCCTGCCCGCGGACACGGCGGCGCGCAGCGCGGTCATCGGCGCGTCCGCCGACCGCGCGCTCGAAGATGGCGACGTGGACAAGGCGACGTTCTTGATCAACACGGCGTGCGAGGTCATCTTCGCCCAGGACCACAATACGAACGTCCCGCATCCCCCCATCCTCAAAGACCCCGACGCGCTGCTGAGCGGTTTACGCCGTTCGAAGACCTGGTCCCTGCTGGGCTCTTCGAGCGCCCCCGAGGCGCCCGCTGCCGCGCACGCCACGCCGCGGGTGCTCGTGCTCCCCGGCACCTATCCCAAGTTCGCCGGGATCATCTTCGATTCCCTCAAGGGCCGGGCCGAGGTCACCGAACTGCGGCTGCGCGACCTGGACAAGGACTACGAGACCACCGGCGTCTCGCACCCCACCATCCGGCGGAGGCTGGGGCAAGCCGGTGGATTCGGCCTGGACGTACCCTCCAATATCACCCGGGCTTTTGCGGACAAGGACGCCGTGTTCGTCGATTGGGCAGACAAGGGCGCGGTACTCGCTTCCATGCTCACCCCGCCCGGAACGCGACTGATCATCCGCTTCCACGGCGTCGACTCATTGGGGCTCTGGCAGATGCTGGTCGATTGGGGGCGGGTCACCGATGTCGTCTTCGTCAGCGAGCACCTGCGCCGCTCCGTCGAGCGGATCCTCGGCGACAAGATCGCTCACGTCCGCGCCCACGTCATCCCCAACGGTCTGGACGTCGAGCGATTCGGCGGCTCGAGCACGCCCGAGGCACGCCGCACGCTGGGCATGGTCGGCTGGGCACAGCGCGTCAAGGACCCCCTATGGACCCTCGACGTGCTCGCCGAACTCCGCGCCCAAGACCCGGCGTGGAAGCTCCGCCTGATCGGCAACGACTTCCAGCCGACCAGCAGGAAGTCCGAGCGTGAATACACCGAGGCGTTCCGCACCCGGGCGCTGCAGCCGGACCTCGTCGAGGCCATCGAGTACGTGGGCTTCACCACCGACCTGCCGTCCCACGTGGCAGACATCGGATTCGCCATCAGCTCCAGCCTGCGCGAATCGTTCCACATCGGAGCCGTCGAGATGGTGGCGGCGCAGGCCGTCCCGGTGATCCGGAACTGGCCCGTCTATCGCGACCTCGACGGCGCCACCGGGCTGTTCCCGAGCGACTGGGTGGTGGACACACCGGCAGAGGCCGCGCAGCGCATCCTGAACTTCGCCGACGAGGACCGCTGGGAGCAGGAGGCCTCGGCGGCCCGGGAGATCGTCAGAGAGCGCTTCCGCGCCCAAGACCTCGGAGACGCATACCGCGCCGTCGTGCTGGGTTAAGAAGCGCCGATCAACCCGGTTCCCGGGCGGGGTCTCTTCATCGCCCGGGAGCTACTCGTCGTCTCGAACGACCCCGTTTATCGGCGGCGGAACGACGCCTTTGGCGTACTCCGCCACGACGTCCGCGGCGGGACCGTCCATCACCAGGTGTCCGTGGTCGAGCCACAGCGCGCGGTCGCACATCTCCTTGATGGTGCTGTCTGAGTGCGACACCAGGAAGACCGTGCTGGCTTGCGCCAGAATCTCGTGCACCTTCTCCAACGAGCGCTTGCGGAAGTCGGCGTCGCCGGTGGCCAACGCCTCGTCGATCATGAGGATGTCCGGACGCGCAGCCGTGGAGATCGCGAAGCGCAGCCGCGCGCTCTGGCCCGAGCTGTAGGTAGCCATGGGGCGATCGATCGCCTCGCCGATATCGGCCAGGGCGGTGATGTCGTCGTAGCGCTCGCGCACCTCCGCCGCGGACAACCCGAGGGCCTGCCCACCGATGTAGACGTTTCGTTCGCCGCTCAGCTGGTTCAGGAGCACCGCGTTGACGCCGAGCAGGGAGGGCTGGCCGTGCACCCACACGCGCCCGGTCGTCGGGGGAACAAGACCCGCCAGCGCGCGGAGCAGCGTCGATTTCCCGGAGCCGTTGTGCCCGATGATGCCGATGGACTCTCCGCGATTCGCGATGAAGGAGACGTCCTTGACCGCAGGCACGTACCTGATGTTTCCGATCTGGCGCTCTCGTTGGAAGAGGCGCCGCAGCCCTACGCTCTCCCCCTGGCCGGCGGCGGTGCCACGCTTCTTGGAGCCGAAGACGCGATAGGTCACATCGAGATGCCAGGCGATGACCGCCGCCGCGGGTTCCGCGACGGGCGCCGGGCGCGACGTTTCGTCAGCCCCGGCCATATTTGGCCTCATCTTGCCAGAAGATCCACAACCCGACCACGGGCAGGACGATAGCCCACGCGGCGCCCACCAGCCATGAACTGAGCGACAGCGAGAACTCTCCCATCAGCGCCTGCCTCGCCAGGGTCAGCTGTAGCGCGAAGGGCTGGTAGTCGAGGATCGCGCCGAGGATCGGATGTCCCTCGGTGACCACGCTGATGCTGAAGAACACACCCGAGAGGTAGCGCAGGATCCGCACGGCCACGGGGATCAGGTTCCAGAAGTCCACGCTGGCGTTGACGATCCGGGCCAGGATCAGCACGATCCCGGTCTGCATCAGCACCTGCATCAGAAGAGCCAGCGGCAGCAGGAGCCAGGAGAAACTCGGCATCTCCCCGGTGAATGGCAGTAACACCAGTAGGACCGCCACGCCGGGCAACAGCATGATCGCCTCGGTGAGAACAGCCGAGACGGGTAGCACGGCGCGCGGGAAATGCAGGGCCCGGACGAGGCCCGTGTTGTTGAGGATGGCACGCGAGCCGCTCGTCGCGGTGCTGGCGGAGAGCCCGAACAGCACCACCCCGATGGAGAGGAAGCCGATGAAGTTGTCGACTTGACGACTCATATCGAGCAGGAAGCCGAAGATGAAGAAATAGGTGGCGATCAGCAGGAGCGGGTTGATCACGGCCCAGAGCTGGCCGAAGCGCTGCCCTTCGTTCTTGGCCAGGCTCTTCGCCGACGAGAGCGTCCAGATGAAGGAGCGTCGTCGCCAGAGGTCGACCACATAGTCGCGGAAGGGAGGGCGCGTGCCGACCTCTCGGAGCTCAGAATCGCGCGCGAGCTCCGCCACCTGCGCCAACGGCATGGACGCGATGGGCTCACTCACCGTGTACCCCTTCCGTCTTCGACTCGCGCCGCAGCGCACTCCACGGCCTTGTCGTAAATACCTCGATAGTGCTGGGCCAGTCGCGACCAGGTGCGCTCGCGGCACGCCCAATTCCGTCCGGCATCTCCGGCTTGTCTCAGCACCCCTGGATCGTAGCGCAGCCCATCGATGCGCTCGGCCCACGCCGCCACATCCTCGGGGGCCGCCGCCCACCCGAACTCCCCTTCGTCCAACAACTCGATCAGCGGCGGCAGGTCGCTGACGAGGAGGGGAACCCCGGTGGCGAGCGCCTCCAAAGGCTTCAGCGGAGGCACCACTTGGGTGACGGGCGTGCGATGCCGCGGCACGCAGAACAGGTCCATCGCGGCGATGTGCCGACGCACCTCGGCGTGCGGGACGCGGCCGACGAACCGCGCGTCGACGCCCTCGGCGTCGGCGAGCGCGACCAGACGGTCTTTATCGGGCCCGCCGCCGACGACGAGCAAGGTGAGAGCCGGCGAGTTGAGCAGGCCCAGGGCTTTGATCAAGACATCGACGCCCTCGTACCGGTTGAGCGTGCCGGAGAACCCGAGCACCAGCTGAGCCTCGTCGATCCCCAGCCCCCGCTTGGCGTCGAGAGCCGAAGGAGGCGCTTCGAGGAAAGCGTCGGCCACGGCGTTGGGCACGATGTCCACCTTGTGCGAGG
The DNA here is from genome assembly GCA_041393555.1 of Tessaracoccus sp. GTDB lineage: Bacteria > Actinomycetota > Actinomycetes > Propionibacteriales > Propionibacteriaceae > Arachnia. Next base: position 141,446 of record JAWKJW010000011.1, on the reverse strand, counting down.
GCACCCCTCGCGCGCAGATCTCGTCGCGCATGCTGCGCGACAGCGTGACCACGGCATCGGCGCGCATCATGCACTCGGTCTCCGCCTGCCTGGTGAGACGGTATTGGTCACTGTCCGCGGAACCGCCCCGGGTCCTCCAGGTCTCCTCCAGGAAACCGCGGACCTCATAGACCACCGGCCTGCCCAGCCTGCGGCCCACGGCGAGCGCCGCCTGGGCGTTGTCGTGCTTGGAATGCGCGTGCAACAGATCGGCGCCGGTCTCGCGAACCCGTTTCGCCAACTCGTCGACGAACACATCGAGACGCGCACCCGCTTCTCGGGGAAGCACCGCGGCCGGGAGCATCCGGTGATAGGCCACGCCGTCGACCGTGACGTCGCGTCTGGCGGTCACCACCCCTCGATCGACGGGGAAGCCGAGGCGAGTGACCACCTCCACCCGCACTCCCTGGTCTTCCTGCGCGCGGGCTATGCCCTGGGTGCGAATGGTGTATCCGCTCTGCGCCTCGGGCAAGGCGGTGGTCACCACGTGCACCACCCGGGCGACGGCCTGCACGGAAGACGGGGCCGCCTTCTCCCCGTCGATGCGCTGCACCGCGTTCAGGGAGCTCAGTTCTCCTTCCACCTGCCGCCGGAGGCGGGAAGCGCCAGCAACTCCGGCGAGGACCCGGTGCGCCGCGGTGAAGTCTCCCTGGGCCACCAGCACCCTTGCCCGTGTCGTGGCCGGTACAGGCAATCCCGCCTCGAGATCCGCCTCCGCCAACCAGGCCCGAGCGGTCGCGAACTCGTGCAGCGCCACGAGGGAATCCAGCACCCCGGCGGCACGGCGCCCATCGCCCCGGCGCACCGCGTCGTCCCAGAGGGAGCGCAACCCCGCGAGCGCATCCTGCATCCTGCCATCAGCCGCCAACCGGATGGGTGTCATGACGGGATTGGCCCACGACATCAGGCGCCCCACCACACGTCGCGGGGCCCGTGGCAAGGCGCGCAGCACTGCGGAGGCCACGGCCACCCGGCCGACGGAAACGAATTTTCCCGCCACCGAGGCGAGGATCAGCGCGTTGCCGAGCAACGGCCTGATCGAGGCGGCGGCGCCGCGCGATGATCTCTCATCGGGGCGCACGGAATGGGGCTGATTCATCTGGGCCATCTTGACACGCGCCCCGCCATTGTCCACAACAATCGACTGCCAGTCGACCCAATTGCTGAATACCGATGTGGTAATCACCGATGTGGTAATCTCAGCGCGGTCCGGTGCCGCGCCGGCGGTATACAGGCCTCATCCAGTTCCAGGAGAGATGCATGTCCGATGGGTCGCGCCTCGCAATGCAGTTCCGCAAGCGATTGCGCACCTTGGCCGCTCTTCCCACGGACCCCAAGGCCCGGCAAAAGGTGATCCGAATCGGCAAGCGCAAGCTTCGCCAGTGGTTTCCCCGGGCAGTTCCGAAGACCCGCACCTTACTCCCTGCCCCTCTCATTCCCGACGGCCCGATCAACAGGCCCGGCCTCACGGCTGCCGTCATCCTCGACCAGTTCTCAGAATTGGCCTTCCGCTACGAGTGGCAGCAGGTGAAGATAGGGCCCACCACATGGAAGGCCGAACTCGAGCGCACGCGCCCAGATCTGCTCTTCGTGGAATCGGCCTGGAACGGCAACGACGGGGCGTGGCGATTGGCGATGACGGGCGAGGAGGCGCCCAGCGCCGAACTACGGCAGTTGGTGGCCTGGTGCCGCGAGCAGGGCATCCCCACCGTCTTCTGGAACAAGGAGGATCCGCCCAACTACGAGCGGTTCATCGAGACGGCCACGCTCTTCGACGCGGTGTTCACCGTCGACGCCGGACGCATCCCCGACTACAGACGCGATCTTGGACACGACCGCGTCGATCTGCTGCCTTTCGCGGCGCAGCCCCGCATTCACAACCCGCTGCGCCGGGATGACGCCGGCGCCGAGCGTCCCCACGATGTGGCCTTCGCCGGCACCTATTTCGCCGAGAAGCACCCGGAACGCCGCGAACAGATGGAGTTCCTGCTGGAGCCGGCGCGCACCGAACACGACCTGCACATCTATTCGCGCATGCAGGTGGAGGACAAGCGGTACCGCTTTCCCAGCCGCTTCCAGTCGAATATCGCCGGCAGCCTGCCCTACGAGCAGATGCTGGCGGCCTACAACACCTACAAGGTCTTCCTGAACGTCAACTCGGTCACCAGCTCCGCCACGATGTGCGCCCGCAGACTGTTCGAGTTGTCGGCGGCCCAGACCGCGGTGCTGAGCGCTCCGGCCCCGTCCATTCCGGAGTTCTTCGGGGACGACATCTCGGTGGCCCACGACGCCGAGGAGGCCAAGCTCAAGCTCCGCAACCTCATCACCCAAGGTGAGCTTCGCGACCGCCAGGCGCTGCGCGCGCACCGCCACGTGTTCGATCGGCACCTCTATACCCATCGCGCCGATCAGATCCTGGCCTCCGTCGGTATCGAGTCACCACCGGTCGAGATCTCGATCTCCGCCGTCGTGCCCACCATGCGTCCCGACCAACTCGCCAACGTCTGGGCCTTCATGCAGAGCCAACAGCATCCGCACACCGAGTTGGTGCTCGTGACCCACGGCTTCACGCCTGACGCAGAACTGCTGGCTGAACTGCAGGACCGCTTCCCCCTCTCCCACTTCACGGTGGTCGAGGCCGACTCGTCGCTGCGTCTCGGGGCGCTGATGAATCTGGGCGTCGACGCCGCCTCCGGACGCTACGTCGCGAAGATGGACGACGACAACTACTACGGCCCGCACTATCTCTCCGACCTGGTCCGAGCCTTCTCGTGGACCGATGCGCAGGTGGTGGGCAAATGGGCGCACTACGTGCACATCGGCGACGACGACGGCCCCACCCTGCTGAGATTCCAGGATTTCGAACATCGTTTCGTGCGACTCGTCCAGGGGGGAACGATCCTCACCCCTGCCGAGGTCGCTCGCGAGCTGCGTTTCGAAGACCTGCCGCGGCGGGTGGACACCACCTTCTTGGAGAAGGTGCACGCCGCGGGCGGCACGGTATATTCCAGCGATCGGTTCAATTTCATCAGCACCAGGAAGGCTGACGCCAGCGGGCACACCTGGGGAATATCCACCGACGAGATCCTCGCCCGCTCGTCCCGCGTACAATTCTTCGGCCCGGCCGAACATCACGTCACCGTCTGAGCCAGGAGGATATTTCCGTGGAACCCGCCCGTACGCTAGTCGCGTCCTACTGCTTCCCGCCCTACAGCGACACGGCCGGTATCGTCGCGGCGAAAAGGGTCTGGCAACGAAACGAGCCCGTCGACGTGATCGCCAACGCCATGGACACGAAGCGCGAGCGGGACTACTCCCTCGCCCAGATCGGCGGCGACCTGGTTCAGCGATACGCGGCCCTCAAGACCCCCACGGCATTCGCGGCGTGGAGCTCCATCGAGACCTGGACGAACGCCGGCTACCAGACCTTCCTGCGCTGGCAGGATGCGCAAGGCCCCTACGAACGGATCTACAGCCGCGCGCAGTTCGCGGCCTCGCACTTCCTGGCCGCCCACCTCAAGCTCCAGAGCCCCGGCATGCAGTGGTTGGCAGAGTTCTCCGATCCCCTGTCCCACGACGTATTGGGAGCCTCCCGTGGCTCCGCGCTGACCCGGGGGGCGCTCTCCGCCTCGCTGCAGGAGGGCGTCGCCGACGCCGGCTACCGCGTGCCGCACAACAACAACCTGTTGGAATGGTGCGAGATCATCACCTTCGCGCTGGCCGACCAGTTCATGTTCACCAATGAGACGCAGATGAACTTCATGATCGACCATTGCGGCGACGACCGCCTGGCTGATCGCGTGCGCGAACGCGCCATCGTCTCCCCGCACCCCACCCTGCCCCGAGAGTTCTACTCGATGGTGCGCACCGACTACGAGCTGCCGAAGAACAGGGTCAATATCGGCTACTTCGGCAACTTCTACGCCAACCGAGGCGTAGGGCTGGTGCTCGACGCCCTGAAGCTCTCCCCGTCCTGGGTCAGGGATCGCGTCCTGTTCCACGTGTTCACCTCCCGACCCGCGGAGCTGAACGAATTGGTGATCGAGAAGGAGGTCGAGAAGTCGGTGCAGGTCGGTCCCTACCGCGGTTACCTGGAATTCCTGAACCTGGCCGATCAGATGGACGTGCTGCTGATCAACGACGCCGTCACCCCTGAAGGCGGCGTCAACCCCTTCCTTCCCTCGAAGTGGAGCGATTACAAGGGCAGCGTGGCGCCGACGTGGGGCATCATCGAGGAGGGATCCACTCTCGATAAGGAACCCAAGATCGCCTACCGCACGCCCGTCGAGCACATCACCGCCATTCAGGGCACACTCGCCCGGATCATCGCCGATACCGACAGCCGCCGGAAGAATCCTCCCCGCCACGCGACCGCAGAACCATCCAGCGAAGTCGCGTGACGCCTATGACGTCCCCTTCAGCGCACCGCTTCCGCCCCGATATCGAGGGCATGCGCGCGCTCGCGATCCTGCTCGCGCTGGTCTATCACGCGCGCGTTCCCTGGGCGACCGGCGGCTTCGTGGGAGTGGACGTCTTCTTCGTCATCTCCGGGTTCTTGATCACGGGGCTGCTCATCCGCGAGCTGGAGTCGACGGGCCGCATATCTTTGCTCAACTTCTGGGCTCGACGCGCCAAACGCCTCCTTCCCGCCAGCCTCCTGGTGCTCCTCGTCACCGCGATCGGCACCTGGCTCGTCGTGCCCAACACCAGTTGGCGCAGCATCGGCTCCGACATCGCTGCCGCCTCGGTCTACGTCGTGAACTGGCGTTTCGCCCTGCAGTCGGTGGACTACAACGCTCAGGGCGCGGGGGTCTCCCCGATTCTCCACTACTGGTCTCTCGCCGTGGAGGAGCAGTACTACATCGTCTGGCCGCTCCTGCTCGCTCTTCTCGGTGCGTTCGTGCTCAAGAAGGTGGCGCGGGAGAAGCACCGGATGTGGTTCGGTATCGCTCTGGCCGTCATCGCGATCCCCAGCTTCATCTGGTCGGTCTACTACACCGGCCGCAATCCCTCGGCCTCTTTCTTCGTCACCACGACCCGCCTCTGGGAGCTGGGCATCGGCGCGGCCGTCGCCATCGGGGCCGCTCTCTGGCCGCGTCTTTCCAGGAAGATCGCCGTTCCGCTCGGCTGGCTCGGATTGGCGTTGATCCTCGGCGCGGCAGCGGTCTTCGACGGCCCGAAGACATGGCCCGGGGCCTACGCTCTCGCCCCCGTGCTGGGCACCGCCGCCCTCATCATCGCCACCACGGGGCAGGCCGCCACCGGCCTCAGCATCGGGAAGCTGTTCTCCTGGCGTCCTCTGGTCTGGATCGGTGGCCTGTCGTATTCCTGGTACCTCTGGCATTGGCCCCTGCTGGTCTTGGCGGAAGCGCATTTCGGCGAGCTTCGCGTCGGGTGGGCACTTCTGGTTATCCTCATCTCCGGCGGCTTTGCCTGGCTCAGCCTGAAGCTGGTGGAAAACCCGATCCGCTACTCCAAGGGACTCGCGAAACGCAGCGGACTCACCGCTTCCATCGGCGTCAATATGTCGCTGATCGGCATCGTCGCGGGTCTCGTGCTCGTGATGGTCACCCCGGGAGCGACCAGCACGGTCGCAGATCCCTCCACGCTCGGGGCCCGGTCGCTGTCGACGGATCGCGCGGCGAACGCCCGCATCTGGGAGCGCGACAGCGTCGAGTTCATGGTGCCCGTCCCCGCCAATGCCCGAGACGACGTTCCGGAGAACGATTCGCCCTGCAGAACACCGATGACGAGCAGCGACGTGGTGACCTGTGAATGGGGAGACCCGAACGGCGACATCGTGGTGGCCGCCGCCGGCGACTCGAAGATCGCGCAGATGGAGACCGCCCTCACCGCCATCGCCGAGGAACGCGGCTGGCGCATCGTCACCTTCTTCAAGTCCGGATGCGCGTTCGCCGACCCGATCCTTCCCCAGGTCGACGATCAGTCGCGCAGCTGCGCGGAATGGAGCGTCGCCGCTCTCGATGCCATCGTCGAACTCGACCCCGATGTGATGATCACCACCTCGCGAGGAACGAAGAGATGGCGCACGGAAGACGGCGCCCCCACCCCCGGTGCGGAAGCGCTGGCGGCATGGTGGAGCGAGCTGATCGAGGCCGATATCCCGGTGATCCCGATCCTGGACAACCCTGCTCCCCCGTTCGAGTTCCAGGTCGACGAGTGCGTGGCTAGGAACCCCAACGAGATCTCCGTCTGCGCCTTCGAGAGGGAACTGGCGCTCGAAGACTCCGGCGCCTACTACGAACGCGCCGCCATGGAGATCGTCGGTATCACCGATCACGTCGATCTGGCCGAATATGTCTGCCCCGTGGGGGAAAAGTGCCCCGCGGTGATCGGCAACGTCCTCGTCTACCGGCAGGGCAGCCACCTCACCGACACCTACGTCGAGACCCTCACCGAGGTGATGGACGAGCGGCTGGGGCCCCTGGTCGAGGCCGCAGCGCGGCGCTGATTGCCGGGCTGCGGAATCTCAGCCGCCGCCCTCCCGACCTCGCGCTGCTACCGCTGGTGAACGGCGGAAAGGACGCGTCGAGCGTCTGCCCACACCACCTCGGTGTCGTAGTGACGGCGCAGCCAGGCGAGACCTGCCTTGTGCGCGGCCTCGAAACGCTCCAGGTCGCGCAGTTCCAGGATGTAGTCGCGCATCGCCGCCACGTCGTCGAAGATGAACTCGTGCGGGTAGATCTCGCGCACGCCGCGCCAGTCGAGGAAAACGCCCACGCCGCCCGAGCTGAAGCCCTCTCCTGGGGCGATGTGGAAACCCTCCAGCTCACTGGTGGACAACACGAATCCGTGGTCGGCGAGCGCCTCGCGCGTGTTGACCCAGCCCGCCCAGACGACGGCGTCCTGCAACGCGCTGGCGGAGATCAGTTCGTCGCAGGAGGCGAAATACTCCATCTCCGACGAGATCTTCGTCAGCCACGACAGTTCGTCCGGGCGCTTGCCATAGATCGTCAGGGTGTAGCGATCGTCGACGTCTCGCAGCTGGCTCAACAGCTCGAGGGCCTTGTGGAGGCCCTTGAGCTTGGGCAGAGCGCCTACCATGGCCAAGCTGAACACCCGCTCCGGGTCGTCGCCTTGCCGGTATTCGTCGATCTCGATGCTGTTGGGCACCATCCAGGTACGGCTGGCGGGAAGATCGAACCTGTCGATGAAGTCGCTGCGAGCGTGCGGCGAGACGGTGAGGAAGGCGTCCACGCGGTCGGCACGGAGGTGCTCGCCGTAGGCGACGCCCCATTCCGACCTGTGCGCGCGCACGACCATGCGTTGCTCGGGCCGCAGCCGCTCCGAATACCAGACCGCTGCGCCGAGCAGCCACTCCGCCCACACGAGGTCCGCCCACGCCAGCAGGTCTTCACTCGCACGCTCGTCGTGCTTGGTGTGGTTCTCCCACTGATCGATGCGCAGGCGATACGTGGACTCGAGCCGCGGCAGCAGTTCCTTCATGAACTTCAGGTCGTGGCCCGCGACGACGAGCCTGACCTGAGCGGCATCATTGAACGCATCGAGATCCGCGCGCGCGGCGGCGTCGGCCAGCTCGTGGAATCGCGCGGGCATGTCGAGCTCTGCAACCAGCCCCTGATACTCGCCGTAGAAGGCGCTGACCTCCCGGAACGACTCGGCGTCCATCGGTTCGGTATGCTGCCACAGATACCGGCTCAGGGCGTCGTAGACGGCCGCGCCGCCGCCCTCGTCGGAGAGGCTCTGCCCCGAGGCGGGGAGCGGGGAGATCCCCGCGGGACGCGGGGCCTTCTCCTCGGCGCCGGCAACGATGTCGGATTCCGGTGTCATATGCAACCTCACAACGAATAGACGGCGGCTACGGGCTCGCCTGCGCAGACATGGCGGTCGAAGAGTTCCGCGGTCATCAGGGAGACGGCAGCGCCGGAGGACTCCAGGCGCTCCAACGCGATGCCTCGCGTGTTCCCGGGAACGATGGGCAGGTCGGCATAGGAGAGGTGCAGCTGAGCTGTCCTCACCCATTCTTCGCCGGGCAGCTCGCCGTTTTCGACGAAGAGCACGGCGCGGGTGGGCAACAGTCCGCGGGAGCGGATCTCGCCCGAACGCACTCGGCTCTCCACCTCGACGCTCACGCCGGGATCGTGCCTGCGGCTCAGCGTGAGCAGCAGCCCTTCCTCAGCATCGTCGGCCACGAGGCAGAGAAGGTGGCCGAAAGCGTCGCTCGCGTGGCGTCGAGCCCGCTCGTAGTCGTCGATGGTGCGCACGACCACCGCCAAGGTGGGAGCCTGCTCCACCGGAGCCGCGGTGATCCCGACCGAGTCGAGGATCGTGACGGCGCGATGGGCGTAGGTATTGCGCAGAGCCACGTGGAGAGCCTCCTTGCGCAGGCGCGCCGTCTCCGCGTCATCCAGCGCGAGGAAACGCTCGGGCTCGCGGTCCGCGTAGATCACCGAGTCTCCGAAGAACTCCTCGACCCCGAGGGCGGTGTTGGACAGGATCGCCTGGCCGCAGGCCGCCATCTCGAATACCCGGCGGGCAAACATCGTGCGGGAATCGGTGATGGTGTTCAGCGTGATCCCGAAGAGGTTCGCGCGATAGGCATCCGCGGTGCGCTCGTAGGGGATCGCGGGCCGGCGGTACTTCTGGTAGCGCTCCGGATAGTCGTACCCCGAACCCGACGGCACGTTGAACTGCCGATCGTAGATCACCATGTCGCGACCGCTGGAGACCACGAGGTCCATGATGCGCGACAAGGCCGCGGTGCGCTGAGGGTAGCGGTCGTACCAGGTTCCCGCGAAGACCGCGGCGTTCCTGGGCGACCGCGCGCCCAGGGGGTTGAACAGCGTCGGCTGGACCGCGAAGGGCAGGGCGTACGCGTGCTCGACTCCGGCATCGCGCTGATACAGCTCCACGCACTCCTCCGCCGTCGTGAGCGCCACGTCGAAGAGAGCGGCGGTGCGGACGAAGTCGTTGATCCGGTTGGTGAAATGGATGGGGTCTTCCTTGTTCCAGAAGACCGTCGGGATGCCCTTCTTGCGGCAGTACGCGAGGATCTCGAAGAGATGCTGCCGGCGTTCCTGCGCCCACCGCACCGTCGCATAGATCTGTGCCGCCCATGGCCGCTCCGGCGGCGCACCACCAGACCACGCGCTCTCGCAGAAGAAGAGCGCCGGCTGCGCCTTCTCCATGGTCTCGCGCCAGGTATCGGGATGAAGACGATAGACCTGGAACTCGGGGGCGAAGGACTGGTAGGTGAACTCGTCGGCGATCATGGCCACGGGAACCGCCGCGGGGTTGACTCCCACCTCTGGCGCCCAGGAGGGCGCCAGCGAGGTCAGCAGGGGTCGCTCACCGGTGGTCCGAGTGTGCTTCCACTCGGGCAGATCGTCGGTGGAAATCGGGAATCGCGTCGCACCGGCGTCGTTGCTCGTGCCCACCGGCGTCTTCGGGATCCGCATCAACGCGCGCAGAGCCACCACCCCGGATCCAACGGAGCGGGCGGCGGGGCCGGCTTCGGAGGCGGCGGAGGCTTCAAGGTGGACAACGCGGTCTTGATCTCCTTGTCCGCCTTGTCGGACTGCGCCTGAGAGCGGCGCTGCGCGGCGAGCAGATCTCCGGTGCGGTCATTGACCCGCGCCAACGCCACACCGACGGCGCCCACGCCGGCACCCACGCCGAGACCGGCGACGAGAGCACCGAACCAGGCTCCGGTCGCCAGGCCGATTCCCACCGCGACCAGTAACGTCGACACGACGGCACCTGCCAGCGCCATCGCCAGCACCACGGACTTCTTGAGCTTCACGTCGGCTCCCCCTTCTCGGTCGGCGATCGCCGACTCAGCCTGCTGCGTTGACGGTGAAATCCGGGAGGCGTTCGCCCACGCCCATCAACTCGGCGATCGCGGCAACACAGCGTTCTGCCGCCTTGCCGTCGCCGTAGGGGTTCACCGCGTGGCTCATCTCTGCGTATGCCGCCGGATCGTCGATGAGCCGTGCGGTCTCCGCGACGATCCGTTCCCGCTCGGTGCCGATCAGCTTGACGGTACCGGCGTCGACGGCTTCGGGCCGCTCCGTGTTCTCGCGCAGCACCAAGACCGGCTTGCCGAAGCTGGGGGCCTCCTCTTGCACGCCCCCCGAGTCGGTCAGAATGATGTGGGCCCACCGTTGCGCATGCACGAACTGCGGGTAGTCGAGGGGCTCCACGACCACCACGTTGTCGAGGCCCGCGATACGGGGGAACACCGCTTCGCGCACCCGGGGGTTGCGGTGGGCGGGAAAGACGAAAAGGTACTCGGGGTAGCGCCGGGCCAGATCGGCCACCGCCGCGCCGATGTCTTCCATCGGTGCGCCCCAGTTCTCGCGACGATGCGTGGTGAGCAGCACCATCTTGCGGCCTGCGGCCGCCTCGGCGACGAGACGCGGATCGGAGAACTCCACGTCGTGCTCCGCGGTCCAGTTCAGCGCGTCGATCACGGTGTTGCCGGCGACGACCACCTGCGCGGGATCGATCGCCTCCCGCAGCAAGTTGTCGCGAGCGGAGGTGGTGGGAGCGAGATGCAAGGCGGCCACCTGGCCCGCGAGCTTGCGGTTCGCCTCTTCAGGGAAGGGGGAATGGATGTTGCCAGAACGCAGCCCCGCCTCCAGATGCACCACCGGGATCTCCTTGTAGAAGCAGGCGATCGCCGCCATCGCGACGGTGGAGGTATCCCCCTGCACCACCACGGCATCCGGTTGTTCGGCGTCCAGCACCTCGGGGAGGCGATCGAGGATTCGCGCCGCCAGCTCGGTCAGGCCCTGGCCGGGCTTGAACACGTCGAGATCGAGTTCGGGCTCAATGCCGAACCATTGATTCACCTGGTCGAGCATCTCCCGATGCTGACCGGTGCTGACCACGATCGGGGACAGCACATCGGAGTGCTGCAATGCCTTCACCAGCGGAGCCATCTTGATGGCCTCCGGGCGAGTGCCGTAAATGACCATGACCTTCTTCATGCTGCTCCTACCGAACGGACAAGACGACGCGATCAGCTTAGCCTGGAGGCCTCCGCCGGGTTCCGATTGGTTTCACACACAAGCGTTTCTTGGAAATTAGGCCTACCCAGATGGGCGCAGCTGTGCCAGGCTATGGCGTATCGGTACCCAACGAAGGAGGCCCAATGACGAGCGAGATCAACGAAACGCTCCCGGCCTGCGTTGCCCGCACTGACCTCTACCTGCACCCTTTTCTCGCGGAAAGCGAGTCGCCCAGCAATAGCGCGGAGCGACGGGAACGCGAGATGTTGCGGCTGCAGGCCAACGCCCTGTGCGAGAGCTGTCCCCTCCTGGCGGAATGCCTCGCCTCTGCCGTCACCCGCTTCGACGTCGCGGGATTCGTGGCGGGCACCACTCGTCGGCAGCGCCAAGAAATACGCGCCCGGCTGAAGGTCTCGGTGGACAACGACGACCTGGACAGCTATATCGGAATGAGATCCAGCAGGCACTTCGACGGACGGGAGATCCTTCGCCTGCGCGCCGCCTACCCGGATCAGCCCCTCAGCGTGATCGCGGCCAAGGCCGGCTGCTCCATCTCGACGGTGAAGAGACACCTGAGGCGCGCCGAGCTGGAGGGCCTCGAGTTCAGCGAGCCCGTCCAGCCGAGCCCCGAGCAGATCCTGGCCGCCGCCGACGAGGTCAAGGGCGGCGTCACCCGTCGCCAGGCTGCCTGATCAGGCTCAGAACCACCGCTGCAGTTCCTCCACGGTGCCCCCGTCGAGGAACATGCCGGTGACGTGGTCGGCAGATGCTTTGACATCCGGGCTCGCGTCGCCCAGGGCCACCCCTCGTCCCGCCCAGGCGAGCATGTCGGTGTCGTTGTCGCCGTCCCCGATGGCCAGCACATTGGCGGGATTCACGCCCAGGTCTTCGCATACCTGCCTCAGCCCATGCGACTTATCGACCCCGAAGGGGGCGATGTCGAGCCACGCGGACCAACCGACGAAGTAGCTCACGCCATGCAGGCCGAGCTGGCGCACCATGGACTCGAACCTGTCCTGCTCGTTCTGAGGGTCTCGCAGCACGATGCGGCACACCGGCTCGGCGCTCATCTCCTCGAGGCTGGCAAACTCCAGCGGCCCCTCCAACTCGCCCTCCGGAAAAGGGCGGTTGGCCACCCGATGCAGCCCGCGCTCGATCGCCACGCAGATATGCGGCGCCACCTCGGCCACCTTGAGAAGCGTGACGGACGGATCGAAGCGTTCCTCGAAGACGATGTCGGTGGGCGCATGCCGCAACCCGATGGCGCCGTTGGAACACACCGCCCACCCGTCGGGCAGGCCGAGGTGCTCGAAGATCGGCCGGGTGGACCACCAGGAACGCCCCGTGGAGAGCACCACCGGGACACCGGCGTCCACCACCCGCCGCACCGCCGCGTGGATCTCGTCGGGCATCTGCCCCGACCAGTCGACCAGAGTGCCATCGATATCGAGCGCGACGAGGTGGGGCTGGAAGCTCATGGCTCATTTCTAGCAGCTTCGGGAAACCAACCCGTCGCGTCCGATTCCGCGGAACGCTTTAGCCAGCGCTCTAAGTCAGCGGAGTGAGCACCTCTGTGCCGGCGAGGTAGGGGCGCAGGGCCTCGGGAACGCGCATCGAACCGTCGGCCAGCTGATGGTTCTCCAGCAGCATGATGATGATGCGGGTCATGGCGCACAACGTGCCGTTGAGCGTCGCGACGGGACGCACGCCGTCGGCGAAGCGGCCCCGGATACCAAGGCGCCGGGCCTGGAAGTCGGTGCAGTTGGAGGTGGAGGTCACCTCGCGGTACCGGCTTTGCGTGGGCAGCCACGCGTAGCAGTCGTACTTGCGGGCTGCCGAGAGGCCGAGGTCGCCGGCGGCCACGTCGAGCACCTGGAACGGGATCTCCAGGGCCTGAAGGAAGTCCTTCTCGTAGCCGAGTAGCTTCTCGTGCCAGTCTTCGGCGTCCGAGGGGTCGCAGTGCACGAACATCTCGACCTTGTCGAACCAGTGCACCCGGAAGATGCCGCGGGTGTCCTTGCCGTAGGAGCCGGCTTCACGGCGGAAACACGGGCTGAAGGCCGCGTAGCGGCGCGGCAAGGTGGCGGCGTCGAGAATCTCACCCGAGTGGTAGGCAGCCAGCGCCACCTCGGAGGTGCCGACGAGGTAGAGGTCGTCGGCGGGCAGGTGGTAGACGTCCTGGGCGGCTTGACCGAGGAAGCCCGTGCCCTCCATCGCCGACGGCTTCACCAGCGCGGGCGGCATCATCGGGGTGAAACCCCACTCGGCTGCCTTGCTCATGGCCAGGTTGAGCAGCGCCAGCTCCAGCTGAGCCCCGACCCCGGTCAGCACGTAGAAGCGCGAGCCGGAGATCTTGGCGCCGCGCTCCATGTCGATGGCACCGAGCCTCTCCCCCAACTCGAGGTGGTCCTTGGGGGCGAAACCTTCCGCCGCGAAGTCTCGGGGAGCGCCGACGGTCTCCAGAACCACGCCGTCGTCCTCGCCTCCCTCGGGCACGCCGTCGATGACGAGGTTGCCGAACTGCTTCATCAACTCGGTGAAGGCGGCGTCGGCCTCATCCACGGCGGCCTGGGCGGCCTTCACCTCGCCGGCGAGCTGCTTGGTGCGCGCCAGCAGAGCCTGGCGCTCGTCACCCTGGGCCTTGGCCACCGACTTGCCCATGGTCTTCTGCTCCGCGCGCATCGCCTCGAAGGACGCGATGCAGGCGCGCCGCGCCTCGTCGGCGGAGATCAGGTCGTCGACCAGTGCGACGGAGTCGCCGCGCAGGGCCTGCGAGCGGCGGATTCGGTCGGGATCGTTACGGAGTACCTGAGGATCGAGCATGGGGTTCAGTTTAGAGGTTCTCTCCCGTTCGGCTCTCCCCCGGATCGGTCGCATCCGAGAGAGGTCCCACGGAGCCGTGCCAAGATGAACCATGACCGCTCGATCCCGCGCCCTTCTCGTCGCCATCCTCGGATGCGTTCTGGTGGCGTGGGTCATCCTCTGGTCGCGCTTAGGCGCCATTGACGCGTGGTGGCGGTGGCAACCTCCTGCCGATCGCAGCAGCTCGGGCCAGATCTGGTCGGCGGTCGCATTGTTCAGCTCGCCGGTGGTGGTCTATTCGCTGGCGGGGTTGGCGGTGCTCTGGGCGGCCCGGCGCCGCCTGTTCGCCGCGTCGGCCTCGATCATCCTGACCTGCGTCCTGACGCTGTCGGCCACTCAGGTGATCAAGGAGATCGTCGCGCGCCCCCGCGCAGATAGCCCCTGGGCCTTCCTGATCAGCCAGCATGGCTGGTCGTTTCCTTCGGGCCACGTCTCCGCATGGACGGCGGTGGCGGTGGCCATCGTGACGCTGGCGCGCGTCTCAGGCCAATCGCATCGCATGGTCTGGGTGTGGCGGTTCCTGGCTATCGGATCGGTGCTCGCGGTGGCGGTGTGCCGCCTGGTGCTGCACGCCCACTACGTCACCGATGTGATCGGCGGGCTCGTCCTGGGGTTGTTCGTCGCCACCTTGTCGACGCTGCTCTGCGACGTGCACGGCTTCGGCGGGCGCCGCCGTCAGGGCGAGAAGCGCGCCGCGGTGATCTTCAACCCCGTCAAGATCGTGGATCTCACGGTGTTCAAACAGCTCGTCGAGACCTCCTTGCGTCAGCACGGGTGGGCGCCCCCGATCTACCTGCCCACCTCCCCCGACGATCCCGGGCATGCGATGGCCAGGCATGCCATCGATCTCGGCGTCGATCGCGTGCTCATCGCCGGGGGCGACGGCACGGTGCGGGTGGCGTTGGGCGAGCTAGCCGGCAGCGGAATGCCGGCGGCGATCATCCCGTCGGGCACGGCCAATCTCCTGGCGCAGAACCTGGAGATCCCCTTCGATCTCTTCCGGGCGTTGCGGCTGGCGCTTCGGGGCGTTCCTCGGCCGCTCGACCTGATCCGGGTCACCTCCCCCGATCGCCCCGACCTCGTCGAGTACGCCGCGGTGTTGGCCGGCATCGGCGCGGACGCCGCCGTGATCAGCACCACGAAGGAAGAGCTCAAACGCCAGATCGGCACCGCCGCCTATGTCATCGCCGCGCTCAACCAGATCAAGACCCATCCCATGGAGGTCACCGTCACCATCGACGAACAGGATCCCCTTCACCGCCCCGCGTCCCTGGTCTCGGTGGGCAACGTCGGAGATCTCCAACCCGGCCTGACCCTCATTCCGGGCGCCAGCGCCAGCGACGGGCTGCTGAACGTGCTGGTAGCGTCGCCGAGGAACATCGGAGACGTCGTCGAGATGATCGGCGGCGTGCTCACCCAGGCCAAGAACGAACCCCTGATCGATCGCCTCAGCGGCCGCTCCGTGCGCCTGGAGACGGCCACACCGGCGCTCTGCCAGGTCGACGGCGACGTTCTCGGCGAATTCCATCGCTTGGACTTCGACATCATCCCGGCCGCCGTCCCCCTCGCTCAGCCGTAACCCCGCCGCCTCCCCACCCACACGCCCCCCACGCCATCCCCACATCAATCCAGGAAAATACGCCAAATGCCGATTTTCGGCATAAGACGCCGCAAAATGGGCCACAAGGTGGGCGTTGGCAGTTGCGAAGTCTCGGACCTTAGTGGGCGTTGGCAGTGGGCGGTTGGTCGCGACTCAGCCCAAGGAATCCAGCCAGCTCTGAGCCGCGTGATAGTCCTCGTCGGTGACGCCGGGACGAAGCGCCGGACGTTCCCGATCGGCGCGGGGGTAGGAACCCAGGAAGTACACCGTCGGGCACGTGCGATGAAGGCCGGTGAGGGCCTCGGCGATGCGCGCGTCGTGCAGATGCCCCTCCGCGTCGATGGAGAAGCAATATGATCCCAAACCGGTCTTCGTCGGGCGCGATTCGATCCGGCTGAGGTTCACCCCGCACGGCGAACTGCTCCAGGATCTCCAGCAAGGCCCCGGCGTGGTCTTCGCGCATATAGGCGACGAGGGTGGTCTTGTCTGCCCCCGTGCGTTCGGGCACGGGCCCAGGACGCCCCACCTGCACGAACCTCGTGACCGCTCCCGGATTGTCCTCGATCCGGTAGGCGAGTTCCTCCAGGTGGTAGAGCCGCCCGGCCACGCGGGCACACACAGCACCGTCGTAGCGGGAATCGGGCCTGGCCACCTCTGCCGCCGCCCCGGCCGTCGAGCCGGCCTCGGTGACCGTCGCGTCCGGCAGCATCAGCGCCAGCCACTCCCGGCACTGCGCCGCCGCATGGCCGTGGGTGAGCACTTGGCGCACATCCTCGAGGCGGGTGCCCTTGCGGGCGTAGAAACCGAACTCGACGGGGATCACGATCTCGGCCTTGATCATCAGGGAGATCCGCGATCAGCTCGTCCAGCGTGGCGGAGACACCGCCCTCGACCGAATTCTCGATGGGCACGACGGAGCCTTCGACGTCGCCCCGGCGGACGGCCTCCAGCGCCTCACGGACGCTGGGAAAGTCGATGGCTTCGCCCTCCCATACGGAACGCAACGCCTGATGAGTGAAAGTCCCCGCTGGGCCGAAGTATCCAAGCACCCGCCTAATCTATCTACTCCGCGCCGAAAGGCTGAGCCGACTCTGCCCACCCCGCTTCCCACCATTCTCGGAAAATCGGCCAATGGCCGATTTTGAGGGTCTATCCAGGAAAATCGGCCATTGGCCGATTTTCCTGGTTTGGCGAAGGCGGAGGAGGGGAAGGGCGGTGGTTCGGGCTGGTGAGGGCTCAGGCGCAAGACCGAGCGTGGAGGGAGCGGCAGGCGGCTACTTCAGTAGCTTCGACATCCGACGGTCGGCGAGCTTCTTTCCTCCGGTCTGGCATCCCGGGCAGTACTGGAACGACGAATCGCTGAAGGAGACCTCGGCGATCGTGTCACCGCACACCTCGCAGGCACGACCCGCACGACCGTGGACCCGCATGGCCGAGCGCTTGGCGTCCTTCAACTGCGCCATCGGCACCTGGGCCGCCGCGTCGACGGCATGCCCCAGCACCTGCCGGATGGTCGCGTGGAGGCGCTCGACGGCGTGAGCGTCGAGCGAGGTGCACGGCGCGTAAGGACTCAGTTTGGCGGCGTGCAAGATCTCGTCGGAGTAGGCGTTGCCGATACCGGCGAGCCTGCGTTGATCGCGCAGCACCCCTTTCACCTGCGCTCGCCCCGCCGCACGCAGGATCTCTGCGAGGTCGTCGACGGTGAAATCGTCTGCGAGCGGGTTCGGGCCCAAGGCGGCGATGCCGGGCACCTCCGAGGGAGAGTCGACCACATAGATCGCCAGGTGTTTCTGTGTTCCGGCTTCGGTGAGGGAGAAGCCCGAACCGTCATCCAGGACGAGCCGGAACGCGAGCCCCGATCTGCCTGGGCGCGGCGGCACCGTGGGGGCGACGTCGTGCCAGGTCACCCAGCCCGCACGAGCGAGGTGGAAGATCACGTGGATGTTCTGCGCCTCGATGTCGATGAACTTGCCGTGGCGCGTCACGCGGTCGATCTCGAGCCCGGCGAGCGCTTCCAGCGGGATGGCGACGGTCTTGAGTGCGCTGAACGACACCAGATAGCCGGACGCGATGGCTTTCCCGGTGAGTTTCTCGTTGAGCTGGGCGGCGATGCTGGCCACCTCGGGCAGTTCAGGCATGCGGTGATCTCCTCTCAGCCCACTCTACGAAGAGAGGCCGGACGAAAACGAGGAAAAACGCACTCGAGGGGCTCCCAGGAACTCGGATTCTCGAGGATCGCGACCTCATGTGCGTTTTTCGTCACGGGTTCACCTGGCCGAGGACCGCGTCCCAGCAGTCGAGCAGCTCGGTGCCTGCGAGGAAGGACGAGGACGGCGGTGGCCACGGCAGCGTGGGGCGCTCCAGCGCTTCGCTGAGACGGCGAAGGTAGGCGTCGCGGGGGATCTCGTAGCATCCCAGCGTGCCCAGGTGATCGGTGAGCCACTGCACGTCGAGGAGCGTGACGCCGATGCCCAGGAGCTCTACGACGAGCCGAAGCAACGCCACCTTCGACGCATCGCGCCCGTGCTGCGCGTCATGGAACATCGACTCTCCCGCGAACATCGCCCCCTGATGCACCCCGTAGAGTCCGCCCACCAGCCGATCTTGGGAGTCCCACACCTCGACGCTGTGCACATGCCCCAGGTGATGCAGCGTGGTGTAGGCGTCGCGTATCCGCCCATCGATCCAGGCTCCCGCCCGAGAGGGATCGGCACAGGCGGTCATCACGTCGCCGAAGCGCTGATCGACCGTGGTGCGGTACGGGCGCGCGGACTTGCGCAGCGAGCGGGTGACGTGCAGCTCGTGCGGGTTGAGCACCCCACGTCGCACCGGCGACCACCATCCCATGTCGGCGGAGTAGTCGTCGATGGGCATCGGAAACACGCCTGCCCGGTACGCCTCCAGCGCAAGGGCTGCGTCGAATTCCTCGGAAAAGCCGATCAAGTCCTGGGCCGGCCACTGTCGTGGAGTTCCGAACACCGGGCTGAGCATGTCCCCCATTGTTCCAGGCCCCACCGACAGCTCGACCGGACGACCGACGCTGCGGTCCTCACCTGAAGACGCGAACTCTTTTCAGATCAGGAAGATCTCCAGGTCATGCCGGATTTGTGCTGATCGGTAGCCGCATACACTGGACGAAGCGTAGATCGAGGAGGAGACATGGCGAACAACACCGTCGAGGTGGCAGAGGGATTCACGGCCGATGTCTTTCACCAGCTCCTGGACCTGGCCATCAAGGGCAAAGGCAAGCTGCCCGGTGCGAAGGCCACGGCCAACGATCTCCTTCGCGACCTGAACGACGCGGAGGTGGCGGTCTCACGCACGGTGACCAACCACATCGCTTTGGCCGGCGGGCAAGGCTTCGCCACCAACTGGGGTGGTTTCTTCGTCGCACTGGTCACCATCCCGGCCAACCTGGCAGCCGCCACCTTCGTGCAAGCGCGCATGGTGGCCTCGGTGGCTCACTTGCGCGGATACAACCTCGACGACCCTCGCGTGCGCACCGCGATCCTGATGGTGATGCTAGGCCCCAACGTCGGGGAGAAGCTCATCAAGCAAGGCGTGTTGCCGTCCACGCCTGCCATGGTGGCCACGGCCCCCGTCTTCGACGCGAAGCTGGACGGTTCGGTGTCTCGGCTGCTGCTGGAGCGCGCGATGAACTATGTGGGTGGCAAGCGGCTGGGCGTCACCTCGCCAAGCGCATCCCGGTGATCGGAGGTGGGGTGGGGGCCGCCGTCGATGGCTGGATGACCCACGGCATCGCGCAGTACGCCGTCACCGCTCTTCCCAGCCGACGCCCCAGCTCGCGCGCACGGCGAGTTGATCCTCCTCGGTCCTCGAAAGTTCCACTTGTCAGGTCCTGATGCGAAAGTGTGGGAGAGAAACCCTCTGTCCGGTCCCTGAGGTGCGACGAAGGAGCCCTCGAAGGGCGTAAACGTGAGTTTCTGGCAGAGTCTCTGCCCATGCTTGCGTTTTACGCCCTTCGAGGCTCGCAAGCTCGTGGTCCCTGAGGTGCGAGGAACGAGCCTCGAAGGGCACCTCAGGGACCTAACAACAGGATCCTCACATACTTTCGCATCAGGGACTGTAGCGGCGCGGGACGCGAGGGGTGACGAGGCAGGTCACCTCGTAGGGGATCGTTCCCATCAGTTCCGCCATCTCGGCGACGGTGATCGTCTCGTTGCCGCTGGCGCCGATGAGCACCACCTCATCTCCCACCCGCACGACGAGGGCAGGGCCTAGGTCGATCATCGTCTGATCCATGCACACCCTGCCCACGATGGGGTACGACGCACCGTCGATCAGCATCCGGCCGCGGTTCGACAGCAAGCGGGAATACCCGTCGCCGTATCCCACGGCAACGGTGCCGATATAAGTGTCGCGGGCAGCTTCCCAGGTGCGCCCGTAACCCACCGTCTCCCCTGCCTTGACGCGCTGGATGAAGGTGAGGCGCGAGGTCCAGCGCTCCGTGGGTCGTAACTCCGCGGTGCGCGGGGTGAGCGCGTCGGGATAGGAGCCGTAGATCATGATCCCGGGGCGCACCATGTGGGTGCCGGTGAGATCGTGTCCGAGCACCCCGCCGGAGTTGGCGGCATGCACGATCAGCTCCGACGACACGACGCGCGTGATGTCTTCGGCAACGGCGAGGAGACGCGCCAGCTGATCGCGAGTGAATTCCTCGCCGTCGGGCACATCCGAGACGGGAAGGTGGGTGAACAGGCCTGTCAGAGCGATATTCGGCAGCGATTCGATCAGTCGGGCCAGGGTCGGGGCATCGTCGATGGCCGCACCGAAGCGATGCATCCCGGTGTCCACCTTGAGGTGCACGTCGGCGGTCTTGCCGGCCGCAGCACCGGCCGCGGAGATGCGGCGGATGGCGGGCTCGTCGCCGACGCTCAGGGTCAGGCCCGCGGTAATGGCCGCCTCTTCGTCGGAGAGCGTCGGGCTGAACTTCAGGATGGGCAGCGTGATGCCGGTCTCGCGCAGCAGCAGCCCCTCGTCGACGGTGGCCACACCCAGCCAATCCGCACTGCCTGAGGTCTCGATGCTGCGGGCGACCTCGACGATGCCATGGCCGTACGCGTCGGCCTTCACCGCCGCCAGCACCAGCCGGTCACCAGCCAGCCTGCGGACCTCCGCGAGGTTGTGGGTGATCGCGGCGAGGTCTACCTGGAGCGCAGTCGGATTCGGCACGCGCTCACTTTAACCACTCGCCGACCTCTGAGGTGCTCGAGTGACCAGCACACCGGACCTGTATCTCGGCCCCGCCATCCTCAGCGCCCGTTTCGAAGGGCACCTCAGCTTCCGGGCTGCTTCGCCGCCACCGCAGGGCAGGAAAGCGAGACATCAGGACCCAATCACCGGTCCCTGAGGTGTGACGAGCTCTGCGAGGAACCTCGAAGGGCGTTAAACGGAACCTTTGGCAAAGTCTGCGTGGATACTTACGTCTACGCCCTTCGAGGCTCCTTCGTCGCACCTCAGGGACCGGACAACGGGCTCGTTACGACGGCGATCAGAACAGCAGGGCGAGGGCGGGCTCGGCGAGGATCTCGGCGATGTCGTGGAGGAAGCGGGACCCCTGCTCACCATCGATGATGCGGTGGTCGAAGGCCACCGACAAGGTCGTGACCCAGCGGGGTTCGATGCGCTCCTGGAGACCCTGTCCCACCACCCACGGGCGACGGTCGATGGATCCCATGCAGAAGATCGCCGACTCGTTGCCGTTGATGATCGGGGTACCGGAATCGACGCCGAAGACGCCGACGTTGGTGATCGTGAACGTGCCACCGCTGTAGTCGCCCGGCTGCAGCTTGCCTTCCTTCGACACTTGCACCAGTTGGTTCAGCGCCTGGCAGAGCTGGATCAGGCTGAGCCGCTGCGCGCCCTTGATGTTGGGCACCATCAGCCCGCGGGGGGTGGCCGCGGCGATCCCCAGGTTCACATCCGCGTGGTAGACGATCTCCTGGGTCTCATCGTCCCACGAGGTATTGAGGTCCGGATTGCGGCCGAGAGCCAGGCAGACGGCCTTGGCGTAGACCAGCAGCGGCGAGATGCGCAGGCCGGTGAATTCGCGACGGCCCTTCAGCGTCTCGATGAACTCCATGGTTCCGGTGACGTCGACGGTGGTCCACTCGGTGACGTGCACATGGGTGTCGCGCGAGCGCACCATGTTGTCGGCCGTGACCTTGCGCACGCCCTTGATCGGCACGCGGCGCTCGGACTTGCCCTGGAACGGATCGAAGCCACCCGGCATGCCGCCGGGACCACCACCGAATCCCGCGCCGAAGCCGGAGCCGAACGCGCTGCCCCCGGAGAAGCCTCCTCCGCCGCTGAAGCCACCGCCCGAGGAGAAACCACCGCTGGGCGCGTAGGACGGCGGGGCCTCCTGAGCCTGCTGGAAGCTGGAGGCGTCGTTGATGATGCGTCCCTGCTTGGGCTCTGCATCCATGCGCAGGAAGGCGGCGGCCGCCTCCACATCGCGACGGGTGATGGTGCCATCGGGGCCGGTACCCACGACGCCTGAGAGGTCGACGCCGAGATCGCGGGCGTATTTACGCACCGGCGGCTTGGCCCTGACGTCATCGACGTCGTGGGCCAGCACCAGCACGGATTCCGACGGTGCCTTGCCGGGCGTGGGAAGAGGGTCTCCCACCGGTTGGGCGTGCACCTGACTGGCCGGCTGCACCTCGTCGGGACGACGGCCCGGCTCGTGCTGCGAGTAGGCCTGGTTCATGGCATCGACGTTGGACCGATCAGACTGAGGCGCTTTGCGCCCGCGCCGGCGACGGGAGCCTCGCTGTTCGCGTTCCCCGTAGCCCACGAGGGTGGCGGGAGTCTCCTCGACCACCTCTGCGCTGATGACATCGTCCGCCTCATCGTCAACACCGTCGTCGATCTCGACGATGGGCGTGCCGACCTCGACGGTGGTGCCCTCCGCGACGATCAGCCGCGTGACGGTGCCTGCGAACGGCGACGGCAACTCGACGATCGACTTGGCCGTCTCGATCTCCAGCAGCACATCGTTGACCTTGATGACGTCTCCGGCGGCCACCCGCCAGGCGACGATCTCGGCCTCTTGCAGGCCTTCGCCCGGATCCGGCAGCAGGTATTGGTGCAACATTGCTTTACTCCCCTGACTTCAGAAGGCCAACGACTTGTCGACGGCATCGAGGATTCGATCCACCGAGGGCAGATATTCCTCCTCCACCTGCGCGGGCGGATAGGGCATATCGAACCCGGCGACGCGCTGCACCGGCGACTCCATCACATAGAACAGGCTCTCATGCAGACGGGCCGCGATCTCGGCACCCAGGCCGAGTGTCAGCGGCGCCTCGTGCACGATGACGGCGCGTTTGGTGCGCCGCACCGACGAGATCAGCGTGACCCAGTCGACGGGGCTGAGGGTGCGAAGGTCCACCACCTCCAGCGACGTGCCCTCCTCCGCAGCGACGGCGGCAGCCTCCTCGCAGGTGGATACCGTGGGCCCGTAGGCGATCAGGGTGGCATCGGTGCCGTAGCGGGTGATCTTGGCCTGGTGCATCGGCTCCGGCCGCGACTCGAAGTTGACCAGCCCCTTGGACTGGTAGCGCCGCTTGGGTTCGAAGAACACCACGGGATCATCGGACTGGATGGCCTGCTGCATCATCCAGAACGCGTCGTTGGGGTTGGCGCAGGCCACCACCTTGAGGCCGGCGGTGTGGATGAAGTAGGCCTCGGGCGATTCGGAGTGGTGCTCGATGGCCCCGATGCCGCCGCCGAAGGGGATGCGGATCACCATGGGCATGGGGGTGCGCCCTCCCGTGCGGGCATGCATCTTGGCCACCTGGGTGACGATCTGGGAGAAGGCGGGGTAGACGAATCCGTCGAACTGGATCTCCAGCACGGGGCGGTACCCGCGCATGCACAGGCCGACGGCCGTGCCGACGATGCCGGATTCGGCCAGCGGGGAGTCGATCACGCGGTTCTCGCCGAACTCCGCCTGCAGCCCTTCGGTGATGCGGAACACGCCTCCGAGCTTGCCGATGTCCTCGCCCATGAGCAGCACCTTCGGATCGGCCTGCAGCGCGCGACGTAGCCCCCGGTTGAGGGCCTTGGCCATGGTCAGGGTTTCGCTCACTGCTCATCCTCCGCAAAGCTGGCGACGTACTCGGCATACTCGCGACGCTGGGCCTCCAGCGCGACGGTGGGCTCGGCATAGACGGAGGCGAACAGCTCGTCCATGGTCTTGTCCTTCAGGTTCTTGATGGCCGCACGGGTCTCCGCCCCCAGTTCGTCGGCCTGTTCCTCCAGGTCGGCCATGTGGGCGTCGTCGATGATGCCCTCGGCGCGCAGATGCTTCTCCAGCCGGTTGATCGGGTCGCGGCCGCGCCACATCTCCTCCTCTGACGAGCCGCGGTACTTCGTGGGGTCGTCGGAGGTGGTGTGGGCGCCCATCCGGTAGGTGAAGGCCTCGATGAAGGTGGGGCCCTCACCGTTCCGGGCGCGTTCCATGGCCCAATCGGTGACGGCTTTGACCGCCAGCACGTCGTTGCCGTCCACCTGCAGGCCGTGGAAGCCGAAGCCCCAGGCGCGTTGGTACAGCGGGATGCGCGACTGCAAGGCGATGGGCTCCGAGATGGCCCATTGGTTGTTCTGGCAGAAGAACACCACGGGGGCGTTGTAGGAGGCCGCGAAGACGTAGGCCTCGTTCACGTCGCCCTGCGACGAGGCACCGTCGCCGTGGAAGACGAGGGTGGCGGCGTTCTTGGCCGGGTCCTCGTTGCCCACCATGCCGTCGAACTGGAGCCCCATGGCGTAGCCGACGGCGTTCAGCGTCTGGCACCCAATCACGATCTGGTAGTTGCGGAACCTATCGAGCATCTCCCAATCGCCCGCATCCGAGCCACGGAACAGCGCCAGGATCTGCTTCATCGGGAAGCCCATGATCATGGCGAGCGTGTGCTCGCGATAGCTCGGGAAGACCATGTCGTTCTCACGCACCGCGTAGGCGGCGCCCACCTGGGCGGCCTCCTGACCGATCTGCGGCGGCCAGAGGCCCAGCTCGCCGTGGCGTTGCAGCGCGGTGGCTTCGACGTCGAAGCGCCGCCCCAACACCATGTCGCGGTGGAAGCCCACCAAATCTTCCGCCGAGCCGGTGAACGCGAACTCCTCGTGCTCGACGCGCTCGCCGTCGGGCGTGAGTAGCTGCACCATGTCGTCGCTTTGGCCCCGCATCCGGTGTTCCTTTCAGCCGGTTCAACTGCCAACCTACGCTAGCGTAGCTTACGCAACCGTAGCTTTGATGACCCATCCCTCACCACGTCGCCGCCATGGCTTTGTGGGAACTCGCCAATGCACAAAATCCTACGGAATCTCTTACTTTTTTCAGGCTGTTCTCAGAAGTCGCGATATGTCTGCCCAATACTCGGATACCCCTTGACCTGCCCCGCGCCAAGGGGTTTGCTAGGGAACGACCTAGCGCGCAGTTGCGCCCAACCACGGAAGAGCTATGAACACACAAGCCACACGCCACGTCGCACGGCTCGCGGCCCTGGCCCTCGGGCTGGGCGGCGCCATCGTAGCGACAACGCCGGTCATATCCCAGGCAGCTCCCGGGTCCTGCGAAGCACCCACCGACACCATCACCATCTTCGGCTTCAACGACTTCCACGGTCGGGTCTACGACGAATCGGCAGAGGGCGCCGAGGCCCAGCTGGCCGCACGGCTGTTCCAGCCCGTCGAGGAGGCCCGCGCCACCGGCGACGAGGTGATCCTGCTCAGCTCGGGCGACAACATCGGGGCCTCGACCTTCGTCTCCATGGTGCAAGACGATCTGCCCACGCTCGAGATCCTCAACGCCGCCGGGGTGGACGTCAACACCGTCGGCAACCACGAGTTCGACCGGGGCTGGGACGACCTGCGCGGGCGCGTGGCCGACGCGAGCGACTTCGGCTACCTGGGCGCCAACGTCTACGAGAAGGGCACCACCGAGGTGCCGGCTCCGCTGAAGGAGTACGAGATCGTCGAGCGCGCGGGAGTGAAGGTCGCTTTCGTCGGCGCGGTCACCGCAGACATGCCGTCGCTGGTCTCCCCTGCCGGGATCGCGACGCTGGATTTCGGCGACCCCGTCGAGGCCGTCAACCGGGTCACGGAACAGCTTCTCGACGGCGATCTCACCAACGACGAGGCAGACATCGTCATCGCCTCCTTCCATGAAGGAGCGGCGAACGGGAGCCTCACCGCTGAGGAGAATGCCGCCGCCAGCACCGTTTTCCAGAGCATCTACCAAGGTGTCGACGAGCGCATCACGGCGGTCTTCAACGGCCACACCCACCAGGACTACAGCTGGGAGACCGTCCACGGGCAGCCGCTCCTTCAAGCTGGCTCCTACGCGT
This sequence comes from Tessaracoccus sp., assembly GCA_041393555.1. Taxonomy (GTDB): domain Bacteria; phylum Actinomycetota; class Actinomycetes; order Propionibacteriales; family Propionibacteriaceae; genus Arachnia. The sequence goes on along the minus strand of JAWKJW010000011.1, from coordinate 115,578 downwards.
CCCACCTGGCCGTTCTCGACATCGAGGTGGATGCGGTGAACAAGGGGGCGTGCGCCACCTCAGCCAGGATCGACGCCACGCCGGAAGCCGTCGAGGCCGCTGCGGGCGTCGCCGGAGTGCCGGACGAGAGCCTCCCGGTGATCGGCAGCATCGCCCAGATCGCCCGCGAGGCCAACAGCATCGCAGAAGAACTCGGAAAGGAACCCGTCGGGGAGACGGCTTCCGCCATCAGCACGCCAGACGGCGCCGCGAACGTGCGCGACGTCGAATCGCCGATGACCAACATGGTGGCCCAGATGTTCAAGGAGACCATCGGAGGCGAGGATCCCGAGTTCATCGGCATCCAGAACCCCGGTGGCACCCGGGCCAGCTTCCCGGCCGGCACCGTGACGCTGCGCGACGCGGCTCTCACGCTGCCGTTCGCCAACTCGCTGTTCCAGACGGAGCTCACCGGCGCCCAGTTCAAGACCGTGCTGGAGCAGCAGTGGCAGCGCGCGGCCGATGGCAGCGTCCCGTCGCGCCCCTTCCTGCAGCTGGGGCTTTCCGACAACGTCAGCTATACCTACGACGAGTCCCGTCCGGAAGGCGAGCGGATCACCTCGATCAGCATCAACGGCTCACCCATCGACCCCGCGAAGACCTACGGCGTGGGCGGGGCGTCGTTCCTGATCGCCGGAGGGGACAACTTCCACGAGTTCACCAACGGCAGCAACACGCGCGATACCGGGTTGTCCGACCTGGAATCGTGGGTCACCTGGGTGGGATCGCAGGAGGATCTCAGCCCCGACTACACCAAGCGCGGTGTGTCGCTGCAGGACGCCCCTTCCGAGCTCACCATCGACGCGGATCCCACCACCATCACGCTCGGCGGGACGGTCAGCGGTGGTGTCGCACGACAGAACCTCGACATGGAGTTGGAAGGCGAGCACGCCAACCTTTCGCCCAAGCAGCCGCAGACCGCTCTGCAGGCCTACATCGGCGAGGCGAGGCTCGGCATCGGTGAGGTCGCCGACGGAGTGGGCACCATCGCGGTGCAGATCGCGGAATCCTCGGGTATTCAGCCCGGCCAGCACACGGTGCGCGTGGTGGTGAACCCCTCGGGCACCGAGATCTACCTCCCCGTGACGGTGGCCGCCGCGGCACCGGAGCCGAGCCCGTCCCCCAGCCCATCCGCTGAGCCCACGGCCAAGCCGAAGCCGTCGAAGCCGTACAAGCCCACCTACAAGCCGCGCCCTCCCAAGCCTGGACTCCCTCATTCGGGGGTCTGATCCCGAGATAAGACGAGGTAAGAAACGCGGGGCCGCCTGAGATTCTCAGGCGGCCCCGCGTTCTCCTCAGCTCGGACGGCCCTCAGCTCAGGCGGATGACCCGGGCCTCCCACGGCAACAGTGCTTCGGCGGCGCCGCGAGCCTCGCGATTGCCGAGCAGCACCTCGCTGCCGGCCACCGCCTCGACGTCCGCGGCAGCCAGTTCTGCCTCCGGCCAGTCCCGTGAGGCGCCGCTCAGATTCGCAATCACCAGCACCCGGGACTCATCGGTGACGCGGAGATAGGCGAACAGCTCGGCATCGTCGTTCAGGAGAATCCGGAACTCCCCGGCGGTGAGCACAACCTCAGCGTGACGAAGCGCGATCAGCTCGCGGTAGAACTCGTACACCGACCCGGCCGCGCCCACCTGCGCCGCGGCGTTGATCGTCGCGAAGTTGGCGTTGACCGCCAGCCACGGCTGGCCAGCGGTGAAGCCGGCATGGGGATCGCCGGACCATTGCACGGGCGTGCGCGCGTTGTCCCGGCCTCGGCGGTTGAACTGCGCGATGAGTTCTTGCTCGTCGCGGCCCAGGCCGATGGCGGTGCGGTAGTAGCCGAGGATCTCGATATCGTTGAACTGGTCGATGGAGTCGAACCAGACGTTGGTCATCCCGATCTCCTCGCCCTGATAGATGAAGGGCGTGCCCCGCTGAAGATGCATGATGACGGCCAGCGCGGTGGCGGATTCATACCAGTAGTCCTGATCGTCGCCGAAGCGCGACACGGCGCGAGGCTGGTCATGGTTCGACCAGTACAAGCTGTTCCAGCCACGGGTGCCGATGCCCTCCTGCCAGCGCACGAGCATCTCGCGCAGCCTGGACATGGGAGCGGGTGCGCCGGTGAACTTGTCACCCTCGTGATCGATGTCCATGTGCTCGAACTGGAACACCATCGAGAGCGAGCCGTCGTCGGTGTCGGTGATCCTCGCGGCCTGCTCCACGGTCATACCGGGGGTCTCCCCCACCGTCATGTATATACCGTCGCGAGGATCGAAGACCTCCGCGCGCATCTCCTGCAGGAACTCCTCCAACCGCGGACCGCCGATGTAGAACGGCTTGCCGTCGCCGAGGCCGCTGGGCAGCACCTCTCCGTCGGGCAAGCCGGGCACCTTAGAGATCATGTTGATCACATCCATGCGGAAGCCGTCGACCCCGCGATCGAGCCACCAGGTCATCATCTCGTAGACGGCGCGGCGCACCTCGGGATTCTCCCAGTTGAGGTCCGGCTGCTTCTTGGAGAACAGGTGCAGGTAGTACTGCTGCCGCTCCGGCACCCACTCCCAGGTGGGACCCGCGAAATAGGACTCCCAGTTGTTGGGTTCCGCCCCCGGTTCACCACCGACGAAGCCGGGCCGGGGATCGCGCCAGACGTACCAGTCGGCACGGGGATTATCGCGCGAGCTCCGCGACTCCACGAACCATTCATGCTCGTCGGAGGTATGATTGACCACCAGGTCCATCACGAGTTTCATGCCTCGGCGGTGCAGCTGGGCGATCAGCTCATCGAGGTCTGCAAGAGTGCCGAACTGCGGATCGATATCGTGGTAATCGCTGATGTCGTATCCGTTGTCGTCTTGAGGTGAGGCATACACCGGGGAGAGCCAGACCACGTCGACGCCGAGACCCGCGATGTGGTCGAGCCGCTCGATGATGCCGCGGATGTCTCCGATGCCGTCACCGTTGGAGTCCGCGAAGCTGCGGGGATAGACCTGATAGGCGACGGCGGAACGCCACCACTGATTCTCCTGGGCGGGACGGGGCACTGCTTCTCCTTCGACGTGGCTGAACCGCGGTGGCTGAACGGCATTATCCTACGCAGCCGCCAGGCTCCTGTGCATCGGTCCTCGTGCCGGTCGGCGAGCCGCGTCGAGAGCCAGGACCAGGCAGCAGAAACGCCTCGCGACCAACGGCATCTCTACCGTTGGCCGCGAGGCGTTTATCTCGGGGTTCTCAGCCCTTCACGGCGCCAGAGGTCATGCCTCGGACGAAGTAGCGCTGCAAGGCGAAGAACACAACGAGCGGCAAGATCATCGACATGAACGCACCAGCGGTCACGAGATGCCAGTTCTCGCCACGACTGCCGAGCAGGCCGGCCAGGGCAACCGTGGTCACGGCGTTCTCGCCCTGACCCAGGAAGATCAACGCCACCAGCATGTCGTTCCACACCCAGAGGAACTGGAAGATGGCGAACGAGGCCAAGGCCGGCGTCGACATCGGGATGATCAGCTTCCAGAAGGTCTGCCAGTGCGTGGCACCGTCGATCTTGGCCGATTCCACGACAGACTTCGGCAAGGTCGCCATGTAGTTACGCAGGATGTAGACCGCCAACGGCATGCCGAAGCCGGCGTGAGCCAGCCAGACCGTCGCGAACTGCCCCTGAATGCCGATCTGCTGGAAGATGATCGACAGCGGCACGAAGGCCACCTGATTGGGGATCACCAACAGGCCGACGATGAGGATGAACAGGAAATCGCGGCCGCGGAACTCCATGAAGGTGAACACGTAGGCGGCGAACGCGGCGATCAGGATCGGGATGATCGTGGCCGGAACCGCAACCGTCAACGAGTTGATGAACGCCAGGCCCATCGGGGTGGCTCCCGAGGTGAGCACCTCGGCGTAGTTCTCGATGGTGATCTGAGTCGGGTTGGCGAAGACGTTCCACCAGCCGTTGGCGTTGGCCTCGGTGCGGGGCCGAAGCGACGTGACCAGCAGGCCGATGGTCGGAATCAACCACACCAGGCACATGAGCACCACGATGCTCTCGATGAGCCACAGACCCTTGCCGGAGCCGACCGAACGCGACGGCTCTTCGCCGCGCGTGACCTTTTGCTTCTTCTTGACTACTGTGGTGCTCATGCGTTCTGCTCCTGGAGCCGGAACTGACGGACCTGGTACACCAGGACCGGGATGATGGCGACGATCAACACCACGACGATTGCCGAAGCCCGTCCGGGGTCATACTGCCTGAACAACATGTTGTAGAAGGCGTTGCCGAGGACGTTGGTGTTGTAGTTGCCGTTGGTCATCGCGTAGACGATGTCGAAGACCTTCATCACGCCGATGAGGACGGTGATGAAGACGGTGATGACCGTGGGCCAGGCCTGCGGGAAGATGATCCTCCAGAAGATCTGCCCCTCCTTCGCGCCGTCGATGCGGCCGGCCTCGATGGTGTCCTCGGGCACGCCCTTCAAGGCGGCCGAGAGCAGCACCATGGCATAGCCGACCTGAGTCCAGATGTAGACCACCATCAGCAGGAAGGTGTTGAACCGGAACATGTCGATCTGGAGCCAGGTCTGCGGCTCGCCGCCGAGGGCGACGAGGATCGCGTTGAACAGACCGGTCTGCGGGGAGCCCTCAGGCTTCCATGCGTAGACCAGGTTCCAGATGGTGGAGGCGCCCACCATCGAGATCGCCATGGGCAGGAAGATGATCGACTTCGCGATCTTCTCCGCCTGTGGTTTCAGCTTGTCGACGAGGGTCGCCACCAAGAGACCGAAGCCGACGATGGCGACGGGAGCCACCAGGATCCACAGCACGTTGTTGATCAGCGTGTTGAGGAAGCCGGGATCGGTGAACAGCGACTTGTAGTTGTCCAAGCCGACGAAGTTGCCGAGACGGCCGTTGCGGCCTTGCCGGAAGCTGCCCGCCACGGTCTCGACGGCCGGGTAGAGCAGGAAGACGGTGATAACGCCGAAGGCGGGAACCAGGAGGGCATAGGGCTTCAGCCGCTCCTCCCACTTCTTCGGGAGCAACTCACACGCCTTGTTCAGGAGCCAGAAGAGGACGACGGCGCCCAGGACTCCAACCACCACCGCGCCGAGCGCGAGGCCAAGTTTCTCAATCATGATTACCTCCCAGAAGATCGACGACGGATGTTGTCATCCGTCGTCGACCTCACTGGATATCGGCTTACTGCTCGTCGTCGTTCGCCGGCCAGGCCGCGTCGATGAACTTCAACGTGGTGTCGAGGTCGCTACGGCCGGTGGTGTAATCCACCATGCCGGTCCAGAAGGAGCCCGCACCCACGGCGCCGGGCATCTGGTCGGAGCCGTCGAAGCGGAACAGCGTCGCGTCGGACACCGAGCTGGCCACGGCACGCAGGGTCTCGTTCGGGTACTTCGACGTATCGAAGGAGCTCAGCGGGGACAGCCACGCACCGGTGTCGGACTGCGCGTTGCCGAACTCGGGATCGGTGGTCATGAAGGCCATCGCCTTCTTCACGTTCTCGTCGTTCTCCGTGAACGCCGCGGCCATGTCGCCGCCGCCGAGGAAGGCGGTCTCGCCCTTGACCGACGGGGTCAGGAACATGCCGACGATGTCATCGAGCTGATCGAAGATCTCGTCAGGGAAGAAGCCGCGCTGGGTGATGAAGTTACCCTGCTTGCCGAGGTAGCACTTGGGGTCTTCGTCGAACATCGGGTTCAGCGACTGCGCCATGGCATTGGCCGATGCGTTCTCGACGCCGCCGTAGACGTTGCCCGGGGTCATGATGACCTCGTCGAAGATGGCGAAAGCCTCGCGCACCTCGGGGCTGTCGAACTTGATCTCGCCGGCGACCCACTGGTCGTAGACGTCAGCTCCGCCGGTCTGCAGGATGTAGTCCTCGATCCAGTCGGTGGCAGGCCAGCCGGTGGCGGGGCCGGACTCCATGCCGAAGCAGAGCGGCGTGTTGCCGTCGGCCTTGATCTGATCGATCAGGGCGAGCAGTTCCTCATGGTTGTTGGGCACTTCGTATCCGGCGGCCTCGAAGGCGGGCTTGTTGTACCAGTAGAACGACTTGCCGTTCATCGCCATCGGCGCGCCATAGATGGTGCCGTCGAGAGCGGCAGCGTCGAGGAAGCCCGGAGCGATGTCTGCCTCGAGCGCGGCCAGGTCGATCTGGGTGTCGAGCGGGGCCAGCTGGTTGTCCTGTGCCATCGAGCGCAGGATGCCGGGCTGCGGGAAGATCGCGATGTCCGGCGGATTGCCCGACTGCACCTTCGCCACGATCTGGATCTCGAACTCGTTGGATTGGATGAAGTCGAAGGTGATGCCGTTGGCATCGCCCCATTCCCTCATGTCTTGCTGGAAGGCGTCCGACTGATCACCGGAGAAGGCATACATCAACTCGATGGTTTCCTTGGCGGTGGCGTCACCGGGCTCGCCGACGGGCTCGGTCCCGGTATCCCCTCCGAGACATCCCGTCAGAACCAGGCTGGCCGCGGCCAGGCTGGCGATGATAGGTAGCTTGATTCGCATTTCCCATGCTCCTTTGCAGCGGTTGCCCACGCGCGGTCGTGCGGGCATCACGGCGCGAATCTAACACAGCACCCACCTCAGCAAACGAGGGTCAACGGCAAGCTTTATCGAACTGTTATGCCTTGTGCATGCAAAGTGACACGTGTCGCCGATTTCGCGCACCGGCACTCGTCGAGCACGCGAGTTGCGGCAGGAGGTTCGTTCGAGAGGATCGCGCGAGGCGCTGAGCCTAGAGCTCCGTGTCACCCGCCAAGGTCGCCACGAGGATGCCCTTGATGGTGTGCATCCGGTTCTCCGCCTGGTCGAAGACGATGCTGGCCGACGACTCGAAGACCTCGTCGGTCACCTCGACGCCGTTCAGGCCGAACTCGTCGAACAGGCTCTTGCCCACGCTGGTCTCCAGGTCGTGGAAGGCGGGCAGGCAGTGCATGAACTTCACCTGCTTGTTGCCGGTCTTGGTGAGGAGCTCAGCGTTGACCTGGTAGTCGCGCAGCAACGCGATGCGCTCCGCCCATACCTCCTTGGGCTCGCCCAGCGACACCCACACGTCGGTGTAGACGAAATCGACGCCTGCCACGCCCTCGGCCACATCGTCGGTGAGGGTGATGCGGGCGCCAGTCTGTTCCGCAAGCCGATGCGCTTCGGCGACGATCTCCGGCGCGTTCTGCTGAGACGCGGGGGCCACCATCCGCACGTCCATGCCCATCAGCGCCCCGGAGATCAGCAGCGAGTTGCCCACGTTGTTACGGGCATCGCCCAGGAACGCGAAAGAGATCTGCTCGATGGGCTTGCCGCTGTGCTCCAGCATGGTGAGCTGGTCGGCGAGCATCTGGGTGGGATGCCAGTCGTCGGTGAGACCGTTGTAGACGGGCACGCCGGCATGCTGCGCCAGCGTCTCGACGGAGGCCTGAGCCGATCCACGAAACTCGATGCCGTCGTACCAACGACCGAGCACCCGCGCGGTGTCGGCCGCGGATTCCTTGTGCCCGATCTGCGAGCCCGAAGGGTCGAGGTAGGTGGTGTGCCCGCCTTGCTCCAGCGCCGCGATCTCGAAGGCACAACGGGTGCGCGTCGAGGTCTTCTCGAACAGCAGCGCGATGTTCTTTCCCTCGAGGCGCCGGCGCTCGCGCCCCTCGGTGCGCTCCCGCTTCAGCACGGCCGACAGCTCCAGCAGGGAGCGCCACTCGTCGGGGGTGAAGTCGAGTTCCTTCAGGAAGCTACGTCCGAGCAGACTCATGAACGGACCTTTCGTCATCGGCAAGGCGTCAGCTTATCGGTCTCTCGCGAGCGACGGCCATCTCCCCCACCTGTGCCGAGCTCCCGCGAGCCGCTACCGAGCGACCGCCTCGTCGAGGATCGCGTCCATCGCGGCTTCGATATCGGCCAGGGTGTCCTTGAAGCCGGATTCCGATCCGTACCAGGGATCGTCGAGCGGGGTGCCCTTGGGCAGAGCAGGGTTGAAGTCGTTCAGCAGGGCCAGGTTCTCGGCGTCAGGTGCGAGCCGGCGCATGCGCGCGATGTGATGGGGCTCGGCGGCGATCACCAGGTCGGCGGCGTCGATGTCCTCGCGCGTGATGCGGCGCGCCCGGTGCCCCGTCGCGTCGTAGCCCGCCTCGGTGAGTATCCGCGCGGCTCGCCGGTCGATCGGATTGCGTTCCTCTTCGGCGGAAACACCAAAACTGACGATCTCCAGTTCCAGTCCCCGCTCGGCGGCCCGCCGTCGAGCGACGCGCTCCGCCATCGGCGAGCGGCAGATGTTTCCATGGCACACGAAAACCAGGGTGTTCATCTCCTCACCCTATCGAGCGTCACGGGCACGATTCCTGAGGTATGGCCGGCTCGGCGTCGATGAGCGTACGTCCTGCACGCTGATCGATAGGAAGCCCGCTATATGTGTCCGCCTCGGCCGCGACACGATGGGCCTGTCCGTACCTCCGGGTACGATGACCCCATGCAAATCTTGGTGGTCGACGATGATCAGGCTGTGCGCGATTCCCTCGCCCGGTCACTCAAGTACTCGGGCGACGAGGTCATCACGGCCAATGACGGGATCGAGGCGCTGGCCAAACTCGCCGGCACCACACCGGATGCGGTGATCATGGACGTGATGATGCCCCGCCTCGACGGCCTGGAAACCACACGCATGCTGCGCGAAAGCGGCAACGACGTTCCCATCCTCATCCTCACCGCGCGCGACGCGGTGGGCGACCGGGTGGATGGTTTAGACGCGGGCGCCGACGATTACATGGTCAAGCCCTTCGCGCTCGACGAACTGCTGGCGCGGCTCCGGGCGCTCACCCGGCGCGCGAAGCCCGTCACCGAGTCGGAGTCGGAGACCCGCGTGCTGTCGTTCCAAGACATGACGCTCGATACCCAGCATCGCGAAGTGACCCGCGGCGGCCAGCACATCTCGCTGACCCGCACGGAGTTCGCCCTCCTACAGGTGTTCATGGAGAACCCGCGCAAGATCCTGGAGCGCAACACGCTGCTCAACGAGGTCTGGGGCGTCGAGTTCCCCACCACCGCCAACTCTCTTGAGGTTTACATCGGCTACCTGCGTCGCAAGACGGAGGCAAGTAATCGCCCTCGGTTGATTCACACCGTCCGGGGCGTCGGCTACGTCCTGCGTGAAACGCCCCCGTGATCAGTACGCTCTGGATCCGGATCCGGCGTGCGGTTGGCCGGCTGGTCTCTGGACAGTCGCTTCAGTGGCGGATGGCGCTGCTGACAGCGCTCAGCGTCGCTGTGTCCGTGCTGTTCGTCGGCGGAACCGGTTATCTCATCACCCGCTGGTCGTTGCTCGATCAGCTGGACGACGACCTCGTCAGCACCACTCGGCAAGCCGCCTCCACCATCGCGAGCGATCTTGATAATTTCGGTGGCCTCACCCCGGAGGCGCTCGGATCGGGAAATGCGGTTCTGGCGCTCGTCGAGACCGACGGCACCGACGACCCCGCACCAGGGCAGTCCATCCGGCTCTCCGTGAGCGCCGACGAGATCGCGATCGCTCGGCTGCAATCCGGCACGTCCGTGCGCACCACGCTCGCCAGCAACGGCCAGCCCTATCGCGTCGTCTCGGTGCCGCTGAGAACGAACGGCACCAGCTATTCGGTGATGTACGGCCGCCCGATGGCCTCGACGCACCGCACCCTGGATTCCCTGCGCTGGGCGATGCTGATCGCCGGTTCGCTCGGCGTGCTGGCCGCCACCGTCGCCGCCCTGGCGGTGGGTCGTACCGCGCTGACCCCGCTACGTCGGCTCTCGACGGCGGTGAAGGAGGTCACCACCACCGACCAGCTCAATCCCATCCGCATCTACGGCCGCGACGAGTTGGGCGAGCTGACCCGGTCGTTCAACACCATGCTGAAGTCGCTGCAGCAGTCGCGCGAACAGCAACGTCAGCTGATCGCCGATGCCGGCCACGAGTTACGCACGCCTCTCACCTCGATGCGCACCAACGTCGAGTTGCTGGTGGCAGACGACAAGTCGGGCATGCTGCCGGAGGGGGCACGCGGGGAGATCCTCACCGACGTAGCCGCGCAGTTGGGTGAGTTCACCGCACTCGTGGGCGACCTGGTCGCCCTTACCCGCGACGATCACCTCCAGCGCACTCACGAGCTGCTCGACCTCGCGGAGGTGCTGGAAGCCGCCATCGCCCGGGCGCAGCGGCGTGGGCCGGGCATCACCTTCAACCTGAAGATCGCCTCGTCACCCGTGATGGGCGACGCATCCACGTTGGAGCGCGCGCTCACCAATCTGTTGGACAATGCCGTCAAGTTCTCGCCGCCCGACGGCACGATCGACGTGACGGTGCAGGACGGAACGGTCACCATCGTCGATCATGGTCCCGGCATCGCCGAGGAAGATCTGCCCCATATCTTCGACCGCTTCTACCGCTCCGACCGGGCGCGCAACACCCCCGGAACAGGCTTGGGCTTGGCCATCGTGGCGCACACCGCAGATGCGCACGGCGGGTCCGTCAAGGCCACCAACCATCCCGGAGGAGGCGCACGATTCGTCTTCAAGGTGCTGCCCTTCGAGTCCGAGGAGTCACTCGAGTCGTGAGCGACCATCACCGGGGTCTCGCCGGTGTCTCGGGACGACTCACCCCGGCTGTGCGGATGGGCCTGTCCATCGGCCTGGCGACGGGGCTCTACGCCATCTCCTTCGGGGCTCTCGCCGTGGCCGCCGGGCTGAGCGTGGCCCAGACCACCGCCCTGTCCTTGCTGATGTTCACCGGCGGATCTCAGTTCGCCTACGTTGGCGTCCTCGCCGGAGGAGGCCTCGGGCCGTCGGCCACCGCCGCGGCATCACTGCTCGGCATTCGTAACGCCATCTACGGTGTACCGATGAACGCACTGCTTCGCCCCACGGGGTGGCGGCGCGTAGCTCAGGCGCAATTGACCATCGACGAGTCGGTGGCCACGGCGTCGGCCCAGGACAGCCCCGACGAGGCTCGTCGGGGCTTCTGGGCCGCCGGGATCGCCGTATACGTGTTCTGGAATACCTTCACCATCGTCGGCGCCCTGTTGGGCCAGGCGCTAGGCGACACCCGGGCATGGGGGCTCGACGGCGCCGCCGTCGCCGCTTTCCTCGGCCTCCTGTGGCCACGGTTGAAGGGACGCGAACCGTTGGCCATCGCCGCGGTATCCGCCGTCGCCACCGTGCTCGTCGTCCCCTTCGCTCCTCCAGGCATCCCGATCGTCGTGGCTGCGGCGGTCGCCGCCGTCATGACCTGGCTGCAGCCCCGCTCCCGGCAGGTCGCCCGATGAGCACCTGGACATGGATTCTCATCGCATGCGGCATCGCGTTCGCGACGAAGCTCGTCGGCTACCTACTCCCTCAAGCCTGGCTGGAGCAACCGCGGGTGCAGCGCACAGCGGCGGGCATGACGGTCGGCCTCTTGGCCTCGCTGGTGGCGGTGAACACCTTCGTCTCGGGGACGGTCCTCACCTTGGATGCGCGCGCCGTTGCCCTCGTGGCCGCCGCCATCGCGTTGCTCCTGCGCGCACCGTTCCTGGTTGTGGTCCTCATCGGCGCCGCGGCCGCCGCCGGCGCCCGCGCCTTGGGGTTCTAAGGCACGCAGTGGAGCCCTCATCTCCTGCCGAGGAGTCCCCCGATAGGCTGAACCGATGAATCCGCCTCCTCGTTCTCCCCGTTTCGTCGGCAACCGACGGCCACGGGCAACACGATTGAAAGACAGGCTCGATGCGGGCGCTCTGAAGGGGACCTTTCAAGAATTAGGCACTCCCGCGGTCACTGAACTTCTCGGACTCGCCGGGGCCGACTTCGTCGTGATCGACGGCGAACACGGCACATTCTCCATAGACCGGCTCGAAGACTACGTGCGCGCGGGCTCCTCCTCCGGCACAGCCGTGCTCTATCGCGCCGCGTCCTCATCCGATCAACTCGCGAGAGCGCTCGACACAGGAATCGCAGGCATCGTCGTTCCCCGCGTCGAATCCGGGGCACAGGCCCATGCCGTGGTGGATGCCGTCCGATTCCCGCCGGTCGGCTCCCGCGGCCTGGGTCCAGGCCGCACTAGCGGCTACGGCGTGGCCCTCGACGAACTGCGGACCAGCGGCAATGACGAGGTGCTGGTGGTCGCGATGGTCGAGACCAAGGCCGGTCTCGGAGCCGTCGACGAGATCGCCCAGACTCCGGGTATCGACGCGATCATGATCGGACCGGCCGATCTTGCCTCCAGCCTGAATGTGGACAGCGGTTCCCCTGAGCTCGCCGAAGCCATCGAGCGGATCAGGGATGTCACCCTCGCAGCGGGTATTCACGCCAGCATCCACTGCGCCGACGCCGGGGACATCGAGCGTCGCGCCCACGAGGGATACCGGTTGCTTCCCGCCAGCATCGATGCCGCCATGCTCTTCACCGCAGCCGCACCGCTGTTCTTTCAGCGTTAGAAGGCGGTGGCCAGAAGGTCTTATTCGCCCCAGGGGTTGAGGCACGCAACACCGAGCGGCCGGGACTGTCGCACGTTGCGTGTCACCACCGCGGCATGGTTAGCCTCCGCAATCAGCGTATCGTCAAAAGGCGCATGTTCCGGAACCTCCCTGGCGTCGAGCACCAATGCCTGGTGTTCCGATCGGCGCAGTTTCGCGGCATCATCGAGGCGGCCGGCGGCCGGGTGGAGGCAATGAGCGCCAGCCACTGGGCTTCCCTAGATGATTGATGCGGGGCGTGGTTTGGGGTTTTAGTGGTCGTAGGCGGTCAGGGAGCGTAGGACTGGTGCGCCGATGCGGTCGTTGTGCCAGATCGCGGTGGTCAGGGCGAGGATCCGGGTGGCGATCCGGGCCAGTACTCCGGTGGGGGTGCGGGCGTTGTGGCGTTCGAGATCGAGTTGGTCTTTGAAGGTGTCGAAGATTGACTCGATCACCTGGCGCAGTGGTTTGAAGAACTCACTACCAGGGCGGGGCTTTTCACCAGCTCGGGTCGGTCGTAGAACCGTGATGCCGCCTTGGTTGAGGCGTTGCTCGAACTGGCGGCCGAAGTAGTTCTTGTCACCCATCGTGGTCTGCCCGTCAGCGGCCACCGCGGTAGCGAGGTGTGGTGGGAGCATGCCGAGCATGTCTTCGAAGACGTCACGTTCATCGGCTTTGGCTCCCGACAGCGCCCAGACGATCGGCAGACCGTGACGGGTAGCGACCAGATGCAACCGCAAGCCCCAGAAGAACCGGCTGTGGGAGGCGCAATAGCCGTACTCGGCCCATCCGGCCAGATCAGAGCGTTTCACGGTTTCCCGGGAACGTGCGCACTCGATGGGGGTGGAGTCCACGATCCACAGATCATCGGTGAACACCGAGGTCGTGGAAGCCAGTTGTGTGGTCAGCCAGGCCATGGTTCCTGCTAGTGCGCGTAGTCGTCTGTTGTAGGAGGACTGGCCCGGTAGGTTCGGGAACATGTCGATCAGGTGACGGTGGGCGTAGCGCAGGAAGCGTCGTTCTTTCGGGATCTGTAGCAGGGCTTGGATCACGGCGAGGGTGACCAGTTCGGCGTCGGTGATCCGGGGATGGAAGCCGGTTGCTGGTCGTGGGGGTAGCTGTTCGGGGTGGGCTTTCAGTAGATCGTCGCTGGTGACGTAGAGTGCGGTGGCCAGGGTGTCCAGGTCAGCGTCCATCACAGGGGTCCTTCAGGGCTCAGGGATTGGGTAAGCAACGCTGATTCTGGACGCCCTGGCCTATTTGGTCACCGAGCCACGCCGAGCACACGATCCCCCTGCATCAATCATCTAGGAGACCAGGAGGTCGTCGCTCAACTCGAAGCGGATCCGGAGCGCTGGACGCACTTCATCGAGAACGAGGTCGCAGCCTGTGCCGAGCCAGGCGCACTCGACGGCGGCACCCACATCCTCCTCGCGGCGTCGAAACGGTGAGATCAGCCTCCTGAGCACTTGTGGGCGAGCGGTTCAGAAAGTCGCGGGCCTCGCGAGACGTCAGCTGAGACGTCGAATATCCCCGACTTATCCACAGGGTTTTCCACATCTGTTCACAAGTTACACCGTTGTGATTGCGTCCCCTGACCCGACGAAAGCGCTCAGTCATTGTCCGATGACAACGAGAATGCGACGCCGCGTACCGAAGTGCGACGGCTTGTGAGAGATCTCCGTTTCGCGCAGGAAGACCCGATGGCCAGCCTCGTGCCGAGGTGGCGATCTGGAGCGGGTAGCTTCGCGCCGCCGTAGCACGCAGCGGTGGCGTGGTCGGTGGAGCTAGGTAGGTGGAGCTAGGTAGGGTGAACGCATGAGCACCCGCGACCTGCCCGAGCAGATCGGCGACCGTCCTCGCATCGGCCGCCCGGCAAACAGCGCCCTGCTCACCATCGGCGTCACCACACTCGCGGGGGTCGCGGCGCTGGGGCGCCGCAAGCTGTTGTCGATGCACGGAATCGGCCCGAAGGCGATCCGGATACTGAGTGAGGCGATGGAAGAACGCGGGATCGACTTCGCGGACTAGGGTCATCGGAAATCCGTCGCGAGCGCCGCGGAATTCCGCGCCGAGAGGCATGGTCACCGCGACCGGTTCCTGCAAGACTCACGGCATGGACCAGCGCCTGCACTTCCTCACCCTCGCAACCCCCGACCTCGACGCCGCACGGAGGTTCTACCGAGACGGCCTGGGGTGGACGGTGTTCTACGACGAGCCAGGCGAGATCGTCTTCTTCCAGATCGCACCGGGTCTACTGCTCGGGCTCTTCGAATAGGCAGACGCATGGCGACGCAGGCTATCGAGGTTATTCCTGTCAGCCGTTGGGTCGGTCGAGCATTAGTGCGGTTGGGTACGTCGGCATAGCGACGTACCCAACCGCACTGTCAGGGATCGCCGGGCAACCGAACGAAACCAACCTCGGCGGCCTAGCCGGGCAGAGTGTAGAACTCGAGAGCGATGTTGTCCGGGCCACGGAAGGAGAGCACCCGTCCACTGATGCCGTCGACGATCTCGGAGCGCGTCACATGCAACTCGTCGAGGCGTTGTCCCCAGGCCTCAATGGCAGCAGCATCCACAGCAAAACTCAGGTGATCCAACCCGACACGATGCTCGTCGAAGTGGCCACCGACCCGGGTCTCGCCGTGATCCACGAAGGTCACGATCGTGGAGCCCAGCCGGCACAGCGCCTTGTCGAGCCCGTTGTGAGTGACTCGCGTGAGGAGCTCGAAGCCGAGCACGTTGCCAAACCAATCGATGGTGGCGTCCAGGTCGGTCACCGACAGCGTGACGTGATGGATGCCGCGAATCCCGGGGATCTCATTCATATCCTCAGCCTAGTAACCGGAAGAGGAGGCCGCAGTGACCTACGATTCCAGAACTGCATCTAGTGAGGCTGAATCCGTCACCGGTCGGCGACTACCGAGGCTGGATACGTCACCGTTTGACCCCCTCCAGGCTTAGCCAGGCTGTGGATGTCAGCATGCTGATGGATCCAGCCTCGCTACCCCCGATTCGCCGAGTAACTGAACGAATTTGACCTCGCTAACCAAGAAAGCCGAATGCTCCCGGCCTCACCCTGAACGGACGCATCAGCAGCGACGATCACCACACCACGGGCTCCACGTCGTCGCGGACAAAGCTCAGACGACACCCGCAGGCCTTCAGGTCGTGGAAGGATCGCTCCATGACCGCTGCCCGCCGTTTCGCCCAGGTCGACGTGTTCGGCCGCGCCCCGTACATGGGTAATCCCGTCGCCGTCATCCTCGACGCCGAGGATGTGGACACCGCACGCATGCAGCGGATCGCACGCTGGACCAATCTTTCCGAGACGACGTTCGTGCTGCCACCCACGAGACCAGAAGCCGACTATCGGCTGCGGATCTTCACCCCGAAGACCGAGCTCCCGTTCGCCGGCCACCCCACGCTCGGCTCCGCCCGCGCCTGGCTGCATCACGGCGGCACACCCCGTACCTCGGGCCAGATCATCCAGGAATGCGAAGCCGGACTGATCGAACTGCGCCACGACGACGACCTGCTCTCCTTCGCCGCCCCGCCGCTGCTGCGCACCGGCCCGCTCGACGACGACCACCTCGCTCAGATCGTCGCTGCCTATGGGATCTCCGCCGATCAGATCGTCGGTCATCAGTGGGTCGACAACGGCCCGGGGTGGGCTGTCATCCAGTTCGCCACTGCCGACGAGGTCCTCGCCCTGAAGCCAGACCTCTCCCAGATCCCCGACGCCATGGTCGGAGCGATCGGTGCCTACCCCACGGGTTCACCCCACGCCTTCGAACTGCGCTCCTTCGCCCCGGGCGTCGACGTTCCCGAAGACCCGGTCTGCGGAAGCATGAACGCCTCCGTCGCCCAGTGGCTCACCAGCACCGGCCGGGCGCCCAGCCACTACACCGTCTCCCAGGGAACCTGCCTCGGCAGAGCAGGTGAGATCGCCATCACCGTCGACGACGGCATCGTCTGGGTAGGCGGCACCACCACCGTCTGCTTCACCGGGATCGCCACCACGTAGCTCCGCAACCACGCCATCTCCGGAATCGGCGTCAAGGAATCAGCACGGTCGGACGTGGTGGGCCCAAGCGACGATGGCGGGATCTTCCAGTGACGCCGCCACGAAGTCGCCGGGCAGGCTTTTGCCGGGCTGCGATGGGATCGTGAGGAGAAAGGCACCGGCGGCTTGGGCGGCGGCGATACCAGTGGAGGAATCCTCCAAAGCGACACCCAGCGACGGCTGCGCCGAGAGAATCTCGAATGCGCGGAGGTACAGCTCAGGATCCGGCTTGGGGCGATCAACCTCGTCCGCCGCGATCGAGACGGTGAAATAGTCGCCCATCCCGGCAGCACGCAAAGCCGTATCCAGCATGCTCCGGCGACTGTTGGTGGCGATCCCGAGCGGCACCCGCCCCTTCAGCGCCTCGAGGAGCGCCAGCGCCCCAGGCAAAGGATCGACTCCCGCCGCCAGCTCCGCTTCGACGCGAGGAAGCAGCGCGGCCTCCAGTTCGGGGCCAATGCCCGGGTGCCCGATGTACTCAGCCATGTTGGCGCAGGCGGACTCCAGAGTTCGCCCGATCATGACGTCCTTCTCAGCCGCCCCAAACCCGAAGCCGTAGTCAGAGAAAAGCGAGGCTTCCGCGCGTGACCAGCAGGTTTCTGTATCGAGGAGCAGTCCGTCGCAGTCAAAGACGATGGCACTCACCCGCGTCGGCAGATCTCTCATGCCCCGACCCTACCGAGCAGATAGCCCCTCCCCTGGGGCGATGGCCCGGTTCAGAGCAGGAACGACCCTCCTTGCCGCACCGAGATGTCTGCCACCGTCGCGTCCTAGACGCAGATCAGATCATCAGCATCGAGGAACAGACGGTAGCCGTGCGGCTGCACCCCAAGATCACCCGAGGGGCAAGCAGACCTCAGTCACCAGCTCATCCTCGCTCACCTGATCTGGAGTGGTCAGGTACCGGTTGAAGGCATGGCTGGCGATCGTCCCGTCGCTTCTGAGGGTCAGATTGTCCTTGGCCACGCGCGCGCTGATGAGGTCATGCGCGTCCACGATCTGGCTGTAGGCACCCTGCACCTGCGCGACGATGCACTCGCGCTCGGGCAGCTCGAGGATCTCCAACGGAGCCTCTGCCCGGGTACCTGATGCGACGGGTAGGAAGATCGTGAGATCGACGTCGCGCTCGGTGTACTCGTCATTGTGCTCGATGACGCAGCACGGCCCGATGGGCGCAATGCCCTGAGCGGCGATGGCCGGCATCAGCTGCTCCCAGAGGCGTCCTTCGTCGGAGTAGGTGGGCACGGTGCCGCGCAGGGACACAGCGGTCATCGCGGGAATGGTGGTGCGGTGGATAGTGATCGACATGATGGGTTCTCCTTCGTCGAGCAGGCGGTTGATGAGAGACAGCCGTGTCTGGGCCGCGCGCAGTTCCTCCACCAGGCTCTCGCGCTGCAGATGCAGGGCGTTGAGCCAGGCTGAGGTGCCACGGGCGGCGAGGAGGGCGCCGATGGCGGAGACGCCGAACCCGACGTCACGAAGGTTACGGATGTCGGCTGCGTCGGCCAGCTGATGCGGGGCGTAGCGACGGTAACCAGTCCATGAATCGATGTCGGCTGGCACCAAGACGCCGTGGGCATCGTAGTGGCGCAGCATTCGCACTGACAGTCGGCTCAGCGAGCTGAACTGCCCAATCGTCAACAGGTTCGTGGTCTCGGCCATGTGTCCAGCATTGCGCCTCACATGGTGTGAGGGTCAACACCTCTGTGAAGAGCCGTCTCCACCCAGTAACCGCGCTCCCGAGCCAATAGGGTGATGCCGTGACTGTTGACTCCGTGCGAGACTCCTACGGCGCCAGGGCCGGCGAGTATGTCGCCGCGGTCGGCAGCGTCAGCCATGTAGCGGCCCCCGACCTGCAGCTCATCGAAAAATGGGCTCTCGGCACGGAAGGTCCCGTACTGGATGTGGGCTGCGGTCCCGGTCAGTGGACGCACTACCTCACCGGCCTCGGGGTCGACGCAGAAGGCGTCGATCCCGTAACCGAGTTCATCGAACATGCACGGGCGACCTACCCATACGGTCGATACCGACTCGGCCGCGCCGAAGATCTAGGAGTAGCAGACGGCGCGCTCGGCGGCGTGCTGGCCTGGTATTCCCTCATCCACACCACGCCCGAGGGCATCGACACCCCGCTCGCGGAGTTCGCTCGCTGCATCCGCCCAGGCGGCGGTCTCGCGCTCGGATTCTTTACCGGCGCCACACTGGGACCATTCGAACACGCGGTGACAACCGCCTACTACTGGCCGATCAACCTGCTGGCGTCCAAGATCGAGGACGCAGGATTCACCGTCACCCACACCGAATCGCGGGCCGATCGTCCCGCCCGTGCCCACGGTGCGATCCTCGCCACCCGCTGACGAGACATCAACCCAAGCGACGTCGGAGCTCTCCTACGCCTTCTCCCGAGAGCGCGGCGCAGTAATCGCAACGCCCTGCCATGACCATGACCAGGTCGAGCAGGTTGCCTCGAACCGTCGGGCCGCTTCCGCTTTCGAACGCGGCATCAACTGCTTCCATGCGCAGGTCCTTGACGAGAGTCTTACTGTTCACCGCGAAGTCCTTGGCAGCAAAAAACCGCGCCACTTCCACCACACCGACGGGATCAGGCGTGAGTTCCTTGCCGAGCGGACGGGCGATGTCCTGGCCGTGCACCACCACCTCACCCAGGAACGCGGCATAGTCCTTCGTCGGAGCGACTCTGAGCGAAATAGACCGCTGGTACATCTCGAGCGTTTCCTCATGGTTTCGCCCCAGATACTTCCGGAGGAGCCGCTCGTTGTGCTTGTTGGTGCTGAAGCCGGAACGCACGATGCTCCGTATCCACGCCCACGTCCCGGTGTTCGCCGCCGCGGTCAGGTGCGCCGTTACCTGCTCCACCGACCACTCAGTACACAGCGAACGCGTCGCCCACTGCTCCGGAGTCAGCCCTTCGAGCAGACCGGCGAGCCGCGCTCGCTCCGCATGAATGTGGTCCCAGAGATCCATACGCGCGACCCTACCCGGGCCTAGGGCCTTCACAGCCAGCCGAGGTCCCGACCAATCTGAGTCCGCCCAGGACCGGAACACGAGCAGTCACGCACCGGCGAGCGCCAAGCGTTCCTCGATGCTCGGCTTGGCATGCTCCAGGCGTCGCGCGGAGTTTCCGTGGGCAAGGCCGTCCTGCCCGTCGAAAATCCGGGTCCATAGCCCTGCAGCCCAGGCGAGCTCCCATTCGTCACGAGACCACGTGCGCTGCGAAGTTGCCAACCAGCGTTCCAGGAACTCTCTGGTCTGGGCGGTGGTCGGCCCGGTGAAGGGCTCGCGTGTTGTCGTGAACACACCGGCGGTCTGCCCGATGAGAAGCGTCTCCGGCAGCGCGCCGAACGAGTCCCAGTCGTCGACGGAAACGAGCGTATCCAGGCCGACATGCTGCCCGCTCCTCCAACGCAAGTTGCTTGTGTACAGATCGAGATGACCGACTCGGAGGGGACCGCTTGCTTCCGCTACCCGACGGCGCACTCGCTCAGCAGCGTCCCACAACCAGGGCACAGTCTTGTCCTCACGCAGATCCGGGAGCCGCGTATCCCGAGCAGGCCACGCCTCTGGCCCTGTATGCAAGGGATCGGCCCACGGCGGCGGAACCGGCTGAACTCGTCCGGTTCCCGGATCGACGTCTTCCGCCTCTGCCAAGTCACCAACGGCATCGTCAAGCGCCAGGCAGAGATCAACGAGAACCTGGATACCGGTCTCTTGCACGGGACGCGGATCACCTCCTGGCAGATGCTCCTCTACCGCGACCGCCCAACCGTCGATAGTGGCGGACCCCATCGGCCGAGGACATGGAATACCCGAGGCGGCAGCCTTCGACTGGGCGCGACCGCACGCCTCCAGCCGCGGTTCCCAGGGACGCGCCTTGGCAACCACCTCCGCACCATCAGCCAGCGTAAACGCCGCCACCCGAGAGAGTTGATCGATCGCCCAAAGCGTCTCGACCACTTCCTGCCCGGTGATCGTCGAAACGGCCGTCGCCAAACCCCCTAGCGGCGGAACCAGGTACCGGTCCGTCATCTCATACCCTCTCTCCGCTACTTCGCGGCCGCCCCTGACCCGACCGCTGCAACAGTGCCGCTCCGCCTGGTCAGGCGGAGCCGCAACAGGCAGGTCGATAAGCCCATCAGAGTACGATCGTACAAGTGGTCCGATACTCCGCCCGCAGCATGGGCGGAAAGCCGCTTCTCCTTATCTGGGATCACGTCTCGCGCAGGAGAGATTCGCTGGTAACCACTGGGATGAACTTATGCAGGCGGGGTTGGTCGCACTGTACGTATTGCACAGTGCGACCAACCCAGCCAGCTATAAGTTCAGAGACTGCACAACATGAGTAGAGGTTGTCCACAGCCGGAAAACTGCTCGGGCAATCTCGAGTCAATCTCGCAATAACAGGGGTATGAGAGATCATGGAGTCAGATCAGTCGAGCAACTATACGAACACGGTCTCACACAGAGGCAGATCGGGAAGCGTCTTGAGGCAGGAGTGCTGAAGCGGATTTGCCGCGGGTGGTATGCACTGCCGCAAGCCGACGAGCGGGTAGTCCGGGCGATTCTCGCGGGAGGCCGGCTCGGCTGCCTCAGCGGATGCCGCTTCTACGGCATATGGGTGCCCCATCACACCAGCCTCCACGTCGTTTACGGCGCCGGCAAACGTCCCCGGCCACTGCCTGGGATTTGCTCTCACCCCTGGGATGGTCCCGTTACACGAAAACCTATCTGGTCGGTGGCCGAGTGCGTTCAGCAGGTCATACATCGGCACGACGCCGAGACCGGACTTATCGTCATGGAATCCGCCATGAACCTGGAGTTACTCAGGCCATCCGGCCTGCCGGACCCGCTGGCAGGCCTCCCCGCCGAGCAGCGACAGATAGTACGTTTCGGACGTCGCAGAGTCTGGCAGCGAAACTCGGATACGGCTGTTCCTACGACGACTCAGAGTTCCGGTGCGACCTCAGGTGGCGATTCCGGGAATCGGGCACGTTGACCTGCTCGTGGGAGACAAGCTGATCATCGAATGCGACAGCGACGAATATCACCGTTCCAAGGAACAACATCGCATTGATCGGCAACGCGATCTCGCGGCCTTGGAACTCGGCTACGACAAAATACGGCTGACCTATCACCAGATCTGGATGGACTGGGAGGCCACCCAGAATAGTCTGCGGCATCAGCTCAGGAGACGTCGGCACCTCAACCGCTGATTTATAGCTGGCTGGGCTGGTCGCACTGTGCGTATCGCACGGTGCGGGGAACCTAGCCATCCATAGTCACGGACCTAGTTCAGATTGTGTAGCGACCGGTAACCACTTTCACCGTCATCGCGCGGATACTCGGCCGCCCCGCAGAAGGCTCCGGCGGTTCTTCCTGTCCGTGCAACGTCGCCCCCACTCGAACCGACCGACGCACTGGGCAAGTTTCGTCGGCGGCCAAGCCGAATAAATAACTGGAAGATAGCCTGCTTCAGGAAGGTGAGGTCTGCACCAAAAGCGCTACGTGATCTCAGTCCACCCGGTTGATCGGATTGCCTTCGACGAAGGCGCGGATGTTGTCCCCCACCATCGCCACCAGGCGCCGCCTCGTCTCCAGACCGCGCCAGCCCATGTGCGGCGTGACGATGACGTTATCCATGGTGTACAGCGGGCTCGCGTCGTCCAGCGGTTCCACTTCTTGCACATCCAGGCCTGCGCCGGCGATCACGCCGGTTTGGAGCGCATCGATCAGCGCTTCCTCGTCGATCAACGCACCCCGGGCCGTATTGATCACACAGGCGCTCGGTTTCATCGTCGCCAAGGTCTGCCGGTTGATCATGTGCCTCGTCGAGGCGTTCAGCGGGCAGTTGAGGGAGAGGAAGTCGCTCTGCGCGAGCACCTCGTCCAGCGTGACGAAACGAACCCCGTCCTCGTCCGGCCTGGGGGTTCTGGTGGACACCAGAATCGTCATCCCCAAGGCCCGCGCCACGGTGATGATCTCCTGGGCGATGGAGCCGTAGCCCACCACGCCCAGCGTCTTGCCGTTCACCTCCACGTGATCGACCATCAGGTGCTTGTGGAAGTTGTCGTGGTTGCCCTCGGCGAGCATGCGGATTTGCTTCTGCAACGAACTGGCAAGGCTCAGAACCAGCAGGATCGCGGTATGCGCCACCCGCTCACTGCTGTAGGCCGGGATATTGCAGACGGCGATGCCTTTCTCACGCGCCGCGTCCAGATCGAGGTTGTTGTAGCCCGTTCCGGCCTCGCAGATCATCTTCACGCTGGCGGGGAACCGCCGGATGACGTCGCCGCTGACCTTCATCTCCTTGGTGACGACGATCGTGAATCCGTCGACCCGCTCCAAGATCTTGTCTTCAGGGGTCTCGTCATAGATCGTCACGTCGGGCGCGATCTGCGCGTAGTCGACTTTCCCGTCGTAGTTCACCAGTCCGGCGTTCAGCACCACGGTCTTGTCATCCACGATCCCTCTCCTTGTCACTCGATTTTCCGGATCGATACCCGCTCGCCACTGAGCCCTCGTCGATCTGCCTGGATCCTACACAGCACGGATTTGCTGCCCGAACGGGCCTCGACGTTTAGCCTGCCGGACTCACCGTCCAGGCTGTGACCAAGGCGGGGACCAAGGCCGCATCGTCCCAGCAGCCGGCCCAGACGGGTATCCGAATGCCCGGCGACCACCGGGGACACCTGCGGAATCTCTCAACCGCGAGCTCCGCGATTCTTGACACGCACGGCAAGGAGAGCGCAGCCGACGACGGCCATACCCCCGAGGATCGTGGCCGCGCCGATGTGTTCGCCCAGGATCAGGCCGGCCCACAGGAGGCTCATCACGGGCTGGGTGAGCTGAACCTGGCTCACCTGCGCCATCGGTCCTATCGCCAATCCGCGATACCAGGCGAAGAACCCGAGAAACATGCTGACCACGGCAAGGTAGCCGAACGCACCCCATTCGACGAGGGCACCCTCAGGCGGATGCTGCACGACGGCAACTACCGTCAGCAAGATCATCAGGGGCGATGCGAGAACGAGAGCCCAGGAGATGGTCTGCCACGATCCCAACTCACGGGAAAGCACCCCTCCCTCGGCATAGCCGATCGCACACACGACCACCGCTGCGAACAGCAATACGTCCGACCATCGCAGCCCCACCAGCCTGCCTCCTTGCGCCGCTGCGAAGAGGACAGCTGCGGTGGCACCGAGGCCAGTAGCCATCCAGAACGAGAGCGCCGGGCGCTCGCCGGTGCGCAGAACAGCGAACATCGCGGTCACGGCAGGAAGCAAGGCAACCACCACTGCGCCACGACTGGCGGGCACGTCGGTCAAGGCAAACGAGGTCAGCAACGGAAATCCGACGACTACGCCTCCGGCAACGACCGCGAGCCGCCCCCACTGTCCGCCTCGCGGGAGCTTCTGGCGAGAAAACCACAAGACGGTTGCCGCGAGAACCGCAGCGATCACGGCACGACCTGAGCCGACGAACAGCGGCGACATCTGTCCGTCACCCACGGCAATCCGAGTAAACGGCATGGTGAAGGAGAATGCGGCAACACCAAGCAGCCCCCATCGCAGCCCGGCATGAGAAGTCGATGTCGGGTTCGTCACTAGCTGAGTAGCGCTACTATTATCCTTCATGACCAACAGTAGCAGTGATCGAATCGCGACCGCGCTCCGCGATTGGATCGCCGTCGCGCCGGCAGGTGCTCAGCTCCCCTCCACCCGCGCGCTGGTGGCAGAGTTCGAGGTCAGCCCAGTGACAGTGCAGAAGGCACTGCGAACGCTCATCAGCCAGGGCATCGTCGAGGCGCGGCCCGGCGTCGGCACGTTCGTCCGAACCGTCCGAACGGCCAAACCGAACGACTACGGCTGGCAGACGGCAGCCTTGGGGTCGCCACATCACCGGCCTTACCAGGCCTCGACGGCACTGCGCACCACACCCAATGATGTGATCGCACTGCACTCCGGCTATCCGGACAAAGAACTGTTGCCCGAACGACTGGTACGGACCGCCTTTTCCCGGGCAGCACGCAGCGAGGCAACAGTGAGCCGCCCACCGACCGCGGGCCTGCCCGAACTGCAATCTTGGTTCGCCGCAGAACTCGGCGCTGCCACACCCCCGGGTCTCATGCCTCCGGCCGCGAGTGACGTGGTGATCCTCCCCGGAAGCCAAAGTGGCCTCAGCACACTATTTCGGACCCTCGTCGGGGCTGGTCGACCACTACTGATCGAATCCCCCAGCTACTGGGGAGCGATTTTGGCCGCGGCGCAGGTGGGCGTGCAGCTCGTGCCGATACCGAGCGGCCCGAACGGCCCCGATCCTGACGATGTGGACCGCGCATTCGCCCAGACAGGGGCGCGCGCGTTCTACGTACAACCCACCTTCGCCAACCCGACCGGAGGCCAATGGTCCGCTGAGGTGAGCAGCACCATGCTCGGCATCGCGCACGAACGAGGGGCCTTCCTCATCGAAGATGACTGGGCCTACGACTTTGCCATCAGTGCCGATCCTGCACCGATCGCCGCACGCGATGACAGCGGTCACGTCGTCTATATCCGTTCCCTCACCAAAAGCGTCTCGCCGTCGGTACGCGTCGCAGGCCTGATCGCCCGCGGACCGGCCCGCGACCGCATCCTCGCCGACACCCAGGCTCAGGCGATGTACGTCAGCGGAGTCCTGCAAACCGTCGCTCTCGACGTCGTCACACAACCGGCGTGGCGCACGCATTTGCGTATCTTGCGCGAACAACTGGCTTCCCGCCGTGATCTCCTCATCCAGGCGCTTGAGGAGCACGCCCCCGCTGCGCATCTCGACGCAGTGCCCTCCGGCGGTTTGAACCTCTGGGCGCGGCTCCCGGACCACACCGACCTAGAACACCTCACCCGTGAGTGCGAAGCCCGAGGGGTCATCATCGCCGCAGGCGATGACTGGTTCCCCGCGGAGCCCACCGCGCCCTATCTCCGCCTCAACTACTCCGGCCCCAACCCCGGCGCCTTCCCTGACGCCGCACGCATCATCGGCCAACAGCTTTAGAGCGTGCCCCGCATGCCCCTACCAGGAAGTTCGAAAAGCCAACGGCACGTTCGGTCGCGAGCCGAGTAACGTGATGTCGGTGGGAACGCTTCAAGCTCAGCGGTGGCGGGCGGCATGAGCACGGCATCAACGGCGGGAGCGGCCTATCGTCGGACTCGGGTGACCTGGGTCGCCTTCGGTGCTCTCTTCGCCTTTGGCATTCTCAACGCCGCCCTCGGCCCCGTGCTTCCCTATCTGCGTGCCGCGCAGGGAGCCTCCTATGTTGCGGCGTCGCTGCATCCGGTGGCGTTCGCCATCGGCGTCGTGACCGCGGGCATTCATGCGAACCGGTCCACAGCACCACGCAAACCCATCATCATCGCGGGGCTCGGCATTGCCGCTCTCGCCGGCCTCCTCCTCGGGTACGGCGATCTCATCGCTGTGACCATCGCCGCCGCATTCCTGCTCGGCCTCTTCGCGACGGTCGCGTTGATTCGCACCTGGGCCGTGCTTGCCGATGCGCATAACCAACATCGCGCCACGGCCATGGCGGAGGGCGAGGTCTATGTCAGCCTGGCCGGCATCGCCACCCCCATCCTCATCAGCCTGTGCGCCGCGACGTTCCTGGGCTGGCAGTCCTTCTTCCTCATCGCCGCCGCGATGGTCACCGTCGCCGTCACGGCGGTGTGGCTGACTCGGCTTCCCCCGGTCCTCCCACGAGATAGCGACCACATCGCGACCCCGGAGCAGTCCCAACCGGTTCGGCTCTCCACGCGCCGTACCCTGATCACGATCATCGCCATCGTCGGCGCTGAGTGGACTCTGACCTTCTGGGCAGCAACCTTCCTCGACGAGTCGGTCGGCATCCAGCAGGACACCGCGGTGGCCCTGGTCAGCGTATTGTTCGCTGCCAGTCTTCTCGGCCGGCTCCTGGCCAGCCGCTTCGCGCTGAGGCTACCCACGCTCACGGTTCTCCACCTGGCCCTGGGATGCGCGCTGGTCGGAGCACCGATCCTGCTCCTGGCCCAGAACGCAGTAGTGGCGACAATCGGCCTGAGCATCGCCGGCATCGGGATCGGCGCCACCTTTCCACTGGCCTCTTCCCTGCATGTGGGGGCGAGCCGCCGTTCGTCGGACCAGTCCATGGGCCAAGTCCTCATCGTCGCCGGCTTAGGCCAGATTGCGCCGCTGTTCACCGGGGCGCTCGCCCAACTCGTGGGACTCCGAGCCGGCTTGCTCGTGCTGCCGGGCTTCTTACTCCTAGCAGCCCTCACATCGCGACCACGACGCCATGATGCCCGCCCCGCCGGGGAAGAAAACCACTCATGACCAACCATCGTCGCGATGTCACCCGGAAAGCAGCCCGGCTTGTAATCCCCATCAGGAGCCGCTCCTCGTAGACATATAGAGTGAGTGGCGGGAATCCGTCGGCGGAGAACCCCAGGATTGTGACCACCGCCTCCTTGGCACGGTGGGCAAGACCCTTTGACGTTGCATCACAGGACGGGAAGGGACATACCCATGACTCACTCATCATCAGATACACCCACGGGCACCACGTTGCGGCTGGTCTGGCCGCAGTGGCAGGGAGCCGGCAGCAGCAGCGTATGTAGCCTTGCCGCCGAGTTCCCCTTCGATGTCGCCCGCCGCGGCTACGCAGTGGGAACAACCGTGCTCCAGGCGATCTTGCCTCCGCACTACGGCCCCACCGCCGTGGTGCCAACCGAGTTGGGCGACCGCGGTCTCGAAGAACAGGACGGGGTCGAGGCCAAGGAGATCGTGCTCGAGCAGCTGCGTTCGGCACTCGCGCTCGTCAAGGCGCATGACCCGGATCGGATCACGACGCTGGGCGGCGACTGCGCCGTCAGCGTCGCCCCCTTCGCGGCGCTCGCAGACAAGTACGGCGACGATCTCGCGATGATCTGGATCGACTCGCACCCCGACGTGGACACCGGAGACACCGCCTACGAGGGATACCACGCCATGGCCGTCTCCGCGCTGATCGGAGAAGGCGACCAAGACATCCTCGACGCGCTCCCAGCCACCTTGCCCGCATCGCGGGTGGCCCTCGTCGGGCTGCACTCCTGGCAAGAAGACGCCTATGCACACGTGGCGAAGTGGGGGCTGTCCACCTTCACACCCGATACCCTCCGCGAGAACTCGGACAGCCTGCTGACGTGGCTACGGGAGACCGGAGCGTCGAAGGTTGCGATCCACTTCGACGTCGACACCATCGACGCCGCAGAGGTTCAACTCGGCCTGGGCGCAGACTTCGGAGGACTCACCATCGCACAGGCGCGGCGAGTGATCGCCGACATCGACAGCACGGCCGATGTCGTCGGGTTCACGATCGCCGAGTACACCCCGCGCCAGGTGATCCACCTGCAGCAGCTGCTCAGCGGCCTGCCGCTCCTCGGTTAGCCGGCTTCCGAAACTTGTATCTGGCTCGGTTCGTAGGCGCATGCTTAACCGCTTGCTAACCCACCGAAGTCGGTGGGTTAGCAAGCGGTTAAGCATGCCCTGCGTCTACGCGCGACAGAGGGTCTCGCCGAGTACGGCACCTTCGCCGCACGTGGCCTCCACAGCTGAGGCAACTCAGTCGCGCAGGGCCTTGCCGAGCGCGTCGAGCTTGCGCTCCACAGCTGAAAGACGCACCTCTACCTCTCCGATCGCACCGGCATCAGCCGGAGACGCAACCCGGGCCACGCCCGGGTGGCCCCGAACGAACTTCAGATAGCCGATCGCGATCGTCACGGCCAAGGCGATGGCCACCACTGCGAGGCGTAGCAGACTGGTGTCCGCCGTGAACGCCATGCCGACGGCATAGACCATCGTGAAGACCCCTCCGAGGAGGATGCCGTTGGAAAGCACCCCCTGGCTCTCGGGGAGAACGAGCGACGCGATGAGAACTACTGTGGCGCACACCAGCAGGATGACCCCCGTCAGGAGAGCCCAGCGCTCGTAGACCGCGCCGTAGACCCCGCCCGGGCTGGGGTAGAACGTATTGACGCCGATACCGACGAAAGCGACCACGACGAGGCCGAGGAAGAACGCGAAGATGATCTGCAGAGCAGCGTTGGCCTTCATGACCCGATTTTACTCTCGGCCCCTCACCCCGACGTCGACACCATCGACGCCGCAGAGGTTCAACTCGGCCTGGGCGCGGACTTCGGAGGACTCACCAGTGCGCAGGCTCGTCGGGGGATCGCAGGCATCGGCAGCACAGCCGATGTCGTCGGGTTCACGATCGCCGAGTACACCCCGCGCCAGGTGATCCACCTCCAGCAGCTCCTGAACGGACTCCCGCTTCTCGGCTCCGGTGGCAAGCAGCACTGCATGCCCGTTGACCTCAAGCTGTGTGAAGTCATCGGGCTGATACTCGCGGCGGCCATCCGCAGGAGCGGGCACGACGACGGCGGGCACGTCAACCAGCCGCTCAAGTGGCACCTCGGAGATGTCGGCACCGTCGGGATCAAAATGGCGAGGGGCGTCCATGTAGGTGCCCGATCCGCCGATCAACGTGATCAGATCAATCGCGAACTGGCGCCCCTCAACGATCTGGGATCGGGACTCGTCGAAGCTGATGTGGTGGCGCATCTCGAGCGACGGAAAGCCGGGGAAGGTCTGGGTGCCGTGGGCGAGCACATGGCTCAGCTCGATCATGGTCACGGCGTTCTCGGTTTCGGCGTCGGCCCGCCTTGGCGGAGACGGGCGAGGTGGATCATCAGGTAGAGGATCTCCTCGCGGGAAAGCTCTGTCCCGTAGGCCTCGTGCAGGAAGGTGGCGATGGTGGCGGCGCACTGGTGC
This sequence comes from Tessaracoccus sp., assembly GCA_041393555.1. Lineage (GTDB taxonomy): Bacteria > Actinomycetota > Actinomycetes > Propionibacteriales > Propionibacteriaceae > Arachnia. The sequence continues at coordinate 86,198 of JAWKJW010000011.1, read as the reverse complement.
GACTCCGGCTCGCTGCGGCTTAACATCTCGAAGAGTTGATCGTGTCCGCCGGAGAGCTGGGCGCCTTCAGAGAGCCGCCGTACCACGAACTTCAGGTGGGTGAGGAAACGCTCGACGTGGCTCTGGTCCAACGCCGTTGACGGCATCCATTCTCGGACGATCTTCATGACACCGTTCACGGCGGATGCGGTCCGTTGCGTCTCGACCATATTGCCGGTCAGGCCGGCGTTGACCAGGTGCATGGTGATGAACCCGGCTTCTTCGAGCGGCAGACGATCCCCTGATAGCTCCTCTACCCAGTCGAGTACCTGGAGAGCGATCTCGAACTCGTGACGGTAGGTGGCCTTGGTCTCGAACAGCAGATTGTTGAACAAGGGGGCGTCGCGGTGCAGCCGGTCCAGCGCGGCAGCGAGATGATCGGCTAGGCCGATCTCGACAGCGGGCGTCAACTGGAGATCGTGGCGCTCGGCCAGCCTCTCCGCGACCTTCGCGGTCAACTCGACCACCGGATACGGCAGCGACACCAGGATGGCACGCATGCCTTCGCCCGCGTCGGAATCATCGAGGATGAAGCGCTTCTCCACCTGGGCCGGGTTGACCTCATCGCCCCGACGGGTGTTGAAGCCGAGACCAGGCCCGACGAGCACCGCCTCGCGACCGTCGGGCAAGACGGCCGCCACCGAGTTGTTGTTGAAGACCCTCAAGATCCTCATGGTTCTCCGATCTGCACGGAGGGCGCGGGGCACCCGAGCGGGACGATGCCCACCCCGGATGCCCCCGCGCCACAGTCGAGCATCATGATGCAGAAGTATCCTGACGCGCCGGAGCGATCACCAGGAGCGGATCACCCACAGCCACCGATCCGTCCGTGGCTGCGGACACCTCACCGATCTTGCGGGCGTTGGTGATCAGCACGGGCGTAGCGAGCGAGTAGCCCGCTTCCTCGATCGTCTTGAGGTCGACGTCGATCAGCGCATCGCCAGCCTTGACCTCTTGCTTGACCTCGACGTGGGTGGTGAAGCCGCGACCGGCAAGATTCACGGTGTCGATGCCCACATGGATGAGCAGCTCCACCCCATCGGTGGTGCGCAGCCCCACCGCATGCCCGCTCGCCGGTGCGACGATCACCGTGCCATCGCACGGCGCCACCACCCGCCCGTCGGAGGGCAGGATGCCCACGCCGGCGCCGACCGCTCCGCCCGCGAACACCGGATCGGGCACCTCGCTGAGAGGGATCACCTTTCCTGCCAGCGGGCTCGTCAGGCTGAGCGGGGCTGACAGAGCCGCAGAGCTGGACGGCGCTGCCGCGACCACTCCCGTCGAATCGCTGCCCGCTGCCGTCAGAGCGCCGCTCGCAGCTGCCACCTCGGCGACCTTGTTGCTCTCGTAACCGAAGATCATGATCCCGGCGAACATCAGGCCGAAGGAAACGCCGATACCGAGGAGATACCCGATGGTCGGGACCATAACGGGGATGGTAAGAAGGCTGTTCAGCGCCCAGACCTGGGCCCTTACCTGGAATCCACCGATGATGGCGCCGCCGATCGCCGCCGCGCCGATGATCATGGGGAACACGCGCTTGTAGCGAAGGATGACACCGTAGAGCATTGGCTCTGAGATGCCCGCGATGAGTCCCGACAGTGCACCGGCGCCGGCTAGTTCCTTGGTGTCGCTTCCCTTGGGGGCACGCAGGAATACAGCCACCGCGAGGCCCCAGACCGCAAAGTTGTAGGCGCCACCCATGGCCGCGAGGGGATCTCCGCTTCCGGTCGCGAGCGTGGCTAGCTGGATCGGGACGAGCGCCCAATGCAGGCCGAACATCACCATTAAGATATAGACACCAGCGAAGACTGCGCCCATCAGGATTGGGGAGAAATCATTGACGACGTTGAGCAGCCCTGTCAGTCCGTTGCCCATGAGGGTGCCGATCGGCCCGATCACCAACACAGCCATCGGCACGAGAACCGCGAGACACAGTGTTGGTACGAGCACAAGGTGCAGGTTCTTCGGAAGGATGCGGCGTAGGAAAGGCTCCAGGTAGGAAAGCGCGATCGCGATGAGGATGGCAGGGAACACCGAAGAGGTGTAGCTGTAGACATACAGCGGCGCTCCGAGGAAGTTGACTACATCGCCGACTTCTCCGAGTCCTGTAAATGAGGGGTGAAGCAGGGCGCCGGCGATCGCGGCGGCAAGGAACGGCGTCCCACCCAGTCGTTGACTTGCGGTCGCTGCGATGAAGATGGGCAGGAAGTAGAAGAAGGCGTTACACGCTGCGTACAACACCGACCAGAAGACGCCTGGAGCGGACGGGTCGAACCACGAGAAGGTAAGCCCGAGGCCGTAGACCATCAGCAGCATCGATGATCCCATGAGTGGCAAGAAGAGTGGCTGGAAAGTGCCAGCCAGCAGCCCAAAAAGCCAGTCGATGAATCCTTGCTTCTGCAGTGTCTCGTCCTTTCCACCGGTGGCTTTGGCAGCCCACCCTGTTGTCTTGAGCAGCGCCTGATAGACGTCACCGACGCCTGGACCGATGACAACCTGGATCTGGCCGCCCGAGTCCACAACCTGGATAACGCCCTTGGTGGTGCCTAGCTGGTCGCGCTCGACCTTGTTCTTGTCCTTGATCACGAACCGAAGCCGGGTGGCGCAGTGGGTCACCTGAGTGGTGTTGTCTGGTCCGCCGACCAGTTCGCCTATTCGTGCGGCGAGTTCCGCGTCTTTCATTGATCTATCCCTCCTGGGGTAGTGATGTGTTGGAGGGTCTTGCCGGCGTCCGCCACGTGGGCGGGCCCGTCACAATCCTGTGGGTGAGGGCTCGTGGCCCGGTCTCTCATTGATCGTGGGAGGTCAAGCTGGCACCGTTGGTGCGGATCACGTCGGCGTACCAGCCAAACGATTTCTTCCGATAACGCTCCAAGCTGCCGGTGCCGTCGTCGTTGCGATCGACGTAGATATAGCCGTAGCGCTTGCTCATCTGTCCGGTGGTGCCGGAGACCAGGTCGATGCAGCCCCAGCTTGTGTAGCCGAGCAGGTTAACGCCGTCCTTCAGCGCCTCGCCCACTTGCACCAGATGGTCGTTCAGGTACTGGATGCGGTAGTCGTCGAGCACGGTGAGCTGGCCGTCGATCTCAACGAGCTCGTCCTTGGCCCCCAGCCCGTTCTCGACGATGAACAGCGGCTTCTGCCAGCGGTCCCAGTACTGGTTGAGCACCACCCGCAAGCCCGCCGGGTCGATCTGCCAGCCCCAGTCCGATGACGCGAGCGTCGGGTTGGCGACACCTCGCAGGATGTTCCCGGCCGGGTGCGCCTGCCTGTCAGCTGCCCCGGTCTCGCACATGCTCGAGTAGTAGCTGAACGAGACGAAGTCGACGGTGTGAGTGAGGTCATCGCGGTCCTCGTTGATGATGTCCAGCTCGATGCCCTGCTCGCGGAAGCCTCGCAGCGCGTGGCCCGGGTAGGTGCCGCGCACGTGGACATCGCCGAACATGACGTTCTCGTGATCGAGCTTCATCGCGGCCACCACGTCCCGAGGATCAGGAGTCAGCGGATACACAGGTGCAGCGATGATCATGCAGCCGACCATCGCGTCCGGGATCAGTTCGTGCGCGATCCGCGTCACCCTGGCGCTCGCGACGAGCTGGTAGTGCGCTGCGTTGTACAGCTGCGTCGGAGTCAGCTCGTCGAGTGGGGTGTTGATCCCCGCCAGGAACGGCAGGTGCAGCAGCCCGTTGATCTCGTTGAACGTCAGCCAGTACTTCACACGATGCCCGTAGCGCTCGAAGCAGACCCGGGCGAACCTCTCGAAGTGCCCGATCAGCTCGCGGCTGACCCACCCGTCGTAGGTCTCGGTCAGGTAGAGCGGCGTCTCGTAGTGGGACAGTGTCACCATCGCCTGGATGCCGTGCTTGTCCAGCTCGTCAAAGACCCGGTCGTAGAACGCCAGGCCCTCCTCGTTCGGTTCATCCTCGACGCCGGTGGGGAAGATCCGCGGCCACGAGATGGAGATCCGCAGGATCTTGAAGCCCATCTCCGCGAACAGCGCGATGTCCTCTGGATAGCGGTGGTAGAAGTCGATGCCCTCGAGCTTGAGATTGTCCGGCGTCGGTCGCTCGGTGCGCGGACTCAGCGCGCCGCGCCGGAGCACGTCCTGGATGGATAGGCCCTTGCCGCCCTGATCCCAGGCTCCTTCGAACTGGTTGGCGGCAGTCGCCCCGCCCCATAGGAACCCCGGCGGGAAGGGTGTGTCGATGGTCACAGTTGTGGTGCCTCTCTGTGCGATGGCCCGAGTGCGGCATCCGTTGGATGCTGCCTTCACGCCATATGACGATGCGCAGAGGGTCTTGCCTGCCCAGTCGGGGGTTGCCTCGAGCACCTCACCCGTGCAGTCACAATCCTTGTCGAATCAGGAGCGTTGCTCCTTGAGCCGAGACCATAGCATCCCGGATAACCCCGCACCAGGGGTTATTGAGGGTCGAAAAGACTCTGACGCGTATGACGGCGCCCGCCCAGCATCTACCTCAGTCTCCGGGCTGGTTCCGTTCGCACAGGGATGGGAAGCGAGGTGCTAATACCTAACCATCGGTCCCTGATGCGAAAGTGTGTGAGGGATCCCGTTGTCCGGTCCCTGAGGTGCCCTTCGAGGCTCGTTCCTCGCACCTCAGCTTCCGGGCTGCTTCGCTGCCACCGTGGGGCAGGAAAGTGAGGAAGACGAGACCCAATCACCGGTCCCTGAGGTGTGACGAGCTCTGCGAGGAGCCTCGAAGGGCGTAAACCTGAGTTTCTGGCAGAGTCTCTGCCCATGCTTGCGTTTTACGCCCTTCGAGGCTCGCAAGCTCGCACCTCAGGGACCTAACAACGGGATCCCTCACACACTTTCGCATCAGGGACCACGAGCGCCAGCGAGCCCTTCGAGACGCTCGTTCCTTGCTCCTCAGGGACCACCTCGAAGGGCTCATCGCACACACTTTCACATCAAGGCATCTCCTCGATGGCCCGCTCCAGGCGATCGAGCTTGCCATCGAGTTCGCCCGCGTCGTGGCCGGGCCGAATATCGGCCTTCAGAACGAGGGAGACGCGGGATCCGAAGGGCATGACGGCCTCGGTGGCACGCTTGACGACATCCATGACGGTGTCCCAGTCCGGTCCTTCGATCTCTGTGAACATCGCCGAGGTCCTGCACGATAGGCCCGAGTCGCGGACCACCTTTACGGCCGCGGCGACGGCGTCATGAACGGAGCCGTCCTCACGACCAGTGCCGGACGGGGCGACGGAGAATGCGACGATCATGCTGATTCCTTAACTTTTAGTCCGATCAGCCCTGCCCTTTCGGCACAGAGCTGGTTTCATCTGAGACTACGAGGCCCAGCGCTCTGTTGGTAGACCGCTCTCCCCCCCGTGTTCGGGGGCTAATCGAGGCCGAGAATGACCTCTGGGAGAGGGTCAGAGCCGATGATCCTGCCGTTCTTGTCCTCACCGGTCACGGCGACAGCGACCGGCCGCTGCGTGACCGATTCGGGAAGTTCGAAGACGTGGGTCAATGGCGCCAAGTCATCGGTACACGCGTCGTACTTCGGCAAGGTGAACTCGACTCTCACCCCGTCGCTATCGTCGCCGCTCAAAGAAGTCGCGACATAAGGACAGCTCGAGCTCCCCCAGGTCACGATCGCGAAGGTTTCGCCTTCCTGTATCCAACCCGCCACCGGCTCGGTGATCCACCCTTCGGACGAAAAATCCATTCCCGTTTGGTCGTATTCGGCGAAGTCGGGCTCGGTTGGAAATCCGGGCGTCACGCTCGTCGCAACAGACATCGCGCTGCAGCCGGTCAGCACGGCGAGTCCGAGAATCACGAAGACCCTCCTGATCACCTTGGACACCAGAACCTCCTTGTCGATGCCCTCAAATCTAGTCCGATAGCCCCAAGATGGAGTCGAGGTTCTCCGCGCCGCTCGCCTCGGCAAGAGGTAGTTTGACCGTATGAGTTCACAAAGGATCGTGCGAATCGAGGGCGATACCGTGCTGCGCCCCGTCAAGCCCTGGACCACCACGGTGCACTCGCTCCTCCGCCATCTCTACGACGCAGGCCTGCCAGTGCCAGAACCACTCGGCATCGAGGGCGATGTGGAGCGCGTGCGGCTGGTTCCGGGAACAGCTGGCCAAGACTGCTGGCCACACCAGGTGGAGACATCATCGGTGCGCTCCGCCGGTCGGCTTCTTCGCCGCCTCCACGACGCTACGGAAAGCTGGACTCCCCCGCTGGACACCGTCTGGGCGGTGCCCCCGGAGAGTAGCCCGACCGGCGTGATCTGCCACGGCGACTTCCAACCGGCCAACCTCGCATGGAGCGAGGGCGAAGCCGTCGGCGCATTCGACTGGGACGACGCGCACCCTGCCGAACGGCTCAGCGACATCGCCTACGCACTCGAATACCTCACGCCGTTCGAGACCAATCCGGCCGAACTCGAAAGACGAGGATTCCACAGCCCGCCCGCTCGCCGCGAGCGCATCGACGCTTTCCTGGACGGCTACGGCTGGGACGAGCCCTTCGACGTCGTAGAGACCGTGGTGGAACGCCAACGGCAGGCCATCGACGAGGTGGTACTGCACGGCGAGGCCGGTCATGAACCAGCAGCGACGTGGGTCAAGCAGGGCTGGCCGGAGCGGTGGCAGGCCAAGCTGGACGTCACCCGATCGCTGGCATCCGAAGTGCAGCCTCGCTGAAAAGGCGACTGTCCTACTCCACCGGAGCCACTGCGCCCCGCAACCGCCCACGCCACCGCTACCGCTCCGCCGCAGCGAGGGCGGCTGCGGCGTGCAGAGCCGTCGTGGGGAAGACGGGAACCGGTGAATCGGGCTGAGTGATGAGCAGTTCGATCTCGGTGCAGCCCAGGATGATTCCTTCGGCGCCGGCCTCCACCAGACGGCCGATGATCTCTCGGTATGCCTGCCTCGATTGCTCACTCACGACCCCCTGCACGAGTTCGTCGTAGATCACCCGATGCGCCACCGCACGGTCCTCGTCGTTCGGGATCAACGCGGTGATGCCGTGGAGGGCGAGCCGGTCGCGGTAGAACGCCTGCTCCATCGTGAACGCCGTTCCCAGCAGCCCCACGGTGGACAAGCCAGCCGAGGTGATCGCCTCGGCGGTGGTGTCGCCGATATGGATGAACGGGACGCGGATCGCTTCGACGATCCGATCGGCCACGATATGCATCGTGTTGGTGCACAGCACCACGAGACCCGCTCCCGCGGTTTCCAGCCCTTGGGCGTGCGACGCGAGGATCCGTCCGGCGGCATCCCAGTCACCAGCGGCTTGGAGGGCCTCGATCTCGGCGAAGTCGAGCGAGTCCAACAGGATCGGAGCCGAGTGATACCCGCCGAACCGGTCCCGAACCATTTGGTTCGCCATCCGATACCAGTCCAGCGAGGATTCCCAGCTCATCCCGCCCAGTACACCGATCATCTTCATGCAGCCGACTCTACGACGACCCCTGCCGTCACATCTTGGGTCAGCCACACGTCGATACACTGAGACAGGGCTCCGGGTTTCATAGTCTTCATGACGAGCCTGGGCCTTCCACCAGCCGACACCATCCGCTGAGAGGCCGCATGCGCCGCTTGTAGTGTGAACGGGTGGCGACAAGCATGGGCGGCATCCTGAAGCAGTACGGGCCGATGGTCTATCTCCCCTCCCTCGTCTTCGCGGTCGGCGAGGGCGCGATGGTCCCGCTGATTCCCGTCATCGCCACTCAGCGCGGAGCCGACATCCCCACCGCGGCATTGGTGGCATCGGCACTCATCGTCGGCTCGTTGTGCGGCAACATCCCGGCAGGCTGGTTGGTGGGCCGGATCGGCGAGCGGCACACGATGGCCATCGCCGGCACGGTGGCTCTCGTCGGCGCCGCCATCTGCGCGCTCCTGCCTGGTCTCATCTGGCTGACCGGAGCCGTCTTCGTGATCGGCATGGCCGCGGCGGCCTTCGCTTTGGCCCGGCACGCTTTCATGGCCACCCACGTGCCCCTGGCGTTTCGCGCCCGGGCGCTCTCCCTGTTGGGCGGATCGACCAGGTTCGGGATGTTCACCGGCCCTTTTCTGGCCGCCGGCCTTCTGGCGGTGTTCGGCACCGTCAACTCCTCTCTCTGGTTCTTCGCCGGCCTGATGGTCGCGTTGATCGCTTTGGTGCTCCTCGGCCCCGATCCCGAAGAACGCGCCCGCATCACCGAGGGCGCCTCCGGCTCAACCCCCACCCCGCACGTTCCTCCGCGCGTCGGCGTCTTCGCCTCCATATGGCGCGCCCGGCACGTCCTGCTGCGGTTGGGCGTGGCCTGCATGCTCCTCGCCGCGGTCCGGGCCGCACGCCAAGTGGTGTTGCCGCTCTGGGGCGTCTCCATCGGCATGGACGCCTCGTCGATCGCGCTCGTCGTCGGCATCTCGGGTGCACTCGATTTCGCCTTGTTCTACGCCAGCGGCCAGGTGATGGATCGCTTCGGCAGACTCTGGGCGGCCCTCCCCGCGATGGTGCTGATGGGAACGGGGTTCCTCGCCTTGTCTTTCACCCACGACGGTTCCCAGCCGCAGATCTGGTTCACGGCGCTGGCGGGCCTTCTCGGACTGGCGAACGGCCTCTCGAGCGGCATCCTCATGACGGTCGGTGCCGACCTGGCCCCTACCGACTCGCCCGCCTCCTTCCTGGGCGCATGGCGGCTCTTCACCGACGCCGGTTCCGCACTCGCCCCGGTCCTGGTCAGCATCGTCGCCGCGGCTGCCTCGCTTCCACTGGCCACCTGCCTGGTAGGCCTGCTCGGCCTGACGGGAGCGGCCGGCCTCCTGCGCTGGGGTCCCCATTACCTGCCCCACCACGGTAGGAGATAGCCGAACCCGCATCCTTCAACGACGCCGTCGAAAGGCGCGGGCCATACGCGCGTGGGCCGGGAGGATATCCCCCGGCCCACGCGTTCGATCTGTAACACCTCACAGCTGGAAGTTGCTCCATAGGACCACGGCCAGGATCAGGCCGACGACCAAGTTGGTGACGGTCGCGATGGAGAACACCGCGATCGGACGCCACCCAGCTTCCCGGATCGCCTTGACGTTGAACTCCAGGCCGATGCTGACGAACGCGAAGATCATGAACCAGCCACGCAGATCATTGGCGACGCCGATGGCAGCGGACGATGTCTCCGCCGGCACCGTGTTCACGAAGATCGTCGCGATCACGGAAGCGACGAGGAAACCCAGCACGAACTTGGGGAACCGGTCCCAGAAGGCGCGGGCCGTGGGACGAGCGGCGCCTTCCTTGTGCTCCACGGAGAAGGCGAAATAGAGCGTCAGCAGAACCGCGGCCACGCCCAGCAGAGCATTCTGGGTGGCCTTCACGATAGCTGCGATCTGCAACGGCTCCTCGCCCGCGATCGCCCCGGCGGCCGTCACGGCGGCGGTGGTATCGATGTTGCCGCCGATCCAGGCACCCGTCGCGGCCGGCCCCAGCCCGAGCACCTCGGACAGCCAGGGCAACAGGAAGATCGAGGGCAGCGCGAACAAGATGACCAGGCTGGCCGTGTAGGCCAGGTGTTCCTTCTTGGCCTTGACGGCACCGCAGCTCAGCCACCCGAAGGCATCCTCCTCAAGGTTCTCGCTTGGCGTTTAGAGGTTCCGCAGGTGGGTGGTGCCGTGAGCTAAGGACGTACTGGATGGATGACATGGCAAGGCGGTAGATCCGAAACTGCCATCGGGTCATGCCAGTGAGTTCGTGGGCGTTGCCAGGTCGCCATCCAGTGCGCCGCAGTAGGTGCCACCTACCTGCGGGACCTCTTAACCTGGTCTTAATGCTGCAGTGCGACGATGGGCGCATGAAGCGTGAGGTCTCGTCGCATATCACCGCCACCATCACGGCACCGGCCGAGCTGGTGCTCAGCGTCGCCGTCGCCGATGGCGCTCCTCTTGTCAGCGAGCAGCTCACCGTCACCCTCGACGGCACAGCGCTCGATGCGCGCGAGATCGTGGACAGTCACGGCACACGCCTGCACATTGTGGATGCCACTACCGGAGCCCTTGAGGTGACCTACCAGGCGGTCGTCGCGGGCGCCGCTCCGGAGCGGCCGGTCACGGAGGCAGACCGCATCCGGTACCTGCGCCCCAGCCGCTACGCCGAGTCCGACTCGCTCACCCCCACCGCCGTTGCCGAGTTCCAGGACCTTCACGGCTCCGATCTCCTCGATGCGGTGAGCTCGTGGGTCGGCACGCAGGTGGCCTACGTCAGCGGATCCAGTTTGCCCACCGACGGCGCCGTCCGCACCCTGCTCAGCCGCCAAGGGGTCTGCCGAGACTTCGCCCATCTGGTCGTCGCGCTCTTGCGCGCGAGTGGTGTTCCGGCCAGGCTGGTTTCCGTCTACGCACCCGGTCTCGAGCCCATGGACTTCCACGCGGTGGCCGAGGCCCTCGTCGACGACGCCTGGCACGTGGTGGATGCCACGGCCCTCGCACCGCGGAGCAGCATGTTGCGCATCGCGACGGGACGCGACGCGAGCGATACGGCCTTCCTCACGAACCTGTCGGGTGCCCTCACCCTCGAAAATCTCGAGGTGACGGCCACCGTCGATCAGTTCCCGGATGACGATGTCACCCAGCTGACCCGCCTGCGCTGACACCGATGATCGCTGGAAAGTCGCTGGAAACCTGGCGCGCGGAGTTCCCGCTGCTCCAGGACCTCATGGATCTGGAGGAGACCTCCTGGTTCACCCCCATGGTCACGCCCACAGCCGAGGCTCTCGCCGAGGTCGGGCTGTCTACGGCAGACATCGATGCGGCGGCCGATAGGCTGCACCGATTCGCCCCCTTCCTCCGGGAGGCCTTCCCACAAACGCGGCCGACGGGTGGCATCATCGAGTCGCCCTTGGTGGTCACGCCGTCGATGCAGCACGCCCTGGGGCACCACCGCGACCGACCGGTCCCGGGACGAATGCTGGTAAAACTCGACAGTCACCTGCCCATCAGCGGCTCGATCAAAGCACGCGGAGGCATCTACGAGGTCCTGAAGCATGCTGAGGATCTCGCGCTCGCCGCCGGCCTGATCGATGTGAAGAGCGACTATCGACGCTTCGCCGCCCCTGAACTCCGCACCTTCTTCGGCCGGCACAAGGTGGCCGTCGGTTCCACCGGAAACCTCGGCCTGTCCATCGGGATCATGAGCGCCACGCTCGGTTTCGAGGCCACGGTACATATGTCCTCCGACGCCAGGCAGTGGAAGAAGGACATGCTGCGCGGCCACGGCGTGACGGTGCGGGAATACGACTCCGACTACTCCGTCGCGGTCGCGGCTGGGCGCGCGCAGGCAGCCGACGACCCGAACGCCTATTTCGTCGACGACGAGAACTCGATCAATCTCTTCCTCGGATATGCGGTCGCCGCGCGACGCCTCGCCGGTCAACTGCGGGCACTCAATATCCTCGTCGATGCCGACCACCCCCTCTTCGTCTATCTGCCATGCGGGGTGGGAGGCGGTCCCGGCGGTGTCGCCTTCGGCCTGAAAACGGTCTTCGGCGATGCCGTGCACTGCGTCTTCGCCGAGCCGACTCATTCGCCCTGCATGCTGCTGGGCGTCTATACCGGATGCCACGACGAGATCAGCGTCCAAGACTTCGGCATCGACAACGTCACGGCCGCAGACGGGTTGGCGGGGGGCGCCCATCCGGTTTCGTGGGACGGCGGATGCAGCACCTGATCGACGGCTATTACACCGTCGAGGACGACGAGCTGTACCGGCTGATCGCCCTGCTGCACCACACCCAGGCCATCGACATCGAGCCCTCGGCCGCGGCGGGCTTCCCGGGGCCTCATCGCGTGCTCGCCGACGAGAGCTACCTCGCCCGGATCGGGATGGATGAGCGGCGGCTCACCCGAGCCACCCACCTGGTGTGGGCCACCGGGGGCTCGATGGTGCCCAAAGAAGAGATGGCCGCATACATCAGCCGAGGGCGATGACGCACGCAGCACCTGTGGTCCGCGAGCATCACCGACCTCGATAGATCCGCCTGACCAGGTCTTCGATGGCGGGTTCCGCGAGTGACAGCTCGATCACCTCGGCCTGTGTCTGGACGGCGGCCAGCACGTGCGCCGCGGAGAGTCGCCGCGGAGCGAAGGCGATCGAGAGCCGGGACCCGTCGCCCTCCATGGCCACCACGCAAGCATCCGCGGGCAGGTGCAGTTCGTCCGCCACGACGGGTTCGGCCAGATCGACGACGAGGATGCGCTCGGCATCGGTCGCCTCGGCAAGTTCGGCCTCGGTGCCATCGAAGGCGAGGCGTCCGTCGTCGATGACGACCATACGATCGCACAATCGCTGGACGTCGCCCATGTCGTGGGTGGTGAGCAGCAGCGTCGTGCCGCGCTCCGTCCTCTCCCGTGCCAGGAATCGGCGCAGGTTCTCCTTGCTGATCATGTCGAGGCCGATGGTGGGCTCGTCGAGCACGGCCAGATCGGGCGAGTGCAGCAGGGCGGCAGCCACTTCGCCGCGCATCCGCTGGCCGAGGGAGAGCGTACGCACCGGCCTCGCCAGGAATAAGGCGAGTTCGAGTTCGTCGACCAGCATGTCGAAACGCTTACGCCACACGCCGGCGGGGATCCGGTGCATGGCGGCCAGGATCGGGAACGACTCCTCCAAGGGCAGGTCCCACCACAGCGCGGAACGCTGGCCGAACACCACGCCGATCCTGCGCGCGAGAGCCCGGCGCTCGGGCACGGGCTTCAGCCCGCACGTGCGGATGCGCCCGGAGCTCGGCGTGAGGATGCCGGAGATCATCTTGATCGTCGTCGACTTTCCCGAGCCATTGGCACCGATATAACCCACCGCTTCCCCGGATTCAATCCGTAGCGTCAGGCCGTCGACCGCGCGCACCACGCGCCGTTTCCGACGCAGCCCGCCACCGTCGTACACGGTGAACTCCCTGACCAGATCCTCGGTCTCGATGATCACCGTCTATCCTCCCGCTCCCGAGTAGCGACGCATCCCGGCGCGCCAGATCACCAGAACCACCGCCCACAGCACCACGCCGACGGGGATACCGAGCCACGCCATCTCCGGCCAGAGGAGCGCGGGCAACGGCGCCCCGACCAGCACGGCCGCCGGCACATAGGCCACCAAGGTGGCCGGTACGACGAAGGTGAAGAACACCCGGATCGGGGTCATCAGCGCACTCGCCGGCACCGAGCTGACGTAGCGGCCGCCATAGACGAACGCGTTGCCGGCCTGCTGTCCGTCGAGCACCCAGAAATGGATCGACCCGGAGGCTAGGAACAGCGCCCCGAAGATCAGCACACCGCCCAGCGGCGCCACCACGGCCAGCGCGACGGCGGTCGGCGTCCACTCGACCCCGCAGACGGCGAGAGCGATCAGGTAGGCGCCCAGGCCGAAGCCGGCTCTCCCCAGCCGGCGCAGCTGCACGTCGGCGGTGACGAGCTGCAGCAACAGCGACGTGGGGCGCACGAGCAGCGTCTCCAGGCGCCCCTCGCGGATGAAGGTGTGCATGCTTTCGAGCTGACCGAACAGCATGTCGGCGATGCCGAAGGCCACGCAGGCCAACCCGTAGACGACGGTGGCTTGCGCCAGGTTCATGCCGCCGAAGACGGGGGCGTTGTGCAGCAGGACGTAGATCTCGACGAACTCGGTGGCGGCCAGGAGCAGCTGGCTCGCCAGGTCGGCGGCGAAACTGGAACGATAGCCGGCCTGCGCCCGGATCCGGGCGCCGATCATGGTGCGCACCATGAACCACCAGGTCACCGGCCGGGCTCAGCGGATGAGGGGTCCCGCACCGTCGGAGCGTCACCCACCGTGGATCACCAGCTTCTGCGTGCCGCGGTGCAGCATCAACTGGGCGACGCCGACCAGCGCCACCAGCCACAGGGCCTGGATGCCGATCGCCTGGATGCCCGCCACTCCCATCACCACGTCGATTGGGGTCTGGAACATCGACGGGAAGGGGGTGGCATCGGCCAGCGTCCGCAGCCAGCCAGGGAACCAGGACACCGGCACGAGCAGCCCGGTGAGCAGGTTCATGACGATCATGAACAGCGCGTGGTAGCCGCGGATCTCCACGACCCACATGGCCAGGAGGTTGATCAGCGTCCAGGCGAAGAAGGTGAGGCTCACCGCGAGCACCAGCGAGACGAGGAACAGCAGGTACGGCAGCGGGTGCGCCGGGAGCGCGAGCCCCGTGGTCAGCGCGCCGACGGCCAGCATCGGCACCAGCCGGGGCAGCACCTGCGACGCCGCCCTGCCGAGGTCGGTGGCCCACCATTGGCCGAGCGCCGTGACGGGGCGCAGGAAGTCCATGGCGATCTCGCCCGACTTCACGCGCGCCGCGATCTCGGTCATTCCCCACAACGGGATCGCCCCCAACAGGCCCTGCCCGAGCCAGACGTAGGTGGAGGCCTGCTTCAGGTCGTAGCCGCCGACGGCCGTGCCTGCGGTGGTGATGGTTGTCATGAGGAGCGAGGCACGGATGAACCCGAAAGCTCCGTTGGCGATCAGGGCCGCGGCGATCGCCGCCCGGTAGCGCGCGTACCGCCGGTAGCCTCCCTTAGCCAGTTCCCAGTACGCACGCACCGACGAGAGCTTACCTTTCCACGATCGTCGAGGCGCGACGAGCGGGCCGGTCGTTGAGGTACACGGGAGCCGGTCGCCCCGGTGCGACGAGCCTGCGAGGAGCCTCAAAGCGACCGCCAGCCGAACAACCAACCCGAGCACCAGCCCCTGCACACAGTCGCGACCTTTCGAGGCTCGGCCGCAGACGGCCTCACACCTCAGCTTCCGGGCTGCTTCGCCGCCACCGTGGGGCAGGAAAGTGAGTGAAGGAACCCTTTGTCGGGTCCCTGAGGTGTGACGAGCTCTGCGAGGAGCCTCGAAGGGCATTAAACGGAACCTTTGGCACAGTCCCTGCGAACGCTTGCGTTTAAGGAAACGCTGATTTATTGACCGCGTGGGGCGCTGCTGGCTGGGAGAATCGGGGTATGCCTGGTCGTGATGTGCAGCAGCCGAGTTTCGTGGATGTGGAGTACGGGAACCGTCGTCGTCGGACCCGGCGGGATGAGTTCTTGGCGATGATGGATCAGGTGATCCCGTGGGATGAGTGGACTGGGTTGATCGTGCCGTTCTATCCCACGACCGGGCGTAGGGGTCGGCAACCGGTCCCGGTGGAAACGATGTTGCGGATGTACTTGCTGCAGGTGTGGTTCTCTTTGTCGGATGAGGGCACCGAGGACGCGATCTACGACTCGTACGCGTTCCGCACGTTCCTGGGGCTCGACTTCACCACCGCCCAGGTCCCGGACGCGACCACGTTGTTGCATTTCCGGCACTTGATCGAAGCCCACGACCTGGGACGAGAGTTCCTGGACGCCCAAACCCGCTTCTTCGAGTCCAACGGGTGGATTATGCGCGGCGGGTCGGTGATCGACGCGACGATCATCAAAGCTCCCAGCTCGACGAAAAACGTTGCCGGGGCGCGGGACCCGCAAATGCACCAGACGGCCAAGGGGAACCAGTGGTACTTCGGGATGAAAGCGCACACCGGCGTCGACGCCGGAACCGGATACGTGCACACCGTCACGGTGACGGCCGCGAATGCTGGCGACATCACGCAGGCGGCGAACCTGATGCGCCCGGACGACGAGGTCGGGTACGCCGATTCGGGTACCAGGGCGTGCACAAGCGACCCGAGATCACCGGTGACCCCGACTTGGCGAAGATCCAGTGGCGGGTCGCGGCACGTAAGTCGATGTTGAAAGCGATGCCCGCGTTTGACCAGCACCTGGAGTCCAGGAAGGCGTCGGTGCGGGCGAAGGTCGAGCACCCGTACCTGATCGTCAAACGTGACTTCGGGTTCACCAAGACCCGGTACCGCGGGCTGGCCAAGAACAGCAATCTGCTTCATGTGCTGTTCAGCAGCGCGAACCTGCTGATGCGTGCCCGAGCGGTCCGGATAACCGGGGTGCCTGGGCGGTAGCCTGCCCAAAACCGGGCCGAACGGTCTGCGAAACCCGGGTCACCGGCCAAAACCAGGCAGTATCAGCATGATTCAACGCTGACCGATCGAGTGACATCGCACCCCTGCACCGACGTTGCCGTTAGATCAGCGCTTCCTTAACGCCCTTCGAGGCTCGCTGGCGCTCGCACCTCAGGGACCGGAAAACAGGTTTACCCATGCTCACTTTCGCATCAAGGACCGCGACGGAGGGCGCTCGCACGATCCGAGGATCGCGGGACGGCCACCGCGTCAGATCAGTTCCATCACCGGGCCTTCGTGGACGGCGCGGTAGATCGTATTGCGGATAGCGTTGGCCTCTGCCGAGGTGAGCGTCCGGTCGATCGGGCGCAGGACGATCCGCAGCAGCAGGTTCACCTGGCCTGAGCGGGTACCGAGGCGCAACCGCGCGGCCTCGGGCAGCGCCTCGTGCGGTGTACGGCTCCGCAGTTCGACCGACTCGACCACCTCGGCGTCGCTGCCCAACGCGGTGCGGATGCGGTCGCCCAGCGTCTCCTCATCCTCGTCTTCAGCGACCACGACGGAGATATCGCGGCGCGCCGACGGCAGCGGGGACACGTGCTGCCAGGGATCCAAGGTCAACATCTGCTCGGCGATGCGGGGGTCCCGAGCCCGCAGGTAGCGGATGTCGGGGATCGCCTTGCGCAGCATAAGCGCGCGCTCCAAGCCCATGCCGAGCGCCAGTCCCGACCAGCGCTCCGGGTCAAGCCCCGAGCCGCGCAGCACCTGCGGATGGATCCGCCCGCATTCGGCGAGCTCCAGCCACTGGCCGTCGTGGCGCACGTCGATCTGGCGCCCTCCGACGGTGTACGGGTGCTCGACGTCGGCGACCTTCCATTCGGCACCCGGAAGGACGGCGTCGACGAGCAGCGCGATCATCGCGAGCATGTCGTCGTCCGTCGTGTCCGGGTGGCTGCGGAGCCGCCAGAGATCCACCTGATGGGGCTCCCCCACGTGACTGCGATCGACGACGTCGCGCCGGTAGACGAGGCCGGGCGCGACGATCAGCTCGTCGACATCCATGCGGCCGGCGTACTGCTCGAGCGCCGCCGGGATCTCCGCGCTCATGTGGCTACGCAGCATCGTCGTCGGGCTGAGGTAGCGGGTGTAGCGACGGTCGCGGGTCACGTCGCCGGGGTGGTAACCGAGGCGATCGTAGTTGTCGCGCACCGCGACGATGGGCGAGTGGCGCACGTATCTGACGGTGCTGCCCCATGTGTTCTGCAGCGTCGAGACGACGGCGTCGAGAAGCAACTGGACCGAGTGGCGGCCCTGAGCAGGGTCGGTGAGGTCGCGCAGGGAGAGCGCGTGAGAAAGCTGATCTGCGGTGAGGTAGTCGGCGTGAGCCATGATGAGTCTCCATGAAGTGGTGGGCTGGCGAGGAAGGTGGAAATTCCCCCGGCCGTGCCTACGGAGACTCTGCGGGCTATGGGCGCACGTCGAAGACCCCGTGGCCGTCAACCGGCCGGGGGTCGCTAAATCGCTGCTGCCACCGCATGCCGCACAGGGTAACAGTCCGCGAGACCGCTGTTGTGCCTTGAGTAGTCAACGTTTGCACGACAGAACTTCGCAGATTGCCTATCTCGAGGCCTCTCCAGTACCGATTCGGAGGATTTCGACGACACAACTTCGAGCGACCACATCAGCCCTCGAACCATCATCACGACCGCTAGGAAGGGAAGCCAGAACGGTTGGCAGCGACGTGGGACAGCCAACGAGCCGACTCATGCGCTCGCCGTTTGGCGTGTCAGCGCTTGGTCAGTGTTTGAGGGTGAGAGCGAGGAGGTCTTCGAGACCTGCGCGCACCCGATCCGGAGTGACGTCCGGGCGGAGGTGGGCCAGCCCGGGGATGATGTGGGCGGGGTCGGGCAGGAAGCCAAGGATGTCGCTCACCACCCAGTAGCGGGCGGCGTCGGGATCGGGCTCGAGCACGCCGCCCGCATCGAGATATGCCTGCCTGAATGCCTGTGCGTCGTCGAGGCTGTGTAGCATCGCGAAGTCAGAGCACATGTGGGCGACGTCGAGGTCGCTCGGACCCCACGACGTCTCGGCCCAGTCCACCACCGCCGCGACCTCGTCGCCCTGCCACAGCGGGTTGCCCAGGTGGAAGTCGCGATGGATCAGACCGTGCGGCGTGGCCGGCTCCCCTGCATTGCGGACCTCGATCGCTCGTCGCCACAACTCGGGACGACGCGACCAGGCCGGAACCTCCAACTGCGACGGCCCTCGGTAGCTGAACCGGGGTGGCTGCTCGCCAGCGGGCAGCCTCCGACTGTGGATGGCCACGGCGGTACGAGCCAGATCGGACACGGCGGCCGGGCTCAGCGGGTCGAGCCGAGTGGCACCGGCCCGCCACTCCATCAGGCAGGCCGGGCCGCCGGCCGACTCCCCCGTCACGTCTGCGGCAACGAGACGGGGCACCTGCGCGACGGAGTCCGCGAGCAACCCGCAGGCCGACGCCTCACGTCGAATATGCTCGCGCCCCACCTCGCCCCAGCGCTCCGAATCGGCCCATCGCAGCGCCAGTTGCTCGCCGTCGCGCAGCTGCAACCGCCACTTGGTGTTGGTGATCCCGCCGCCAACGGCGGACACATCGACGATCTCGGAAGAGGCGTGCTGCTCCGTCCACGCCAGCGCCGCCGGCCCGGGCCTCACCTCAGTCATGCACGGCCACAAAGCCTCGGTCGGCCGCAAGGGCGCTGATCCGCCGAGCCAGCTCGACGTCGCGGCTCGTGACCCCGCCGACGTCGTGGCTGCGGAGCGTGAAGCGCACGTGCCCGTAGCGCAAGTCGGCATCCGGGTGGTGATTCAGCTCGTCGGCGACCCGAGCGACATCCAGAAGAAATTCAGCACCGGTGGAGAAACCTCCGGTATCGAAACGCGTCCTCAGCGCACCGAGGATCCAGCGCCAATCGGGCAGGTCGACATCGGCAACACCCAGCAGTTCCTCACTCATTTGCCCAGCCTACGCGTGTGACGCCCGACAACCTCGCCGTCAGCGCAACCGCCATTCGCACCAGATACCCTCTTCAGGCGCTCCTAACCAACAGACTAGACTGTTAACCAGGAGGTCGTTATGTCAGCGCAACGTGAGATCGGCATCTTCGAGGCCAAGACCCATCTGTCCGAGTTGGTCGCCGAGGTGGAAGCGGGAGCAAGCTTGACGCTCACCCGTCGTGGGGTTGCCGTCGCGCAACTCGTACCCGTGCCGAGACATCCCGAGCGCGTCGCCGCGCTCCGGCGTTTGCATACCCTCGGCGCCCAGCTGCGGGCGGAACAAACTCCCCTCACTCTCGACGAACTCGATATCTGGCGTGCGGAGGGGCATCGGTGATGCTGGTCGTCGACTCCTCAGTCCTACTCTCGGCGCTTCTCCCGGACGAACAGAGGCCCGATCTGGAGAAGCTCTTTGCCGCGCACGACGAGATCATCGCGCCGTCGCTCCTCTGGGTCGAGCTGCGAAACATCGTCCTGTCGGCAGAACGACGGAAACGACTGGATCGAACCATGGCCGACGCGCTGCTCGACACCCTGGATGACCTGGCCATTTCCTTGGACCACTCGCCCGACTCAGAGCGAGTACTCCGGCTAGCACGGCGCCACGACCTCACCGCCTACGACGCGCTGTACCTCGAGCTGGCTCTCCGCACCGGTTCGACACTTGCGACCCTGGACAAGGCGCTCCGCCGCGCCGCGAAAGCCGAAGCCCTTTCGTTAGCGCCCTGAATAGGAGAGCTGGCTTCGACGGGCGGCGCGGTGGCAACCGACGTCACGCGGCGGGCTCAGCTGCACTGAAGCCCCCTTCCCGCCGGATCCGCGCGGCAGCAGCCAGGTCCACGAGCAACGCTGCGGTTGTCTCCCAATCGATGCACGCATCGGTAACCGACTGGCCGTAGACCAGGGCACTGCGGGTCGCGGCCGACAACGTCTGACTGCCGCCGACGAGGAAGCTCTCGATCATGATCCCAGCGATGTCGTCGGTTCCAGCGATCTGGTGTGCCAGCTCGCGAACGACCTCGGCCTGGCGCACATGGTCCTTGCCGCTATTGGCGTGACTGGCGTCGACGACGAGCCGTCCCGGCAGGCCGGCCCGCTCCAGCAGCCCTGCCGCCCGCTCGATGTCAACAGGGCCGTAGTTCGGGCCTCCCCGTCCCCCGCGCAGCACGATGTGCACGGCACCGTTGCCAGTGGTGGAGACGACCGCGGCGGCGCCATCCTCGTCGGTGCCGAAGAACACATGCGGCTGGGAGGCGGCGGTGCAGCCGTCGATCGCAACCTCGATGTCACCGTCGGTCGCATTCTTGAAACCGACTGGCATCGACAGGCCCGACGCGAGTTGCCGGTGGATCTGGCTCTCCGTCGTGCGCGCCCCGATCGCACCCCACGCGACGGTGTCAGCGATGTACTGCGGGCTGATCGGCTCAAGGAACTCGCACCCCACAGGCAGGCCGATGTCGATGACGTCCAGCAACAGCCGCCGCGCCGTGCGCAGGCCCCGCGTCACATCGTGGGTGCCATCCAGCGCCGGGTCGTTGATGAGCCCCTTCCACCCGCCAGTGGAACGCGGCTTCTCGAAGTACACCCGCATCACGACCAACAGGTCGTCGCGGTGCTTCTCGGCGACGCGCGCGAGCCGGCGTGCGTAGTCGACGGCGGCAAGCGGATCGTGCACCGAGCACGGGCCGACGACGACGAGCAGGCGGTCGTCGTCACCACGCAGCACCGCTTCGACATCAGCGCGGGCGGCGGTCACGGCGTTCTCCTGCGCCTCGGTGATGGGCAGATCGTCGCGCAGCCGCGCCGGCGACGGCAACGGAGTGAGGGAGGCGATATGGAGGTTGTGAGTGGCGTTCATGCGGATTCCTGTTTCCCGACGGGAACCCATCTGTCCAGGCCACCGCCGTAGTAAACGACGAAGGCAGACCCTCGGTCGAGGATCTGCCTGTGGCTCTGGAGGCGCGGGACGCTATCGGCGGTCGGCTCCTCCAGAGCCACTCCGATACACGTACCAGCGGTTGTCCATGCCGGAGACCCTATTTGAGCGTGTCCGCGCGGTCAAGTCCGCTCGATGGACTACCCGTACCAGTCGGGGTCGCTGCGCTAACCCGGATCGCCAAGATTTTCGTCATTTGCGGTGGATCTACCAACCACAAATAACGACGCTCTCGCGACTGACTTGACCTTGACACTGTGACAACGCCTTGGCTGGGTTCAGGAGGTGGTCACGATGAGCCAGAACGCAGTGAACACGAGGTCGGCGCGGCTGACGGCGGCGTTCGAGAACCCGGATCCGTCGGTGCGGTTGAACATCGCCTTGGCGGCGGGGACGCACCCCGAGGCCGGCGACGTCGAGGTGCTGATCGCGCGGTGCGCCGTCGAGCCCGACTTCGGCGTGGGCAAGGAGATCTTCGAGACCGGAGCAGACCCATTCCGGGGGACACCCGAGCGGAGTGCATCGACCTCTCTTATCGGAGTGCTTCGAGGATGGGGTCTACGAACTGCTCACCGGTGAGGCCGAATTGAGCGAGGACCTCGCTGGGAGCACCCGAAGCCCCGTAGCGGTCCCGGACGCCGAGCCGCTTCACCCGGGTGGGCAGTTGCTCGCTGAGCACCTCCGAAACGGCGCCGCCCAGGCCACCCACGATCTGGGCCTCCTCCGCTGTCACGACCAGCCCGGTTCGAGCCGCGCTCTCCACCAAGGCCGCCTCATCGAAGGGTTTGATCGTCGCGTAGTGCAGCACTTCGGCATTCACGCCGTGCTCCTCGAGTCGCGAGGCGGCATCCAACAGATGCCAGGTCATGGTCCCGGTGCCCACGAGGGTCACGTCGGTTCCATCGCGCAGCACCCGAGCCACCCCCAGTTCGAAGGGATCATCCTCCGAGGTGAACACCGGGGTGGCGTCGCGCGCCAGCCGCAGGTAGGCGGGACGCGAATCGGCGGCAATCGCGCGCGTCGCCTTCTCCGCCTCGACGCTGTCGGCCGGCGACACCACCACCATGTTGGGCATCACCCTCATCAGCGCGAGGTCTTCGAGCATCTGGTGGGTGGCGCCGTCAGGACCGACGTTCAGCCCCGCATGCGAGCCGATGACCTTGACGGGCTGATCGTTCAGGCAAGCCGTGGTCTTGATCTGCTCCCAGTTACGACCTGGGCTGAAAGCGGCGTAGCTGCTGATGAACGGGATCCGCCCGACGGCGGCCATCCCCGCGGCGACCGTGGCCAAGTTCTGCTCGGCCACACCCACCTCGAAGAAGCGCTCGGGGAACGCACGGGCGAAGAAGTGCATCTGGGTACTCTCAACCAGATCGGCGCACAGGGCGACGATGCGTTCGTCGGCCTCACCGGCGGCCAGGAGGCCACGGCCGAAGCCCATCCGGATCGGTTCGGTGCGCACCTCGGGGGCGGTCTGCGTCGCGGTCATCACTGTGCTCCTTCATCGTTCAACGCGGCGAGAGCCTCGACCGCTTGGCTGGCGTTGGGTACCTTGCCGTGCCAGGTGTGGTCGCCCTCCATGTAGGGCACGCCCTTGCCCGGAACGGTATGGGCGACGATCACCGATGGCTTGCCCTTCGTGGCCTTGCATTCCTCGATGGCCGCGAGGATCGCCACCATGTCGTGCCCATCGACGTCGATCGCGTGCCAGTCGAAGGCACGGAACTTCCCGGCCAGGTCGCCGAGTGGCATGACGTCTTCGGTATTGCCGTCGATCTGAATGAAGTTGCGATCAACGATGCCGATCAACTGCTCCAGCCCGTACTTACCGGCATACATCACGGCTTCCCAGATGTTTCCCTCATCCAGTTCGCCGTCGCCCATCATCACGTAGACCCAGCGCTCGGGGGTCTTGTCGAGGTACTGGAAGACCTGAGCCATTCCCGAACCCTGCGACAACCCCTCTCCCAGCGGTCCGCTGCTGGCCTCGACGCCGGGAAGGGCCAAGCGCTCGGGGTGCCCTTGCAGACGGGTTCCCCATCGACGCAGCGTCGATAGCTCCTCCACGGGGAAGTAGCCGGTGTGCGCCATCGCCGCATACAGCACCGGCGCGGTGTGGCCGTTGCTGAGCAAGAACATGTCTCGCTCGGCCCAGGCGGGGTCGTCGGGACGATGCCGGAGCGCCTCGCCGTAGAGCGCCGCCATGAGATCGGCCATTCCGAGTGGCCCTGCACTGTGCCCGCTTCGCGCGTTCTCCAGCATGGAGACGATCGAAACCCGGATATCGCGGGCCAGGCCTTCGAGCCGGGCCACCGTCTCCGGAGGGATGGTGGTGGTTGGTGTCATTGCTGTCCTCAGTTTCGTCTCTTCGTCTTTACGCTCGTGCGGGATGGGGAAGGCCGAGAAGCTCCAGGGTGGAGACGCCGGCGCGGATCTGCTCGCGTTGCCACTCCTCCTTGGCCTCCCGCTTCTCTGCGGCCGCCAGGGCGGCCTCTCCCTCATCGCCGGGGATGCACACGAGCCCGTCGGCATCTCCGACGAGGATGTCGCCGGGCCGCACCACGACCCCACCGATCACCACTGGCTCGTTGAGCGTGCCGTGTTGCACCTTGGTGGTTCCCCGGATGCAGGTGCCTCGCACGAAGACGGGGAAACCTTCGTCGATGATGGTCTTGCTGTCCCGCACCGCGCCGTCGACCACGAGACCCGCCAGGCCTCGCGTCTGGGCTGCCAACGTGAGCACATCGCCCCAGGGACCGGCCTGGTCGAAGCCACCGATATCGACGACGAGGATGTCGCCGGGGCCTGCTTCGAGGAGGGCCACATGGACATACCAGTTGTCTGCCGGCACCAGTTTCACCGTCACCGCTCGGCCAGCGACGCGCATCTGCGGGTCGAGCGGTTTGATCGCGGGATCGATCGCCCCCTTCTGACCGTGCGCCTCGTAAACCGTAGCGGCACCCAGCTCTGCGAGGCGCGCCATCTTCTCAGGCCCGAACTCCATAACTCTCTCTTTCCTTACGTGTTGTGGCCGGTCACAGCGTTGCGACGACGGCAGCGAATCGGCGCATGCCTTCCGCGAGGGCGTCCTCGCCGGCTGCGAACGAAATCCGAACGTGTCCTTCACCCGAGGGGCCGTATTCGGTCCCCGAGCGCACCAGCACCCCTCCTGCTGCGAAGGCCTCGACGAGTTCCTGCGAGGTGAGCTTCGAATCGATCCGAGGGAAGGCGTAGAACGCTCCCGTGGGCCGGTTGATGCTGACCTTCGGCATGGCGGCCAGGGCATCCACCACGATGTCGCGACGTCGCTGATAGAGGGCGCGCAGCGCATCCAGTTCGGCCTTCGGCGTCTGCAAGGCGACGAGAGCCGCGTCCTGGACGAAGGTGTTGATCGCACCGTTGATGGTGCGATGCACCAGGTTTATCGGTTCGGCGAGGTGCTCGGGAGCGATCGCATAACCCAGTCGCCAGCCGGTCATCGCATAGGCCTTCGAGAAGGTACCGAGCAGCACAACCTGGTCTCGGATCTCCGCGAGCTCCAGGGCCGAGGCCCAGGCCAGATCGTCGAAGATAATCTCGCTGTACGCCTCGTCGGAGACCAGCAGAAGGCCCGGGTGCCGCGCGACGATGCCGGCCAGGGATTTCATCTGATCTGCCATCAAGACCTGGCCCGTCGGGTTGGAGGGGTTGCAGACGATGACCATCCGGGCATCGTCGGCCAGTTCGTCGACAAGGCCGAAATCGATCGAGCCATCGGCACGGTTGGGCACCCAGACGATCTGGGCGCCCACCATCGCCAGATGATCGGCATACAGCGAATAGGTCGGCTCCGGGAGAAGGACCTTGTCCCCCGGCTGGACGAGCGCGAGGATCGTCGCAGCGATGCCGGCGGAGGCGCCGTGGGTGATCACCACCTCAGGAGCAGCGGTGACGCGACCCGTTGCCGTGGTCACGAAATCCGCTAGCGCGGTCCGCAACTCACCACTGCCGGTCAACGGGGCGTAGTGCGTGCGGCCGTCCCGGAGGGAGCGGATGGCCGCCTCGACGATGGCGGGCGCGGTGTCACCGTCGGGCTCCCCCATCGCCAACGAGATGGCGCCCGCAGGGGTGTGCCCGAGGTTCTTCGGGCGCCGGGATGTCTCCGTGATTCGCGCAACCAGGCTGGACGCTCCCACCGGGTGTGCGGGGGAATCAGGCAGGGATGTCATGTCAGGTCTCTCCTTGTCCGGCGAAGGCCTTCCGCCGGCTGCTCCGTGACGGAGGATGGTTGGATAGGGAATAAGGCGCGTCAGTCCACCGGCTTACCGGCGCCCTCGGTCATGAAGGCCGCTGCGAAGAAGGTGCCGATGGCGGTGAGGATGACGTAGTAGGCCGGGATCGCGGTCACGGCGGTGGCGGCAATGAGGCTGGTCATCACCAGCGGGCCGGCGCCGCCGAAGATCGCGGTGGAGAGGTTGTAGCCGACGGAGTACGCGGTGCCGCGCACCTTGGTCGGGAACAGTTCCACCAGCGCCACGTTGATGACGCCCGCGTGGCCGGCGAAGGCGGCGGCGAGCATCACGGCACCGAGAACCGCCAAGCCGAAGCTGCCCTGCGCCATGAGCCAGTAACCAGGCACGGCGAGCACGGCGCACCCGATGGCGGAACCCATCAGCACCTTTCGCCGACCGACCTTGTCGGACACGTAGCCCATGACCGGGATCAAGATCAGCATCGCGATGACGGCCAGCGCGGTCACGGCGAGCCCTTGTCCCACGGAGAAGTGCAGTTCGCGGTTCAGGTAGGAGGGCATGTAGTTGAACAGGATGTAGTAGCCGGAGCTGTTCAGCAGCGCGAGCGCCATCGCGTGGAGCATCTTGACGATCGTCTTCTTGTCGGTGAAGGTGCTCGCGATCGGGCTCTCTGTCGTCTCGCCGGCCTGCTGGGCCTTGAGAAAGGCCAAGGTGTCTTGCAGGGTACGGCGGATCCAGAATCCGATGAGCCCCAGCGGCACCGCGACGAGGAAGGGCACACGCCATGCCCACTCGACGAGCGACCCCTCGGGCAGCAGCGTGGCCAGGGCGACGCCGAGGCTGGTGCCCAGCAGCATCGCGCTGTAGGAGCCGAACTGCGGCAAGGAGGTCAGGAAACCGCGCCGGTTCGCGGGCGCGCTCTCCGCGACGAACGAGTACGCACTGGCCACCTCGCCGCCGGCGGAGAAGCCCTGAATCAGGCGGAGGACGAGCAGCAGGATGGGAGCGGCGTATCCGATCGAGGCATATCCGGGAAGCAGGCCGATCGCACCGGTCGCGACGGTCATCATGGTGAGCGAGAGCACCAGCGCGGCTCGGCGTCCCGCTTTGTCGGCGAATGCACCGATGATCATGCCGCCGAGGGGCCGCACGAAGAAGGTCAGCGCGAAGATGCCCCAGGTCATGATGAGGCCCGCCGTGGGCGCTTCGGGTGGGAAGAAGACGACGGCTAGCGTCGTGGCCAGGAAGCCGTAGATGCCATAGTCGAAGAATTCGACGAACATGCCTGCACTGCCGCCGAAGACGACGCGGCGCATTTGCTCAGGCGGGATCTCGTGTTGCACCGGTGCATCACTGGAGTGAGTCATGGGGTTTCCTCTCTGATGGGCAACCACTGAGTGGTGGTGGGAAGGGGTGAGCGTCGGGAGTCGGAGGAACGAACAGGGAACAGGTGGCCTGCCGCGAACATGCCGCTGCAACGGCGGCGCAGGTCGGCGAGTCGCTCCTCCTGCGTGCGCACCAGATGCAGCGATCTCGAGGGGGTGGTCATGCGCAGGCTCACGGTGTCTCCCGGCCGCAGTTGGCCGAGCGCGCTGTGAGAGCTACGGGCGACGACGGCCGGGACGGGATAGCCGGCCGTGAGCGGGCGTCCTCGCATCAGGATGATCGGGCCCCCGGTGGGTGGTTGTTCGACGGCCCCCAGCGGCACACCGCGCGACAGGATCTCTGTGGTGATGGCCCGAGCGAAGGAGGGCCCCGTCAGGCGCACACCGACGTGGTCGCTGTTGGTGTCGACCGTGAAGGAATGCCTCGCGATGTCCTCCGCGAAATCCAGGAACTGCTCGATATCGGGGCCGGGGAGCACGTCGAGTTGCCAGGTGTTCGGGTAGACCTCTTGCGGGGCGGTGACCAGGAAGAGCGGCATCTGGTAGTTCTCGCGCACCTCGGAACCGGTGACGGGAACAAGATCGCCGTTCTTCAGCCGGCGTCCACGACCGATCAGCGGATCCAGCGCCACGCTTCCCAGGAACTCGTCGCCTTGGATCACGCCGTGCACGGCGAGGTAGGCGCGCAGTCCCGAGGAGGCCGGCTCTATGCGGATCTCCGCATCCGGCCAGGTGAGGATGGGGGTGTTGGCGGGGATCTTCGCTCCGGAGATGGTGATCGTGCCGGTGGCGCCGGAGACGGCGATGAGCATCGTCTGAGAGGTCCGGAACACGAACGGGACGATCGTGGTGATCTCGACGACCGGGCGCCGTCGTCGTTGCCCACCAGAGCATTGGCCGTCCGCGCCGCGATCTGGTCGAGCGCGCCATTGGTCTGGATACCCAGATGGGCCACGCCGTAGCGGCCCAGGTCGGTGACGGAGGCACCACCCGCTTGCACGATCCACAGGCCGTGGATGTCCCCCAGCCCGCTCACAGCAACTCCCCGATGAACACGTTGGGCGTGGCATCGAACTCATCGGGGGTGATGGGCACGAACCGGAGTTGGTCTCCGGGGTCGATGGCCACGAACGGGTCGCCCTTGGGGTTGATGATCTGCAGCGGGGTCCTACCGATCAGACGCCAGCCTCCAGGCGCCGGGATCGTGTAGATGGTGCCCTGGTGGCCAGCCAATGCGATCGTGCCGGCGGCGATCCTCACCCGAGGCGTCGGCATCCGCGGCACCGGCTTGTCCCAGGGTGAGCCCTCATGCAGGGGCGTTCCGGCAGGGGCTCCGTTGAAGGCCACGCGCCACAGCGTTGAGGAGTGCAGGTCGACCACTTCCGAGGGGGTGAGGCCCAGTTCTCGCGCCACATCCTCGAGATCTGGTCCGTACTCTCCGCCGTAGGTTATGGGGATCTCGACGATCCGCCCGGTCGTCGCCGAGATCTCCTCGTCCGGAACGTGCGCGCGAAGCCAGCTCTCCAATCTCGCCGCGTCGGTGACCAACGGATCGAAGCTCACCAGCAACGTCGTGAAAGTGGCGAAGTTTCCCTCGATCCCGGGCAGATCGGCCTCCCTCAGGGAGCTGCTCAGGGATTGCATCACGGCCCACTGCTGCACAGGATCGTCGCAGTGGCGCTCCACCAGGACGGCGGAGTCGCCATACGCCACGAAGCGGAGTTCCTGTTGGCAGCGTTCTGCCGGCGACATTCCGGCCGATGCGTGGGAGGTCGCCGCCGTCATCAGCCGGCTCGCGCCTCGAGAACCACGGCCAACGGTGCCAGCTCGACATCGTGCGCCACCAACTCGTCGCGAATCCGCTGGGCGACCTGGAGACCTTCAGGGCTGTCCCCATGGATGAGCACGGTGTGGCAATCCAGGTCGATGACG
This sequence comes from Tessaracoccus sp., assembly GCA_041393555.1. GTDB lineage: Bacteria > Actinomycetota > Actinomycetes > Propionibacteriales > Propionibacteriaceae > Arachnia. The sequence goes on along the minus strand of JAWKJW010000011.1, from coordinate 57,682 downwards.
GTGCCGTCGATCGTCGTTACCGTGCGTTCGAGCACCATCTGCAGGACGCGCTCCACCATGGCATCGGTGTCGTGTATCACGGCTCCGGGCAGCTTTCGGGAGACCAACGATCCGTCGGTGTTGTAGACCCGATCGGCCATGGCCGTGATCGCCACCGGTATTCCTCGTTCTCGGGCCAGATCCGCGAGCACGCCCGCCTGCGTGACCACGGGCAGGCTGGGATTGAACGATTCGACGGCGTCGAGAACGCCGCGTGCGTACGCTGGATCGGTGACGCTCAGGTTTCCGAGGCTGCCATGCGGGGTGATGTGCTGCACGGCGGTGCCGTGTCGACGCGCAAAGGCCTCCAGTGCGCCCAGCTGATACAACACGTCCGCGGCGACCTCGTCAGAGGTCATCGCGATCGGGCGGCGTCCGAATCCGACGAGATCGGGAAAGCCAGGATGCGCCCCCACCGCGACCCCCTGCCCGACGCACTCGCGGACGGTGCGCTCCAAAACACGGGGGTCTCCGGCGTGAAAACCGCAGGCCACATTGGCCGATGTGAGCAGGGGCAGTAACGCGTCGTCATCTCCCATGACGTATGACCCGAAGGCCTCGCCGAGATCTGCCGACAGGTCGATGCAGGACCTCATGAACAACTCCGTTCCGTGTGCCGTCGCCGGAGACGCTACAGGTCAGAGACCCATAAGTGCAAGAGCTCTAACGGTTATTTTCTATGAAACCTTGGGGTTCGCCACGACTTTAGGAGCCCAAGAACGCATTGACTAGGTCTTATACTGTTCCATTGATAATATTACATACAAGTAAAATCTCAGATATGCTGTACCTGAACTGGTAGATGATTCTCACTCCAATGAGGGTGTGGAGGGTGGACAGGGATGGAAGAATGGTGTGAGAAGATCCGCGGATATGTGGGGATGGGACGCGAAGACGTGAACGCTATGGCACGGGACGGAGCTGGAAGTGTCGCGTAAGCGTCGTAGCGATGCGCTTCGCAACAGGCAGGCGATTCTGCGTGCTGCAGGCGACATCATCCGGGTCGATCCCCAAAGTCTGACCATCCAGGCCGTCGCGGAGCGCGCCGGAGTGTCAGCGACGACCGTCTATCGTCACTACTCGTCAGCCGAAGCGATACTCGGCACCTACATGATCGAAGTCGACGCCCAGATTCGCGACTTCTCCCATGACTGCACCACCGCCGGTCCCGAACTCTTCGACGATGTCCTGAAGGAGTGGGGAAGCATCATCGAGGTCTACGGCCCCGGGTTGGTGCAGCTGCGTTCCCGCCGCGGCTTCCTCGATCGTCTGACCACCGGAGACACGGCCATGCAGATGGTCCGAGACGCGTGGGAACGACCGATCCGCCGACTGTTGCGCACGGAAGAGATCGACGACAGTTACTTCGACGGCGCACTGTTCTTGTTCAACATGATGTTCGATCCCCGCGAACTGCTGGACCTGCGCGCTCGCGATATGCCGATGGAGACCGTGCTCGCGGTCCTCAAAGACGCCTATCTCGGTGCGCTACGCGGCTGGCAGGAGGCGGGAACCCGGCGGATCTAATCCGCCCACCGACCGGCAGCACCCGGTCTCACGATTCAAGGAGCACCGACGCACCATGACAGTCCTCGACGAACGACGACACAAACTCCTCGCGGAGGCCGCGGCCGGCCTCGAACCGGATTCCATCGATCCGAACGAGTTGATCAACACCTACCACCAGCATGTCCTCACCGAAGATCTCGCCACCCGTCATCCCGACGACATCAGGGGTGCGGTCCTCAGTCATCTCGCCTTGGCTCGAAAGCGGCAGGCCGGGGAAATCCTCGTCAGCGGTTTCACGCCGCGGGTCGACACCCATGGATGGGCCACCGGTCACACGGTGCTGCAGGTCGTCACCGACGACATGCCGTTCCTCGTCGACTCCATCACGGCGGAACTCGATAGGCAGCGTCAAGGCATCCGCCTGCTCATCCACCCTCAGCTCACAGTCGAGCGCGCGGCCGATGGCACGATCAGCGGATTGCACGGCGGCCTCGCCGAGTCGTGGATTCACGTCGAGATCACCCGGGTCACCGACCAGGACGTGCTGGACACCTTGGTGTCGCGGCTGAAGTTCGTGCTGGGCGAGGTGGCCACGGCGGTTGCGGACTGGGAGCCGATGATCCATCGGGCCATCGAGATCTCGGATTCGCTCGCCGAGGAGCCGGCTTCCATACCCATCGAAGAGCGACAGCAGGTGCAAGGCCTGCTCGACTGGCTCGTCGACGATCACTTCGTCTTCCTGGGCTACCGGCGCTATCACTACACCGGCGACGACCGCGTGCTGACCCAGGTGCCGGGCAGTGGCCTCGGCTTGATGCGTGGCGAGTCCGGCACACCCCGCCGCCGGCTTCAGGGAGCGGTGGGCGCGAAGGCGGGCGAACAACAACTGCTGCTCATCACCAAGGCCAACGCGCGCTCGACGGTGCACCGCGACGCCCATCTCGACTACATCGGCATCAAAACCGTCGATGGGAACGGCGTGGTCAACGGCGAGCACCGGTTCATCGGTTTGTTCACCTCGAACGTCTACCACGCGTCGGTTCGTTCCATTCCCTTCCTGGCAACGAAGGTCGATCGCGTGCTCGCGGCCAGTGGCTTCGCTCCCGACAGTCATTCCGGCAAGCGCCTGTTCGGCGTACTCGACAGCTGCCCTCGCGATGAACTGTTCCAAGGCGACATCAGCTATCTCACCACCATCGCCACCCGGATCGTCGCATCCCGGTACCAGCGGCAGACGCAGCTCTTCGTGCGCCCCGACGTGTACGGCCGATTCATCTCGTGTCTCGTGCTGCTCCCCCGCGACCGCTACAACACCGACGTGCGGCTGCGCATCCAGGACATTTTGATAGGCGCCTTCGGCGGCACGGGCGTCGAATACACCGCGCGCGTGGACGATTCGTCAACGGCGATGGTGCACTACGTCATCAGGCGCGACTCCGCGTCCGCCCCGCCGATCGAGGACCTCGACGAGCTTCAAGAGTGGTTGCGCCGCGCCGTGCAGACCTGGGACAGCGACTGGCAGGCGGCGATGGTCGCGGAGTTCGGCGAAGTGGAGGCCGCCCGGCTGGTGACCCGCTGGGGCGCGGGCCTCAATGAGGCGTACAAGGCGATGCACAAGCCCCGGATGGCTGCGATCGACGTGCGTCACGCCCAGGAACTGACCAGCGGGGTGCAGGCCAGTCTCTACCAGGAGATGACCGCCAAGCCGGGCGAACGTCGTCTCCGGCTGTATTGCGATCGCGCGCTGGGACTCACGGAGGTGCTGCCCCTGCTGCTCGACTTCGGCCTGAGCGTGATCGACGAACGCACGCACCGGCTCGTCGCGCAGGACGGCACGGTGCGCTACATCCTCGACTTCGGCGTGACCGCAGAAAGCGAGGCCTGGTGGCTAACCGGCAACGGTGGAGACGATTGCGGTTTTCTTCCGGCGTTCCTCGCCGTGTGGGAGAAACGCGCTGAAAGCGACCGGTTCAATCAGCTCATCGGCTCGGTGCAGCTCACCTGGAGACAGGTTGTCGTCTTGCGCATGGTGGCCGCCTACCTGCGGCAGACGATGCACTATTCCACCAACTATCTCGAGTCGGCGCTGGTGGACAATCCGGGGATGGCGCGACGGCTCGTCGAGCTCTTCGAGGCGCGCTTCGACCCGGTTGTCGATACGGACCGCGACGACGCAGAACGCGTCATCGCCGAGGGCATTGTCGCCGGCCTGGTCGAGGTGCCGAGCCTCGATCACGACCGGATGATCCGGGCCTTCCTCGATGTCATCCGGGCTGGCGAGCGCACCAACTTCTACCAGCTGGAGGACGGGGCGGCCCTCGCCTTCAAGCTCGATCCCCAGCGGATACCGCATCTTCCCGCTCCCCGGCCCCTCATCGAGACCTGGGTGTACAGCCCCAGACTGGAGGGCGTGCATCTTCGTTTCGGCAAGGTGGCTCGTGGGGGACTGCGCTGGTCGGATCGGCGCGACGATTTCCGCACCGAGGTGCTGGGCCTGGTCAAGGCCCAGATGGTGAAGAACGCCGTCATCGTGCCCGCGGGGGCCAAGGGCGGCTTCTACCCCAAGGGGCTCCCCGACCCACAGCGCGATAGGGCCGGATGGCTCACACAAGGCCGGGAGGCGTACCGGGAGTTCGTCGGAGCGCTGCTGAGCCTGGCCGACAACCGAGTCCGGGGCGAGAACGTCCCCCCGCAGGGCGTGGTGCGCCACGATGGCGACGACAACTACCTGGTGGTGGCAGCAGACAAGGGCACCGCCTCGTTCTCCGACCTCGCCAACGATGTCGCTCGTCAGCACGGCTTCTGGCTCGATGACGCCTTCGCCTCCGGTGGATCCGCCGGCTACGACCACAAGGGCATGGGCATCACGGCACGCGGCGCCTGGGAGTCCGTGAAGCGGCACTTCCTCGAGATGGGGGTCGATCCGCAGACCACCGACTTCACAGCCGTGGGTGTCGGGGACATGAGCGGCGACGTCTTCGGCAACGGCATGCTCAGCAGCCGGCACATCAGACTGATCGCCGCGTTCGATCACCGGCACGTCTTCGTCGACCCCCACCCCGATCCGGCGGCCTCCTTCACCGAACGGCAACGGCTCTTCGGCCTGCCCCACTCGTCGTGGGCCGACTACGATCCCGCGCTGATCAGCCCCGGCGGCGGGGTGTTCCCCCGCAGTGCGAAGTCGATCGTCGTCACGGAGGAGATGAGGACGGCGCTCGGGATGGGCGCGCAGACGGAGATCACGCCCACCGAACTGATCCGGGTGATCCTGGCCGCCCCCGTCGACCTGGTGTGGAACGGCGGCATCGGCACCTATATCAAGGCATCCACGGAGCAGCATGGCGATATCGGCGATCGCACCAACGACGCCGTCCGGGTCGACGGCGCCCAGCTGCGGTGCAAGATCGTGGGCGAGGGCGGTAATCTCGGCGCCAGCCAGCGCGGGCGCATCGAAGCGGCGCAGCACGGCGTCCGGATCAACACCGACGCCATCGACAACTCGGCAGGGGTCGACTGCTCCGACCACGAGGTCAACATCAAGATCCTCCTCGGCACGCTGGTGGCCGACGGGCGGATGACCGGTCGGCAGCGCGATGAGCTGCTGCGTGCCATGACCGACGACGTGGCCGCCAGCGTGCTGCGCACCAACTACGAGCAGAACGTCTTGCTCAGCAATGCCCGGCATCTTCGAGACGAGATGCTCGGCTCCCACGAGCGGTTCATGTCGTGGTTGGAGGAACACCGCGGTCTGGACCGCGCGCTGGAGGCGCTGCCCAGCCGCGGGGAGATGGAGCGTCGGGCCAAGGAAGGGCGCGGGCTGACCTCGCCGGAGTCCTCCGTGCTCGTCGCCTACGCGAAGCTGGCGATGAAGGATGCGCTGCTCTCCTCGACCGTGCCCGACGATCCGTGGTTCGAAGCCGATCTCGCGGAGTACTTCCCGGCGCCTCTCCGCGGCTTCACGGAAGCCTTGCGGGATCATCCGCTCCGTCGAGAGATCATCGCGAACCGGATCGCGAACTCGGTGGTCAACCGCGGTGGCATCACCTTCGCGCATCGAGCGATGGAGGAATCCGGATCGGGGCTCGCGGAGATCGCCAAGGCGTTCGTGATCGCTCGTGAGGTCTTCGATCTGCGCGGCTTCGTCGCGGCCGTCGAAGAGCTCGATGGCGCGATCTCGACCGCGACGCAGTGCGAGCTCTATGTTGAGTTCCGCCGCCTCATGGAACGCACGGTGAGATATCTCCTCTCACGGCAGCCTCATACCGCCGATATCGGCGCGGAAGTGGGGCGCTACCGCGACAAGGTGCGGCAGCTGTCCGAAGGGATCACCGGCCTCTACGGGAGTTCCGGTGTGACTCGCTTCCAGGAGCGGAGCGCGTCGTATAAGGACAGCGGCGCTCCCGACGCGCTTGCCGTGTGGGTGGCGAGCCTGCTCGACGGGGTTGTCTTCTTGGGCGTCGTCGATCTGGCCAGCCAGTTGGAGGCCGATCCGGAGTTCGTCGCGCGCGGCTATCTCCATTTGGCGGAGGCCGTTGGGGTCGACGACCTGCTCGAGGTGCTGGCGACGCTGCCGAGCGAAGACCGATGGGACGCAGCCGCGAAATCGGCTCTTCGTCAGGACGTGTATCGGTTGACGTTGAGGATCACGGCAGACGCGCTGGCCCTGAGCGAGGAAGAGGATGCGGCCGATCGCGTAGCGCTCTGGAGCACACGTCACGAGATCGCATTGGATGATCTGCGCACGACCTTCGGCGACTTGCGCGACGAATCGTCGGCCGGCCTCGGCCAGATGTGGGTGCTCGTGCGCGACCTCGGGCTGTTGGCGGGCACCCCGGAGTAGCGACGGACGAGGCCGGTCACTCCTCTGGGTGGAGTTGTGCAACATCATCCTGGTCGCGGAGTTGGAGATTCGCTTCTTACCGGTAAAATGGTCGGCGACATCAGGGTTTCGCGCTGCGGGTGGTTGGGACGTAGCGCATTCGTTGCGGGACATCCCCGCGAAAGGATGAAACCGGTGTCTCCCACTGAGTCAGGTTTCAGTGCCATGCGACGGCTGGCCGGAACCGCCTATTTCCCCCTCTCCGCCTTCGCACGCCTGCCGCTCTCGATGCTCGTGCTGGGCGCGCTCACCTACGTGGCTGCCTCGGCCGAGACTCTTGCCACCGCCGGCGCGATCGCGGCCATCGCGGGAGTCGGCGTGGCCGTCGGCGCGCCGCTCTCTGGCGCCGCCTCGGATCGTTGGGGCCAACGCATCACGTTGCTCACCTCAACAGTGCTCTACTCCCTCGCGCTGCTGTGGCTGCTCGCCACCGGCGCCCCGGGCGTCGAGCCTCTCACCCTCACCCCCAGCCTCGCCGGTTCGGCTTTCCTCGCCGGCCTCGTCGTTCCCCAGTGCGGACCCATGACCAGGGTCCGCTGGATCCGAGGTCTCTCCGACAGGCGCGCGCTGGACACAGCACAGGGTTATGAGTCGACGATCGACGAACTCGGCTTCGTGCTCGGCCCGGCTGCGGTGGGGCTGATCGCGGTGCTCGTCGGCCCCGCGGCTCCGCTGTGGACGGCACTCGTGCTCACGATCGCCCTCGTCCCCTGGTTTGCCCTGCATCACACCCAAAGGTTCGCGTCGGTGCGGCATCAGCCCCGCACGCAGGCTTCCCGAGCAACCAGCCGCACGCCGATCGCCTGGACAACGGTCGCGGTACTGCTGCTCGGAATGCTCAGTATCGGAACGGTTTTCGGCTCCCTCGCCACCGCCACGACGGCGTTCGCCCAGGAAACCGGCCACTCCGGTGCCGGTGGGGTGATCTACGCAGCGATGGGCCTCGCCTCGGGCGCCACCGCCCTCAGCGTCTCTCGATGGCCTGCGTCCTGGAGCGCCGCACGCCGCTGGGTGGTGTGCGCCATCGCGCTGGTTCCGGTGCTGAGCCTGCTGTGGCTCGCGGCCGAACCGTGGCAGCTCGCGGTCCTGCTGCTCGCCGTGGGCGCGCCCATCGGACCGGTCCTGGTGACCGTGTTCAGTGCCGCGGGCGCCATCACACCGTCGCACCGGCTTGGTCTCGTGATGACCCTGCTCAGCGCTGGGATCACGCTGGGCACGTCCATCGGCAACTGGGGCGGTGGCGCCCTGGCAGATACCAGCGGACACTCCGGGGCGTTCCTGGTCACCTTCGTCGCTGGTGTGGCGGTCTTGGCGACGGGCATCCTCTACGCTCGGCTGGCCCGCCGGCAGCGGATCCAGACGCCGATCACATCGCTCAGGGAGACCTCGAGCATCAAGGCGTGATCATTCGGCGCGTCCTGCCTATGTCACAGGCCGCGCCAAATAGCCGTCTTAGAGCCGTGAGCGAAGGACGTGCGGGATGGATGACATGGCAAGGCGGTAGATCTGAAACTGCCATCGGGTCATACCAGCGAGTTGGACAACGAAGCCAGGTCGCCATCCAGTGCGCCGCAGTAGGTGCCACCTACCTGCGGGACCTCTTACGCTGCAGGTTGTTGTGGCAGTCTGATCTCAGACGTCAAAACCCGAACTGAGGAGCGACGATGCCAGCGATCCCCTGGTCTGCCGGGCGATGGACTCATTCCCCAGCTGCTGTCGTCGAAGACGGCACCGATCTGTTGGTCACCGCAGCCGAGGGCAGCGATGCGTGGCGTCTCACGTCGTACGGCTTCATCCACGACAACGAGCACGCCCTCGTGGTTCCCTTTCCAGGCGAGTCCGCGATGGAGGTGGAGTTCACCGCCGCCTTCTCGGAGCAGTTCGACCAGGCGGGGATCTTCGTGCGGGCATCGTCCGAGCGATGGGTCAAGGCCGGAGTCGAGTTCGCGGACGGCCGACCTCAGGTGGGGGCGGTGGTCACCGACGGATACTCGGATTGGTCACTGGCTCCGGTGCCGCAATGGGTCGGACGACGGGTCTTGGTTCGGATCAGCAGGTCTGGGAACGCGTTGACGATCCGTGCCCGCATGGATGACGAGCCGCTGCAGTTGGTGCGGGTGGTGCCCTTTCCCACGGATCTCGACGCAGAAGCCGGCCCCCTGGTGTGCGCGCCTTCCCGAGCAGGGCTGGTCGTACCCCTGCACACTTGGCGTCTCACCGAGCCGGACGCACGCCTGCATTGACGACCCCAGCCTCTGAGGCGGGAAAGCGAGAGCAACGAGACCCAATCACCGGTCCGTGATGCGGGAAGAGTTAAGGACCCCGTTATCAGGTCCCTGATGCGAAAGTGAGTGAAGGATCCCGTTTGTCGGTCCCTGAGGTGCGAGCGCCAGCGAGCCTCGAAGGGCGTAAAACGCAAGCATTCGCACAGACTGAGCCCAAGGGGTCCCGTTTAACGCCCTTCGAGGCTCCTCGCAGAGGCTCGTCACACCTCAGGGACCACCTCGAAGGGCGGTCCCTGACGCGAAAGTGTGTGACGGTATCCGGTGGTCAGGTCCCTGAGGTGCGAGCTTGCGAGCCTCGAAGGGCGTAAAACGCAAGCATGGGCACAGACTCTATTAAATCCCTAGTTAACGCCCTTCGGGGCTCCTCGCAGAGCTCGTCACACCTCAGGGACCACCTCGAAGGCGGTTCCTGATGCGAAGCATGTTTGGCGGATCCCGTTGTTCGGTCCCTGAGGTGCGAGCTTGCGAGCCTCGAAGGGCGTAAAACGTAAGCGTGGGCACAGACTCTGCCGAAGCCCTAGTCAACGCCCCTTCGAGGTGGTCCCTGAGGAGGGCGCCCAGCGCCCGTCTCGAAGGGCTCCTCGCACCTCAGGGACCTGAAAACAGGTTTACCCACGCACACTTTCGCATCAGAGACCGACAAACGGGATCCTCACACACTTTCGATTCAGCCGCCACGGCACGCTCCTCTCCCAGTAGAAGGTGCCACTTGCCCACCGGCCCCCTAAGCTCAACGCCGTGCCGACGAATCAGCCCTCATCCCACCGACGAGCAACGAGCACATGGGCAGCACTTGGCACCGCGCTGGTGTTCCTCGTCGCGTTGAACCTGCGTCCCGGCCTCACCACGGTGGGCCCGTTGCTGCCTCAGATCGGGCAGGACGAAGGACTGAGCGAAGCCGCGCAGGGCCTGCTCGGTTCGCTACCGCTCCTGGCCTTTGCTGCGATGTCTCCTCTGGTGCACCACCTATCCAAACGCTTCGGCATGGAGCGAGCGATCCTGCTCGCGCTGGTGGTTCTCGCGGCAGGAACCGTGGTGCGCTCCTATACCGGCCATGCTGGCCTGTGGGTGGGAACCATCATCATCGGAGCCGCGATCACGATCGGGAACGTGCTGGTGTCGGCGCTGGTGAAACGCGACTACAGCTCCGGGATCTCCCGCGCTACCGGCATCTACTCCGCGTGCATCACCATCGGTGCGGCCGTGGCCTCAGCGGCGGCCGTGCCCAACGCGGAGGCGGTGGGCTGGCGTGGCGCGCTGGCGTTCTGGGCGATACCGGCGCTCGTGATGGCCGTCGTGTGGTTTCCCCGCACCCTCGCTGCTCCCACGGCAACCGGATCTCTCACCGATCAACATGCGCTCGCCCCCGTGACCAGCGTCTGGCGCCAACCCACAGCATGGCTGGTGACGGCCTTCATGGGGCTCCAGTCCACCGTGTTCTACATCTTGGTGACGTGGCTGCCAACGATCGAGGTCACAGCCGGGGTGTCCGAGCGCCAAGCCGGCTGGCATCTGTTCATATTCCAGATCGTCGGCATCCTCTCCGCGTTGACCATCCCTCGGCTGATGCGACGTCCCGAGAGTCAAGTCGCGGCCGCCGTCACCGCTAGCGTCCCCACTCTCATCGGGGTAGCAGGACTTCTCGTGGCACCGCATCTCGCTGTCATCTGGGCCATCGTCGCGGGCTTGGGCAGCGGTGCGTCGCTGGTGGTGGCGTTGTCGCTGATCAGTCTGCGCGGGCGCACCACTCTTGAGACCACGAAGTTGTCGGGCATGGCGCAGTCATTGGGTTATCTGCTCGCCGCGCTCGGCCCGGTGCTCACCGGATTTCTCGCCCAAACCACTGGTTCCTGGAGGGCTCCACTCGTTTTCGTCTGCACGCTTGCTGCCGCACAGGTCGTCGCCGCGATTCTCGCCGGTCGTCCCCGGCCTCACGAATAGGACTCCCACGTGTCAAGTGAGGCGAGGTGGTGACTAGGTTTCCTAGGGCTGCATCCTCCGGTCGATACCGAGAGTAGCTATGAGGTCTTCGTGCAGTTGAAACCACACCCGATGGCAGGAGTCGACGCTGGTCTGGTCGACCCGCTCGTGCTGGCCGGCCCGCCACGCTCGTGATGTTCAACGACCTGAGCCATCTTCCACCGGAGCTTCGCTGGACGGGCTTCCCCGACACCCTTCGCGCCTGATCTGAAGGGAAGCTACCCGCGAGGCCTCTACGACATCGACTCGGAAGCCAGCAACTCCGAGGGCGCGACGTCTAGAGCGGAGGCGAGACCAAACAAAGTCTTCATCCGTGGGTTCGAGATCGGACCGCTCTCTCGCGCCGAACCACGACCGGCCTCGATCAACTGCACCTGGTTCTTAGTGATGCCCGCCCTGTAGGCGAGCGCCTCCTGAGACAGGCCAGCACTACGACGGAGCGCACGCACGCGCTCACCAAAAGCGCGAGCAGCGTCGACATCCCAGGCCACCTCTTGATGATCAACAGTCGACCATTAATAAACGACCCTATATACCGGGATATTGGCCTACGATAGGACGTGCGGCTCCAGATCGGAGCCACGAGGAAAGGAACCCCCTGATGCATCGTCGAATCGCGTCTTTGGTGATCGCCGCTGCCCTAGTGCTTGGTCTCACAGCTTGCTCCGACAACCCGAGTGAGCCCACCAGCACATCTCCCGTCACTCCAGAAGTAGTGAGTACCGAAACCGAACCCACGGCAGAAGCGTCAGTGGAAGACACGACGACAGCAAGCACATCGCCAGAAGTGACGGATGAGACCCAAGGACCTGATCCATCGCTGCAAGCCTGCCTGGATATCTCGAACAGGCTCGCGATAGCGAGTGCAGAGATGGCCGAGATCTTGAATGCCGCCGAGAACCACGATGTACAAGCAACCGTCGACGTTTACACAGAGCTGGTGGATGCTCTCGGGGAGATTGCTGAAACAACGTCCCTCCCAGATCTCAAGGACGCTGCACTCGCTGCTCAAACCGACTTCGCAGCGATTCGGGACGGTTTGAAGAGGGTCTACATCGATGACGACATGAGCGGCCTCAGCGAACTGACCGAGGCCACAGTCTCCATGCAGACGACCTACACCGCGATGCTGAGCCTGTGCGGCCCCTGAGGCTGAGGATTTCTGTGAGTAACGACATCCCACCACAGCAGCCACAGCCATGGCAGACGTATCCCCCACCGCAGCCGGGCTACGCACCGCAGTCGGCACAGCCTGGCCATCAACCGCCTGGGTATCCACCGCATCACGGCTACCCACCACCGTCGCCGACGCAACCTTGGCCGCCCCACGCGGCGAACCTCCCGGCGCCTCCACACGACGCTCACAGTCGGGCCATACCTGAAGGCAACAAGGGCTTCGTCGTCACCTTGGCACTCTCCGTCCTCCTGGGCATGTTCGGCGTGGATCGCTTCTATCTCAGAAAGACGGGCTCAGCCCTACTGAAGCTCGTCACCCTCGGTGGCTTCGGGTACTGGTGGCTGATTGACGTCATACTCACCCTCACGGGGCACCAGCGTGACTCCTTGGGTCTGCGACTGCATGGTTACGAGAAGCACAAGAAGACGGTGTGGAAAGTCATCGGTGGATACCTCGGTATTTCGCTCGCCCTCAGCATTTTCGTGCGAATGGTCTTCTCCCCTGCGCACGGCGGGCTCACGACCTTCGGATGGGTTTTGGTGGGAACCCTCGCCGCCGGAGGCCTCGCACTGGGCGGGGTTTGGTTCACCCGTTACCGCACACGCCGTAAGGCCATGGAGGACGCTCACCAAGACGATCCCCTGCCTTCGCGCGTCAGGGCGGAACTGGACAGACTCCACGAGTTGCGGCCGGCGTATTCTTCACACGCAAAAACAGGCAGTTCATCGGCGGACGCCGTGGTCAAGGAAATCGACTCGCTGACAAAGAACGTCCCTGAACTGTTCCAGCGCCTGAAGAACAAGGCGGACAAGGAGCAGCACGGCTTTGCACGGGCCGAGTACGCCGACAAGCTCAGCCGACTCGTCGCGGCGCTCGGCCACGACTACATGCTGGATCTGATCATCAATCCCCATTTGTGGACAAACTCCGAGAAGCACGTCCGAAACGTGCAATCGGCGCTCGAGGCAGTAAACACGCAGGTCCTCGACAACATCCGGTCGGTGAACTCGGTGAGCGGTTTGGTCTTCCAAGTCAGCCTCGATGGGCTTGACGGCGTCGAGGGTCTGGAAGGCATCGAGCAGCCACGGCGCCCTTCGGACGGCTGACTCACCTACCCGCGAGGAGATGCGGATACTCGGCGAAGCGGCGACGCACGGCGGCCTCCGTGGTCTTGGCCAGCGGACGGAACGGGGCGGCGTCGAGGGTTCGTGTGCCCGACCGCCCCTTGGCCAGCCAGAAGCCCTTGACCAGGCCGCCCACGACGATGGACTTGCGGAAGACCCCGTTGTTGCCCGGCACCAGCTGAACGTGCTGCTCCGGCGTCATCGCGAACAGCCGGTCTTGATAACCGAGGATGAACTCATCGAAACCCGGCAGCAGCAGCGGCTTGGAGACGGCGCGGCCCAGCTCCGCCACCTCGTCGATGAGTCCCGGACGGGCGTAGGCGGGTTCGTCGCCAGGCAACTGCTCCACTCCGTCGACGAGCGGCAGCGCGGCCCGGCACTGGGTGAGCGGGATCTTGCTCCACCATGAGAAGTCGCGCACCGTGGCGGGGCCTCGGGCGGTGAAGTACCGCCGCATGACCTCGGCGGTGGCGGCGACCTCGTCGCCATTGAACCGCTGCTCCAGACCGGAGCCCGCCGGAAGCCAGGAATTCACCGCGACGATGTTCTGCTCGGCGCCGTTCCAGGGGCCGTAGCACAGCACCGATCTGGACATCAGGGTGTACAGGATGTGATAGCCGCGTCCGCCGGCGGTGGACAGGCCCGCGTCGTCCAGGCGCGCGAGCACCTCGCTCCGCGACAGGCCTCGAGACGTCTTCTCCAACGCATCGAGCAGGATCGCGCCGGCCCGGTCGAACTGCTCGTCGTCGAGGCCCAGCTCACGCCGGCGAGGGCCGGCCCCTCGTAACGGCGCCCCGGCCATCAGCTCGGTCATCCAACGAAGATCGTCGGCTGCGGCCAGGAAGATGGTGCCTCGCATGGGGTAACCGCGCACCAAGGAACCGTCGTTCAGCGCCGCCAGGACATCCTCGATGCGCCCCGTCGAACGCAGCGCCGCCGAGGCCAGCGCTCCGGGCAGGTCCTGCCCCTGTATGGCGCCGAACGCCCGCACGGCGTCCTGCGGCGTCGGATAGGGCCTTGTCACCAGGCCTTGGGCGACGAGGCGACGCTGGGCCAACTCACGATCGGGCATGGGCACATCCAACCAGCCCCACCGACCAGCTACCTCTCGACGACCCGGCGGAGTCCCTCGCGGACGCGACGCGTCGCGTCGGCGTACATGCCCCGGCCACCGGCCGTCTCCGCCTTCATCTCGAAGTGGAGACTGGAGAGGAAGCGCTCGGTCAGCTCCCACGCATCGCGCCGCACCCGGAGCCGCTCGGGATCCTCGACGGGGCCGCCCTGCTCCTGGCGGGCGGCGAGGTAGTCGGTCAGGAAGCCGTCGATCGTCGCCTCGTCCATCGGCACGTACCAGGGGCCGCCGGTGACCGCGCCGCCGATCAGCGCCAGGTCGTTGGCCACGTCGCCGATCCGCGCCCATTCCCAGTCGATGTAGCGCGGCGTGCCGGCCTCGTCCACCAGCACGTTGGTGGACACCAGATCGGCATGGATCACCGAGTACACGATGCCCTCGAAGGCAGGAGCCGCCGCGAGGAGGCGGAGCCGGATGGCTGCGGCCAGCTCGATCACGCCCGGATCGTCGGTGACCTCAGGATGCACCTCCTTCCACCATGACCAGCCGCCATCGAACTCCTCGACGATGTCGAATCGGCTGCCGGGTTCGCCGATGCGTCCGGCCAGATCGAAAGTGCGACGATGCAGCTCGGCGAGCCGTCGCGCGTGCGCGCCCAGCAGAGCGCGATCCCAGTCGCCAGGCGCCCGGACCTCCCCCGGCACGAAGGTCGAGATGACGTGGGGGCACCCCAGCGCGTTCTCCCCCGTATCGTCGACCGCCAAGGCCCGCGACCCAATGCCATCCGGCACAAAGGCCGCCGCACGGAGCTCGTCCGCCATCGGGCATGGCATGTCCTCGACCGGGCGGCGCGCCAGCCGGAAGACCAACGACGTCGCCCCGTCGCCGGCCCGCCAGGCGGCATAGCTCTCCCCGGTTCCCAGCAGCGACACCCGCAGGTCCGACGTCCCAAGACCCGGCGCGGGACGGGCGATCGCACCCGCGCGGAGCGCGTCATGCAGCCGCTCGCCCATCTCGGGCCGAGTGGGATCGAGGGGCATCGGGCTCATCGGCACATGCTATCCACGGCACGCAACGGCCTTCACCGACGCACGAGGGGTCGGTGAAGGCCGCGCCGAGTTTCCCTAGCGTGCGAGCTGGGGGGTCGCCGTCGTCACCGGCTCGCCCATCCGCAGCCCGTATCGATCCGAGACCCACGCCCACATCATCACCGTCAAGAAGATGGTGAAGGGGGTGCTGGTCAGCAGCAGCATCGGAGATACCTCGCCCTGCTGCAGCGACGACGCGCTGAACGGCGCCAGCAGGAAGACCCCCAGGTTGTTCGCCACATGCATCACGATCGGGATCTCCAACCCGCCGCTCTTCCACACCAGCGCGCCCGCACAGATCGCGAAGACGGCGACGTCGATCTGACCGACCCAGTTGTAGCCGTGCCCGAACATGAAGAGCGGGACGGGAAGCAGGATCGCCCACAGCGGGGAGCGCAGCCAGGCGCCGAGGCCCTGTGCGGCCAGGCCGCGGAACGCGTACTCCTCGCCTGCGGCCTGCAAGGGCACCAGGAGCACCGCGGCCCCGCCCAGGAGGCCCCAGCGGATCCGCGAGGCCACCGATCCGCCGTCGCACGCGGTAACGCTCGCCCGCATCACCGAGGAGATCCTCATGAACGCCGCCAAGTACGCGCCGGCGAAGGCGCTGGAGATCGTCATCGCTCGGGACTCCGACTCCGTGGCGCTCAGCGCGCGGAACAGGCTGCCGGCGCAACGCCCGGACTCAGCCATCGGCACCGGGCACAGGCTCACCGGCGTCGCCGAGCACGCTGCCCTTCTCGGTGGCAGCACCACTCATGGACCTACCCCCGACGACCACTTGGAGGTGACGGTGAGACTGCCATGGCACTGACGTAATCTTCCGCTGATCGCAACTTCCCGGAGGAGGAGCCCAGGGCCCTCCCGGCGCGAAAGTGCTCGTCGACCTACCGCCGTAAGCGAGGACAAATCCTCTAAGGCTGAGCAACGGTTTCCCCACGACTGGCAGCCGCGTCAACACTTCGGAAAAATGCCAGAATCAACTGCGGCTAACTGTCACATCAGAGTGCGGCTAAATGTCAGCTACCGGTTCGGCTGATCATCAAGGAGAGGTACTATGCAGCCATGATCGACCGGATTGAACGACGTCTCTTTTCTACGCTCCGGGAGCGCCTCCAAGAAGCACCCGTGCTGCTGCTCGAAGGGCCACGCAGCGTCGGGAAGTCCACGCTGCTCGCGGAGGTTTCCTCGACCATGCCAGAGGCACGGTTGTTCGACTTTGACGACAGTACGGTGTTCACACTTGCGCAGCAGAGTCTCTCGCTCATCACTGACGAGAAGGTCCCCGTGCTCATCGACGAGTACCAGCGGATCCCAGCTGTCCTTCAAGCGATCAAGGCACGCCTAAACAAGAGCACCGAAGCGGGGATGTTCGTGCTCGCCGGGTCGGCGAGCTACGACTCGCTCCCCACCGGCACCCAGGCACTGACCGGACGCATCCAACGCCTGCCCGTGCTGCCTCTCACCCAAACGGAGATCGACGGCACCATGAATCGCTTCGTCGAGCAGGCGTTCGAAGGCAACATCCCGCATACCGCCGACGCCGCGACCGCTCGGAGGATGGACTACGTCGACCGGATCACCCGGGGCGGCATGCCCCTCGCGCTTGCCCAGCCCGATCCCCTCGCCCGGGGCCGATGGTTCGCCGGGCATGTGCGTCAATCCCTCCTCCGCGACGCGGGCCAGCTCCGGCAACTGGGGCGGGCAGCCGCGCTACCGAAACTACTCACCAGGGCCGCCGGACAGACCGGAGGATTGCTGAACATCGCAAAGGCCGGAGGGACTTTGGAAATCTCACGCACCACCGCTACTGCTTACCTCGAACTCCTCGAGTCGTTGTTCCTGATCAGCACGCTGCCCGCCTGGGGCACCACTGTGTCGTCACGGAGCATCGAGACACCGAAGATCCATGTCATCGACTCCGGGATCGGTGCGCACCTTCTTCGACTGAGCCGGCCAAAGCTGGAACGCGGCGACCCATCGGCACTCACCGAGTTCGGACATCTGGTCGAGTCCTTCGTCGTCCAAGAGATCCTCCGTCAAGCAAGTTGGCTGAACGACGTCATCAGCTCTGGCCATTGGCGCACACGCGACGGGGACGAAGTCGATCTGGTGCTCGAGCGTCACGACGGCGCCGTGCTCGGTTTCGAGATCAAGGCCAGCGACACCATCACCTCGAAGCAGATGTCCGGGCTGCGGAAGCTCCGCGACAGGCTCGGCGGCGCGTTCATCGCTGGGATCGCGTTCCATTTAGGAAGCCGTGGGTACCCCGTCGAGGACCGGATCCACAGCCTCCCGATCGAGCGGCTCTGGATCTGACCAGACGATGCCCTCGTCCCCAAGCAGTGCTCATCGACGCGGCGCCCCTTAACCGCTTGCTAGCGACCCTTGGTTGCTAGCGGGTTATCGCTGGAGTTGTCCATCGCGACGGGCCGCGAGCCGAGATCGTCGGGGATGAACGCTCCCGCCTGGAACTCGTCCTCCATCGGACAGGGCATCTCCTCGAGGCTGC
The DNA here is from genome assembly GCA_041393555.1 of Tessaracoccus sp. Classification (GTDB taxonomy): domain Bacteria; phylum Actinomycetota; class Actinomycetes; order Propionibacteriales; family Propionibacteriaceae; genus Arachnia. The sequence continues at coordinate 40,020 of JAWKJW010000011.1, read as the reverse complement.
GCCGCACCAGCCTGAAGACCAACGACATGGCACCGTCGGTGGCGAGCCAAGCGGCATAGCTTTCGCCGGCGCCGAGAGCGGAGATTCTCAGCCTGGCGGTCGCGAACCGTACGTGGGGGATATCGATCGCCCCCGTCCTCGGGGCGCTCCACACCCGCTCTCCCGTTTCGGGCCAGGTCGGTCCATCACGGCCGGGGTCATCGGCCCATGCTATCCACCAGACCTCTATGATCGACACCCAGGAAGACACCGTTAGCGAGGACCATGAACCCCGATCAGTCCGTACTTGGCGCACTCGGTCAGATCCTGCGTGAGTCCGCCCGGACGTTCCTGCGCTTCATCGTCGACGCCGCCCGGGTTCTGGCCACGCACTGGCCCCAGCTGATCTGCCTGTTCTTGGCAGGATGGACGGGCCGGATGGCGTTCCTCTGGCTGGCCACCGTGGTATCCGACGTCAGCCCCACCGTGGCGGTGCTCATCCTCCCGCTGGCACCGCTATCCACGCTGCTGTCGTTCGTGCTCATGCTGCGCGCTCTGGCACCCACCCTGCCCGCGTTCGCGGGGATGATCGAGCCGGTCGGCATCCGGCAGAAATGGACCGACGATCTCACCGTCGCCGGGCAGGTGATGATCCCATTCCTGGCGGTCTACGCCTCCGCCGGTCTCCTCCGGCAGGATGCCGCGGTCTTCCTCGTCGACTCGGCGACGGACGAAAGCCTCAACACCGCCATCCATGAGATCGACTGGGGACGCGCCGATTACGCACCCGGGATCGCGATCGTCGCCTTCATCGTGATCGCGCTGGCCGCGCGAAAGATGATCTCTCTCCGTGGGCTGGCCGAGCGGCACCTCACGTGGGCCGGCATCGCCGCCTACCTGGAGGTGCTCTGGATCATGACCCTCGCCAACGCGTTGAGCACCCAGCTGGAGTCGATCACCGCCTGGGTGACCTCGCGTCGCGTCGTGGCTTCGGCGGTGGGAGTGGGCGAGGGCATCTTGGATACCGTCCGCGGCTGGAGCACCTGGGCCACCGCGGCCATCGACGCCACCGCGGCGATGCTCGGCAACCTCGGTTCGGTCGTGGTGGTGCCGGTGGCGTGGCTCGCCATCGGCGCGGCCGTCTACGGCCACAACCTCAGCACCGCCGATCTGGCAGTGACAAGCCACGAGGAGATGACCCGACGAATCCAGCGAGTGCCGGACCCCGTTCGACGCGCGGTCGGGCACGTCGTCGAACCGGTCGTCACGCCCGTTCAGGACGCCCTCAGCGCCATCCGCAAGGTGGCGGTGGCCGGCATCCTGCCCATGGTGATGTTCTGCGTGGTTTTCCTGATCGCCGGGGGCGTGCAATCGGCCGTGGCACTGCTGGTCCGGGGCATCATCGGCCCGGGGCCGGGCCTTCGACAGTACGCGCTGGAGCCCTACGCCAACCTCGCCGAGCGCGGGGTCTACTTCGTTCTGGTCCTCGCCCTGCTCGCAGCGGCGGTGAACGCGGTGGTCCACGCGCAACAGCAACGCGAGACCCCAGCCGAAACCCCTGCTCCTCATGCCGCCGACTCGACGTCGGGCTAACAGCATGGACGAGCTACTCACCGAGCGGGTGCTCCGGGCCGTCGAGTGCATTCCGCCCGGGCGCGTGGCGAGTTACGGGCTGATCGCCTCGCTGGTGGGCACGGGGCCGCGGCAGGTGGGGGCGGTCATGAGTCGCCATGGCAGCGCCGTCGCCTGGTGGAGAGTTCCCACCCGCGACGGCCGCTTACCCTCCCCCAGCATGAGCGAGGCCAAACGGCACTGGGTGGAAGAAGGTATTCCGGCCAAGCCGGACGGCAGCCGCTGCGACTATCCCGCGTGCGTGGTGGACCTCGACTCCTACGCCGCGGCCGTCAGGGACGCGATCGACGACCTTCACTGACGGGATCGATCAGTGAAGGTCTTCGAGTCTTGGAGGCCTCCCACTATCCGTGGGATCCCTGACGGGCGGTGAGAGATGACGCCCTCGTCACCGGCTCGAACGCCCGCAGGCCGTACCTACGGGAGATCCACACCCACAGGAGCGCCGTCACGCCGATCGTGAACGGAAGGCTGATCAGGAGCAGCGCAGGATCGACGGCGCCCTGTTGGAGCGACGAGGCGGAGAACGGCGCCACCAGGAAGAGGGTCAGGTTGTTGGCGGTATGCATCACGATCGCGAGTTCCAGGCCGCCGCTCTTCCACACCAGCGCGCCGGCGCAGATTGCGAAGACGGCGATATCGATCTGGCCGGCCCAGTGGTAGCCATGCCCCAGCATGAAGAGCGGGACCGGAATCAAGATGCCCCACAACGGCGAGCGCAACCATGCACCGAACATCTGCATCGGCAAGGCACGGAACACATATTCCTCTCCCGCGCACTGCAACGGCGCGAGCACGATGATGATCACGTAAGCGGCGATGAGGGAGGTACCCACCTCGGGCCAGGCGAAGTCGGCCGGCGGATCGAGGAGGAACGAACCACCGGTCCGCAGCGCATAGATGGGAACGACGAAGGCCGCGGCTCGGCCCAGGAGACCCCAACGGATCCGCGAGGTCACCGAGTGGACGATGCCCCGCGCTCCTCCTCCCCATCGCATGCCGAGCATCGCGGCGGGAATCATGAGGGCAAGGAGGCCCAGGCCAAGAACGTAATCGGTCGGATTCGTGGGGTCGGTCCACGTGGCGCTGGGTTTCCAGCCGGGCGCGCCCACGAGCTCCATGAACACGGCGAAGACCAGCATGGGAAGAGCGAACACGACGTACATGCCGACGGTGACGGCGAGCGCGGTGAGGGGACGCCACCATCGGGCGCTGCGGGGATTCTGCCGCATGAGGCGGTGATACGGGAGCGGCTTCTCCGCGGGGAGACCCGGCACAGGGAGCGCCGAGGCCTCCACGCGGGATGCCAGATCGGCGTGGTGAGCAGATTCAGGAAGGGATATGACGGGGCTGCGTGTTTCTGAGTTCAGCATGGTTTAAGAATTTCGGTTATCGCGCCGGGGCGGATCACCCGTTCGGACGGAGTTGAGGCGATGCCCGACTCGTCCTTTTGGACGATCCACTCCCCCCTGGCCACTGCCTACGATGAGGGGCATGAGCGAGGATTCCCGCGTCACGAAACATCCCGGACAGGCGCACCGGGTCCTCGGCTCCCATCCGCGCCTTCGCGCGTTTCTCATCTCGCTGCTGTGCCTCGTCATTGGCGCGATGGTCCTTCTCACGTCTTTCGGGGTCTTCATCGAGGAACACGGCGACGCCGGCGTCGCCGCGTTCGGCGGTTTCTTCCTGCTGGATCTCGTGGTCGGGATCATCGCCTGCATCGCCGTGGGTCCGATCCGCCGATCGACCGTCGGAAACGCCCTGCTCATCCTGACCGGGATCGTCAGTTCCTTTGCGCTGCCGGCCTGGGCGGTAGCGGTGGTCCGCTTCGGCGAGCGTCGATCTTTTCCACTCGATGCGACGATGGTCGTCGTCATGGCCGCGGGCGTCGCCGGCATGTCGGTGTGGCAATACTCAGGTCTTGGGGCACAGAGCGACTTCCTTCCGACGATCGCCCTGTCTGCGGTTGCGACGATCGCATTGCTGTTCTGGGGTCGATCCCGGAGCACGCGCGCAGCGCTCATCACCGCGTTACAGCGACAAGCGGAGTCGGCCGAGCGAGAACGTGCGGCGTTGGCGCAGAACCGCGAGACGGAACTCGCCCTCACGCGCGGCGAGGAGCGTCGCGCGATCGCCCGCGATATGCACGACGGGATCTCCCACCAGCTCTCCATCGTCGCGATGCACGCGGGAGCGCTCGCCTCGCGAGGGGATCTCGGTCCCGAACAGATACGCGACGCGGCCCAGACGGTGCGCGACGCGTCGGCACAGGCGGGCGACATGCTTCGCGAGGCGCTGACGGCGCTCCGCGAGCCGGCGGAAGACGCGCAGGCGAGCCCCCTTCCCTCCGCCACGACGATCGATGCCCTCGTGGTCGCCGCGCAGGCCCGCGGCGCGACGGTATCGGTGACCTGGCAGGAGACCACTCCCGAGGAGATCCCACCGGCACACGCGGTGGCCCTCGCCCGCATCACCGAGGAAATCATCATGAACGCCACAAAGTATGCGCCTGAGGAGGCCTTGGAGATCACCATCGCCCTGGAGGCCGACGCCCTCGTCCTGCGCGCCCGCAATCGCCTTTCCGCGCGCGTTCCCGATTCGGCGATCGGCACCGGACACGGGCTCACCGGTATCGCCGAGCGAGCCGGCCTTCTCGGCGGCACCGCTACCCACGGCCCGACCCCCGATGATCATTTCGACGTGATAGTGAGGTTCCTATGGCACTGACAGAACCGGTTTCCGAGCGCTGCTTCCCGGAGGACGAGCCCCACGGAGTCCCGGAGCAGATTCGCGTGCTCATCGTCGACGATGAGGCGCTCATGCGCGCGGGAATCCGTCTGATGGTCGACGGCGTCGACGGCATCTCCGTGGTCGGCGAGGCCGACGACGGCATCGGCGCCCTCGACGTCGCGCAGCGGCTCGATCCCGACGTCATCCTCATGGATATCCGCATGCCTCGGATGAATGGCATCGAGGCGATTCGCGCGTTGCATGCATCCGGCTCCACGGCGCGCATCATCGTTCTCACGGCCTTCGACACCGACGACTTCCTCCTCGATGCCCTGCGCGGCGGCGCTCTCTCCTTCTTGTTGAAGGACGCGACTCCCGAACTCATCGTCGGTTCGATCCTCGACGCTGCCGCCGGCCGTTCGCGCGTCTCTCCAACCGCCCTGACGCGCCTGATCAACCTGGCGACCCAGCCGGACGCACCTGCCGAGCCGACCCCTGTGCCTCCGCTTGCGCCTGCGCCCAAGGAATCCTCACCCCCTGAGTGGGTCACCGTCCGCGAGTGGGAGGTGGGCCGCCTGGTCGCACAGGGGCTCACGAATGCGGAGATCGCCGACGCCCTCTACCTCAGCCAGACGACGGTGAAAACCCACCTGGCCAGCCTGTTCGCCAAGCTCCACGTGACCAACCGCGTCCAACTCGCGATCCGCGTCCTGGAACATCCCTAGCACCCCCGCGACTCGACGTGGCTCAGCGTTAACCGCTTGTTATTCCACCGAAGTCGGTGGAATAACAAGCGGTTAAGAGGTTCTGCGGATAGGTCAGGGTCGCCGGAGAGGGATCCTCAGCTGGAGAGCGGGACGTAACCGACGGCGTCGACCAAGGCCTGGCCTTCTTCAGAGACCATCCAGTCGATCAGTTCGGGCACGTGCGGGTTGGTCGATCCGGCGGTGGCGGCATAGAGGTCGACGGTGAGCGGGTAGCTGCCGTCGGCGATGTTCTCAGCCGTCGGGGCCACGCCGTCGATCTCCAGCAGCGTGATGTTGGGGCTGGCGTTCATCTCTGTGGCGTACCAGCGGAAGGAGTAGCCGATGGCGGCGGTCTGGTTGCGGTACTCGGCGACCTGTTCGATGACCATGCCCATTCCCGGCGAGAGTTCTTCCGTCAGAGGCTCGGCCATGGGCACCTCGCCCATCACCTCTGCCAGCATCGCGGTTTGGCTGCCGGAATCCTCAGGACGCTGATACCCGACGATCTCCTCATCCGGGCCACCCACTTGCGCCCAGTTGGTGATCTCTCGCGTGTAGATCGCGCGCACCTGGTCCAGGGTGAGCCCCTCGACGGGGTTCTCGGCATTGACGAAGAACACGAAGGCGTCGTGCCCGATCGGGGTGAGGTCCAGCTCCACGCCACGCTGGGCCGCCTTGTCGAGATGCCCTTGGGAGGGCTGAAGGACGAAGATCGCATCGGCATCCCCGCTGATCAGCCGGTCGTAGGCCTCCGACGTGCGGGTGCAGGCGACGTAGGTGTCAGCGAATCCGTAGATCTCGTCGCTGTCCGCGGCCATCGGCGGGTCGTAAACAGCCCGGGCCGCGGCCGAGTACACCGGGTAGAGCGCGGTGGCGCCGTCGAGCAGGGGGAACTGCTCCGAGATGGTGAGGCTGCTGGGCATCGGCACATCGACCACGACGGAGTCCGCATCCCAGGGGTGGTACAGCCAGAGATCCACCTCGGCGGAGACCCGCTCCAGCGCATCCCACTGCCATTGCTGCCACATCCGGTAGCCCGCTATTCCCGCCGCAGCCACGGATAGGCCGACGCTGCCCGCGAGGATCGCCGCGAGCGCACGCCTCCCCGACGGCGGCCTGGCGTGAGCACCCCAGACGAAACCGCCCACCGAACCCAGCAGCGTCGTGATCAGCAGCAACGGCACCCCGAAGGAACTGTTGAACAAGATTCCCACGCCCGCACCGATGAGCCAGGTGAAGCCGGCTCCCAGCAGGACTTCATCGGCCGAATGCCAGGAATGGCCGGTCACGAGGAAGGCGGCGGTCCACACCAGAAGAAGCAGAGCCGGCACCGCCGCGACGGGCAGCAGAGCCCGTGCCCAGTCGTCGGGGCGCTTCTTCTTGCGGCCCCAGGCGAAGGAGAGCGGCACGGTGACGAGGAGCGCGGCAAGCGTCAGCCCGACGATGGACCTCGCCACCCAGGAGGCCGGCGTGGGATCCGTCTCGCTCAGCGCGATCAGCGCGACGAAGGCCAGGATGCCCACCAACGGCGGAATCGCCAGGTACCCGAGCAGCACCGTCTTCACGTAGTACTTGGCGTTCTCACTCATGGCGATCCTTGCCTCAGCGCCGCATCGTCGCGGCTTCCTCAAATCCTACGCACCCGCGCCCCCGCAGACCCGGTTCCGGCAGGCAGTGGCCGATTCTCGGCACGAGACACCGGAAAATCGGCCATTGGCCGATTTTCCTGGAAAGACGGCGGAGAATCGGCCACAACCCGGTGACAACTTGCAGAGATCACTTGTCAGGGTCTCACTCCGCGATGAGTCGCGCGATCACGCGGGGCTCGGAGTTCCGCAGAGCAGGCAGCGTGGGCAGCACCGTAGAGAGCAGGGTCAGCAGGAAGCCGCCCGCGAAGAGGCCGAGGATCAACGGCCAGGACAGCACGGGGCTCCATCCGAAGCCCGCCGCACCCAGCGCGTACGCCTGGAAGACGAGACTGGGCACGATCGCGATGAGCGACAGCAGCACCCCGGTGGTGGTGATGATCAACGCCTCGAGCGCCGGCACCGCGACGCGCTGCGCGGGGGTGGCGCCGACGATGGCGACGAGGGCCAGTTCGGCATCGCGCTGTTTGCTCATCATGATCAGCACGCCGACGCCGCTCATGAAGGCGATCAGCAGGGGCAGGCCGAAGAGATAGAGGTAGCTGTCCCACGTGGGCGGCTCGATCTGGACGTCGCGGACGGCGGCGACCAAAGTGGCGCCTCCCGAGTCGCCCAGGGTGATCGCGCCGACGCCGATGGCGAAGGTGAACATCACGGGCACCACCGATTTGTACAGCCGGTCGACACGGGCGCTGACGGTGGAGCGCGCCAGCCGCCACGCGGGAGACATCGACGGGATGAGCCGCGTCCACCAGCGGGTGACGGCCCGCACCAGCACGGGGGCGACGACGGCGAGCAGCGCCGACCAGATGAAGATCTGCATCCAGCTCAGGATGAGTAAGTTGCTGATCGTCTCCTTGTACCGGTGCTCCAGCTGAATGGGGACGGAGACGAAGGATGCGGCGATGAGCAGGCCGAGGAAGGTGAGCTTCACCCAGCCCCCGATCCCCAGGCGAGGTGTCTTCGGCGCGGCCTGCGCCAACCGCAGCGCCTCCACCGGGGGGATCAGACTGGCCGCGCGCGCCTGTCGCGCGCCGGCTACCACGGCCACCAGCATGCAGGCGAGGCAGGTGCCTAGGATCGGCAGCGGCTCCACCACCGGCTCGAGCACTTCGAACATGGATTCGTCGCGGTTGCCGTAGGTGGTGAACGCGAACCATCCGTCGATGCTCAGCGCGCCGATCACCGCCCCGATCAGCCCGCAGGCCAGCGAGACGACGGCCAACTGCCCCGTGATCGTGGCACTCACCTGCCCGGGGGTCGCCCCCGCCAACGCCAGCCGGGCCAGCGATCCCCGACGCGACTCCACCACCAGCCCTGTGGCCGAGTGGATCACGGGCAGGGCGACGAACAGGATGCCGACGGCGACGAGGGCCTGGGTGATCGTGTAGTACGCGGACTGCATGAAATCCAGGTGGCCGTCGCGGATGGCGACATGACCTGTCCAGTAGGTGATCATCGTGATCGTCAGGCTGGCGTTGAGGACGATGAAGGCCAGGCAGACGCCCATCCAGGCGGTCCAGGAGTCGCGCAGCTCGGCGCGTTGCACACGCAGCATGGCTCAGACCCGCTCGATGGTGCTGAGGCCAGTGAGGGTGGCGGCCACCAGTTCGGCGGACGCGGACATCAGTTCCCTCACCACACCACCGTCGCGCAGGAAGACGACGCGGTCGCAGGCCGCCGCGACGGACGGGTCGTGGGTGACGACGAGCACGCAGTGGCCTGGGGTGTGCGCGATGCGCGCCAGCTCGTCGAGCACCCGTTCGCCGGTGCGGGTGTCCAGCGCGCCGGTCGGCTCGTCGGCGAAGATCACCTCGGGCTGCTGTGCCAGCACGCGGGCCAGGGCGACGCGCTGCTGCTCACCGCCGGACATCGACGGGGGCTGTGCGTTCATCCGTTCCGCGAGGCCCACCTTGGCCAGCGTCTCCTCGACGAGACCCGCGGGCGGCTTACGCCGGGCGAGCGTGTAGGGCAGGGCCACGTTCTCGGCGGCGGTCAGCGTCGGAATCAGGTTGTAGGACTGGAAGACGAAGCCCACCCGGGAGCGGCGCATCTTCGCCAGTGCCGTGCGCGACATACCGGCCAGCGGCTGTTCCGCGATGGCCACCTCCCCACTGCTCGGCGCCTCCAGCCCGGCGAGGCAGTACATCAGCGTCGACTTGCCGGAGCCCGACGGCCCCATCACGGCCACCATCTCGCCCGTGGACACCGTCAGGCTCACGCCGTGCAGGATCTCGAGATCGCCGTCACCGACCCGATACGACTTCCGGACCTCCCGCGCCCGGATCGCCGTCCTGGTTGGTGCCTGCCCATGCGTTTCACCCTCGACCGCCATGATGCCTTTTCCCTCCGTTGGTGGTTACAAACCATCCAACGACGTCCACCGCACGACGGGTAGTTCACTTTCGGCCAGACCTCCGGCTGGGCTGCCACTGAGGCCGAGATCGGGACCTCTTATAGTGAACCGACGCATGGGCACGCTCCATGAGCGAGGAAAAGAAGATGCAACGCAGGGACGCACGGCGCAGCGAGGCGCAGCGCAAGGACGCCGCGGCCTCGTCGACGCCGGTGCGCATCGTGCGCGGGATCCTCGCGGCGTTGTTGATCGTCGATCTGGTGCAGGTGGTACGAGAGCCGCCATATCCCCCACAGGGGCCGTGGGCGCTGGCGATCGTCTGGATCCTCGTCGCGATAGCGGCCCTGCTCGCCACCTTCCGGCCCGGCCTCGGAGCCCTCGTGAGCATCATCCCCCTCGCCTCGGTCCTCGTGATCGGCCCTTGGGGGCAGAATGCCTTGCTCGTCATCACCATCCCCTTGATGGCCTGCGCTCTGGGGAGCACCCGCGTCATGGCGACGACACTGCTGCTCTACACGGCTCAGCCGGTGATCGTCATGCTCCTCACCGGGCGGGCACGCACGCCTAGCGAGATCCTTCTCGGCTACGTCCCTCTGGTGGGCGCCACGGCCATCGGCCTCCTCATCCGCATGCTGCGCCACCGTCATCGCAAGGCCGGGTCGCGCATCAGCGAGCTGGAACGCCGTGCGAAAGAGGTCCGCGCCGCCGAGCGACGCGCTCTGGGAACCGAGCTCTCGGTGCTGCTCTCCACCGGACTCGCGGATCAGCGCCGGCACGCAGCCAGCGCCCTCGCGCTCAACGAGCCGTCGGCGCTCACCACAACACTCGACCGGCTCTCGCGGGGAGCGCGCGAGGCTTTGGGTCAGCTCCGCGGTCTGGTCTTCACCGTGCGCAGACCCGGGGCAGCCACGGTCTCCGAGGCCCCAGCCCCAGGCCTGGTCGGGGTGGCGGAGGAGGTCGACGACGTGCTCAGCGGCCACGGCCACGCCGTCGATCTCGATACCTCCGGGGTGGCCCGCGAACCGAGCGGCTTCGTCCGATACATGGTCGCGGATCTCCTGCGGGAGGGCGCGCGCGTCGCCGTCGACCAGGCGTCCCCGGGCGCCGCCTGCGCCGTTGTGCTGGCCTCCGACGTCGATCGGGTGATCGTCGAGTTGAGGGCGCCCGGTGCGCACTTCGCCGAATCGGCAGCGCTGACCACGATCGAAGACCGCCTCCAGGCCACCGGCGCCACGCTGGACAGACACGACGACGGCCGGCTCCGGGCAGTCCTCCCCCTTCAACCGAGACCCCGCGCGGACGGGGCATCGGCTCTGCCTGACGAGACAATCGAACGCCACGACATGGTGCGGGTCTTCCGCTGGACGGGCACCATCGTCAGCACCGTGGCCGCGCTCATCTTCAGCGCCGTCGCGCTGCAGATGGTGTGGGAGGGAGCGACATCCGTGGGCACCACCGATGCCGGCAGCTGGGTTCAGGCGGCGTCATGGGCCCTCACCTTCGCGGGGTTCGCGGTCACCTGTTGGCGGCCGCTCGCGGGAGCCCTCGTGCTGGCGGCCGCCACCGCCACGCCGTACCTCTGGCTGGACTACACCATCGCCCTCGACCAGCCCGATATCGCCTTCATCGGCCTCACCGCGGTCTTGGTTTCCCATCGCACCCTCTGGGTCTGGCCCCTCTTCGCGGGCCTCCTGGCGCTGGAATGGGCGGCCAAGGGCCGGCTCGCCGTGATCGATGTCACCGGAGCGATGCTCTTCACGAGCGCCGGTGCCATGATCGGACTGGCCACTCAGCACTTCGTCGGCATGCGCGCGACGCAGCGGCTCCTGCTAGGCCGCGCCGCCTCCCGGCATCGTCGCGCCCGCGACGAGGTGCACCGCGAGCTGGCCGGCGAACTGCACGACATCGTCGCCCATCAGCTCACCCTGATCGGTCTGCAGGCGGAGGCTCAGCGCACCGTGCACGATGTCGACGAGCTGCGCACGGCGATCGGTCGCATAGACACGATCCTCCATTCCGCCCAGGCCGACCTCGCCCTGCTGCAGCACGTGCTCACCTCGCCTGAGAGGGAACCGGCCGCGGAGACCACGTCCCCCGTGCCCCCACTGGTCACCGTGCGGGCCGCCATCGACGCCGCCGCGGCCACGCTCGCCGACTCCGGGCGATCCCTGCAGGTGAGCGTCGGCCCGGCCGTGGATGACGCCGACCCGACGACCCGTCGAACGCTGGTGCGCATCGTCCGGGAGACCACTCCCAACATCCTGCGCTACTCCCCCGCCCAGGCGCACAGCGTCCTGGACCTGACCCAAGACGGCGACCGCATTCGCATCCGGGTGGCCAGCCCCCTGCCCACCCGGCCAGTCCGTTCCGCGGACTCCACGGGGGCGGGGCTCATCGGATTGGAGGAGCGCGTCCGGCTCACGGGCGGGGTACTCATCGCCGCTGCCAACGGCGGCATGTGGGTGGTGGAGGCGGAGCTCCCCGTCGCCGATTCCCGCACCCCGGAGGAGGTCACCCTCGAATCGGCGGCAGGCTCGTAGGATCGACGATGCCCAGCTGGATCGCACGGATCAGGATCTGGGTGCGGGAGATGACCCCCAGCTTGACGCCGACGCGCGCGACGTACTGCTTCACGGACCCCTCCGACAGGTGCATGCGGGTCGCGATCTGCGCGTTGGTGAGCCCATGCCCGAGCCACTGCACCAGTTCGTGCTCGCGCGGGGTGAGGCTGTTCTCCGCGGGCGCCGTCCGCTCCGCCACCACCGTGGAGACGAGTTCGCGACGCACCGACGCCGACAACGGCATCTCGCCTGCCAGCGCTTGACGCAGCGCCACCACCAGCCGATCGCCACCCGCATCCTTGAGCAGGTAACCGGAGGCGCCGGCGCGCAGCGCAGCCACCACGTATTCCCGGCCGCCGAAGGTGGTCATCGCGACGACGACGGCATCCGGCCACCGGTCGACGATCTGACGCGTCGCGTCGATTCCGGAGACCTGCGGCATCTGGAGGTCCATCAAGACCACGTCGGGCGACAACCTGGCGTAGGCATCCACCGCTCCGGCGCCGTCCGCCACCTCACCCACCAGCTCCACTTCCGGATGACGCCCCAGGATCCCGCGGTAGGCATCGCGCATCTGTTGTTCGTCATCGACGATGAGCACCCGGATGCGTCGGCCTTGTTCCATGTCGGCAGAGTACCGAGCCGCCGTCGCCGGAATCCGCGAGGCCTCTATGGAGTATCGAGAACCAGGTAGACCGGCTTATGCCAGCCGATGCGCACGCCCGCCGGTTCCACCCCGTCCGGCATCACGATCTGAACCTCTTGACGCCACAAGCGCGGCCTCTGCGTCGGAGAAGCCACCACCTCCCCGGTGAGTGGCTCGATCGTCGGGCCAGGGGCGTGCTCCGGCACGCAGTGGATCAGCATCGGAGGCAGGAAGAACCCGTCTTCCTCGACGGGCTCGAGGCTGCTGCGGAAGTCGTAGCGCGTACCGTCCTTGTCCGTGAGTTCCACCTCGCAGCCGAAGAGGAACTGATCGGGATCGGCCTCGAGCTCCAGCACCACATTCCACAGCGTGCCACCGACCATCGCCTTCGCCCCGTTATAGCTCTCCACCTCTTCGAGTTCCACCACGTCGACGCGCACCTCCCGGGAGCGCTGCTCACCGTCGAGGTCCCGATACTCCTGCGTCAACGTGCCTGACGATCCGGACGCAACGATGGGCCGGGACCATTCCCACGGCAGGTGCAGCGTCACCAACCGGAACGACGACGCCGCGAGGGCAGCGAGAAGCAAAGGCACGAGAAGGGCTAGCCAAAGGCGGTTTCGCCGCCACCAGGTGGTCGTTGGCGTGCTCATCGGCCCACCGCCGTCGTGGTCGCCAGGGCGAGCTGTTCGTCCGTGGCCGCGAGTTGCTGCGCCATCTCGGCGTCGATCGCCAGGTCGATGTCGGCGACATCATCGCTGCCCCGCACCGTCGTTGCGGCGGGAATGCGCAGGCGCGCCCCCTCCAGCGCATCGACGGGCATCTCGAACGGCAGCTGACAGGTCACGGGCAGCCCAGGCTGAGTGGGACCGCAATTGTTGATGACTGCCTGGGTGCCGCCGAAGGTGCGCCCATCCGTCGAGACGACGACGGGCAAGGTGCCGCCGAGCAGGCTGGGCTCGTGGCGGGGCTCCCAGACGATATCCGCCACGAGCCAGACACCGGCAGACTCGGAGACCTGTCCGTGCAACACGACTTGCTTGGCGCTGCGAACCTCCGTCACCGTGACATCGGCGGTGCGCAACGCCACCTGCTCGCCGATGATGGCCTCGTGCAGGAAGGGGGTCTCCCCCAGCACGCTGTCCGGCTTGGGCAGCCGGTCCGTCACGAACGAACCGACGAACAAGGCGGCAACCACCAGCACGGCGGTCAGCAGTCCTTCGCGGGTGAATCTCATCTCTTTCCCCTCACTCGTCGGGGAGAGGCTCGAGGGGCAGGGTGACCCGGGCGGCGGGCACGGGGTCACGCCATCCCAGAGACTCGTCCATCGTGGAACGACGCCAGGTGTGCTGCGAGAAGGTGACGGTGACCTCATCGGGAATCGCCTCGCCGATGTCCTGTTGCCAGGCGAGTACCACGTTGTTCGTCAGACCGGGTTGGAAGGTACGCTCGCTCAGGCTGTCCGCCGTCCGCACCACCCGGGGTTCGAGCACCTTGGGACCGGTGGCAAGATCGATCGTGCGCAGCCCGTCCGCATCCAGCGTCGCAGACCCCGCGAGGACGAAACTATCCACGTACTCGGGCGCCGTGTTCGTGACGTCAACCGACACCACCAGATAGCGGTAGCCCTCCTCGCGGTAGAAGGGCGGCGCGAGTTCGTCGAAGAAACGCGCACGACTCACCGTGAACTCGAACGGATCTGCCGTCACCACATCACCGACGCGGGCGACGGGGAGCTCCTCCACCGCCTCGCCCGCGGCATCCCACCCTCCGAAGATGCCGACGACGGCAAGCAGCGCGGCCCCCAGCAGCAGACCGATCCGCTGCGGGGTGAGGATGTCGGAGACGTGCGAATACCATTTCGCGGCACGCTGCAACCGGGAGGGCGCGGCATGCCTCGGGGCATCCGTCTCCTCCGCGATGTCGGCAGGTGCGTCGTCGGCCACGGCACGAGTGTAAGAGATCCCACCATAGACAGCGTCACCCGGGCGACGTCATGGGAGCCGGTCGGCTCCGGATCCGGCGCATCTCGCCGTCCTTCAGCGGGCAACGATCACCGCACGAGACCGGCCCCTGCGTGACTCGCTATTCTCAGCAGAACACCGATATGCAGGAGACTCCCGATGAGCAGCGAGCCGATCAACGCCGAAGTCTTGGCGGTGATCGTGGCCATGGTGGACGGCGAACCTTGCGTGCTGACCCTGCCGCACGGTCCTCGCCTCCCCGCCGGCCCCCTCCTGCCCGGGCACCGCTCCCTCCAGACGGCGGTCCGAGCATGGGTGGAGGAGCAGACCGGACTCACCGTCGGCTACCTGGAGCAGCTCTACACCTTCGCCGATCGCGACCGCGACGTCAGCGGCACCCGCACCATCTCCGTGTCCTATCTCGGGCTGGTGCGCGGCCTGACCACCAAGGGCGGACGCTGGCGCAGCTGGTATTCGCTGTTCCCCTGGGAAGACCGTCGCGACGGGAACACCCTGCTGACAGATGTCGTGGCGCCCCTGCTGCGGCCCTGGGCCGAGGCCGACCAGTCTGCACGCGTGGAACGGTGCGCCGTCGATTTCGGGCTCGACGGCCGACCCTGGCAGCCCGATCTTGCCCTGCACCGCTACGAAGTGCTGTGGGAAGCGGGCCTCGTGCCGGAGTCGCCCGACGACCGGAGACGGGCCGCCGCCCCGGCCGGAAGCCGGATCGAATGGTGGCAGCAAACCCCGGGGGTTCCCGGCGAACGGATGGATGGCGACCATCGACGAGTTCTCGCCACCGGCATCACCCGGCTGCGCACCACGATCCAATACCGGCCAGTCGTTTTCGAGCTGATGCCCGAGGAGTTCACGCTGAGCCAGCTTCAAGCCTGCGTCGAAGCGCTGGGCGGCCAGGACATCCACACCCAGAACTTCCGCCGGCTGGTGGAACAACAGCAGTTGGTGGAGGAGACGGGTGGCCGCACCGCGACGCGAGGCCGACCGGCCAGGCTCTACCGGTTCCGCCAGGAGATCCTCCAGGAGCGCCGGGCCGCCGGCACCAAGCTCCCCACCCCCCGCTCCCGCTGACTCCTGGTCTCTCCCTGGAACAGATAGAAGGATCCCTCTTGGGCGGGCCCGTGATGCGAAGCACCGCTGTCGTCAGATCCCTGATGCCAAAGTGAACGTGGGCAAGCCTATTGTCCGGTCCCTGATGCGAAAGTATCGCTACTTTCCCACCTCACGGTGGCGGCGAAGCAGCACGGAAGCTGAAGAGCGAGGAACGAGCATCTCGAAGGGTGGTCCCTGATACGAAAGTGTGCGAGGGATCCCGTTGTCAGGTCCCTGAGGTGCGAGCGCCAGCGAGCCTCGAAGGGCGTAAAACGCAAGAAGGGGCACAGTCTCTGCCAAAGGTTCCGTTAACGCCCTTCGAGGCTCCTCGCAGAGCTCGTCACACCTCAGGGACCGGTGATTGGGTCCTGATGTCTCACTTTCCTGTCCCACGGTGGCGGCGCAGCAGCACGGAAGCTGAAGAGCGAGGAACGAGCGTCTCGAAGGGTGGTCCCTGAGGTGCGAGGAACGAGCATCTCGAAGGGTGGTCCCTGAGGTGCGAGGAACGAGCATCTCGAAGGGTGGTCCCTGAGGTGCGAGGAACGAGCCTCGAAGGGTGGTCCCTGAGGTGCGAGGAACGAGCCTCGAAGGGTGGTCCCTGAGGTGCGAGGAACGAGCCTCGAAGGGTGGTCCCTGAGGTGCGAGGAACGAGCCTCGAAGGGTGGTCCCTGAGGCGAAAGTGAGCGTGGGTAAACCTTTTGTCAGGTCCCTGAGGTGCGAGCGCCAGCGAGCCTCGAAGGGCGTAAAACGCAAGCATTCGCACAGACTCCGCCAAAGGTTCCAGCCAAACGCCCTTCGAGGTGGTTCCTGAGGAGGGCGCCCAGCGCCCGTCTCGAAGGGCTCCTCGCAGAGCTCGTCACACCTCAGGGACCTGAACATGGGACCCCGCCGCTCACTTTCGTCTTACGGACCAGCCTGGTGACTTTTCCTCAGGCTCCTACTCGGCTCCAACCAAGAACTCGACAGACATCGATTTGCATCCTCTTATACTCAGATTTAGCATAATCTTATGCTCTAGATCAGCATAAGAGGAGACCTCAATGACCACCACCCTGATCACCGCCGACGACCTGTTCCAGCGCGTCAACCACGTCATTCCCTCCATCGAGTGGGCCACCATGGCCGACGACGTGGACGCGATCCTGCGCCTGAAATACGAGCGCAACGCCGTGATCCTGGCGCACAACTACATGCGCCCCGAGATCTTCCACGGCGTCTCCGACATCGTCGGTGACTCCCTGGCCCTGGCCCGCGAGGCCACCACCGTCGAGGCCGACGTGATCGTGCTGGCCGGCGTGCACTTCATGGCCGAGACCGCCAAGCTGCTCAACCCGTCGAAGACGGTGTTGATCCCAGATCTGCGTTCGGGCTGCTCGCTGGCCGAATCGATCACTCCCGAGGACGTGCGGGAGCTGCGTCGCCAACACCCCGGCGCACCGGTGGTCACCTACGTCAACACTTCCGCCGCCGTGAAGGCCGAGAGCGACGTCTGCTGCACCTCCGGCAATGCCGTCCAGATCATCGAGAGCCTGGGCGTGCCCGAAGTGATCATGATCCCCGATCAGTTCCTGGCCGCGAACGTCGCCCGCCAGACCGGCGTGCGCGTCATCACCCACCCCGGTGCCTGCGAGGTGCACGAACGCTTCACCCCGCGCGACATCCAGCAGATCCGGGCCGACTACCCCGACGGCGTCACCGTCCTGGCGCACCCCGAGTGCCCACCGGAGATCGTCGACGAGGCCGACTACGCCGGCTCCACCGCGCAGATGATCTCCTTCGTCGCGGAGCGCCGGCCAGAACGTGTCGCGTTGATCACGGAGTGCTCGATGAGCGACAACGTGGCCCAGGAATACCCCGACGTCGAGTTCGTGCGCCCGTGCAATCTCTGCCCGCACATGAAGCGCAACACGCTGGGCGCGATCCGGCACGCGTTGGAGACGATGACCCACGAGGTCACGATCGACCCCGCCGTCGCCACTCGCGCCCGCCGCGCCGTCGACCGCATGCTCGAAGTGCACTGAGCAATGAACCATCCGTTGCGACGCGCACCCAAGACCCGGCTGTCGCCCCTCACCCCGCAGAGCGTCCCCTCGACGACCCACCCTTCGAGGCTCGTTCCGGTTGCTGAGGTGCGAGGAACGAGCCTCGAAGTACGCACCTCAGGGACCACCCGCCGGCCACCACAGCCGCAGAGATCGGCAGACGGGCGACACCCACCGGGGGCGTCCGCCTCGTTCTCGCACCCACACAGGACGAGCTTCGTCTTCGCCTCACCACAGCCATTCCACACCTCCGCACCACGGCACCTCGGGCCACAGAACCTCTTAGGAGCGTGAGAATCATGAACGCCACACGTACCGAGGTCTTCATCGACGGTCCCGTGATCGTCGGCGCGGGGCTCGCGGGGCTGAGCTGCGCTATCGAACTGGCCCCCACGCCGTGCCTCGTCGTCGCTGCGGGCCGGCTCGGCGTCGGCACCTCGACGGGGTGGGCGCAGGGCGGCATGGCGGCGGCCATCGGCCCCGACGACTCCCCCGACCTGCACGCCGCCGACACCCTCGCCGCCGGCGCCGGCCTGTGCGACGAGACCGTCGTTCGGTGCATCACCGCAGCCGCGCCGGAGACCGTCGAGTGGCTGACGCAGCTCGGCGCGCGCTGGGATCGCCACGACGACGGCTCACTGAAGCTGGGCTTGGAAGGAGCGCACTCCCGCCGCCGGATCGTGCACGCCCAAGGCGACGGGACAGGCGCCGAACTGCTGCGCACCGTCATCGAGGCGGCGCGACGGCTGCCATCGGTGTCCGTGTGGGAGCAGAGCATCGCCCGGCAGATCGTCGTGGAGGGCGGCCGGGCCGTCGGCGTCGACCTAGACACCCCCGACGGCCCGGTGCGGCTCCGCGCCACCGCCGTCGTGCTGGCCACCGGCGGCGTCGGCGGCCTGTTCACCCACACCACCAACCCGCTCACCTCGCGCGGGCAGGGCCTGGCGCTCGCCTACCGCGCAGGCGCCGCGCTGCGCGACCTCGAGATGGTGCAGTTCCACCCCACCGCGCTGGACGTCGCGCTCGACCCGCTGCCGCTGGTCAGCGAGGCGGTGCGCGGCGAGGGCGCGATCCTGGTCAACGAGCGGGGCGAGCGCGTGCTGGAGGATCCGCTGTCCGCCCGCGATGTGGTCTCCCGCGCCGAGTGGGCCCAGCTCCAGGCCGGACACAGAGTGTTCCTCGACGCCCGCTCGGCGCTCGGCGAGCGCTTCGCGCAGGTGTTCCCATCGATCCACGCCACCGCGATCGCCGCTGGGCTCGATCCGGCCATAGACCTGCTTCCCGTCACGCCCGCCGCGCACTATCACATGGGCGGCGTCCTGGTGGATGCCGACGGGGAGTCAACCGTGCCCGGGCTGTTCGCCGCGGGCGAGGTGGCATCGACCGGCCTGCACGGCGCCAACCGACTGGCCTCCAACTCCCTTCTTGAGGCGGTGGTCTGCGGACGCGGAATCGCGCGGCGCCTCCGTCCCGCCTCGCTCGGCATCGCCGCCGCCTCGCTCGGCGACCGGCACTGGCAGAAAGCAGCGCACGCTCGCCCCGACGATCGGAGCCGGACCAGCCCCGTGCACGATGGCGCACGGCTCACAGACCTTGAGGCCGACGAGCCCCAAGAGCACACGAGTGGCGAGACTCAGCCTCACACCAACACCCTCTGGCGCCCCGCCGATCGTAAACCTGGATCCACCGATCCCCACCTACTACGCGACCGCATCCAGGCACCCTGGCTTCGTCGTTCCCACTCAACAGACGCCCCGGTATGCCCTCGCGAAAACGACTTCCCAGCCCACCCGTCTGAGGCCGCTCACTACGGCGGCTATCGGCGGATCCAGGCTCATCTCGACGAGATCCGGCGCATCGTCACCGCTGGTACCGGTGTGCTCCGCGATGCCGAGGGTCTGCGTCGCACGCTCGACGCATTGACCCCCTACCTCGACGACGACGCCGGCCTGGTCGGCTACCTGCTGGCCCACACCGCGCTGCTCCGCGCGGAGTCACGCGGCGCTCATACCCGCACCGACTTCCCCGGCACCATCACCCCGCAACACACCATCGTCTCCCCCGCACTCCTGGAAGGACGCGCCGCATGAGCACGCTCCCCCGCCCCACGATCGAACCCATCGTCGCCGCTGCCCTCAGGGAGGATCTGAGCCACGCCGGCGACCTCACCACCGACGCCATCGTGCCCGCCGATGCGACCGCCACCGTGCGGCTCGTCTCGCGCGAGCCGGGGGTCGTGGCGGGCCTGCCGGTGGCCCAGCTGGCTTGGGAGCTGCTCGACCCGTCGGTGCGTCTCGACGTGCACCTGCCGGACGGCTCCCGCGTCGCGCCCGGCGACGCCATCGCCGCCATCACCGGCCCTGCACGTGCGCTCCTGACCGGCGAGCGCGTGGCGCTCAACTTCCTGGGCCACCTCTCGGGCGTGGCCACCGGCACCGCGTCGATCGCCGACGCCATCGCGCACACCGCGGCCAAGGTCACCGACACCCGCAAGACCATCCCCGGCCTCCGTGCGCTGCAGAAGTACGCCGTGACCTGCGGCGGCGGATCGAATCACCGCTTCGGCCTCGACGATGCGGTGCTGATCAAGGACAACCACATCGCCGTCGCAGGCGGCGTGCGGCAGGCCGTCGAGGCGGCCCGCACCGGCGTCGGGCACCTGGTCAAAATCGAGGTCGAGGTGGACACACTGGAGATGCTGGCCGAGTTGCTCGAGGTGGGCGCCGACGTCGTGCTGCTCGACAACATGGATCCTGACGAGCTCCGGCGAGCGGTGGAGTTGGTGGACGGACGGATGATCACCGAGGCCTCCGGCCGGATCACGCCCGAGACCGCCGTGCCGATCGCCGAGGCCGGCGTCGATCTGCTCAGCGTCGGCTGGCTCACCCATAGCGCCCGCGTCCTGGACATCGGCCTCGATTTCTAACCCCGAGAAGGGCGGTCCCTACGGTACGAGTGTGTGAGGATCCCATAGTCAGGTCCCTGATACGAAAGTTAAGCATGGACAAACCTGTTTTCAGGTCCCTGAGGTGTGACGAGCTCTGCGAGGAGCCTCGAAGGGCGTAAACCGGGACCTTTGGGCTCAGTCCCTGCGAATACTCACGTTTAGGCTCTTCGAGGCTCGTTCCTCGCACCTCAGGGACCGGACCAAGGGATACCGCCACACACTTTCGCATCAGGGACCACCCTCCGAGACACTCACTCCTCGCACCTCAGCTTCCGGGCTGCTTCGCTGCCACCATGGGGCAGGAAAGCGAGACATCAAGACCCAATCACCGGTCCCTGAGGTGCGACGAGCTCTGCGAGGAGCCTCGAAGGGCGTTAACTGAACCTTTGGCAGAGACTGTGCCCCTTCTTGCGTTTTACGCCCTTCGAGGCTCGTTCCTCGCACCTCAGCTTCCGGGCTGCTTCGCTGCCACCATGGGGCAGGAAAGCGAGACATCAAGACCCAATCACCGGTCCCTGAGGTGTGACGAGCTCTGCGAGGAGCCTCGAAGGGCGTAAAACGTAACCTTTGGGCTCAGTCTCTGCCCATGCTTGCGTTTAACGCCCTTCGAGGCTCGTTCCTCGCACCTCAGGGACCGGACCAAGGGATACCGCCACACACTTTCGCATTAGGGACCACGAGCTTGCGAGCCTCGAAGGGCACCTCAGGGACCTGGCCATGGGGTCCGTCACACACCTTCGTATTAGGGATCGGAGAGAGGGATCCTCACGAACTTCCGCATCAGGGACCGGACCATGGGATCCGCCACACGCCTTCGCATCAGGGACCAGTGGTTGCGCAACCTCGCCTCACTTTCTGTTAAGTCGTCGCTTTCGGTAGCGGCTGTGTAACGAAGTGGTAGCGGGGGCGCGGGGATCTGGTAGCGCCGCTCGGGTGTGTGGTTGCGTCGTGGGTTCGTCCCGTGGTCAAGGGTTGGCTGCGGGTGCTCTGGAAGGGAGCCCACTTCAATGGCTGACTACCGTCATGTCATGGTCCTGCTGGTGCAGGGCTATCCGTATCGTCAGATCGAGTCGATGGCTGGGTGTTCGCATCGCACGATCGCCAAGGCTGCTCGGGTGCTCGAGGAGGAGGTGTTGAGTACCAGGGAGCAGGTTGAGGCGCTGAGCGTTGAGGACCTGGATCGGTTGTTCGCCGATGGCAGGAAGAGCACGGCCGAGGCGTTCGTGCCGGTCGATGTCGAGCGGGTCGTCAAGGCGCGGCTCGGGCGTAAGAAGCCGCCGTTGAAGGTGTTGTGGGCCCGGTATCTGGAGTCCGAGGCACCGGCTGGGGTGCGTCACTACGGGTATGAGCGGTTCTGTCAGATCGTCGCCGCGCATGTGCGCGTCAACGATCTGACGATGCCGATCAGCCATGTGCCGGGACACACGATGCAGGTCGACTGGGCCGGCACGAGGATGGCGCTGATCGATCCGCTCACGCGGAAGGCCAGGCCGGTGTCGGTGTTCGTGGCCACGTTGCCGTACTCGGGGATGGTGTTCGCTCACGGCTACCTCGATGAGCGCTCACCAGCGTGGCTCGATGGTCACCGGCGCGCGTTCGAGCACTTCGGCGGAGTGGCTCAGGTCATCGTGCCCGATAACGCCTCGACCGCCTCGAACCAGATCAGCAAGACCGAACGGGCTCGTGAGGTCAACCGGGAGTACGCCGACTTCTTGGAGTACTACTCCACGGCCGCGGTGCCGACCCGCTCTCGGGCACCAAGGGACAAGGGCCACGTCGAGGCTGGGGTCAAGGTCGTGACCAACTGGGTCATCCACTTCCTCGCCGATCACATGTTCGCTGACCTGGATGACATCAACGCCGCGGTGGCCGAGCGGGTCGAGGCGATCAACGAGCGCACCCCGTTCCGAGGAGAGGCACGCTCTCGTCGTGACTGGTTCGATGAGGCCGAGGCGGGCGAGCTGCTCAGCCTGCCGGCTCAGCGGTGGCAGCCGGTGACATGGCGCAGGGCCAAGGTCAACCGGGACTGGCACATTCAGGTCGAGTCCATCAAGTACTCCGTTCCGTATCGGTTCGCCGGCGTCAGCGTGGACGTGCGGATCATCGGCTCACGGCTGGACGTGCTCGCCGGTGGCGAGGTGATCGCCACTCACCGCCAGGGTCAGCGACGCAACAGCTTCGTCACCGACGCCGCGCACGCCCCGGCCCATCACGAGGGAATGGACGGGTTGTGGACCCGCGGCTACTTCCTGCGTCAAGCCGCCAAGGTCGGCCCGGGCTGTGTGGCCGCGCTGAGCAGGCTGCTGGATTCACGGGCGATCGAGGCCCAAGGGTTCCGCTCCTGCATGAACATCCTCGACCTCGGCAAACGCGGCAACCGCCACCTCCTCGAACAGGCCTGCCAGCGCCTGGTCGCCGACCCGCACCGGCAGGTCAGCTACACCGCGGTCAAGCACCACCTGGCAGCGCTACGCGCTGAACATCACGGGCGTCCTACCACCAGCAGCGACACCGGAACCCGCGCTGACAGCACCGGTAGCAGCCGCGGCGCCATCGCGTACACCGGTGAGACCGCTCGTCCTGGCGGGCGGGACACCAGCAGAGCACACCTGGCCGGCGCCGACGCGTTCAGCCTGGATGCGCTCACCCGCCCCGCCACCCCGCTTGAAGATGATGACGCCACGGCCGGTCAGGACACGGCCCGCCAGGGCACCAGCGGCCAGGACCTCACCGGAGGAACCCGATGACCTCCGATGCGCACCTGAGCGTCGATGACATGCCCCTGTTCACCCGGCTGCGGATGACTGCGTTCGGGGAAGCCGTGATCGACATCGCCAACGATCCCGCCTACGACCAGTGGACCTTCTCCGCCAAGATCCGCCACGCCCTCGATCACGAGACCGCCGCGCGCACCGAGCGGCGGGTGCTCAAGCTGTTGAAGGCCTCCGGCACCCCGAACCCAGCCGCCTGCATCGAGGACATCCACTACCTGGCAGGCCGTAACCTCAGCCGGGACCTCATCGCCCGCCTCGGCGCGTGCCGGTGGATCGACCAGACCCACAACCTGGTCATCCTCGGCAAGTCCAGCGTCGGGAAGTCCTACCTCGCCCAAGCACTGGTCAACGCCGCCTGCAGGCGTGACTACACCGCCAGATACTTCCGCCTCGACGACCTTGCGAACCAGCTCGCCGTCTATCAGCGCGAAGACGCCGCCCGCCTGACGTTCCTGAACGCCC
This sequence comes from Tessaracoccus sp., assembly GCA_041393555.1. Taxonomy (GTDB): domain Bacteria; phylum Actinomycetota; class Actinomycetes; order Propionibacteriales; family Propionibacteriaceae; genus Arachnia. The sequence continues at coordinate 16,425 of JAWKJW010000011.1, read as the reverse complement.
TGCACAGCTGCGACGTGCTCGTTCTCGACGACTTTCTCACCACCCCGATCACCGGGGAGATCGCGGCCGAGCTGCTGAACATCCTCGCCGCCCGCGAGCATCGAGGCTCGACAGTGGTGACCAGCCAATTCGACCCCGAGGACTGGTACCGCTCCCTGCACGACGCCGTTATCGCCGAATCGATCCTGAACCGCATCGTCTCCACCGCCGAGCTCGTCCAACTCGACGGCCCCAACATGCGTCGCCACACCCACACCCACACCCACGACACGACATGACATCGCGCGGGCGCGCGGACCTGCTACCCGATCCCCGCGCCCGCACTACCAGACCCGCGCACACCCGCTACCAAACGGCCCTGCTAAACAACTTTCCCCATCCCACGGTCGCGGAAACCAGCCGGGAGACGGGGCGAGAGGCCTCGATGTGAGACGAGAGCCACGCGCACATTATGCTGTCCCGCATGGATGACTCTTCCGGGCATAGTCCGAGGCCCGCCTCGCGGGCGCCGTTTGGTATTTCGACGGCAAAGCGGGGTGGGCGATGAGTTCCGAGTTCTGGGGCATACTCGCGGGCATCGTGCTGACGATCGGCACTGGTTTGTTCGTGGCTTCCGAGTTCGCTCTTGTTAATCTGGACCGCAAAGATCTCGAACAGCGCCAGAGCAAGGGGGAACCGCGCCTCGGCCCGACGATCAGCGCGTTGAAGGTCACCTCGACGCACCTCTCCTCCGCTCAGCTCGGCATCACTTTGACGACGCTGCTGGCCGGCTACACCTTCGAGCCGGCGATCAGTGCACTCCTCAGCGGACCCCTGCTGAACGTCGGCGTGCCAGAGGTGATGATCTCGACGCTGACCACCATTTTGGCCATCATCATCGCCACCCTGTTCTCAATGATCTTCGGCGAACTGGTGCCGAAGAACTTCGCGCTCGCCGTTCCCTTGGCCACCGCGAAACTCGTGGTGCCCTTCCAAATCGCCTTCACCTTCATCTTCAAACCCTTGGTGATGCTGTGCAATGGCACGGCCAACGCGGTGATCCGGGCGTGCGGAATCGAGCCCAAGGAAGAGTTGTCGGGGGCGCGTAGTGCCGAGGAACTCGGCTTCCTCATCCGGCGCTCGGCCTTGGAGGGTTCTCTCGATCGCGACGAGGCCGTGATGCTGCACCGCACCCTCACCTTCACCACCCACACGGCCGACGAGGTGATGACCCCGCGCGTGCGTGCCGCCACGCTCCCCATCACGGCCACCGCGGCTGACGTGATCGCCGCGTGCGTCAACACCGGCCATTCTCGCTTTCCCGTCGAGGGAACGGGCATCGACGATATCGTCGGCGTGGTGCACGTGAAGTCGGCGTACGGCATCGACTTCGAGCAGCGCTTCACCGTCCCCGTCACGCAGCTCATGACGACCCCGCTCAAGGTGCCGGAGAGCGCGGGCGTCGGCTCGCTGCTCGGCGTACTGCGCGGCCGCGGCTATCAGATCGCCGTCGTCGTCGACGAGCATGGCGGAACGGCGGGCATCGTCACGCTGGAGGATCTCGTCGAAGAACTCCTGGGTGAGGTGCACGACGAGCACGACAAACGCCTTCGCGACATCGTCGTGCTCCGCGAATCGATCATGTTGAGCGGAGCCCTGCGCCCCGACGAGGTGCTCGTGCGCACCGGCATCAGGATTCCCGAAGGCGACGAATACGAGACCATCGCCGGCTACGTTCTGGAACAGCTCGAGCGCATCCCGATCATCGGCGAGGAGGTGCGGACCGAAAACGGCAAGCTGCGCGTCGAACGGCTCACCCGGTCGCGTATCGACAGGCTCCGCTACATCCCCGACGACATCACCACGGACCCTGCCTTCGCGGGCGCCAGGGAACGCATCCTCGACCGGTTCGAACACGACCATTCTGAGAAGGAGGCCTCGAAATGAACGAGTACCTTCCCGGCCTGATCTGGCTGTTCGTCCTGTTGGTGTTCAATGCCTTCTTCGTGGGTGCCGAGTTCGCGGTGATCTCGGCGCGCCGTTCCCAGATCGAGCCCCGCGCCGCCGCCGGCCAGAAGTCCGCGCAGACGACGCTCTGGGCGATGGAGCACGCCACGCTCATGCTGGCGACGAGCCAGCTGGGCATCACGGTGTGCTCGCTGGTGATCCTCAACGTCTCCGAGCCTGCCATCCATCACCTGCTGGAGTATCCGTTGGCGGGCACGGGCCTCACGCCGTCGATGGTCACGGGCACGGCCTTCGTCATCGCCTTGGTGCTGGTGACGTTCCTGCACGTCGTCTTCGGCGAGATGGTGCCGAAGAACATCGCCTTCTCCGTGCCCGACCGCGCCGCGCTGATTCTCGCTCCCCCGTTGGTGCTGGTCTCGCGGCTGGTGAATCCGCTCATCCGCTTCCTCAACTGGATCGCCAACGGCTTCCTACGCATGTGCAAGGTGGAGCCGAAGGACGAAGCCAACAGCGCCTACACGATCGACCAGGTGGCCGCCATCGTCGAGCAATCCACCAGCGAGGGCACCCTCGAGGACACCACAGGCACCCTGTCCGCGGCCTTCGAGTTCACGGAGAAGACGGTGGCCGACGTCGAGGTGCCCCTCGGCGAGCTGGTGCTGCTGCCTCCCCACGCCACACCTCGCGACGTGCAGCGCATCGTCTCCGACCGCGGTTACTCGCGATACGTGCTCACCGCACCGGATGGGGTTCCCAGCAAGTACGTCCACCTCAAGGATGTCCTTGACCTCACCTCACCCGAAGCGATCGACAGCGCCATCCCGGCAGACCGAGTCCGTCCTCTTCCCACGGTGCAAAGGGATGAGGAACTGGAAGACGCGCTCGCCGACATCCGCGCAAACCAGGCCCATGTGGCCCGCGTCGTGGACGGCGACAAGGTCACGGGTGTGCTGTTCCTGGAGGACATCGTCGAGGAGTTGATCGGCGAGGTGCAGGACGCCACCGGCTCGTAACAGCAGGCGCACATTCTGATGCGAAAGTAAGCGTGGGCAAACCCGTTATCAGGTCCCTCATGCGAAAGTGTGTGGCGGGATCCCGTTGTCCGGTCCCTGAGGTGCGAGGAACGAGCCCTTCGAGACGCTCGTTCCTCGCTCCTCAGGGACCACCTCGAAGGGCACCTCAGGGACCTGACAATGGGAGACGCCACTCACTTTCGCTTCAGGGACCTGACAAAGGACTCCCTCCACTCACTTCCTGCCCCACGGTGACCGGAACCGGCCAGGAAGCTGAGGTAACGGCTTTTGCCCCGTATCCGCGCATATATCTCCGTCTACGTCGAGGTCTCACTCCTTATGAGGGACCTCCGCGTAGGCGGAGATGTACGTTCAGCCCGAGTGCGCCTGGCGGGTCCCTAGACTGAACCTCCCACTCACTGACTGGAGACCACGATGCCCGAGTCCACCGTCGACGCTGTCCTCACGGAGCTTGCCGCACTCGACGACCCGAAGATCCGCGCCGTCAACGAACGCCACGGCGACGACCACGGCGTCAACCTCACCAAGTTGCGTGCCGTGGCCAAGGACCTGAAGAAGAACCAGCCCTTGGCACGCGAGTTGTGGGCGACGGGCGATTCGTCCGCCCGCCTGGTGGCGATCCTGATCAGCCGTCCGCGGGAGTTCACCCAAGATGAACTGGACACCATGCTGCGCGACGCCCGGTTCCCGAAGGTGCACGACTGGCTGGTGGGCTACGTCGTCTCCAAGGGACCCCATGCCGAGGCACTGCGGCAGCTCTGGATCGACGACGAGGATCCCGTGGTGGCCAGCGCTGGTTGGGCGCTGACCTCCGAGCGTGTCGCCAAGAAGCCGGAGGGGCTGGACAAGGCGGGGCTGCTCGACGTGATCGAGTCGGAGATGCAGGAAGCGCCAGAACGGCTGCAGTGGGCGATGAACTGGACGCTCACCCAGATCGGCGTCCACGACCCCGCCCTGCGCGAGCGCGCGATCGGCATCGGGGAGCGCCTGGGGGTGCTCAAGGACTACCCCACTCCGCCCAACTGCACCTCACCCTACGCCCCCATCGCCATCGCGGCACTGGTGCGTCGCACCGAGGGATAGGGGCACGCGAAACGTCCCAAGCTCGTCCGGCTGGGTGACCCCAGGCGGATCTTAGAGTGGAATATTCCGCCCATCGATCGAGCGACAAGGACGTTACCCATGACGATCTATGCAGCACCGGGCACCGAGGGTGCCATCGTCGAACTACAGAGCCGCTACGAGCACTGGATCAACAACGAATGGCGGCCCCCGGTGAAGGGGCAGTACTTCGAGAACGTGTCGCCTGTCACCGGCAAGGTCTACACCGAGGTGGCTCGCGGCACGGCAGAGGACATCGACGCCGCCCTGGACGCCGCGCACGCCGCCGCGCCGGCCTGGGGCAAGACCACACCGGCAGAGCGGGCCAACATCCTCAACAAGATCGCCGATCGAATCGAGGAGAACCTCGAGAAGCTCGCGGTGATCGAGACCTGGGACAACGGCAAGGCGATCCGCGAGCCCCTGAACGCCGATCTGCCGCTGGCCGCCGACCACTTCCGCTACTACTCCGGCGCGATCCGCTCCCAGGAGGGCACGCTCTCCGAGATCGATGAGACCACGGTGGCCTACCACTTCCACGAGCCGCTGGGCGTCGTCGGGCAGATCATCCCCTGGAACTTTCCGCTGCTGATGGCGACGTGGAAGATCGCACCGGCGCTGGCCGCCGGCAACGCCGTCGTGTTGAAGCCGGCGGAGCAGACCCCGGTCTCGATCCTGGAGTTCGTCAAGATCATCGGCGACCTGCTGCCGCCCGGCGTGCTCAACGTCGTCAACGGTTTCGGTTTCGAGGCCGGTAAGCCGCTGGCGTCCAGCCCCCGCATCGCAAAGATCGCGTTCACCGGCGAGACCACCACCGGCCGCCTGATCATGCAGTACGCCTCGCAGAACCTGATCCCGGTCACGTTGGAGCTCGGCGGCAAGTCGCCCAACATCTTCTTCAAGGATGTGATGGACACCGACGATGCCTTCCTCGACAAGGCGCTGGAGGGATTCGTCTTGTTCGCCTTCAACCAGGGTGAAGTGTGCACCTGCCCGTCGAGGGCACTGATCGAGGGGCCGATCTACGACGATTTCCTCGGCAAAGCGGTGGAACGAGCGTCGAAGATCCGCCAGGGCAACCCGTTGGACACCGATACCCAGCTCGGCGCGCAGGCGTCGAACGATCAGCTGGAGAAGATTCTGTCCTACTTCGCCATCGGCAAGGACGAGGGCGCGAAGCTGCTGCTCGGCGGCGAGCGCAACATCCTCGACGGCGACCTGGCGGAGGGCTACTACGTGAAGCCCACCGTGTTCGAGGGCCACAACAAGATGCGGGTCTTCCAGGAGGAGATCTTCGGGCCCGTGGTCTCGGTGGCCAAGTTCAACGGCTTCGACGAGGCCATCGAGGTGGCCAACGACAGCCTGTACGGGCTGGGTTCCGGCGTGTGGTCGCGCAACCGCAACATCACCTTCAAGGCCGGCAAAGCCATCCAGGCCGGGCGGGTGTGGATCAATCAATATCACGCCTACCCCGCGCACGCCGCCTTCGGCGGCTACAAGCAGTCGGGCATCGGTCGCGAGACCCACCTGATGATGCTCGATCACTACCAGCAGACCAAGAACCTGCTGGTGTCCTATTCCGACCAGGCCCTCGGGTTCTTCTGATCCCGAAACGACGACACTGAGGTGATGGCGATGCCCGGTGAATGGTCGAGCCGGGCCTTGGTCACCGCGCAGGCAGCGGAGCTGCTCCGTCGTCTGCGCGACGACCACGGGCCATTGATGATGCACCAATCGGGCGGCTGCTGCGACGGCTCGTCGCCCATGTGCTACCCGGAGGGCGAGTTCCTCGTCGGGGACCGCGACGTGCTGCTGGGGCGCCTCTGGATCGGCGAGGACGATCCCGTTCCCGACGATGCCGCCTCCGCAGTGCCGATCTGGATCTCCGGCAGTCAGTTCGAGTCCTGGCAGCACACCCAGCTCGTGATCGATGCCGTCCCCGGGCGTGGGGGCGGCTTCTCGCTGGAGGCGCCCACCGGGATGAGATTCCTCACCCGTTCCCGGGTCTTCCCCAAGGACGTGCTGGCGAGCCTCCCCGATCCGCTGACCGGCGCCGATGTCGAGGCGGGTGCTGCCCTCCCCCAACCCGTCGGCCCGCTCGCCCTCACCGGCGAACTATCCGACGTCTGTCCACTCCCGTCGACAACGCGCTAGCACCGGCGAGTTCAGCTTCTGTACCGTGCATCGATTAAAGGTTATGGCAACTCTGCAACACCACCTCGACGCAAAGAACCCCGGCCTCAGCCGGGGTTCTTCGTCATTTGTGCGCGAGAGAGGAGTTGAACCTCCACGCCCCGAAGGGCACTGGCACCTGAAGCCAGCGCGTCTGCCATTCCGCCACTCGCGCGTCGGGTACGTTTCCGACCCGGCGATAAACATAGCAACACGAGAGCACTCACCGCAAACCGGGCGACGAGGACTATGCGTGGGCCGTCTTGGCAGCTGTGACGAAGGCGCGGATCTTCGCGTGGTCCTTCACCCCCGGCGACGACTCCACGCCGCTCGAGACGTCGACCCCCCAGGGTTGTGCCGCCGCGATGGCACCGGCAACATTGTCTGGGTTCAGCCCGCCGGCCAGCAGCCACTCCCCCTCGGGTCGCCGCCCATCGAGGGCCGATACATCCCACTGCTCACCCGAGCCGGGCAAAGGCGCGTCCAGAAGCAGCCGTGACTCGCCATACGCACCAACAGCGAGATCCGGATCCGCGGACAACGAGGTGGCGCGCCAGATCCTTCCCTCGAACAGGTCCAGGACAACTCGAAAATCTTGGGGGCTGTACCGGCCATGCAACTGGATCACGTCGACCCCGATCCGCCCGCCCACGCGCGCGGCGTCCGCCGCAGCCATGTCGTTGACCACGAGCACGGTCTCGACGCGGTCGCCCGCCACAGCGTGGGTTGCCGCCACGATCTCCCTCGCGGCCTCCTCGGACAACCGACGGGGACTGGTTTGGTTCATCACCACGCCCACCGCGTCGACCCCGGCCTCCACCGCCACCCGCGCGGTGTCCACCGTGTCCAGTCCGCACACCTTCACAAACACACCCGCATCCTAACCCCACTCACACCCGGGCGATCGCCCCACACCCCCGCCCCGCAATCCAGGAAAATCGGCCACTGGCCGATTTTCCGGTGTCTACTCCCGAAAATCGGCCAGTGGCCGATTTTTCGGTATTCCCGGCAGGGGGTGAGGCGACGGGGAGATGGCCGCGGCGAAGGAGGGGCAAGGGCCAGACCCACAAGAGAGCAACGAGAGTCTTGATGCAACGATATATAGCAGTTATGCTACATACAGTCTGGTTGACACTACCTCACGAGGAGGACCCTTGACAGCGATCAGCGCAACCGGGATCCGCAAGATCTACGGCGACACGACGGTTCTCAATGGGATCGATCTCAACCTCGACGCCGGCCGGGCCGTAGCGCTCCTCGGCCCCAACGGCGCGGGCAAGACCACCACTGTGGAGATCTTGATGGGCTTCATCGAGCGCGACGGCGGCGATGTCACGGTCCTCGGCAACGACCCCACCAGCCGACGCGACGACACCTGGCGCTCCCGAGTGGGCATGGTGGTGCAGCAGGGCCGCGATAGGCCCAAGTGGCGCGTCCAAGAATTCTTGCGTTGGATCCACGCTCACTACCCCGCGGGTCCCCGGCTGCGCAGCGTCGACGAGATGCTGGAGGCCTTCGACCTGCGCGAGCACGCGCACAAGACGTTGGTGACCTTGTCAGGCGGGCTTCGGCGCCGCCTCGACCTTGCCGCCGCACTCATCGCGCGCCCCGATCTGCTGGTGCTCGACGAACCCACCACCGGCTTGGACCCGGTGGCCAAGCGCGCCGTGCACGACATCGTGGCCGATCAGATCGACACCGGCACCGCGCTCCTGCTCACCACCCACGACCTCACGGAGGCTGATCGCCTCGCCGATCGCATCCTGATCCTGAACCGTGGCACCATCGTTGCCCAAGGCTCCCCCAACGAACTGCGACGGCAGGTGGAAAGCAACGTCGAGATCACCTGGAACACCGACGGGCAGCACCACGTCCATGTCACCACCGCCCCCGAAAGCTTCGTCCGGGACCTTCTCCGCGACGACATCACCGGCCTGGAGGTTCGTCGCACCAGCCTGGAGGACGCCTACCTCGCCCTCGTGGACCCCGACCCCGAATCCCGCACCACCCTGATCGAAGAGGAGGTCACACGATGAGCAGCGCACCCTGGCTCAGCGCCGGCTGGCTACAGGCGAAGACGGAGTTGCGGATCAACTTCCTCACGCCGTCGTTTCTCGCCTCGGTGACCGGGCCGATCATCTCCGTCGTCGTGGTCTGGTTTGTCCTACGCCACGTGGACTACGACACCGCCACCATCCCCGGAGCAGCCTTCGCGCTGGCCGGCATGCTCGGCGTCTCCGGCGGCATGGCGGCATTCGGCGTGATGAGCGAGATGTACACGGAACGCACCGAAGGAACGCTGCTGCGTCTCCGGATGGTGCCCAACGGCATCCGCTCTTGGGTCTTCGGGAAGACCCTCTCCACCGGGCTCTATATGCTGTTCACCGCGGGAGTGATGGCCGTCGGCACCTTCGTCGCGTTCCCTGCCCTGGTTCCCGGATCCGCCCTGCAGATCCTCGCCCTCGTGGCCGTGTTGCTCGCGTCCTACTTCGTCTTCCTCCCGCTGGGTGTGATGGCGGGCACCATCACGCGCAGCACCTCGGGACTGATGATCGCGATGCTGGTCTTCTTCGCGCTCTACGCAGCCAGCGGCACCGTGTTCCCCATCGTCTACTATCCCGAGCCTCTGCAGTGGCTGATTGGCGCCACTCCGTTCTACTGGAGTGCGCACATCGCGCGCTGGGCACTACTGCCGGCAGAGGCCGGCACCGCGGAGCTGTTGGGCGTCTTCCATCCTCTCCTGGGACTAGGGGTGATGACTGCCTGGGCGGTGCTCGCCTACGCCGTGGCGCCTCGAGTGCTGCGGCGCGGCATCCGCCGGGAGACGGTGGGCGCACTCATGGCTGCCCGTGACCGCCTGGCCGCCCAGGGGTACGCGTGAGTTCCAAACCCGACGAGCAGGTTCGCAATCGGCTGGCGGTGCTCAGGGCCGATCGCGGGATCTCTCGTCGTGAGCTAGCTGATGCTCTGGGCATCCACTATCAGACGATGGGGTATCTGGAGCGCGGGGAATACGCCCCGTCGCTGCACTTGGCGCTGCGCATCGCCCGCTACTTCGACGTGCCGGTGGAGTCGGTCTTCAGCCTCGACGACTTCCCACCCCTGCGCTGACCCCCTCTCCGGGCCCCGCCCACGGCCACTGGCCGATTTTCAGGAGCAGACGCAGGAAAATTGGGCCACTACCTCGACTGAGAGGTTCCGCCAGCAGATATCACCTCCTGGCGGGATCTCTCAGCCAGGAGCGAGATCCACGCTCAGCGGAGAGCAAAAGACGCGGAGCTGACGCCAGACGGGTAGGTTCGGTGCATGAGTCTGCGCATCGCTTTCGTCTGCCTCCATACCTCTCCCCTCGACCGGGCCGGGACCGCCGATGCGGGCGGCATGAACGTGATGATCCGCGCCCTCGCTCGAGCGCTGGCCGAGGCCGGGCACCGGGTCGAGTTCTTCACTCGCCGCTCCCACCCCGATCAGGTGGACACCGAGATCTTCGACGACCTCCTCGTCCTCAACCGGATCGACGCGGGGCCACCGGCCGTGCTCCCCAAGAGTGAGATCGATCAGTACATCGACGAGTTCCGCACGAATCTGGGCACGCTGCGGGGCTTCGACGTGGTGCATTCCCATCACTGGATGTCTGGCGTGGCGGCGCTCCCGCTGGCACGCGAGGCCGGCATCCCCCACGTCATGACCTACCACTCGGTCGCGGCCCACCCCAACTCTCCGCTGCACGACGGCGAACCGCCGGAGTCCCCGGCTCGGGTTCCCGGCGAGGTGGCCTGCGCCGAGCAGTCCGACCTCGTGATCGCTGTGTCGAAATACGAGGCGGCCGTGGCCATCGGCCGCTGCAACGCCGATCCGGAGAAGGTGTCGATCGTGCGCCCCGGCGTGGACGTCGAGTTGTTCCGTCCGGCCCGCGCCGACGAGCAGGGCTGGGTACCGACCCCGGAGATCCGGCCCGGATATGTGTTGTTCGCGGCACGATTGCAGCCCCTGAAGGCGCCCGACCTCGCCATCCGCGCCATCGCCGAGGTGCCGGAGAATCTCAAGCCCGATCTGGTGATCGTCGGTCAGACGTCGCCGGATTTCGCGGGCTACGAAGACGAGTTGCACCGCCTCGTCGACGAGCTGGGGCTCGCCGGCACCGTGCACTTCCTGCCCGGCCTGGATCGACCCGAACTAGCCAAGGTGATCCGTCACGCCAGCATCATGCTGGTGCCGTCGCACTCTGAAACCTTCGGCCTGATCGCCTTGGAGGCCTCCGCCTCGGGGGTTCCCGTGCTCGCCGCGGCAGCCGGCGGATTGACCGAGGCCATCTGCAACACCCACACCGGCCTTCTCATCCCCAGCCGCGATGCGGCCGACTGGGGCCGGGAACTCACCGCTCTTCTGGCCGGCGATGAACGCCGCGCCGGCATGGCGGAGCGCGGCCGCCAGCGCGCGGAGGATATGACTTGGGCCAAGGTGGCCGAACAGCTCACGAAGACCTACCGCCGCGCCATCGCCGCTCGCCTGACCCGCCGGATCTGCTTCGTGCACGCCCATCCCGATGACGAGACGCTGGCCTCTGGCGCGCTGATCGCCCACCTCGCGGATGCCGGAATCCGCGTCTCCGTGCTCACCGCCACCCGTGGTGAGAGGGGCGAGGTGGTCCCGGGACCACTCTCCGCCTTGGCCGGGACCGTGGAACTGGAGCACCGGCGCGAGGCCGAGTTGGCAGGGGCACTGAATGTGCTCGGCGTGGAACGACACGCGTACCTGGGTTCCCCGCCCGCCCGGGCTCATGCCGAACCCCGTCGCTACCGCGATTCCGGGATGATCTGGATCCGCGAGGGCCTGGCCGGCCCCGCGGACGATTCCGACCCCGGTCGCTCTGCGCGGCAGACTTCGACGAGGTGGTGGCCGACGTCAAGGCCTTCCTCGTCGCGGATAGGGCTGAACTCGTCGTCAGCTATGCCGATGACGGGGGCTACGGCCATCCTGATCACGTCCGGATCCATCACGCGACGAAGGCGGCCGCAGAGCAGCTGGGGATCGCTTTCGCAGAGCCTCACAGCCGCTCCGGCCGACGATGTGCGGTGGTTCCCCCTGGAGAATCTCCTGCCTCGTGTCGCCGAGGCGTTGGGTCACCACCGCACGCAGCTCACCGTGCACGGCGCGTCCCTGACCCATTCGGGCGGTCAGACCGAGGACATCCTGACCTCCGTGGGTCTCCGGGGCACAGGCTTCACCCTGCCGTAACGGTCGCCGAGAAGCGGTCCGCTATCCGCGGCTTCTCTCGGGCTGGTTGGTGAGCACGCCGGCGAGCAGCAGCACCACGATGCCGGCCAGGGGGATGGACATCAGGCCGACGCGCAGGCTGGTGGCGTCAGCGATCATGCCGACGATCGGCGGCGAGAGCAGGAAGCCGAGTCGCATCAACCACGACACCACCGTCAGTCCGGTGCCGTGGCGAAGACCCGGAAGCTCGTCGGCTTCCTGCATCGCAGCCGGCACCAGGGTGGCGACGCCGAACCCGGCCGCGGCGAACCCGAGGATGCTGCCGGGGATGGTGGGGAAAGCGAGGGCGATGCCCATGCCGGCGGCGGTGATGAAGGCTCCACCCCGGGCGACGGTGCGCTGACCGAAGCGATCCACCAAGCCATCGCCCAGCAGGCGGCCGATGAATTGCGCACCGACCAGGGCGATGAAGCCCGTGGCGGCGAACGCGGCGGGAGCGCCCAGCGAAGTCAGGTAGAGAGTGGCCCAGGAGCTCCCCGCGTCTTCGACGATGGTTCCCATCGTGGCGATCACGGTGAGCGCCGTCAGGATGAGGATGGTGCGCGTCGTCGCCCCCATGCGCACGGTGGTGCGGATCTCGTCGACATCGGCGATCGCGTCCTCGTCCTCCTCTTCGTCCTTGCCGGGCAGGCAGAACCGCAGGGCGATCAGCGACACGGTGGAGAACAGCACGCCGGAGATGGCCAGGTGCGCACCCAGGGAAAGCCCCAGCGCGATCGCCCCGGCCGACATGGCGCCGCCCAGCACCGCACCGATCGACCACACGGCGTGGAAAGAGTTGATGATGGAGCGACGGTAGCGGCGCTGCACCCGCAGTCCATGTGCGTTCTGGGCGACGTCGGTATTCGCGTCAGCTGCGCCGCCGAACAACAACGCGGCGGCGAACAGCAGCACCGACGGCGCGAGACCGGCGGCGAGCAGACCGACGCTGGTCAGGATGGTGCCGGCCACGGCCACCTTCGCAGACCCGAAGCGCCGGATGATTGCTGCGGCCGCAAGACCGGCGATGATCGCCCCGACGGGGAAGGCGGCGATCGACAACCCATAGGCCGCGTTGCTGAGCCCCAGCATCTCCTTGACCTCGGGATAGCGCGGGATGATATTGGCGAATAGCGCGCCGTTGGTCAGGAACAGGGCCGCGACCGCTCCACGAGCTCGACGGTCGGTTGCAGAGGGCTGGAGTGCAGCAACAGAACTCATGGGTACGATCGTACATAGTCTGGAGACGAGGACCAACTCGGCGCCACGAGCTCCCAGCCGGGCTGGTCGCCTAGGACGAGAAGCAAGACGAGAGTACGCAAATAACCGTGGGCAAACCCGGTGTCCGGCCCCTGATGCGAAAGTGAGCACGGGCAAACCCATGGTCCGGTCCCTGACGAGAAAGTGCACGACAGATCCCGTGGTCAGGTCCCTGGTGCGAAAGTATGGGAGGGATATCCCATGGTCAGGTCCCTGAGGTGTGAGCGCCAGCGAGCCTCGAAGGGCGTTAAACGGAACCTTTGGCTCAGTCTCTATGAATGCTCACGTTTACGCCCTTCGAGGCTCGCACCTCAGGGACCGGACAATGGGTTTGCCCACGTTCACTTTCGCACCGAGGACCTGACAACCACCTCAGCCTCCTGACCGGTTCCGGCCACCGTGGGGCAGGAAAGTGAGCGGAGGAAACTTTTCAGGTCCCTGAGGTGTGACGAGCTCTGCGAGGAGCCTCGAAGGGCGTTAAACGGAACCTTTGGGCTCAGTCTCTGCGAATGCTTACGTTTACGCCCTTCGAGGCTCGCAAGCTCGCACCTCAGGGACCGGACAATGGGTTTACCCACGTTCACTTTCACACCGAGGACCTGACAACCACCTCAGCCTCCTGACCGGTTCCGGCCACCGTGGGGCAGGAAAGTGAGCGGAGGAAACTCTTTTCAGGTCCCTGAGGTGTGACGAGCTCTGCGAGGAGCCTCGAAGGGCGTTAAACGGAACCTTTGGGCTCAGTCTCTGCGAATGCTTACGTTTACGCCCTTCGAGGCTCCTTCGTCGCACCTCAGGGACCTGAATACAGGAACCCACGCTAACTTTCGCATCAGGGACCTGAAAAGGGTTACGGCCCAAGCTCCCCCGACCTACTTCAGAAGGCCGAGGTGGGCGAAGGCGTTGTAGAGGCCGTCGGCCTCGACATCGTCAGTGACGTGATCGGCGATGGCCTTGACATCGTCGGGCGAGTTGCCCATGGCCACGCCGACGGCGCAGTACTCGAGCATTGGGACGTCAACAGCGGCATCGCCCATGGCGACGGTGTCGGCCCGGTCTGCGCCGAGGTGCGCGAGCAAGACATCGACGGCGTGCGCCTTATCGATGTTCGCCACACCCAGATCGCCGAACAGGGCGTGAGAACCGCGACCGCCCCAGGTACCGGCCTTCAACTGCGGAAAGGCGATCTTCGAGTGCAGGTGGTCCTGGTATTCGCCGAGGATGAAGCTGATCTTGTTGACATCGTCGCGATACAACTCGGCACCGTAGATCATCTCCGGGAAGACGTCGTCGACGACGACGGTGCCGCTGTTGGCCGCCCCCTTGCCCGCCACGTAGGCACGAATGACCGGCAGGGCTTCGGTGCGGAAGTTGGCGCTGCCGTAGAGACCGGAGTTTGCCTCCAAGTAGAACTCCAGGCCCCGCCCATGCAGCCAGTCGACGATATCGCGGCACTCCTGCGCGGTGAGGCTCTGATGCATCACCACCTCGCCGCGGTGTTCCACATAGGCGCCGTTGCCGCCGATCATGCCGTCGATGCCGATGTCCCACAGCTCCTGATACATCTCGGCTTTACTGCGCCCGGTGGTCAGATAAACCAGGTGCCCGGCCTGGCGGGCCTGGCGAATCGCCGTCACCGCGGAGGCGGGCAGTTTGTTGGAGTAGTCGACGAGGGTGCCGTCGACGTCGAGAAAGATGATGCGCGACATGGGTTCCTTTCCGTGTTTCTTCAGGTGTGCCGTGTGACGCGGTCGACGGCGCGCGCGACTTCGCCAGGGTCACGGGGTTCGGCGTCGAGGGCGCGGTGAATGGTCATGCCCTCGATCAGAGCATCGAGCATGCGGGCGGTCTCGGGGTCGAAGTGTTGCTCCAGCGCAGCGCGGCTGCGGGCCATCCATCCTGCCGTGATGTCACGGAAGGCCGCATCCCTCGAGGCCAGGGTGTAGAGCTCGTGGGTGAGCACCAGGTCGCGTTGATCGCCGAAGACGTCCTCGAGGATGATCGCCGCAACTGCGGACCGCGCCGATTCGAGGTCGGTCACTTCAGCCATCCGGCGCTCGAAACGGTCAGCGACCGAATCGGCGAAGCGGGTGAACACCTCCCGCAACAGCTCATCCATGCCCGCGAAGTGATAGGTCATCGATCCCAGCGGCACGTCGGCGGCTTCGGCGATCTTGCGGTGCGACGCCCCCGCCACGCCCACCTGCGCGATCACCTGCAGACAGGCGTCGATGATCCGATCCCGGCGATTCGGGTCGGTGCGCCGGGTCCTCCTGGGGCGGGGGCTATCAGCAACTGGCGACGGCATCCTGAGCCCCGATCTCCCGGATGATGCGAGCCGGGTTACCCACGGCGATCACGTTGGCCGGAATGTCCTTGGTCACCACCGCCCCCGCACCGATGACGCTGTTATCCCCGATCGTCACGCCAGGACAGACGATCACGCCACCACCGAGCCACACGTTCTCCCCCAGGGTGATCGGCTGCGCGGCCTCCAGTTTGTCGCGGCGCGGCTGCGGATCGATGGGGTGCGTCGGTGTCAGGAGTTGGACGTTGGGCCCGATCTGACAGTCATCCCCGATCGTGATCTTCGCGACATCCAGCGCCGTCAGGTTGTAGTTGACGAACACCCGGTCCCCGATCGAGATGTTCTCGCCGTAGTCGACGAACAACGGGGGCTTCACGTAAGACTCAGCCCCCAGATGCCCCAGCAGCTCCTCGAGGATCCCGCGAGCCTGTGGGTCCGCAGCCACATCCGCCCGATGGTAGGCATCGGCCAACGCCACCGCCTTCTGGGCGATGCGACCGCTGTCCGGATCGTCGGCGATATAGAGATCACCGGCGAGCATCCGCTCACGATTGGTTCGGGGGTCACCAGCGAAGTAGTCGGTCATAGGAGCATAGTAGCAGAGCATATGTATGGACGTACGTACTCAGTTGCGATGGCTTGGGCCTAGAAGATCCACTCCCGTCAAGATCGATAGCCTAGGGATATGCGCCTCATCCTCATTCGCCACGGACAGACCCAAAGCAACGTCAACCTCGAGCTCGACACCGCCTACCCGGGCGCACCGCTCAACAACATCGGGCTGGCTCAGGCGAACAGCCTGGTGGAGCGCATCGCCCACGAACCCATCGAGGCGCTCTACGCGTCCACCCTGACCCACGCCCAGCAGACCGCAGCCCCCTTGGCCACGGCGCGCGGGCTCACGGTCAACGTGCTCGACGGAATCCAGGAGATCGCCGCCGGGGTCGACGAGATGAGCACCAACTGGAAGCCTTACATCGACATGTTGACGTCGTGGTCCCCGACGAATCTCGACGTCGGCATGGAGGGCGGGGAGACCGCGCGTCAGTTCGTCGCACGCTACACGCGGGCGATCGCACAGATCGAGGCCGCCGGCCACCAGCGCGCGGCGCTGGTCAGCCACGGCGCCGCGCTGAGGGTGTGGGCCCTCACCTGCGTGCCGACGATCGATCAGAGCATCGCCCTGCCCCTGCAGAACACGCACTGGATCGTGATGAACGGTTCACTTTCCGACGGTTGGACCATCGAGCAGTGGGGCGAGCACAGGTTCTGATGCGAAAGTGAGCGTGGGCAAACCTGTTGTCCGGTCCCTGACGCGAAAGTATGTGACGGATCCGGTTGTCCGGTCCC
>JAWKJW010000010.1:0-189215 GCA_041393555.1 Tessaracoccus sp. | reverse complement strand
AGGCCCGTTCCCGATGCGGAGGCCTGGCGTCACCAACTCGGCGTGATGAAAGAGCGCTACCAGCCGCGCTGGGATGAGGCCCCTGATGGCGAGCTCTCGCCCCAGGAAGTCATCCAGCGGATTGGACAGCTGAGCCCGGCGGATACGATCTACGTCGCGGGCGTCGGCCAGCATCAGATGTGGGCTGCCCATTTCCTGCCGCACGAGCGCCCGAACAGCTGGCTCAACTCCGGCGGCGCCGGCACCATGGGTTACTGCGTGCCCGCGGCCATGGGAGCCAAGGTTGCCCACCCCGACAAGACGGTGTGGGGGATCGACGGCGACGGCTGCTTCCAGATGACCAATCAGGAGCTCGTGACCTGCGCGGTCAATCGGATCCCGGTCAAGATCGCCGTCATCAACAACAACGTGCTCGGCATGGTGCGCCAGTGGCAGAGCCTCTTCTACGAGGAGCGCTACTCCAACACCGACCTGATGACCGACACCTGGCCGAACTTCCCGATGCTCGCGGAGGCGATGGGGGCCGTCGGCCTTCGCGCCACCAACGAGGAGGAGATGGACGAGGCCATCGCCAAGGCCTTGGAGATCAACGACCGCCCCGTGGTGGTGGAGTTCGTCGTCCACAAGGACGCCATGGTGTGGCCGATGGTTCCGGCCGGCACCAGCAACGATGAGATCCGGGTCGCCCGAGATATGGCCCCCGACTGGGATGAGGAGATCCTGTGAGCAAGCACACACTGAGCATCCTGGTGCTCGACCGCCCGGGCGTGCTCGCCCGGATCGCCGGCCTGTTCTCGCGCCGCGGTTTCAACATCGACTCGCTGGCCGTCGGTCCGACGGAACGCGCCGAGATGTCGCGCATGACCGTGGTGGCCAATGTCGAGGACGACGCGGCGCTCGAGCAGATCGTCAAGCAGCTGAACAAGCTGGTCGAGGTGCGCAAGGTGCTGGAGCTTGGCTCCAACTCGGTGCGCCGCGAGATGATCCTGGTCAAGGTGAGGGCCGATGTGAGCACCCGCAGCCAGGTCATCGACGTGGTGAGCCTCTTCCGCGGCAAGGCCGTCGACGTCTCCAACGAGTCCATCACCATCGAAGCCACCGGCAGTGACGAGAAGCTGGAGGCCTTGTTGGAGATGCTTTCTCCCCATGGCATCCAGGAGCTCGTTCAATCCGGTCAGGTGGCTCTTGGCCGGGGTGCCGCAACCCTGGCGTCCAAGACCAAGTAATCTCCGATCTCGTTATCTCACCTACATTCACCCTCGATCAGAAGAAGGCATAACACCATGGCAGAAATGTTCTACGACTCCGACGCTGACCTGTCGATCATCCAGAACCGGCACGTCGCCGTCATCGGCTACGGCTCGCAGGGCCACGCCCACGCGCTCAGCCTGCGCGACTCCGGCGTCGATGTGCGCGTCGGCCTGCGTGCCGGCAGCCCGTCTGCGGCCAAGGCCGAGGCCGAGGGCCTGCGGGTGCTTCCCGTCGCCGAGGCCGTCGAAGAGGCCGATCTGATCATGATCCTCGCGCCCGATCAGGCGCAGCGGAAGCTGTACGCCGAGGAGATCGCCCCCCACCTCGTGGCCGGCGACGCGCTGTTCTTCGCGCACGGCTTCAACATCCGCTTCGGCTACATCACGGCTCCGGAGGGCGTCGACGTCTGCATGGTCGCCCCGAAGGGCCCCGGCCACCTGGTGCGCCGCGAATACGCCAACGGCCGTGGCGTGCCCGCGATCATCGCGGTGGAGAAGGACGAGACCGGAAACGCCTGGCCGCTGGCCCTCAGCTACGCCAAGGCGATCGGTGCGCTGCGCGCCGGCGGCATCAAGACCACCTTCACCGAGGAGACCGAGACCGACCTGTTCGGCGAGCAGGCCGTGCTCTGCGGCGGCGCCTCCGCGCTGATCCAGGCCGGTTTCGAGACCCTCACCGAGGCCGGCTACCAGCCTGAGGTGGCCTACTTCGAGTGCCTGCACGAGTGAAGCTGATCGTCGACCTCATGTACGAGGGCGGCATCGCCAAGCAGCGCTGGTCGATCTCCGATACTGCTGAGTACGGCGACTATGTCTCCGGCCCCCGCGTGATCGACGCGCACGTCAAGGAGAACATGAAGGCCGTGCTGGCCGACATCCAGTCGGGCGCCTTCGCCAAGCGCTTCATCGACGATCAGGACGCCGGTGCTCGGAGTTCAAGGAGCTTCGCGCCAAGGGCGAGGCTCATCCGATCGAGGCCACCGGCCGCGAGCTGCGCGGTCTGATGAGCTGGGTGGAGACCTCCGACACCGATTACGTCGAAGGATCCGCAGCACGCTGAGTCCAGCGTGAGATGAGCAACGAACGAGGGGCGCGACGAGGCATCGTCGCGCCCCTCGCCGAACCTGGAGGAAATATCCATGGCGACGATGGGTGACGTGGCGCGCAGGGCCGGCGTATCGCTGAGCACGGTGTCTTATGTGATCAGCGGGCGGCGCCCCATCTCGGAGCCCACCAAAAAACGCGTGGCGCGGGCGATGAAGGAGCTCAACTTCACCCCCAACGCGTTCGCGCGCGGACTCGCGGGAGCTCGTCGCGGCATCATCGCGTTGCACTACCCCTATAGCGCGCAGGGTGTCTCGTCGACGGAGAACGAGTACGTGTCGACGGCCGCGGAAAGGGCCCGCGACAAGGGATTTCACCTCCTGCTGTGGACTCAGTCCTCAGACGACATCGCCGGATTGCGGAGCCTGGTCGACCAGCGGATGGTCGATGGGGTGATCCTCATGGAGATCACGCCCGTTGACCAAAGGATCGCGGCCATGCGGGATTCGGGAACTCCGTTCGTGCTGGTGGGCAAACCGGAAGACACGACAGGGCTGACGTTCGTCGACAACGACTACCAAGACCAGGCAACCCAGGCGATCTCCTACCTGCGGGGCCTCGGACACGAGAGCGCGATGTTCCTCTGCTTGGAGGAGCGCGAAGGCGACCGGGGGTACGGGCCGAACCTTCACATGCGCCGCGAGCTGCGCCGGGCGGCGCAGGACCAGGGGATGACCTTGACCGTCCACTCCGCGCCCTCGACCCCCCGGGGCGGGCGCGATGCGCTGGACTATCTCGCAAGACTGAATCCGAGACCCACCGCCGTGCTCGCCTTCAACGAGATCGCCGTGGCAGGACTGGCCAATAGCGCCGCCGGCCTCGGCCTCGTCGTTCCCGACGACCTGACGATCGTCGCGTTGAACATGGGCAGCCTCTACGCCGACTTGATGATGCCGCCGATGACGACGATCTCGCCGTCGCCCGCGGATCTGATGCGACGAGCCACCGATGTCTTGTCGGAGCAAATCGACGCGGACCGCAAGGAAGATATCCAGGAGCTCGTGGCCCCGGTGCTCACGGTGCGCGACAGCTCAGCGCCCCGCTTGGATGCCCGCTAGCCGATGCTGCAGGTCCACCGTGCGCGGATACAGCTCCCGGTAGACCGCGTAGAGGTCGTCGTAGACCGGTTTCGCCGAGGGATTCGGCTCGACCCGTCGTATCACTGATGTCCACGCCGCGCCGCGCTCGATGGTTCCGGTGGCGACGCCTGCGAGCATGGCGTCGCCGTAGCAGGCGCCCGCCGACTGCTCGGTGATCTCCTGGGGCAGGCCGGTGACGTCAGAGATGATCTGCGGCCATAGCCCGCCGGTGGTGCCGCCTCCCACCGCCAGAACGCGTCGCGGCGTCGACCCGGCGGTCGCCATGGCGTCGAGGATGTGGCGTGCCGCGTAGGCGGTGCCCTCGAGGAGAGCGCGGTAGACATGTCCCCGTCCGTGACCCAGCGTGAGGCCGCAGATGGTTCCGCGAGCGTTGGGATCGAGGATGGGGCAGCGTTCACCAGCGAAATAGGGCAGTACGACCAGGCCCTGGGAACCCGGGTCGATGGCGGTGACCTCCGCGCTGAGCTGTGCGAAGGAGACATCGCCCACCAAGTCGCGCAGCCATTTGGTCAGCGACCCGGACGTCGCCGTGCCGCTGGTGAAGTGATAGGTGCCCTCGAAGAGATGCGCGTTGGACCAGAGATGTGGCGAGGAGGACGGCTGGTCGGTCACCACGACGATCGACATCGTCGAGCCGTAGATCATGATGCCGTCGCCGGGCTCGCGGACACCGGCGCTCATCGCATCGGCGAAGCTGTCCATGGTTCCCGCAGCGACGGGCAGGCCCACGGGAAGGCCGGAGAGCCGAGCCCCTTCCACGCTCACGCGTCCCACGATCTCGCCCGGCCACTTCAGCTCTGGCATCGGTATGCCCGGAGCGATCTCCTCACACCACTCGGAGATCCACCGTCCCTCGTGGACGTCGAAGAGCGGCTCGCAGAAGCCTGCCGAGATCTGATCCAGGTAGTAGGCGCCGGTCAGGCGGTGCGCGATGAAAGAGCTGGCCATGAACCAGTACCTGGTGCGGGCGTAGACCTCGGGTTCGTGCCGGCGTAGCCAGAGCAGACGCCCGCCCACCGACTGCGCGTTCATCGGGTTGCCGCAGCGTGCGACGATGTGGTGCTCGCCCAGCCGCGAGGAGAGTTCCTCGACCTCGGCGGTCGACCGGGTGTCGATTCCATAGAGGATCGCCGGTCGCAGCGGCTGCGCGTTCTCGTCGCAGGGCACGATGCATGGCCCGATGCCGGAAACCGCCAATCCCGCCAGTTCGTTATCGCCCACGTGAAGGAGGAGCTCGTGGCAGATGGTGGCGAAGTCGTTCCACCACACCGCTTCCGCGTCGTGTTCCGCCCACTCTGCACGGGGCAGTGACAGATCGTGGGGCTGCTCGCTCTGCGCCAGGACTTCTCCGCGCGATGTGGTCAGCACGCCCTTCGAACTGCCGGTGCCGATATCGATGCCCAGGAGGAGCTTCTCCTTCGGCTTCTGCTCACCCACGACGGGCCTCCTTTCCGTGCGTCATCGCACCCATGCTCCCGGCGTTCTCTATCCGATATCGCCCGAAAGCTGAAAGATGCCGTGACCAAATGGTTCCACGATGAGGGTCTCGTGATCGTAGGACACACCGTCGCCGAGGAGGAGCCGCACCTGCCGCCCGCTCAGCCCGGCGACCGTCACTTCGGCCCGGTAACCGCGGGGATTGATCGCCACTAGGTGCGTGCCGCCGCGCCGGTAGACGAAGGGGTAACCGACGTGCAAGACCTCAACCTCCGCGCTGGTTCCCAGCGCCGGGACGCCCTTGCGCAGCTGAATGAGTTGGCGCACGTGGTTCAACAGCGAGTCGGGACGACCTTCCTGCTCGTGCACCGTTGGGCGGTCGAAGCTGTTGTCCTGGGGGAGATAGAGCAGTTCCTCGTCTGCCGAGGAAAACCCGGCGTTGGGCAGCGCGTTGTCCCACTGCATGGGGGTGCGGCAGCCGGCGCGGTTGTAGCGGGGATTCCACTTGCTGCCCTCCTTCTCTGGCGCTTCAGGCAGGAAACGCATCCCGATCTCGTCGCCGTAGTAGATCGACGGAATCGATCCCCAGGTGAACAGGAAGGTGAAAACCGCCAGGCACTGGCGTGTGGTTCTCGGGCCGGCGACCAGGCGGGAGAAGTCATGATCGGAGCTGGGCAGGACGATCAGGCGATCCGTGCCGCTCTGGTCCCATCGTTCCTGCCAGAGGTGGAGGAAGCGTTCCAGCGCCGCTGTGCCGACCTCGACCTCGGCGTCGGGATCGAAGTAACAAGGCTCGACGTCGTGCTGCCACGGCAACACCCCCGCCGCGCCGTTGTTGAACAGGGCGCTGTGCTCCTGCTGGATGACCAGCGCGAAGTCGGCATCGAAACCACCGGCGGCGCCGGCTGCCAGCGTGCGGTGTTCGTCGGATTCGGGCAGTAGGACGCTTCCCGGATAGGTGGTGTGCATCCAGTCGGAGATCTCGCGCCACAGGTCTGTCGTGGCGCTGAGGCCGGGATCGTCCTTGACCAGCGAGAAGGCCATATCGACGCGGAAACCCGCCACGCCTTTGTCGAGCCAGAAACCGATGACCTCCTTCAGCATCTCGCGGTTGCGAGTCGGCCATTCATCCCCGGGAAGCTGACGCCAGGGCTCGTCGGGATGCAGACGGGCATAACCGAAGTTCAAGGCCGGCTGCTCGGGGAAGAAGTTCTTCATGTACCACCCCTGGCGGCTGCCCGGAGAGGGCACGAACATCTCCGAAGGACGGTCGGCCCAGATGTAGCGATGGTCTTCCGGATCCATCATGGAGCTGCTGAACCACGGATGCACGATCGAGGTGTGACCGGCGACCAGGTCGAGCAGCACCCTGATTCCGCGTTTGCCCGCCTCCTCCACCAGGGTCGTCAAGGTGTCGTTGGAGCCGTAGCGGGGCGCGACGCTGAAATAGTCGGTGATGTCGTAGCCGGCGTCGCGGAAGGGCGAGGCGAAACACGGATTGAACCAGATCACGTCGATGCCCAGCCAACGCAGGTAGTCCAGCTTGCCGATCACCCCTGAGAGATCGCCGATGCCGTCGCCGTCCGAATCGCAAAACGACTGCGGATAGATCTCGTAGATCACCGCATCTGCCAGCCACGCGGGCGGCTCAGGCCCGAGCGGGGTAGAGGTATCGGCGTGGCTGAGGGGTGTTGCCATGAACGGTCACTTTCCAATCGAGAAGTTAGAGATCCCGCAGATACGGTAACCACCTGCTGCGGTATCGGTGCGGGGGACGTGGTTTCATCCATGAACCTACGGCCAAAGAGATTCCCGGCCGGGCTACCGCTGCGTGTGTGGCCCGACCGGGAACGATGGGGTGGTTCAGCCCTTCACGGCTCCGGAGGCCAAACCGCGAACGAAGAACCGCTGCAACAGCACGAAGATCACGATAGGCAGTGCCATCGAGATGAACGCGCCGGACATCAGCAGTTCCGCGCCTTGGCCCTGGGTGCCCAGAAGACCCTGAAGCTGCACGATCACCGTCGAGTTCGACGGCAGCAGGAACAGCTTGGCGATCAGCAGATCGTTCCACACCCAGATGAACTGCAGCGTCGCGAAAGCCGCGATGGCAGGCGTGGACATGGGAGCGATCAGCTTCCAGAAGATCTGGTAGTGGCTGGCGCCATCGATCTTCGCCGACTCCACCACGGAGTAGGGCAACGTCGACATGTAGTTGCGCAGCGTATACAGGCACAACGGCATACCGAAGCCCGTGTGCAGCAGCCACACCGCAACGAACTGCCCGGAGATGCCGAGGCCGTAGGGGCCGAGCAGGTTCAGCAGCGGCTGGAAGGCCACCTGCAGCGGCACCACCATCACGGCGATGATCACGACGAACAGGATCTCCTTGCCGCGGAACTCCATGAAGGTGAAGGCATAGGCGGCGAAGGCGGCGAACATGATCGGCAGGATGGTGGCCGGGATCGAGACGACGAGGGTATTGAGGAAACCCATCGCCATGTTTGAGCCGTCGAGTGCTCCGGCGTAGTTGTCCAGCGTCCAGTTCTCCCCGAAAGGATTGAACACCGCCGTCCACCAGCCGGAGCTGGCGACGTCGTCGCGGTTGCGGAAAGAACTGATGAGCAGGCCGAGGGTGGGGACTGTCCAGAGAATGGCCAGTGCGACCATGACGATGATCGAGGTCCAACTGCGGGGACGACCGTCGGCCATGTACGACGGCGCCCGCTTGATCTTGGTTGGTTTCTTCGGAGGATTGGCGGTGGCGGTCATCGGCTCTGCTCCTTGCGGTAGTGCCGCACCTGATAGATCAGGATGGGTAGGACGAGTATGAGAAGGATGACCACGATCGCCGAGGCTCGGCCGGCGCGTCCCGAAGTGAACAGTTCCTGGAAGAACATCAGGGCGATCACATTGGTCTTGTTCAAGCCATTGGTGAGCACGTAGACGATGTCGAACACCTTGAGCACCAGGATGACCACGGTGATGAACACCGTGATGATGGTGCCCTTGATCTGCGGCAGGATCACCTGGAAGAAGATCTGAGGCTCGGTGGCGCCGTCCACCCGGGCGGCCTCCAGCGTCTCGTCGGGGACGCCCTTGATGGCGCCCGAGAGCAACACCATGGCGAAGCCGGCCTGCATCCAGATCAGGATCACCATCATGAGCAGAGAGTTCAACCTGCCCACATCGATCCGGATCCAGTCATGGGCGGTGCCGAAGATGGCGTTCAAAAGACCGATGTTCTTGTTGGCGCTGTAGACCAAGGTGCCCCAGATCGTCGACGCGGCGACGAAGGAGATGGCCATCGGCATGAAGATGAACATCTTGGCCATCTTCTCGCCCTGGGCGGAGAGCCGGTCGGCGAACAACGCGACGATCAAGCCCACCACGACGGTGATCACGGGCACCACGATCAGCCAGAGGGCGTTGTTGGTCAGCGACATCCAGAAGCTGTCGCTCTGGAAGATGGCGATGTAGTTGTCGAACCCGACATAGCGCGTGCTGTTGTCGTTGGCGAAGCTGTAGTTGATCGTCTGCACCGTGGGATACAGCAGCATCAGGCCTATCAACGCGAACGCCGGCAGCACGAACACGTAGGGGATGACGCCTTCGGCCAGGCGCTGAGGCAGCGCTTCGACGAAGACGTTGAAGAAGTAGAACAGCAGCGCCGCTCCACCGACGCCGGTGAACATGCCGACGAGCGCCATCAAGACCGCATTCGCCGCATACCACTGGGGGTAATAGGCCAGGGAGAGGAAGATGTTGCCCATCAGCCAGCCGACTACCAGAAGGCCACCGATCCCGACCAGCAACCGCAGTGGCTTCGCCGGCGCCTGAGATCTGGCTGCCACAGACACAGGGGCCGTTGTCGCCGTCATCATCATTCCTCTTCCTCAGGCTCGCCGTCCTGGGGCCAACTATTCTGAATCTCGGTGGTGACCTGTTCCGCGGTCTTCTGTCCGCTCAACCACTCGACCATGCCGGTCCAGAAGGATCCACCGCCCACGGCGTTGGGCATCAGGTCGGAGCCGTCGAAACGGAACACGTCGGCGCTTGCTGCAGCCGCGGCCGTCGTGCGGGTCACTTCGTCGGGATACAGGCTCTGGTCGAAGGTCTTGTGTGCGGAGAGGAACCCGCCTGCTTGCGCCCAGGGGCCGCCGAACTGGTCGGAGGTGATGAACTTCATGACTTCGATGGCGTCGGGATCGTCGCCGTTCATCAGGGCGGCGATGTCGCCCGCGCCGAGGATCGGCTGACCGGTGAAATCGCCTTCGGCTGCGGGCGGGAAGACAAACAGATCGACGTAGTCGTCGAGATTCTCGCGGATCTCATCGGGGTAGAGTCCGGTGACGAAGCTACCCTGGCGCTCAAGCATGCAGCCGGGTGGGTCCTGCTGGAAGGCGGGGAACATGGCTTCGCCGAATGGTGTGGCTAGCACGTTGGACACGCCGCCGTAGACGTTGCCCTCGGTCTTGATCAGTTCCTCGAACGCATCGAACGCGGCGAGCACGCGCTCGTCGTTGAAGGGGATCTTGTTGCTCACCCACTGGTCGTAGACATCCGGCCCCCACAGGCGGAGCATGAACTCCTCGATCCAGTCGGTACCCACCCATCCCGTGGACTGATCGGCGCCCCACCCCATGCACCACGGGGCGGTACCGCTTTCGCGGATGCGGTCGGTGAGCTCCTTCATCTCGTCGAGATTCGCGGGAGGGTTCTCGAACCCGGCCGCGTGGCCGGCTTCTTTCGGGTAGAAGACCATTGACTTCACCGACATCAGGATGGGTGCGCCGTAGTAGCGGCCGTTGAGACGCGTCGCATCGAGGAAACCAGGTACCAGGGTCGAATTGAGCTCGTCGAAGTCCATGTAGGTATCGAGCGGCTGGATGTAGCCCTGGGACGCCAGATCCAGCAGGCCTCCGGGCTGCGGGAAGATCGCGATGTCCGGCTGCTGACCTGCCTGCGCGCGCAGCCGGATCAAGTTGGTGAAGTCCTGGTCAGCGGTGTATTGGATGTCGATCCCTGTCTCCGCCTCGAACTCCTTGATCGACTCGTTGAACTGCTCCGCGGCGAAACCGCCAAAGGTTCCGAGGATCGTCACCACCTTGTCGCCGTCCACCTCGGCGTTGTTGGCGAGCACTTCCCCGCCACCGCCGTCGGTCCCTGCCACCCTGTTCGGATTTTGCAG
Organism: Tessaracoccus sp.; assembly: GCA_041393555.1. Classification (GTDB taxonomy): domain Bacteria; phylum Actinomycetota; class Actinomycetes; order Propionibacteriales; family Propionibacteriaceae; genus Arachnia. The sequence goes on along the minus strand of JAWKJW010000010.1, from coordinate 179,133 downwards.
GCACCCGGCGAGAAGCAGTGCTCCCGCCACGGCGAACGCGGCTACTCCACGGGCCGCTTTTCGTGTGCGCGTGGCTTGCCTTTCGAATCCACTCATTCCGTCTCCTTTGCCCGTCACGGTGTGGAGCCGGCTCGTCTTCTCACATCGTTGCGAGCTCTGGTCGGCGAGTCGGCCGTCGCACTTCATCGAAACGCTTCGATTTTTGCTTTCGTCTCAGCAACCCCGAGTGCGCGCGGCTACGCGCTACGTTGTGCAAAACCGGTTCTGACTGGCAGCGACGCCCGGTCGGTCCGGAGAAAATCCGCGTCGTGTCGCATATATGAACAGGAGCAGAGCGTGAGTGCAACGAGTGCCGCGCCAGGAGGCGCGAGAGTCGCCATCCAGAAGTTCGGAACCTTCCTATCCGGCATGATCATGCCGAACATCCCCGCGCTGATCGCGTGGGGTTTGCTGACTGCCTTCTTTATCGATGTGGGCTGGACTCCCAACGAGTCTTTGGCCCAGATGGTGGGCCCCACCATCCACTACCTGTTGCCCTTGCTGATCGCCAACACCGGCGGCCGCATGGTCTACGACTTCCGCGGTGGCGTCGTCGGCACCATCGCGACGATGGGTGCCATAGCCGGCTCGGATCACCTGATTAATCAGTTCAACATCGCCAACGGCCTTGAGGGCCCCGACGCGCTGGGCCAGATCCACATGTTCATCGGCGCCATGATCATGGGCCCGCTGGGCGCGTGGGTGATCAAGAAGCTCGATTCCCTGTGGGCGGGTAAGGTCCGCGCGGGCTTCGAGATGCTCGTCGACATGTTCTCGGCCGGCATCGCAGCGTTCCTGTTGATGATCTTCAGCTTCACCGTCATTGCCCGCCTAGTCAATGGCCTTATGGACATCCTCGGTGGTGCCGTGGACTGGTTGATCGAGACGGGCCTGTTGCCGGTGGCCAGCATCCTCATCGAGCCCGCCAAGGTGTTCTTCCTGAATAACGCCATCAACCATGGTGTGCTCACCCCGCTGGGCACCAACCAGTTGGGCACCGACGGCCAGTCGATCCTCTTCCTGCTCGAGGCCAACCCCGGCCCTGGCCTGGGCCTACTGCTGGCCTTCAGCTTCTTCGGTCTGGGGGCGGCGAGGGCGTCGGCTCCTGGTGCCGCGATCATTCACTTCTTCGGCGGCATCCACGAGATCTACTTCCCGTACGTGCTGATGAAGCCCGCGCTGCTGCTCGCTGTGATCGGCGGCGGCATGACCGGCGTGGCCACCAACATGATCTTCAAGACCGGCCTACGCGGACCTGCGGCCCCTGGCTCCTTCCTCGCGGTCATGTTCCAGACGGCGACCGGCTCATATGTTGGTGTGATCCTGTCGGTGATCTTGTCCGCGACTGTCAGCTTCCTGATCGCCGCCTTCATCCTGCGGCTCTCGCGCAAGCGCGACCTGGAGAAGGGCGACGCGGGCGACCTGTCTGCGGCGGTGGCCAAGACCCAGGCAAACAAGGGCAAGAAGTCCGACGCGTTGTCCTCCCTAGCCGGCGGTACCACCGCTACCGTCACCGGGCCGATCACCTCGATCGTGTTCGCCTGCGATGCGGGCATGGGCTCCAGTGCCATGGGCGCCAGCGTGCTGCGCAAGAAGGTCAAGGAAGCGGGCTTCGACAATGTGACCGTCGTCAACAAGGCCGTGCGCAACCTCGAAGACAACATCGACGTGCTGGTCACCCAGCGGGAACTCGCCGATCGCGCGGTGGCGCTGGCGCCGAGCGCGGTGCTGGTCACGGTCGACAACTTCATGGGCTCGCCGCGCTACGACGAGGTCGTGGAGATGGTGATCGAGTCGCACTCGGGCGGTGCCGCTGCCCCCGCCGGCGCCGCGCCGGCCCCGGCACCAGCGCCGGTAGCGGAGCCCGCGGCTCCGGCCGACGAGGTGCTCGCCCCGTCGTCGGTGGTGCTCTCCGGCAGCGCGACCGATCCCGCGTCGGCGATCTCCGAGGCCGGCAACCTGCTGGTCGCGGCAGGTGGCGTCGACGCCTCCTACGTGGATGCGATGCACGAGCGGGAGAAGCTGGTGTCCACCTACATGGGCAACTTCCTGGCGATCCCGCACGGCACCAACGAGGCCAAGGATTCGGTGCACCGTTCGGCGATGTCGTTCGTGCGCTATCCCGAGGGCATCGACTGGAACGGCAAGCCGGTGAAGTTCGTGGTCGGTATCGCCGGCGCGAACAACACCCACATGGACATCCTGCAGAAGGTGGCCATCACCTTCAGCAACATGGAGCAGGTGAAGAAGCTGGAGGAAGCCTCTTCGGTCCAGGAGATCATCGACATCCTCGGGGAGGTCTGACACGTGCGTGCTGTTCACTTCGGTGCGGGCAACATCGGGCGGGGCTTCGTCGGTTTGTTGCTGGCAGAGGCGGGCTATGAGCTCACCTTCGCCGACGTCGCCGATCAGCTGATCGAACAATTACAGGCCGCCGATTCCTACCAGGTCCACGAGGTGGGCGACGAGCTGCGCACCCACGAGGTGCGCGGCTTCGCCGCCATCAACTCCGCGAAGGATCCGGAGGGCCTCACCGCGGCGCTCGCATCCGCGGATGTGATCACCACGGCGGTGGGAGCCTCGATCTTGAAGTTCGTGGCGCCCGCCATCGCGGCCGGCATCGCCGCCCGCCCTGCGGATGCACCCCGGGTGGCGGTGATGGCCTGTGAGAACGCCATCGGCGGCACCGACATCCTGCAGGCCGAGATCCGCTCCCGTTACGAGGGCGACGACCTCGACGAGCGCGCGATCTTCGCCAACACGGCGGTGGATCGCATCGTTCCCGCGCAGGATCCCGGCCTCGACGTCACGGTGGAGAACTACTACGAGTGGGCGATCGAGACGGGGCCCTTCGGGGACAACCGACCCGACATCCCCGGGGCCACCTGGGTGCCGGATCTGGCCCCCTATATCGAGCGCAAGCTGTTCACCGTCAACACCGGGCACGCCACCACGGCGTACTTCGGTTATGCGGCCGGCATCAGCAAGATCTCTGATGCCCTCACAGCCGGGGATACCGCCGACAAGGTGGCCGCGGTGCTGGGGGAGACCCGGTCTCTGCTCGTGGCCAAGTACGGGTTCGAGGAGGCGGAGCTGGAGGCCTATGCCGCCAAGATCATGCGCCGCTTCGCCAACCCGTACCTGCCCGACACGGTGGAGCGCGTCGGCCGCTCGCCGCTGCGCAAGCTGTCGCGCAACGACCGCTTCGTCGGCCCGGCCGCGCAGCTCGCCGAGCGGGGGCTGTCAGCGGAGGCGCTCTTGAGCGCCATGGGTGCCGCGCTGCGCTTCGACGTGGCCGAAGATCCCGAGGCGGTGGAGCTGCAGCAGCTCCTGTCCCAGGAAGCCGCCGAGGTCGTCGTCGGCACGGTCACTGGCCTGGAGCCCGACCATCCGCTCTATGCCGGCGTCCTGGAACAGGTGAGGACCGTTCGTGCTCCTTGAGGTGCGACGAAGGAGCCTCGAAAGGGCGGCTCCGTCACGATCCAGCCCCTTCTATTCGGGAGGCTGAGACAAATCGACCGTAACTGCCCCTTATTGGTACAGCTCTACCAATAAGGGGCAGTTACGGTCGTTTTATCTCGGTTTGCTCAGTAGCGGTTCCAGGGGGGATCAGCCGGCGGCGACCTCGCCGAGCAGGGAGTCGAGTTCGGGGGCTTCGAGGAGCTTTCCGACCTCTCTGATGTCGTCTTCGGGGAGCGGGGACGCGCCTGTGACCGAGTCGACGTGGAGGGTGATGGCCGCGCCGTCCTTCCGGACGAAGAACCAGTCGTGCTGCCCGAACTTATCGCCCGAGCCTGCGGCGTATCCGCCGGAGGGCTCCTCGGCGCCATCTTCCGGTTCGATGCCGATTCGTTCCTTTGGCAGCACGGCCTTGCCCGGCGCGAACACCTGCACCTTTCCAGTGGCCCTGCCGCCGGCCATCGAGAACGTCACCTTGGCTGCGCACTCCGTGGTGTCGCCCTCACCGGCCGTCGCGACCGTGGCGTCGGGGAGCAGCTTCTCGAGGGCGGCCGTGAGTCCCTTAGCCGGGCACGGGGCATCGGCGGGCTGTTCCTCGTTGGCGGGAGACTCCTCGGGAACCTGCGGCGCCTGAGAGTTTGCGGGCATGACCGGCGGGGTGTCGGGGCGGTTGAGGGAGATCAGGGTGAAGGTGGAGACGCCGAGGGCGCCGACGATAGCGAGTGCGGCGATGCCGCTGCCGGCGCGGCGTACGGCGTTGGTACGGCGTCCCTTGGCGATCCCGCGGCGAACGATCTCGCTGGTCTGGGCATCGGTCAGTTCGGTGAGTTGTGTGTCGGGCATGAAAGGTCCTTAGGTGAGTGCGGCCAGCGGGGCCAGCAGGGGACTGACGCGGAGCCGCGCCAGGGCGCGGGATGAGGTGGTGCGCACCCACCCCTCGGATCGGTCGAGCAGGGCTGCCACGGAGGCGACCGGGCGGTCGTCGAGGTATCGGGCGACCACCACCGCGCGTTCGAGTGGTTTGAGCGTGGCGAGGGCCCTCGCCAGATCGTGCCGTATCTCGACGTCGATCGTCGCGCCGTCGAAGGTCTCCGGGATGAGATCTGTGGCGATCTCCCCGGACGATCTCAGCCGGCGGCGAGAGACGAAGAGATGGAACAGCGTGCGCAGCGCGTAGCCATCCGGGCTCAGGTCGCTATCGACCCGCGCCCAGTGCACATACATCTTCGCGATGGTGTCCTGTGCGAGGTCTTCGGCGAGGTGCCAGTCGCCGACGAGCAGCCGAGCCTGCCGGAACAGCTTCGGAGTGGCCTGGAGGGCCCAGGCCTCGAACTTGGCGGTATCGCGCATGTGTGTCACCCTTCGTCACCCATGAATACGCGCTCATGGCGCGCCCGCGTTACAGGCGACGAAGAAAACGCCCACCGCCGGTGGGGCGGTGGGCGTTCCTCGGATCTCTGTCAGGCCAGGCGGGCGGCGATCCGGTCGCCGGTCTCCACGGTGCCGAACTTCTCCGAGCCACGCTCCGCGATATCGGCGCTGACGGCGTCGTCGATCTTCTTCGCGAGTTCCGGCTTGCCCAGGTGATCCAGCAGCAGCGCCATCGACGAGATGGCCGCGGTGGGATCGGCGATGCCCTTGCCGGCGATGTCGGGCGCGGAGCCGTGCACCGGCTCGAACATCGACGGGTACTCGCCGCTGGGGTTGATATTGGCGGAGGCCGCCAGGCCGATGCCGCCCGTGACCGCCGCAGCCAGGTCGGTGACGATGTCGCCGAACAGGTTGTCGGTGACGATCACGTCGAACTGGCTGGGGTCTACCACGAGAGCGATCATGGCGGCGTCGATGTGCAGGTAGCGCTGCTCGATATCGGGGAACTCTTCGCCGATCTGCTGGAACGCGCGGTTCCACAGCGACCCGGCGTTGACCAGCACGTTGTGCTTGTGCAGCAGGGTGAGCTTGCCACGGCGGGCTTGGGCGCGCTGGTAGGCGTCGCGCACCACGCGCTCTACGCCGAAGTAGGTGTTCACGGAGACCTCGGTGGCCAGTTCCTGCGGTGTGCCGACGCGCACCGCGCCGCCGTTGCCGCAGTAGAGTCCCTCGGTTCCCTCGCGCACGACGACGAAGTCCACGTCCTTGCCGTCGACCACCGACGGTGCCAGCGGCGTGGGCACCCCGGGGTACAGCTTGGAGGGGCGCAGGTTCACGGCGTGATCGAAGGCGAAACGCAGCTTCAGCAGCAGTCCGCGCTCCAGCAGACCGCTCGGGATGGCCTTGGAGCCGGGGGCGGCGCCCACCGCGCCGAGCACGATCGCGTCGACGCCCTTCAGCTCTTCCAGCACCGAATCCGGCAGCACCTCGCCGGTGCGCTGCCAGCGCTCGGCGCCCAGGTCGTAGTCGACGAAGGAAAAGGCCTCTTCGCCCGCCACGGCCTTGAGGGACTTGATGGCTTCGGCGGTCACCTCGGGACCGATTCCGTCGCCGCCGATCACTGCGATTGTCTGTGCGCTCATGGGCCCAAACCCTACTGGTCCTCATTGCATGGGGTGCGACGGTGTCCGCAGCGGCGTCCACGCTGTGAGATTAGGGCGCCCTAACCGGCCTGAAACGCGCAGGCTAGTCCTCGTGCCAGATTTGCCAATGCAGCCAACCGAGTTTCACGTCTTCGACACCAGCCTGCGCGACGGTGCGCAGCAGGAGGGCATTCGCCTCTCCGTGGTCGACAAACTGAAGATCGCGGAGTACCTGGATGAACTCGGCATCGGCTTCATCGAGGGCGGATGGCCGGGCGCCAACCCGGCGGATACCGAGTTCTTCCAGCGTGCCAAGGAACTGCCCCTGCAGCACGCCAAGCTGGTGGCCTTCGGTGCCACGCGTAAGGCCGGCGGAAAGGCCTCCGAGGATGCGCTGACGCGCGCCCTCGTCGACGCTGGTACCGACTACGTCTGCCTCGTCGCCAAGAGCCATGACGAGCACGTCACCCGCGCGCTGCGTACTACCCTCGAGGAGAACCTCGAGATGGTGCGCGACACCGTCGAGTACCTGCGATCCGAAGGCAAGCACGTCTTCGTCGATTGCGAGCACTTCTTCGACGGCTACCGGGCCAACCCCGACTACGCGCTCCAGGTGGTGCGCACGGCCCACGAGGCCGGCGCCGAGGTGGTCGTGCTCTGCGATACCAATGGCGGGATGCTGCCCAGCTGGATGGGTGAGGTGGTGCAGGCCGCGGCCGCCACCGGCGCCAATCTGGGCATCCACTGTCACAACGACACCGCCTGCGCCGTGGCCAACACCATGGCCGCCGTCGAGGCCGGCGTGATGCATGTGCAGGGCACCTTCAACGGCTACGGCGAGCGCACCGGTAACGCCGACCTCTCGGCCGTGATCCCCAACCTCGAGGTCAAGTACGGCTGGAAGGTGCTGCCCGAGGGCAAGCTCACCGAGCTGACCCGCATCGCGCATGCCATCGCGCTGGTGGCGCACCAGCCGCTGCTGGGCCGCCAGCCCTACGTCGGGGCGTCCAGCTTCGCGCACAAGGCCGGGCTGCACGCCTCCGCGATCAAGGTTGACGAGAACCTCTACCAGCACATCGACCCCGCGCTGGTGGGCAACGACATGCGGATGCTGATCTCCGACATGGCCGGCCGCGCCACCGTTCAGATCAAGGGTGAGCAGCTGGGCTTCGACCTCACGGATCGCGAACTCGCCGCGAAGATCACCAACACGCTGAAGGCGAAGGAAGCCGAGGGCTACTCCTACGAGTCGGCCGACGCCAGCTTCGAGATGCTGCTGCGTGACCAGCTGGGCGTGCTGGAGCTGCCCTTCGAGGTGCAGTCGTGGCGGGTGTTCACGGAAGAGCGGGCCGGGATCAACATCACCGAGGCCACCGTGAAGCTCACGGCCAAGGGAGAGCGTCAGATGGTGGTGGGCGAGGGCAACGGCCCCGTCAACGCCCTCGACGCGGCCCTGCGCGCCGCTCTGCTGCCCGCGTTCCCCGAGGTCTCGAAGTTTGAGTTGACCGATTACCGCGTCCGCATCCTCGACGAGGGCCACGGCACCGATGCGTCCGTGCGCACGCTCATCGACACCGCCTACAACGGCTATGCCTGGACGACCGTCGGTGTGGGGACCAACGTCATCGAAGCCTCGTGGGAGGCCCTCAGTGACGCCCTGGCCTACGGCATCTTCAGCTACCTGAAGGACTGAGCAAGCGGCGCCCTGCCGGGCACGACTAGGCTGGCCTTCATGCGCATTGCACGTTTCGCGAAGGCCGGCCAGGATCCGGCTTACGGCATCATCGAACTGGCCGTTGACGGTGGCGAACACCCCGACACGATCGCCACGCTGACCTCGGACCCGCTCGCGGGGGTGAAGGTCAACTACACCGGTGAGCGGCTGCCGCTGGACGAGGTGCGGCTGCTGGCGCCCGTGATCCCGCGCAGCAAGGTGGTGGGAGTGGGGCGCAACTATGCCGCCCATGCCGCGGAACTCGGCAACGAGGTGCCCGACGCGCCCCTGTTGTTCTTCAAGCCCAACACCTCGGTGATCGGCCCAGGCGAGGCCATCGTGCGCCCCGCAGGCTGCGAGGACCTCCATTACGAAGGCGAGCTCGCGGTCGTGATCGGGCGGATCTGCAAGGAGGTGCCCGTCGAGCGTGCCTCCGAGGTGATCTTCGGCTACACCACGGCCAACGACGTCACCGCTCGTGATTGGCAGAACAGCGACGGGCAGTGGGCGCGGGCCAAGGGGTCGGACACCTTCTGCCCCGTCGGGCCGTGGATAAACACGCACTGGAGCATCGAAGAGGCCGAGCATCTCGGTATCGAGACGAGGGTCAACGACGAGGTGCGCCAGTCCGGCGCCACGTCGCAGATGGTGCGTGGCATCGCCGAGCTCGTCAGCTACATCAGTGGCTTCACCACGCTGCTGCCCGGCGACCTGATCCTGACGGGCACACCCGCGGGGGTGGGGCCGATGGCCGACGGCGACACCGTCGAGATCTCCATCGACGGGCTGGGCACCCTGAGTAACCGCGTGGTGGGGGAGTGAGCGTCTCTCTCCTTCACCTGGGTGGCCCGAAACAACCCCGGTCGGGAGTTTCCTATCCTCTGGTGACGCGTGACGATGATCAGCCGTCGTTGCGGGCCGTGATCGGGATCATGCTGGGGCTGGCTGCCTTCGCCGTGATCGTGCCACTGGTGGCGCAGGGAGGCGTGCGGATCGCTCACCTCCTCCGTGGTGGGGAGTTCTCCGAATATCAGGCGGCTGCGCTGGCCTACGAGTATCCGGAAGGGCTGCTGGTCTCCCACCTCGCGCTCGCCATGCTGATCCCCATTTCCTTGGCGCTCACCCGCTACGTGCACGGTTATCAGCCTCGTTGGTTGGCATCCGTGCAGCCCGGAACCCGCTTCCGCTATCTGCTGATCTGTCTGCTCGCCGCCGCGGTGGTGCTGAATGCCGTGCTGTGGGTGGGGTTCTTCACGCAAGGCGAAGTACCCAGCTTCCACGGCGGGCAAGAGGGGTGGGGGTGGTTCCTGCTCGCGGTACTGATCGGATCTCCGCTGCAGGCGGTGGCCGAGGAGGTCTTCTTCCGGGGGTACCTGATGCAGGCCTTCGGGGCGGCCGCGGGAAACAAGTGGTTCGCTCTGGTGGCCTCGTCGGTGCTCTTTGCGCTGTTCCACGGCGTGCAGAATCCTGCGCTTTTCGTTCATCGGTTGGCCTTCGGCCTGGTCGCGGGCGGCCTCGTGCTGGCGGTCGGAGGCCTGGAGGCGGGTATCGCTGCCCATGTCATCAACAATCTGGGGGCATTCGGGTACGCCATGTTCACCGGCTCCATCGCTGCGACGCGCGCGATCAGTGAGATCACGTGGACCAAGGCGGGGTGGGACATCGCGGGCTTCGCGCTCTTCGCGCTGGCTGCATGGTGGATCGGGAGACGTCTCACTGTGGCCACCACGACTCCGTAGCCCCAGGATTTGCGAGGCTCGAAATTTCTAGTGTAGAGTTTCTTCTCGTGCTCGGGTGACCGAGTGCTAGGGGTATGGGGTAATTGGCAGCCCGACTGATTCTGGTTCAGTTAGTCTTGGTTCGAGTCCAGGTACCCCTGCGGAGATCCTCTCTCCAACGCTAGGGCCCCGTTGTGTAGCGGCCTAGCACGCCGCCCTCTCAAGGCGGTAGCGCGGGTTCGAATCCCGTCGGGGCTACAAAAGGGTAAAGACCCTGGCCAACGTAAAGTTGGCCAGGGTCTTTCTCGTTCTTGATGCTGTGTCATGCGGGGCCGATTCGTCCCGCACGCAGCCTTCCCTTCGATGATTCGGGTGCCGATAAAACGGTTAACTGCTTCGTTCCTCGGGGTGCCAAGGGTTGGGTTCGGCGGGTTTATCCGCACGTCGGGCTTGGTTTCGTTCGTGGATGCGACGGAACTGGGTGAATGGATCGGTGTCCAGCATGCTGGAGGGTCGCCACGACGGTGCCTCGTGCCGCTCCTCCCAAGATGTGTCTTCCTGCTCTGGGTGTGGGCATGGTGGTCCCTCGGCATGGGAAGCAAGCTCAGCCTGTCGGAGTCGGTAGCGGCGATGGGAAGCCTCCGCGGGCGATTGTCGAGCACGCAAGCCTAAAAGGGGAGCCTGGCGATGTCTTCCGAGACGTGTTGGCACAGGGGCCTGAGGAGCTGCATCTGGCTGGCAGAGGTTTCCTGCGTGCCGCGTTCGCGTATCTGAGTTCGCGACAGGAAGAGGCACGCGAAAGAGAAGGGGTGTGAGCCTTAGGATCAACTGTTACTGTATGGGCACGGAGTCTTTCGGTTCCGTACAGGATTGTTACTCACGGGAATGAGGCAAGACCTGGGGCTCCCGCAATGCTCCGCCCGGTCGCGTCTCCGACGGTATCCGGCCTGGGGCGCGCGTGGTGCCCCGGGTCTTTTTCATACCCGGGGACAGGACAGGTCGAGGAGGATCTTGCATGGCGGTCGATTTTGACCAGCTTGCCGACACCATCGTGGAGAAGGTCGGCGGGGCTGGGAACATCAGGCGGGCGCAGCATTGCGCCACGCGTTTACGTTTGGAACTGCGCGACGACGCGAAGGCGGACACCGAAGGCGTCAAGGCGCTGACTGGGGTCGTCACCGTGGTGCAGGCGGGTGGTCAGTATCAGGTGGTGATCGGCGACGAGGTGCCGAAGGTGCATGCCGGTATCATGCGTCACCTGGGCGGCGCCCCGGCGGCTGAGGAAGAGGACGAAGGTCCACAGGGCAATATCCTCGACCGCTTCATCAAGATGGTCAGCTCCATCTTCCACCCCATTCTGTGGCCGCTGGCCGGCGCGGGCCTGTTCAAGGCCTTTCTGGCGATGTTCGCCACCTTCGGCTGGATCGATACCACCAGCACCACCTACACGGTGCTGAACGCATCCTCGGATGCGCTGATCTACTTCCTGCCGATCTTCCTGGCCGTCACGTCGGCCAAGCGCTTCAAGGCCAACCAGTTCACCGCTATGGCGATTGCCGGCGCGCTGGTCTATCCAGCGATCATCGGCCTCACCACTGCTGAGGGACCGCTTACCCTCTTCGGCATCCCGCTCGTCATCATGGGCTATACCAGTTCGGTCGTTCCGATCATCGTCGGCGTCTGGGTGCAGGGTCACTTCGAGCGTTTCCTCACCAAGGTGCTGCCCGCGGCGATCCGCAACTTCTCGGTGCCGCTGCTCTCGATGCTGGTGATGGTGCCCCTGATCTTGCTCACCATCGGCCCGGCTACCACTGTCCTGGCCAACGGCCTGGCGAGCGGCCTCTCGTTCCTGTTCAGCTCGCTGCCGTGGCTCGCCGGCGCCATCATGGGCGGCTTCTGGCAGGTCTTCGTGATGTTCGGCATCCACTGGGGCCTGGTGCCCATCATTCTCCAGCAAGTGACTCCGGGCGCCGATGGTACCCCGGGGTTCACCCTGCTGCTCGGCCCGGTGCTGCCCGCCGTGCTTGCCCAGGCCTCCGCGACGCTGGCCGTCATGCTGCGCACCAAAGACAAGGCCACCAAGCAGCTCGCCGGCCCCTCTGCGCTGTCGGGCCTGCTCTCGGGTATCACCGAGCCCGCCATCTACGGCGTCAATCTGCCCCGCAAGTTCCCGTTCTACTTCGGCATTGCCGGTGGCGTCGTCGGCGGCCTGATCGCTGGCATCGCGGGCGGTGGCGCGAACACCTTCGTGTTCCCGTCGCTGATCGGCATCCCTGCATTCCTCGACTCCGCCAACGTGCCGTTGTTCCTCATCGGTTGCGTCGTCGGTACCGTTGTCGCTTTCGTGCTCACCTTCTTCTGGGGTGTGAAGGACGACGTCCCGGCTCCCGAGGCGCCGGCTCCGGTGAATGAGTCTGCCCCGGCAGGCGACGTGGTTGCCGAGACCCCCGCCGCGGCTGCCGCCGCCCCCGGTGCGGAGATCTTGGTTGCCTCGCCGATGAACGGTCGCATCGTCGCTCTGGAGGAGGTGCCGGATCCGGTGTTCTCCAGCGGAGCGATGGGCAAGGGCGTGGGTATCGTTCCCGCCGATGGCACCGTGTATGCGCCGATCTCGGGCACCATCGCCGTGGCGATGGCCTCCGGCCACGCCTACGGGATCAAGAATGATCAGGGTGTGGAGGTGCTGGTGCACGTCGGTATCGATACGGTGAACATGAAGGGCGAGGGCTTCGCCCCGAAGGCCGCCAAGGGCGACCATGTCGAGGCGGGCCAGGTGCTCGCCGAGGTGGATCTGTCCGCGATCGAGGCAGCCGGGTACTCCACCACGACGGTGATGCTGGTGACCAACACCAAGGCGCAGAAGAGCGTTGACGCGGTGGCCGCGGACGTCGTGGCGGCCAACGAGCCGACCCTGCGCGTCATACGCTGACAATCTGACGAAGAGGAGAAACTATGACAGTCCGATTCCCCGACGGATTCCTCTGGGGCGGTGCCGTGGCAGCCAATCAGCTCGAGGGTGCATACCTGGAGGGCGGCAAGCTGCCGTCCATCCAGGACGTGCTGCCCCGGGGTGGCATCGGCGGCGCTCCCACGGACGAGCCGACCCCCGACAACCTGAAGCTGGAAGGCATCGACTTCTATCACCGCTACGCCGAGGACATCGCGCTGTTCGCGGAGATGGGGTTCACCGTCTTCCGGTTCTCGATCGCGTGGAGCCGGATCTTCCCGAAGGGCGACGAGGAGGCTCCGAACGAGGAGGGCCTGGCGTTCTACGATCGCGTGCTCGACGAGTTGGAGAAGCACGGCATCGAGCCGTTGGTGACGATCAGTCACTACGAGACCCCGCTGCACTTGGCCAAGGCCTACGACGGCTGGGCCGACCGGCGGCTGATCGGCTTCTATGAGCGCTACGCCCGCACGCTGTTCGAGCGCTACGGCTCTCGGGTGAAGTACTGGCTGACGTTCAACGAGATCAACTCGATCGTGCACGCCCCCCTGATGTCGGGAGGTATCTGGACGCCGCTGGAGCAGTTGTCCCAGAAGGATCTGTATCAGGCGATCCATCACGAGCTGGTGGCCGCCGCGTCGGCCACGAGGATCGCCCACGAGATCAACCCGGACATCAAGGTCGGCTGCATGATCCTGTCCATGCCGGTCTACCCGCTTTCTCCGGATCCGGCGGATGTGTGGGAGGCGAAGAAGATCGAGCACGAGAACCTGGCCTTCGGCGATGTGCACTGCCGCGGCGCCTACCCCGGCTACTACTTGCGCATGCTGCGTGAGAAGGGGGTGGAGCTGGATATCACCGACGAGGATCGCGAGACCCTGCGTCACACGGTGGACTTCGTCTCCTTCAGCTACTACATGAGCGTGTGCGCCACCGCCGATCCGGCCGAGCAGATCAAGGGCGAGGGCAATATCCTGGGCGGCGTGCCGAACCCGACGCTCGAAGCGTCGGAGTGGGGCTGGCAGATTGATCCGTTGGGTCTTCGTATGGTGCTGAACGACTTCTGGGAGCGGTGGGGCAAGCCGCTGTTCATCGTCGAGAACGGGCTGGGAGCCAAGGACCAGCTGGTGGAGGTCGACGGTCAGCTGACGGTGGAGGACGACTACCGGATCGATTACCTGCGCAGCCATCTGGCGGCGGTGGGGGAGGCCGTCGACGATGGCGTGGAGCTGTGGGGCTACACCTGGTGGGGCCCCATCGACGTGGTGAGCGCCAGCAAGGCGGAACTGTCCAAGCGTTACGGCTTCATCTACGTCGACCGCAACGATGACGGCTCGGGCACGCTCGCGCGGTACAAGAAGAAGTCGTTCGACGCGTACCGCGCCATCATCAACCAGATGCGACACACAGCAGACATGGCCACCGCACTGATCCTCGAACACCCCGAACTCGACCCCAAGGTTTAATCGCAAGCTAAGGAGGCGACGTGAAAATCTTGCAGGTCTTCAACAACAACGTCGTCCTCGCCGTCGACGACCTCGGCCGCGATGTGGTGCTCACAGGGCGCGGACTGGGCTTCCAGAAGCGCCGCGGGGACGAGGTCGACGAATCTCGCATCGGCCGGCGCTTCGTGCCCGCTGACAACCCCGGAGCCGTGGCGAAAGTCCTGGCGGACATCCCGCCGGATCTGTTCGGTTTGGTTGCCGAGTTGTTCGCCGAGGCCGTGCGCTCGCTGGGCGCCCGCCTTCCCCCGCTGGCGCTGGTCGCCGTCGCCGACCACGTGAATCAGGCGATCGCGCGGATCCGGGCCGGCCACCGCATGGAGTACCCGTTGCGCGCCGAAGTCGCCCACCTGCACCCGGAGGAACTCGGGGTGGCGGAGGAACTCCTGGCTCGCCTGAACGAGCAGGTGGATGTGCACCTGCCCGAGGGGGAAGCAACAGCCCTGGCGATGCACCTCTTCCACGCGGTGACGGACAGCCCCAGCATGGAGCAGACCTTTATGCAGTCGGCGCTGATCCGCCAGATCTTCGACCTCGTCGCGGAGGCACACGGCAGCTCCTTCGATCCCGATTCGATCGACGCTGCCCGATTCGCCGCGCACCTGCGCTACTTCTTCGCCAGAGCGCGCTCCGGGCACCAACTGCACGGCGAGACCTCGGCCCTTGGCGAGGTGCTCAAGACGGCCAATCCCGTTGCCTACCAGCTCGCCCAGCGCACCGCTGCCCTCCTCGAGCTGCGGCTAGATCAACGCGTCTCCGAGGACGAGACCGTATACCTCACCTTGCACATCGCTCGTCTTGAACAAGCCATGAACGTGGACGCCACGAGCCAGGCGAGCAGGTAGCGCCGCCCCTCCCGGATGCTATTCGGCGGTGCCGTTGCGTCGCAGGACCTCGCTGAGACGTTCTGCTGCCGCCATCACGGCCGGCGCATGGAGTCGTCCCGGATTACGGGTGAGGCGCTCGATGGGCCCGGACGCCGATACCGCGGCGATCATCCGGCCCGAAGGCGCCAGCACCGGTGCCGACACCGACGCCACTCCCGACTCGCGCTCCGATACCGACTGCGCCCAGCCACGCCGCCGCACGGTCGCCAACGTCGCCAGGGTGAAGGAGGCGCCGTCCAACGCCCTATCCAACCGCTCGGGGTCTTCCCAGGCGAGCAGTACCTGTGCGCCCGACCCGGCCTTCATCGAGAGTTGCGCACCCACCGGCACGGTATCCCGAAGGCCTGAGGGCCGCTCCACCGATGCCACGCAGATCCGTACGTCGCCCTGCCGGCGGAAGAGCTGAGCCGACTCTCCCGTGATGTCGCGCAGTCTCGTCAAGATGGGGCCGGCGGTCGCGAGAAGGGGATCTTCGCCTGCGCTCTCGGCCAGCTCGATCAGCCGGGGGCCCAGTACGAAGCGTCCTTGCAGATCGCGCCCAACGAACCGATGATGCTCCAGTGCCACTGCCAGCCGGTGTGCCGTAGGTCTGGCCAGTCCGGTGGCATTCACCAATCCGGCCAGCGTGAGTGGATTGCGCTCCAGTGCCGCCAGGACCGCCGCTGCTTTGTCGAGAACTCCAACGCCGCTTGTTTCGTCCATATGCTGAGATTAACAAGTCCGAATAGTGGACACAAAACTGAGGGCGAGTATCCTTGATATCCGCTAGAGGAACTTTGCTGGGAGGCGAACCGGAATATGGGCAAAACCCTGAGTGAGAAGGTGTGGGACGCGCATGTCGTGCGCTCGGCCGAAGGGGAGCCGGATCTGCTCTACATCGACCTGCATCTCGTCCATGAGGTGACCAGCCCGCAGGCCTTCGAGGGCCTGCGCTTGGCCGGTCGCCCGGTGCGTCGCACCGACCTGACGTTGGCGACCGAGGATCACAACACCCCGACCTTGAACATCTTGGCGCCCATCGCTGACCCCGTGTCCAAGAAGCAGGTTGATACCCTGCGCCAGAACGCCAAGGACTTCGGCGTGCGCATCCACTCGCTGGGTGACAAGGACCAGGGCGTCGTGCACATCATCGGTCCTCAGCTGGGCGTGACGCAGCCCGGCATGACCATCGTGTGCGGCGACTCGCACACCTCCACCCATGGTGCGTTCGGCGCACTCGCCTACGGCATCGGCACCTCCGAGGTGGAGCACGTCCTGGCGACGCAGACGCTGCCCCAGGCCAAGCCGAAGACCATGGCCGTCAACATCAACGGCGAATTGCCCGACGGCGTGACCGCCAAGGACGTGGTGCTGGCTCTGATCGCCAAGGTCGGCACCGGCGGTGGCCAGGGCTACATCGTCGAATATCGCGGAACCACCATCGAGAACCTCTCGATGGAAGGGCGCATGACGATCTGCAACATGTCCATCGAATGGGGCGCCAAGGCGGGCATGATCGCCCCCGACGAGACCACCTTCGCCTACCTCAAGGGCCGTCCGCACGCCCCGGAGGGCGAGGATTGGGACGCGGCCGTCGAGTACTGGCGCACGCTGAAGAGCGACGCCGACGCCACCTTCGACGTGGAGGTGGACATCGATGCCACGCAGCTGACCCCGTTCGTCACCTGGGGGACCAACCCCGGCCACGGCGTCCCGCTGGGCGCCGCGGTGCCCGCGCCGGAAGACTTCGATTCCGAGGTCGAGCAGGCTACGGCCAAGCGCGCGCTCGAGTACATGGACCTGATTCCCGGCACGCCGATGCGCGAGATCAGGGTGGACACCGTCTTCCTTGGCTCCTGCACCAACGGCCGGATCGAGGACCTGCGTCTCGCTGCGTCGGTGCTGAAGGGCAAGAAGAAGGCCGAGACCGTGCGCATGCTGGTCGTCCCCGGCTCGGCCCGCGTGCGGATCGAAGCCGAGGCCGAGGGGCTGGACAAGGTCTTCCTCGACTTCGGCGCCGAATGGCGTGCCGCCGGCTGCTCGATGTGCCTCGGCATGAACCCGGATCAGCTGGCTCCGGGGGAGCGCTCCGCGTCCACCTCGAACCGTAACTTCGAAGGCCGCCAGGGCAAGGGTGGGCGCACCCATCTGGTCTCGCCCGCCGTCGCCGCCGCCACCGCCATCGCCGGCCACCTGGCCGCGCCGGCCGATCTCTGATCGCGAGGAGGAACTCTCATGGAACCCTTCATCAACCACACCGGTATCGCCGTCCCGCTGCAGCGCAGCAACGTCGACACGGACCAGATCATCCCCGCGGTCTACCTGAAGCGGATCACCCGCACCGGCTTCGAGGACGGGTTGTTCGCCGCGTGGCGCAACGATCCCGAGTTCGTGCTGAACAAGGAGCCCTTCTCCGCCGGCACGATCCTGATTCCCGGCCCCGATTTCGGCACCGGCTCCTCCCGTGAGCACGCCGTGTGGGCGCTGCAGAACTACGGCTTCAAGGTGATCATCGGCACCCGCTTCGGCGACATCTTCCGCTCCAACTCGGGCAAGGCCGGCCTGGTGGTCGCGCTGATCTCGGAGGAGGATCGCGATCGTCTGTGGGCGGCCATCGAGGCCGATCCGAACATCGAGACCACGGTCGATCTGCCGTCGCAGACCATCACCCGCGGCGACCTCGAGATCACCTTCCAGATCGACGATTACACCAAGCATCGTCTGCTGAACGGGCTCGATGACATCTCGATGACCCTGCAGCACGAGGAACTGATCTCGGCCTACGAAGCCAGCCGTCCGTCGTTCAAGCCGAAGACGCTCCCCGCCCGCACCGCAGGTTAATTCCACCTTCTGCCGAGGACCCCGCCCACCTGGGCGGGGTCCTTCGCGTTCGTCAGCGCCTGATGACTCCGGGGAATGAGGAGAGCCAGTCGAGGGCGTTTCCGCCGGAATGCCCGAGCGGCAGGACGGCGATGTTGCGCGCGGTGACGAACGCGTACCCGCGACCGACCGGGATCTCGAACTCCGGGTGTTGGTCGGGCACGACGCGCGCCGTGCCGTCGGTGAGTGCGACCAGCATGGGTTGATGCCCGGGCAGGATGCCGATGTGCCCGCGCTGCCCCGGCACTCTGACATAGGTGGCGTTGCCCGACCAGGTTGTGCCGTCGGCGGCCACGATCTCGACCTTCATGTGACTCACGCGCTCTCTCCGATCCCTCTCCCGGATGTCCTGCCCGTTAGGGAAGCGCTGATCTAACGGCAACGTCGGTGCAGGGGTGCGATGTCACTCGATCGTCAGCGTGAACATGCTGATACTGCCTGGTTTTGGCCGGTGACGGGTTTCGCAGACCGTTCGGCCCGGTTTTGGGCAGGCTACCGCCCAGGCACCCCGTTATCGGACCGCTCGGGCACATCAGCAGGTTCGCGCTGCTGAACAGCACATAAGCAGATTGCTGTCGGCCAGCCCGCGGTACGGGTCTTGGTGAACGAAGTCACGTTTGACGATCAGGTACGGGTGCTCGACCTTCGCCCCACCGACGCCTTCCTGGACTCCAGGTGCTGGCAAACGCGGGCATCGCTTTCAACATCGACGTGCCGCGACCGCCACTGGATCTTCGCCAAGTCGGGGTCACCGGTGATCCGGTCGCTTGTACGCCCTGGTACGATCGGCGTACCGACCTCGTCGTCCGGGCGATCAGGTTGCCGCCTGCGTGATGTCGCCAGCATTCGCCCGTCACGACGGTGTCACGTACCGGTTCCGGCGTCGACGCCGGTGTGCGCTTCATCCCGAAGTACCACTGGTTCCCTTGGCCGTCTGGTGCATTTGCGGTCCCGCGCCCCGGCAACGTTTTCGTCAGGACTTTGATATCGTGCGTCGATCACCGACCCGCCGCGCATAATCCACCCGTTGGACTCGAAGAAGCGGTTTGGGCGTCAGAACTCGTCCCAGGTCGTGGGCTTCGATCAAGTGCCGGAAATGCAACAACGTGGTCGCGTCCGGGACCTGGCGGTGAAGTCGAGCCCCAGGAACGTGCGGAACGCGTACGAGTCAGATCGCGTCCTCGGTGCCCTCATCCGACAAAGAGACACACCTGCAGCAAGTACATCCGCAACATCGTTTCCACCGGGACCGGTTGCCGACCCCTACGCCCGGTCGTGGGATAGAACGGCACGATCAACCCAGTCCACTCATCACGGGATCACCTGATCCATCATCGCCAAGAACTCATCCCGCGGGTCCGACGACGACGGTTCGTACTCCATCCACGAAACTCGGCTGCTGCATCGACCAGGCATACCCGATTCTCCCAGCCGCAGCGCCCGGTCATCAGCGTTTCCCTAGCAGGTGCTCGACGACGACGTCGGCTGATTGGTTTGCGTGATCTGTGATCACATGTTATGTTAGATGCGATCTCTTGAATGTGCAAGCGATCGATGAAACTCAAGGGAGAGCGGGATGACTTTCTGTATCGATGACGTGCAGCCTTTGGCTGATGGCGGCGGGGTATAGCTCGATGCGCATCGCTCGTGTCGTCGGCTCCGCGGTCTCCACTGTCAAGTGTTCCTCCTTGCATGGCAGGAAGCTGCTCGTCGTGCGTGCCGCGAGCGCTGCTGACGAGCTGCAGGGCGAGCCCTTCGTCGCCGTGGATGTCGTCGGCGCGGGGGAGGGCGAACTGGTGCTGATCAGTGATGGCAGCGCAGGTCGTTATACGGAGTTCACCAGCGACGCTCCGGTCGATGCGGCCATCGTCGCCATCCTGGACTCGCTTGAGGTCGATGGACACACCACTTTCCGCAAGAGCTGAGCAGAAGAGGAATCCACATGGCCATTTTGGAGCCGGTCAAGCCGACGGTTTTGGCGACTCGCGTGATCGCCAATGTCGATCAGGGGCTTGCCGAGAAGCTGAACCTCAAACCCCATCAACGCTCTTTGGGGCTCATGACCTGCGATATCGACGACTCGTTCTACGTGGGCCTGGACGCGGCCACGAAGTTCGCAGACGTGGATGTGGTCTATGCCCGCAGCTTCTACGCGGGCTCTTCCCATGCCTCAGGACCGCTTTCCGGGGAGATCATCGGCATGCTCGCAGGATCCAGCCCGGCAGAGGTTCGTTCGGGCATGGACGCGTGCATCAGCTACACCGAGGACGAGGCCTGGTTCTATACCGCCGATGAGCCCGGTGATCTCACATTCTTCTCGCATCTCATCTCGTCGACGGGCAGCTATCTTTCGGCGGAGGCCGGCATCGGTCGCGGACAACCGTTGGCCTACCTCATCGCCCCGCCGCTCGAGGCCACCTTCGGCCTCGACGCGGCGCTGAAGGCTGCCGACGTTGAGATGCGGGAATACTTCGAGCCGCCGAGTCCCACCAACTACTCGGGCGGATGGCTGGCGGGCACGCAGAGCGCGTGCCGGGCGGCCTGCGCGGCGTTCCAAGACGCTGTGCTGAGCGTCGCGGCACGTCCGAAGACGTAACTGATCGCACGAAGAAAGAAAGGAGTGAAGCGATGAGCGTGACAAACGTGGACCTGGATCTGCGGTCGGTGCAACAGGCACGGGACCTTGCTGGCGCGGCGCGCGAAGCGATGCGGTCGTTCCAGTTCGCATCGCAGCAGCAGGTCGACCGCATCTGCCAGGCTATGGTCACCGCAGCGATGGGGGAGGCCGAGCGCCTGGGTCTGATGGCGCACGAGGAAACGGGATTCGGATTCGCGCCGCACAAACGACTCAAGAACGAGTTTGCGGCCCAGGGGGTGTGGGATTCGATCAAGGACGTTCCCACCTGTGGCGTGTTGCGTCGCGACGAGGCGCGCAAGATCGTCGAGATCGGATGGCCCGTGGGCGTGCTGTGCGCGTTGACCCCGTCGACCAATCCCACCTCCACCGCGATCTTCAAGATCCTGGTCGGGGTCAAAGCGCGCAATGCCGTCATCGTGGCGCCGCATCCGTCGGCCAAGAACTGCACGGCCGAGGCCGTGCGGATCATGGCGGAGGCAGGGGAGGCCGCGGGCATGCCCCAGGGACTCGTCAGCTGCCTGACCGAGCTCACCATCCAGGGCACCAACGAGCTGATGAACCACCATGCCACGTCGATGATCCTCGCGACGGGCGGACCGGGCATGGTGAAGGCGGCCCACAGCTGCGGCAAGCCCGCCCTCGGCGTGGGTCCCGGCAACGTGCCGGCCTACGTCGATCGCACGGCGCACATCGTGCGCGCGGCCCAGATGATCGTCGAGTCCAAGTCTTTCGACTGTTCGACCATCTGCGCTACCGAGCAGGTCGTGATCGCCGACGCCCCCATCGCGGAGCGGCTCAAGACCGAGATGCAGGCGCGGGGCGCCCAGTGGTTGACGCCGGAGCAAGCGGAGCGGTTGGCCGGAATCATGTTCCGTCCCAACGGCATGATGATCGCCAAGTATGTGGGGCGAAGCCCCCAAGAACTCGGCAAGGCCGCCGGCATCGACGTCGCCGACGACACTAGAGTCCTCGTCGCCGATCTCGGCGGAGTCGGGCCCAAGTTCCCCTTGTCGCGGGAGAAGCTCACCACGGTGCTCGGCTTCATGGTCGCCGACGGCTGGCATGAAGGCTGCCAGCGTGCGATCGAACTGCTGAAGTTCGGCGGCGACGGGCACTCCGTGGTGATCCACAGCCGCGACGAGGAGGCCATCATGGCCTTCGGGGTGGAGAAGCCGGCCTTCCGGGTCCTCGTGAACACCTGGGGATGCTTGGGCGGTGTCGGATACACCACCGGCCTGCGGCCATCCTTCACCCTCGCGCCCGGCGGCATCGGCGGGGCGGTGGTCAGCGACAACATCACGGTCGAGAACGTCCTCAACATCAAGCGGGTGGCCTACCACGTGAACCCCGCGCCCGATGTGGCCCGCGCGTTCCGGGGCGTGCTCACCACCGAGGATCCCCAGGAAGCGGACTCCCCGGAGGACGTGGCACGGCCATCTGAGGCGGCCCCGGACGATACGGACTTGATCGACAAGCTGGTCAAGCAAGTCCTCGCTGAGCTCAAGGCCACCTCATGACCGAGCAAGAAAAACCCACGCGGTCCCGCCGTCCGCCGGCGGAAACCGGGGAACCCGAACCCCCACAGACCGAGACAACTGAATCGGAACCACCCACACCAACGCCAGAAATCCCAACCACTCAAAGGAGAACTCCAATGGCTGATGTCAACATGATCGCTCTCGGCATGGTCGAGACCAAAGGGCTGATCGGCTCCATCGAGGCCGCCGACGCCATGGTCAAGGCCGCCAACGTGAAGCTCATCGGAAAGGAGCAGATCGGAGCCGGATACGTCACCGTCATGGTGCGCGGCGATGTCGGCGCGGTGAAGGCCGCGACCGACGCCGGTGCGGCCGCCGCCGGGCGCGTCGGTGAGCTGATCTCCGTACACGTGATTCCCCGCCCGCACGGCGACGTGGAGATTATCCTGCCGCAGCCCAGGGGCTGAGGGCACTCGTAGCACCGCGTCGGCCAGGAAGAGGGGAGGACGAAGTCGATGTTCATCACGGAAGCTGAGCTGCGTGACCAGCTGCGCCGCCCGCGCTTCGGTGCCGAAATCGTGATTCCGGCGGAAGCCCGGTTGACCGCATCGGCCAACGACTTCGTCACGCAGTGGCGGCTGGTGAGAGTCGAACCTCGCCAGCGCGCCACTGCGGAACACCTGAGCGACGTGCCGTCCGAAGATCGGGCGGAACCCGACAGTGAGCTTCAGCGCCTGCTCACGGAGGCTTGTCGTGTGACCGAAGAGGTCGAGAAGGCCGCGCGAGAGTCGGTCTCTCTCCCCGGCGCGGACGTGCTCGAG
This sequence comes from Tessaracoccus sp., assembly GCA_041393555.1. GTDB lineage: Bacteria > Actinomycetota > Actinomycetes > Propionibacteriales > Propionibacteriaceae > Arachnia. The sequence continues at coordinate 156,558 of JAWKJW010000010.1, read as the reverse complement.
ACGCTCAACTGGCTTTCGCGCTCGTACTACTTCCTGCAACTGCGGCTCGAGGTGGAGATCGGTGATGTCTGATCAGATCCAACTGCGGGCATTCGTCTATCTCGATCGGTTGCAGCCGCAGTTCGCGGCCTTTGCCGGAGCCGTCGCGGACGGAGCCCCTCCGGTCGAGGATATGAGTTCGCTCTATGTCGAGCTGTCGCCCAGCAACTGGGTCTTTCCCATCGTCGACAAGGTGCTGAAGTCCGTCGACGTCCTGCCCGGAGCACAACTCGTCGAACGCCAGTACGGCATGCTCGAGGTGCATTCCGAATCGCAGGCTGAGGTGCGCCGGGCCGCGGAGGTCATCCTCGAGGAGATCGGCGTGTCCGAGACCGACCGGATCGCGCCGCGGGTCGTGTCCGAGCAGGTCGTCACCAATATTCATCCCCGACAAGCCCAGGTTCTCAACCGCAAGAACTGGGGCACCATCATCGAGGGTGGGCAATCGATGCTGATCCTCGAGGTGGAGCCCGCCGCCTACATCTGCCTGGCCGCCAACGAAGCGGAGAAGGCATCCCCGGTGTTCCTCAACCAGATGAACTCAACAGGGGTTTACGGGCGAATGTGGATGTCGGGCACCGAGGCCGCGGTCCTCGCCGCGCGCGATGCTGCGCTCGCAGCGATCGATGCCGTCGCCGGCCAAGAGAACATGCGTGAGTAGGAGATAGAGAAACCATGGCCAATCGAGTCTTGTCAGTGGCGACGATCGATGAGCTGATCGCCCGCGGTGATACCCAAGTACAGCTCCGTGAAGGCGATATCGTCACCCCTCTCGCGCGTGACTATGCCGCTGAGAAGGGCGTGACGATTGTGAGTGGGCACAGCGACGAGCAATCGGCCGTGTCCCCGGTGGCGCGCACTGTCCCGGAACCCGAAACGTCAGTGGATCCCGCTGCCGTCCGGCAGGCGGTGGTCGCGGCCTTCGGCTTCGAGCCCGAAGGTCTGGATGCCGCTATCGCCCAGGCCCTGGGTGAGGAGTTCTCGTGGCGATAGCACTCACGCAGCCGGCGATCTATCTGTGCTCGACGCAGCGCAATGCGCACCTCTCTCAGCTGACCGTCGCCGTCGTGGCGGCGATGACGGAGAAGTACTCTCGCGTGGGAATCTTCCGCCCGGTCGAGAACGAGGAGGAATTTCTCCGCGATCCCGCAGCGGCTCTGTCTGCTGTGATCGCCCGGTATGCGCGCTGCGCGGAAGAACACGATGCCGTCGTCATCGTCGGTGGGTCCTACAACGGGTCGCTCGCGCCCATCGAGTTCTCCTGGCACGCGCGGATCGCGGCCAACATCGAGGTGCCGCTGACGTTGCTGGTGCCTGGCGACGGGAACGCCGACCTCGTGACACGGCGCGCGGAAGTGGCACTCGCCGAGGCGCAGCGCCACTTCGCCCGGGTCATCGGCGCTTTCGCGGTCAAGCCTTCGGGGAGCGCCCTTACCTCCTCTGATTTCGCGGGTTTCCCCGTGCCGTTCACCGTTGTCGACTGCGAGATCGATGTCGCCACACTCTTGGACAAGGACAACGCGGTCGGCCGCGACGACATAGTCACGCCCTTGCTGTTCGAGCATCGGCTGCTGGAGAGGGCCAGGGCGGCTCGGCGGCATATCGTTCTTCCCGAGGGGGAGGAGGAGCGGATCCTCCGGGCTTCGCACCGCATCCTGGAAAACCAGATCTGCCGGTTGACCCTGCTGGGACGTCCCGACGTGATCAAAGACAAGGCCGCTCAGTTGGGGGTCGAAATCTCTCGCGCGGGCATCGTCGATCCGCAAACGAGCGAGCTGCGCGAGCGCTTTGCTGTGCGCTATGCGGAATTGCGCGCGAAGAAGGGGGTCACCCTGGCTCAGGCGCGCGATCGCCTGCGGGATGTCAGCTATTTCGGCACGATGATGGTTGCCGAGGGGCTCGCCGATGGCATGGTCTCCGGCTGCGTCAACACCACCGCGCACACCATCCGTCCGTCCCTCGAGGTGATCAAGACCAAACCCGGTGTATCGGTTGTCTCTTCGGCGTTCCTGATGTGTCTGGCGGATCGGGTCCTCGTCTTCGGCGACTGCGCCGTCAACCCCAATCCGACGCCTGAGCAGGTGGCGGACATTGCCATCAGTTCGGCGGAGACCGCGCGCCAGTTCGACGTCGAGCCGCGCGTGGCGATGTTGTCGTACTCCACCGGAACCTCGGGCTCAGGCCCCGACGTGGACCAGACCATCGAGGCCACCCGGCTGGTCAAGGAACGTGCTCCCGAACTGGCCGTCGACGGACCGTTGCAGTACGACGCGGCCGTCGAGCCGAGCGTGGCGCGAACGAAGCTGCCGGACTCGCCGGTGGCGGGCCGCGCCACGGTGCTGATCTTCCCGGATCTCCAGACCGGCAACAACACCTACAAGGCGGTGCAGCGCAGCGCGGGCGCGCTGGCCGTCGGACCCGTGCTCCAGGGGTTGAACAAGCCCGTCAACGACCTGTCGCGTGGAGCGCTCGTCGCGGACATCATCAACACCGTGGCCATCACCGCCATCCAGGCAGGCCGGAACTGACATGGCAGCTAGGGAAGCGAAAACGACTCAGGGGGTCTGCAGCGCAGAGCACCTCGGCGTGACGCGTCCGAGCAACCAGGCGACGGAGACGATTCTCAGCGTCGGCATCGACGTCGGCACCTCGACCACACAGCTGGTCTTCAGTCGCTTGACGGTGCAGAACATCGCCAGCGTGTTCGCGGTGCCGCGGATCTCCATCGTCGACAAGGAGATCATCTACCGCAGTCAGATCTACATCACCCCGTTGATCGATCCGGTCACCATCGACGCCGACGCACTGCGCACCATCGTCGTGAATGAGTACGCGGCGGCGGGGCTGGCCCCGTCGGATCTGGGCACGGGTGCCGCCATCATCACTGGCGAGACCGCCCGGGCGGAGAATGCGGAGCAGGTGCTGGCCGCATTGAGCGAACTCGCGGGCGATTTCGTGGTGTCGACGGCCGGCCCGCACCTGGAATCGGTGCTGGCAGCGCGAGGAGCCGGACTCGATGCCTACTCGGAGACCACCTCTGAGGTAGTCGCGAATCTGGACATCGGTGGGGGCACCACCAACATCGCCGCCTACCGTATGGGGCAGTTGCTGGGCACCAGCTGCCTCGATATCGGCGGCCGGCTGGTCCGTATCGTGGATGGGAAGATCTCCTATATCTCCGCGCAGATGCGGCGCCTCTCCCAGGAGGCCGCCATCTCCGTGGAGATCGGGGACACCGCCGACGTGGCGAAGCTGCGCGCGCTGACCCGGGTGATGGCGCGCCACCTGGCGATGTCGATCAGCTTGGTGAGCCGCGACGCGATCCACGAGACGCTGTATACCAACGCGGGTCGCCCGCTGCCCGCGAGCATCGTGCCGACGGACATCAGCTTCTCTGGTGGCGTCGCTGACCTGATCGACGTGCCGGAGCAGGGCGATCCGTTCCGCTACGGAGACATCGGGGTGCTCCTGGGCCGTTCGATCACCGAGGACTCGGCGTTCTCCTTGGTCTCCCGCCACAAGGGCACCGAGACCATCGGCGCCACGGTGGTGGGGGCAGGCGTGCACACCACGGAGCTGTCGGGTTCCACCATCGAGTTCGCGATGTCGGCGCTGCCGCTGCGCAACGTTCCCATCATTACTCTCCCGGAGGAGCTGGAGCAGAAGCCCGACGAGCTGGCCCGCGCCATCGATGGGGCGATCCGTTCGATGAACACGGAGGATCCCACCGAGAGCGTGGCGCTGTCCCTGACCGGCAACGGCCTCGGCTCCTTCGCGGCAGTGCAGGAACTCGCCGGGGCGCTCGTCGAGGGATCGAAGATCGTGCTGGACGGACCCAACCCGCTCGTGGTGGTGCTGGAGGCCGATCGCGCGAAGGCGCTGGGCCAATGCATGGCGATCCTGAGAGGTCGCCGAGACGACGTCATCTGCATCGACTCGGTGCAGACCGGCGGCGGTGACTACATAGATATCGGAACACCGGTGGGTGCGGGCCGCGCCGTGCCGGTGGTCGTGAAAACCCTGGTCTTCAACGACCGACATGGAGGAGAGCAATGAAGCTGAGCACCAGCCTTAACGGTACGACGTATCGATTCAAGGGAATCGCCGACGTGTTGGCGAAGGCCAATGAGCCCAAGTCGGGCGATCGGCTGCAGAAAATCGCTGCGGAGAGCAACTCTGAGCGCGTGGCGGCGAAGATCGTGTTGTCCGAGATGACGGTGGGGGACCTCGCGGAGAATCCGACCATCCCCTACGAGGAGGATGAAGTCACGCGGCTCAACTGGGACGGGCTGAATCAACCGGGCTACCGGTCGATGAAGAACACCACCATCGGGGAGCTGCGCGAGTGGGTGCTGTCTCACAGGACCACCCCCGATGTGCTGAAGCGTTCGGCCCGGAACTTCACGGGAGAGGTGGCCGCGGCCCTCGCCAAGATCATGACGGCCATGGACCTGGTCTACGCCGCTTCGCGGTACAACTACATCACCCACTGCAATACCGAGATCGGGCACAGGGGCACCATCGCGGTGCGCAACCAGCCGAACTCCACGACGGACGATCCCGAGAGCATCTTGGCAAGCCTCGCCGAGGGGCTCAGCTATGGCAATGGCGACGCGTGTTTCGGCATCAATCCTGTCAACGACGACCCCACCAACACCAAGCGGGTGGCCGACGCGGCCTGGGAGTTCATGATGAAGTGGGAGGTGCCCACTCAGCTGGTGGTGCTCTCGCACATCACCACCCAGATGGAGGCCATCCGACGCGGCGCACCGCTGTCTATGATCTTCCAATCCATCGCGGGGACGGAGACGGCGAACAACGACTTCGGCGTCAACAAGGCGCTGGTGGAAGAAGCCGATGCGCTGGTCACGCAGTACGGCCAGTGTCAGGGCGCCAATCTGCTCTACTTCGAGACGGGACAGGGCTCTGAGGTCTCGATCGGCCGTGATCACGGTGTCGACGAGATGACGCTGGAGGCGCGCACCTACGGGTTCTGCCGCTACTTCCGCCCGTTCATGGTCAACAACGTGACCGGCTTCATCGGCCCGGAGACCATCTACGACGGCAAGGAAATGATCCGGGCCAACCTGGAAGACCACTTCATGGGCAAGTTCATGGGACTGCCGATGGGGATGGCACCGTGCTGGACCAACCACACGTCGATCACCATGGATGATCAGCAGATGGCCACCATGCTGCTCGCCATGGCGGGAGCGACCTACTACATCGGTATCCCCGGGGCCGACGACGTGATGCTCGCCTATCAGGACACGAGCTACCACGACAACGCCACCCTGCGAGAGCTGCTCGGGCGCACCGCTGCTCCGGAGTTCCACAGGTGGCTGGTGGATCACGAGATCTGCCACGAAAACGGCGTGCTGACGGAACGGGCCGGTGACGGCTCGATGTTCCTGTGACTCTTTAAGGACGGACAATGCCTACTGATCAGAAGCTCGAAGAGATCGTTCGCCGGGTGATCGCGCAGTTGGGTGCGCATCCTCCGGCCGCAGAGGAGAGAGCGCGGGTGATCCCCGATGCCCCAGCCGGGGTGAGAACAACGGAAAGACGGTGGCCGCGAACCGGCCCTCCGCTGAGCCGGGTCCGGTAGAGGAGGCCGAGATCCCGGATGTGCGCGCGGTGGACTACCGCGACGTCTATGCCGTTCCCCATCCGGCGAATCCCGAAGAGTTCATGCGGATGAAGAAGCGGACCTGGGCTCGCCTGGGGCAGGGGCGTGCGGGGTCTCGCTACACCACCGCGGCCCAGTTGCGGTTCTGGGCCGATCAAGCGGCGGCTCAAGACGCGGTGTTCACCGACGTCGAGCCAGAGTGGCTCAAGGACGCCGGCCTGTTTCAGGTGCAGACCAAATGCACCTCGAAGGACGACTATCTGACGAACCCAGAGCGGGGGGCGCAGTTCAGTAAGGAGGCGATCGCCGAGCTGAAGCAACGCTGTCAGGCCAACCCACAGGTGCAGGTGTTCGTCGCCGACGGGCTGTCGTCGACGGCCGTGCAGTCCAACGTGGTGGAGTTGCTGCCCGCGCTGGAGCAAGGCCTGCAGCTGCACGGCCTCGCGATGGGTACGCCGTTCTTCGTCAAGTTCGGACGGGTGCGTTCGATGGAGCCGATAGCGGAGGCCTTGAACGCCGAGGTGATCTGCGTTCTCGTGGGGGAACGTCCAGGGCTGGCCAGTGCGGAATCGTTGTCGGCCTACCTTGCCTACAAGGCGAAGGTCGGCATGTCCGAGGCAGAACGCACCTGCGTGTCCAATATCCATAACTCGGGGTCGAACCCGATCGAAGCGGGCGCCCATCTCGCCGACATCATCGCAGAGATGGTCAGGCAGCAGGCCTCCGGAATTCATCTCGAGCTATGAACACCGTACGTCCCCCTCGGAAGAGGAAGAGTCCGAAGAACGAGAGGCCGCCGCGGCGAGTTCGTCAAAACCAGCGGCCGCCAAATAGAATGCCCGCCATGGCACTATCGAGGATCGAACCGAGTCAGCGAGTGGGAGACCAAGCATTCGACGCGATTCACGACGCCATCATGTCCGGTGAATATCGTGCTGGCCGGCGTTTGCAGATCCGACGGCTCGCCGAAGAACTCGGTATCAGCGTGATGCCTGTTCGCGAGGCCATCAAAAGGCTCGAAGAGCTCGGGCTGGTTGAGACCTTCCCTTACCGTGGCGCCGTGGTGAAGCAGTTCACGCCGCAAGAACTCCTGCAGCTCTATGCGGATCGTCGGCTCCTCGAAGTGGAGGCCACCCGTCTGGGTGTGGCTCAGGCCACGCCGGAGGTGATTCCCACGCTCAGGAGCATCCACGACCAGATGGCGGACGCGCTCGACAGCGACGAGGTGGTGGCGTACCTGGAGTTGGACGAGAAACTTCTTTCGACCATCTATGAGCAGTCGGGCAACGAGGTGCTGATGGATTCGATTCGAGGCATGTGGCGCCGTTGCCGGTCGTACAAGATCGTCGGCGCACGAAGCGAACTCGAATCCGGGAAGGCGAGTGCCCTGCTGAGCTATCAGAAGGACCTCATCGACGCCGTGGCTGCCGGAGATGCCGAGCGGGCTACTCGCATCACGGCCGAGTCCCTCGACGCGGCGACAGAACGCATCCGCGCAGCCCTTCCCAACTAGGACGCATGCGTAGCTAGAACGCACTTGGAAGTGGCCCCCGCCTGAGGCGGGGGCCACTTCGTCGTCTACGCTTTATAAATCCTGATCAGATCTACTGTGATATTCATTGTATGATTTGTGATCACATGTTAGATTATTACCGTCGTTTTGGAGCGCATCGTGGCCTTCCTGAACCTTGGGACGGCGGCAGCCAACCTCGCAAGGCGGCACTCGCAACTACTCGAGGAGGAGTACATGAGTACAGGCACCGTCTCCATGGACGATGTGCGCTTCAACAAGTTTCATTGGAAGGTATTCGCCGTCTGCGTAGGGTGTCCTTTCATTGACGGCTACGCGCTGGGAATTATCGCGGTGGGTCTCGCGGAGATGCACCGCAACGTCGAGGTTTCGGCCTTCTGGGGCGCGATGATCGGCATGGGCACTCTGCTCGGCATGTTCCTCGGCGCCCTCATCGGCGGTCCGATCACGGACGCCATCGGGCGGCGCAAGATGTTCATGCTGGACTTCTCGTTCATCGTCATCGTCTGCGTTCTGGGATTCTTCTTCGTCGACCCCATGATGGTCTTCATCTTCCGCGTGTTGCTCGGTATCGGGTTGGGAGCGGACTATCCGATCGCCGGTCCGTACCTCACCGAGTTCAGCCCCAAGAAGCAGCGCGGTGGTGTTGTGGGTGCTCTGAATGCGTTCTGGTACATCGGCTACGCCGCCGCGTTCGTGATCGGCTACTCGATGCTGAGTCTCGGTGAAGATGCCTGGCGCTGGATGCTGGCCTCTCCGGCAGTGATCGCGTTCGTCTGGCTGATCGGGCGACTCGTGATGCCCGAGTCACCGCGCTGGCTGATGCGTCAGGGGCGGCACGCGGAGGCGGCCAAGGTGCTCAAGAAGATCGGGCCCAACGTGGTGCTCGGTGAAGATCAAGAAGAAGAGAAGATGGGCAAGTTCGCCGACATCTTCAAGAACGGCTACGGCAAGTGGGTCTTCTTCGTCGGCGCCTTCTGGTCGCTACAAGTGATGCCAACATTCGGCATCGGCACCTATGTGCCCACCATTCTGGCCAACCTCGGTTTCGCCGACGGTTCGCAGGAGTACCTGGGCGCGGCGTTGATGAACGTGTTCTACCTGCTGGGTCTGATCCCGATCTACTTCTTGATGGACCGTCTTGGTCGGCGCCCAACCATGCTGTGGCCATTCTTGGTGTCGGGCATTGCCCTCATCGTGCTGGCTGCCACCTCTGGTATGCAGATGTCGTTCGCCTTCGTGCTCACGATGTTCGTCATCTACGGTGCGTTCAACGTGGTCATGGGTGCGCACCAATGGGTCTATCCGAACGAGTTGTTCCCCACGCAGATCCGCGCCACCGCGGTCGGCTTCGTGGTCTCGGTCTCGCGGATCGCGTCGGCAGCTGCCACCTTCTTCTTCCCGTACGTCATGAACAACTGGGGATTGTCGACAGCGCTCTACATCTGCGCCGGAATGTTCCTCGTCGGCTTCGTATTGACCTACATCATGGCTCCGGAGACAAAGGACATGAATCTGGCTGATGCGGCTGAGATGACTGCCACCGCCAACAAGTGACTATCCGTCGCGTGTGGCTACATGGGGCTCTGAAGGTGATATCGCCTTCAGAGCCCCGGCTGTCTCGGCGGACGATGCGGAAGTGGTCATGCGGCGACAAAGAAGTGATAAAAGATTGCGTGATTTGTGATCACATGTTAGATTGGGTAGTGACTACACGGGCACCTCGGAGAAGAAGGGTAGCCCCGGACTCAAAGGAGAGTGACAACGCATGAAAGATGTCGTTGTTGTCGGCGCAGGCCTCGCCGGTCTGTCAGCCGCTTGGAGAATGCGTCATTGGGACAGTCTCGTCCTGGAGGCGGACACCCGGGTGGGCGGCCGTATCATGTCCGAGCGTCGCGGTCAGTACTGGCTGAACTGGGGCGGTCACATGTATGCAGGTCCGGGTTCCCAGACGGATGTGCTGCTTCACGAAGTGGGTGTTGAGGCGGCTGTGCTGCCCGGTTCGCTGGTTGGAATCTCGATGAACGGCAAGTTCATCGCTAAGGGGTCGATGGCGATGTTCCCCTTCCGTCTCCCGATGCCTTTCAAGGCACGAGTAGACACGGCGACCGCGGGTATCAAGATCGTGGCCGCGCTGCTGGGCAAGTACCTGAACGTGGTTCGGCCCCGGGCAGGGGAGCCCGCGCCGCTCCGTCAGCAGCGGATCTACGACTTCGACAACGATCGTACGTTCCGTGATTTCATCGGCCATCTTCATCCTGATGCCGAAGCCCTGTTCGCCACCACGGTGCAGCGGTCCACCGGTACGATCGATCAGATCTCCGCCGGTTCCGGTATCGGCTACTTCAGCCTCGTGCTGGGCATCGGTGCGGGTCTGAACCGGTGCATCGTCGGCGGGCCGTCTACGCTGACCGAGACGATCGCCATGTCGCTGGGGGATCGCGTTCAGCTGGGTGCCCGGGTTCATGAGGTCGTCAACAGGAAGAACTCGGTCGTCGTGCGCTATACGCAAAACGGCGAGGAGCACGAGGTGGAGGCTCGCACCGCGGTGCTGGCGACCACCGCCAACATCACGAGCAAGATCGCTGTCGATCTGCCCCAGGACCTGCGCGATGCCCTCAGCCAGGTCAAGTACGGCACGCATGTGGCGGCGGCCTTCCTGACCAACGAGACGGGTCCGCGTCGCTGGGATGACGTCTACTGCGTCGCGGCTCCGAAGCACACCTTCTCGATTCAGACCAACCAGGCCAGCCTGATCCGCGGCTCCGAGGCCGAGCGTCAGCCCGGCGGTTCCATCTTCGCCTTCGCCCCCGCAGACAAGGGCGCGGCGATGTACGAGAAGGACGACGACGAGGTCCTGAAGATCGCGCAAGAGGATCTGGATCAGACTCTCGGCCAGGGCTTCGGCGCCAGCGTCGTCGAAGGCCGCGTGGAGAAGTTCAAGTACGGTTCGCCCTACTCCTTCCCGGGTCGCGCGAAGATCCAGCCCACGCTGATGCGTGGTGCCAGCCGGGTCTTCCTCGCCGGCGACTTCCTCGGCACGCTCTACACCGAGAGCTCGATCACCTCGGGCTTCACCGCTGCACAGAGCGCCGCCAGCCTGCTGGCCACGGCACGTCAGAACCCCGCGGTGCTCTGACGTCAACAGTCAATCGCCAGAACCCCAACGATGCGGGTGGCGCAATGCGCGCTACCCGCGCAAAACAAGAAAACAAGCAACCATCCTTAGGAGAAAAATGAGCGTCACGTTGAGCGGTGTTCTCACCGCCCTGGCCATCCCCTTCGACAGCAACGGTGATCTCGATGTCCCCGTCCTCAAGGCGATCGTCGATCGCTCCGTCGACGCAGGCGTCGGCGGCGTCGTCGCCTGCGGTTCGACCGGCGAAGTCGGTGCCCTGACCTCCGATGAGCGGCTCAAGGTGGTCGAGACCGTCGTCGAGCGCACCGCCGGGCGTGCGCCTGTGATCGCCCAGACCGGTGCCACCTCGACCCGCGAGGCCATCCGGCTGTCCAAGGCTGCCGAGGCCGCGGGGGCAGACATGGTCATGCTCGTCACGCCCTACTACGAGCCCATCACCCTGGAGGAGACGGCGAAGTACCTCAAGGACGTCGCCTCCTCGGTCGAGCTGCCGGTGATGCTGTACAACATCCCGGGCGCGACTGGCGTGAACTTCGCTCCCGACTTCGTGCGCGAGCTCGCCACCGACATCCCCAACGTGCGCTACATCAAGGATTCCAGCGCGAACTACGAGCAGAACCTCGAGCTGATCCACCACCACAGCGACGTCATCGGCACCATCGTCGGTTGGGATGCCTATGCCTACAGCTCGCTCGTCGAAGGAGCCGCCGCCGTGATGGCCGGTGCGGCCAACGTCGTTCCCAGCGAACTCGTCGCGGTCGCCAAGGCCGTCGGCGAAGGCGACCTCGCCGGTGGTTTCGAGCTCTGGAGGAAGGTCTACCCGGTCATGGATCACCTGCTGACCACCGCCTTCATCCCGGGCATCAAGGCCGGCCTCAAGCTTCAGGGTCTGGATGCGGGCGTGCCGCGCCTTCCCATGCTGCCCTACTCGGAAGAGGAGACCGCCCGTTTGGCCGAGCTCCTCGACGCGCTCAAGTAAAGGAGAGCGAGAACATTGTTCACCGTTGACACCTACACCCCCACCCGAGTCATCCTTGGCCCCGGGCGGCTCGACGAGCTCGCCACCGTCAAGCTGCCGGGCACCAAGGCGCTGATCTGCGTCACCGCCGATGGCCTGATGGAGAAGCTGGGCATCCAGCAGCGGGTCATCGACCTGCTCGCCAAGAACGGTGCTGAGGCCGCGGTATTCGGCGAGATCAACCCGAACCCCGACCGCGAGACCGTGATGGCGGCGGCCGCGCTGGCCAAGAAGGAGGGCTGCGACTTCACCCTCGGCCTGGGCGGCGGCTCCAGCATCGATGTCGCTAAAGCGACGGCGATCCTGATCGAGAACGAAGGCGACTTGTGGGACTACGCCGAGGTCGGCACCGGCGGCGGAAAGCCGCTCGAGAAGGCTGCTCCGATCGTCACCGTGTCTACCACCTGCGGCACCGGCACCGAGACCGATCAGTACTGCGTGATCACCAAGCCCGAGACGGCCGAGAAGATCGACTTCACGATCGACGCGCTGTTCCCGACGCTGTCGATCATCGACCCCGATCTGATGGCGTCGCTGCCGAAGACCCAGACCTTGTATCAGGGCTGGGACGCGTTCTTCCACAACGCCGAGTGCTACATCACGAACAACAACCAGAACAAGCTTCTGGACCTGTTCACGATCGAGGGCTTCACCACCGTCTACGAGTGGCTGCCCAAGGCGCTGGAGGACGGCAACGACCTCGAGGCGCGCACCCACATGTCCTATGGGGCCAACATCCTGGGCGGCTACGCGATGGCGCACTGCTTCGTCACCACCCACCACATCATCGGCCAGATGATGGGCGGTGTGTACCCACGGGTGCCGCACGGTGCGACGCTGATCTTCATCGCCAAGGAGTTCTACCGTCTCTGGGCTCCGAAGTTCCCTGAGTTCTTCGACAAGATGGGTCAGCTGCTGGGAGTAGAACCCGATCCCGCCAACCCGGGCTTCGGTTTTGCGACCGCCGTCGAGAAGCTCATGGCTGTTACGGGAGCAGACCAGCTCAAGATGTCGGACTTCGGCATCGAGCCGAGCTCGTTCGAGCAGATCGCGGACAACACGATCAATCTGGTCGGCATCGACTGGGATCGGTACGTGATGAGCAAGGAAGAGATCATCGAACTACTGGAGAAGTCCTACCGGTAATTCCCTCAAGCCGGCGCCGCCCCCTTTTCGTTGATCGAGGGGGCGGCGCCTTTTTATCGCGTCATCTTTGCGGGGTGTGCTCGGCCGCGAGGTACTCGCCAGGCTCGATGATGCCGGCCTCGCGATCTGCGGCTTCCAGCCGCTTGGCCTCCGGCATGACCAGCCACAGGGCGAAGAACACGGCGAGGACGCCGCCGAAGAACTTGCCGCCCATCAGCGCGGCGATCATGCTGGGCTGGAAGTTCGCGGTGAATGCAAGGTGGTCGCCGATCAGGAACGCGGCGCACACGCAGTAGGCGATGGTGAGCACCTTGTCCTTGGGCGGCATGATCCGGATGATGCGGAACAGGGCCAGCACGTTGGCGGTGGCGGCGAGGAAGCCGCTCATGCCCTCGGGAGAGACGCCGATCTTGCTGCCGAACCGGCTGAGCGGCTTCGACAGTCCCTTGCGAATCGCGTACACCATGGGGAAGGCTCCGGCCAGCATCACGCCGATGTAACCAGCGATCTCCAATGCCCGGAACTGATCGTCGGCGTCTGCGATGAACGGGGCCAGCGGCCAAGAGCCGAAGAGCGTGGTGAAGATGCCGGTGAAGTACTCGACGATGGCCAGCGCCAGGCCTGCGGTGAGCACGATCTCCAGGCCGCGTCCGAAGATCAGGAAGACCGTGATGGTCTTGTCGGTCAAGAAACGCAGCGCGAGCGCGATCACCACCATGATGATGGTGAGCGGGACCAGATTGAGCAGGATCTCCGAGAGGGGAAGGTCGAAGGGCCTGGTGCCTGGTCCGGTGGTGTCGATCGTCTCCCGCAGCGGTACGCCCGTGGACAGCAGGATCAGGGTGACGACGAACACGGCGAAGGGACTGGCCAGCAGCCCGGACATGATGCCCAGCGCCATGTACTTGTGGTCGCGTCGGTCGATCATCGCGAGGCCGACGGGGATCGAGAAGACGATCGTCGAACCGCAGGTGAACGTCGCGGCGAAGGCCATGATCCACGCGCTGTGCGATCCGGAGAGTTCATAGGCGAGCTGATATCCACCCATATCGCCGGCGATGAAGCCGGCGGCCATCCCGGGGTCTGAATGGAGCCAGGCGTAGAACTTGGCCACGGTGGCATTGATGCTTTGCACCAGCAGCGGAACCAGAACCATGACCCCACCGACGGGCAGGAAGATGTGCCCGATCGAGAGGATCCCTTCTTTGAACTCCTGCCCGAACTCGGATTTCGGTGTGACGATGTAGGCCCCTGCTCCCGTGAGTACGAAAAACATCATGATGTAGATGACAACTTGCCCTATGGCTTCCATGTGGTCTCCTTTGACACGCACCGCTCGCGGTGATCACAAATATCTGTGATCACAAATTATGCCAGAGGGGTTTCTGGGGAAAAGGGCTGGTCGGGCTGTCTTCATCGTCGTGAGGCAGAGGGGTGAATCGCGAACACCCAGCCTTCCGGTCCCTGATGCGAAACTATGTGAGGGGTCCCGTTTGTCGGTCCCTGAGGTGCGAGCGCTAGCGAGCCTCGAAGGGCGTAAAACGCAAGCATGGGCACAGACTCTGCCAAAGCCCTAGTCAACGCCCTTCGAGGCTCCTCGCAGAGCTCGTCACACCTCAGGGACCTGACAAAGGGTTCCCTCCACTCACTTTCCTGCCCACGGTGGCAGCGAAGCAGCCCGGAAGCTGAGGTGTGACGAGCGTCTCGAAGGGCGGTCCCTGAGGTGCGAGCGAAGCGAGCCTCGAAGGGTGCATCAGGGGCCTGGCGAGGGGATCTTACTCGTGAGGCGACTAGCGCATTGCTGCGCCGAGGGGGGTGGGGAAGAGGGGTTCGTCGGGGCGGGTCACGGGGCGGCCGAGTGTTGCGGCAAAGACGTGGGGCGCCTGTGGGTGAGAGCTGGAACCGCCAACCAGGTATACGGGCAGGTCTTCGAAGCCGGCGGTGGCGTGCGCGGTGATCGTGGCCATCTTTTCGAGAGTGGGGCGGATCAGCCCGATCACCTTCGCTGCTTCTGCGGGGTCGCGCTTCAGCTCTTCGGCCGCTTCGTAGTCGATGCCGAGCGCGCCGGAGATGACCAAGGTCATGTGATGGCCGCCGGTGGCCTCGTCCGCCGATTTCAGAACCTCGCCGTCGCGAAGAATCGACACGCCCGTCGTACCGTGGCCGATGTCCACCACGACGCCCGTGGTGACTCCGAGCGCCCTGGCGGCGGCGACGGGTTCGTCGACAACCTCTGCGCCGTCGATGCCGCAGGCCTCCATCACGTTGGTGAACACCTTGACCGTGCCGTCGTCGATGCCCGGGGGAATCGTCACGGCTGCATCGTCGAACTGCTCGATGCCCAAACCTCTGGTGAGGTCGTCGCGAAGCGTTCTGACGGCGTGGACCGCTCCCAGCCAGTCCACGACGACGCCGTCGCGCACCACGGTCGAGCGGAGCCAAGCGCCGCCTACGGGGGCGTTGGTCGCGTCGACGACGGCGAGAACGATGTTTCCCGTGCCTAGATCCACACCTAAGCGGAGTGGACCCTGGTGAGGCGCGGTGTCGCCGCTGCGCACCTGGTGCGCAAACAGGGTGAGAGGGGAAGCGGACATCTGCGAAACCTCTTCGAAGCGTGTTGATGACGCCGAGCGTTGGTGCCCGGTGCTGAGAGAAGAGAGCCAGCTACGCCCTCTGGGGGAGGAGCTTCTCGAGATCGGAATGCGGGCGGGGGATGACGTGGCAGGCCAACACCTCGCCGACGCGCTTCGCCGCGGACGCACCCGCGTCGACGGCGGCCTTGACGGCGCCTACGTCGCCGCGCACCAGCACGCTCAGGTGTCCGGAGGTGATTCGCACCTGCCCGATCAGCGAGACGTTGGCGGCCTTGACCATCGCGTCGGCTGCTTCGACGACGGGCACCACGCCCTTGGTGTCGATGATGCCGAGCGCCGCGCCGTAAGGGGGGTTTCCTTCCGGAGCCTCCGTGCCCCATCCGACGGTGGTCTTGTTCTCGACGAGTGGGCCGACCTGATCCGCGGGCCGCGGGATGACGTGCGTGCTGACCACTCGCGTGATCTGATCCGCCGCAGCGGCGGCGGCGTCGACGGCCGAGGAGACGGCGGCCACGCTGCCTCGCACCTTGATCATCATGTAGCCGGCGCCCTTCGCGAGCTCATAGCCCACGAGCTCGACATCGGCGGTTTTGCAGGCGACATCTGCGGCTTCCATGCCGGCGGAGACTCCGATGACCTCGACGAGGCCCAGGGCTTGCATCATTGGTTCCCTTCGCGTGTGCAACTGTTCATCCGGGGGTCAAGTGATTCACGGGGCCCCGAATGGATCACATATCACATTGTATAGAATGGGTGGTGCGAGGAAGCGGAGGGGTCGACATGGACGTCATGGCAGACAAGGCGCGGATCATCCAGGAGTTCGTTCCTGGGAAGCAGGTGACGTTGGCGCACATCATGGCCAACGCGGACGCGCAGTTGTTCCCGAAGATCGGCCTGATGGACAAGAAGCGCGGCTCCGTCGCGGTTCTGACGCTCACGCCAGGTGAGTCCGCCATCATCGGGGGAGACATCGCCGTCAAGGCTTCCGCGGTCGAGCTCGCCTACGTCGATAGGTTCTCCGGTTCGCTGCTCCTGGTGGGAGAACTCGCCGATGTCGAGGCTGCGGTGCAGAGCGTGGTGAGCACGCTGGTCGAAGTGCTGGATTTCACGCCGTGTCCCATCACGAGAACCTGATGCGTTCCTTCTTGCTGGTGGGCAGCGTCGGTGTGGGAAAGACGACGCTTCGGCAGCGGCTGCAGGGAGAGGATCTGATCTACGCCAAGACTCAGGCGATCGACGTGCGTGACGGCGTGATCGATACGCCGGGGGAGTTCCTGGAGTCGAGGATGTACAAGAACGCCCTCATCCTCGCTTCCTACGATGTCGATACGGTGGTGTTGGTGCAGGCGGCGGACCTTCGCGGTACGCGGTTTCCGCCCGGCTTCTCTACCGCGTTCAATCGTCGAGTGATCGGCGTGGTCACCAAGTGCGACATGGCAGGTAATCGCCGTGAGGATGCCATCGGACATCTCAGGCTGGCTGGTGCCACCGAGGTGCACTGCGTCGATTCCCTCACCGGGTGGGGAATCGAAGAGCTGAGGGCGGCGCTGCGTGACGATCCCGCAGCGGAGGCTGCGTCCTAGCATCGGCGATGCGTTCCTGAAACTGGTGGTGGATAAGGGTATTGACTCTTGTTTCCTTGCGGTCTAATCTACAACCAAATGGTTGTAGATGGTGTTTTTCAGAGTGACCTCACCGACGACGAGGTGAACCGGATCTTCCGGGCCCTCGCCGACGCGACGAGGCGCGACATCCTGCGTCGCACCCTCGTCGGAGAGGTGACGGTGTCGAATCTGGCCGCCGACTACGACATGAGTTTTGCGGCAGTGCAGAAACACGTCGCGGTCCTGGAAGGAGCTGGTCTCGTGACGAAACTTCCCTCCGGTCGCGAGCGCCTGGTGCGGGCCAATCCCGACACCATCAGCAAGGCGCAAGCGCTGCTATCCCATTTCGAGCGGCTATGGCAGAGCCGCATCAACCGCCTCGACGAGTTGTTCGCCGAGGAATCCTGAAAGGACCTCGCCATGCCCATCACTTCCATGACCCAGGATCCGGAAGCCCTGACTCTCACGATCGTGGCCGACTTTCCCGTGCCGGTGCGCCGGCTCTGGGATGCCTATGCCGACCCGCGCCAGATCGAACGTTTCTGGGGCCCGCCAGGCTGGCCGGCCACCTTCACCCGTCACGACATGGCCGTGGGCGGACAATCTCACTATGCGATGACGGGACCCGATGGGGAGAGTGCCCCCGGCTACTGGGAGTTCCTCGCGGTGGAAGAAGGCGTCCGTTTCGAGGTGCTCGACGGCTTCGCGAACCAGGATGGTACGCCCAATACCGAGATGCCCACGATGCGGATGGAGATGAACTTCGAGTCCACGGAGACGGGGTCTCGGCTGGTGTCCATGACGTACTTCAACAGCCTTGAACAGCTCGAGGAACTGGTCGCCATGGGCATGGTGGAAGGCACCCGCGCAGCGATGGGCCAGATCGACGAGGTGCTGGCGGATCTCGCCTCCTTCGCCGTGGGCAACGGCACCCAGGTGCAGCTGTTGGGACACAGCCGGGCCCGGATCTCTCGGGTCATCCGTGGCAGCGTCGAGCAGGTGTGGGAGGCCCATCACGATCCTGAGCTCCTGCGCCGCTGGCAGCTCGGCCCCGATGGTTGGAGCATGCCGGTGTGCGAAGTGGGCCTCGCCGTCGGCGATACCTACCGCTACGAGTGGGAGAACGATTCCACGGGGGATCGGTTCGGGTTCACCGGGACGGTGGAGGAGATCCATGCTCCGGTGCGCGTGGTCACCACCGAGTCGATGATCGGGATGGACGGCCCCGTGGTGCGCAATGAGATGACCCTCACGCCGCAGGAGTCGGGAACCCTGCTGAGTCTGCTCTGCACCTATCCGGACACCGAGACCAGGGAGACGATCCTCGCCACCGGCATGGCGGATGGCATGGAGACCAGCTACGCCCGCCTGGAGCACGAGGTGCTCGGCGTCGCCTGACCTGCTCCGGCCCTCACGCGCCCGGCTTCTGCGCAGAAGCCGGGCGCGTGGCGTCAGCTGCTCGCGCTGTCGTAGCGACGCAGGGCGAGCCGCCAATGGGCAGCGGTGACGAGCGAGCCGAACAGGGGGAGGACGCCGCAGATCACCCACGTCGACGCGGACAGCTTGCCCGCCAGCCCCGAGGCCGGGATCGCGCCGAGCAGCGTGGCCGGAATTACTGCCGCGAATACCAGCGACGCGGAGCCGCGGAAGGCGGCCTGCGGGTACTGCCCGGCGTCGCGCAGGCCGCCGACGATGCCCTGGACGGGGTCGGCCGAACTCCACCAGAACGACAGCAGACTGACGTTGATCCAAAACATCGCCCAGCACAGTGTGCCGATGGCCATGAGAACGGCGCAGACCATCACCGCCCCGGCAGAGATATGGCGGCCGCCGAGGAGGAGGGCGGCCACCACGAGAGCCGCTCCTGCGGCGATGCGGGTCAACTCCGCGGGCCGGACCCAGCGGATCGTGGCGGCGAGGAAGGCGGGGATCGGCCGGACGAGGAGCAGGTCGAGATCGCCGGTGCGCACGACGGTATCGAGCCGAGCCAGATTCGGTGCGAGGATGGCGTCGAGCAGCGCCGTGGTGATGGTGAAGAGGCCGACCACGACCGTCGCCTCAGCCGTGTCCCAGCCGGTCACGTCATGTGCGATCCGTGCGACCACCAGCGCCGGGACGAGCGCGACGCCGACATCAGCCAACGACCCCACCGCGACGAGCACCGTCTGCGTGCGGAACTGGAGGTCGCGGGCGATCGCTTGCCGCCAGCAGGCCAGGTACCAGCCGGCGATGCGACGAAGCGTCGATAGTTTTCCGGAAAGTCTGTTCACGCGCCCGCCGCCTCGTAGCGCCGAAGTCCCCGCCACCACACCAAGGCCAGCAGCCCGATCCCACCGAGTGTCCATCCGGCCATGACAGCCAGATCCACCCCGTGCGCGGGCGCCGCATCCGTGAGCACTTCCAGAGGGAAGGCCAAGGTGAAGCGGAAGGGCTGGAAACGGAGAGCCGGCTGAACCCCGTCGGGCAGAAGCATGAGCGGAACCACCGCGCCCGACAGCAGCCGGGAGATCAACGACATGATCCGCTGGATGCCGTCCACGTCGTCGAACCAGGAGGCCAGGCAGCCGATGAGCACATCCAGGACGAATGTCAGGATGGCGGCAGAGAGGAGCGCGAGGAGGGCTGTACCCCATACCCGAGGATGGTGAGGAAAGTGCACGGCGTCGCGGAGGAACAGCGCGAGCCCTGCGACCATCGGCACGAGGAAGATCAGCTTGACGGCCTTTTCCGCCACATTGTTCGTCGCCAACGGCAGCAACGCCGGGCACGGGCGCACCAGCCAGATGGAGAGCCGGCCCGTGCGGATGTCGTCGGCAAGGAAGGCCGCCGTCCAGCTCGAGGTGGTCATCGAGACGATAGCGACCAGGACGAACCAGGTCAGCAGTCGATCCGGAGGTACCGGCGGCGTGGCGCCCGCGGAGATCGCTCCGCTCCAGACCACCAGCGAGATGATCGGTGGGGTGATCGCGCCCAGCTGCAGCAAGATCACCCAACCGCGGTTGGTGAGGGTGATGCCGATGTCGCGGGCGATGAGCGATCGGGCTGTCGCGAGGATTCTTCGCGTTCGTCCGCAGGTCATCGCGTGCCTCCGGTGGCGTCTCCGTGGTCACCGTCCAAGTAGAGGCGTGCCATCACGGCATCGAGGTCGGGCTCAGTAACGCTCAGGTCGGTGAGACTGCCCGCCGCGACAACAGAGGCGACGGCCGATTCGAGATCGGCTTCCGCCACGTCGAGCACGACCGTGCATGCGTCCTCGGACCAGATACCGGCTGGGAGTATCCCTGGTGGGGGTGGATCGGCGAAGACCGCTCGCACCTCTCGGGTGGGCGAGATCATGCGGCGCAGCCCGGCGATGTCACCGTCGAACTCCAGCCCTCCGGAGCGCATCAGCAATATCCGCCGGCAGAGTGCCTCCACGTCGTCCATGTCGTGGCTGGTCAGCACGATGGTGGTGCCCAGAGCGTCGTTCGCGCGGGCGAGCATCGCGCGGAGCGCACGCTTCGCCACGGCATCCAATCCGATGGTGGGCTCGTCGGCGAACAACAGGCGCGGGGAGTGCAGCAGCGCGAGCGCCAACTCGCAGCGCATCCGTTCGCCCAGGCTGAGCCTCCGCACGGGCACATCCAGCAGGCGGTCCAGGTCGAGCACTTCGGTCAGCTCTCCGAGCCGTGACGCGTAGGTAACGGCGTCGAGGCCGTACATCGCTTTGTGAACGAGCATCGAATCGAGCGTGGGCACGTCCCACCACAGCATCGACTTCTGGCCGAGAACCACCGCGATCTCGCGGAGGAAAGAGCCGCGTCGAAGTCCCGGCTCGTGGCCGAGGACGCTGAGGAATCCGGACGTGGGGCGGATCAGCCCGCAGCACAGTTTGACGAGCGTCGTCTTGCCGGCGCCGTTCGGGCCGAGCAGGCCGACGAACTCGCCCTCGCCGATCTCGAGATCAAGCGGGGCTAGCGCCTGGTGCTCTTCGATGGTGCGGTGGACGAAGGCCGCGAGGGCTCCGCGAATACCGGGCTCCTGGCGGTGCCGGCGGTAGGTCTTGGTCAGCGCTCGCGCGCGGACGACAGGAGGCGGGGGACTGATGATCGATGACATGGGCGGTGTGCCTTTTCTCTGGGCGCGGCGAAGCCGCGGGTGTCGGGAGAAATGCCGGTGTTGCCGCCGGCCGGCACATCACGAGGGCCACCACGTCTCCGGTGGGGTGGTTCCTCGGACCGCGCGCCCTAGCGGCGCACGTTAGGTCGTGTCGTCTGATGCACGCCGGTAGCCTACCTCGTCACGTTTCCGGGCGACCAGGGCCTAAGCTATCGTCGCGGGATGGAGATGCCCGAGACGTTGCAGGACAAGCCGCATCGCAATGTGATCCGCATCGGCAACACCGTGCGTAGGCCGCTGCAACCCTGGTCGCCGAGCGTCCACGAACTGCTGAACTACCTGGAGTCCATCGGGTTCCCGTACAGCCCTCGGGTCAAGGGGATCGACGACGAGGGTCGCGAGGTGCTCACCTTCATCGACGGTGAATCGGGTACGGACGGCTGGGCCAAGGTCGTCGACGATCGCGGACTGGTTGCGATGGCCCGGCTGTTGCGGGAATATCACGATGCCATCCGTGGGTTTCGTCCAGCCGCGGCGGCCGGCTGGGCGGGCTGTACCGGCGAGGGAGAGGTCGTTCTCCACGGCGACTTCGGGCCGTGGAATCTGGTGTGGCACGGCACTCAGCCGATCGGGATCATCGATTGGGATTACGCGTGGCCAGGCCGGCCGATCCACGACGTGGCCTATGCGCTGGAATACGTGGCGCCCTTCCGCGACGACGAAATGTGCCTGCGGTGGTTCGCTTATTCGAGTCCGCCGGACCGGCGGCGTCGGCTGGAGCTCTTCGCCGAGGCCTACGGGCTGGAATCGCCGTCCGGGCTGGTGGACGAGGTCATCACGTAGCAGCATGCCGTCTGGGAGCGTGCCCGACGGCTCGCCGCGCACGGCATGCAGCCCCAGGCAGAGTGGCAGCAGACCGGTTTCCTCGACACCACCGCCGACCGGATCCGCTGGGCACAGGACAACCGCGCGCTTTTCGAAGGACGGTGACCTCCACCGTGGCCGGCGAGGTTGTTCGAACTAAGCTTGGCGTTTAACCTGTTGGGCTGGTTTTGCCGATGGGGTGGATGGGTGCTTTCCGGTGGTTTCGGCTGCCTGGGGGCGTCCGGGGCCGGCCTGTGTGGCTATTGGCGTTCTCGTGGGCTGGACGCAGGACGCGTGGACGCGGGGAAAGCTTCGGCGCACTCTGCCTGGAGTCAACGCGCGGTCGTGGGGAGAGGGGGTTGCCAGGGCAGCCGATGATCAGCAGCGAGAGGGCGTGCGAGCCTGAGTTGGGTATGTGCGGCCAAGACCAGCCAGGTCCACCGATCGGCAACCTCGGGATCGCGCAGCATCGGGCGGGTCCAGCCCAGGGTCTGCTTCAGGAACCGGAAGGTGTGCTCGAGGTCGAAACGGCGCAGGTAGGCTGACCAGTAATGGTCGACCTCGGCCGTGGTAGCGCCGGTGGTCGAGCACCATAACCATACCGGTGCAGGGGCGCGGTCGCCGGGCAGGTGGTCCACGGTCAGCTGGATCAGGGTGCCCTCGATGATCGGTGCCTCACCGTGGTGGTCTGCCCAGGGCCGCGGCATTCAGGCGCTGGTGCTGGTGGTCGAACGCGATCGCGGTCGCGAGACCGTAGTTGGTGGTCTGGTTCGTCGTGGTCACGGTGGGCCTCGGCCATGACTCGGGATCGGCCAGGGTGAGCTTATGGCCGTGACGTGGGCCACGGCCCTTGGTCGGCCCTTGCGTTTCCCGGCCGGGGCGTAGAACACCTGGTTGGACCGTACTCGTGCCACCAAGGTCACGGGCAGATCCTTGAGCAGCCAGGTCAACCGGGTCACGTCGTAGCCGGAGTCCATCACGACCAACAGATCCGGGTCACCCATCTTCCAGTGCCCCGCGTTGTGGAGGCGTTCGAAGACCGTTCGGAGCCGGTTGGCAGTCACCATGGTTTCGTCTTCGTCGGGTGCAGTCGGCGGGTCTCCAGCAGTGCGGTCCAGGAGGTCGTACCCGGCTCAAGTGCGGCGATCCATAGGTATCTCCAGCCAGGATCATTTGCGCGTGCCCACGGCCGCGTGGATAGGTATGGCAGAGCGATCGCTCGGGGCTGGTAGCGGCGTCGGGTCGCAGCCAGTTCGACACATCGACCGCGAGCACGATCCGGTCTCGTCCATCTGGTCCCGGCAGGCGTGGCAGCGGAGTTGCTGCCACGAGCTGTCCCAGCTCTGCGGTGTCTATCTGGCCGGCGTTCAAGGCGTCATACAAAGCGCCGTGACCACGCCGATGCACGGGTTCAAGACACAGGTGGGCAAGGTCGGTGACCCGACCCGGTGCGCACAACATCGCGTCGGTGAGTTCGAAAGAACATCCGCCCGACGTGTCAGACACAGTAGAGACCGGCACGGAAGTCGTTGAGTAAGCCCAATGCCTGATACCGGGCTACCTTCGTGGAGCTGTCATGGTCGATAATCATGGAAGTGGTCGCTGTCCTGACGATTTGGTGTGGTTACCAAAAGCATCGCCAGCAGCGGCCACTGCCACGCTATGGCACGCCGAACACCACCACGATCAACAACAACACAGGTTAAACGCCAAGCTAAGAGGTCCCGCAGGTAGGTTCTGCATCCTCCAGATAGAGACCCTGTGGAGACTAGAAGAGAGCCTTTCGGACGATCGGCTCGGTCTCGGCGATCAGTCGTCCATCGCGGTAGGAGCGCAACACCGGGGCATTCCAGTTGAGCGCCTCGAACCAGTCGGCGGCGTCCAGCACGATGAATCGGGCCGGCCGACCCACCTCGATGCCGTAGTTCTCGCCCAGGTTGAGCGTGCGGGCGGCGTTGGTGGTGACGAAGCGATACGAGTCGGCGATCTGCTGGTAGCCCATCATCTGGGTGACGTAGACGCCGTTGAAAACGATGTCGCGCGGATTCCCGGTGCCCAGCGGGTTCCATGGGTCCTGGATGTCGTCCTGGCCGAAGGAGACGTTGATGCCGGCCTCCGTCAGTTCCTTGACCCGGGTGACGCCGCGGCGCTTCGGGTAGGTGTCGATCCGGCCCTGCAGATGCGTGTTGACAAGGGGGTTCGAGACGAAATTGATGCCGCTCATGGTGAGCAATCGCAGCAGCCGAGTGAAATAGGCATTGTTGTACGAGTGCATCGCGGTGGTGTGTGAGGCCGTGACCCGCGGGCCCATGCCCAACTCGAGAGCGCGCGTCGCCAGGGTCTCCAGGCCACGGGAAGACTCGTCGTCGATCTCGTCGCAATGCACATCCATCAGCAGGCCGCGCTCGTGCGCGAGCTGACAGGCGAAGTTGAGCGATTCGACGGAGTACTCGCGGGTGAACTCGAAGTGCGGGATGGCGCCGATGGCGTCGACACCCAGGTCGGCGGCCTTCTCCATCAGCTGGCGGCCGTCGGGAAAGGAACAGATGCCCTCCTGAGGGAAGGCCACGATCTGGATGGTCACGTAGTCGGCCAGCTCGTCGCGCAGTTCCAGCAGGGCGCGTAGCGCGGTGAGGTCGGGGTCGGTGACATCGACGTGGGTGCGCACGTACTGCACGCCGAAGCTCGCCTGCTGACGTACCACGGTGTTGACCCGCCGCTTCACGTCGTCGACGGTGAGCATCGCCTTGCGTTCGGCCCACCTCTCGATGCCCTCGAACAGGGTGCCCGACAGGTTCCAGGAGGGCTCGCCGGCAGTCAGCACGCTGTCGAGGTGAATATGGGACTCGACGAAGGGCGGCAGCGCCAGCCGGCCCCGGGCGTCCCAGGTCTCCTCGCCGTCGGTGGCGACCAGGCTCGGTGCGATCTCGGTGAAGACGCTGTCGGCGATGCGAAGATCGACGGGGGTCGTGGAGCCCGCGAGCGTGACGTTGCGGATCAGCATGGGTCCTACTTTGCGATGTCGACGGCGGGACCGTGGCCTGAGGTCAAAGGAGTCAGGTCTCGGGGTCGCCGCGAGTTGATGGCTTCTCCCGCAAGGTAGCAGGCCACGGCGATGGCCATCGCGTTGATCGAGGTAATGCCCCACGGGATGGCCCAGCCGGCGAGACCACCGGCGATGACGCCCACCACGGCGCCTACGTTGACCGGCCGGGTCGGGCGCAGTTCGCGGAGGTATTCGCTGCGGTGGCGAAGGAAGTCGACGATCAGGATGGCGCCGATGGGCGGCAGCGCCGTGCTCAGGAAGTTCAACCAGCCGACGAAGTTGTCGTAGAGCCACAGTGCGCTGAGGGTGCCGATGACGCCGGCGATCAACACGAGGGGACGCTTGCGGATCTTCGTGATGTTCGAGAACCCCAGGCCGGTGGTGTAGAGCGCGTTGTTGTTCGTCGTCCAGATGTTGGCGCCCAACACGAGCAGCGCCGGGATGGCCAGGCCCTGGGCGATCATCACGTAAAAGATGTCGTCCTTGCCGGTGAACGCGCCACCCACGGCGCCGAAGGCGAACATCAGGGTGTTGCCGAGGAAGAAGGCGATCACCGTGGTGACGACGGCGCTGCGCGCGGTGCCGGCGAAGCGGGTGAAGTTCGGCGTGGCGGTGCCGCCGGAGACGAAGGAGCCGACCACCATGCCTACGCCCGCGAGCAGGCCGAGGCCTTGTGACTTCTCGAAGATCGCCACCAGGCCGCCGCCCTCTTGGGTGGCGGTGATCATCGAGTAGGTGCCCAGAATCGCGATCAGTGGCACAGAGATGTAGCTGACGATCTCGATGGCTTTGATGCCGTAGTAGGCCGATGCCGTCATGAGGCCGCCGGCCACGAGGACGAGAATCCACGGGGAGATGCCCAGCAGCTCCGCGGCGGGGAGGGCGAACATCGCCACGCCCACGCCGAACCATCCCATCTGAGTGATAGCGATCAGTGCCGAGGGGAGGAAGGAGCCCTGCGTGCCGAAGGCGTGGTGCGACATCAGGTCCATGCTCAGGCCCGTCTTGGCGCCGATGTAGGCAAGGAAGCCGGTGTAGACGCCCAGGATGAGGCCGCCGATGAGCACGGCGAGCGCAAAGCCACTGAAGTCGAGACCGTTGCCGAGCTTGGCGCCCACGCTCATGGAGGCGGAGAAGAAGGTGAAGCCCAGCATGACGAAGCCGACAGACCAGAACCCGCGCCGCGCGGACAGCGGCACGGGTTCCAGTGAGTAGTCGATATCGGGCTCAGAGGGGGCAGTAGCGACCCCCACTGCGGATTCGGTGTTGGCCATTCGAGCTCCCAGTTCTTGCGGTATCGGTAGGTCGGCCAGAGCATGTTACTGCTCGTGTGTGTCGACGCCGTAACACCGACGAACCGGGAGCGATGGGGGAAGCGCGGGGTGGCTGGTCAGTCGATCTTCAGCTCGCCCATCTCGTCCCAGTCGGAGCCTTCGACCTTCCGAGAGACGATCTTGGGGGTGGAGACGAGCAGCGGTCGCATCGCGTCGAGGCCCTTGGCGAAGTGCGCGCCGTTGACATGAGCGCTGGCTGCGTCGTCGTCGGCGAAGGCCTCCACGAGCAGGAACTCGTTGGGATCGTCGGCCGACTTGTACCAGTCGAACCAGAGGTTTCCTGGCTCGGCGCGGGTGGCGGCGGTGAATTCGGCCGTGCGCTCAAGGAAGACATCGGAGAACTCGGGCTTGACCTGATATTTCACGACGATGAAGTACATGCCCTTGAGCCTACCCGCGTGAGCCCTAGGGTTGGGTGAGACGAAGGAGACCAAGTGAGCGACGCGACCGACCCGTACCTGTGGCTGGAGGAGATCGAGAGCCCTGAAGCGCTCGACTGGGTGCGAGCCCGCAACGCTGAGGCGGAGAGGGAACTGGCGGGCACGCCGGAGTTCGCCCGGCTGGAGGAGGACCTGGTCGCGATCTACGACTCGAACGAGAAGATCCCGTACCTCACCAGACGCGGAGACTGGTACTACAACTTCTGGCGCGATGGCCAGCACCCGCGCGGCCTGTGGCGGCGCACGACGCTCGACGAGTACCGCACCGACTCCCCGTCGTGGGAGGTGCTGCTCGACATCGACGAGCTCAACCGCGCTGAGGGCGAGAACTGGGTGTGGCACGGCGCCGACTTCCTGCGCCCCGAACATCCGCGCTGCCTCATCGCGCTGTCGCGCGGCGGCTCGGATGCCGATGTGACGCGCGAGTTCGACGTGGAAACACGGGCCTTCGTGGAGGGCGGCTTCGAGCGGCCGGAGGCCAAGGGGCATCTCAGTTGGGTCGATCAGGACACCGTCTATCTCGTGACCGACCTTGGGCCTGGCAGCACCAACCGTGCCGGCTACGCCCGCATCGCCCGCCGCTGGCGGCGTGGAGCTCCGATGGCAGAGGCAGAGGTGGTGTTCGAGGGGCCAGAGGACAACGCCGGCTACGGCATCTACCCCTACCGCGACCGCACACCCGGCTTCGAGCGCGACCTGCTGGTGCATTTTCTCGATAGCCGCGACACCGCGCTCTATCTTGCCGATGCCGACGGGATCTTCCGGCGTGTCGATGCTCCCGATTCCGCCAGCAAGCTGGTGCACCGCGAATGGTTGATGCTGGAGCTGCGGGAACCATGGACGGTGGGTGAGGTGACACATCCAGCCGGCTCCTTGCTGGCGGCACGGCTCGACGAGTATCTCGCGGGCTCCCGTGACCTGGCCGTGCTTTTCGCTCCCACCGAGAGTGCGGCGCTGTCCAGCGTCACTGCCACCGTGAATCACGTCGTGCTGACGGTGCTCGACGATGTGAAGAGCGTCATCACCGTCCTGACTCCCGGAGCCGACGGTTGGCAGCGGCGACCGCTCGCGGGCATCCCCGAACTGGGCACGGTTGAGGTGGCTGCCGTGGACGACGAGAACTCGGATCAGCTGTGGGTGATCGCCACCGACTACCTGACGCCCACCACTTTGCTCTTGGCTGACGCCTCCGAAGGGGCCGCGGAACCGGAGGCGCTCAAGGCGGAGCCGGCCTTCTTCGATGCGGACTCGCACCTCACTGAGCAGCACTTCGCTGCGTCCGACGATGGCACCCGCGTGCCCTACTTCCTGGTGCGGCCCCGCGATCAGGAGACTACGGGCGACCATCCCACCTTGCTTTACGGCTACGGAGGCTTCGAGATCTCGCTCACCCCTGGGTATGCGCCCGGAGTGGGGCGAGGGTGGCTGGAGCGCGGCGGGACCTACGTCGTCGCGAACATCCGTGGCGGGGGCGAGTACGGTCCGCGCTGGCACCAGGCGGCGCTGCGCGAGAACCGTCACCGCGCCTATGAAGACTTCGCGGCCGTCGCCCGTGACCTCATCGCCCGCGGCGTCACCTCGCCCCGACGCCTGGGTGTGCGGGGCGGCAGCAACGGCGGGCTGCTCACCGGCAATATGCTCACCCAATACCCGGAGCTGTTCGGTGCCGTCGTGATCCAGGTGCCGTTGCTGGACATGTTGCGCTACAGCCACCTGTTGGCGGGCGCGTCGTGGATGGCGGAGTACGGCGACCCCGACACCGAGGACTGGAGCTTCATCCAGACCTTCTCGCCGTATCACCTGTTCGATTCGTCAAAGGACTACCCGCCCACGCTGCTGCTCACCTCCACGCGCGACGACCGGGTGCACCCCGCACACGCGCGCAAGATGATGGCCAAGCTGCGCGACGCGGGGAAGCCGGCCTGGTATTACGAGAACATCGAGGGCGGGCATGGTGGTGCGGCAGACAATCGCCAGCGCGCCCACATGGACGCTCTCTACCTGGAGTTCCTCTGGCGCCACCTGGGGTGAGCATCGCGGGGATCGTCCATACGATCGACGCGATGCCAGGAAGACTGTGCGCCGGCCACCTCAACGTCGGTGAGCCAGTGGGTGGCGTCGGGCTTCCAACCGGCGATGAGGCTTGCCGTCTCATCGTCGATGGGGATGGGCGTGTCTGCCGCGGAGAGGTACCCGGCATAGCTGAGGCGCACAGCGTCATAATGCGCGGCGACGTGCGCCCAGTGGGCATCGCCCAGCCGCCGTATCTGCCGGTGAGCCTGCCCCAGTTCTGGTACACCGACGCGGTGACCCTGAGAGGGTAAGCGCGGCAGAGGTCGGCCCAGTCATCCGGCGTGTCGATCTGAAGGATCCGGGCAGAGGGGGACGTGTCGACGCGGTAGGCGTCGGCGCGCCGCCAGCCCAGGGAATCTCGGATGAACCATAGCCCGGAGGGCGTGTCGTCGAACATCGTTCCGCAGGTAGCGAGCAGGCCGTCCGGCGGGGTTGACGACCAGAAGCCGCTGTACTGGAAGTCGGGTTCAGAGGTGAGGTATTGGTGGAACGTGTCCTCTTCGGTGACGCGTTCGGCGGCCCAGTCGTGAAGCACCGGGGCGGACGAGGACGCAGGCTCGTCGTCGGCATCGGGCCAGCGGAGCCGCCAGCCGGTATCGGATGCCTTGTTCAGCCATGAGGCGGCGGGCACCTCGGCCAACAGCTCTGCCACTCTGCCGAGCGCATCGATGACCGACGGGGCTGCGGAGAGCAGGTCGTTCCCGTCCGGTGGTTGCCAATACGCCGCCGCCTCGACGGAATCGGCTAGGCAGCCACGAACAGAGTCTCCGTCGGTGTGGCGAGGGGCATCGCCGCGATCTTTTTGGCGACATCCTCCGGGAACACGCTGGGCACATGGTCTTCACCGAGGTGCCCGGCGTCCTCGCCGACGAGGAAGACCGTGTTGCCGTTCAGCTTGCTGAGTCGGTAGCTCGCGGCGAATACGGCCGGCCGAGCGGCCCGCTGTCTCCGTCGCGGGCTTGGCGTTCAGATGCGACGGCGAACTCCAGCAACAACCGACGCCCACGCGACCCGGCAAGGAACTGCTCGGGTGAGAGGCCCGGGGTGGTGTCAGGCATGCCCCCACGGTACCGGCTCCCTGCACGTCGCCTCGTTGTCGTTCCCGCCCCGCGCAATCCAGGAAAATCGGCCAATGGCCGATTTTTTCGGTGTCTAAACACGAAAATCGGCCAGCACCTCTCGGCTTCCGGGCTGTTTCGCTGCCACCGCGGGGCAGTAAAGTGCGGGAGACGAGACCCAATCACCGGTTCCTGATGCGAAAGTGTGTGAGGAATCCCGTTGTCCGGTCCCTGAGGTGCGACGAAGGAGCCCTTCGAGACGCTCGTTCCTCGCTCCTCAGGGACCACCTCGAAGGGTGCCTCAGGGACCGGAAAGTGGCGATACTTTCGTCCGAGGGACCACCGAGTGCCCGCCTCGAAGGGCTCCACCCAGGACAGGGGACGCTGTCGTTCTATTCGCCGTCAACGCGCCAATCACCCTCGCCGACATACCCGTGGCAGCGCCAGGGCACCGGGTCTCCGGTCTCCTCGACGTCGGTGAGCCAGTAGGTGGCGTCGGGGTTCCAGCCGGCGATCAGACTGGCGGTGTCGTCATCGACGGGGATCGGGACGCCTGCCGCAGAGAGGTAACCGGCATAGGTGAGGTGGACCGCGTCGTAGTGCTCGGCCATGCGTGCCCAGTCTGGCATCACCCATCGTCCCGCGCGCCCGGTGGCCTCGCGCCAGTCGTACTGCTTCTGACGGGTTACTTCACATGAGTAGGCGCGGCAGAGCATCGCCCAGTCTTCAGGGCCATGGATTTCGTAGATTGTCGTAGACGGCGGAATCTTGATGCGTCTGGCATCGGCCTCTTTCCAACCAACCGTGTCCTCGACGAACCACAGGCCCGATGGAGCACCGTCGGGCAGGGAGCCGCAGCTCTTGGCCAGGCCGTGCGGCGGGGTGGACCACCAGGCAGCCGAGCCTTCGGTATCTGCCCATGCCTCCCTGTCGATGGTCTCGGCGCGCCAGGCCTCAAGCGCGGTCTGGGCCGGCCTGGGAATGATGTCATCTTCGAGCCAGTGCAGTTGCCATTGCTTCTCGCGGTGGATGCTGGTCGATAGCCACGAGGCCTCGGAAGACGAGGCGACCCACTCCGCCACCCGGGCAAGTGCGTCGCGGACCGAGGGGACGGCGGCCAGCAGGTCGTCGCCGTCGGGCTCTTGCCAGTACATGGCCGCATCCACCGACTGCGCCAAGCAGAAGCGCAGCACTGTCTCTTCGGGCTCGATCAGGAGCACCGACTGCAGTTCGCGTGCCACGTCGTGAGGGAGGACATCGGGGACATGGTCTGGATCGTTGGCCCCTGGTCCCCACCCGAAGCGGGCGATGGAATGGCCACGCCGCTTGGCGAGCCGATAGCTCGCCTCGAAGATGCTGTGCCCGAGCGGTCCATCGCCGTCGGGAAACGCCTCTCGCTCGGACTCGATGGCGAACTGCAGCAGCAGGCGGCGGCCTCGTGGGCCGGAGAGAAGGTGCTCGGCCGAGAGTCTTGAGGTGGGCGACATGACTCCACGG
Source organism: Tessaracoccus sp. (assembly GCA_041393555.1). GTDB lineage: Bacteria > Actinomycetota > Actinomycetes > Propionibacteriales > Propionibacteriaceae > Arachnia. The sequence continues at coordinate 125,448 of JAWKJW010000010.1, read as the reverse complement.
TAGTCGAGCGCGCGCCGCGCTGCTCACAGCAGAACGCTCCTGGCCTGCGCCGACTGGCGGCTACCGTTTATGCATGGGAGAACTGCGGGATATCACCAAGCCGAACGCCATGGAGCCACTGTGGCGAGAGTTGATCGGCGAGGCGCTACGCCACCGCCGCGCGGAGGAAGGCCTTCGTCTGATCGACGTGGCGAAGCGGGCGGGGGTCTCACCGCAGTACCTGTCTGAGATCGAGCGCGGACGCAAGGACGCCTCTTCCGAAGTGCTTGCCGCTGTCGCGGGTGCCCTCGATCTCACCGTGCTGGACTTGGTGAGCCTCGCCGCCAGCCCGAGCGCGGTGAGCGCCCGGGCATGGACCGGTCCGGTCTGCCTGGCCGCCTGACCTCAGGCGGGCTGAGTGGCCGAGCGGTAGGCCAGCACGGCGTCGACGATGCCGTAGTCGACGGCGCCCTGTGCGGTGAGGACAAGGTCGCGGTCGGTGTCGGCCCTGATCCGCTCCGCAGTGTGCCCGGTGTGCCGTGCCAGCACCTCTTCCAGCAGGCTCCGCGTGCGCTCCACCTCGTCGGCTTCCAGGATCAGGTCGGGGATGGTGCCTCGCCCCTCCGCTGCCGGCTGATGCAGCACCACCCGGCCGTGTGGCAGGATCTGCCGATGCCCCGGCGCGCCCGCCGCGAGGAGGACGGCGGCGTTGGCTACGGCTTGGCCGACGCAGGTGGTCTCGATGCGAGGGCGCACGAACTGCATGGCGTCGTAGATGGCCAGCATCGCCGTCGTCGATCCGCCGGGTGAGTTCAGATACAGCTGGATGGGGGCATCCGCGTTGTCGGACTCCAGGTGGATCAGCTGGGCGATCACCACGTTGGCCACGCCATCGTCGATGGGAGTGCCCAGATAGAGGATGCGGTCGGCCAGTAGGCGCGAGTAGATGTCGGAGGTGCGCTCGCCTTGGTTGGTGCGGGTGGAGACGTAAGGAATCGGATAGCTGCTCACGATGCCACCCCCAGACCGATGCCGGCGCGAGGCCGTGGACGGATTTCGTCGATGCTCTCGACGATGTGATCGAGGAAGCCGTAGGCCTTCGCTTCCTCCGCGTCGAACCAGCGGTCCCGGCGTGAATCACGTTCCACCGTGGCCACGTCCTGGCCGGTGTCTGCGGCGATCAGGTCGAGCACGGTGTCGCGGGTGTGGCGCAGGTCGTCGGCCTGGATGGCGATGTCTCCGGCTGTTCCGCCGAAGCCCGCCGAACCCTGATGGAGCAGGACCTTGGCGTGGGGGAGGCTGTAGCGATGGCCAGGCGTGCCGGCGCTGAGCAGGAACTGCCCGGCACTGGCCGCGAGCCCCAGGTTGACGGTGCGCACCCGGTTGGGGATGGCCCGCATGGTGTCGCGGATGGCCAGCATCGCGCTGACCGACCCACCGGGGGAGTTGATCCAGAGGTAGATGTCAGCGGTGGGATCGTCGGAAGAGAGCAGGATCAGCGCGGTGCAGAGCCGGTTGCCGACGGTCTCGTCGAGGACGGTGCCGAGCAGCAAGGTGCGCTGCTCCAGCAGACGAGCGGCGAGTTGCTCGTCGAGTGCGGACGGGGGTTTGTCGTTCATGAACCCAGCCTGCGGCCGAGTCCTGCGTCGTAAAAGCCCCATCCGCTCAGGGCAGCGCTGCTGTGGGCGGAACGCGAAGCCAGGAAAACGGTTAAGAGTTCGCTATTCCACCAGATCTGGTGGAATAGCGAACTCTTAAGATGCGCGCAGCGGGTTGTCAGTCGGCGGCATCGGCCTTGGCGAACTGCTCCTCCATCGCCTCGACGTCGATCTCATCGGCGCGCACGCTCTTGGTGCCGTAGTAGACGTCGCGGTCCAGCTCGCCCATCTTGTTGCCGACGAGCATCGCGACGAAGGTATCGCCGTTGACGTTCAAGAAGGTGCGGAAGATGCCGGTGAACCAATCGACGGCGATGAGCAGGCCGACGGCCTCGAGCGGCAGGCCCAAGGAGGTACCTAGGAACATGGCGACGACGGGGAAGCCACCCGGCACCGTGATCGTGCCCATGTTGAGCAGGATGGCCAGCGCCATGCCCATCGCGATCTGGCCGAAGCTCAGCTCCATCGCGCCGGTCTGGGCCAGGAACATCACCACGATCATGTAATTGAGCACCGCGCCGTAGGAGCCCATGGTGAGGCCCACCGACAACGTGAAGTTGGAGATGCGCTGGCTCACGCCCACCTTCTCGATGGCGGTGCGCAGCACGGTGGGGAAGGTGACGGCCGAGCTGGTGGTGGTGATCGCGATGAGGGTCTGCTCGCCGAGCTTGCCGGGCAGCAGTGCGGGATTCAGGCGCGTGATCAGCGTCACGACCACCACGAACAGTGCCGTCACGATCAGCACGCCGAGCAGGGTCGTGCCCAGGTAGGCCAATCCGCTGGTCACCACGCTGAAGCCCACCGTGCCGGCGAGGGGAGCGAGGAGGCAGAAGATGCCGATGGGAGCGATGCGCATCACGATCCGGATCAGGGTGATCACCACCTGCTGCACCTGATCCAGCACGTCGACCACCAGCCGGTTGCCCGTCGTGCTGACGTAGGCGTTCAACGCCACGCCGAACAGGAGTGAGAAGACGATGATCGGCACCATGTCGGCGGTGGACATCGCCGAGAACACGTTGGTCGAGACGAAGCCCAGCAAGGTGTCCTGCCAGCCCGAGGCCTCGCCTGCCTGCTCGGCCAGGCTGGGGTCCACCTCTCCGGTGAACACGATGCCAGCCCCGGGCCGGATGGCCACGCTGAGCAGCCAGGCAACGATCGCCGCCACCACCGAGAAGCCGATCATCCACTTGAAGGTGTGGAAGGCCATCTTGCCCATACCCGAGCCGCTCATCGAGCCCGTCGCGACGATCACCGACGTCATCACCAACGGCACGATGGCCATCTGGATCAGCCGGATGAAGATGTCACCGACGAACTTGAGGTTGCCGGCCCAGTCGCCGACGATCAGGCCGAAGACGATGCCGAGGATGGCTGCGGCGCCGATCTGGGCCGCGGGATGTGTGAGGACTTTCATCGCTGCCTCCGAGGGAGAGTGAAGGAGGTCCGGCAGGGGATGACCGGATGCGAATGACGCTATGACGCGCGGATTCGACCTAGGAGACAGTGGCGTTTCGGTTTACTTGTTTTGTTGTATCAATCTCGTGACAAACCGCGCCGAGATGCGTGGGAGCAGATCGCTCAGGGGGTGAAGAAGCGGCTGAGGACGGTTCCGTCGTCGAAGCGCATCGCCAGCGCGCGCCCGTTCACCACCGGTTCGAAGTGCACTCGCTGCTCAGGATCATGCGCGCTGGTGAGGAGGAAACCGTCTCCGTCGGGCCGGAGCTCTGATTGGCGATATCCGCCGTTCATCAAGGCGAGCAGGAGGCCGCGTCGAACCACGATGCGGATGGGGGAAGACCACGGATTGTACGAGCGGTAGAGGCCGACGAAGGCGCTCCACTCCGGGGGAGCGACGACGTCGCGAGGGCCGGTGTCGTGTTCGTTCGCATACCAACGAGCACCGTGGGCAATGCCGCTCACCTGTCCTTCTCCCGTGCGCAGGAAGCGGAACGGGAACAGATCGTCGCCCGGTTCGTCCAGGAGGAAATCGTCACCGTGCCCCAGATGCAGGAGCGGGTGCGTGACGCCTTCCCTGACCACGGCCAGACTCTCGCCGTGCCGGATCACCTCGACGCGCCCGGTGCCCTCGAAAACGCCGAGGTAGGCCTCCGCGTCGAGCAACGGGGCATCCGATGAGGGCGGCGGCACTTCGGGCAGATCGTCTCCGTTGTGGGCGGCGACCACCGCCTTCAATGCGAAGCCTCCGAGACCGGTGGGATCGCCCACACCGTTGTTCAGCACCGCGACGCCGTAGCCGCTGGCGAGGTCTCCTCGCATGTCGCTCAGCCAGCCGACCATGCCACCACTGTGCCCGATCTGCTCGACCTCCCCATCCGTGAGGTGCTCGATCCCGTACCCGTAGTCAGGATCCGGGGTCTCGCCCTGGTGAGGAGAGATCATCGTGGCGAACTGCTCGTCGCTCAGGATCCGCGCGCCCGAGTCGGCGATACCCCGCCTCAACAGCGTCCGGAGATAGGCCGCGAGATCGGGCCCCGTCATCGCGAGGCATCCGTCGGCGGTGTTGGTCTGCAGCCAGGTCGCCGGTACCAGTCCGTGGCGCGGAAGCCCGGGGCGGTCGTCATAGGCTGGTTCATGGCCGGGCGCGAGCCGGGCACGGATCTCGTGCCTGATCGCGGGCTCGGAGGAGTCCAGCCCGAGCGGAGCGAGGATCCGCTCGCGCACGACGGCGTCGTAGGGCGTGCCCGTCACGTGCTCGATCAGCAGGCCGAGCGCCTTGTAGCCGAGATTCGAATAGATGAAAGAGGTGTTCGGGGCCCGCGTGAGCAGCGCCTGCTGGGCGAGCCAGAGCTCGTACTCGGGCGCGGGGACGTGGTCACTGCCCCCTCCGAGGCCGCTGGTATGCGTCAGGAGATGGTGGGGAGTGATCGGCTCGAACTCCGACGGGATCCGCCAGTAGGGGAGCTGATCGGCGATCGGCGCATGCAGATCGACCAGCCCTTCTGCCACCAGTTGCAGCAGCACGATCGCGGTGAACGACTTGCCGATCGATCCGATCTCATACAGCGTGTCATCGGAGGGCTCTTGCGTGCCGCCGTCGGTGAGGGTTCCCCATCGGTAGACGGCCCGCGTGGCGTCGCGATCGGTGATGGCGAGGACGTAACTCGGCCCCTGGCCCTCCGCGAGCAGCTGCCGGGCGTATCGATCGATAGCCGGAAAAGCGAGAGCGAGGGGATCTGGCATCGGCGCCCTTTCTGAGCAGTGACTCGAATGCTCCCACGCGGTGTGACGATCCATCAAGACCTGGACGGAGGCGGGCGATAGCCCTGTGCGGAGTCGCGCAGGGCGTTGATGCCGTATTGCTTCGTGCCGGCGAACTCGTCGTCCTTGGCGGCGACGGGGAACGGGCGGCCCCCGACGATGGGCAACCGCAGCAGCGTGAGGTGCGAGAGGAACTCCACCACGTCGTCGGGAAATCCCCTATCGGGTTGCCAGGGGTTTGGGTGAGCACCAACCAGATCGGCTTCCTCTGCGTCGCCAGCTCTTGGATCAACTCGATCTGCTGGTCGTCGAAGCGACGGTCGGAGGCCTTCAGACACAGCCAATAGCCGTGGATGGCGTGCTCGGCACCCTCGGCCGCGCGTTCGTCCGCGATCACCGTCAGGTTGCGCACGAAACGTCGAAGCTCGGTGAACGATTCCGCGCCCTCGAAGTCGTAGAGCCCCAGCCGGGAATCGGGCGTCTCGTAGAACCACAGGCCCTTGGTGACGGGCGCGCCGATCCCGGCGGAGGCCTGCTCGCTGCCCACCACGGCGTTGATCAACGTGGACTTACCCACGCCGGTGGCGCCGATCACCGCCACATTGGTGCGACGGGGTCGCGCGGGCAGGCGACGCCGCCCGCGAAGCCGGGACCACAAGGACGCCACTACCGTTTCCTTGAGACGAAGTCGCGGAACAGGCCGAACAGCATGCCCGTGAGCTGGTTGTCCTTGATCAACGAGTGGATCTCGATCTCACCCTTGGCATCCCGCTCGCACAACGTCTGCCACGCCGCGCCCAGCCCTCCGGTCAGCGTGCCGGCCACGGAAGCGTTGATCGCCGTGCCCGCGCCGGGAACGAACTTGAGCAAGTTGGTGACGGCCAACCTGCCCAGCCACTGGGTGAGGAGCTGGCCCAGCAGCGTGGAGACGGACTCCGGGCCCAGCGGCACGTTGTAGATGGTGGTGATCCGGCGCATCATCTCGGTCTGAATACCGGCCAACGGCAGGGCGTCCGGGATCGGGATGGGCGCGGCACCGATGCCGGCCGCAGCGGCGGTGGCCATCGCGATCACCCTTTGCGCCGCCTTGCGCTTCAGCTCCAGATCGATCCGCTGGGCGGCGGCAAAGGCGGCTTGCTGGCCTTGGGGTGCGGCCGATTCCGTGGCGCGCACCAAGGCATCCAGGCCATGGGCCCAAGCTCCGGTGAAGGAATCGTCCATCGCGGCCACAGGCACCGGAGCGCCACCGACGATGGGAAGCCCCAGCCCCGTCAGATAGGTGAGGAACTCGGTGGCATCGCCCGGATAGCCGAGTTCTGGTTTCCAGGGCGTCTGGGTAACCACCAACACGACAGGCAGGCCCATGCCCGCGAGCTGGGCGACGAGTGCCTTCTGCTGGTCGTCGAAACGGCGGTCGGAGGCCTTGACGCACAACCACGCGCCATGGATCGCCTGCGAGGGATGCGCCTCGATCCGACTCCGGTAGACTCCGGCGAAGCCGGCGACGAACTGGCTGAGCGTCGCGAAGCTCTCCGCGCCCTCGAAGTCGTACAGGCCGAGCGTGGCGTTCTTCGGTGCGTGATACTGCACCCCCTTCGTGACGGGGGAGCCCACGCCGGTGACCGCCAGATCCAGCCCGAAGACCGCGTTGATCAGGGTGGACTTGCCCACACCGGTACCTCCCAGGACGGCGAGGTTGTAGCGCGCCAGCTCGGCCGACTGCCAGGCAGCCAGCAGCTTGTCCTGCGTCGTCTTGTCTTTCGGCGTCATCGTCGTGCCTCCCGTTCGAGCTGCTTCAGCATGCCGGAGATGGCCTTGATCTTGCCCTTGATCTCTCGGGCCGGTGCGGTGCGCGGGTCGTCCACCATCGAGTGAACCGTCAGGTCGTGTTCCAGATCGGCGCGCATCCGCGTCAGATAGGTGATCTCCGTCACGGGTGTCGCGGGGCGCAGCCTCATCTTCGCCACCGCCACGGCATGCAGCCGACGGAGCATGTCGTCGATGTCTCCGGGAGCGATGGTGATTCGCGGTGGCTGGGTGTCCTTGATCGCGGCGATCGCCACTTCTGCCCAGGCCCGGGGTGCACCCAGGTCGGACGAGAACTGCGCCAGCGCCTCGCCGAGAGCATCCGAGGGGATCGAGATCTGAAATGGCGCGAAAGCACCGTCGATCACGGCGTCCACCAGCAACGCGAGGCACATCGCCTCAGGTATCCGGCCCCGGAACCGATCTCGGAGCTTTCCGGGCTCGACGGGGATGCTCGCGTCGTCGCCGAGCGGCTGCCACAACCGCGTGGCCAGGTGGGCACGAGCCGTCAGCATCCGTTGTCGGCGCTTGGCGTGGGTGTCCTCGTCGATCAACAGGTCCATCAGGTGCAGCCGGGCAATGCCGGTGAGTCCGGGCAGCGTATCCACGCTCGCGTACGACGGGTTGACCACCCCGCCCGCCGACCAGTCGAGGAGCTCGGGGACCTCCAGCATCATGCGAGACGCCATGGGTGTGCCTCCTCGGGCCGGCAGCGCGTACGTGCAGTGAATAGTAGTGGGGGTGCGCAATCTCCCACGCGGCGCGGGATGAGGGAGTTCCTCCGGCGCTGGGCGGCCCGGGATGAAACAATGCGCGGGATGTCTGGAGAAAATGAGTCCTGGCGCCTGCCCGTGCGGCGGGTCAATAGCGAGCGTGTATCGGTGGTGTACCGGGCTGTGCTCGCCTTCGCCCGCGCGGTGATTCCTCTCGTCTCGGTGCGGCACTGGCGCAACCAGCACAACATCCCTCGCAGCGGCGGCGCTTTGGTGGTGGCGAATCATCTCTCCAACTTCGACGCCCTCGCGATGGGTGAGTACCTCATCTACGCCGGCCGGTGGCCACGGTATCTGGGCAAGTCGGACATCTTCCACGTCCCGGTCCTGGGCTGGATCGCGCGCAAATGCCGCCAGATCCCCGTCTACCGGAATACCGTCCGGGCCAAGGATGCGCTGATCGCGGCGCAGGAGGCCTTGGAGGCCGGTGATCTGGTGGCGATGTTCCCGGAGGGCACCATCACCGCCGATCCCGATGGCTGGCCCATGACGGCTCGTCTGGGCGCCGCCCACCTCGCGCTCACCACCGGCGTGCCGTTGATTCCGGTGGCGCAGTCGGGCACCAATCTGGTCTTGGGGCAGAAGAGGCTGGAGCTCCATCGCTTGTTCGGCACGCGCAAGCAGGTCTACATCGAGGCCGGCGATCCGATCGACCTTTCGCCCTGGGCCGGGCGCACGGATAAAGAGGCTCAGATCGAGGTCACAGAGCTGATTCTCGACACGCTCACCGAGATGGTCTCCGAGATCCGCGGCGTCCCCGCACCGGAGGGACGATTCGATGCGCGAGTGGGAGGGCGTGTCACACCCCCGCAACACCCGAGTCTGTAAGCTGACGCGCGGACATTTAGGGAGGACCACATGGGCCAGCGCATCCGCGTCGCATTGATCTTCGGCGGCCAGTCTCCGGAGCACGGAGTGTCGTGCCTGACGGCAGCCAGTGTGCTGCGCGCCATCGACCAGGATCGCTATGACGTGGTGGGCGTGGGAATCACCAAGTCGGGACGCTGGCGCCAGGTGCTGCTGGGTGACATCGCGGACTATCGCATCCTCGACGGCGTCGCGCCAGAGGTGGCCGAGCCCGAGCACGATGCCGTGTGGATGGTGGGTCCCGACGGCTGCCAGGTGGCCACCCGTGAGGGCGAGCGACTGGTCGATATCCATGGTGTCGACGTGGCCTTCGCGCTGCTGCACGGCCCCTACGGCGAGGACGGCACCATCCAGGGTCTCTTCGAGATGATGGGCATCCGTTACGTAGGCAGCGGCGTCACGGCGTCGGCGGTCAGCATGGACAAGCACTTCATGAAGGTGGCCTTCGAAGCCGCCGGCCTGCCCGTGTGGCCCTACGTCGCCGCCTCCGCGCACCGCCTGCGGCACCAGCGCGACGCGGTGTTGGCCGAGATCAATCAACTCACCTACCCGCTGTTCGTCAAGCCCGCACGCGGCGGCTCGTCGATCGGCATCACCCGAGTGGCCGATCCTTCCCAGCTGGAGGCCGCCATCGAGGAGGCCCAGCGTTTCGACCCGAAGGTCGTGGTGGAGCAGGGCTTCGTCGGCGCGCGCGAACTGGAGTGCGCGGTGCTGGGTGCCCCCGAACTGCCCGACGGCTGCCGCGCCTCCGTGATCGGCGAGATCCGGGTGCAGGCCGAGAACGGCTTCTACGACTACGAGGCCAAGTACTTCGACGAGAACGGTGCCGCGCTCGATGCGCCCGCTCTGCTCGATGAGGCACTCTCTGCCCGGTTGCAGGAGCTGGCGAAGCAGGCCTACCTCGCTGTCGATGCCGAGGGCCTGGTGCGTGCGGACTTCTTCGTCTCCGACGACGGCGTCTTCATCAACGAGGTCAACACCATGCCCGGCTTCACCCAGATCTCGATGTTCCCGACGCTGTGGCAGGTCTCTGGCATGACCTACCCCGATCTGGTGGCCGCGCTGATCGACCTGGCGCTCGAGCGCCCCGTCGGGCTGCGCTGAGCCGGGATAAGGACTTTCGTGATGGGCGAATTCGACCTGATCGGTGAGATCACCCGCGACTTGCCTCAGGGCCGCGACGTGATCCTCGGGCCCGGCGACGACTGCGCGGTGCTGCGGCTGGGCGGCGACATGGCGATCACCACCGACGCTCTCATCGAGGGCGTGCACTTCAAGCAGCAGTGGTCGCCCGCGGAGTCGGTGGGTCGCAAGACGGTGGCCGTCAATGTCTCCGACGTGGAGGCGATGGGCGCCAGGCCCTCCTCGATCGTGGTGACGCTGTCTTTCCCCAAGAATCTCGATCCGCGTTGGGTGAGCGACTTCACCCGGGGCGTACGCGCCGAGTGCGAGCGCGCCGGGGTGAGCCTGGTGGGTGGCGATATCAGCTCGTCGTCGATCATCTGTGTCACCGGCACGGCGGTGGGCGACCTTTCGGGGCGCGCGCCGCTGACCCGCACCGGGGCGAAGCCCGGCGACGTGGTGGCCTACTGCGGCACCCTCGGCCTGGCCGGCGCCGGCCTGGCGACGTTGATGCGCGGCTTCCGCTCCCCGAAGGACGCGGTGGCCGAACAGCTCTGCCCCACCGTGCCCTACGGTCAGGGCGTCGTCGCGGCGGAGGCCGGGGCCACCGCATTGATGGACGTCTCCGACGGCCTGCTCCAAGATCTCGGCCACATCGCTCGAGGCTCGGGAGTGGCCATCGACGTGGAGACCTCCACGCTGGAGCTGCCGGATCCGGTGATCCGGGTGGCGGCCGCGACGGGGCGCTCGGGATTGAGTTTCGTGCTTACCGGGGGAGAGGATCACGCGCTCGTCGGAACCTTCCCCGCAGAGGCCGTGCTGCCCCCGGGATGGCGCCGGATCGGTGAGGTCACAGAGGGGGAGGGCGTACTCGTCGACGGTGCCAGCTTCGACGGTGCCGCGGGTTGGGATCACTTTTCCTAAAGATCTGAGCTAACGTGGCGCACATGGCTTCCCGCGGTTCTTCCTCGTCGCGGAGCACCAGCACGAAGGCGCGCGCCCCGCGCACACCGAGTGCCGGACGTTCCACGTCACCGTCCAAGAAGACGACAACAAAGCGCAAGCCGGCCTCCTCGAAGGCCGGCTCTTCCCCCGCGTCCTCATCCGTGCTGTCCGCACTCGGCCGGGGCATCGTCGCGATCTTCCGCGGCCTCGCATCCGGCGTGGGCTGGGTGGCGCGCAGCATCGGCGGCTCGGCGCGCAACGTCGATCCGGCGATGCGCCGCGACGGCTGGGGCCTGCTCCTGCTGGCCTTGGCGATCGTGGCCTCCGGCGGTATGTGGTTCAACCTGGACGGTGCCGCCGACTGGATCCGCATCGCGTTGACCACTGTCTTCGGCACCTTGGCCGTCGCGGTGCCCGCGGTGCTGTACTACGGCTCATGGCGCGTGCTGCGCCATCCCGCTGACGTCGATCAGGCATCGCGCACCGGCCTCGGCTGGGTCCTGATCACGCTGGGCGTGCTGGGGTTGGTGAGCATCGCTCACGGCGTGCCACGGCCGGATCAAATGGATCTGGTGCGCGAGGCCGGAGGCATCCTCGGGTTCGTCGCGTCGAGCCTGCCCGTCGACCTGGGCACGGTGTGGCTGGCCCTGCCCCTGCTGGTTCTGGTGGCGCTCTATGGCGTGGTCCTGGTCATCGGGCGGCCCGTGCGCGACATCGTGGCCGGAGCCGGCCGTCTGCTCGGTGCGCTCGTCGAGAAGCCGGCGGCGCGCAAGCAGGAGAAGCTCGATCTCGGCGTCGACGTGCCCTATGACACCCCGCTCGTCTCCGATCCCGACGAGGATCGCCGAATCGACGACGACTGGACCCTGTCGGAGCCGAAACCGGAGCCGGAATCCACACCGGTGACCGCCGGCCGCCGTCGTTCCGCCCCGCGCGAACCCGAGCCGCTCGTCGAGGAAGTCACCGAGCAGCTGCAGCCGCCCGCCCGGCCCAGCGGGCCTCCCCGTGGGGAGCAACTGCAGCTGGACGGCGATGTGCTCTACCAGCTCCCCGATGAGCGACTGCTCGCCCCGGGGTCCAAACCTAAGGCGCGTAGTGAGGCGTCCGACAAGGTGGTGCGTCAGCTCGCCGAGGTGCTGCGCGAGTTCGAGATCGACGCCCGCGTCACGGGCTACACGCGCGGCCCGACGGTCACTCGCTATGAGGTGGAGCTCGGGCCTGCCGTCAAGGTGAGTAAGGTCACCGGCCTCGCCGACAACATCGCCTACGCGGTGGGCAGCAACGAGATCCGGATCCTGACCCCCATTCCGGGCAAGTCGGCCATCGGTGTCGAGATCCCCAACCTGGACAAGGAAGTGGTCTCCCTCGGCGATGTGCTGCGCTCGAACAAGGCGCGCAACGACCATCACCCCCTCACCGTCGGCCTGGGCAAGGACGTCGACGGCGGTTTCGTCGTGGCCAACATGGCCAAGATGCCGCACCTGCTGGTGGCGGGTGCCACCGGTTCCGGCAAGTCGAGCTTCATCAACTCGCTGATCACCTCGATCATGATGCGCTCCACGCCCGAAGAGGTGCGCATGCTGCTCGTCGACCCGAAGCGCGTTGAGCTGAACCAGTACGAAGGCATCCCGCACCTGGTCACGCCCATCATCACCAACCCGAAGAAGGCGGCCGAGGCGCTGGCCTGGGTGGTGCGCGAGATGGACCTGCGCTACGACGACCTGGCCGCCTTCGGTTTCCGCCACGTCGACGACTTCAACAAGGCGGTGCGCGCCGGCCAAGTGGTGCTGCCACCCGGCTCCGAACGGGTGCTCGCGCCGTATCCCTACCTGCTCGTGGTGGTCGACGAGCTGGCCGACCTGATGATGGTAGCCCCCCGCGACGTCGAGGAGTCGGTGGTGCGCATCACCCAGCTGGCACGCGCCGCCGGCATCCATCTGGTGCTGGCCACCCAGCGCCCGTCCACCGACGTGGTGACGGGCCTGATCAAGGCCAACGTGCCGTCGCGGCTGGCGTTCGCCACCTCGTCGATGACGGACTCCCGCGTCATCCTGGACCAGCCGGGCGCCGAGCGCCTGGTGGGCAAGGGCGACGGGTTGTTCCTGCCGATGGGCTCCGGCAAGCCCATCCGCGTGCAGGGCGCGTGGGTGAACGAGTCGGAGATCCGCGAGGTGGTGAGCTTCATCTCCGGACAGCTCCAGCCCACCTATCGCGAGGACGTCACCGCTCCGGGTGCGTCGGAGAAGAAGGTGGTCGACGACATCGGCGACGACCTGGAGCTGGTGCTCGACGCCTGCCGCCTGGTGGTGGAACTGCAGCTGGGCTCCACCTCGATGCTGCAGCGCAAGCTGCGCGTCGGCTTCGCCAAGGCGGGTCGCCTGATGGACATCCTGGAATCACGCGGTGTGGTCGGCCCGTCCGAAGGCTCGAAGGCGCGCGACGTGCTGGTCAAGCCCGAGGATCTCGACGAGGTTCTCGCCAACCTGGCCAACGGATAGTGCCCAACGGGATAATTGAGCCCTGATGACCACTGACAGCCTTCGATCCGTCCATATCGCGACCCTCGGGTGCGCGCGCAACGACGTGGACTCGGAGGAGCTGGCTGCCCGGCTGGAGGACGGCGGATTCCGTCTGGTGGATGAGGCCTCCGAGGCGGAGACCGTGGTGGTCAACACGTGCGGTTTCATCGATCAGGCCAAGAAGGACTCCATCGATACGCTGCTGGCTGCCGCCGACATGAAGCGTGATGGGCAGGTGCGTTCCGTCGTGGCAGTCGGCTGCATGGCCGAGCGCTACGGTGCTGAACTGGCGCGCGAGCTTCCCGAGGCCGACGCGGTGCTGGGATTCGACGACTACGCGGACATCCCCGGTCGCTTGCGCGAGATTCTCGCAGGCGGTTCGCACCAGGCCCATACGCCGCGGGATCGGCGCGCCCTGCTCCCGCTGACCCCCGTCCAGCGTCCGGCTGCGGCCGCCACGGTCGCCATTCCCGGGCACGCGAGCCTCCCGGAGGGAATCGCGCCGGCCAGCGGGCCGCGCGCCTTCCGGCGTCGTTTGGGGGCGGGGCCGTCCTCGCCTCTGAAGATCGCGTCGGGCTGCGACCGGCGGTGTGCCTTCTGTGCCATCCCCCGATTCCGTGGGGGTTTCGTCTCCCGTCCCGTGGACGACATCGCGGGGGAGGCGGAGTGGCTGGTGCAGCACGGCGTCAAAGAAGTCATGCTGGTCTCGGAGAACTCCTCGTCCTATGGCAAGGACCTTGGCGCCGATTCCCGGCTGGAACACCTGTTGCGCCGCCTGTCGCGGGTGGACGCTCTGGAGTGGATCCGGGTCAGCTACCTGCAGCCCGCTGAGATCCGGCCCGCGCTCCTGGACGCGATGCTCAGCGTCGACAAGGTGGTGCCGTACTTCGACCTCAGCTTTCAGCACGCGGCGCCGGAGGTGTTGCGCAGGATGCGCCGATTCGGAGACGCCCACAGCTTCCTCACCCTCATCCAGCGCATCCGGGCGGTAGCCCCGGAAGCCGGAATCCGCAGCAATGTGATCGCGGGATTTCCCGGGGAGACGGAGCGCGACGTCGAGATTCTCCGGCAGTTCATCGTCGATGCGAGGCTGGACGTGCTGGGCGTATTCGGATACTCGGATGAGGAGAACACCGAGGGCGCCCGCCTGGGCGGCCACCTGGACGAGGATGAGATCGACGCACGGCGCTCGATGCTCGCTGACCTCGCCCTGGAGGTCTCGGAGGAACGGGCCACCGATCGGGTGGGACAACGAGTCCGCGTCCTCGTGGAGGGCGATGGAGAAGGCAGGGCGTCGCATCAGGCGCCCGAGACCGATGGCGTGGTCGCCTTCAGCAGTGCGCGCTCGCCGAAGCCCGGCGAGCTGATCGATGCCGTGGTCACGGGAGCTGATGGCATCGACCTGACCGTAGAAGTGGAGACACCATGACCAGCGAGTCCACCAAACCCAGCAACTTCAACGTGCCCAACGCGCTGACGGTGCTGCGGATCATCCTGGTGCCGGTCTTCCTGGTCATCTTGTTCCTGCACCCCGAGGACGCCACCTGGCGGATCTGGGCCACGGTGGCGTTCACGGTCGCGATTCTGACGGACATGGCCGATGGAAACATCGCGCGCAAGTACAACTTGGTGACAGATTTCGGGAAGCTCTGGGATCCGGTGGCCGATAAGGCGCTCACGGGCGCCGCCTTCATCTCTCTCAGCATCCTGGGGGAGTTGCCGTGGTACTTCACCATCATCATCCTGGTGCGGGAGTGGGGCATCACCTGGCTGCGGGCGGCCATCGCCAAGTACGGCATCATGGCCGCCAATCGCGGGGGCAAGCTCAAGACCGTCACGCAGTCGGTGGCCCTGATCCTGTTCCTGTTCGGCCTGGAGAACCTGCCCGGCTGGCTGCAGCACACCGCCTGGGGGATCATGTGGGCCGCCCTGGTGCTGACGGTGCTGACCGGCCTCGATTACGTGCGAGAGGCCCAGCGCATTCGCTCTCAGGGGAGCAAATAGACTGGGTGCCATGGCTATCACGACGGAGTGCGCAGACCTCGCTCGTCAAGTGATCGAGATGATGCGGCAACGGACGCTCACCTTGGCGACGTGCGAATCCATCACCGGGGGAGGGATCGGCTCGGCTCTCACCTCCGTGCCAGGCGCCTCCGCCGTTTACCGCGGCGGGTTCATCACCTACGCCAGCGATCTCAAGGCCACCCTCGCGGGGGTCCATCGGGAGCTGATCACCGAGAAGGGCGTGGTCAACGAGCTCACCGCCATCCAGATGGCCAGGGGAGCGCTGCGTCGCTGCGCCGCCGATTGGGGCGTCGCCACGACGGGGGTGGCCGGCCCGACGGCCATCGAAGGCCAGCCCGTCGGCACGGTGTGGTTCGCGGTGGTGGGGCAGAAGAAGGGCATGTCCGGTCGTCCGCAGTTCACGGAGCTCGTGCACTTCGACGGAGACCGCGAGGCCATTCGCGAGGCGTGCACGGAGCACGCCTTCCGGATGCTGCTGCGCGTCCTCTGAGAGCCTCCGGGAACTCGTTGAGAAATCTTTGATCGCTCTGGGAATAAACCCGAACGCATCCTGGTTAGACCCATCAGACGCGAGCAACCGGCTCGCCGATCGGTAGGTAAGTGACCATGAAGACCATTCTCATTCGTAAGGTGATGGGCCAGACGCTCCGGGAGACCCGGGTCGCTGCCGGCATGACCCTGCGAGAGGTCTCGATGGCGAGCATGGTCTCGCTGGGTTACCTGTCGGAGATCGAGCGCGGCCACAAGGAGGCCTCCAGCGAGGTGCTCTTCGCCATCGCCTCCGCCCTCAACATCTCGTTGTCGGATCTGATGGCGCAGATCAGCGTCAAGATCGCGGAGTTGGAGTCCGTCCCGCTGTCCCGGGTCGCCGTCGCGGCCTAGGGAAGCTCAGGGCACGTCCACGAGTTTCACATCGACGCCTAGGGCGCGGATCTTGTCGAGTGCGACGGGGTCCGCGCCGGTGTCGGTCACCAGCGCCTGCACCTCGGAGCACTCGGCCATCCTGGCCAGGGTGATGTTTCCCACCTTGCTGGAATCCGTGACCACGATCACCCGTTGGGCGCGTTCGATCATCAGGTAGTTGGTGCGGGCTTCGGTCTCGTCGTGGGTGGTCAGTCCGCCCTCGGCGCTGATCCCGTCGACGCCGATGATCGCGGTGCCGACGTTGACCAGTTTCATAGTGGACTCGGCGAGCGATCCCACGAGTTCCAGTGAACTGCTGCGCAGCACCCCGCCCACGATGAGGACGCGTGCCTGCCCCAACTCTGCTGCCTCGAGGCCGATGCTCAGGGAGTTGGTGATGATGGTCAGGTCGTCGCGATCCTGCAGCGCGCGGAGCACTTCAGCGGTGGTGGTGCCGCCGCTCAGGCTGATGGCGTGGCGGCCCTCGGGGATCATCGAGGCCACGACCTGGGCGATCCGGTGCTTGGCCTCGTGGTGATGGCTGCCCCGGAACCGCATCGGCAGCTCTCTGGTGTTCCTGGCCGGCCGTGCGCCGCCGTGCGTGCGCTGGATCAAGCCCTGCTCCGCCAAGAGCGCCACATCGCGCCGGATGGTGGCCGCGGAGGTGCCCAACTCCGTGGCCAGAGTGGACAACGACACGTGCCCGCGCTCTGAGAGCAGCGCGAGCAGCGCCACCATTCGGTCCGATCGCTTGCGCGAGGGTGCCCCAGTGGTGTTCATATGGGCGGCTCCAATAGGCACTGGCGAGACGGCTCTCGCGTATACCGGTTTCGTACGGCAAGCATATCGCTCCGCGACGGGGAGGCGTTCTCCGGCCTTCGTGGAGCGAGGGTAGGTTTTCCCTCATGCGGGAAGCGGAGATGTGGGCGCGAATGGCCGAGGTATTGCCGGCCGGCTACGCGGGGGTCTGGGCCGAACAGGTGGTGCTGGCGGATCTGGGCGGCCGCACGGCGCGCGAGGCCTTGGCGGCAGGGGTGCCCTGCAAGCGAATCTGGCGTGCCGTGTGGGCGCAACTGGAGCTGCCCGACACGCTGCGGTGAGCCGGCGCGTGCAAATGATACAAACGTTCGGTATAGTGCGCGGCATGTGATGTTGTCCACAGCGGACAGGCTCGGCGGGAAATTGTCAGAGCCGATTCCTACAGTGGAGGAACAGTATCCGTTTGGGCACGGCCCTGAGTGGTCGCGAGGGAAGAGGTTGACATGGCAGTGGCAGATCGCAGCAAGGCGTTGGAGGCCGCGCTGGCGCAGATCGAGAAGGCGCACGGCAAGGGTTCCGTCATGCGGTTGGGCGAAGACAACCGGCAGGCGATCGATGTGATCCCCACGGGATCGGTGGCGCTCGATGTCGCTCTCGGCATCGGTGGGCTTCCCCGGGGCCGCGTGGTGGAGATCTACGGGCCGGAGTCCAGCGGTAAGACCACCGTGGCGCTGCATGCCATCGCCAATGCCCAGAAGGGTGGCGGTATCTGCGCCTTCATCGACGCGGAGCATGCCCTTGATCCTGATTATGCCCAGAAGCTGGGGGTCGACACCGACGATCTGCTGGTCTCGCAGCCAGACAACGGTGAGCAGGCGCTGGAGATCGCCGACACCCTGGTCCGCTCGGGCGCTTTGACCCTCATCGTGATCGACTCGGTCGCCGCGCTCACCCCGCGTGCGGAGATCGAGGGCGAGATGGGCGACTCGCACGTCGGTCTGCAGGCGCGGCTGATGAGCCAGGCCTTGCGCAAGATGACGGGCGCGCTCAAGGGATCGAACACCACCGCTATTTTCATCAACCAGTTGCGCGAGAAGATCGGCGTGATGTTCGGCAACCCGGAAACCACCACCGGTGGCCGCGCGCTCAAGTTCTACTCGTCGGTGCGGCTGGACGTGCGCCGTATCGAGACCCTGAAGGACGGCACGGAGATGGTGGGCAACCGCACCCGGGTGAAGGTGGTCAAGAACAAGGTCGCTCCGCCTTTCAAGCAGGCCGAGTTCGACATCATCTACGGCGAGGGCATCTCCCGCGAGGGATCCCTGATCGACATGGGCGTCAGCGCCGGGCTCATCCGCAAGGCGGGCGCATGGTTCACCTACGAGAGCGATCAGCTGGGGCAGGGCAAGGAGAAGGCACGCGAGTTCTTGCGCACCAATCCGGAGATCGCTGCCGATATCGAACGCCGGATTCGCTTGCATCTGGGCATCGATCAGGAACCGGTGCCGGCGGGCGTCAACCCGGAGACCGGTGAAGTTGACTTCTGATCCCACGAGAACGGACGGGGATCGCGAGTCGACGCGCGCTGCTCAGCTGGAGTTGGCGCGCACCGTCGTGGTGAATCAGCTCGCCGCCAGGGATCGCTCTTCCGCGGAACTGCGGCGGGCCATCGCCCGCCGCGGTATTCCGCAGGATGTCGCCGACGAGGTGCTCGATCGTTTCGGGGAACTCGGGCTCGTCGACGACGCGGCCTTCGCCGCGAGCCTCACCTCTTCTCGGGTCGCACACAGCCTGCGCGGCCGGTACCGCATCCGCCAGGAGTTGGCGGAGAAGGGGGTCTCCGGTGAACAGGTCTCCGAAGCATTGGCGGAGCTCGACCCTGAGGCCGAGCGCGATGCGGCGCGGAAGTTCGCTCAGAAGCGGGCGCGTGCCTTGGCGGGCGTCGAGCGCCGTGTCGCGTACCGTCGGCTGGGTGGGGCCTTGGCGCGCCGCGGGTTTCCCGCCGATATCGTCGAACAGGTTCTCGCGGAGGTCTTGAGCGAGTGGGGGAGTGCTAACCTCTAGGCAAGGTCTCGGTGGCCCTGACAAGCCGCTGGAACCCCGCATGAACCGGCTCGGTGATCGAGCCACACGATGACATCAACCCCGTGCGTGGTTACCGCCCACGGGTACATTCGTCACACAGCCTGCGGCTGGGCCTTCTTCCCGGCCGCAGGTGTCAGCCGACTCTGCGGTCGGTCGAACCTCGGTGCTGGTCGAACGGTGCATGCGTTCTTGCCGGATCGAGTCAGGAGTCACCTGTCATGCCACCTTCTGCATGGGTTGTCGCCGTCGCACTCTTGATTGGCCTGCTCATAGGACTCGGTGTCACGGTCTTCATGCAGCGCCGTCAGCGAGCGCAGCGAGAGCAGGAGCGCGAGCGTTGGGAGAAACAGTCCCAGGCAGATATGGAGTCGATGCGGTTCACCGCCCAGGAGACGGCCAACTTCATTCGCGAGGACGCCCAGCGTCTGCTCGATTCCGCGGAGGAACGCGCGCGCGAGTCGCTGGCAGATGTCGATAGGCACCGGCAAGAGGTGGAGAAGTCGCTCGTGGCGCAACGCGCCGAGCTGCGCGAGGCCAGGGCAACCCTCGAACGCCGGGAGTCTCGGCTGAGCGAGCGCGAGGATCGTTTGTCGGCGGAGATCGAGGGCTACGAGGCTCGTGTGGCGAAGCTCGCCGACTACAAGGCGGAGCTGAAAACCCAGCGTGCGGATCTCCGCGCGGAGCAAGACAAGGTCGCCGCGGAACTCGAACGGATCGCCACACTCACTGTCGAAGAGGCGAAGAACGAGGTGATCGCCGAGGCGGAGCGGCAAGCCCGGTTGTCGGCAGCGGCGATGGTGCGCGAGATCGAGTCGAGCGCCCGACGCGACGCCCAGCAGCGCGCCCGCGAGATCGTGGTGACCGCCATGCAGCGGTGCGCCTCGGAGTTGACCAGTGAATCGGTGGTCACCTCCATCCACCTGCCCAGCGACGATATGAAGGGACGGATCATCGGCCGGGAGGGTCGTAATATCCGGGCCTTCGAGCAGATCACAGGGGTCAACGTTCTGATCGACGATACCCCCGAGTCGGTGCTGCTCAGCTGCTTCGATCCGGTGCGACGAGAGACCGCTCGGATGGCCTTGGCCAGCCTCGTCGCCGACGGGCGGATCCATCCGGCGCGGATCGAAGAGGTCTACGAGATCAGCAAGCGCGAGATCGCTCAGCGGATCGAACGGGAAGCCGAGGACGCCTTGGCGGAGGTGGGCATCGTGGACCTGCATCCCGATCTGATCCCCATCGTCGGGTCCCTGGCGTTCCGCACCTCCTATGGGCAAAACGTGCTGCGGCACCTGATCGAGTGCGCGCACCTCGCGGGCGTGATGGCCGCCGAATTGGGCTTGGACATCGCCACCTGTAAGCGCGCGGCCTTCTTGCACGACATCGGCAAGGCGCTGACCCACGAGATCGAGGGCCCGCACGCCCGGATCGGCGCCGAACTCCTGCGCAAGCACGGCGAGCACCCCGATATCGTGCACGCGGTGGAGGCCCACCACAACGAGGTCGAGCCGGAAACGGTCGAGGCCGTGCTGGTGCAGGCGGCCGATGCCATTTCAGGATCCAGGCCGGGGGCCCGTCGCGAATCCTTGGAGGCCTACGTCGAACGGATGGGCACGTTGGAATCGATCGCCACCTCGCGCGAAGGCGTGACCAGGGCGTACGCCATGCAGGCCGGCCGTGAGGTTCGCGTCATGGTGGCCCCCGACCGGGTCGACGACGCCGGAGCACATGTGCTGGCGCGCGAGATCGCGCAAGACGTGGAGAAGAACCTGAGCTTCCCCGGGCAGATCAAGATCACCGTCGTGCGGGAGTCTCGCGCCACCGCCACCGCCCACTGAGTTGCCGCGGGCGAGTGGGGATGATTCTGGCCAGTAATCTCGCCAGAATCATCCTTGGTCTCAGCTGACGCGGATACCCCATTGGACGCGGTGTTCGTCGCCCGGCCGCAGCACGATCAGCTCATCGTGGGTGGGGCCGGGGTTGAAGGCATTCGGGCCGCAGGTCATGGGCTCCACGGCGACGGCGTCGCGAGAGACGGGGATGAACAGCTGACACCAGGGCAGGTTCTCGTCGGCCCACACGGTCACCGTGGATTCCGCTGTCGTGAGTTCCACTTCCCACGCGCCGGGCGCGCCGGTGAAGGCGGTGTCCAGGAAGAGATCGTCGATGACGACCTCCTCGGTCAGGTCGTACTCACCGCCCTCGATCAGGACGAGATCGGTGGGCAGCATCCGATCGTCGACGAGAAGCCGGCGGGTGAAGGGGGCACGCAGCCGCGCTGTCTCGACGCCTTCCGGCACCGTGAAGTAAGGGTGCACGCCGTAGCCATAAGGAAGGGGCGCGGTGCCGTCGTTGCGCACCCGTACCGTTACGGTGACGCCGTCATCGCCGAGTTCTTGGGTGATCTCGGCGGTGAGCACGAAGGGCCAGCCGGCTTGCGGGTAGATCGTGGCGCGCTGGGTGATGGCACTGTCGGTGTGGGACACCAGGGTCCAGGGCAATCCGACGCCCAGCCCGTGGCTGGCGTTCTTGCGGGGCACCTCGGTGATGGGTAGCTGGTAGTCGGTGCCGTCGAAGCTGTATTTGCCGTCGCGGATCCTGTTCGGCCAGGGGATCAGTTGCCTGCCCATCGACGAGCGGGGAGCCTCGTGTTCGGCGAAGCTCCACAGCACTTCGCGGCCGTCGACGGTGAGGCTGCGCAGCACCGCGCCGACCTCGGTGATCGTCGCGCCGTAGCGGCCATGGGTGAGCTGGTATTGGGTTCCAGTGGGTGCGATCGTCATGACAAGACTTTAATGGCGCTGTCCGTCGTTATAGGGACGACGACAGGATTCGATTAGAGTTGACCCGCTATGTCTACGTCCTCGATGTCCACGCCCCGCACGTACAACGTGATCACCTACGGCTGCCAGATGAATGTCCACGATTCCGAGCGGATCAGCGGGCTGCTGGAAGAAGCCGGGCTGCAGCGTGCCGAGGGCAGCGGCGAGGGCCTCGGGCATGGTGCCGACGTGGTGGTGTTCAACACCTGCGCCGTGCGCGAGAACGCCGACAACCGGCTCTACGGCAACCTCGGCCACATGGCCAAGATCAAGTCGACGCGGCCCGATCTGCAGATCGCGGTGGGCGGGTGCATGGCCCAGAAGGACCGCGACCTCATCGTCAAGAAGGCGCCCTGGGTGGACGTCGTGTTCGGCACCCACAACGTCGGCGCGCTGCCGGTGCTGCTGGAGCGCGCCCGCGTCGAGAAGCAGGCCCAGGTGGAGATCAAGGAGGCGCTGGAGACCTTCCCCAGCAACCTGCCGAGCCGGCGCGAGTCGCCGTACTCCGGCTGGGTCTCGATCTCGGTGGGCTGCAACAACACCTGCACGTTCTGCATCGTGCCCGCGCTGCGCGGCAAGGAGACCGACCGTCGGCCCGGCGACATCCTGGCCGAGATCGAGATGCTGGTCTCGCAGGGCGTGCAGGAGATCACCTTGCTGGGCCAGAACGTCAACGCCTACGGTGTGGAGTTCGGCGACCGCCAGGCCTTCGCGAAGCTGCTGCGCGCCTGCGGTGAGATCGACGGCCTGGAGCGGGTGCGCTTCACCTCGCCGCATCCCAAGGACTTCACCGACGACGTGATCGCTGCGATGGCGGAGACCCCCAACGTGATGCCCAGCCTGCACATGCCGCTGCAGTCGGGCTCCGACGCGATCCTGAAGTCGATGCGCCGCTCCTACCGCAGCAAGCGTTTCCTCAGCATCATCGATCGCGTCCGCGACGCGATGCCACACGCGGCGATCACCACCGACATCATCGTCGGTTTCCCCGGGGAGACGGAATCCGACTTCCAGGACACCCTCGACGTGGTGCGCGCCTCTCGCTTCTCGGCGGCCTTCACCTTCCAGTACTCGATCCGTCCCGGCACCCCTGCCGCCACGATGCCCGATCAGGTACCGAAGCAGGTGGTGCAGGAGCGCTACGAGCGCCTCGTCGATCTGGTGGGCGAGATCGCCTGGGACGAGAACAGGAAACTCGAAGGCCAAGAGGTCGAGGTGATGTTCGCGCTCGGCGAGGGGCGCAAGGACGCCGAGACCAACCGGATGAGCGGACGCGCCCGCGACAACCGTCTGGTGCACGTCGCCGTGAGTTCCGATCCGGCAGAGCGGCCGCGTCCGGGTGACATCGCCATGGCGACGATCACCCATGCCGCGCCGCACCACCTGAATTCTGATCTTCCCCCGCGCGGCCTGCGCCGTACGCGAGGGGGAGACGCGTGGGAGGCCTCGGTCAGCGATCCGAAGCCGTCCGGGGTGGGGCTGGGTATGCCCACCCTCGGCCGCCCGG
Organism: Tessaracoccus sp.; assembly: GCA_041393555.1. GTDB lineage: Bacteria > Actinomycetota > Actinomycetes > Propionibacteriales > Propionibacteriaceae > Arachnia. The sequence goes on along the minus strand of JAWKJW010000010.1, from coordinate 102,456 downwards.
CCGTGACCGAAGCCCCCCAGAACGCCTGCGGGATTCAGGCGTAGCGTTACTTCTTGTCGGTCAGCTTGTCGAGCTGGTCGTTGGCGAAGTTCTGGGCCTTGTCGACCTTGTCCGCGTACTTGCTGCCGGTCTTCTCGTCGATCACGTCGCCCACCTTCTCGATGGCGTCCTCGATCTTCTTCTCGTGCTGGCTGGCGGCATCCTTGATGTTGTCCAACAGTCCCATGGTGGTCTCCTTCTAGAGTCGGCGCCGTTGTCAGGGCGCAGGTTTCATGGTGATAAAGGCTCGCCATGGTTCATGGAAGACTTATCGCCATGGCAGTGCCGATCGTAGCCCTGGTAGGACCCACCGCAACAGGGAAAAGCCAGTTGGCGGTGGAACTCGCGGTGAGGCTGGGCGAGTCCGGGCGCCGGGCGGAGATCGTCAACGCCGATTCGATGCTGGTCTACCGGGGAATGGACATCGGCACGGCCAAGCCGACACCGGCGGAGAGGCGCGGCATACCGCATCATCTGATCGATGTTCTCGACATCACGACGAAAGCATCGGTGGCGCAGTTCCAGGCGATGGCGCGGGAGACGATCGCGGAGTTGCGCGAGCGCGAGGTGGTGCCGATCCTCGTGGGCGGATCGGCACTCTACTCTCGGGCGATCCTCGACCATTTCGATTTCCCAGGCTCGGACGACGTCCTTCGGGCCAAGTGGGAGGCGGAACTGCAACGCGTGGGCGCAGAGGCGCTGCATGCCCGGCTGGCCGAGATCGCACCCGGTTCGGCCGAACATATCGAGCCCGGAAACGGCCGGCGGATCGTGCGTGCGCTCGAGGTGGCCGAACTGACCGGAGGGCATCGACCGACGCTGCCCGAATGGACCTACGAACTGGACGACGTCTGGCAGTTCGGTCTCACGCTCGCTCGCGACGAGCTGGATCGCCGGATCGACGAGCGGGTCGAGAAGATGTGGGCCGATGGGCTCGTCGACGAGGTCCGAGGTCTGCTCGATCAGGGTTTGCGAGAGGGGTTCACCGCGATCCGGGCCATCGGGTACCGGCAGGTGGTGGCGTATCTCGACGGCGAGATCAGCGAGGACGAGGCGAAACAGCAGGTCCAGCGCGCGACGCGCAGCTTCTTCCGCAAGCAGCTCGCGTGGTACAGACGCGACCCGCGAATACAGTGGCTGGCCGCAGGTGACCCCCGTAACACCGAGGCAATAGTGGCAGCGATAGGATGGCCCTAGTCGGTTCTCACGGGGCGGGGTACGGCTGTCTCGGAAGGGAGATGCGATGCGCCGTTTCAACGTCGTCAAGGGCCACGCGACCATGAATGATTTCGTTCTGGTCGACGACCCGCACGGTTTGCAGCCGCTGACACCAGAAATCGTCGTGGCGATCTGCGATCGGCGACGGGGCGTGGGCGGCGACGGCCTGATCCGGGTCGTGCGCGCTGGTGGCATCAAGCAGTGGCGAGGTGACGCGGGGCTGTGGTTCATGGACTACTACAACGCCGACGGCAGCATCGCGGAGATGTGCGGCAACGGGCTGAGGGTCTTCGCCCGCCACCTGGTGAATGAACAACTGGTCGACAGCGTCGATTTCGATGTGGCAACCCGAGCCGGACTGAAGCACGTGCGCGTGGGCGGAGGTGGTCTGATCGCCACGCAGTTGGGCAAGGTCGACGTGGCGCAGGACCGCGTGAGCGTCGCCACCAACATCGGCGAGTGCGAGGCCACCGCGGTCTATGTTGGCAACCCGCATGCGGTGAGTTTCATCTCCGCCGATCAACTCGCGGCCCTCGATCTCACTAGCCAGCCGTCCTGGACCCCGCGTTCCCGGTTTCCTGAAGGGGTGAACCTGGAGTTCATCCACGTGCAGCGGCCAGGGGAACTGCGCATGCGCGTTCATGAACGCGGCGTGGGGGAGACGATGAGTTGTGGCACCGGCGTGGTGGCGGCAGCGGCCGCCTACAGGGCGCAGAGCGGCTACGAGGCTGAGATCCACGTCCAGGTGCCCGGAGGCGAGCTGTGGGTCGAGTTCGACGGCGATGACGCCACCCTGGTCGGCCCCGCCGTCGTGGTGGGGCGTGGAGAGATCTGGATCTAGGTCCTAGCCCTTCGCGCGCCCTGTGATCGCGGCTATCCACAAGCGACGGGGCGGTGGCTTGGATCGATTGTTCGGGCCTGAGACAATGGTGCGACGATGACGGATACTGAACGAGACCTTTCCTCCACCTTCGACGGAGAACAACAAGACCTGGCAGAGCGGCAGTCGCTGCGCCGGGTCGTTGGCATGTCCACCGAGCTGAGCGATATCACCGAAGTCGAGTATCGCCAGCTGCGGTTGGAGCGAGTGGTGCTGGTGAGCGTCTGGACCACGGGATCCCAAACCGACGCCGACAACGCGATGGCCGAATTGAAGCTCTTGGCGGAGACTGCGGGCTCCGAGGTGCTCGAAGCCCTGGTGCAGCGGCGCAGCCATCCCGATCCCGCCACCTACGTGGGCAGCGGCAAGGTGGCGGAGATCGCCGAGGTGGTGCATGCGGTGGGGGCCGACACCGTGATCTGCGATGGCGAGCTCGAACCTGCGCAGCTTCGTAATCTCGAGGATCGAATCAAGGTCAAGGTGGTCGACCGCACGGCCTTGATCCTCGACATCTTCGCCCAGCACGCCAAGAGCGCCGAAGGCAAGGCTCAGGTGGAGCTAGCCCAGCTTCAGTACCTGAAGCAGCGATTGCGCGGCTGGGGCGGCAACCTGTCCCGACAGGCCGGCGGCCGTGCGGCCGGCGGAGCGGGTATCGGCGGGCGTGGTCCCGGCGAGACCAAGATCGAGACGGATCGGCGGCGGATCCACTCCCGGATCGCCCAGCTGCGCAGGCGATTGAAGGACATGGAGGCCACTCGGGAGGGCAAGCGCGCGGAACGCCGGCGCAACAAGGTGCCCTCGGTGGCGATCGTCGGGTATACCAATGCCGGCAAGTCGTCGTTGCTCAACAGGCTGACCGGTGCCGGCGTCCTGGTGGAGAACGCGCTGTTCGCCACCCTCGACCCCACCACCCGGCGTGCCCAGACCGAGGACGGCCGTATCTTCACCTACACCGACACCGTTGGTTTCGTGCGTCACCTTCCCCACGATCTGGTGGAGGCATTCCGCTCCACCCTGGAAGAGACCGCCACCGCGGATCTGCTGTTGCACGTCGTCGACGCCTCAGATCAGGATCCAGAGGGCCAGGTCGACGCGGTGCGCAGTGTGCTGGGCGAGATCGGCGCCTCGGAGGTGCCAGAGCTGCTGGTGCTGAACAAGGCAGATCTCGCCGACGAGCACACCATCCTCGCGCTTCGCTCGCGCCACCCCGGGGCCGTGATCGTCTCGGCTCGCACGGGTACCGGCATCGAGGAACTGTGTCGTGCGATCGAGGAGAATCTTCCCCAGCCGGAACATCAGGTCGACGTGGTGGTGCCCTACGACCGGGGCGATCTCGTCGATCGTGTGCACAAGGCGGGCGTGATCGAGCTGGTGGAACACCTCCCTGAAGGCACCCGCATCGTCGCCAGGGTGCTGCCAGACCTGGCAGGAGAACTGTCCGGGCTCGGGCGTGACTGATCCGCAGGAGATACTGCGAACCGCGATCGGCGAGATTCACGGCGATAGCCGTCCGGGCCAGCGGCAGATGGTCGACGCGATCGCGGAGTCGCTGGACTCGGGCGCGCACCTGCTCGTCCAAGCGGGCACCGGCACCGGCAAGTCGCTGGGATACCTGGCGCCCGCTCTGGCCCACGTGGTCGATAGCGGTGAGCGGGTCGTGATCGCCACGGCCACCTTGGCATTGCAGGCGCAACTCGCGCACAAGGACATCCCCGCCGCATTGGATGCGGTGGAACAGGTGTGCGGAAACCGCCCCAAAGCCGCGGTGATGAAGGGCCGCACCAATTACGCCTGCTTGTATCGATCTCGTGGGGGGCAAGACCCCGAGCAGACCCCCCTCATCGGTGCCGGTGAGCTGAGCGAGACCGTATCCGGCCGGGACGATGCCAGCAGACTGGGGAAAGAGGTGCTGGCTCTCCGGGAGTGGGTGGAGGAACAACTCGCCAATGGCGAGCTGGGCGATCGCGACGATGCGCCGTCCCACACGGCGAAGGCATGGGCGCAGGTCTCCATCCCCAATCGCGAGTGCCTCGGCGTCAACGCCTGTCCGTTCGGCGAGCAGTGCCTGGTGGAGGCCTCGCGGGAGCGGGCGCGCAAGGCGGACCTGGTGGTCACCAACCACGCCCTCCTGGCCTTCGATGCCATGCAGAACCGCACGATCCTGCCCGCCCATGGCGCGGTGATCATCGACGAGGCCCACGAGTTGGTCTCTCGCATCACCACGGCCGCCACCGACGAACTCACTCCGGGCATCGTCGATCGCACCGCGCGACGTGCCCTGGAATGGCTCAACGATGATCTGGGCCATGACTTCCTCACCGCCGCAGAAGACTTGCGCGTCGCCCTCGACGAGAGCGAACCGGGCCGCGTCACCTCCGGCACGGCGCCCATCACCCATGCGGCCGCCGTGGTGCGGGACGTGAGCCGCCGCGTCGCCAGCGCGCTCGGCGGAAAACAAGACGCGGATGCCGAGCGGACCCAGGCGCTCGGGGCGGTGCGCGAGGTCTTCGACGTCGCCCAGCGGATCGCCGCCCTGGCTGATGCCGACGTGGTGTGGATCAGCGCGTCGGACCTCGTGGGCAAGGCGGTCCATGTGGCGCCGCTCGAGGTCTCGGGCCTCCTGCGCAGCCATATCTTCGGGGAGACCACGACGGTGCTGACGTCGGCGACCCTCTCCCTGGGTGGCAGTTTCGAGCCGGTGGCGGCGTCGGTGGGGCTGAATCGCTCAGAGCGGGTCGAGGACGTGGAGGATCCGCCGGAGTTCGCCTGGAGAGCGCTCGATGTGGGCTCCCCGTTCGACTACCGTCGCCAGGGCATCCTCTACGCGGCCACGCGCCTGCCTAACCCCGGCAGAGACGGTCTCACCAAAGAGACGCTCGCCGAGGTGGCCCAGTTGGTGTGGGCCGCAGGTGGGCGCACCCTCGGCCTCTTCGCCTCTCGGCGCGCGGCGGAGCAGGCCGCTGAGCACTGTCGCAGAGAGCTGCCCACGTTCACGATCCTGTGCCAGGGCGACGCGCAACTCCCGGAGCTGACCAAGCGCTTCCGCGAGGATCCCGCCGCGTGTCTCTTCGGCACGATGTCGCTATGGCAAGGCGTGGATGTGCCGGGGGAAACCTGCCAGCTGGTGATCATCGACAAGCTGCCGTTCCCGCGGCCGGACGATCCCCTCATGCAGGCTCGCAAGCAGGCGGTGGATGAGGCGGGCGGCAACGGGTTCATGCAGGTGGCCGCCACCCATGCGGCTCTGCTTCTCGCTCAGGGCAGCGGGCGCCTGATCCGCCGGGGCGACGATCGCGGCGTTGTCGCAGTGCTCGATCCGCGACTGATGAAGGCGCGCTACGGATCTTTCCTCCGTGCGTCGCTGCCCGACTTCTGGCTCACCACCGATGGCGACGTGGCCGTGCACGCATTACGACGCCTTCGCGGTGAGGAATAGAGGTCTCAGACTCGGCGCAGTACCGCGACCACCTTCCCCATCACGGTGGCATGCTTGCCATTGATGGGGGTGTAGGCCGGGTTGTGCGGTAGCAGCCACACGCCCGTGTTGTCTCGGCGATAGGTCTTGACGGTGGCCTCATCGTCGAGCAAGGCCGCGACGATGTCGCCGTTGTCCGCATTGTTCTGCTGACGCACCACCACCCAGTCGCCATCGCAGATGGCCGCGTCCACCATGGAATCTCCGCGTACCTCGAGCATGAACATCTCTCCGTCGCCCACGAGTTGGCGGGGAAGGGCGAAGACGTCCTCCACGTGCTCCTCGGCCAGGATCGGGCCGCCCGCGGCGATCCTCCCCACCAGCGGGACGTTCAGAGCGGTGGGCTGCTGATCGAAGGCCTGGGCGGAATCCAGCTCCTGCTTCGCCTGCCCGGGAATGGTGACCACGAGGGCGCGCGGGCGGTTCGGGTCTTTGCGCAGGAACCCCTTCTCCTCGAGGTTGCGCAGCTGATAGGTGACGCTGGACGGCGAAGAAAAACCGAGGCTCTTCGCGAGTTCGCGAACGCTGGGGGGATAGCCCACCTCGTCGATGGCGCGCTGAATGGCCAGCAGCAGGGCTCCCTGCCGTGCGGTGAGGCCGTTCTTCTGCAGCGCTTCCGGAGAGAGTCCTGCAGCCTCGAGTTGTGCATCCACAGCGGCCTTGGGAGGGCGCCCGAGACGACGGGGCTGGTCTTCGTCAACGTTGCGTGCCATGCGACCATGCTACCGAGAATCTGGAACAGATGTACGAATCCAGAACGTGTGTCGTGCGGGCGGCGTCGTCCCCGCGGAAACTGTCAGACCCGTCCGGTTGGCTGGTTGTCGGCGAGGAGGACATGCGCTGATCAAACAAATGTTTGATTTAAAGTCCCTCCTGGCTTACAGTTAATTAGTACACGCGTACGAGGAAGCCGGAGGTGGGTCAGATGACCGTATTGAGTGTTCGGGTTGCCGAATCGCCACGTCGGGTGGGCCGAGGTGCGGGGCGCCCCAATCTGCGTCTGCCGGAGGCGCGCCCGAAGGTCGTGGTGCTGCGTGGTGGACGTCGCCGCGCCATGGCGTGCGATGTCGCGGCGGAGCGCCCGCGCGTGTCGGAATGGTGGCTGCGGCTCAAGGTGGGGGCCGTGGCTCTGCTCAGTGTCTCGGCGGCTACGATGGCTGCTGTTCATCTGGCTCTGCCGGAAGAGCCGATGCCCCGCTACGTGGCGGGCGACCCCGCGTGGGCGCATGTGACGCCGGCCCCGTAGCAGGCTCGGTTGCTCTATGGGTCGAGTTGACCCTTGGTGCTTTTCGCCCTACCCTCTTGTCTATATGTAGTAGTTACAGCGGTGTCACCTCACTACAGATTGTGTCTAGGGCTTGTGTGAAGGCTCTATCGGTGGCATCGTTGAATGTCCCGGCGGGAGGCTCTCGCCGGAACCCGGAGAGGTTGCGATTATGCGGTGTCCGTTCTGCCGTCATGAGGACACGAAGGTGTCCGATTCCCGTGCGGCGGAAGAAGGCGCCGTCATTCGTCGCCGACGGGTGTGCCCGGTCTGTGAACGAAAGTTCACCACCATGGAGCAGATCGTGCTCATGGTCGCCAAACGCAACGGCGTGAGTGAACCGTTCAACCGCGACAAGATTCTCAAAGGCGTATCGAAGGCCTGTCAGGGCAGGCCCGTCTCCCCGGCCCAGCTGGCCGCCCTGGCGCAGCGCGTCGAGGAGGACCTACGGGCCTCGGGGCAGGCAGAGATTCCTTCCGAGCGTGTGGGGCTCGCGATCCTCGGCCCCCTGGGGGAGTTGGATACCGTCGCCTACCTGCGTTTCGCCAGCGTGTACAAGCAGTTCGATTCGGTAGAGGACTTCACCAAAGAGATCGAAGAACTGCGACAACGCGAGGCAGAAGAAGATGCGTCCGCGGCGAAACCCGCGCCGAAGCCGGCGCGTGCTCCGCGCAGGCGGAAGAAGGCGCCGGCCGAGCAGGGCCAAGAGCCTCTGATCGGCTGAGCCGATACCGAAATAGTAGATATAAGGGGAAACGATGACTGCGACCGTAACGACATCAGAAGCCGGGCTGGGCAACGCGCCCAGGGGGCTGAAGATCGAGCGTGTCTTCACCACCGAGGGAGTACATCCCTATGACGAGGTGGAATGGGATCGCCGCGATGTCGTGCAGACCAACTGGAAGACCGGTGAGACCGTCTTCGGGCAGCGCGGCGTGGAGTTCCCTCGGTTCTGGAGTGTGAATGCCTCCACCATCGTCACCTCCAAATACTTCCGTGGCGCGCTGGGCACGCCGCGGCGTGAGTCCAGCCTGCGCACGATCATCGACCGCGTGGTCAAGACCTATGGCAAGGCCGGGCGCCAGTTCGGTTATTTCGCCACGGAGGACGACGCCCAGATCTTCGAGGAAGAACTGACCTGGATGCTGCTGCACCAGTACTTCTCCTTCAACTCGCCCGTCTGGTTCAACGTCGGCACCCCCTCGCCGCAGCAGGTCAGCGCGTGTTTCATCCTCTCCGTCGACGATTCCATGGACTCGATCCTCAACTGGTACAGGGAGGAGGGCTTCATCTTCAAGGGCGGCTCCGGCGCGGGCTTGAACCTCTCCCGGATCCGTTCCTCCAAGGAACTGCTGAGCTCCGGCGGGCAAGCCTCGGGTCCGGTCTCCTTCATGCGTGGCGCCGATGCCTCGGCCGGCACCATCAAGTCCGGTGGCGCTACCCGGCGGGCGGCCAAGATGGTGGTGCTCGACGTCGATCACCCCGATATCGAGGAGTTCATCGAGACCAAGGCGCGCGAAGAGGACAAGATCCGGGCTCTGCGTGATGCGGGCTTCGACATGGACCTTGGCGGCAAGGACATCACTTCTGTTCAGTACCAGAACGCCAACAACTCGGTGCGGGTCACCGACGAGTTCATGGCCGCGGTGGAAGCAGGCGACACCTTCGGCCTCCGCGCCCGGTTGGACGGATCCGTCGTCGACCAGGTGGATGCGCGCGAGCTGTTCCGCAAGATGTCCCAGGCGGCCTGGGAGTGCGCGGACCCCGGCATTCAGTACCACGACACCATCAACCACTGGCACACCAACGCGAACACCGGCCCGATCACCGCATCGAACCCGTGCTCGGAGTACATGAGCCTCGACAATTCGTCGTGCAACCTGGCCAGCCTCAACCTGCTGAAGTTCCTGCGCGAGGACGGCAGCTTCGACGCCGAGCTGTTCGTCAAGGCCGTCCAGCTGATCATCACCGCGATGGACATCTCCATCTGCTTCGCAGATTTCCCCACCGAATCGATCGGCGACACCACCAGGAAGTTCCGCCAGCTGGGCATCGGCTACGCCAATCTCGGCGCCCTGCTGATGGCCATGGGCAAGGGCTACGACACCGAGGGCGGTCGTTCGACGGCCGCGGCCATCACCTCCATCATGACGGGCGCGTCCTACCGCCGTTCGGCCGAGCTGGCGGCGATCGTCGGACCCTATGAGGGCTACGAGGTCAACGCGGAGCCGCACAACCGCGTCATGCGCCAGCACCGTGACGCCAACGCCGCGATGACGCCGCTCGCCGACGACCGCGCGTTGCACGCCGTCGCCACCCGCGAATGGGATGCCGTGGTGCGTCTGGGCGACCAGAACGGGTACCGCAACGCGCAGGCCTCCGTGCTCGCCCCCACAGGCACCATCGGCTTCATGATGGACTGCGATACCACCGGGGTCGAGCCCGATTTCTCGCTGGTGAAGTTCAAGAAGCTGGTGGGCGGCGGCTCCATGCAGATCGTCAATCAGACCATCCCGCGCGCGCTGGCCAGGCTCGGCTACAGCGAGGCGGAGGGCAAGGGCATCGTCGACTTCATCGCCGAGCACGGGCACGTCATCGGCGCGCCCGGCCTGGCGCGTGAGCACTATGAGGTCTTCGACACGGCGATGGGCGAGCGGGCGATCAGACCCATGGGGCACGTCCGGATGATGGCGGCCGTGCAGCCGTTCCTGTCCGGGGCCATCTCCAAGACGGTCAACCTGCCCGAGAGCGCCACCGTCGAGGAGATCGAGGACGTCTACCTGCAGGGCTGGAAGCTGGGCCTGAAGGCGCTCGCGGTATACCGCGACAACTGCAAGGTCGGTCAGCCGCTGTCCGACGGCAAGAAGAAGCCCGAAGAGGCCAAGGTCGTCACGGAGATTGTCGAGAAGATTGTCTACCGGCCCAAGCGCGAGCGGCTGCCGAAGTCTCGTCTGGGGCGCACCACCAGCTTCTCGGTGAGCGGCGCCGAGGGATACATGACCTCTGGTGCCTACCAGGACGGCCGCCTGGGCGAGGTGTTCCTCAAGCTCGGCAAGCAGGGCTCTACCTTGGCCGGCGTGATGGATGCCTTCTCCATCGCCGTCTCGATCGGCCTGCAGTACGGCGTGCCGCTGGAGAGCTTCGTGCAGAAGTTCACCAACCTGAAGTTCGAGCCCGCGGGTATGACCGACGACCCGGATATCCGGATCGCGCAGTCCTTCATGGACTACATCTTCCGGCGCCTCGCGCTGGACTACCTCGACTTCGACGAGCGCGCCGAGCTGGGCATCTACACGGCGGCGGAGCGCGCCCGCTACGTCGAGACCGGCAGCTACCTGTCCGAGGAAGAGGAATCCTCCCTCTCCGAGGCCGACCAACTGCGCAACGACGCCGGTGACAATTTCGATGTCGATGGCGCCCGCCAACCATCCCTGATCGACGCGCACACTACGGCGGAGCTGCTCGAGTCCCTCACCGGCACCGCGGTAGACGCGCCGCTCTGCATGACCTGCGGCACCAAGATGCGCCCATCCGGTAGCTGCTACGTCTGCGAGGGCTGCGGCTCCACCAGCGGCTGCAGCTGAGCCCGCGTACTGAAAGCGCCCCGGTCGTCCCGTTTGTTCACCAGGCGGGGCGGCCGGATAACGCGCGGCAACGGTAACCATGCTGATCTCGCGCTCCAGGCTGACTATCCCTTGGGCGGATCCTCGTCGCCGGACCTGTGTCTTTCGAGCCAGGAGACAACCGGTTTGAGGAGGAGGCAGGTCACCAGAGAAGCCAGCATCGCTCCCAACATGTCGTGGAAGATTGCCGTGTACATGATCGTGATCACCCACCAAGTGATCAGACCGTCAACGAAGGTGCCGACCCGTCCGAGCTCACGCCCGCCGACCACATGCGTGGATATTGCCGACACAAGCGAACTGACCATCCATAAGACCGGATACATCCAGAACACGTGGAGAAGTACGGTAGGCAGGGGCCGTTTTAGTTCGCCGATGCCGGGGAGCATGCCGAACAGACTTATCCCGACGATCATCGGGAACGCTGCTGCCATGATTGCTCCGAGCAGGAGGCCCCCCATGATAAGCGTGCCACGAGGAGTCAATCGTGGGCTATCGGTTGGCATGATTCCGATCCTCTCAGAGGAAGGTGACGACCCACTGGGCTGCTGCACGTGCGCTGGTGAGGTCGCCGTGCGATAGAGCCTTGCTGGCAACCGCGTCCCACTGCCTCGCATTGAGCCCGCCAAACGTCTGCTCGATGAGCTGAGGCTGGTGGGAGGCGGCTCCCCGTGAGGTGTCAGTGCTTGCGACGCTAATGCTTAAGGTGGTTCCGGTGAGGACGAGCGTAGCCGCGAGTGTGGTGGCTGTGATCCTGATGCCTCGTCTGGTAGAGGCTGTCTGTTGAGTCATTGTTGATCTCCTTCAGAGTTCTCTGTGCGGTAAGACATGTTGTGTCTGTGTCTTGAGTCAAGCAACTGCGGCGAGGACTCTCCAGGGCAGCTGCGATGCTGGCAACCTTCTACCCATCAAAGAACAACTTTCGTCGACTTCGGCGGGAGCGATCATCGCCACGCCGCCGTATTTCGAGCCCGTTGTTCTGGAGAGAGGCGATCAAGGGGCGCTAGGTATGCGCGGAGGGGGTGTCCGAGCCAGGCTCGGACACCCCCTCCGCGTTGTCAGTTATCAGGTGACGATCAGGGATTCACCCTGTTCAGGATCTCCTCCGCGTCCTCGCCGACTTTTCCGGCGGGATGGGTGAAGAGGAACTGTTCCCAGGTGTAACCGCGCAGCTGCATCAGCGAGATGGCGAGTGCGTCTCCCCACGAGGCCATGGCCAGGGTGCTGCCCATCGCGATGGCGCCGCCCGGGTCACCGTCGCCGGCGGGGATGATGGCGACATCGTCGGCGACCGCGGACAAAGGGGATTCCTCCCGGCTGGTCATGACCAGGATGCGGGCGCCCTGGGCCTGGCACGCGCCGCGAACTCGGCACCTCCCTGCGCCCCTCCTTCGACAAGGCGATCACGATGTCGCCAGGGCCACGGCACCGAGGCTGCTGTGCAAACCCTCCGTGGGATGGAGGTACAAGGCGGGCGTTCCGCAGACCGACAGCAAGTGGGCGAGCCGGCGGGCGACGGCCCCGGAGGTTCCCGCCGCAGAGGTCACGACCTTGCCGTGCGCGTTGAGCAGGGTACTCACGAAGGCACGGAACGATTCGGTTTCCACCAGTTCCTCCACCGCAGCGACGCCCCGCGCCTCGGCAGCGACCAGCCCTCGCGCGGCCGTGAGCGCCTCGGTGAGGTCCTCCGATGTGGGCTTAGGCATGAGTTGCTTCTTTCTGTGAATTGTTTCGTATCGATGAGCGAGCCGGGCGGCGTCCGACGGACATCGTGACGAACGTGGCCAGGATCAGGCCCTGGATGATCTGGTAGATGTATGGCTGACCTGCAGAGCCGAATCCGTTGGCCACCACCTGCAGCAGCACCGTGGCGAGCAGACACCCGACCACGCGGGCCCGGCCGCCCGTGGGATCGGTCCCTCCCAGGACCGCGATGGTGATCGCCAGCATGATGTAGCTTCCACCGAAACCCGCGGAGGCACTCGCCGCGCGCGCGGTGATGAAGATCGCCGCGATCCCCGCGAGCGCGCCCGCGAAGGCATAGGTCTGCAGATGGATCTTCGCGATGCTGAAACCGGTATACCTGGCTGCGGTCGCGTTCGTGCCGAACAAGAGCGCTCGCTGGCCGAAGGTGGTGCGATCCAGCACGAACCAGACGATGAAACCGACCAGTGCGAAGAGGAGCAACGTGACAGGGATGCCGGCGAAGGTCGCGAGACCCAGATCGGCGATCGGCTGCGGGAGACTGTAGAGGGCCTTGCCGCTGGTGATAGCGATGCCGATGCCGGCGAAGAGGCTCCCCGTGGCGAGCGTGGTGAGGATGGGACGAATGTTCACCGCCGACACCAAGAGGCCGTTGACCAGTCCGCAGAGGATGCCGACGAGCACAGCGACGGGCACCGCGATGAGCGTCAGGAAGACCGGGTGCACCGCGTAGTCGATGCCCCACTGACCGACCAGGGCGATGGAGATGGCGGAGAGATTCGCGATGGCCACCACCGACAGGTCGATGCCGCCGCTGGCCATGGCGATGACCATGGCGAGAGCGAGGATGCCGATCTCGGGGATGCTGAAGGACAGCGACTGCAGATTGAGACCGGTGAGGAAAGTGCGAGGCGTCAGGATCCCGAAGATCACGATGCCGAGCGCCAGCAGGATGGCCATTCTGGCCGTGTCGTGGCGGAGTGCAGCCCCGCCGATGTCCTTGATTCTCACTTGTCGGCTCCTTCCAGGATCGGGGTCTGATGTCCCCGGCGCCGGTTGCTGAGTGCCTGAACGGCGACGCCGATGAGGACGACGAGGCCGATGGCGAAGGTGTGCCAGAAGCTGGGAACTCCCAGGCGGATGAGGCTGTTGCGCACGAGTGCGATCAGAAGCACACCCAGGACGGTGCCTTTCACGCTGCCGCGCCCGCCGGTATCCAGCGCTCCGCCGATGACGACGGCGGCGATCACGTCGAGTTCTCCTCCGACGAGGTCGAAGGGGTTCGCCGTGCGGTTCAACGACACGTGCACCATTCCGGCGAAGCCCGCGATCCCGCCGGCGAGCAGGAGCAGCAGCGCTTGCACACGGAACACGGGGATGCCGGCTCGCTCAGCAGCCTCGGGATCGCCACCGATGGCGTAGATCGCTCGGCCGTAGTAGGTCTTACCCAGGAAGAAGGCGATGCCGATGCACAGCACGATGATCGGGATGAGCAGGATGCTGACCGGACTGGAGCCCAGGGTGAACAGCGACGCCCTTCCCACGGAATCCAGACCCGCGGGCAGCTGGGCGATATAGGTGGAGCCCACGAATGCGAGCAGCGTGCCACGGATGATGGTCTGTGTGCCGAGGGTCGCCATCAGCGTGGGAACCCGGTAATAGGCGATGAGTATCACGTTGGGCAGCGCGAAGACGAGGCCGATGGTGATCGATACGAAGAACGGGGTGATTCTCCCGTCCCATGACGTGGACTGCATGATCAGCACGGTCGAGTAGGCTGCGGTGATGGCGATCGCCATGAAGGACACATCGAAGCCACCGGCGATGATCACCATGAGCACGCCGAGGGCGAGGCACATGTTCACCAGTCCCGAACGGATGATGTCTCCTGCAAACGCGAGGTTGAGGGAACCCGGTGCCATGATCGCCATGAAGATCAGCAGGGCCAGGATGACGGCGACGAGGACGCCCTCGTTGTTCTTGCCCTTCAAGGAAGCCACGTTCATCACTGGCTCACCTCCATCACGAGTTCACGGACCGCCTCGACGCTCACGTCGTCCCCGGTGATCTCGCCCCGGAGCAGGCCCTTGTCGACCACGAGGACGCGGTTGCAGACGCCCGCCACCTCTTGGAAATCGTCGGATACGACGAGGATCGCCATCCCCTGCAGTGCGTACTCGCGCAGGATCTGCAGGATCCCGAACTTCGCGCCGATGTCGACGCCGACGGTGGGCCCGTTGAGGATGAGGATCCGCGGCTGCGTGGCGACCCACTTGCCGATGACCACCTTCTGCTGGTTGCCACCGGAGAGCGTGCGGATCGGATCGGCGGGCCTGCCGATCTTGATCTGCAAGGCGTCCACCGACGAGGTCACCTGCTCGGAGACCTGCGTGCTGTTGATGACGCCGACCGTGCTCACCTGATCGATCGTCGCGGCCACCAGGTTCTCCGAGATCGCGCGGGTGAGGAAGACGCCTTGCCGGAGGCGGTCTTCCGGAACGTAGGCGATCCCCGCCTCGATCGCGGCGTCGGGGGAGGTCAACGTCGCCGGCGTGCCGAAGATGTGAATCTCTCCCGAATCCGGCGGATGTAGACCGAAGAGCGCGTCCGCGATCTGGGTACGCCCGGACCCCCGGAGGCCGGTGAGGCCCACGATCTCGCCGGCCTTGAGGTCGAATGAGATGTCGTGGAACTGGGTGGCGAGACCCAGGGAGCGCACCGACAGCGCCACCTCCGCGCTGGCGGGGACGTCCACGGTCTTGCGCTCCGTGGTGGTCCGGGAACCCACGAGCGCCTCCGCGAGGGAGTCCTCGGTGAAACTATCGGCTGGTCCTTCCGTGACCTTGATGCCGTTGCGGATCACGGTCATGTCGTCGGAGATGGCGAGAGCCTCGTCCAGCTTGTGGGAGACGAAGACGATCGCGACGCCGTCGCTCTTCAAACGGGAGACGACCTCGAACAGTTTGTCCACCTCGCGCCAGGTCAAGGCGGTAGTGGGCTCGTCCATGAAGAGCACCTTGGCGTCCTGCGCCAAGGCGCGGCAGATCGCGGTGAGCTGGCGGTCGGCGACGGAGAGGTCGTCGACGTCCGCGGTGAGCGGAAGGGAGAGCCCCAGGCGCTCGGTCACGGCTTCCGCCCGCCTCAGCGCCTCGCGATGGCCGACGACGGGGCCGCTCTGCAGGGAGCGGCGCAGCATGTCGATGTTCTCTGCGACGCTGAGGTTCCCGAAGAGGGCCATGTCTTGGTAGATGACCTGGATGCCATGCTGAAGGGCAAGGCGTGCATTGTGGTGATGGAGAGGCTGGCCCTCGAGAATCAGTTCCCCGGTGTCCGGGGTTTCGACCCCGCTGATGATCTTGATCAGTGTGGATTTCCCGGACCCGTTGACGCCGGCCAGGCAGTGCACCCGGCCGGCGCCGAAGGATACCGAAACATCCTTCAGGGCCTGCACTCCTCCGTATCGCTTGGAGATCCCGCGGACCTCAAGGAGGGAGTTGGACATGAACTCGTCTTTCCCGATCAGAAGGGGTAGTCGGCGGCGTTGTCCTTGGTGACGTCGATCCACGCCTGGCCGAAGAACGTGTTGGGGAACTCCTCGCTGGGCACCAGCGAGTTGTAGCCGTCGATGCCGAGGTCGGTGCCCTCTGCGATCGCTTCACCGGCATTGATCTTCGTCGCCGCGGCGAGCATCGCCTGACCGGCCAGTCCCGGATCCCAGAAGGTGATGGTGTCCACCGCGCCGGTTTCCAGCAGCTGACCGGCGATCGACGGGAGGGAGGTGCCGACCACGCAGGTGTCGTCCGCGCGCCCGGCTTCTTCCACGGCGCGGCCGATGCCGGCGACGTCGGTGGAGGCGGAGCCGAGGAAGCCCTTGATATCCGGATTCGTGGCCAGGAGTTCCTTGGTCCGCTGGTAGGCCGTCTCCTGATTCTCGTCCGAGGAGATGGGATCGGCGACCCGGGTGATGCCGGAATGGGTCGCCTCGGCGTGCTCGAGAGCACCCTCCGCCCAGAGGTTGTGCGACTTCACCGTCAGAGAACCGACGATGTGGGCGTAGCTGCCCTCGCCGCTCATGCACTCTGACAGCACATCCATCTGGTGCGCTCCGTAGGCCTTGTCCTCGAACGCCTCGATTGATGCATCCGTGTTGGTGATGCCCGCGGCTTCGTGGGTGATGACCGTGATGCCCGCGTCGCGGGCGCGCTTGAGGACGTTCTCGACGGACTCCGGAGAGTTCGGCACCACGAGAAGCGCGGCGGGCTGCTGAGGAATCACGTCTGAGATGATCGAGATCTGCTTCTCCTCGCTGGCGTCGTCGCCAGCCAGTTGCTTGACGGTCAGCTCGTTGGCGGTGCCGTATTCCTGGGCGAGCGCGTCCATCCGGTTGAACCAGTCGCCACCGGACAGCTTCACGACGAAGATGAATTCGCCGTCGGTGTTCTTCTCCCCGGCCGCGGTGTTCGGAGCGGCGGGGTCGCCCGTTTGCGCTCCCGGATCGGCGGTACCGCATGCGGCGAGGGGGAGGATGGCAGCGGCCAACCCGAGGGACAGGGCGAGCCTGGGCTTGGTGATTTTGGACATGGTTGTTCCTTTCAACTGAGGAGGATCCGATTACTTATGCGTTGCGCAGGGCATGCATGATCTGGGGGTGCTCGATCCCGAAGTACGAGAAGAGCTGGCGATAGGTGCGCAGCCGCGGCTCCAGGTCTGCCTGGCCCTCAGGGGTAGGGGAGTAGACGGCTGCGACCGCGGGACGGCAGCGACTGGCGGCCTGCGTGTGATCGGTGAAGGCTCCGGCCGCCACCGCCGCATGGAGGGCGGCACCCGTGGCCGGCAGGTTGGCGGACTCTATGACCGAGACGTGAAGCCCGGTGGCATCGGCCAACAGCTGCATCAGCACGGGGTTCTTCTGCCCCAGTCCTCCGCAGACGATGATCTCGTCGACCGGCAGACCCTGGGAGCGGAAGTTCTCGATGATGACCTGCTGCCCGAAGGCCGCTCCTTCCAGCAGGGCGAGGTAGATGTGATGGGGACGCGTGTCGAGCGTCATGCCCAGGAAAAGCCCGCTGAGTGAGGGGTCCACGAGCGGCGACCGGTTGCCGTTGACCCATTCGAGCGCGAGCACCTTCGGCCCGTCGTGCGCCGGATCCTGGATGAGGCGGATGAGCTCCTGATGGTCGCCGTCTGCGAAGCGCCGCACGAACCAGTTGAGCGAATCTCCGACCCCCGACTGTCCGGCCTCATAGCCGTAGCTGTCCGGCAGCATTCCTTGGTAGACGACGCCCGAGATTCCGGCGATGGCGCGGAGCTCCTCGGCCACCAGCATGTCGCACACGGAGGTGCCCATCACGAGGAGTAGCTGGCCGGGCCTGTCGATGCCTGCGGCGAGCACCGCGACCTGCGCGTCCATGTTGCTGATCCCCACGGGGATCGGGCCGAGCCCGAGACGTCGCTGCCACTGCGGTGTCAGCGTGCCCGCAGCCTCGCCCGGGTATCCCAGCTCTCCTTTCAGCTTCGGAAGCAGCCGTGAGAACCCGGGGGAGAGGGCCTCGAGGAGATCGGGGGACGGGAAGCCGCCCAGATCGGGTTGATGGCAGGCCTTGTATCCGGCCACCGACGCGTTGCGTCGAACGACGCCGGTGAGCTGCCAGGTGATCCAATCGCCGACCTCCAGGATGTAGGAGGCCTCATCGAAGAGGGCAGGTTCCTCCTCGTACATCTGCAGGCTCTTGGGCACCAGCCACTCGGAGGAGATGGTTCCGCCGTACCGCGCGAGCAGCTCCGGGGCGCGCTCTGCCCAGATGGTGTTGAGCCGTGACGCCCAGGGCTGAGAGGAGTGGTCCTTCCAGAGCCGGGCGTAGGCGTGTCGCGAGGAGCGATGTGGCGTCAGTCTGCTCAGCGGTGTGCCGTCGTCCCGGGCGGGCAGGGGCGTGGATGCCGTCGCATCCACGCCGAAGGCGACGATGTCCTCCGGGGAGACTCCGCTTTCCCGGACCGCTTCGGGAACGGCGATCTCCAGGATTTCCAGGTAGTCGTCCGCATCCTGCAGGGCTGAGCTGAACGGCAGACGGTCGGTGCTTCCCGGCAGATGCTCGTCCATGACGCCGTGGCGGTAGGCGAGTTCTGCGCTGCCGAGGATCCGTCCGTCATCGAGGTCTACGACGACCGCTCGACCCGACTCCGTGCCGAAGTCGATCCCAACGCTATAGCTCATGTGCCGGCTACCTCCTTGTGCCCTCTGCGTGTGCGACACAGCATCGCCCGGGTGGGATATCCGCCGCCAGTACCTTGCTCGTATGAGCGCAAATACGAATACCAAGAAGGCCGACCGGACCCTGATGATCGACATCTGTCAGCGGTTTTACTTGGAAGAACAGTCGAAAACCGAGATCGCGGACGCGCTCGGCCTCTCCCGTTTCAAAGTTGCTCGTTTGATCGCCTCGGCGCGTTCCCAGGGGCTGGTGCAGATCCGGATCGGGGACGATTCGCCGGCTACCCCCTTGGGGAGAGAGCTCAAGCAGGCCTACGGGTTGGAGTTCGCCGAGGTGGCCGATGGACCGTTTCCCACGGAGCGAGGCCTCTGGGACGGTCTTGGCCGTACGGCCGCGTTCCTCCTCGAGCGGGTGTTGACCGATCGGGACATTCTCGGGATCAGCTGGGGACGCAGCATCCAGGCGATCTTGCCCCATCTGACCCGGCTGCCGCAGTGTCCGGTGGTGCAACTGTCTGCCATGACGGGTGGACCGGAGAACAACTCGACGGAGGTCGTGCGCCGGTTCGCGAAGATCTCGAACGGGATGGCCTATCCGCTCTATGCGCCGTTGGTGCTGCCGAACACCGTCACCACGCAAGGCCTTCTCCAGGAGGCGGGCATCGCGGAGACCTTCGCCAGACATAGCCAGGTGACCGTCGCGGTGATGTCCATCGGAAGCTGGGTCCCGCCCAACTCGCAGCTTCGTCTCCAATTCCAGATGAGTGAGGTGGAGAGGCTCACGAAACGAGGGGTGGTTGCGGAGATCGGAAGAGGCATGCTGAACGAGGCGGGCGAACTGATCGACGACCCCGCTACGGACAGGATCCTCGCCATCAGCCCCGATCGGCTTCGCAGGATCCCCACCGTGATCGCTGTGGCAGGTGGCGCGGCCAAGGCTCTGGCCATCGACAGCGTTCTCACGTCGCGGCTCATCAACTCCCTGGTCACGGATGAGGGGACGGCGCGTGCGCTGATCCGCAAGGCGGAAAGCCGCTGAGGGGTGAGCCCGCGTAGGCTGGCACCATGATCCCTCCTGTTGTCGACTTCGCTTGGCTCGAGGCGCATCCCGAGGCCGTTCTCGCCGACGTGCGCTACTACCTGGACGGCCGGTCCGCCGCCGATGCCTATGCCGCGGGGCACCTCGCCGGTGCGGGGCGCGTCGACATGGACGAGGTGCTGGCAGAACCCGCCTCGCCCGAGGCGGGACGACACCCGCTCCCCGCGCCGGAGAAGTTCGCGGCCGGACTGTCCGCGGTGGGGATCGGGGACGACAGCGTGGTGGTGGCCTACGACGACGCCGGAGGAGCCATGGCCGGACGCCTGGTGTGGTTGTTGCGCATGCTCGGCCACCACGCCGCGGTGCTCGACGGTGGCCTCGCCGCGTGGAACGGCGAGTTGACCCGCGACGTGCCGACGCCTGAGGCGGCGGCGTTCACACCGAAGCCGTGGCCGGCAGAGGCCTTGGCTACGATCGACGAGGCCGCCGCCGGGGAGTTCGTGATCGACGCCCGTGGCCCCGAGCGCTACCGCGGCGAGACCGAGCCCATCGACCCGCGTGCCGGACACATCCCCGGTGCCCACAACTATCCGTTCGTCGACAATCTCGATGCCGATGGCCGTTTCTTGAGCCCGGAACGGCTTCGCGCCCGGTTCTGCGATGTGACCGACGCCTCGAAGGTGATCTCCTACTGCGGCTCCGGCATCACCGCGTGCCACAACCTCCTTACGCTGGAATACGCCGGCCTCGGTCGAGGCCGCCTGTACCCAGGCTCCTGGTCGCAGTACAGTCACACCGATCGTGTGGCAGCCACCACCGGATAGGCGGGCGAGCGCTCATCAGTCTTGACGAGGAAAACGCCAGACGATGAGCACCGCGGCGACGGCGATGATGCCGGCGCACCATGCCAGGGAGACCCCCACTTCGCTCGTGCCCTGCCCAACGAGTAGCGCCCGGATGGACTCCACCAAGGGATTGATCGGTTGGTGGGTCGCGATGGGTTGCATCCACGTCGGCATCGTCGCGATGGGCACGAAGGCACTCGAGACATAGGGCAGGAACAGCAGCGCAAAGCCATACCCATTGGCGGCCTCGGGGCTGGAGCTGACCAGCCCGATGAATGCGAACAAGGTGGTGATGGCGAGGATCCACAACGTCACGAGAGCCATGGCGGTCGCCCAACCTGCGACCGATGCCGTTGGCCGGAAACCGATTGCGAGCGCGACGCCGATGACGATCGCCGTTGCGAGCAGATTACGCAACAGGCTGGCCGCGATGTGTCCGGACAGCACCGTCGGCGATGCGATGGGAAGGGTTCGGAATCTGCGCATGGCGCCCTGGGTGACGTCCCTGTTGACGGCGATGGCGACAGAGGACGCGCCGAATCCTGCGCAGATGAGGATCACGCCCGGGACGACGAAATCGACGTAGCCGTCGGCTTGGATCGCTCCGCCGAAGATGAAGGTGAACATCAGCATCAGCAGAACGGGCAGGGCGATGGCCATCAAAGTGCCCTCGCCGTCCCGCAGACTGTGGGTGAGACTGCGGCCAATGAATACGATGCTCGATCGGATGGTCCCGATTCCTCGACGCTCGGGGTGGATGGCGGTGGTCATGCGGCGGTCTCCTGATGATCGTTCGGTTTCTGGGTCAATGCGATGAAGGCGTCGTCGAGGCTTGGGGAGCGCAACTGGACGTGGAGGGCCAACTCGGCTTCGGTAAGGCTCGCCAGCGCCCTGGCGAGCGACGCGGAGGTGCCATCGGTGTCAATCCCTCGCACCTCGACACCGGCGTGGTCGAGGAGCATCAGGCGTTGCCCGCCTACCAGGGCGGTGAGCTCGCTCGCGGTGCCGTCGGCGACGATCCTGCCGTCGCGGAGCACCGCGATGCGGTCGGCGAGCGCCTCGGCCTCATCCAAGGTCTGTGTGGTGAGAAAGACCGTGGTGCCATCGTCGGCCAGTCGACGCACGTCCTCCCAGACACGGCGCCGGCTCACGGGGTCGAGCCCGGTGGTAGGTTCGTCGAGGAACAGCACGGCGGGCCGGGAGATCAAGGACGCCGCGAGATCGAGCCGGCGGCGCATGCCCCCGGAGTAGGTAGCGACGGTGCGACGACCGGCGTCGCGCAGGCCGAACTGGTCGAGCAGCTCATCGGCGCGCCGGGTGGCGTCGGTTCCGAACCCCAGTAATCGAGCGAAGAGCTGGAGGTTCTCTCGCCCGGTGAGCAGGTTGTCGAGCGTCGTCTCCTGACCGGTCGCCGCGATCAGACGGCGAGTTGCTCTGGGGTCGCGGGCGACGTCCAGGCCGAGGATGCGCGCGCTACCCGAGTCGGGAAGCAGCAGGGTGGTGAGGATGGATACGAGCGTCGTCTTCCCCGCGCCGTTCGAGCCAAGCAAGGCGAAGACACCGCGGTCGACCACAAGGTCCAGTTCATTCAGCACCACCGCGTCGTAAGACTTGGTGAGCCGCGTGATTTCGATCGTGGACATCATGCGCCCTCCTTCTGTGTATTAGACATACTGTATATGTAATAAACAGTATGGAGAAGAGGTGACGGATGCGCAACATGGTCTCGGGCATACTGGGGAACCAGTGATCAAGGGCGCGCAGACAGTGGCGCGTTCTACGGGGTGACCTGCGGCGTCCCGTCTGAAGGAGGCGGCTGGTGAAGGACGATGGTGTATCGCGGCTCGTGGCGCTCGCTTGGGGCGTCGCAGCTGCTCCGCAGCGAGGCCCGAAGAGGGAGTTGTCCCACGAGCGCATCGTCGAGGCGGCAGTGGCGCTGGCGGACGCAGAGGGCCTTCAGGCAGTCACCATGCAGCGCCTTGCGCAGGGCTTCGGATTCACCACGATGGCGATGTACCGCTATGTCGCCTCCAAGGACGACCTGCATCAGTTGATGCTCGACGCATCGATCCCGGCTGATGCTTGGGCGATCGATCATGAGGACTGGCGGGCAGGCCTGGAGCAGTGGGCGCGCACCATCGGCGATGCGTACGCCACTCATCCCTGGGCGCTGGACATCCGGCTGACGATGGAGGCTCTGCTCATGCCGGGGCAGATGCGCGCCGTCGATGCGGGCCTGCGGGCGATGCGTTCGCTGCCCGGGCCTCCGGAGGCGAAGTTGGCGGTGCTGATGATGCTCTCGGTGCAGGTGCGAGGGTTCGCGTCGATGGCGCGGGACCTTTCCGATGCGGGGGGAGCCGTGAACGCGGAGACCAAGCGCTTGGTGCAAGAGATCGCTTCCGATGGCCGGCTGCCTGACCTTGAGCCTCTGGTGCTGAGCGGCTCGTTCTTCGGCGATGGTGAGGGCGATGACACCGATGACTTCGGTATCGCACTGCAGCTTCTGCTGCCGAGCATTGAAGGGGCGCTGGCGGGACTGCCCGACGAGCCGGTAGCGATCGAACGGACTCCCGAGGGCGAATTGGCGGCCGCCGAGGCAGAACTGGCCGCAGCGGTCGCGCTGCGCAAGGCGACCCAGCGCACGGTGAGCCAGCTTGAAAAACGGGAATCCCGCCTGCGAGCGACGCGGGATAAGAAGAAGGCGGCTGCCAAAGACGCGGCGCGGCGAGCGGCTCGGGGAAATCCCTAAGAGGGTGCTGTTACCGTTCGGATGATGTCCTCGTCTTCGACGGTTGCGCGGAGGCTCCCTTTCCGCCCTTGTCGAGCAGCTTGCGCCAATCCGAGGTATCGACGTCGAGGGTGATCATGCGCTGGGTGGCCCTGGTCAGGGCGACGTAGAGCACGCGCACCCCATTGGGTGCCTCCGCGATGATCTCGTCGGGGGAGAGCACCAGAACACCGTCGTATTCCAGTCCTTTGGCTTGGAGCGAGGTGACCACGAGGATGCGGTCTTCGAAGCTTCGCAGCCGCGGGTCGCCCATCACGAACAGCTGGATGTCCTGCTGACGAGAAGGGGGGACGATGACGCCGATGGTGCCGCCCACCTGGCCGGCCAGGCGGAGCAGATGGGAACGCAGGGCATCGCGCAATCCGGCCTGCTCGGTCGTGGCCAGCAAGGGATCGATTCCCGTGTTGCGCACCGCCCGGGGGAGATCGGCGTCGGGGAAGACCTTCGTGATCACCGAGGCAGCGAGGTTGAACACCTCGCTGGGAGAGCGATAGTTGGTGGAGAGGGTAAAGCGGCGCAGCTTGCCGCGACCCACCACCTCGTCCATGGCGCGCTGGGTTTCCTGCTGGTCGGGATAGGAGCTTTGCGCGGGATCGCCGACGATGGTCCAAGAGGCTTGAGGTCCTCGTCGCCGCAGCATCCGCCACTGCATGGGCGTGATGTCTTGTCCCTCGTCGACCAGGATATGGGCGTAGGTCGACTGGGGATCGTCCTCGGGGTCGACGTCGCGGCTGCGGCTGAGCAGATCCGCGGTGGTGACCAACTCGGCCCTATCGCCACCCTCGATGAATACCTCCGGGCCGTCGTCCGGATCCTCCTCCGGGGTGCCGAGGATGCCGACGAGTTCGTCGAGAAGAGCGATGTCGGCCACGGACCAGCCGCGCACCACGTCGTCGCCATGATGATTGCGGACCCACACGTAGGAGCCGGCGAGCCTCACGACGCTGCTCGGTGCTGAGCGTGGTCGCTACCCGGTCAACCACGGTGGGATCGGACAACCGCGCCAGCACGCGGGTCGCGGACAAGGACGGCCACCAGGCGTTCATGAACATCGCGAGGTGGGGATGCTCGCGGATAGCGTCGTCCAGTTCCTCCGGCTCGATCAGCACATCGTCGGGTAATTTTGCCGCGAGCGCGCTGATCACGAGCTCGAGGGCCTGGCCTCGTCCGCGGTTCATCTTCGTCGAGGCCAACACCTGATCTCGGATCCTCGCCAGTTCCGGTTCGGTGAGCGTCAGCACTTCGCCTTTGACGGTGACACGGGCGCGCAGCGCCTCCGGATCGTCGATCAGCGGCATCCGCACCAACCGGCGTAGCACGGGAAGCATGGCCAGGCTGCCCTTGACGGTAGCCGCGGCGGCCGCATCCACGCGCTCGCTGGTCAGCCCCAGCACATCGCTGGCCACCGCGCCGATCGCTTTGAGAGCCACTGAATCCTCGCCCAGGCTGGGCAGTACGCGCTCGATGTAGTTCATGAAGACGCTTGACGGCCCCACGACGAGCACCCCGCCCCGCTCCAAGCGCGCGCGGTGGGTGTAGAGCAGGTAGGCGGCCCGGTGCAGCGCGACCACCGTCTTTCCTGTTCCGGGGCCTCCAGAGATGATCGTCACGCCTTGGTACGGCGCGCGGATCGCCTCGTCCTGTTCCGCTTGGATGGTCGCGACGATGTCGCGCATCGTCCGACCCCGTGCCCGTGAGATCGAGGCCATGAGGGCGCCTTCGCCGAAGATCGGCAGGTCCGTGTGGACGGAGGCATCGAGCAGGTCGTCCTCCAGCCCGATCACTTTGTCGTCGCGGCAGCGCAGCACCCGTCGCCGGATCACGCCCATGGAGTCGATCTGGGTGGCGCGGTAGAACGGTTCCGCCGCCGGTGCGCGCCAGTCGATCGTGAGGGGGTTGTAGTCGTCGTCGCGGACCCCGATCCGGCCGATATAGCGTGCTTCCTCGGTGACGAGGTCGATCCGGCCGAAGACGAGACCCTCGTGCTCGGCATCCAGGATCGCCAGCCGACGGGCGGCCTGATACGCGAAGGCGTCGCGTTCGAAGAGGGCGGTGCCGTCTTCTTCGCGCAAGAAGTTGTCGCGATCGGTGACGAAGATCTCGCGGCCCTGCTTGGCGAGGTTCTTTGCGCTGGCGGTCGCCGATCCCAGTCGCTGGTAGACCTTGTCGACGTGGGCCTGTTCGAGGGCGATCTCTTGATCGAGATCTGCGCGAGTGCTGGTCAAATGGATGGTCCTTACACGCGGGAGCGGACGAAACAGTCTACTACTTCTGCGGGAGCCCCGATTTCCTGCGGAGCCGCGGGAGCGTGAAGTCCCTGTTCGTGGGCCGGCAGTCCTCGCCTGTCAGGCGTTCGTGCAGTTCGTAGACGGCCAAGGCGGCGCTTGAGAGCTCGGCCCAGGGCTCTGGCCCCGCAAGCGAGCAGCTCGATGCCCGTAGCGGCGGGCCGTCCCCCACGGAGATCCTCGCCAAGACATCCTGGGCGCGCCGCGGCGCGATGCCCCACTGGAGATCGTGCCGCGGGGTGCGGAAATCCCAGGTGGTGACCAGCCGTCCATCCGGCACGGCGCGCTCCCAAGCGATGATCGCTTGCGGACCGGCGTGGTCGACTATTTCGCGTACCCCGGCGCCGGGCGGTCGGTCGTCGATGCGATGGGACACCTGTGGCGCGTCTGCCGGGCGCACCGACGGTCTCCACCAGGGCGTCTTCGGGCAGTGGGGGAGGCAGTCGATGTCGGCTGAATCCGTCGGCTCATCAGTGATGCGCACGCCCCGGGTTTTCGCGCGGGAGAGGAGAAGCGCCAGCAGTGCCGACGGCGGTTGAGGCAGGTCTTGCTCGTCGACGACCTGCCATCGGCCGAAGGTGCGCTCGATGGCGAGCCGGGTTGCCAGGATGCCCGGAGCCTTGAGCGACGATGTGCCGGCGGAGAACCTGAGGTCCAGGAGGATGCGTGCCAGATGAGGATGTGTGATGCGATCGGCGAGATCGGTGAGCGTCCTGTCGAGCCAGAGGGTCGCAGCCTCGCGGGATTCGGGTCGGTGTGGGGCCTCCACGCCGGCGCGGCGTGCTGCCAGCCAGACGTCGTCGGCGTCGTCCAGCAGGGTGCGCCAGCGTGCGGCGACCGCGTCGCCGTAGCGCGCCGCCAGCGCGTGGTATTGCGCACCGCGTTCGGTGGGGAGCTCCAGCTCGCTACCGTCGGCGAACCGGTGCACGGCCGGGGGAGCGGCGACGAGCCGCAAGCCTGCCCGGGCGAGCTCGGGGTCGAACGCTCTCCCCGACTTCTTGAAGACATCACGCCATGCGGCGGGCAGGGTGATGACCTGGGGCATAGCGTCCACCGCGTGATCCTGGTGGGAATCCGGCGTCCATCGTCCACCTGGGCGCACTCCTGCGGTGTGCAGGGTGACGTCGTGCCCGAGCCGGGAAAGCCTCGCGGCTGCGGCCACACCCGCCAACGTCGCTCCGCGAATCGCCACCATGCCCGTCAGGGTAGCGGGAAAGATCGCGTCTGGTTCCGGGAGGTGGGGAACGAACACTGGCGAAGGAAGCGTGTAGGGCTCCTGGCCGTGGTGCTGGGTGGATCAGTGAAGGAGGGGATATGGGACTGGGATGCGCGCTCTCATTTCTTGCTGCAGGATCCCTGGCTGAGGAAGTGGTTTGACCTTGAGAGATTGGGGCCTGCTGACCGTCGGCTTCCGGGTTCGGGGATCGAAGGTGACCTGCCAGCGAGGGTTCACCAGATCATCCCCTTTGGGTTCGACAAGACCGTGGTGATGGGGGCACAGGAGAACGAGGTTCTCCAAGGAGGTGGGGCCGCCGAGTGCCCAGGGAATCACGTGATGCGCATCGCATTCCGCATCCGGAATCGTGCACGACGGGAACACGCATTTCTTGTCGCGCACCGACAGCGCTCGTCGGATGGCCGGGGTGACGAAACGACGCGTGGTGCCGACGTCGAGGATCTCGGAATCGCCGCCGAGCATGATCGGCACGATGTTGGCGTCGCAGAGCAGCCTGCGGAGTTCTGCCGCGGGGAGCTTCTTCCCTGAGGTGAGCACGCCGGCGGCGTGGGCTTTCGTGTACAGGTCTTTCTCTGCCATGGTCACGATCACCGTGGCGGCACCTCGACGACCCCCGCTGGTGGCAGGCTGCGGGGCGAGGGCTGCGAGGGCGTCGGCGTAGCGCTGCGCCCTGGTGATTTCTCGCCGTGGGGCGCCGGCAGGCTGGCCGCGCTCGGCGCGTTTACTGGCGGCAACCACGTGGTGGAGGGCGTTGAGCAGGGGCTCTGCTTCGAGGTGCGGCAACTGACCCGTGAACCAGGTGGAGCCCTCACCGTCGTCGCCGAAGGTGAAGGAGCGGCGACGCAACGCGATGCGGCGTTGCTCTGCCAAGAGGCGGTCTTCGTCGTCCGGGCTCGGAACCAGCTCCGGCGCCACCTGCTTCAGGGCAGCCTTGGCCTTGGTGGGCAGCTCACTCGGCGTGGAGTGCTGGGCTTCGTCGACCAAGATGGAGCTGATCTGATCGGCTTGCCCGCGGGTGATGCCCGCAGGAAGCTCTCTCATCGCGTCGACCACACCGCGGGCGTGGTCGGTGGAGATGGTGCCGTGAAGGACGGCATTGCTCACGACGGGATTGCGGGTGAGATCCCGTCCTTGCAGCACGACTCGATTGGCGTCCTTGCCATCGCGGTGCTCGGTGTGCGCGATCAGCGTGTTCAGTGGGGTACCGGCCACGAGAATGGCGGCGTTGCGGCGCTCCACGGTGGCGGTGAGCATGGCGGTGATGCCGGTGAGGTGGTCGGCGGTTTTCCGGGCCTGCCACATCAGCTCCAGCAGCTCCGGCTCCGGCAGGGATTCCCACTCCACCGGGTCGATGCGCGCGGCCCACCCGGAGATGGCCCGAAGAGCCTCCCGAGTGCCGGTTCGCGTGCTGTTTTCCATACCCACCACGGTAGAGGAAGGGTCTGACAAAACCGATCATCTGAACGATTCAGACAACACCTGCCGGGGTACAGACAACACCTCCACCGCGCGGATCCGCGGGCACCGAGGTTGACGGCCACGGCACCCGCACATCATCGTGACTACTGGTCGCCCTTCTGGTTGCGCCGCCAGCGCTCTTCCAGCTTGTCCATGAACTCTTGATTGCCGGGACGGGGACCGCCGGACGGCATCTTCTTTGCCGGGGTGTCCTCGCCGCCGATCCGCTGCCACGAGTTGATGCCGACGATGGCGGAGGCGAGCATGATCACGAATCCCGCGATGCTGACGGCGGGATGGATCTGCACCCCCACGATCAGCACCAGTAAACCGGCCACGAAACCGAGCCCTGCCAAGGTAGCCCGCTTGCGGTGGATCCGGACTTGGCCGGTGCCGCGTAGCGTCTCAGCGAGCTTGGGGTCGTCGGCCATCAAGGAGGCTTCAAGCTGTTCCAACAGCTTGCGCTCCTGCTCCGATAGCGCCATGGCGGCCTCCCTGTCCTCCAACGACTGTGAATACCTATCCTATGCCCGCTAACGGGCTGGGCAAAGGGTACATCTGGGTTTACGGATCACTGTTTGCGCAGCACTTTGAGCGGGGACAGCGAACGGGGCCAGAATACGCTGCGATAGCGGAGTCCGGGAGTGCGCGCAGAGCGTCTGAGCTCGCTGCGCAGCTTCTTGGTTTCGGCAGGAAGAGTGGACACATCGGCGAAGGTGGGCGCGAAGTGAATCTGCTCCAGATGCCGGGCGATATCGAGCAAACGCCCCGCCGTGCGTGGGCCGAGATCCCGGCCGGCGATGGTGGCGGCGGGCACCGGCGATCCGGACGGCCACGAGCGACCCGTGTCGGCGAACGTGGCTTGGAGCTCGGCCATCACCGATGCCGCCAGCTGGGGGGCGTCCTGCCCCGAGCGCAGCCGCCAGGCGCCGACGGCCCAGCGCGTCGCGGCGGGCACCAGCAGCAGCAAGAGCAATCCCGCAGCCGGAAGCACCCAGCCGGGGACGGCCACGCCATCGGTCTCCGGATCCGTCGGGTCTCCGGTGGGAACGGGATCAGGCTCCTCGGAATCCGACGGCGATGTCGTCGGCTCGCTGGTGGAGGCGCTGGGGGAGGGAGAGGGTGACTGCTGTCCCTCGCCTGGCTCCCCGGCGTAGTCCGGCGGAGTCATCCCGCCGGGCGTCGGCTCGAACGGCACCCAGCCGAGTTCGGCGAAATACAGCTCCGGCCAGGCGTGCATGTCGTGGGTGGTGACCAGGAAGCTTCCGTCCGGCTGCGGCGCGCCCGGGGTGAACCCGACGGCCATCCGCGCGGGGATGCCCTCCATACGTGCCATCGTGATCATCGAGGCCGCGAAGTGGATGCAATATCCCGAGCGCGATGACATCAAGAACTCGCTGATGACGTCGCGGTTCATCGAATCCGGGGCGTTCAACGAGTAGGAGAACTCGGAGGAACGCAGGAAGTTCTGAATGGCCAGAGCCTTCTCGCCGTCGGTGTCGGCGTTGGCAACCACCTCGGTCGTCAACGTGGCGACATCGCTGTCGACCGTAGGCACCTCCAGCAGCATCGACTCGTCCGCCGGCCTGCCGGCCTGCGCGTTCGCCAGTGTCTCAGGATCGGGATTGGGAGCCGTGGCGCGGGCCGAGTAGGACAGATCGATCGTCTGATCCTGCCGGTTGGTTCCCGTTCCGATGACCGACATCGAATCGGGGTCGAAGGCCCACTGGCCGCTGGCGTTGAAGGAGTCGATGACGAAAGGCACCGGCAGGTATTCCGAGGGCACGTCCGCCATCTGCACGCGCACATCGACGCGCTCGCCGGGGTAGGTGCTGGCCAGGTCCAGACCCACCGAGGCCAAGGTCATGGGAGTGAGGCGCATGCCCCGCTCATCGAGTTTGTTGAGCGCCACCAAGCGCAGATATACGCCGCTGTCCGACGAAGAGGTGTAGCTCAAGACGGGGCTGGCCGCGGGACGGTGCAGGTTCTCATTCAGTTCGACGGTGGGGTCCGAGAGCTGGATGGGCCCGGTTCGGCCATCGCCGAGACTGAGCTTCGGGCCAATGGGGATCAGTGGAGTGAGCAGCGCGGCCAGCAGCAGCGCGATCGCGCCCAAGCCGAGGGCTTGGATGGCTCGCGCCGCAAAGTTCGCGCCTATCCGCGATGCCGAGCGCACCACATGTCCGTCGCCGCCTGTGCTCGTGGCGGCGAGGGTGAGGACGAAGGCGAGCGCCACCGGAGCCAGTTGGATCCACTCCAAGTCGTTCGCCCGGGACAACGCTCCCACCAGATAGGGCAGCGCCAGGGGAGGCAGGGCCCATGCGGGCTGCTCCAGCTGATTGGCGAGGATCTCGGTCAGAAGTAACAGGAGGGCTGCCATGCATGCGATCGCCCAGACCACCCCGGGATCGGCGGCGATCGGCGGATCGCCGGTGCGCACGCTCGACATCCCTTGGGTCCAGAGCGAGATCAGCGGCCCGTACCAGCTCCCGTCTGCGGCCTCTGGGGCGACGGCGATACCGCGCCACAGCAGGACCCCGGCCAGGAGTGGAGCCTGCACCACCGGTACCACGCCGCGAGGGAGCCGAAGCAGGCTCAGGAACAACCCGGCCAGGCCGCCGACGGCGAGAACGAGACCCGATTCCCAGAGGAACTGCCGCCCTTGCACGAGACCGCTCAAGGGGATGAGACATAACCACACGCTCAATGCCAGAGCGACGGAGACGAAGGGGTGACGGCCGAACTTCACGACAACCTCCCGGGAATGACCACGCGACGCCAGGCATCCGGGATCGGCTCTCCAGGCCGGTAGGTGGCCAGCGCCCATCCCGCGGCCATGAGCATCCGGCAGGCGTCGATGTGTTCCTCCAGGCGTGCGCCCGAGAACTCCCATGCCGCCGCATCCGGAACCAAGGCGAAGCCGCGCAGCGCGCGAGCAGAGAGAGCGACCAGCATGGCGGCGTCTCGTGTGCTGACGACGCCGAGGGCGGCGACCAGCGTGCCGCCGCCGACCGAGTCGAGGTCGTCGACGAGCGCGGAGAGCGCCGTCTCAGGTGACGACTCCAGCTCGGTCATCGCTTCGATCATCGACTCCTTCGCCCCGGCCCCGCTCAGCTGGTGCGAAGGGTCGAAGAAGGCGCCCTGGCCTCCGAGCACGGTCACGCGCCAGTGGGAATCCAAGAGCTTGGCCGCCGTGGAGGCGACCGCGGAGACCACCCACTCCAGGCTCGAATCCGGCCCCGCGCCGGCATGAGAACCAGCGCGACGGTCGACCAGCAGGGTGCACGATGGATCCCACGGATCCTCGGCGACTCGGACCATCAACTCGCCCTGCTTGGCGCTCATCCTCCAGTGCACGCGGCGCATGTCGTCGCCATGGCGATGCTCGCGCACCAGCACATCGTCTTGACCGGATTGCCCCAGGCGGTTTGGGGCGGACTGCTGGCTGGCCCCGGTGCCCGCCGTGCGGGGCAGCGCGTCCAGGGGCCAGATCCGTGGCGTCACCCGAAGCCGTGTGAGCTGACCCTTCGCGACGACGGCGCGGCGGCTGAGGCCCAGTGGATCGGAGAAGCGCACCGTCAGCGGCCCGATCAAGAACTGCCCGCGCTGGGTGGTATCGATGCGATACGAGACCGCCTGCTGCCATCGGCCGAAGGCGCGGGCCACACGGAACTGTGCGCCGCCGCCGATGGGGGCCGGGGCGAGATCGGTGAATTCCAGAGAACCGGCCGTGAGCGCCTTGCCATTGCTCAGCCGCAGCACCACCTCGACGCCGGAGCCGATCGCCGCCTGCCCGGGCTTCGGCGAGCGCTCCACCTCTATGGCAGGGGTGGCCAGCCAGAGGAAGAGCAGGGAGATGAGGGGAAGCGTTGCCAGCAGTACCCCGAACGCCACGAGATCGGGTTCGCCGAGCAGCGCCCCGCCGCCCGCCGCGATGACGCCGGCGAGCAGGACGATCACACCCCGGAGGCTGAGCAATGGCACGGAGCTATCCCCGACCGGGGGTGGGGACGCGTTCGAGGAGACTCTTGACGATCCTTCCTGGGGTGCGGCCTGCAACCTGGGCCTCGACGGTGGTCAGCAGCCGGTGCTCGAGCACCTCTCGGCAAAGCTCCGCGACATCTTCCGGAATGACGTAGTCGCGGCCGCGCAACGCTGCGGCTGCCCGGGACGCGCGCATCAGATGGAGCGAAGCCCTGGGGCTGGCGCCCAGACGCAGATCGGCGTGATTGCGCGTGGCCTCGACGATGCTCACGATGTAGTCGTTGATGGCGGGCGCCACGTAGACCTGCTGCAGCGCCGCGGAGGCTGCTGCCACGTCCTGGGCGGTGGTGACAGGGCGCACGGTCGCGAGCTGGTCGCCACCTGCTTGGGCGGTGAGCATCGCCACCTCGGAGCTGCGCGCCGGGTATCCCATGGTGATCCGCGCCATGAAGCGATCTCGTTGCGCTTCGGGGAGGGGATAGGTGCCCTCCATCTCGATCGGGTTCTGGGTGGCGATCACCATGAAGGGACTGGCCAGCCGATAGGTGTGGCCATCCACGGAGACCTGGGACTCTGCCATCGCCTCCAGAAGCGCGGACTGGGTCTTCGGTGAGGCGCGGTTGATCTCGTCTCCCAGCACCACGTTGGCGAAGATCCCGCCGCGTTGGAACTCGAAGGCGCGAGTGGCCTGGTTGAAGACGGATACGCCCGTCACGTCGCTCGGGAGAAGATCGGGGGTGAACTGGATGCGCTTGACGTCGCCGCCGATCGAGCGACCGAGCGCCTTGGCCAGCACCGTCTTGCCCACTCCTGGCACATCCTCGATCAGCAGATGGCCTCCCGCCAGGAGGACCGCCACGGCGAGTTGCGCCTGGCGGGGTTTCCCTTCGATCACCCGCGCGATCTCCGCGGTGATCGCGCTGGCGATCCGTTGTACGTCTGCCAGCGTCGTTGTCGGCGACTCGCTCACGTCCGCTCCTCCGCTCCTCGTGCTGCTGCTTGTTTCTCGGTGACACCCTACTGGGCCGGTGTGAGGGGAAGCGACAAAGACCAGCAGCTATTGGTGTGCGATTGGCCTATTGCGGTGGTGGAAAGTGGGGTAAAGTGGCGGCAATTGGAGCGAAGTGGAGATCAATGGGGTTGGGAGGTGACCGCCGATGTTCCTGGGGACCTACACCCCGAAGCTGGATGACAAGGGGCGACTCATCCTCCCCGCGAAGTTCCGCGACGCCTTGGCCGAGGGGCTGGTGGTCACTCGCACCCAGGACAGGGCGTTGGCCGTCTACCCCAAAGAGACCTTCGAGGCGCTGATGGCTCCCGTCAGCTCCGCTCCCACCACGGTCAAGCAGGTGCGCGACTACCAGCGAATGATGAGTGCCGGTGCCAGTTTCGAGGTGCCGGACAAACAAGGCCGGGTCACCATCCCTCCGATCCTTCGGCGTTACGCCGGCTTGGAGCGCGACGTGGTGGTGATCGGCGCGATGAATCGTGCCGAGATCTGGGACTCCGAGGCCTGGGAGCGGTATTCGTCCGAGAGCGAGGCCGGCTTCGCCGAGCTGGATGAGGAGTTCACCATCAAGGATTCATGAGGTTTCGTTGGAGCCGGCTCCCAGCCGGTGCGGCCCTGGCTTTCTTCCCCGCAGCCAGGTACCGCCGGACGGGAACCCGCGTCAACGACACCAGCCCCCTCACGAGCCGACAGGAAAGGACCGGACAGTGCTCACACCACCCGCCATCCATGTGCCGGTACTTCGCGACCGGATCGTGGAGATTCTCGCCCCGGCGTTGCAGCACGCCGGGGCGGTCTACGTCGATGGGACGCTGGGGCTGGCCGGGCACGCCCGCGCGATCTTGCAGGCGGCCCCGGAGGCCAGGCTGATCGGTATCGATCGCGACCTCGACGCCCATGAGCTGGCCAAGGAGCAGCTGGGGGAGCTGGCCTCCCGAGCCACCCTGGTACATGCGGGCTACGACGAGCTCCCCGAGGTGCTGGATGCGCTGAACGTGCCGCGGATCGATGCGATGCTGCTGGATCTCGGGCTGTCCTCGCTGCAGATCGATCGCTTGGACCGTGGATTCGCCTACCGCGCCGACGCTCCGCTGGATATGCGGATGGACGCCTCCACCGGCCGAACGGCCCAGGACGTGGTCAATCAGTATTCGGAACGCGAATTGGCCCGCATCCTCGCGCGCTACGGCGAGGAGCGGTTCGCGGGCAGGATCGCCCGCGCCATCGTCGCGGGACGGCCCTACGACAGCTCCGCACCGCTGGTGGAGACGATCGGCGCCGCCATCCCCGCCGCCGCGCGTCATACCGGTGGTCATCCCGCCAAGCGCACGTTCCAGGCGTTGCGGATCGAGGTCAACCAGGAACTCGAGGGACTGCGAGCGGTCCTGCCGGCGGCGTTGTCGGCGCTGAAGGTCGGGGGGCGACTTGCCGTCCTCTCCTATCATTCGCTGGAAGACCGAATGGTGAAGAGAGCGATGGGGGAACTGGCCGTTGACCGGGCCCCCAAAGGGATGCCTGTCGTGCCCGCGCATCTCACGGCGGAAATTCGTCTGCTGACACGCGGCGCAGAACGTCCGGACGCAGAAGAAATCGAACACAATACGAGGGCCGCGTCCGCCAAGCTGCGCGCTGCTGAACGGATCAGGGAGGAAGCATGAGCGCTGTCACCGTCGAGCATGACGTCAACGCC
This sequence comes from Tessaracoccus sp., assembly GCA_041393555.1. GTDB lineage: Bacteria > Actinomycetota > Actinomycetes > Propionibacteriales > Propionibacteriaceae > Arachnia. The sequence goes on along the minus strand of JAWKJW010000010.1, from coordinate 67,707 downwards.
CCGGCTCACACACCGTCGGGGGCCTCGTTGACCGTGGTCGAGCGTCCGCGCTCGACCGTGTCCGCGCTGGGCTTCGGGCTGATCATCATGGCATTGGTGGTGGCGGGACTCGCCGTGGTGATGGTGGTCACCACCTCGGTGGCCCAGCAGTCTCGTGAACTCAGCCGGCTGACGACCGAGTCCACCGAACTGGGCTACCACGCCGCCGCCCTCACCACGGAACTGCAGGAGCTTTCCAGCGCCTCGTCGCTGGCCCTGCGCGCCTCCCGTCTGGGAATGGTGCCCAACACCTACCCGGTGTTCATCTCGTTGGAAGATGGCTCCGTGCATGGCGAACCCACCCCGGTGAAGGGCGACGAGCTGCCCTTCCTGCAGATCGAGATCCCCGAATCGTCGCTGTCGGCGGCAGAGCCGCCCGGCGATGCGGGAGCCGACGGATGAGCGATTCGTCGCAGAACGGCCGGCCGCACCGCAAGGTGAGGGCAGGTCGACCCGGTACCCCGCGGGCGGAATCGTCGACGAAGTCCACGCGTGGGTCCCACCACACCGGCCGGGTGTACCGGCGTCGTGCGCGCTTCCAGCTCGGTCGCTCGGTCGTGCGCGCGCGGGTGCTTCTCCTGGTGCTGGGGTTGTTGCTCTCCGGGATCGCGGTGCGCGGCTTCACGCTTCAGGCCCTCGATAGTCAGGCCTATGCCGCCACCGCGGCGGAACGGATGCAGCGCACCGTCGAACTGGCCGCGACGCGAGGATCCATCGTCGACCGATTCGGCGTGGTGATGGCGGAGACCGAGCCGGCGATGATGGTGAGCATCGACCCCGACATGATCAACTCCAACGGGGCCGACAAGCGCTACCCGATGAGCAAGAAGAAGCAGGAGGAGGCCGACGCCGCGCCGAGAGCGGTGGCGGAGATCCTCGCCAAGCACCTAGGTGGACGCCCGGAGACCTACCTCGAGTCGATCGCGAAGAGCACACGCGCCGACGGCACACCCAACCAGTACGAGCTGATCAAGCGCCAGGTCCCGGCGCACACCTACACCCAGATCCAGGCGGATATGCGTCTCGGGATCGACGGCGACGGGAAGCGGCCGTGGTACGGCGTCTTCGGTGAGCCCGATCCCATCAGGGTCTACCCCAACCACCGCGTGGCGGCCAACGTCGTCGGGTTCATCAACTCGGAGCGCGAGGGCGCGGCCGGGCTCGAGTACGCCCTGAACGACGGGCTCAAAGGGGTGCCGGGCACGGCGACCTACGAGCGCTCCACCTACGGCAGGATTCCGCTGGGCACCAACGAGCTGATCCCGGCCGAGGACGGCGTCTCCTATCAGCTCACGATCGACAGCTCCCTCAACTGGTTCGCCGAGCAGGCCTTGGCCGAAGGCGTGAAGGAGGCAGGCGCGACGACCGGCAAGCTGATCGTGATGAACGTGAACACCTTCGAGGTGCTGGCCATGGCGAACTACCCGTCCTACGACGCGGCCAATCCTCATGCCACCGATTCCGAAGATCTGGGCAATCGGGCGGTCACCGAAGCCTACGAGCCCGGTTCGGTGCAGAAGGTGCTGACCATGGCTGCTCTGGCCGATCAGGGGATGGTCACCCCGGACACCAAGGTCGTGGTGCCGCCCCGGATCAAGTCTGGTGCCGGCTACGTTCGCGACGCCTTCGACCACGGCACGATCAACCTGACGGCGCGAGGCGTGATGGCGCAGTCGTCGAATATTGGCACGATCGAGCTCGCTCGGCAGATGCCGAAGGCACAGCTTTCCGAGTACCTGGCCTCCTTCGGCCTGGGGGCCAGAAGCGAGATCGGGCTTCCCGGCGAAACCAGCGGTTCGCTGCCGGGCGCGGAGATGCCCGATTACACCCGCGACCAGATCTCGTTCGGCCAGGGGCTTTCCGTCAACGCGGTTCAGATGGCCGCGGCGGTCTCCGCCGCCGTCAATGGCGGCACCTACCAGCAGCCGTCGATCATCAAGTCGGCGACGGCCGCCGATGGTACGCCCGTCGAACTGCCGGAGCGCTCCTCGCACCGAGTGATCTCGGAGGAAGCCTCCGCCGCCACGCTGGACATGATGGAAGCCGTGATCTCGGAGTTGGGCGACGGGTCGCGGGCGATCGAGGGTTACCGGACCGCGGGCAAGTCCGGAACCTCGCAGCGCTACGACCCCGACTGCGCCTGTTATTCCGGCTTCACCGCCTCCTTCGTCGGCGTGGCTCCGGCCGAGGATCCCCAGCTCCTCGTGTACGTGGTACTCGATCAGCCCAGCAATGGAAATCTCGGCAGTCGGCTCGCCCTTCCGGTGGTCAACAACGTCCTGAAGATGGCGCTGCCCCGGTATAACGTGTTGCCGTCATCCACGGAGCCACCGGGAGGAGCGTTGGAATTTGAGTGACTCTGCCAAGCCGATTCGACCGGCAGCCGTACACTCACCGACCCTCGCGGAAATCGCCGCGGCCATCGGTGTGACCGCCGAGGTGCCCGTGCAGCGCGTGTCTGGCATCACCGCCGACTCACGAGTGGTGGAGCACGACTGGCTGTATGTCGCACTGCACGGAGCCCACACTCACGGCGCCCGTTTCGCCGGCCAGGCGGTTGCCGACGGCGCAGTGGCGGTGCTCACCGACGCCGAGGGAGCGGGCGTGGTGGGAACCCTTCCCGTCCCGATCCTGGCGGTCTCCGACGTGCGTTCGGCGATGGCCGAGGCCTCGGCGCTGATCTTCGCTCGCCCCTCCGAGAGGCTCACCATGCTGGGGGTCACCGGCACCAACGGCAAGACCACCACCGTGGCCCTGCTGCAGGCGGGTCTGGCTGCCGCGGGACGACGCGCTGGCAGTATCGGGACGATCGGATTCCGCCTCGGCGACGACACTCTCGTATCGGGGCGTTCGACCGTGACCACGCCGGACTCCCCGGATCTGCAGGCGCTGCTCGCCACGATGGCGGAAAGAGGAGCCGACGCGGTGGCCCTGGAGGTGTCGTCGCACGCCTTGGCGCTGCAACGGGTCGACGCGATCGCCTTCGATGTCGTGGGTTTCCTCAACCTGGGCCGGGACCACTTGGACTTTCATCGCGACGTTCAGGACTACTTCGAGGCCAAGGCCCGGCTGTTCGAGCCGGGGCGCGCCGCCAAGGCCGTGATCTGGGTGGATGACGAGGCCGGCCGCGAGATCCTCGGGCGAATTCGCTCGACGGAATCGATGGAGGCGATCACGGTGGGCACCTCGGATAATGCCGACTATCGCCTGGGCGAGGTCCGTGCCCTGGGCCGTACCGGCGGCTCGGCAGAGGTGGTCGCCCGCGGACAGCGGATAACGCTGGATATCGCTCTTCCCGGTCGCTACAACATGATCGATGCCCTGATCGCGCTCGCCATGCTGGAAGCGGTGGGGATCGCCCGGTCGGACGTGCTCACCGGGCTGGCCACCGCCCAGGTGCCCGGCAGAATGGAATCCGTCGCGCTGGAGGGTGCGGAAGCCCCACTGGTGGTCGTGGATTTCGCTCACACCCCCCAGGCCGTGGCCGCGGCATTACAGGCCCTCCGGGGCAAGGGGCAGCTGATCGCGGTGCTCGGCTGCGGCGGCGATCGCGACGCCGACAAGCGCCCCCTGATGGGCGCGGCCGCCGCGGAGGGCAGCGACGTGGTGATCGTGACCGACGATAATCCGCGTAGCGAGGATCCTGGGGCGATCCGCGCCGCGGTGCGGGAGGGGGCGCGCGCGGCCGCGCAACGCAGCGGCGCCACGGTCCTCGAGGTCGCGGGCCGCGGGGCGGCCATCCAGGAAGCGCTGCGGCGGGCCGAGGGGGACACCGTCGTCGCGGTTCTGGGCAAGGGCCACGAGCGAGGCCAGATCCTCGCCGATCGGATCATAGATTTCGATGATCGAATCGAGGTGCGCAAGGCCTGGCGAGAGCTCGACCTTTCGCACTCCCAAGGGGGAGGGGATGATGATGCGTAAGCGCAATGTTTCTGATCTGATCGCCATGATGGATCCGGAACCCGTCGAGCTGTTCGGACAGGACAGTCTCGTCGGGCCCGATGTGGTGATCGACAATCGTGCGGCGAGCCCGGGGGCGCTCTTCGTGGCGATACCCGGCGAACGAGTGGACGGGCATCGGTTCGCCGCCGCCGCGGTGGAGGCCGGCGCCGCCGCGGTGCTGGGCACCCATGCCACCGACGCGCCGGTGCCGCACCTGCTGTGCGCCGACTCGGTGCAGGGGCTTTCGGCGTTGGCTCGTGGACTCGTCCGCGAGCAGCGTGCGCGCGGCATGGTGAGCCTGGGGGTCACCGGATCCTCGGGCAAGACCAGCACCAAGGACCTCCTCGCTCAGGTCTTGGAGACGGCCGGGCCCACGGTGGCACCGGTCGGCAGCCAGAACAACGAGATCGGGGTGCCGCTCACCGCCTGTCGCATCGATGACGACACGAGGTTCCTGGTCAGCGAGATGGGGGCGCGGGGCATCGGCCATATCTCGTGGCTCACCTCCCTGGTGCCGCTCGACATCGCGGTGGTGCTCAATGTGGGACACGCGCACATCGGCGAGTTCGGGGGAATCGAGCAGGTGGCAACCGCGAAGTCGGAGCTGGTCGCGGACCTCGACGAGCAGGGGTGGGCGGTGTTGAACGCCGACGACCCGCTGGTGCGGAAGATGGCCGAGCAGACCAGGGCACGGGTCGCCTGGGTCGGGGAGCGAGAGCTACCCGACGGCGACCTGCAGGTCACGGCCCGCGACGTCAGTCTCGATGCCTTCAGCCGAGCGAGTTTCGAACTGGTTGCGCACACCTCGACGGGTACCGACACCGCGCCGGTCACCCTCCAGGTCGTCGGGCGGCACAACGTCGGCAACGCGCTGAGCGCAGCGGCGGCCGCGATGGCCGCAGGCCTCAGCATCGCGGATGTCGCGGCCGGGCTGAGCGGTGCCGTGACGCGTTCGGCATGGCGCATGGCCCTGATGGAGCGTACAGACGGTGCGCTGGTGCTCAACGACGCCTATAACGCCAATCCGGATTCGATGGCCGCGGCCTTGCGCGCGACGATCGACATCGTCGCCGCTCAGCGTGCCGCGAATCCCCGTGCCAAGGCCGTCGCCGTCCTGGGGGACATGCTGGAGTTGGGAGAGGACTCCGCGAAGCTCCATCGGGAACTCGGCAAGTTGGCTGGTGAGCTGGGCGTGCGAGAGGTCTATGCCGTGGGGGAATTCGCCGATGACATCGTCGCGGGGACGGCCTCGTTTGCGACGGTCGCCCGCGTGACGACCCGTGAGGAGGCGGCCGCGTTCCTTCAGCTCGCGGCTGGCGATGTGCTGCTGGTCAAGGGCTCTCGGGGAGTGGGCTTGGAAAGTGTTGCGGACCAAGTGATGGGTATGGTGAGCCGGTGATCAACATCCTCCTGGCAGGTGGCCTGTCGCTCATCTTCACGCTGGTTGGCACACCGCTGCTGATCAAATTCCTGATCCGGCGTCAGTACGGCCAGTTCATCCGCGAGGACGGTCCCACGTCGCATCACGTGAAGCGAGGTACCCCCACCATGGGTGGAGTGGTCATCGTGACCGCAGCGGTGCTGGCGTACTTCCTCACCCACCTTTTGCGCTGGCAGCCACCGACGTTGTCGGCCGTGTTGGTCCTCGGCCTCATGGTGGCGATGGGCTTCCTCGGGTTCATGGATGACTGGTCGAAGATCTCCCACGAGCGCAGCCTGGGATTGACGCCTCGGGGCAAGTTGATCGGCCAGTTCCTGATCGGCGGCGTCTTCGGTTTCCTCGCCCTCAATTTCCCCAACGAACGCGGCTTGACCCCGGCGTCGCCGGCGATCTCCTTCCTGCGCGACATACCCGTGCTGACCCTGCCCCTCATCCTGGCGGTGATCTGGATCACATTCCTGATCATGTCCTGGTCCAATGCGGTGAACCTCACCGACGGCCTGGACGGTCTGGCCGCAGGTTCGGCCACGCTGGTGTTCACGGCCTACCTCGTCATCAACTATTGGCAGTTTAACCAGTGGTGCTCGATCGCCTCGCGTGCCGGCCCGCGGTGTTACGAGGCGCGCGACCCACTGGACCTGGCGATGGTGGCGATGGCGATGCTGGCGGCCTGCGGCGGCTTCCTCTGGTGGAACGCCAAGCCGGCCAAGATCTTCATGGGCGACACCGGCTCGATGGCGATCGGCGCCGCGCTGGCCGGTCTGTCGATCATGAGCCGCACGGAGCTGTTGCTGGTGATCATCGGCTTCCTGTTCGTCATGGAGGTCGGCTCGGTCGCCCTCCAGGTGACCTACTTCAAGGCCACCGGCGGCAAACGGATCTTCAAGATGTCGCCCATCCATCACCACTTCGAGCTGAAGGGCTGGGATGAGGTCACCGTGGTGGTCCGGTTCTGGATCATCTGCGGCGTCTTCGTCGCCGCGGGCATGGGCATCTTCTACGGCGAATGGCAGGTGTTCGGACGATGACCACAGACTGGATGGCGACCGCCGATCGGCACTCCGACTGGGCCTCGGCCAACGTGGTCGTCGCCGGCCTCGGGGTCTCCGGGTTCGCCGCCGCCGACGGGCTGGTCGAGTTGGGCGCCAACGTCACCGTGCTCGACGAGTCGGAGGCACACGCCGAGAAGGGCGCCCTGCTGGAGCACCTCGACGTGACGGTCCGCCTCGGCACGGGAGCCACTGCGACGCTGCCTGACGGCACCGATCTGGTGGTCACCTCGCCAGGCTGGCGGCCCACCGCGCCGTTGCTCGCGCAAGCCGCCGCGGCCGGCGTTCCCGTGTGGGGCGAGACCGAACTGGCATGGCGGATGCAGCAGCCCGATCGGGCGGTGCCGTGGCTGGCTGTCACCGGCACCAACGGCAAGACCACCACCACGCAGATGCTCACCTCGATGCTGACCGCCGGCGGTCTCCGCGTCGCCGAGGTCGGCAATATCGGACGTCCCATCGTCGAGGCCGTGCTGGACGAGAACGTCTACGACGCGTTCGTGGTGGAGCTGTCGAGCTTCCAGCTGCATTGGATGAACTCGGTGAAGCTGCACTCGGCCGCCGTGCTCAACCTGCACGAAGACCACCTCGAGTGGTACGCCGACATCGGCGGATACCCGGCCTATGTGGCCGACAAGGCGCGGATCTACAACGGCGTCAGCCACTCGTGCGTCTACAACGTGGAGGAAGAATCCACAGAACGCCTGGTGGAAGAGGCGGATGTCCAGGAGGGCGCGCGCGCCATCGGCTTCACGCTCGGCATCCCTGGCCTCAGCATGCTGGGAATCGTCGACGACCTGATCGTCGACCGCGCCTTCGTGGCGCAGCGCCAGACCTCGGCCCTGGAACTGGCCAAGGTGAGCGACGTTCACCCCTATGCGCCGCACAACGTGGCCAACGCGCTGGCCGCCGCCGCTCTGGCTCGCAGCCTCGGGGTCAATGCCCAAGCCATCGGGCAGGGCCTGCGCGACCTCCAACTGGCCGGGCACCGTATCCAACTGGTGGCCGAACGCGACGGCATCTCCTTCGTCGACGATTCGAAGGCGACCAACCCGCACGCCGCGAACTCCGCCATGAACGCCTACGAGTCCTTCGTGTGGATCGCAGGCGGGCAGGCCAAGGGAACCAGCTTCGACGAGCTGATCCTTCGCCACCGGGAATCGATGCGCGGGGTCGTAGTGCTGGGCGTAGACCGGCAGCTGATCGCAGACGCGATGGCGCGACACGCGCCGGAGGTTCCCGTCACCGTGCTCGATCGCACCGATAGTGGAGTGATGGACGAGGTGGTGCAACGAGCGGGTGCCATGGCACAGGCCGGAGACGTGGTGCTGCTCTCGCCCGGGTGCGCCAGCCTGGACATGTACGCCAGCTACTCGGCCCGGGGCGACGCCTTCGCAGCCGCGGTGCAGAGGTATCTGACCGAGTCCTGATGATCATCGACGCAGACAACACCGAGGAAGGAGCCGCTCCGTGGCCACCGACGCAGCCCCGCGGCCCAAGGCGAAGAGCCAGCTCCGCACCCTCTTCTCGGCACCGCTGGCACCGTATTACCTGATCATCGCGAGCGTCGGGATCCTCCTGGCGATCGGCGCCTTGATGGTGCTCTCGGCCTCGTCCGTGCTCGCGCTGACGAAATCGGTGGGGCCCTATTACTATTCGCTGCGCCAACTGCTGTTTCTGACCGCCGGCGTGGTGGGCTGCTTCGTCTTGAGCCGGCTGAAACCCGACACCATCCGGACACTGGGGTGGCCCGCGTGGGGCGCCGCGATCGTGCTGTTGATGCTGGTGCTGATCTTCGGCACGGATATCCAGGGCAACAAGAACTGGCTTCCCATCACCTCGAGCATCAGCATCCAGCCCTCGGAGTTCGCCAAGCTCGCCCTGATCGTGTGGGGCGCCGCGGTGTTCCACAAGAAGCGTCACGTGCTGCACGAGCCGTGGCAGCTGATCTCTCCGTTCATCCCGCTGGGTGGGTTGATCATCGCGCTCGTATTGGCGGGCAAGGATCTTGGCACCGGCTTGATCTTCGTCGGCATCATGTTCCTGATGCTGTGGCTGGTCGGCACCCCGGCGCGTTGGCTCGCGTTGGCCGCCGTGGCGGGCGGCGGTCTCGTCGCCTTGTTCGTGGCCCTGTCGGACAACCGGATGAGCCGGATCTCGATCTTCCTGGATCCGCAAGCCAACCCCGATCTGTCGTCGCAGCCCACGGCCGCGCTCTATGCGCTGGCCTCCGGCGGCTGGTGGGGGCTGGGTCTCGGTGCCTCGCGCCAGAAGTGGGGTGGGCTGAAGGACGTCGCCCACTCCGACTACATCTTCGCGGTGCTCGGCGAAGAGCTGGGCCTCTTCGGCGTGCTGCTGGTGGTGGCCCTGTTCGGCCTGCTCGCCTACGCCGGGCTCGAAGTAGCCGCGCAATCGGACAAGCTGTTCAACCGGATCGCGGCGGGCGGCATCGTCAGCTGGTTCCTGGTGCAGGCGATCATCAACATCGCCGTCGTGATGCACCTGCTGCCGGTGCTCGGAGTGCCTCTTCCCTTCCTCTCCTACGGGGGTTCGGCGTTGCTCGCTAACCTGTTGGGAGTAGGGGTGCTGCTCTCGCTGGCCAGGGACACGCCCGCCGCTCGCCGGGTGCTCGCCCGGCGCAAGGGTCTCAAACGCCCACGCATGACGAGCGTGATGGCCGCATCGAGGGGAGAATGATGATCAATGTGGTGCTCGCCGGTGGAGGAACCGCCGGCCATACATCGCCGATGATCGCCACGGCCAAGGCGATCCAGGAGTTGTCCCCGGATGCGTCGTTGGTGTGCATCGGCACGGCGCGGGGATTGGAGACCCGGGTCGTGCCCGCTGCGGGGCTCGATCTGGAACTGATCCGCCCGGTGCCGTTGCCCCGCAAGCCCGGTCTCGAGATGATCAAGACGCCGTTCAAGCTGGCGGCCTCGACTTGGCAAGCCCGGCGGGTGCTGAAGAAGGCACGGGCGGACGTGCTGATCGGCTTCGGGGGCTACGTCTCGATCCCCGCCTACCTGGCGGCCTGGTTCAGCCGCGTCCCCGTCGTGGTTCACGAGGCCAACAAGCTGGCCGGCATCGCCAACAAGGTCGGGGCTCGGTGTGCCCGGTTCGTCGGCATCACCTTCGCCGAGACGCAGATCCGCGGTGCCACGATGGTGGGTATGCCGATGGCCCGCTCTATCGTGCAGCCCGTGGTGAGTCAGGGGGAGGCGCGCGATCGCTTCGGCCTCGACCGCGATCGGCCCACCTTGCTGGTGAGCGGCGGCTCGCAGGGCGCGTTGGCGGTCAACCAAGCCGTACTGGATGCGCGCGACGAGTTGCTGGCCGCGGGCATCCAGATCCTGCATGTGCTGGGGCCCAAGAACTTCTCCGAGGACGACGTGGTGGTCTCGCACCCAGAAGGAGCGCGTTATGTGCCCCTCGAGTTCGTCGACGACATGGCCGTGGCGTACACCGCCGCGGATCTCATGCTGGGGCGAGCCGGTGCGGGCACGGTGATGGAGACGGCCGTATCCGGGCTGCCGGTGATCTTCGTGCCGCTGCCCTGGGGAAACGGGGAGCAGGGCAAGAACGCGGCCGAGCTGGTGGCCTCGGGCGGGGGCATCCTGATCCCGGAGGCCGAGTTGTCCGCCGAGAAGCTCACCCGCACCGTGCGGGGGCTGGTGGAGGAACCCGGAAAGCTGGCGGCGATGTCCACCATCTGTCGCGAGATGTACCCAACGGATGCGGCCGAGAGCATGGCTCGCGTCGCGCTCGACCTAGGACGGAGTTAACCGATGCTCGTAGAACCGATCGAGGTGCTGCCCGCCGATCAGGTGGGTCCCGTGCATTTCATCGCGGCCGGAGGTTCGGGCATGAGCGGCATCGCCCGGCTCTACGCGCAGCTCGGGGTGCCCACCTCCGGCTCCGATCAGAATGATTCGTCGGCTCTGCGAGGCCTGGGAGAAGCGGGCGTGCGGATCCACGTCGGCCACGACGCCGCGCAGCTCGGAGACGCGCACACGGTGGTGATCTCCTCGGCGGTGCGCGAGACCAACCCCGAACTCGCGGAGGCGCGCAGACGGGGGCTGCGGGTATGGCACCGGTCGGCTGCCTTGGCTGCCCTGATGCTCGGCACGCGTGCGGTCTCGATCACTGGCACTCACGGCAAGACCACCACCACCGCCATGACGGCCGTGATGCTCGTCGCGGCGGGCTGCGATCCCAGTTATGTGATCGGAGGCCCGCTGTCGACCACCGGCACCAGCGCCGAGCTCGGATCCGGGGACGCCTTCGTGATCGAGGCCGACGAGTCAGACGGCTCGTTCATGCAGTACCCCACCGAGATCGCGGTGATCACCAACATCGAAGCCGACCACCTTGTGAACTGGGGGACGCCGGAGAACTATGCGGCCGCCTACCGGCGCTTCGCCGGGCAGCCTGGCGTGAAAGCCGTCGTGATCAACGTCGACGATCCCGGCTCCCGCGCGCTGGCCGACGAACTCTCCTCGAGCGACAAGACGGTGATCCGCTACGGGTTGGCGGAGGACGCCGATGTACGCGTCAGCGATCCCCAGGCCTTGGGCACCGGGATCGCCGCCACCCTCACCTACGGCGAGGACTCCGGGCGGCTCGCCCTACAGGTCCCGGGTGACCACAACCTCGTCAACGCCTCGGCGGCCTATGCGGTGGGCCGTCTCCTCGGGCTGAGTCACGACGCCGCCCTCGAGGCCGTCGGTGCCTATGTGGGCACTCTGCGTCGCTTCCAGCTGATCTGCGACCTGGACGGGGTGCGGGTCTATGACGACTACGCCCACCATCCCACGGAGATCCGCGCGGCCCTCACCGGAGCCCGAGTGGCCGTCACCGCCAGCAATCAGGAAAGCGGCCGACAGGGCCGGCTGATCGCCTGCTTCCAGCCGCACCTCTACTCCCGCACGATCGACTTCGCCAGCGAGTTCGGGGAGGTCATGACGCTGGCCGATATCGCCGTGATCAACGACATCTGCGGAGCCCGGGAGGACCCGGTGCCGGGCGTCACCGGTCAGCTGGTGGTCGACGAGGCGATCGCCCACGGAGCCAAGGAAGTGGTCTACGTGATCGACAAGTACGACCTGCCGGCGGCGCTGAACGATATCGCGCGCCCGGGTGACCTCATCATCACGCTGGGCTGCGGTGATGTCACCATCGTCGGGCCGCTGCTGGCCGAGTTGCTGGCGAAGCGCCCCGGCGCGACGCAGTGATCACGCCGCCGAACGCCTTCAGCGCAGCGCTGGCCACGGCCAAGAACAAGCGACGACGCAGACTCTGGGTCGTCGCGGCGATCATCTCGGCGGTGCTGGTGCTCGCCGGAGTCGTCATCTGGATGTTGTGGTTCTCGTCCCTGTGGACGGTGACGAAGGTCGAGGTGACGGGAACCTCCTTGCTCGACCCGGACGAGGTGATCGCTGCGGCCGGGATTTCGCAGGACACGCCGGTTGCCGCGGTCGATGTGGCTGCGGTGTCTGAACGCGTCGAAGCCCTGCCGCCCGTGGCTGCGGTGGAGGTCTCGCGGGCGTTCCCCGACGCGGTTCACGTGGTGATCGAAGAACGCGAGGCCGTGTTCGCGCGCCAGGCCGATTCCGGATACTCCTGGGTGGATGCGGAGGGTGTCGCGTTCCACACCACCGAGGAGGCGCCATCCGGTGTTCCCATCGCCACGCAGGGCAGGGACGAGCCCCGCCTCCTGCGCGACATCGCCACGGTGGTGGGCAGCCTTCCGGATGCCCTCGACGATCAGGAGATCGTCATCGCCAACCCTGCGGTCGACAGGATCGTGTTGATGCTTCCCGGCGAACGCGCTGTGGTGTGGGGCAGCGCGGATGACTCGGCGCTCAAGGCTGAGGTGTTGTCGGCCCTGCTGAGCGTGGAAGCCAGCGTCTACGACGTCTCCGCCCCCATGCACCCCACCACCAGCTAAACCACTCGTAGAGGTTCAACCCTCAACCCTGAACCTGAACTTCAGGTGAATCCTGCGGCGTGTCGTGTCCCCATTGGACGTGGGTGAATTCAGCCCATACCCTCGGGGAGAACAAATCGCGGTTGCACCGAAAGGCGGAACATGCCCAGCGCATCTCAGAACTACCTCGCAGTCATTAAGGTGGTCGGCGTCGGAGGCGGCGGCGTGAACGCCGTCAACCGGATGATCGAAGCCGGACTGCGTGGCGTGGAATTCCTCGCCATCAACACCGATGCCCAGGCTCTGCTGATGAGCGATGCCGACGTCAAGCTCGATATCGGCCGCGAACTGACCCGTGGGCTGGGTGCGGGCGCGGATCCGGCCAAGGGGCGTCAGGCTGCCGAGGACCACGCGGAAGAGATCGAAGAATCGCTGCGCGGGGCCGACATGGTGTTCGTGACCGCTGGCGAGGGCGGTGGCACCGGCACCGGTGGCGCCCCCATCGTCGCCAAGATCGCCCGCTCGCTGGGCGCACTGACCATCGGCGTCGTGACCCGTCCGTTCTCCTTCGAGGGGCGTCGACGCTCCACCCAGGCGGAGTCCGGCATCGAGGCGCTGCGCGACGAGGTCGACACCCTCATCGTCATCCCTAACGACAAGCTGCTGCAGATGACCGACCACCAGGTTGCCATCCTCGACGCCTTCAAGCAGGCCGACCAGGTGCTGATGCAGGGCGTCTCCGGCATCACCGATCTGATCACCACCCCGGGCCTGATCAACCTCGACTTCGCCGACGTCAAGTCGATCATGAGCCAGGCCGGCTCCGCCCTCATGGGCATCGGCTCGGCGCGTGGCGAGGATCGTGCGCGCGCTGCGGCGGAGATGGCCATCTCCTCGCCGTTGCTGGAGGCCAGCATCGACGGTGCGCACGGTGTCCTGCTCTCGATCGCCGGCGGCTCGGACCTCGGCCTGTTCGAGGTCTCGGCGGCTGCTCAGCTCATCGAGGAGGCCGCGCACGACGAGGCCAACATCATCTTCGGCACGGTGATCGACGACGCCCTGGGCGACGAGGTGCGCGTCACCGTCATCGCCGCGGGCTTCGACGGGGGGCAGCCCTCCAAGCGGGCGACGATCCGCACCGAACCGCGGATCTCGCAGCAGGTGCGGCCTCAGCATGCGCCCGTGACGTCGTCCTACAGGCAGTCTCCCGTGGAGCCCGTCGCGCCGGCGGCACCGGCCGCGCCGAGCGCCCCCGAGGCTCCGGCCTTCGACGATGGTCTCGACGTTCCCGACTTCATGAAGTAAGCGATACGGGATCGCTGACCGCAGGAGGTTCCCTGAACCTCCTTGTCGCCGGTATGTCGCGCCGTCCTGGTGCGGGACGGCGCGCTAACCTCGTGTTCAATCGAGTAGAGGAGGAATCGTGGGCCTACGGAGGATGGGCGAGTGGATCGGTCTTGTCGTGGACGACCGCTACCGCGACCAGGAGTCCCACGACGACGCCATCGGTGAGTTCACCGAGGACGTCTACGTCGATCAGCAAGCGGATTATGAGGAGGCCAGCGTGACCCCACTGCCGCAACAGCGTCCCCGGTTCACCCCCGTGGCGGAGCCCGAGGTCGCGGATCTGAGTCGCATCATTTCGGTGCGCCCGCGCTCCTTCAACGAAGCGCGCGTCATCGGGGAGAACTTCCGCGACGGAATTCCCGTGATCATGAACCTCTCCGACATGGAGGAGGGTGACGATCGCCGTCTCGTCGATTTCGCCGCCGGCTTGATCTTCGGCCTGCGAGGAAATATCGAGCGGGTCTCCGCCAAGGTCTTCCTGCTGTGCCCGCAGAATCTCGTCGTGGGGCCTGAGGACAAGCAGCGCATCGCCAGCGGCGGTTTCTTCAACCAGAGCTGACCGGCGGCGCCTCAGGCGGTGGGCAGGGCCTGCCGCCTGAGCGATGCTGACCAGGACTTGCTAGGCTACCCTGAGACTTGATACCTAGACTGTTTTCGATCCGGCCACGGGGCTGGCATCGGTGAGAAGTTGGAGCAGACATGAGCCTGACCTTGGATGAGGTTGCCCAGATTCGTTTCCGCATGGCGCGGCGTAACGAGAACGGTTACAAGGTTACCGATGTAGACCTCTTCATCGACAAGGTCGAAGAGACATTTCGTCAGTTCGAGAACGAGCGCGATCTCATGCGCCGCGAACTGGAATCGTTGCAGCTGGCCACGGTGAGCGGCGACGCGCCGGTCGACGATGCGGACCTGCAGTCACTGCGCAACGAACTCGCGGCTCGCGATGAAGAAATCGTGGAGCTGCGCGCCGAGATCGAGCGTCTCCACACGCTCAACGCCAGCTTGTCCGCGGGCACGGAGTCCGAAGAGCAGATCAAGGATCTGTCAGAGCAGAACCAGCAGTTGCGCAGCCAACTGGCCAGGGTCCGGGCGGAGCTGGACGAGGCGCACGCCCAGCGCATCGCGAGCCAGAGCGGAGGCGTCGCCGAGCAGCTGGTCATCACCACCAGCAGCGAAGCCGCTCCCGCGGTTACCCGCCTGCTGCAGATGGCCACCGACCAGGCCACCACGCTCGTGGAGGAGGCGGAGACCGAGGCCAGGCGTCAGCTCGCCGAGGCCGAGCAGCGCGCCAGCGAGATCAAGGCCGACGCGCGCACCCGCGCCGAGCGGATCGAGTCGGAAGCCCGTGTCAACGCCGAGTCGGTCACCTCCGCCGCCGACAAGCGTGCCGCGGACGTCGACCAGCAGGCCAAGGCGCGCCGCCACCAGCTGTTCGACGATCTCGAGCGCGAGCAGGTCGTCTTGACCAAGAAGGTCGGGGCGCTGCGTTCCTTCGAGAACGACTACCGCACCAACCTCACGGGCGTGCTCGAAGAACTTTTGGTGAACATCAACAACACCCATCCCGAGCCCGAGGATGTGCCGGAGCTGGCGCAGCCTTCGGCGACCCCAAGGCTCGATGCACTCGCGGAGTGAGTCTTCAACTTCCTGAACAGGCCGGCACGTGAGCGTCGGCCTGTTTGCTTATCGGGAGATTGGTGTACCCTCTCCGGACAGTGAAAAACCGGCCAGCCGGAAACCAAGATGTAAGGATCAGTCCGCCACAATGTCGTCAAGCAAAGCCGAATCCGAAGCGATCGCGCTTCCCGTACGGGAAGGCGAGGAGCCTTGGACCCCAGAAGAGGTGGCCGAGCAGCGCGCCGAGCTGGTCGAGGAACTGGAGCGTCTGGAACGACGCATCCGGGTTACCGAGGCCGAGCTGGCAAACCTGCTGAAGGGCGGCACCGATGGCGCCGGTCGCGACCCGGCCGATGTCGGTTCGAGCAACTTCGAACGAGACCAGGAGCTCTCCCTCGCCGCGAACGTGCGGGAGATGGCCGAGCAGCAGCGCCTGGCGCTGTCGCTGTTCGATCAAGGCGAGTACGGCCTCTGCGAGGTGTGCGGCAAGCCCATCGGCAAGGGCCGCTTGCAGGTGTTCCCCGCGCTACCTTGTGCGTGGCGTGTAAGCAGCGCGAGGAACGACGCTGAACCGTAAGCCGGGCGGGGGACTGCGGCTGATCGCCCTGGGTATCTGGCTGACCATTCTGGGGCTGGATCAGATCAGCAAGTCGGCCGTCGTGGCCCGTCTGGAATGGGGCGAGAGCGTCGAGGTGCTCGGCTCCTTCCTGCGTTTCACACTGGTGGGCAATCCGGGTGCGGCCTTCGGGCTCGGGGGAAACGCCACCCTGGTGTTCTCGATCTTCGCCGTGGTGGTGGCGGTCGGCCTGCTCGTGGTTGGCCTGCCCCGCATCACCCGCACGTGGCACGCCGTCGCCCTGGGCCTGATGCTGGGCGGGATCACCGGAAACTTGTATGACCGGATGACCCAGCCCCCATCGTTCATGCGGGGTCATGTGGTCGACTTCGTGCAACTGCCTTATTTCGCCATCTTCAACCTCGCCGACATCTGCATCACGGTGGCGGCCGGGTTGATCATCCTGATGTCGCTGCTCAGTGAGCGCGAAGAGATTCGTGCCCGCCGGGAGACGGTGGCATGAGCGTCTTCCTCCTTCCCGACACTCTCGCCGGGGAGCGCGTCGATGCGGCCGTCGCCAGGGTGAGCGGTTACAGCCGCTCACGTATCGATTCGTTGATCGAAGCCGGCGCGGTGCACGTCAATGGCGCGACGGTGACGAAGGCCTCCACGAAGGTCTCCGGAGGCGAACTCGTGGAGGTGGACGACCACGCCAAGCCGGTGGCGCCGACGGTGACCCCTCGGCGCGCCGACGGGTTGGCCATCATCCACGAGGATGCAGATCTGGTGGTGGTGGACAAACCCGCCGGAGTGGCCGCCCATCCCAGCCTGGGATGGGAAGGGCCGTCGGTGGTCGAGCACCTCGCATCCGTGGGAGTGCAGGTCTCCACGTCCGGCGCGGCCGAACGGCAGGGGATCGTGCAACGCCTCGATGTCGGCACCTCGGGTCTGATGGTGGTGGCCAAGTCGGAGGGGGCGTACAGCGTTCTGAAACAAGCCTTCCGCGACCGTGCGGTGCAGAAGATCTACCACGCTCTCGCGCAGGGCCATCCGGATCCCTTCGAGGGAACCATCGAGGCGCCGATCGCCAGGCATCCCGGTCACGAATGGAAGATGGCCATCGTCGAGGGCGGCAGGCACAGCGTGACTCATTACGAGACGCTCGAAGCGCATCGGAGCGCGACGCTGTTGCAGATCCACCTGGAGACGGGGCGCACTCATCAGATTCGCGTGCACCTCGCGGCGATCAGTCATCCCTGTGCCGGGGACCCGCTCTATGGGGCCGACCCCACGCTGGCGGCACGTCTGGGGCTGGAGCGGCAGTGGTTGCACGCCGTCGAGCTCGGTTTCATCCATCCCCGAAGCGGCGAATGGGTGCGTTTCTCCTCCGAGTATCCGCAGGATCTCGCGGACGCGCTGGAGATCGTCCGCGAAGGCTGATCCTCCCCGTCCTCCTCCAGGTCAATACCGCTCGGGTGATTACCCGGTTGGCCCCCTGTCTGTAACGGCGTGTTCATTCCAGTCCGGTAGCATTGGGCTCGTGCGTAGAGCAAAGATCGTATGTACCCTAGGCCCCGCTGCGGAGACGACTGACCGCCTGATCGAGCTGATCGGCGCCGGTATGAATGTCGCACGGCTCAACATGAGCCACGGCGACTATGACGAGCACACCACTCGTCTGCGCAGTGTGCGTGAGGCCTCAGCCACCCTCGGCCAGCCCGTCGGCGTTCTCGCCGACCTGCAGGGCCCCAAGATTCGCCTCGGCCGCTTCGAGAATGGCCCCGTGCAACTCGAACCCGGCGCGACGTTCACCATCACCACCGACGACATCCTGGGTACCGTGGAGCGCTGCTCCACCACCTACAAGGCCTGTGCGGCGACGTCAAGCCCGGTGACTCCATCCTGATCGACGACGGCAAGGTCGGTCTTCGTGCGGTCGATGTGACCGACAACGAGGTTGTCTGCCGCGTCGTCGTTCCCGGTCCCGTCTCGAACAACAAGGGCATCAACCTGCCCGGCGTGGCCGTCTCCGTTCCCGCCCTGAGCGACAAGGACGAGCGCGACCTGCGCTGGGCCCTGGGCCAGGACATCGACATGATCGCCCTGTCCTTCGTGCGCAGCGCCGACGACGTCAAGCGCGTGCACGAGATCATGGACGAGGAGGGGCGTCGCCTGCCGGTCATCGCCAAGCTGGAGAAGCCCCAGGCCATCGATAACCTCCAAGACATCGTCGACTCCTTCGACGCCCTGATGGTCGCCCGTGGCGACTTGGGCGTCGAGCTTCCGCTCGAGGACGTCCCCCTGGTGCGAGCGCATCATCAGCGCCGCTCGCCGCTGGGCCAAGCCCGTGATCGTCGCCACGCAGATGCTGGAGTCGATGATCGCCAGCCCGCGCCCCACCCGCGCCGAGACCTCTGACGTCGCCAACGCCGTGCTCGACGGCGCCGACGCGGTGATGCTCTCCGGCGAGACCTCCATTGGCGCGTTCCCTGTCGAGACCGTCTCCACCATGGCGCGCATCATCAAGGCACGGAGGAGACCGGTCACAGCCAGATCCACCACATCGACTGGGACCCCACCACCGGTGGCGTCCTGGCCTACGTGGCCGACGAGGTGGCGCACCGCATGAACGCCCGCTACCTCGTCGCGTTCACCAAGTCTGGGGACACGGGCGCTCGCCTGGCGCGGCTCCGCTCCAGCATCCCCTTGCTGGTCTTCACGCCCGAGGTGTCCACTCGCCAGAAGATGACGCTCGTGTGGGGTGTGCGCACCATCATCACGCCCACCTTCGGCGATCAGGACAAGATGGTCGAGTACGTCGAGAACTTCCTCGTCGACAACGACATGATGAACATCGGGGAGCGTGCCGTGATCCTGTCCGGTTCTCCCATGGGCATCCCCGGCAAGACGAACAACCTGCGCGTCCTGCGGGCGAAGGAACGAAACTAAGCGGATAAACCCGAAAGGGGCCGGACAGCTGGCTGTCCGGCCCCTTTCGGCTTCCCTTGTGCCCGGGAGGGGAGTCGAACCCCTACGGCCTTGCGGCCAGACGGGTTTGAGCCGTCCGCGTATACCATTCCGCCACCCGGGCTTGCCCTCGTCGCAATCACTAGGGCGAACATCATTGTGCCATAGGTCCACGGAACTTTTCTCCAAGGCGATTTTGTTGCGCAGACACGATAGGATTTCGGCGGAGCTGATCGACGAGGAGCTCCCAGTAGTCAGCTAGGAAGAGACTTTGCATGATTAAGAAGAAGCCAACCGTGCTCGTTGCCGAGGACGAGGCCCTGATCCGTCTTGATCTCGTCGAGCTCCTCGGCGAGGAGGGCTACGATGTAGTCGGCCAGGCCAGCGACGGCGACGAAGCCGTGGAGCTTGCGCGCAAGCTCGTGCCGGATCTGGTGATCATGGACGTGAAGATGCCCAAGATGGACGGGATCGCGGCGGCGGAGATCATCGCGGAGGAGCGCATCGCGCCCATCGTGATGCTCACCGCCTTCAGCCAGCGCGATCTGGTGGAGCGGGCCCGCGACGCCGGCGCCATGGCCTACGTGGTCAAGCCGTTCGACGCCTCGGATGTGGTCCCAGCCATCGAGATCGCCATGGGTCGGTTCGCCGAGTTGAAGGCCATCGAGGATGAGCTCGCCACCCTCGAGGAGCGCTTCGAGTCCCGCAAGATCATCGATCAGGCCAAGGGCATCCTCCAGAAGGATCTGGGGCTCACCGAGCCCGAGGCCTTCCGCTGGATCCAGAAGACGGCCATGGATCTGCGCAAGTCCATGCGCGATGTCGCCGAAGGCGTCATCAGCCACAACAAGAAGAAGTAGCCGCACGGGAGGTCCGAGGGACCTCGCGATCAGCGCGCCGGCAGGTCGACCATCTGACAGGTCAGCCTGCCGGTTGCCGTTGTCCGGCCTTGGTCGTCGGTGAGGGTCACCTCGTAGATGGCCAACCGTGAACCCAGGTGGATGGCGGTGGCCACGCCGGAGACGATGCCGGATCGCGCGGAACGCACGTGCGTCACGTTGAGGTCCACTCCCACGCCCGCGCGGCCGTCCGGGCGACCGTGGGCATAGGCGCCCATCGATGCGAGCGATTCGATCAGCACGCCATTCGCCCCGCCGTGCAGCAGCCCGAAGGGTTGCTGGTTGCCGTCGACGGGCATGGTGCCGCACACCCGCTCGGGGGTCAGTTCGGTCAACACGATGCCCATCCTCACGTCGAGGGGAGAGACCAGGGGCAGCGCCCAATCAGGTAAAGCCATGTTCTGAGCCTGCCATAGAGACCGCGCGGTCGGGCGCCGTCGATCTGTGCGATCTCATTTCGTCAGGCCTGACCGATAGGCTCGGAGGGTGAGCAACACCAAGCGGCTTCTTCTGATCGATGGCCATTCCGTGGCCTACCGGGCGTTCTTCGCGCTTCCCGTGGACAACTTCGCAACCTCCACCGGGCAGCACACCAACGCGGTATTCGGGTTCACCTCGATGCTCATCAACGTGCTGCGCGATGAGCAACCCACCCACCTTGCGGTGGCTTTCGACGTATCTCGGCATTCCTTCCGCACCGACTCCTACCCGGAGTACAAGGCCACGCGCTCGGCCTCGCCCGCGGAGTTCAGGGGCCAGGTGGAGTTGCTCAAGGACGTCCTGGACGCGCTGAGTATCGTGCACCTGGAGTCGGAGGGCTACGAGGCCGACGACATCATCGCCACGCTGGCCACCCAGGCCGGAGACGAGGGCTTCGACGTATCCATCGTCACTGGAGACCGCGACGCCATGCAGCTGGTCACCGATCACGTCACGGTGTTGTACCCCCGCAAGGGTGTCTCGGACCTCGCCCGAATGACGCCGGAGTCCGTCGAGGAGAAGTACCTGGTGCCGCCCGCGCGCTATCCGGAGCTCGCGGCCCTGGTGGGAGAGACCAGCGACAACCTGCCCGGCGTGCCGGGCGTCGGTCCGAAGACTGCGGCCAAGTGGCTGACCCAGTACGACGGGCTGGAGAACCTGTTGCAGCGCGCTGAGCAGGTGCCGGGCAAGGCCGGCCAGTCCTTCAGGGACCACCTCGAAGACGTACGCCGCAATCGCCGTCTGAACGCCCTGGTGCGCGACGTCTCCCTCCCTGTGGGCCCGGACGAGCTGGAACGCCGGGAATGGGATCGTGAACGCGTGCACAACCTATTCGATGCGCTCGAGTTCCGCGTGCTGCGGGAGCGCCTGCTGGAACTGAGCCCGTCGGAGTCGACGGTTGCTGATCATCTTGAGGTGCGGGGGCAGCGCCTCGCCGACGGTGCGCTTCCCGGGTGGTTGGAGCAGCATGGGCAGGATCCCGTCGCGCTCCACGTGGTGGGTGCCTGGGGGGCCGGTGCGGGCGACGTCTTCGCGATGGCCTTTGCGGCCGGCGACGGCGAGGGGGCCTATATCGATGTCGCCGAGCTCGGCCCACAGGACGAGCAGGCGTTGGCATCGTGGCTGGCCGATTCGGCTCGCGGCAAGGTGCTGCATGAGGCGAAGGGGCCGATCCTGGCTTGCCGCTCGCGAGGCTGGAAGGTCGCCGGGGTGGTCTTCGACACGCTGCTTGCCGCGTATCTGCTGCGGCCGGATCAGCGCACCTACGATCTCGCCGATCTGGTGCTGCGGTATTTGAAGCGCGATCTAGCTCCCGCTGCCGCCAGCGATCAGGGACAACTCGCCTTGGACTTCGGCGACGAGACGGATGACGATGCGGATTCGGCGCTGCGCACCGCGCGCGCGGTCTACGATCTCGCGGAGGCGCTGCGCCCGGAACTGGGACGGCGAGGCGTCGCCGCTCTGCTCGATGACGTCGAACTGCCGTTGCAGCGCACGCTGGCAGATATGGAACAGGTGGGGGTGGCCGTCGATCTCGATCGGCTGGAGGAACTGCGAGCCGATTTCGACGCGCTCGTCACCGGAGCGCAGCAGTCCGCCTACGACGTGTTGGGACATGAGGTGAATCTCGGTTCGCCCAAACAGCTGCAAGGCGTGCTGTTCGAGGAGCTCGGCATGCCGAAGACCCGGCGCACCAAATCGGGGTACACCACCGATGCCGAGGCCTTGGAGTCCCTGTTCACCAAGACCGGACATCCCTTCCTGGAGCATCTGCTGGCGCACCGCGATGCCATCCGGTTGCGTCAAACCGTGGACGGCCTCCTCGCGGCCGTGAAACACGATGGGCGCATCCACACCACCTACGTGCAGACCATCGCCGCCACGGGGCGCCTGTCGTCCGTGGATCCCAATCTTCAGAACATCCCGATCCGCACGGCGATGGGGCGGCGCATCCGCAGCGCCTTCGTGCCGGGCCGGGGATACGAGTCGTTGATGAGCGCCGACTATTCGCAGATCGAGATGCGCATCATGGCCCATGCCAGCGGCGACGAGGGTCTCATCGAGGCGTTCCACTCCCATCGCGACTTCCACAACGAGATGGCCGCCATCGTCTTCCGGGTGGCATCCGGCGAGGTCACCGGGGAGATGCGCGCCCGGATCAAGGCGATGAACTATGGCCTGGCCTACGGTCTCAGCGCGTTCGGGCTGTCCAACCAGCTGAAGATCTCCGTCGCCGAGGCACGAGAACTCATGGAGGCCTACTTCGAGCGCGTCGGCGGGGTGCGTGACTACCTGGCGAAGGTGGTCGAGGAGGCACGGTCCCGCGGCTACACCGAGACCTTGCTGGGCCGGCGGCGTTACCTTCCCGACCTCACTTCCACCAACCGGCAGCGCCGCGAAATGGCAGAGCGTGCAGCGCTGAACTCGCCGATCCAAGGATCTGCGGCCGATGTGATCAAGATCGCGATGCTCCGGGTCGCCTCCGCGCTGGCGGATTCGGGTCTGCAGAGCCGGATGCTGCTGCAGGTGCACGACGAACTGGTGCTGGAGATCGCTCCCGGGGAACGCGAGGCCGTATCCCAGCTGGTCACGGCGCACATGGCGGGCGCGATGGAGTTGAAGGTGCCGTTGGAGGTCTCCATCGGAGTGGGGGAGTCCTGGCAGGACGCCGCCCACTGATCTTCTAGGCTGCTTCGGCGTAGAACAGCACCCGATTGTTCCAGATCTCGGTGTTCCAGTCGAAGTCGGAGCAGATGATGATCACGAGCGAGGGCTCGCCGTCGTAGTCGATCATCACGTCGGAGTCCGGGTCGTATTCGGCGGCCACGATCTCGACGAAGTCGGTGTACTCGAAGCAGGCGGTGTTGCCCTCGTCGTCGTGCAGCGCGATCACGTCGCCGGCCTTGAGTGGGGTTCCGTTGTTGACGAAGAGTTCGTTGCCCAGCGCGCCGCCGTTGCGGTAGGTGTGGATCGAAAGGATGGCGCGGCCCTGCTCGTCAGCGGGCATGGGGCCGTTCTTCCACCACGACGCCATGCGCGGTTCGCCCTTCGGCGGCGCGGCGATGGCGCCGGTCTCGTCCTCGCCCAGTGCCACCACCGGCTCGTCGACCCGCATGGAGCGGATGGTGAAGCGTGTGGGGACGAAGCCTTCCGTGGCCGTCGTCGTGCACTCCGCGGAGGGGGAGGGGGAAGGCGACGGTGAGGGCGAAGGCGTCGGCGTGGGCGATGCCGATGGTGACGGAGAAGGTGAGGGAGAGGGGGAAGGAACCTCGGATGGTGTGACGCTCGCTGTCGCGACGGGGGTCGTCGACGGTTCAGCCTGGTGCGCGTTTTGTCGGCTCAGGAAATAGACCAGCACGATCGCGAGGACCGTGACGAGGGCGATGACGCCATAACTGATGCGGCGTTGCGAAGAAGTCACGCCCGCCATCTTACGTGTTTCGGACCTTGTTTCCGCTGTTCTCCGGTTTGACCGTCTAGTGAGCGCAGAGATAGGCTAGGTGGGCACTGTGGCCTGCCCGCCTTCAGACCTAGCGGGGCTGGGCTCGTCGTGGCGGCACACCGCCGCGGCAAGGTTACGGGGCGCACAGAAGAATCATCCAATCGGAGCCCTACTACATGACCTCCTCCACTGAGGCATCGACTGTCGCAGTCGACGACTTTGGCACTCCCGAGGCTTTCCTCGCCGCGGTTGACGCCACTATCAAGTACTTCAATGACGGGGATATCGTCTCCGGCACCGTCGTCAAGGTTGATCGGGACGAGGTCCTGCTCGACATCGGCTACAAGACCGAAGGCGTCATCCCTTCCAAGGAACTCTCCATCAAGCACGATGTGGACCCGTTCGACGTGGTCCAGGTCGGCGATGAGATCGAGGCCCTGGTGCAGCAGAAGGAGGACAAGGAAGGCCGCCTGATCCTCTCGAAGAAGCGCGCCCAGTACGAGCGTGCCTGGGGCGCCATCGAGAAGATCAAGGAAGAGGACGGCGTCGTCACCGGCTCCGTCATCGAGGTGGTCAAGGGCGGCCTCATCGTCGACATCGGCCTGCGCGGCTTCCTGCCCGCGTCGCTGGTGGAGATGCGTCGCGTCCGCGACCTCCAGCCCTACGTGGGCATGGAGCTCGAGGCCAAGATCATCGAGCTGGACAAGAACCGCAACAACGTGGTGCTCTCCCGCCGCGCCTGGCTGGAGCAGACCCAGTCCGAGGTTCGCCAGACCTTCCTCACCCAACTGCAGAAGGGCCAGATCCGCAAGGGTGTCGTGTCCTCGATCGTCAACTTCGGCGCATTCGTCGACCTTGGCGGCGTCGACGGCCTGGTGCACGTCTCCGAGCTGGCCGAGCGTCATGTGGAGATCCCCGAGCAGGTCGTCTCCGTGGGC
Source organism: Tessaracoccus sp. (assembly GCA_041393555.1). GTDB lineage: Bacteria > Actinomycetota > Actinomycetes > Propionibacteriales > Propionibacteriaceae > Arachnia. The sequence goes on along the minus strand of JAWKJW010000010.1, from coordinate 43,061 downwards.
GATCAGGTCATGGTCAAGGTCATCGATATCGACCTCGAGCGTCGCCGCGTCTCCCTGTCGCTCAAGCAGGCGAACGAGGGCATCGACATCGCTGCCGATGAGTTCGACCCGTCGCTGTACGGCATGACCGCCTCGTACGACGACCAGGGCAACTACATCTACCCCGAGGGCTTCGATCCGGAGACCAACGAGTGGAAGGAAGGCTACGACGAGCAGCGCTCCGCGTGGGAGCAGCAGTACGCTGAGGCCCAGGCTCGCTGGGAGGCTCACAAGCGCCAGGTCGAGGAAGCCGAGAAGGCCGGCCAGGAGGCCGTCGCCCCGCAGGCTTACGTCTCCGAGGACGCCGATTCCGGCTCGCTGGCATCCGATGAGGCCCTGCAGGCCCTGCGCGACAAGCTGACCGGCGGTCGCTGATCGCAGCCTTGAGGTAACTCTCACCAGAAGGCCCGTCCCCTCAGGGGACGGGTCTTCTCGTATTCTCAGGTCCATGATGCGAATCGGAGTGACGGGTGGAATCGCCTCGGGAAAGACATTGGTGTCTGACACCCTGGCCCGGCTCGGCGCGGTGGTGATCGATGCCGACCTGCTGGCCAGGGAGGTGGTCGAGCCCGGCACCGATGGCCTCGCGGAGATCGTCGAGAGATTCGGGCCGGGGATACTGGGGGACGACGGCGCCCTCGATCGTCCGGCGCTGGGGGAGATCGTGTTCTCCGACGAGGCAGCGCGGGCGGACCTGAACGCCATCGTGCATCCGCGTGTGCGGGCACGCGCTCGTGAGATCGATGCCGCGGCACCGGAGGGCGCGGTGGTGGCACACATTATCCCGCTGCTCGTGGAAACGGGGCAGCAGGACGCTTATCATGGCGTGCTCGTCGTGGATGCGCCCGACGAGATCAGGCGGGCACGTCTGATGCGGCGAAATGGCCTCAGCGCAGAGCAGGCCCGAGCCCGGATCGACGCCCAGGCCACGCGCGAGGAACGGCTGGCCGCCGCCGACTGGGTGATCGACAACTCCGGCACGCCCGAGGAGACCGTCGCTCAGGTCGAGCGCTGGTGGGTCACGGCCGTCCGCCTCTAGCGCCCACCCTCGTCACCAGGCAAAGAGGCTCTCGCCGCAGTGGCGACGGCATCTATCCGTCCTATCGGCTGGGTATGAATCTGAGGAAAAACGCACGCGAGACGGCGTAAGAGGCGGTTTTTGGCCCTGTAGACCTATCGAGCGCGCGTTTCGTCGTTGCTGGCTAGTGGTCTTGGACCGAGATGACTGCCACCGGTGAAATGCTGACGTTTTCTGGGTGGCGCCGGTTTGGTGCGATGTTCTGAGGGCCTGACGGATGTCCGATCGGCTGCTGATCGGCAACCTGTGATTGAGAGGAGACCGATGTGCGACCTGGTCTTGGTGCCGGATGACTTCGCGCGTCACACCGTTGAGCGGGAAGGCGCTGCGGGCAAAGCCTGGCTAGATGCGGTCCCTGACCTCGTATCGGGCCTTGTCAGGGAATGGGAATTGACGATTCGGGCGAAGCCGATGGCGGGTACCGTCGGCCTGGTGTGGGAGGTGAGCCGCTCCGATCGCTCGGCAGCTGTGTTGAAGGTGGGATGGCAGGACGTCTGGTCCTGCAATGAAGCCGCAGCGCTTCGAGAATGGGCCGGGAACGGGGCCGCGCGGCTTCTTGAGAGCGACGACGTTTCAGGGAGCATGTTGCTGGAGCGGCTCTGTCCTCAGCGGTCTCTCGTGGCGGAACCGCTCGAGGAAGCCGTCTGCACGGCTGCGGCGGTTGCGAATCGTCTTCACGTGTTGTCGAGCCGCGGCTTCGCCGGCGTCCTCGACCAGGACGACGAGGACGGCCGGTCGAGCGGGAAGTACGACGCAGAGATCGCTCATGTTCGGCCGGCTGTGGAAGAGGCGATTACCGCTCTGCCGTCGGTCCTGCTCCATGGCGATCTTCACTACGAGAACATCCTCTGGAGTGGCCGCGAATGGAAGGCGATCGATCCCAAACCCGCATCCGGTCCGGCGGAATGGGACTACATCCCGTTGCTACGGAACCGCTTCGCAGAGTATGACCACTCAGACCTGTTGCGAGACATCAGGCGCCGGCTCGATCGTGTGACGGAGGCAGCAGGGGGCAGCAGACGGGAGGCGTACCTGTTTGTTCAGTTTCGTGCGCTGTTAGACGCTGACTATGCGCATCGTATAAAAGACGAGGCGTTCGAGCACCTCTCGTCCGCACTCGTGGCTGCCACGCAGGCGACCGGAGAGTGGTGACGGACCTGGCAGCGGATGTTTCCCCTGGGACGTTGACGGACCCGCGAGTCCACTGAATGATCCGGCCGGAAGTCTCCGTGCGGGATGTCACCGGGGTCTGCAGCCGGTCGAGTTCCTGACTATCCGCCAGTTGGGTGCATCTCCGGAAGCGCAGGCCGCTGACCTCAACGCCGTTCTCGGAGATCCGGAGCCTGACATGAAATGAGCCGCGCACGTCGGGGTCAATCAACTGGTTCCCATGACGGCGTCGAGGAGTTGGAGGGCGGCGTCCCGGTCGAGGCCGTCGGTGTCCTGCTCCCAGAGGCCGTCGGTGTACCAGGTGCGGTCGGCCTCCGGATGGGTGCCGACCACCGCGACCATACCGTCGCCGTAGGGGCGCATCAGGGCATTGGCAAGGCCGTTGTCAAAGGTGGACAGGATCTGCTCGCCGGCTACCCCCGAGGGCACGATGTAGGCGGGGTCTTGCGCGAACTGCAGGCGCCGCTCGCCCTCCCAGAGCACGGAGATGACGGCGTCGTCTGTCGTCGTGATCTCGGCTCCCGCAGCCTCGATGTAGCGCCCGGTGTCCCCAGGGCTCAACAGGCCCACGCCCGGGTCGGAGCCCGCGAGGTAGGCACCCATGCAGAAGCCCAGGTAGCGTCCGCCGTCGTCCACGAACTCGGTGATCGCCGCTGACCAGTCTTCGCCGAGAACCTCCATGGCCCGACCGACGGTGCCGTCGCCGCCGGGCTGCACGTACAACGCCGCGTCATCGAGCGCCTGCGCCGTCACGTCCATCTCCTCGCCAGGGCCGACGAGGACCACCTCGAAGCCGTGGTCGGAGGCCTGGAGCAATGCGGCCGCCGCCTCGGGGCAGCCGTCGCACGACGTCGGCCCGCGATAGACCAGCGCGACCGGAGCCTCCCTCGACGGGGAGACCGGCTGGGGCGGCTCCGACGATCCGGTGGTGCAGCCGGCGAGGGCCAGCAGTGCCGCGGCGGCAACGACGAAAGACGCGCGCATGGCCCTACTTGTTGGCCTCGATCATCTGGCGGAGCTCCTTCTTCAGATCGGCGATCTCGTCGCGGTGCCTTGCCGCCACCTCGAACTGGAGTTCGGCGGCGGCCTGGTGCATCTGCGCGGTGAGGTCCTCGATCAGCTGGCCCAATTCTGCCTCCGCCATGTTCGACGGATCCAGGCCCTTGGTGCGCTTGGCCGGGGTGCCGCGCAGCAGCTCGTCGGTGTCGGCGTCCTCGCGGGCGAGGGTGTCGGTAAGATCGGCGATCTTCTTGCGCAGCGGCGTCGGGTCGATGCCGTGTTCCTTGTTGTAGGCCAGCTGAAGGTCGCGGCGTCGGTTGGTCTCGTTGATGGCGGCTTCCATCGACGGGGTGATCTTGTCGGCATACATGTGAACCTGGCCCGCGACGTTACGCGCGGCGCGGCCGATGGTCTGGATGAGCGAACGCTCCGAGCGCAGGAAGCCTTCCTTGTCGGCGTCCAGGATGGCCACCAGCGACACCTCGGGGAGGTCGAGGCCCTCGCGGAGCAGGTTGATGCCCACCAGCACGTCAAAGGTTCCCAAACGCAGCTCGCGCAGCAGCTCGATGCGCTTGATGGTGTCGATGTCGGAATGCAGGTAACGGGCCTTGACCCCGTGATCCATCAGATAGTCGGTGAGATCCTCCGCCATCTTCTTGGTGAGGGTGGTCACCAGCACACGTTCGTCGCGCTCGACGCGAGCCTTGATCTCGCCCATGAGGTCGTCGATCTGGCCCTTCGTCGGCTTCAGCACCACCTCTGGATCGATGAGGCCGGTGGGGCGGATGATCTGTTCCACCACCCCGTCGGCGCGTTCCATCTCGTAAGGCCCAGGCGTGGCCGAGAGATAGACGGTCTGCCCGATCCGTTCGACGAACTCGTCGAAGCGCAGCGGGCGGTTGTCGAGGGCGGAGGGCAGCCGGAACCCGTGATCGACCAGCGTCCGCTTCCGGGACGCGTCGCCTTCATACATGCCGCCGACCTGCGGGATCGTCACGTGTGACTCATCCACCACCAGCACGAAGTCTTCCGGGAAGTAGTCCAGCAGACACGACGGTGCCGAGCCGGCCTCGCGCCCGTCGATGTGACGCGAGTAGTTCTCGATACCGGAGCAGGTGCCGATCTGGCGCATCATCTCGATGTCGTAGGAGGTGCGCATGCGCAGCCGCTGGGCCTCCAGCAGCTTGCCCTGGGCCTCGAGATCCTGCAGCCGGATAGCCAGCTCCGCCTCGATGCCGGCGATGGCTCGTTCCATCCGGTCGGAGCCTGCGGCGTAGTGGGTGGCAGGGAAGATGTAGGCCTCGTTGTCCTCGTGCAGCACCTTCCCGGTGAGCGGGTGCAGCGTGGCGATGCGCTCGATCTCGTCGCCGAAGAACTCGATACGCACGGCGTTCTCCTCGTACATGGGGAACACCTCGAGGGTGTCGCCCTTGACGCGGAAGGTGCCGCGGCCGCCGCCGATGTCGTTGCGGGCGTACTGGATGTCGACGAGGTGACGCAGCAACTGGTCGCGATCGAACTCGTCGCCTACCGTCAGCGTGACGCGCTGGTTCAGGTACTCCTCGGGCGTGCCCAGGCCGTAGATGGCCGACACGCTGGCTACCACGATCACGTCGCGCCGTGTGAACAGCGAGCTGGTGGCCGAGTGTCGCATGCGCTCGACCTCCTCGTTCAAGGAGGAATCCTTCTCGATGTAAGTATCGGTTTGAGGCACGTAGGCCTCGGGCTGGTAGTAGTCGTAGTAAGAGACGAAGTACTCGACGGCGTTGTCGGGCATCAGCTGACGCAGCTCGTTGGCGAACTGGGCGGCGAGCGTCTTATTGGGCTGCATCACCAAGAGCGGACGCTGCAACCGTTCGGCCAGCCAGGCGACCGTCGCCGTCTTTCCGGTACCCGTGGCGCCCAGCAGCACCAGGTTCTTCTCACCGGCATTGATCCGACGCTCCAGCTCCGCGATGGCAGCTGGCTGATCACCTGACGGCGTGTAGTCGGAGACGACGCGAAGCGGCGCTACCTGGCGTGTGGTCTCTTCAATAGGACGCATTCTCCCAGAGTAGACGCCGCCTCTGACATCTCCCGTTCGGTGGTCGGTGACCCGATCAGGCCTGCGGATCGCTCAGGCAATACGTACGGTTCCCCGAGCCGTAGGTCAAGGGCACGGCGTCGGCATCCGCGCATTCGGCGTCGGAGGTATCGAAGACCTCGGAGACCTTGAACATCGACTCTTCACAGGCCGATTCCATGTAGTCGTACTCGTTGGCCGCGTAGCAGGTGTCGGCCTTGAACAGCGGCATCATGCAGGCGCTGAACACAGCCTCTTCGCTGTCCGCGCTCTCGTAGGTGTAGTACATCTCCTGGTCGCCCTCGCACTCCTGCTCGCCCGTGCCCGAGAGAACGATCTGGTAGACCGCTGTTTCCGCCTGCGGGTCGCAATCGACCAGTTGGTGACCGAGGTTGTTGGCGCTCTCGCCTTCGAGAACGATGCATTTGCCCGGCTGCAGCTGCGTTTCCGTGAGGGCCTGATTCAGAGTGCTGCAGCCCGTTGCCGCCACGAGCGTTGCCGCTGCGGCGATGACCAGGGGAGTGGATTTGAGGGAGAAGGGCATAACCGGGCTTCCTGCGAGTGGTGGTCTCTGTTCTGGGAGGCTAGCAGCGCTCTCACGGGCGGCGGAAAACGTCCCGCGTTAGGTCCGCTCCACGTTCAGCCCGCTGAGGTCAGGGGAATCGATACCCCTGGCCAGCCAGAGCAGGAGATCGACGCCGGGTCCCATGACGGTGGAGGTATCGCCCTCTCCTCCCGCGTGAGCCGAGAAGCCTTCGTCGGACATGATGAGAACCGGCGGCAAGGTGGAACGCCCGGCGTCGCGCCGCAACTGGAAATCGAGGAGTGCGTCGAGCACCGGGCCTGAGAGTTCGGGGCGTTGGCCGGTCATGTCGCTGTGATGGAGCACCACCTCGCTGAGCCGCGCGAGAGGGAGGTCTCCGGCCGCGATCACCAAACTCGGCCCCAGTGCCACCGTCCTGCTCAAGTCGTCCAGCCCGGCGAATGCGGCTTGCAGTTCGCTCGCCGTGGTGTCCAAATCGATCTGCAGGGTCAGCGGATCCGCCAAGGCACCCATCTCGATGGCGATGCGCTTGCTCTCGTCGTCGTGATAGAGCCGCTTCAACCGGCCCTTCGCGAGGCCTCGGCACAGGCGGGTCATCGCTCGGGCGTTCTGCACGAGGTGCGCGGCAAGATGCGATCGTGTCCACCCCTGAAGCCTGGACGGTGCGGCCCAATCCTCGGGGGTATATGCGATGGTGCTGCCCAGCATGGCGGCGGTCTGATTCCGGGTAGCCTCGACGAGCTCCGCGAAGGCGGCTGCGTCTGGACTGCTCGTCATGCGGCAAACCTATCAAAACCAGGGAGGCGCTGATCAGGGAGGCGCAAGCTGGGACGCCCTTGTCACACGCCTCTTGGTGAGGAGATCCCTGACTGTCGGTGGCCCCCTCTACTATGGCGAGCGTGAATGATCGATTGGTGGTGCGGGGCGCCCGCGTGCACAACCTGAAGAACGTGTCGCTGGATCTGCCCAGGGATGCCCTCGTGGTGTTCACCGGCCTGAGCGGCTCCGGGAAGTCGTCGCTGGCGTTCGACACGATCTTTGCTGAGGGGCAGCGCCGTTATGTCGAGTCGCTGTCGGCCTATGCCCGGCAGTTCCTGGGGCAGATGGACAAGCCGGATGTGGACTTCATCGAAGGCCTGTCGCCCGCCGTGTCCATCGATCAGAAGTCCACCAGCAGGAATCCTCGCTCGACGGTGGGCACGATCACGGAGGTCTACGACTATCTGCGCCTTCTCTTCGCCCGCATCGGCATTCCGCATTGTGAGGTGTGCGGGGCGCCCATCGGCAGGCAGACGCCACAGCAGATCGTCGATCGTCTCATGGGGCTCGAGGAAGGAACCCGCTTCCAGATCCTCGCTCCATTGGTGCACGGGCGCAAAGGAGAGTACGCAGAACTGTTCCGCCAGCTGACCGGCGACGGGTATAGCCGCGTGCGCATCGACGGCGAGGTCCATCAGCTCACGGAGCTGCCAGCCCTGGACAAGAACCGCAAGCACAACATTGAAGCGATCGTCGATCGTGCGGTGGTGCGGCCCAAGGCCAAGCAGCGGATCACCGAATCGGTGGAAACGGCCTTGCAGTTGGCCGGTGGGGTCGTGATGATCGATTTCGTCGACCTGCCTGCCGACGATCCCGAGCGATTCAAGCGTTACTCGGAGAAGATGGGCTGCCCCAATGAGCACGATGTCTCCATCGACGAGCTGGAACCGCGGCAATTTTCGTTCAACGGGCCGTGGGGCGCCTGCCCGGGATGTTCCGGCCTCGGCACGGTGCTGGATCCCGATCCGGAGCTGCTGATCCCAGACCCGGAGCTATCACTGGCCGAAGGCGCGATCGCTCCCTGGGCTTCAGCCCATCTCCGTTCGCACTACGAGCACGTGCTGGCATCCCTGGCGGAGGAACACGGTTTTTCCTTCACCCAGCCCTGGCAGGATCTGTCCGCATCCGCCAGGAGGCTTCTGCTGAACGGGGTGAAGGGCAACGTCGTGGTGAGCTATCGCAACCGCTTCGGCCGGGTGCGCAGCTTCAGCCAGAAGTACGAGGGCATCGTCAATTTCATCCGACGGCGTCATGACGAGGCCGAGACCGATTCGGGTCGCGAGCGCTGGGGTGCCTACATGCGCGAGATCCCCTGCTCGCACTGCGAGGGGGCACGGTTGAAGCCGTCGACGCTGGCCGTCACGGTGCGCGGCAAGTCCATCGCGGATGTGGCCAACATGTCGATCGGCGAGGCCTCCGAGTTCCTCAGCCGGCTTCACCTGACCGAACGAGAGGCCGCCATCGCACGGCGCGTGATCAAGGAGATCCGCGAGCGCCTGACCTTCTTGCTCGACGTCGGGCTCGACTACCTGACGCTCTCCCGAGCCGCGGGCACCCTCTCGGGCGGTGAGGCGCAGCGCATCCGGTTGGCCACCCAGATCGGGTCGGGCCTCGTCGGCGTGCTGTATGTGCTCGACGAACCCAGCATCGGCCTGCACCAGCGCGACAATCTACGCCTGATCGAGACGCTCGAGCGGCTGCGCGACCTGGGCAATACCTTGATCGTGGTCGAGCACGACGAAGACACCATCCGTGCCGCCGACTGGGTGGTCGACATCGGCCCCGGCGCAGGCGAGCAAGGCGGCAAGGTGGTGGTATCGGGCTCCTTCGACGAGCTGATGGCCTCCGACGAGTCCCGCACCGGTCAGTACCTGTCGGGCAAACTGTCGATCCCGGTGCCGGAGGTGCGGCGCACCGGCAACGGTACGAAGATCACCGTTAAGGGGGCGCGGGAGAACAATCTGCGCGAGATCACCGTCGACTTCCCGCTCGGCGAGCTGATCGCCATCACTGGCGTATCGGGCTCCGGCAAGTCGTCCTTGGTCAACGGCATCCTCTACCCGGCCGCGGCCAAGCAGATCTACAACGCCAAGGCGGTGCCAGGTAAGCATAAGTCGATCGTCGGCCTCGACCACATCGACAAGGTGATTCAGGTGGACCAGTCGCCCATCGGGCGCACGCCGCGGTCCAATCCCGCCACCTATACGGGCGTGTTCGACAAGGTGCGGGCGCTGTTCGCCCAGACGCCGGAGGCGAAGGTGCGCGGCTATATGCCAGGGCGGTTCTCCTTCAACGTGAAGGGCGGACGATGTGAGAACTGCATGGGCGACGGCACGATCAAGATCGAGATGAACTTCCTGCCTGATGTGTACGTGCCCTGCGAGGTCTGTCACGGGGCCCGGTACAACCGGGAGACGCTTGAGGTCCGGTACAAGGGGAAGACCATCTCCGACGTGTTGCACATGCCGATCAGCGAGGCGGTGGTGTTCTTCGAGTCGATCAACTCGATCGCCCGGCACCTGAAGACACTGGAGGAGGTGGGCTTGGGATACGTCCGGCTCGGCCAGGCGGCCACCACCTTGTCCGGTGGCGAGGCGCAGCGCGTGAAGCTAGCGGCCGAGCTGCAGAAGCGCTCCACCGGGCGCACGCTGTATGTGCTGGACGAGCCCACCACAGGCCTGCACTTCGAAGACATCCGCAAGCTGCTCGCCGTTTTGCAGCGGCTGGTGGATGCGGGCAATACCGTCGTGGTGATCGAGCACAACCTCGACGTGATCAAATCGGCCGACTATCTCATCGACATGGGTCCGGAGGGCGGTAACCGCGGCGGCCAGGTGGTGGCCACGGGCACCCCCGAGGAAGTCGCCGTTGCCGAAGAGTCCGAGACCGGCCGATTCTTGAAGCCCCTTCTGAACCTCGCGTAAACCCCTCCGCTCCCTGATGTGAAAGTGTGCGGTGGACTCCCATGTTCAGCTCCCTGATGCGAAAGTGGGCACGGGCAAACCCATTGTCCGGTCCCTGAGGTGCGACGAAGGAGCCTCGAAGGGCGGTCCCTGATGCAAAAGTATGTGAGGATCCCGTTGTCCGGTCCCAGATGTGCCCTTCGAGGCTCGTTCCTCGCACCTCAGGGACCACGAGCTTCGAGCCTCGAAGGGCGTAAAACGTAAGCATGGACACAGACTCTGCCAAAGGTTCTGTTTAACGCCCTTCGAGGCTCCTCGCAGAACTCGTCGCACCTCAGGGACCTGACCAGGGAATCCCTCCCACACTTTCGCATCAGGGACCGGTGATTGGGTCTTGTCTCCCACACTTTCCTGCCCCACGGTGGCGGCGAAGCAGCCCGGAAGCTGAGGTGCGAGGAACGAGCCTCGAAGGGTGGTCCCTGATGCGAAAGTGAGCGTGGGCAAACCCATTGTCCGGTCCCTGAGGTGCGACGAAGGAGCCTCGAAGGGCGTTAAACGTAAGCATTCGCAGGGTCTGTGCCCAGGGTTGTAGCCAACGCCCTTCCAGGCTCAGCCCGGTATCACCGGCCGCATCGACTCGGGGCGGATGCGCTTTGCCGCGTACTTGCCTCCCCAGAACGAAACCGCTCCGGCGAGGAGGAAGGGCAGTGCCTGCAGGATCAGGCGAAGGTAGCGGTACTGCACGATGTCTATCGATTCGTAGGCGTAGACCGTCACCTGTTGAGAGCCGCCCTCGCACGTCACCAGGTGGTTTCCGGCCGTGGCGTCGAAGAGATCCGCGGCCAGGGGAGGGTTGCCCTCGACGGTGACCCTGGTGAGGGGGAGCGTCGTGCCGTCGCGGTCTGTGGCCGTGCACTGAGCAAGGGACCATCCGTGTTGGTGACGGCGTAGGTGCCGTCCACCTGAATGCTGATCGAGCCGTCGACGCCCGGAATGTAACGCTGGGCCAGATGGGATCCGGGCACGTTGGTGATGGAACTGAGCACGAAGACCGCACCGATGCCGATCATCACCACCGCCACGATGCTGGTGACGATGCGTACGGCGAGGGCGATCTTGCCGCGTCGTGCGAACTCGCGCAGCTGAGCGCGGTAGTCCGCGGCCGCTGACTGGCGGGCCTCTCGCTCGTCGCTGTGGGGGCTCATGATCCGACCTTACCTTCCGGTGCGGACGTGCTGTCTGACGTCGGGCCTATCATCGGAGCCATGGCCGATCCTTCGACGTACCGTCCCGCGCAGGGGTCCATCCCCACGGATCCCGGCGTCTACCGGTTCTTCGATGCGTTCGGCACCGTGCTCTACGTGGGCAAGGCGAAGAACCTGCGCCAGCGCCTCAACTCCTACTTCGCCGATCCGTCGGCGCTGCATTTCCGCACCCAGACCATGGTGCGTACTGCCGCCCGCGTGGATTGGACGGTGGTGGCCAACGAACTGGAGGCGCTGCAACTCGAATACACCTGGATCCAGCAGTTCGATCCTCGGTTCAACGTCAAGTACCGCGACGACAAGTCTTATCCCTGGCTGGCGATCACGTGGTCGGAGAAGTTCCCGCGGGTCTTCGTCGGTCGGGGAGCGAAGCAGCGCGGCACTCGCTACTTCGGTCCCTTCGGGCAGGCGTGGGCCATCCGCGACACGGTGGACCTGCTGCTGCGGGTCTTCCCCATGCGGTCGTGCACCAAAGGCGTGTTCAACCGTGCACAATCGTCGGGGCGGGCCTGCCTGCTGGGGGATATCGGCAAGTGTGCGGCGCCGTGCGTGGGGCGGGTCAGCCCGGAGGAGCACCGCCAGATCGTGGCTGATTTCTGCTCCTTCATGGCGGGCAACACCGACGACATGATCGGCAAGGTCGAAAACGAGATGTTTCAGGCCTCGGCGGAGCTGAACTTCGAGCGCGCCGCGCTGCTGCGCGATTCGCTGGGGGCGCTGAAGAAGGTGGGTGAGAAGAACTCCGTGGTGCTGAACGAAGGCACCCGTACCGACATCATCGGTTTCGCCGACGACGGCCAGCAGGTGGCCGTGCAGGCCTTCCACATCGTCGACGGCCGGATCCGTGGCGGCGCGGCTGGATCGCCGATCGTGCCGACGATCGCCCCCTCACCGGGCTGCTGGAAGCTTTCCTGGAACAGCTCTACGAAGACCAAGATCTGCGGATCCCCCCCACCATCCTCAGCTCGGTGGAGGCCGATCAGGTGCTCGTCGACTATCTGGCCGAGCGGCGCGGCGGACCGGTGACGATCAAAGTGCCGCTGCGGGGCGAAAAACGCCGGCTGCTTGACACCGTCGTGCGCAACGCTGAGCTGGCACTGCAGCGCTCCCGCACCAAGCGGGCCACCGATGTCACCACCCGCAATGCCGCCTTAGATGAGATCGCCGAGGCGCTCGGCCTCGATGCCCCGCCGTTGCGCATCGAGTGCTACGACATCTCGCACACCATGGGTGAGGAGGTGGTCGGCTCCATGGTGGTCTTCGAAGACGGGCTGGCTCGCAAGAGCGAGTATCGGCGTTTCGTGATCAAGTCGTTCGAGGGTTCTAACGACGTCGCGGCCATGGATGAGGTGCTCTCACGACGGCTGAAGCGGCTGATCGAGGAGCGCTCGGGCGATGTGGAGCTGATCGACGCCACCACTCGCACCGCCCGCAAGTTCGCCTACGCCCCGGCACTCATCGTCGTCGACGGCGGCCTGCCCCAGGTGAACGCGACGGCGGAGGTGCTGGAGCGGCTGGGGCTTTCCGATGAGATCGCGCTCTGCGGCCTGGCCAAGCGCTTGGAAGAGGTGTGGCTGCCGGGGGAGGAGTTCCCGGTGATCCTGCCGCGCGCTTCCGAGGGGCTCTACCTGCTGCAGCGTTTGCGCGACGAGGCCCACCGCTTCGCCATCACCCACCACCGTGGACGCCGGGCCAAGCACGCCGTCGAATCGATCCTCGACGGAGTTCCCGGCCTGGGCGAGATGCGCCGCAAGGCCCTGCTGGCCTACTTCAGCGTTCGAAAGCTCCGCGCGGCCTCGGTGGACGAGATCGCCCAGGTCCCCGGCTTCGGCCCCACCTTGGCCAAGGCGGTCAAGGAGGCCGTCGCAGGCACCGGTGGCGAGGCCATCAACCTGACCACGGGCGAGGTCATCGAGACGTAAGGAACGGGTCTACGGAAGCAGATCGAGCATCTGGGGGCGCGCCTTCATCGCATGGATGACCAGTTCGTTCCCGCTGTCGAAGATGAGAACTATCGTCTCAAGGAGACGGCCACTCGTGTCGAAACCAAGACGCAACTGACGAAAAGGGTTCTCTTCATCGAGGTCTTCTACCCAAAGCGCCCAGGTTGCGGCATAGCGAGCATCGTCCTCCGCGATGCCGTGTTTGAGGGCGGACTTGTGGACCTTCACGACGCGTAGGCGGAGAGGGCGTCACGGATCGCCTCGGAGCGAGTCTTGTGTTCACGTGCAGCCCTAGCGTCCAGTGCGGAGAGCTCTTCGACTGTAAGGCGGAGAGCTACCACTTGCGAGGGGACAGCTCCTCGACCGGGGCGCCCACGGCCACGCTTCTTCAACTCCGCGACGTCGTACCCGCGTTCGGCCTCGTCAGCCCACACTTGGATCTGCTCCTCGGTCACCGGAACCCCGTTGATCGTCTCGTTCTCTCGCATGTCTAATAGTGTATAACGAAATGCGTGCGCGGAGTCAGAACTCTGGTGGCGGGCGAGGGTGGTTCGCTCCGCATTGGTCGGTGGACCCATCACCCGAGAGCGCGCCACTCCTCGAACTCGTCGAGTCCAGCCGGATCGCCCTTTCGTAGCGCATCGGCGACGGTGGTGAGTAGCGGGAGACGTGGGTCACCTTCTCGTTCGCGTCGTTGTAGGTGCTGGCCGAAGTCCCAGGTGTCCGTGGAAACGCCTTTCGCAAGAATGGCCCTCAGTTCTCTTCCCGATGCCTCGCGGTGATCGGGCACGTGCATGAACAGGTAGAAGTGGCACTCGGCGAGCAGTGGCTCCTCATTGTCTGCCGCTCGATCAATGGCCGACGATGCGTGGCGGATGGCTTCTACGTCACGGTTCGTGATGAACAGGAGATGCGCGTAGTGGGCGTGGTTGGGGTCGGCGTTGAGGGCGCGTTGGTACATGCCCTCGGCCCGGTCGTAGTCCTCTAATTCAAGTGAAAGTAGATTGCAAGGATCCAGGATTGGGTCGGAGTCAGATCGAATGCGGCTATGGCCTCAAGGTGATGGGCGCGTTGCTGCTGATTCTTGCTAGGCCGTTCGGGTCGGGTAGATCACCCGGAACTCTTCGCAGATCACTGGCATGTCCGGCTCGAAGCCGTGGGGGTTCTCCGAATGGTTGCGCCAGTATCGTTCGTGGATCTCGCGCCACGCCGTGAGGGTGCGATCACCCTCTCCCTCGGCGTGAGCATGTTTCTCGCTGACCTGATCGAAGGCGATGGTGGCCACCGCCGTGGTTTCTATCACGGATCGGGGTTTGCCTTCGCCGTCGAGGATGATGCTCAACCAGCCAACGGCGGGGATTGGGTCACCTTGTGCCTCGTAGTCCCACAATGACGACGCGGTCGCGGTCTTCGTGCCGCTCAGCACGAGCGCCAGTAGGCCGTCGGCGTGCTCGGGCGTCGCTCCGAAGGCCCAGGCTTCCGGTGTTTCTTCTGGAAGATGCGGTGCGGCTTCCCTCACTCTCGCCCAGAAGTCCTTCAGGTCCTGCTGTCTCACGTGCATGGCTTTCATTATCTCCGCGAAGACCATCGTCCGAAGCCGGAAGGCGGGTCTCAGGCGGCTAGTCTATCGATGATCGCGAAAACCCAAAATCCCCGAGTAAATCACTTAGGATGGCGCGATCCGACACCTTCGACATAGTCGTCGTCTGCTCGAACAGGAGTTCCCGTGAAGCTGTCCCCTGCCTCTGAGGCCATCGTCAAAGCCACCGCCGGTGTTGTCGCCGAGAACGCCGAGACGATCACGCGAACGTTCTATCCCGATATGTTCGCGGCGCACCCAGAACTGATGCGCGTGTTCAACAAGGCCAACCAGGCGATCGGCGAGCAGCCCAAGGCGCTGGCAGCCTCGGTCGTGGCGTACGCGGTGAACCTGATCGATCCGGACGCCCCCGACTTCACGCCGGTCATGCAGCGCATCGCGCACAAGCATGTGTCGCTGGGGATCAAGGCTCAGGAGTACACCATCGTCGGCCACCATCTGATGAAGGCGGTGGGCGCGGTCCTCGGCGACGCGGTGACCCCCGAGGTCGCGGCGGCGTGGGATGAGGTGTACTGGCTGTTCGGCTGCGCGCTGATCGCGGAGGAGGCCAAGCTGTACGCGCTAGGCGGCACCGATCCCGACAACCCGTGGCGCAAGTACCGGGTGGTGGAGCGTTTCGAGGAGAGCGACGACATCTTCAGCCTCGTGCTGGCTCCCGTCGAGGGCGAGACCCCGCGGCATTCCACCGGCCAGTATGTGGCCATCGCCGTCGATCTGCCCGATGGCTCTCGTCAGCCCAGGCAGTACACGATCTCCTCCGGCCCGCGCGGGGATGCACTGCGCGTGACCATCAAGCGGGTCTACGGCGTCGACGGCGCCCCGGACGGTCAGGTGTCGAACTGGCTGGGCGACAACGCCGAGCCGGGAACGATCTTGGAGTTGTCGCAGCCCTCTGGTGACCTGGTGCTGGAGGACAGCGACGATCCGATCGTGCTGGTCTCGGCAGGCATCGGCATTACTCCGGTGGCCGCGATCCTCGAGGACCTGTCGCGCCGTCAGCCCAATCGCACCGTGCGGCTGTTCCACGCCGACCACCGTCACGACACGCATACCTTCTACCCGTCGCTGCGGCGTCAGGTGCTGTCCATGGCCGACACCCGAGCTCAGAACTGGTACGAAGAAGGCGCCGATCAGGCGCCCACGCTGTACCCCGCGCGCTCGGGGCTGATGGATCTTTCCGATGTGGTGCTGCCTGAAAACCCGATCGTCTTCATGTGCGGGCCGCTGCCGTTCATGTACGCCGCCCGCAAGCAACTGCTGGCCCGCGGAGTCAGCCCCGAGCGCATCCGCTACGAGGTGTTCGGCCCCGACATGTGGGCGCAGAACCCTGGTGACTGAACGGCGGGAGGAAGCGGGAACACCGGTGCGTCTCAGCGGGCAGCTCGTCTGTAAGAACCTCGACGAGGCGAGCATCGTCGTGCGGCACCTCCCGACGCACCTCGTGCTGACGCGGCGGAACCGGGATGCCTGACCTTCGAGGTGAACCGGACCGAGGACCCCCTCGTGTGGCAGGTGGACGAACTCTTCGTCGATGCGGCAGCATTCGCCGCCCATCAGGATCGGGTTGCTCGGAGTGAGTGGGGGCGGGCGACGGCCGGGATCGAGCGGCGCTACACGATCGGCTAGCCGGCGGATCGCAGTGTCTTGAGGTGCACGCGGGCCTTCTTCATGGCCCAGTCGTAGTGGCTCGACGTCGCCGAGACGCAATAGGCGCCGAGCGTGGTGGCTCCCGTCCACGGAAAATGCCCTTTCTCGAACAGTTCCGCATCGGTCAGGTTGTCGATGAGCTCCATGACCTGTGCGTGACTGGCCTGGACGAGTTGGGCCGCGTCGTCGTAGGACGTCTCCTGGTGCTTGCGCCGGAGCTCTACGTTCATCTTGCCGTAGGTCTTCCAGTTGTACGGCGGCGGGAGGAAAGGCTTGTTTTCTCCCGTCTGGTTTGCCGCAACCCAGGTAAGCAGGAGCTGATGCCACTCATACAAGTGGGTGAGGACGTCGCGCAGGTTCCGGTCGCGGATCCAGTGGGCCTCCTTGCCCTGGAACTCCGGGTCGAAAGTGAATTCGGCTGCCCGTTCTGCCTCGCTCATCGCGTCGAGAGACGTGAGGAGCTTCTTGTATTGCTTGCCCGCGGCCTCCAGGAGTTCCGCCTTGGACTTCGGTCTGGCCATACTCGTCATCCTCGCATAGGCACACCACGTCGTTCAGGGCGGGGAGCGAAGCCAGCTGAAACCCCGCGGTGACGCCCAGCCCGAGGCCGATGATCACCAAGCCGGCTTGGCCGAAGTAGGAAAGACCGGTGTCGCGGAAGAGTTCCGTCGCCAAACCTTGGTAGACGACCAGGCCGGGCAGCAGCGCGCCGGTGATCCCCATCAGCGCTAGTACCGAGGGAGGATACGGGGAACGTCGCGACCACAACGCTGCGGCGCAACCGAGCACCACCGCCGATACAGTGCTGGACCAGGCCGGTGCCATCCCGACGAGATGAATCAAGGACTGATTGATGGTGGCCGTGAACAATCCGAAGCCGGCGGCGGTCAGGAGCAGGGCGGTGCCGCCGTTGTTCGCGACGGCGTTCGCGAGGGCGCCCAACATGGAGAACACCAGGGTGAGGGGGATCGCAAGAACCGGCAGGGTGATCCGGCCGGGATGCGTGAGGTCGAGGCCCTCGCCGACGGTCACGACGATCAGCCCACCCAGCAGGATGCCGCCGCCCACCATGAGGAGCGCGGCTAGTCTCGTGGCTGCGGCGAGGTGGTTGGTGGTGACCGCGTCCCCGATCACGCTGATCACCAGGGGGAGCGGAACGAGCAGCAGCCAGCTCACTGCGATGCACCCCACGGCGTCCAGGCGGGAGATCGCGCCCGCCGCGGTGAACGCCCAGGCGATGGACGCCCCCAGCACGCACTGCGTCGCGACGGCGTAGATGCGAGATATCCCGATGCTGCCGAGCCCGATTCCCGCCGTCGCCACCACCAGATGGACCACCGCGGCGCAGAGCGCCATGAGTGCGTTGCCGCTCACCTGAAGGCCGATGCAGAACGCGAGCGCAGCCAACCCCGTCACCGTCCACCACCACGGCAACGACGATGAACTGGCGCGTTCGACGATCCTCCTCGCCTCTTCTGGGGCAACGCTTCCGCCGGCGATCCTGGTGACGGCCAAGTCCAGGCGGCGCAGCCGCTCGCAGTTGATCCCATCGAGGCTCTGGGCGATGCCCGAGCGACTCTGCGCGCGCCCATCGGCGGAAACGTGCTCGATCGTCAGGTAGTGACCCGCGGCGAGAATCGTAAGATTCCCGAGCCCCCATCCCTCCGCGGCCCGCTCCAGCTTCTGCGCGGTCTCCGTGGCAGAGAGGCCCGATTCGAGGTTCGCGGTGCCGAGGCTAAGCAGTACGTCCAGGCGCTTCCAGAGGTCGGTCTCGATCGCGTCGCCCATGCTCGTCTCCTTGGGGGGATG
The DNA here is from genome assembly GCA_041393555.1 of Tessaracoccus sp. Classification (GTDB taxonomy): domain Bacteria; phylum Actinomycetota; class Actinomycetes; order Propionibacteriales; family Propionibacteriaceae; genus Arachnia. Next base: position 25,183 of record JAWKJW010000010.1, on the reverse strand, counting down.
ACGGCATTGTAGGCAAGACGGTGCGTCGTTGAACCGTATCGATGGAGCGGATTCCTGCCTCGTTAACCCACCCTCTGATGGAGGATAGATGAGGGGAGGCTAGCCTACGGAATGTAGTACAAGACCTATTTGGTGATGGTTCGATAGCGAAAATGGTGGCTAGCGTGATGCGACGGATTCTGACCTGGCTGGGGGCCTTGCTCCTCGCGGTGGCGATCTCCTGGTCGGCGATCACTCCTGCGACGGCCGACGAGCAGTGGGTGGAGGTCTCGGAGACGGTGACCTCCCTTCTCGCGGAGGTGCCGGCACTCCATCAGGCCGGTGATGACAGGGCCGTCGAGGCGGCGCTGCGCAAGGCCTACTACGAGGAGTACCAGGTCAGCGGCCTGGAGGACGAGATCAAGCACCGGTTGGGGGCCGACCGCTCGAGTGCATTCCAGACCGGCATCGTGGAGCTGCGCAACAAGTCCAGAGACGGTGCCTCTCAAGAAGAGATCGAACAACTCACCTCGGCGTTGATCGCGCAGCTCGCCACTGACGTGGAGGAGGTGCAGACCGCCCCCGAGGTCAACGATCGCTGGGCCCGGGTGGCGAGCGACATCTCCGACGTGGCGAACGGTGCGCTGGCGCTCTACGAGCACGGCGATTCCGAGAACGGGCTGAAGGAGGCCACCCGCGCCTACCTTCAGCATTATGAAGCCGACGGCCTCGAGAAGGCGACGCTGTCGTACCTGCCCAGCGGGCGCGCCGCAGAGGTGGAGAAAGTCTTCCGCGACGTGCGCGTCGGCATCCGCGACGGGGCTCCGCTCGACGAGGTGCGCGCGAACGTCGAGCAGCTCAGCCAGATGGTCACCGAGGACGCCGCAGCCCTCGATGCGCTCGGAGCGAGCGAATCCGTCGGCTGGAGCGGTTTCGTGGCGGCTTTCCTGATCCTCCTGCGCGAGGGCGTGGAGGCCCTTCTCGTCGTCGCCGCCGTCATCACCTATGTGATCAAGACCGGCCGGCGCGACCAGTTGCGTGGCGTCTACCTGGGCATCGGCGCCGCGGTGCTGGTGAGCGTGGCCCTCGCGGTGGTGTTCAACACCGTGACCAGCAGCGGTGCACTCGGCCTGGCCCAGGAGCTTATCGAGGGCGTCGTCGGTTTTCTCGCCGTCGCCATGCTGATCTACATCAGCTCGTGGATCCTCTCCAAGTCGGAGGGCGACGCCTGGCATCGCTATATCAACGCCACGATCGACAAGAAGTCGGAATCCGGTGGCCGCTGGGCACTGTTCATCGTGGTCTTCCTCGCCGTGGCTCGAGAAGGCTTCGAGACCATCTTGTTCTTCGTGCCGGTCTTCGGCGCAGCCCAGACCTCCAGCGATCACCTCCTGATCTGGGCGGGTGTCGCCACAGCCATCGTGCTGCTCGCCGTGCTGTTCGTCGCGGTGCGCTACTTCGGCGTCAAACTGCCGTTGCGACCCTTCTTCCGCTGGATGTCGGTGCTGCTGTCGCTGCTGGCCATCACCATGGTGGGCGGTGCGGCGAAGGAACTGCAGGACGCCATGATCTTGGAAGTCACTCCCATCGCCGGCATGCCACAAGTGGAATGGCTGGGCCTGTACCCGACGGTGGAGACCCTGATCACGCAGGGCATCGTCGCGGCCATCGTGCTGGCGCTCACCGTCTGGCAAATACGCAAATCTTCCGCCGAGAAGGCGGATCCCCCTCTCAACAAGAACACCGAAGAAAGGGTTGAGACAAAGTGAAGATCATGTGGAAGGCGGCCGCCGCCTCGAGTGCGCTCGCGCTCCTGCTCGCCGGATGCGCTGCAGACCCGGCTACCGACCCGGCGCCTGGCGCCGACGATACCCCCGCCGTCGTCGATACCGAGGACCCCGCCGGGGACGAGACAGAAGACCCCTTCGACCCCAACCTGGTGGGCATCAACGAGCTGGAGGTCGGCGACTCCGGCCCGCAGATCGCCGGAGATTACATCGAAGTGGCGGCCGTCTACTTCCAGGCCATCGACATGGAACAGGGCAACATGGCGATGCCCCCGGCCTCGGAGTCCGACATGCACTTCGAGATCGACATCAAGACCACGGAGAAGGCCAGGGAGATCGGTTTCGCCGCCGACCAATTCATGCCCTACCTCAAGATCACCCCGAAGCTCACCGAGCAGACCACCGGTGAGGTCATCGAACTCGGCACGCTGATGCCGATGATCGCCTCCGACGGCCCCCACTACGGCAACAACATCAGCCTGGCGCCGGGTCTCTACACCGTCGAACTGACCATCCAGTCGCCTGCCGACGACTTCATGCTGCACACCGGCAACGACACCAGCGGCGTGCAGGGCCGGTTCTGGGACGAGCCGTTGAAGGTGGTCTTCGACAACTTCGAATGGGACGGCCAGCTCCTCTGACGGAGTAACGCCTCATCCATGCTGAAACTCTTCGTCAACGCGGCCCAACTCGCGCTACCGCTGTGCGTGTTGACCGCAACGTTCATCGTCAACCGCGCCTATGCGCCGGCCGCACGCCAGCGTATGGGGCGGGCGACGATGGCCGGTCTCCTGGTGGGGGCCGGCGCCGCCGCTGTGATCGTCTGGTTGAGGCTCAACACTCGCCACATCTCGCTGCCTCTGGTCAATCTCTGGGGTGGCGTCGCCCTGCTTCTTGCTCTGCTCGCCTTTCTGGCCGCGATGTGGGCGATGGGCCGCCGGGAACTCGTGGTGGACGAGGCCATCGGAAACCGGCATCGGCTGCTGACCATGACCAGCACCGGCGCGCTGGCGGTGGCCCACCTCTTCTACGGCATCCCGCTGTACCTCGCCCTCGACGGCGTGGTGCCCATGGGGGGCGTGCTGTTCGCCAGTGATTCGCTGATCAACCTGATCGGCTACCTGCTGGGCGTGCTGGTGGTGACAGCGATCGGCATCGCCTTCGCGCTGAGCCTCAGCCGGGTGCCGGGCCTCGCCCGCCGCATCGTCACGACGGTGGTGGTGGGCATCGCGCTGGTCACCCAATGGCCGCCTCTGTATCAGCAATTCTCGACGGCGCGCTTTCTGCCGAAGAGCTCCCTGAACTTCTGCGCACTGCTCCTGGTGCAGCGCAACAGCGTCGCGATCCTGCTCGCGATCCTCGCCGTGGTGGTGCTCACCGCGCTGATCGCCTACCTCACCCGGCGACGCCACGCGCCGGTCGAGGCCGTGCCCGCCGAACATCGCCTGGTGAAGGCCGAGGCGCTGTCCCGTCGACGGGTGCTGGGCTGGTCCGCCGCGCTCGGCGCGAGCCTCACCCTCACCTACACCGTGGGCAAGAGGATCGCCGAGGCCGTGCCCGAGCTTTCGCCCATCGAAGAATCGGTGGTCAACGGCCCGCACGTCGAGGTGAACCTGGAACTGGTCAGCGACGGGCACCTGCACCGCTTCGCCTACCCGTCCAGCCGCGGCACCGAAGTGCGTTTCATCGTCATCCAGAAGAACCCCACCTCCTATGGCACGGGCCTCGACGCCTGCGAGATCTGCGGCCCCAGCGGTTACTACGAACGCGACGGCAAGGTGGTGCGCCGCGAATGCGACGTGATCATGAACACCCAGACCATTGGCTTCCCAGGAGGCTGCAACCCCATCCCCATCGCCTATGAACTGGCGGCGGGCAAGATCCTGTTCCAGGTTGAAGAATGGAAGAGAAAGCGCGGGTGTTCAGCTGACATGTTCTTCCTGCGAATGATCTCCCGGGCGCTGCGCCAGCAGCTCGGCACACGCGTGATGATCGCGGTGACGATCTGCCTGGGCGCGGCGCTCACCACGTCGATGATGGCCGTGATGCTCGACATCGGCGACAAGGTCAAACAAGAGCTGAGCTCCTACGGCGCCAACATCGAGGTGACCCCAAGGGCGCCTCCGTGGTCTCCGAGCTGTACGGCACCGACGACGAACCCACCGGCGCTCTGGTGGAGAACGAGCTGCCCCGGCTGAAGTCGATCTTCTGGGCCTACAACCTGGAAGATTTCGCCCCCTATCTGACCACGACGGTGCGCGTCGGCACGGCGGAGGCCACCGAGATTGCGCTCAGCGGCACCTGGTTCGACAACGCCATGCCCCTCGACATCGGCGAGCCTGTCCAGACGGGCCTGCTCAGGCTGCGTGACTGGTGGGACGTCGAGGGCCAGTGGGCCGACGACACCGATCCGCAGCAGGCGATGATCGGCGCCAACGTCGCGGACCGGCACGGCTGGGCGATCGGCGACGAGATCCCGGTGACCGGGGCTGCGGGCAACGCGACCCTGCGGGTCGCCGGCATCTTCCACGCCGGCGACGACGAGGACAACACCATCTATACGCCGCTGGCCATGGCGCAGCAGCTGACCGGCCGGCCGGGAGAGGTCGACCGTATCGAGGTGCGCGCGATCACCACCCCGGAGAACGAGCTGTCGCAGCGCGCCGAGCGCGATCCGTCCAGCCTGTCGGTGGCCGACTGGGAGGTCTGGTACTGCACGGCTTACGTCTCGTCGATCTCGTACCAGATCGAGGAGGCGCTGACCGACGCGGTGGCCAAACCTGTGCGTCAGATCGCCGACTCCGAGGGCGTGATCCTGGAGAAGACGCAGTTGATCATGGGCCTGATCGCGGTGCTGGCGATGGTGGGCTCGGCGCTGGGCATCGCGAACCTGGTGACCGCCAGCGTGATGGAACGCGCGCCCGAGATCGGGCTGCTGAAGGCCATCGGCGCGCGCAACGCCTCCGTCGTGCTCCTGATCCTCGCGGAGACGATGGTGGTGGGCCTGGTGGGCGGCGTCGTCGGCTTCGGCCTCGGCGTGGGCCTGGCCCAGGTCATCGGGCAGATGGTGTTCTCCTCGTGGATCACACTGCGCCCGCTGGTGCTGCCTGTGATGGCGGTGCTGGTCATCTCCATGATCCTCGCCGGCTGCTTGCCCTCGCTGCGCGCGTTGATGAAGCTCAAGCCCTCCGATGTCCTTCACGGGAAGTGAGCACATGACACGCACCAGGATGTATGTGCGGATGATCACCAAGGCCTTCATCCGCCGGATCTCCCGAGTGATCATCGCCTCGCTGTCGATCATCGTCGGTGCGGCCACCTTGTCGACGCTCGCGATCATCACCTACACCGTGCCCGAACAGATCGCCCGGGAGCTGCGTTCCTACGGTGCCAATCTGGTGGTCTCGCCCGCGGGCACGGAGACCGTGCGCGTCGACGACATGGCGACTATCAATGAGGCCCTGGATACCGCGGACGTCTCGATGGTGGGCCATGCGCCCTACCGGCAGGACAACCTGCTGTACAACCAGCAGCCGATGCCCACCATGGCCACCGATTTCGCGTTGGCCACGGTGATGCGGCCCTATTGGAGCATCGACGGGGAACTGCCCGCGGCGCCCGGTGAGCTCCTGGTGGGGCGCGATCTGGAGAAGCGCTACGGCTTCGAGGTGGGCGACCAGGTGACGCTGGTGGCCCAGGCGGAGGAGGGCGTCGATTCCGAACCGGTCACGATGATCGTCACCGGCCTGCTGCGCACGGGTGGTCCGGAGGACGCGATGCTGCTGGTGGGGCTCGACGACCTGGAGACGCTCCTGCCGGCCGACGGCCGGATCGACATGATCGAGTACTCGCTGCTGGCGGACGAGAGTCAACTCGAATCCATCGCGGAGATGATCGACGACGCCGACGAGTCCGTGCACGCCCAGGTGATCAAGCGGATCACCCGCTCGGAATCTGGGGTGCTGCTCACCCTGCGCTCGCTGATCTGGATCGTCAGCCTGGTGATCGGTGCGCTCACTCTGATCAGCGTGACCACCACGATGAACGCCGTGGTGGGCGAACGTGCCACCGAACTCGCGCTGAAGAAGGCGCTGGGCGCCTCCAACCGGCAGCTCGTCGGCGAGTTCATCGGCGAGGGCGTGGTGCTGGGCCTGTTCGGTGGCCTCGTAGGAGCCGCGTGCGGCATCGCGATCGGCGGCCTCATCACTCATGAGGTGTTCAACCTCAGCCTGCAGGCGAGCATCTGGGTTGTGCCCGTGACGATGGTGCTCGCGGCGCTGGTCAGCGGATTGGGGAGCTTCCTCACCGTCACACGCATCATCACCATCGATCCAGCCCTCGTGCTGGGGGGAGAATGACATGAAATCCAACGAGGTTTACCGCCTCTCCGGGGTCAGCCGCCTCTATGGCGATGTCGCGGCGCTGGACACCATCGACCTGACCATCCACAAGGGGGAGTGGCTTTCCATCGTCGGCCCGTCGGGCTCCGGCAAGAGCACGCTGATGAACATCCTGGGCTGCATGGATACCGCCACAGCCGGCACCGTGCTGCTCGACGGGGAACGGCTGGACAAACAGGGCGAGCGCGAGCTGGCTGCCATCCGGCGCCGACGCATCGGATTGATCTTCCAGAAGTTCCACTTGGTCAAGCACCTGACGGCCCTCGAGAACGTGATGGTGGCGCAGTACTACCACTCCATGCCCGACGAGGCCGAGGCCCGTGCGGCGCTGGAGCGCGTGGGTATGGGAGCCAGAGCCAGCCACTTGCCCCGCCAGATGTCTGGCGGCGAGCAGCAGCGCGTGTGCGTGGCGCGGGCGCTGATCAACTCGCCGTCGGTGGTGCTCGCCGACGAGCCCACCGGCAACCTGGACGAGGCGAATGAGCGCACAGTGCTCGACCTGTTCCACCGGCTGCACGACGAGGGCACCACGCTGGTTGTCGTGACCCACGACGCCACCGTCGCGGCCCAAGGGCAGCGCCAGGTGATCCTCAACCACGGCCGCATCGCGCAGGTCATCGAAACCGACGACTATGTCCGGGTCTTCGGGACGAAGGCGGCATCGTGAGCCGCGTACGTACCCGGCTGCTCGCCCTGGCGGGTGCCCTGGGAGTGGCGACGCTGACGGGCTGCGGCCTCAGCATGAGTGCCGCCGACCATCCCGACGGCGTCTATCGGGGTGAAAGCGCGCCCGACGATGCCGGCGCGGTGGGCACCGTCGCGTTCACCATCTCCGACGGGGTGATCACGGAGGCGAGCTTCGTGATCACCGACGCCGATGGCACTCCGCATGACGAGAGCTACGGGTTGTCCAAGGCCACGGGCGAGCCGGTCGACGAGGCCTTCTATCAGCGGGCGCAGGCCGCGGTGGCGGCCGAGCAGCAGTACGTGGCGCAGTTCACCGAGGCCAGCGACGCCGACGAGGTCGACGTCATCGCCGGGGCGTCGCTGTCGCATCGCCAGTTCGTCGAGGCCGTCACCGACGCCCTCAGCCGCGGGGCACAATGAGCGCTGGCCGTGAGCCGGCGGGAGCGTGGTCGGAGTCGGCGGCCATGGGCACCGTCGTGCACCTCTGCCTGGTGGATCAGCCACCCCTTCCCACCCACCGCCCGCCCCCGTATTCCGGAAAATCGGCCAAGGGCCGATTTTCGGGACAAGACACCGAAAAATCGGCCATTGGCCGATTTTCGGCGGAGGTGGAGAAGTCTGGGTCTGGGCAGGAGGGCAGGCCGGGGCGTTGCACGCTTTGGCGGCCGAGGTCGACGCGGCGTTGTCGCGTTTCCGAGCGGATAGCGATGTGGGCCGGCTGAACAGCGCCGCCGGGCGTTGGGTGCCCGTCGGCCGACATCTGGTCACCGTTGCTCAGGCGGCCGAGCGGTACCGGGCAGAGACGGGCGCCATCTTCGACGCGATCACAGGCCCCGGCGGATCTGGGCCGCGCCTCCAGCTGCGCCCCGCGGGCGACGACCGATGGGAAGCCCGGCTGGATCCCGGGTGCAGCCTCGACTTCGGGGCGATCGCCAAGGGATATGCGGCGGATCTCGTGAGAGACGCAGCGCAGGCGGCCGGCGTGCTGGTCTCGCTGGGCACCTCGTCGATCTCGGTCGGTGGCGGGCCTCCACGCGCCGGTGGGTGGAGGGTCGCCCTGGGGTCACCATGGCACGAGATCGACGACACCCTGGGCTATGTGGAGCTGACCGGGCGATCGTTCTCGATGTCCGGCGTGCGCGGCCACCGGGTGGGTACCGACGATCTGGTCGTGAACCACGTGCGCGACCCTCGCACGGGGCAACCCGCTCGCACGGATCTGTGCGCGGTGGCGGTGGTCTGCGACGACGGCATGCGCTGCGAGGCGACCTCGACGGCCGCCCTCGTCCTAGGGCTGAAGAAGGGCATGATGCTGTGCCGGAGACTGGGCGTCGAGGCCCTTTTCCTGACGGCCTCCGGCGCTCTGTTTTCTTCCCCGGGACTGGCCCCGTTCATCGCTCTGCGACCCGGCATCGAGGCTCGGTTGCACGCGCTACGACGCTGATTTGAACGTTGTTCAACGACGGTGTTAGATGGTGCTCACCAACGAGAAGGAGACCGCCATGAGCAGTCGTGCCGAGGCCGTAGCTCGCCCCAGGGGGTTCGCGTCCGCAGACCTGGCCTACATCGCCGTTTTCGCCGCGCTGCTGGCGGCGCTATCGCTCGCGCCGGCGGTTCCCATCGGCATCGTTCCCGCGCCGATCACGCTCCAGGTGGTGGGCGTCGCCCTGGCCGGCCTGTGTCTCGGTTGGTGGCGTGGCGCCCTCGCCGTCGCCCTCTACGTGCTGGTGGGTGTCGCCGGCCTGCCCGTGTTCGCCGGCGGCAAGGCCGGCATCGGGGTGCTGGCCGGCCCCACTGGCGGCTACCTGATCGCGTTCATCCTCGCCGCGGCCCTCACCGGTGCGCTGGCCCAGTGGATCGTCACGCGAGGGATCAGCGCGCTCACCCCGGTGTGGTTCTTCCTGGCGTGCATGGTGGCGCGCGTCGCCATCATCTGGCCGCTTGGCGCCGCGGGCATGGCGCGCGCCGTGCCGATGCCCTTCGGCGAAGCCATGGTGCTGGAGCTCACCTTCTGGGTGCCCGACATGATCAAGTACGTCATCGCCGCCCTGCTGGCATTTGCGGTGCACAAGGCGTTCCCGCGACTCTTTCTTCGATGATCGAACTGCATGCCGTCAGCGTGGTGATTCCGGCCGTGCGCCGGGACGAGCCTGATCGTGTGCTGCTCGACGACATCACCCTGTCCTTGAGCGAGCGCCGGATCGCGGTGGTCGGTGCCAATGGCTCGGGCAAATCGACGCTGCTGCGGCTGCTGAACGGCCTGCGGGCGCCGTCATCGGGCCGGGTGTCGGTCGACGGGCTCGACACCGTGCGCGATGCCAAGGCCGTGCGGCAAAAGGTGGGCTTCGTCTTCACCGATCCGCTGGCGCAACTGCTGATGTCCACCCCTATCGAGGACGTGGAGCTGAGCCTCCAAGCCACGATCAAGGATCGCCGCGCCCGCATCGAGCGCGCCCGGCAACTCCTGGCGGAGCGGGGCATCGAGCGGGTCGCCCACCAGAGCATCTACGACCTCAGCGGGGGAGAGCGCCAACTCGTCGCGCTCACCAGCGTGCTGGCCGTCGAGCCCTCGGTGCTGGTGGCCGACGAACCCACCACCCTGCTCGATCTGCGCAACAAGCTGGCGTGGCGCCGAACGCTCGCCGAACTGGACCAGCAGGTGATCTTCTCCACCCACGACCTCGATGTGGCCGCCGACGCCGACCGGGTGATCGTGATCGATGAGGGGCGGGTGCTGGCCGACGGCGAACCTCGCGAAGCCATCGCTGCCTATGCCGGGGCCATGGCTCGATGAACGCTCACACCAGTCTGCTGGGGGTCTACCGGCCCGGGGATGGATGGCTGTTCCGGCTTCCGATCGGGTGGAAGTACCTGCTGATGCTCGCCATCGCCCTTCCCCCGGTGCTATTGCGAGAATGGTGGTCCACGGCTGCGGCGCTGGTGGTGGTGCTGCTCGCCATGCTCACCTCGCGCATTTCGCTGAGCCGGATTCTGGGTGTGGGTTGGTATCTGTGGGTGCTGCTGGGAGTGATGGTTGCTTATCAGCTGATCTCGCTGCTCCCCGTGATGGCCTTCGTCGGCCCGGGAAATCTGCTGGCCGCGGTGCTGGCGGCCCGGATGCTCACTCACCACGTCGACCCCGGATCTGATGGACGCGCTCGCCCGTGCCCTCGCGCCGTTGCGCGTCGTGGGCGTCAATCCCCGGGCTGTGACGCTGACCATCGCCCTGATGATCCGCTCCATCCCCTTCCTCGCCGGGGCGGTGCAGGACGCCCGCGACGCGGCCTCCGCGCGGGGCCTGACCCGCAACCCCGCGGTCCTGCTGACCCCCGCCGTCGTCGGCGCGGTGGCTTACGCCCAGCGCACCGGCGAAGCCCTTGAGGCCCGCGGCCTGCCTCGCTGAGCATCAGCCGGCACCCGCAGGTGTCGGGCTTCGACTTAGGCTCCGTCCTCGCCGGAGAAGGCACCGTTCAGCACGCTCCTAGTCGGTGTGCTCCGCAGCCTGCGCCAGTCGGGCGATGTGGAGGGTGAGGTAGGTGACCTCGTCGTCCGATAGCGACTGGTCGTCGAGCGTGAGCAGGTAGCGGATGCGCTCGGCGCAATGATGCGCCGCGGGGTGCGCGTCGGTGATAGCCGATCGAATGCTTACCGCCTCGCCCTCGTACTGCTTGCGGCTGTGCAGGCGAACAAACAGGTAACGCAGATGGGTGACAAATCGTGTGACGCTCATCGAGTTTCGGTCAATTGCCATCCCTAGCTCGGCCTCGATCAGGCTGAGAATTCGGTTGAGCTTCGTGGTCATCTCGATCATCGGTGCGATGTTGGATCCCGAGAACTGAGCGTTGACGATGTGCATCGCCACCGCGACGGCTTCGTCGTCAGGCAAGTCGATGCCGAGACGTCGACGCACGAGGTCGACGGCGTCTCTTCCGACGGCCATCTCGTTGGGATAGAGCTGTGTCACCTCCCACCGCAGCGGGTAGTCGAACTCCATGCCCGTGCGGCTTCGCTGGATGGCGAAGCTGAGATGGTCGGCCAAAGGGAGGATGAGTGATTGGCTGACACGCACGGCCAGCCGGGCGTGCGCCATTTCAGCGATCTCACGGGCGACTTTGACCGTTTCAAGCGGTGTATCGGTCAGCAAGGCCGCGAGCCGGTCGAGCGAGGTGATCTGATCGGGCACGAACCGCTCGCTCACCACGTCCGGGTCGATCGGATCGCCCGGTTTGCGGCCGTAGCCGATCGCGCGGCCGAGCACGATGGAGACGCCGTCGTCGTCGGAGACCATGACGGCGTTGTTGTTGAGGACCCGCGTGACGCGCATTCCAGGGAAGTCCTTCTTCTTAATGGCGTGGAGACGGATCGGGTTGAGATCTGGCCCGTCCCCACGCCGCATTGATGCGAGGGTAGTGCCTTCTAGCGGCCGACCAACAAGGCTGGTGTCGACGCAGTCACATCGCCGTCTGCGAGTGGACGGATCGTGCCGAAGTTGTCGCTGTTGGTGACGATGACCACAGTGGTCGTATCGAGCCCCGCGGCCTTGATGGCATCGAGGTCGGCCTCGACCAGCACATCGCCGGCCTTGACCTCGGTACCCTTTGACACCCCGTTCGAGAACGGTGCGCCCTGGAGTGAGACCGTGTCGAGCCCCACATGGATCAGCAGGTCGACGCCGTCGACAGTGCGCAGCCCGATGGCATGTGGCATCGCGACCACGATCTTGGCGTCTGCGGGGAGGTGACGCGACCGGATGTCGGCACGACGCCGAAGCCCTGGCCCATCGCGCCGCTCGAGAACACCTTGTCTTGGACCTCCGCCAGCGGGATGATCCTGCCGGTCATCGGCGATGCGATCTCCACGTCGACGGCCGATGGCTCAGCGTCGGCAGTAGCCTCTCCTTCCTCGGCAGCTGCCGAGGCAGCCACGTCGGCGGCGTCCTTGGCCTTGTCGGCCGCCGAGAATCCGAAGAAGTAGGTGCCCACGGCAGCGAGCACGAACGACAGGCCGGTGGCCACCAGCAGCCAGATGAAGTTGGCTTCGTTGCCGTCCGGATCGATACCGATGGGCAAGGTGAGTAGACCAGGAGCGCCGGTACCGAACACTAGGACGCCGAATGCACCCGTGAGGCCGCCCCCGATCGCGCCGGCGATGCAGCCGATGATGAGCGGACGCTTGCGCGGCAGATTGACGCCGTAGATGGCCGGCTCGGTGATGCCGAAGATGCCGGCGATGACGGTGGAGCCGACGATCGCCTTCTGTTGCCGGTTCTTGAGCCGTAGGAACACCCCCAGTGCCGCACCGGCCTGCGCCAGCACGGCCGGGAACGCGGCCGACTTGACCGGGTCGAAGCCCTGCGTAGCCAGGTTGTTGATGAAGATCGGCACGATGCCCCAGTGGATGCCGAAGATGACCAGCACCTGCCACAGGCCACCCATCAGGACGCCCATGAGGATGGGGGAGAAGCTGTATGCCGCCTGGATCATCGCGGCCATGCCGTTGCCGAGGTAGACGCCGAATGGGCCCAGCGTCAGCAGCGTCAGCGGCACCATGATGACGAGCGCGAGCAGCGGTGTGATGAAGTTGCGCACCGCCTCATGAATGCGCTTGTTGAAGAACTTCTCGATGTAGCTCATCACCCAGACACCGAGCACGATCGGCACGACCGATGACGTGTAGCTCTGCAGCAGCACGGGGATGCCGAAGAAGTCGATGTTGTTTCCTGCTTGGCCCCATGCGTGCAACGTGGTGGGTCCGACGCCGCCTACACCGTCCGGCATGTTGATGGTGGCCAGTTGTGTGTACAGCAGCGCGCCGGCCAGCGTCAGCGCCGTGTACGGGCTTGAGTTGAACTTCCGCGCGGCGGTGACCGCGAGGTACATCGGCAGGAACATGAACAGCGCGTCGGCGGCCGCATACAGAATGTGGTAGGTCGGCATCGTCGTGGTGAGCCAACCGGCGGACACCGCGATGAGCAGAAGGCCCTTGAGGATGCCGGTGGCCGCCATGACGCCGAGGATCGGCGCGAAGATGGACGAGACGACGTCGATGATGCGCCCGACGACCGTCCCGCTCGCCGGGGCGTCGTCGCCGCCCTTGCCTTCGCGGTCGGCGGTGAGGCTCGCAGGGAGACCCGCGTAGACCTTCGGAACGTTGTTGCCGATGACAACCTGGAACTGGCCGCCGTTCTCGACGACGGTGATGACGCCCGGGAGCGAGGTCACCGCGTCCTTGTCTGCCTTGCTGCGGTCCTTGAGGGTGATACGGAGGCGGGTGGCGCAGTGCACGACCGCGCCGATGTTGCCCTCCCCGCCCACCTTGGCCACGATGTCCTTGGCCAAGGTTGCGTAGTCGACGCCTGGCATCAGTTGCCTTCCTTACCGGTGTGGGGTGCTTCGTCGAGACTGGCGCCGCGGGTCTCGATGACCTCCTGGTACCAGTAGGAGCTCTTCTTGCGAGACCGGGCCAGCTCGCGCAGGTCGAACTCGTCGCGGTCGATGTGGATGAAGCCGTATCGCTTCTTGACGCCCTGGTGGGTGGAGATCAGGTCGATGGCCGACCACGGGCAGTAGCCGAGCACGCCGACGCCGTCGGCGATCGCCAATCGGATCTGCTCGATGTGCCGATGCAGGTAGTCGATGCGGTAGTCGTCGTGGACCATGCCGTCCTCGGCGAGCTCGTCGTAGGCGCCCAGGCCGTTCTCGGTGACGAGCAGCGGCAGGTGGTAGCGGTCCCAGAGCTCGCGGAAGGTGACGCGGAACCCGACAGGGTCGATCTCCCAGCCGAAGGCGTTTTTCTGCAGTCCGGGGTTGTCGACGGCCTTGTAGAGGCCGATCTCGCCGCGCACCATCTGCTGATCGGCGCCGCGCACGCGCAGGTCGGAGGCGTCGCCGCTCGGAGCCGCCACCGTCTGGGTTGCGTAGTAGTTGAACGCGAGGAAGTCGGGCTTGGCGGCGGACAGGATCTCCATGTCGCCGTCGGCGATGGTGGGAGCCCAGCCCTTCTTCACCAGATAGGCCCAAGCCAGGTTGTTGTACTGGCCGCGAACCGCCAGGTCGGTGTAGAGCCAGTTGCGGATCGCGTTCCAGTCCTGGGCCGTGACCATGTCCTCGGGCGTGCAGGACGCGGGGTAGACGTAGGCGATGTTCGGCGCCGGCCCGATCTTGGCTTCGGGCAGTGTCTCGTGGCAGCGGATCATCACGCGTGCCTGAGCGAGGAACATGCCGTGGTTCTGCTGGAACAGATCCTTCTGCGCCTCGTCGCCGGAGAGGGTGGTGGTGCCCAGCATCTTGCCGTGCATGATCATCATGTTCTGCTCGTTGATGGTGAGCCAGTACTTCACCTTCGAGCCGTACTCGCGGAAGAGGATGTCGCCGAATCTGACGAAGGCGTCCACCGTCTCCGGGTTCGCCCATCCGCCCCGCTCCGCCAGCGCTTGCGGCAGATCGAAGTGGAACATCGTGACGATCGGGACGATGTCCCGCGCGAGCAGCTCGTCGATGAGCCGGTGGTAGAAGTCGATGCCGGCCTGATTCTCGGGACCGTCGCCAGAGGGCAGGATCCGCGTCCAGGCGATGGAGAACCGATAGGCCTTGAGCCCGATCTCGGCCATCAGTGCCACGTCTTCGGCGTAGCGGTGGTAGTGGTCTGCGGCCACCTTGTAGTCGGTGGTGCCCTCCGGGAAGTGGGTGCGGGCGTCCTGTACCGACGGGCCTTTGCCGTCAGCGTCCCAGGCGCCTTCCACCTGGTAGGCGGAGGTCGACGCACCCCACAGGAACCCCTCGGGGAAGGCGGGAACGACGTCGTACTGCATAAAACTGCTCCTTCTCGATGTCTCGTTGGGTCTTGCAGCGAACGAGCTTTGGGCAAACAAAAAAGGACCCCGACCCGGACGACACAAAATCATCCGAAGCCTGAGTCCTTGCCTCATCGCTGAGTGACATGCCCAATGCTCGGCCCCCGAAGGGACAGGCGCCACTCTAGATCCGCTCTCGCGCGAATGTCAATGACCCGACGAGACTTGCGTCATGTCCGCGTAGTCAGGGCTCATCTCTCTCACGTTCCTGGTACTGGCGTGGGGTGAGCCCGTGGAAGCGGGAGAAAGCGGCACTGAAGTTCGGCAGGTAGCGGTAGCCGACGCGACGGGCGACGACGGAGGGTTTGGCGCCGCCGGCCAGCAGGTCGCGGGCGATGCGCATTCGGGCCGCATACCGCCAGCGAGTGAACGTCATACCGGTCTGTTCGTGGAACGCCCGTTGGGTGTCGCCCGGGAGGTGAGGTGCAAGCACCTGCGCCCCGGTCTTGTCATCCCGGCTCGGATTTTCGGGTTGGCCAGGTTCTGTGCGTCAGCATGCTGACGCACAGAACCTGGCCAACCCGAGAACCCGCCCCAACCTGACATCCAGAACCTGGAAGGCGGTCGGCTAGCGGAAGACGGGTTCCCACTGAACGAAATCAGCCCCGATAGCCTCCACGCCGATGCTCGACGCGGCCGCAGTGACCGACCGGTGCGTCGTGCGATGGCTCTCGATGGGCCATACGAGGCGGCGCCGGGCAGGCGGGCTGTGTCGACCGGCGGCGGAGATCGAGAGAACGTCGCTGGGTGGGCAACATGGATAGGCTGTTGCACATGCAGGAGTTCGCCATCATCACCGGTCTGTCCGGTGCGGGTCGTCGCACCGCCGCTCACGCCATGGAGGACTTGGGCTGGTACGTCGTCGACAACTTGCCCCCGGCGATGCTCCCCATGCTGGCCGATTTCGTGGAGCAGGAGGGGGAGAACCGCATCGCCGTGGTGACCGATGTGCGTAACCGTTCGTTGTTCGAGCAGCTCCCTCAAGCCATCACGGCGCTCAAGGAACGTGGTTATCGGCTGACCACGGTCTATCTCGAGGCGACCGACGACGTGATCGTGCAGCGCCAGGAATCCAATCGGCGCCCCTTGCCCCTGCAGGGCGACGGCCGCCTGCTGGATGGCATCCGCAAGGAACGCCAGCTGATGGCCCAGCTGCGGGCCAACGCCGACATCGTCGTCGACACCACACGCCTCAACGCCCGCCAGCTCATTCAGCGCATCGTCAACCACTTCGGCGACGACGCGAGCGATCAGTTGCAGGTGGCGCTGATCTCCTTCGGGTTCAAAAACGGCGTGCCCGTGGATGCCGACATGGTCTTCGATGTACGTTTCTTGCCCAACCCGTTCTGGATTCCCGACCTGCGGCCCAAGTCCGGGCTCAGCAAAGACGTTGCTGCTTACGTTCTCAAGCACGACGCCGCCCAGCGTTTCCAGGATCACATGCTGAACCTGCTGCTGGATGTCGCGCCCGGTTATCTTGCGGAGAGCAAGCGCCAGGTGACGGTGGCCATCGGATGCACGGGGGGAAAGCATCGCTCCACCTCGATGAGCGAGGAACTCGCCAGCCGGTTGCGGGAGCGTGACTTCACGGTCAGCGTCCTGCACCGGGATTTAGGGAAGGAGTGAGTGGATTGAGACAACTTCCCAAGGTGGTGGCCTTCGGTGGCGGGCACGGGCTCTCGGCATCGTTGAGCGCATTGCGTCGGATAACCGACCGGCTGACAGCAGTGGTCACGGTGGCCGACGACGGCGGTTCCTCGGGGCGGCTGCGACAGGAGTTCGACTGCCTTCCACCCGGTGATCTGAGGATGGCCCTGGCGGCCCTGTGCTCGGACGATCAGCACGGTCGCACCTGGGCCAGCGTGCTGCAGGCGCGCTACAACGGCAACGGCCCGCTGGCGGGTCACGCCGTGGGAAACCTGCTCATCGCGGGCCTGTGGCAGCAGTTCGACGATCCCGTCGAAGGCCTCGACATGGTGGGAGACCTTCTGCGCACCCGCGGGCGCGTGCTGCCCATGAGCTCGGTTCCCCTCGAGATCGAAGCCGATGTGCTGGGTCTCGACCCCATGGAACCGGATGAGGTGTGCACGTTGTCCGGGCAGTCGACGGTGGCCAAGACGCTGGCCACTGTGCAGTCCGTGCGCCTGGTGCCCGATCAACCCCCCGCGCGTCCCGAGGCCGTGGCGGCGGTGGAGGAGGCCGATGCCATCGTGCTCGGCCCGGGATCTTGGTTCACCAGCGTGATCCCGCACCTGCTGGTTCCCGATCTGGCGGCGGCGATCCATCGCACGCAGGCCACGCGGATCCTCGTGCTCAATATCGCCTCGGCCGCCGAGACCGATGGTTTCACGGCCTCGCGACATATCGAGTTGCTCGCCGAACACGCGCCCCAGTTGCGCTTGGACAAGGTGATCGTCGACGCGAAGTTCAGCGATCGCCACCTGGAGGCCTACGCGGCAGCCCTCGGAGGCGAACTCGTGCTCGCCGACGTGAGAGCTCGTGACGGTTCCACCACACACGACATCAACCGGCTGGCGTCGGTGTTCAGCGAGGTCATCGGATGACCGCAGAAAGGGAGGCCGCATGGCGCTGACCCAGAAGGTGAAGTCGGAACTGGCTGCCGTGCAGTCGGCGCAGCCCAACGTGCGCCGAGCGGAAGCCATCTCGCTGTTGCGGTTCGGCGGTGGCCTGCATCTCGTGGCCGGTGCCATCGTCGTGGAGGCGGAGCTGGACACCTCCGCCGCTGCGCGGCGGCTGCGACGGTTTCTGGCGGAGCTCTACTCCGTGGAGAGCGAGCTGATGGTGATCAATGCCTCGGGCCTGCGTCGAGGCCCCCGCTACTGCCTGCGCATCAGTCAGCAGGGGGAGCAGCTGGCTCGCCTCACCGGCCTCATCGACCGCAACCGACGCCCCGTGCGCGGGCTTCCCCCGATGATCGTCGGAGGATCGCAGAGCGATCAAGTGGCGGTGTGGAGGGGAGCGTTCCTGGCGCGAGGGTCGCTGACCGAGCCGGGGCGCTCGATGGCGCTGGAGATCACCTGCCCCGGCTCCGAGGCCGCCTTGGCGCTGGTGGGCGCGGCGCGTCGGCTCGGCGTCGAGGCCAAGTCTCGGGAGGTCCGCGGCGTCGACCGGGTCATCGTGCGCGACGGCGAACAGATCGCCGATCTCCTCACCCGGATGGGTGCCCAGGAAACCCGGCTTGATTGGGAGGAGCGGCGGATGCGCCGGGAGGTGCACGCCCAGGCCAACCGCCTGGCGAACTTCGACGACGCCAACCTGAGGCGATCGGCCCGGGCCGCCGTCACCGCCTCGGCGAGGGTGGAAAGGGCCTTGGAGATCTTGGGTCCCGACGCCCCCGAACACCTGATCTCCGCCGGCGTGCTCCGCCTGGAGAATCGGCAGGCGAGCCTCGAGGAACTCGGGCAGCTGCACGATCCGCCGTTGACAAAGGACGCCATCGCGGGCCGGATTCGCCGCCTGCTGACCGCTGCCGACCGGGCCGCCCGCAGCCAGGGTATTCCGACCACGGAAGAAAGCCTCCCCCCAGAGTTCAGAGACGTGTAACCGAAAGATCATCTTCCGAGCGTAAAAAGATGGGTGCCCACTACCGAGACCCTCTGGCACGGAGCCCCCGCAGTGTGGTTAGGATGGCATCGTCCGTTTGTTGCTTCGCTCGTAGGAACTCCCCGACGCAGTGGGGCGCAGGTATCTCGAAGGAGATCACTTCATATGACCGTTAAGGTTGCTATCAACGGCTTCGGCCGCATCGGCCGTAACTACTTCCGCGCTCTGATCGCTTCGGGTGCTGACCTCGACGTGGTGGCAGTCAACGACCTGACTGACAACAAGACCCTCGCGCACCTCCTGAAGTACGACTCGATCTTGGGTCGCTTCCCGGGTGAGGTCACCTACACCGACGAGGCGATCTTCGTCGACGGCAAGGAGATCAAGGCCTTCGCCGAGCGCAACCCTGCCGACCTGCCCTGGGGTGACCTGGGCGTCGACATCGTGGTCGAGTCGACCGGCTTCTTCGTGGATGCCACCAAGGCCAAGGCGCACGTCGACGCCGGCGCCAAGAAGGTGCTCATCTCGGCTCCGGCCAAGAACGAGGACATCACCATCGTGATGGGCGTCAACGACGAGCTCTACAACGACGTGCACACCATCATCTCGAACGCGTCCTGCACCACCAACTGCCTGGCCCCCATGGCCAAGGCGCTGAACGACGCTCTGGGCATCGTCAAGGGCCTGATGACCACCATCCACGCCTACTCCAGGGACCAGAACCTGCAGGACGGTTCGCACATGTCGTCCTGCGTCGCTCGCGCGCCGCGGCCCTCAACATGGTGCCCACCACCACCGGTGCCGCCAAGGCCGTCGCGCTCGTGCTGCCTGAAACGAAGGGCAGCTGGACGGCTACGCCACAGCGTTCCCACCCCCACCGGTTCCGCCACCGACCTCACCTTTCGAGGCCGCCCGCGAGACCACCGTCGAAGAGGTCAACGCCATCGTCAAGGCCGCGGCCGACGGCAAGATCCTCGGGTACACCGAGGATCCGATCGTGTCCAAGGACATCGAGACCGACTCCGGCCTCCCGCGCTTCGACGCGCCGCTCACCACAGATCGGCAACCAGGTCAAGGCCGCTTGGCTGGTACGACAACGAGGCTATCTAACCGCCTCGTGAACTGACCGAGCCTCGTCGCCTCGAAGCTCTGATCAGCTAGCACCACGAGGCACTGAGGGACGGCCCCAGGTCCTCGGGGAGCGCGGGCCGTTCCCGGCACCCACTCCCCACACCCACTGAGATAGGCCTCATACTTCATGCGAAGACCGTTGACGATCTCGGCGGATCTCACCGGTAAGCGGGTCCTCATCCGCTGCGACTTCAACGTCCCCTGGACGCTGAGAAGAAGATCACCGACGATGGCCGCATCCGCGCGGCACTGCCCACCCTGACCAAGTTGCGCGAGGCCGGTGCCCGTGTGGTGATCATGGCTCACCTCGGCCGCCCCAAGGGCCAGGTCAACCCCAGCCTTCCTGGCTCCCCGTCGCCCGTCTGGGCGAGCTGCTGGGCGCCGAGGTCACGCTGGCGGAAGACGTGGTGGGAGACTCCGCCGTTTTCGTTGCCGGGCCTGCAGCGATGAGCGATGTCGCCCTGTTCGAGAACGCGCCATTGCCGGCCGAGGAATCCAAGGACGAGGCGCAGCGCCAGAGCCTGGCCGCCAAGTACGCGGCTTTCGGTGACGTGTTCGTCTCCGACGGCTTCGGCGTGGTGCACCGCAGCAGCACCGTCTACGACGTCGCCAAGCTGTTGCCGAACGCCGCGGGCTATCTTGCGGCCAAGGAGGTGGGCGTCCTCAAGCAGCTCACCGAGACCCCCGAGCGTCCCTACGTCGTCGTGCTCGGCGGCGCCAAGGTGGCCGGCCGGGCCTCCGTGATCGACAACCTGCTGAAGGTGGCCGACACGCTGATCGTCGGCGGCGGTACGACCTTCACCTCCTCCTGAAGGCCCAGGGCAAGAGCATCGGCAGCTCGCTGCTCGACGAGTCGGAACTCGACACCTGCCTGGGCTACCTGGAGACCGCCAAGAACGAGCAAGCAGATCCTACGGCTGACTTCGACGCTCGTGAGGTGATCGGCGACGTGGAGCCGTCTCCGTCGACGACATCCTCGAGGACAAGCAGGCACCATCGGACCCGAGACCGAGAAGATCTACGCCGAGGCCATCAAGGGCGCCAAGACGGTGTTCTGGAACGGTCCCATGGGCGTCTTCGAGATCAAGGCGCTGGCCGAAGGCACCGCTGTGGTGGCGCAGGCCTTCACCGAGACTCAGGGCCTGTCCGTGGTCGGTGGCGGCGACTCCGCTGCAGCCGTGCGCGTGCTCAATACGCCGACGACGAGTTCGGCCACATTTCGACCGGCGGCGGTGCGTCGCTGGAGTTCTGGAGGGCAAGGAATTGCCCGGTATCGCCGTTTTGGAGGAGAACTGATGACCCGCAAGCCGATCATGGCCGGCAACTGGAAGATGAACGTCGACCACGTTGAGGCCACCGACACCGGGTGGAGAAGATCCATCACACCCTCGTCAGACAAGGAGTGGACCCGGCCAAGTCCGACGCGGTGCTGTGCGTGCTCCTTCACCGACATCCGCACCGTGCGCACCCTCATCGACGGTGACCGCTCACGCTTCGGCCTGGGCGTCGAACGTCTCGCAGAACGACAACGGCGCCTATACCGGCGAGATCTCCACCTCCATGCTCAGCAAGTTGAACGTGGAGTACGTGATCGTCGGCCATTCCGAGCGTCGCGAATACTACGGCGAGGACCGATGAGCATCGTCGCGGCCAAGGCCGCCAAGGCGCTCTCCGCGGGCATCACGCCCATCGTGTGCGTCGGCGAGGGCCTCGACATCCGCAAGGCCGGCGAGCACGTCAGCTACACGCTGGCGCAGCTGCGCGGCAGCCTGGCCGGCCTGACCGCCGAGCAGGTGGGCGGCCTGGTGGTGGCTTACGATTCGTCTGGGCCATCGGCACCAGGAGGGCGACCGCCGACCAGGCCCAGGAGATGTGCGCGGCCATTCGCGCGGACATCGCCGAGGTCTACGGCGCCGAGGCCGCTGAGGCCGTGCGTATCCAGTACGGCGGCTCGGTGAAGTCCGGCAACGTGGCGCAGATTATGGCTCAGCCTGACATCGACGGCGCTCTGGCTGGCGGCGCTACCCAGCCCGAGGAGTTCGCGGCGATCGTGGCGGTTCTATCAGCTCTGATATCAGCCGATCGATCAAGAGGTCGGCGCGGAACCCTGAGAGGTGCCGCGCCGACCTTGTTATACCGGGAAGCGGAGGTTGATTCTCGCGAAGCTCACCATCATCGTGGCGGTGGATTTCGCGTTCCACTGGTGTACAAGGCGTTGCTGGCCGATCGGTCCCAGGCGCGAGTCACGCAGCTGAGGCTCTATGACACCGACGAGGTCCGGTTACGGGCGATCGCCGAGGTGTTGTCCGAGACGGAGAAAGCAGGGCGAGGATCCCGAGTTTCATCGTCACCACGGACGTGGCGAGGGCTCTCGCGGGGCACCGATTTCATCTTTTCCGCCATGCGGGTGGGGGGCACGCGTGGTCGTGCTGTCGACGAGACGATCGCGCTGAACAGGCTGTGATCGGGCAGGAGACGGTGGGCGCCGGCGGCCACGTCTCCTACGCGCTGCGCTGCATCCCGGCGGTCCGGGACTGTCGGCCAGATTCAACGCCATGCACCGACGCCTGGGTGCTCAACTTCACCAACCCCGCCGGGGTCGTCACCGAAGTGATGCAGCGCGACCTGGGGGACAAGGTGGTGGGCATCTGCGATTCACCGCTAGGCCTCGCCCGCAGAGCCCTGGACGCCCTGCGCGGCGCGGGGCTCGTGGCGCCCGACGTGCCGCGACCCGACTCCGGGTCGGAGCGAATCCGCATCGGATACGCGGGCCTGAAACCATTTGGGCTGGATCACCTCGCTGGAGGTGGATGGCAGCGAGGCGCTTCCGCTGCCCTGGAACGTCCAGCCGGATCGAGTCCTTCGAGGAAGGCCGCCTCTTCGGCGCTCCTTCATCCAGGCGCTCCGGCCCCGCCCAACGAGTACCTGCACTATTACTACTATGCGCGCGAGAACTTCGCGGTGGACAGCGTCGCGGAGAAGACGCGCTGCATCTTCCTCGATGAGCAACAGGGGCGGTTCTACCGCGAAGCCACGGGCAGGTGAGGGCGCCTACGAACGCTGGAACGCCACGAGGCGTGAACGCGAAGAGACCTACATGGCGAGCAACCGCGAGGCCGCGGGAGACTTCGAACGCGACCAGGAAGACCTCGAAACAGGTGGGTACGACCAGGTTGCGTTGGCGATCATGCATGCGATCGCCAACGACCGGCCGGCGCAACTCATCCTCAACGTCGCCAACCGAGGGTCGTTGCCTGAGCTCGATGACGACGCGGTGGTGGAGATGCCCTGCCGCGTCGACGGACGCGGTGTGACGAGACTTCCCGGTGTGTCCCTTCCCGAGCACGGGCGCGGTCTCGTGGTCAACGCCAAGGCCGTCGAGCGGTACACGATCCGGGCCGCCATCGCCGGATCGCGGGCGGATGCGCTGCTGGCTTTGACGCACCATCCCCTGGTCGGATCGTTCCGCGTGGCGGAGGAGCTGCTCGACGATCTCATCGGCGCCTTTCCCGAACTCGCCGCTCTCCGATAGGCGCGACGAGCCATGAGCGCCTCTTTGCGAGGACTCGGCGCAGTGATGTTGAGAATCTGGCATGGTCGGCTAGGGTGTACCGCGTGATTGTCCCCCTGGTGTCCTGGCCCATCACGACCTTGTCGGTCATTGCCATCGTCTTGAGCGTTTTGCTGGCAGCCACTGTTCTGCTCCACAAAGGTCGTGGAGGAGGCATGTCGGATCTGTTCGGCGGTGGCATGTCGAGCTCCATGGGTGGCGCGTCCACCGCGGAGCGGCGCCTCGATCGGATCACGGTGATCCTTTCTCTGGTCTGGCTGCTCACCATCGCGGCGCTCTTGGTGCTGTACGCGATCGGCGCGTAACCAGGCAGACAAGAACGAATCAACTAATCGATACTGAGGAGTAATCAGCGTGGCTGGTGGCAATGCCATTCGGGGTAGCCGAGTCGGTGCAGGACCTATGGGTGAAGCGGAACGAGGCGATACCGCGCCGCGTCTCCATGTTTCCTTCTTCTGCGCCGGGGGGCACGAGACGCGTCCCGCCTTCGCTGCGGACGCCGTGGTGCCCGACTCCTGGGACTGTCCCCGCTGTGGGCTGCCGGCCAACACGGATAAGGACAACCCGCCCCCGCCGCCGAAGATCACTCCTTACAAGACGCACCTGGCTTACGTGAAGGAGCGCCGCACCGACGAAGAGGCGGAGGCGATCCTGACGGAGGCCGTCACCGCGCTCCGCGAGCGCCGCGCGGCCGGGGAGATCATCTACTAGGCAAAGACCCCTCAGAGGGCGCAGGTGGGCTGTGGAGGAAGTTTCGCAGCGGCGCCCTCGTCCAGATACCAGATCGTGGCCTGCCGGCCGTGCAGATGCGCGGCCGGCAGTTCCATGTCTCCGGCCAGGGAGCGCACCACCGCGTCGGCCTTGGCCTCGCCGGTGGCGAGGAACCAGATCTGGTCGGTGCGATTCATCGCCCCCAGGGTCAGCGAGATGCGGTCCGCCGGCTCCTTCGGTGCATCCTCCACGCCGATGACGAGCCGGCTGGTGGGCTCGAAGCTGGGATGGCCGGGGAAGATCGAACCCACATGCCCGTCGATACCCACGCCGAGCAGCGTGATGTCGAAGTGCACCTCGCTGAGCTCGGCCTCGTACTCGGCGGCGCTCTCGTGGGAGTCTTTGCGGCCGTCCTTGGCCGCCATCATGTGGGTGTCCGCGGGATTGATGGCGATCGTGCGCCCCAGTCTGGTGAGAGCCTGGAGCGAGTTGCGCTGGGGATCGGTGGCGGGAAGGAACCGCTCGTCACCCCACCAGAGCTGAAGCCGGCTGGAGTCGAGTTCGGATCCCGGAGCCAGGTCCGCCAGGTGCTCGTACATCGCGTTGGCCGCCTCGCCGCCCGTCAGGCACAAGTGAACGCTGTCGCGCCGGGCCTGAAGGTCCACGAGGGTCGCCAGCAGCCGCTCGGCCACCAAGCGCGAAACGGCTTGGGCCGAGGGGAGGCGAACCACGCGGGTATACATGCGGCTTATTGTTCCATCCCTTGCAGGAGGTGATTACAGGCGGCCTCGAATACGTGATCCGGGCCCATTCGGGTGAGTTCTTCGGTAAGCAGGTCGGTGAGCGGGCGTCGTTTCAGCGCGACCGTGCGCTCGGGCTGACCGGGCACCCGGTACTGGGCCGTGGAGTCGGCGGGCCGATAGAGGACGATGTTGCCGGCGGTGGTGGTCAGACGCGCTTCGTGCACCCCGATGTAATCTCCGGAATCGATGGTCACCGGTACCTTCAGGCTCGCGCTCAGCCACGATGCCAGAAGCGTGGCGGGCGCGTTGTCTGGGGCGGCGGCCACATGAGCCGAGGTCACCTCTTCCTTGGTTTGATCCAGGGCGGCGGCCAGCAGCGCGCGCCAGCGCGTGATACGGGTCCAGGTGAGGTCGGTGTCGCCGGGAGCGTGGTTGCGGGCGCGTATCCGCAACGCCGTCTGCGGATCCTTGGCCCCGGAGGCGTCGGTGATGCGCCGGTCGGCCAAACGTCCCACGGGGTCCTCTGCCAGATTCTCCGGCGAGTTGTTCGGCCACCAGGCGACGACGGGGGAGTCCGGCAGCAGCAGCGGCAGCAGGATCGAGTCGGTGTGGGTGCGCAGTTCTTCCCCGTGCACCGACAGCGACAGCAGTTCCCCGGGCAGGTCCTCGCCCACCTGGAGGGTAGCGTCCAACTGGGATTCGGGGCCGTCGACGTAGGTCACCACGATCACCCGCGACGGGTGTGCGGTGGCGGAGGC
>JAWKJW010000009.1:0-190967 GCA_041393555.1 Tessaracoccus sp. | reverse complement strand
CTTCTAGCTCGACTGGTGCCCAAAGCGAATCCGCTAATCTTAAGTGGTGATCGAAGAGGTCAGTGCGCGGGAGATCTCATTCTCTTACGGTCCCCGTTTAGTCCTTCAGGATGTGTCACTGTCCTTCGGTAAGGGCGTGACTGGGCTATTGGGGCCTAATGGCGCGGGAAAAACCACGCTGATGAGTATCATCGCGTGCCTACGTAGACCTAGATTGGGGCGTCTCTTTATCGACGGTTTTGATGTAGGCCAAAACCCGATGAAGGCCCGAAAAATCTTGGGATACCTTCCTCAGAGTTTTGATCTCCTGCTAGGGGGATCGGTCGAGCGGAACGTGAGCTATGCGGCCTGGGCCAAGGGGATTCACGATTGTAATACGCCAAAATTAGTGGAGAAAGCTCTACGTTCGGTAAACCTTTGGGATAAACGTGAAACGAAGGTTCGAAACCTTTCTGGTGGGATGCGGCAGCGTTTAGGAATAGCTTGTGCGGTGGTGCATCAGCCCAAGGTGCTGGTGCTCGATGAGCCTACCGTCGGACTAGATCCTGTTCAGCGGGTGGTGGTACGAGAGATGATCGGTGAGCTGGCACGCGACGCCGCGGTACTCGTTTCAACGCATCTGCTGGAGGATCTGGTGGCTCTGACATCGTCTGTGGTGATCCTTAACGAGGGCCGGCTGGCATTTTCTGGAAGTTTGCTTGATCTTGAGGAAATCGGTCAACAACGGGCCCGGCCAGGAGTTTCAGCGGTTGAATGTGGCTATGCGGCTCTGCTGGAGGATACGTGAGATCACTTCGGATAAGTGTGGCTCCCTACTCTTTAGGTGAGATTGGAGTTTTGTTTGTCACATCTCTGGCCATGGGCCTGATCGTCACGCTGCAACTATGGGACTGGCGTCCAGTTGATGTCCGCCGCGTCGCTGTGATACTCCGTGAGGCACTACCGGCTTATGCAGTACTGGCTGCGCTCGTGGCCCTACCTAACTCCTGGACTTACAATCGGGGCAGTGTCATAGTGGGCATCGCGGCTCCGCGAGGGCAGCTTGAAGTTTTGGCGCGGCATGTCCTTGTGGCCTGGATGACCATTAGCGGCGCGACGGCTATCGTCCTCGTTCCGTGCCTAATCAGAACTGTCGGAGCACCTCTCTTCACTGGGGATGTGCTTGCGATCGTCGTGTTCTTTCCATCCCTGCTCGTGGTGCTGGCAGTCGCGCATTTGGCCGCGATCATCATTCCTTTCCCTGTCGCCTGGGTAACCACTATTCCGCTGAGTCTGGCCTCTACGGTCCTGCTGGTTGTGCTCAATGACAGTGTGCTCAGCAATACCGGCTACTCCACGCTGTCATACTCGCTCACCTGGGGGTCTACTCTGCCGGTCGGTGCTTCAGGCTTTGTGGCGTGGACTGAGGCATTCCGGGTGTTGTTCTTCACCATGTCGGCTGTGTGTCTTGCTGGCGCCACGGCCGAATGGTTATCCCTCTTCCGAGGATGGAGGACTCGAGCCCTGCGAGGCGCAGCCTGGCTGCTGGTACCAGTGGCCGTTGCCGTCCTGGTGAGTCTGGCTAAACCGCTGGTAGTCGCCGAGTACCGCGATCGGGTGGTGTGCGATGAGGAGTCGCGAGTAGAGGTATGCGTGTTTGAAAGTAACGAGGCGATCCTCCCGGAGGTGCTGGAAGCTGCCGACCCCATTGTGGCGCAGGTGCCCGCTGGAAGCGTAAAATTAGTTCTGGTTGCGGAGGCGGGCATCCAGGTGAAGGGCTCAATGGCGCTCTTCTCCAGTACCTTGCCTCCGAGTCGGCAAGAGTTCGTGAGCCAGACTGCCGAAGAGGTGGCATTAAGCCTCGCCGGTAGCCTTTCCTGTGCTCTGAACGAGCTAGATGAGGAGCTCGATGCAAATGCGGACTGGGACTACACTCAAGCCTCGAACATAGTCGCGGAGACGCTGCTGGAACGAGCCGGATATGCCCGGTCCGGCGCATCCGGGTTATCGGTGTTGACAACTGAAGATTTCCAGGATTGGTGGACCCAGCACGCAGAGTTAATCCGTACTTGCCGACTGCCCTCGTCGGCAGTAGAGGGATAGATTTAGTGCTCACCTATCTGCAGGGGACCCAGCTCAAGATTTTGGCCATGGTGAGTGTGATCAGTTGTGGTGTGCTGTATTTTGGTTGGCAGATTCGACACTTCACACATCTCGCAGGTCAGTACGATTCCCGTACGGTTATCACATGGGAGTACATACCGATTCTCCTGCTTAGTTATGGCGTCTTCTCCATCCGTTCGAGAATGTCTTGGGTACTACGGGGGGCGACTCGTTCTATTCGCTATTATACCGCATTGGCTGCGTGGCTCTCGATTTTGCCAGCGATCCTCGTTCCGTTCGTCGTTGCGGCGCTATTGCGTACCCTTCCCGTCGCGTGGGTGCCGGGCCGTGATCCGCTCGATGATCAGCCCATGAGTACCTACTTGCCGTGGGATTTCATTGCATCACTTGTTCCGCTCT
Organism: Tessaracoccus sp.; assembly: GCA_041393555.1. Classification (GTDB taxonomy): domain Bacteria; phylum Actinomycetota; class Actinomycetes; order Propionibacteriales; family Propionibacteriaceae; genus Arachnia. Next base: position 188,465 of record JAWKJW010000009.1, on the reverse strand, counting down.
TACTTGTATGTGCGGCTGTTGGGCTCATGCTTGAAGCGACCTTGGGTAAAGGTTTCGGGTGTTTCGGCCCGCCTGCAATGTATTTGGGTATCGTTGTTCTGCAATCGTATGGATTTCTAGGCTATCTATCCGGTGTCCCAGGTGTTTTCGAAGTAGTGATAACCTGGGGTGGGGGTGATTTTTGCTGCTTCCTCCTCAGTCATCGGTGTCCTCGTGTTCTCCTTTGCTCGTGGCGGATGCTCGGGGCTGCTCCAGCGGCGACTCTGAATTGATTGCTTGGTTGAACAAGCGGCTTAATTGCGAACATTTCGCGCGCGAGACAAAAATCGACCGGAAACGTAAACACACCTCACCGACACGACACTAGCCAGCTTGCCGTATCTGCCCACACAAGGTTTTTTCGACGCGGCTTGCAAGGGAGAACTGCACCTCAAAAGCGTCTTCAAGGCGTCTCTCCCACTCGCTTGCCTGTCCGATTGGCTAGTTCGCTTCCGAAAACAGCGTCCAACCGTATAGTTCCATTCGTTTACAGGTGCACGCGAAGTAGGTGTCGGCTACTCTCCGAGCATGCGTAGAGTTGTTACTCTCACCGTGGGGTTGGTGCTTGCATCAGCGTCCCTGCTCGCAGATGCGTCCCCGATCGAGCCAGCAGCTAGCCCCGCTCACACAGTCACCGACAGTGACGCTTCCGCGGGAAATATCACAGACTCGGAGGTGAGAGAAATGGGGGAGACGCTCGTTGACGAACTAAACCAGGCTGGGTCCCACGCCGAAGTGGTGTTCAGGACGGAAAGCGGCACGGAAGCGGCGTTCGACGCCGAGTCACTGGAAGAACTCCTCGAACAGGACATTACCGAAGCTGCGGACCTCTTTGCCGCTGCTGCCTGCCCGGGATGCGTCGTCACGTACACGGTAATCGACAAGTCCAAAGTCAGTACCGGTCATATCGACTACGGCCAGACACTCGCAACTTGTTCCGGTGCGGGCTCCGCTTGCCAAATTAACTCCACGAAATCGGCCACCCGCACGGTGAGCCTTTCGCTGGGCGTCAGCCGCTCTGTTGTGACATCGTCCCTCGGAATCTCCAATGCTTCGACCCAATCCCTCTCGATCAGCTGTTCGTCGCCCACCCTCAAGAGCGGGCAGATCTACAAGGCTCATCCTCGCGGAGAACGGCACCGCTATAAGGTGCGCGCCAGAAGCCGGATGTGGGTCAGCCCCGCATGGATTGATATGGGCACCGAGACGAGCGGTTGGCTGTATGCCTTCAATTCGAACGGTATCCACTGCCGGGTAACCTGAGTGTCATGCTTAGGGCCCGTTCATTCATCGCAGCCTCCGTCGTGGTCTGCTCTGCGCTTTCCGGATGTAGCGTGGACTCGGAAGAACCCGATCCTCCCGAGTACTATCCCCTCATCGATTTCGTCGGGCGCAAGGTCAGTGAGATCTATCCGTACGATATGACTAAGCAATCAATGACGATCTACGGGTTCCCCGTAGCACCCGAAGATATCGACTCGTGGGAACAGGAACCTCCTCCAGGCATGCCCGGAGGACCGCTTTGGACCGTGGTAGCGCTGTGCGCCAACGCACCAAAGATCACGCCGGATACGACGGTGATCGAAGTCGGCGCTGTCCCAAACGAGGAGGCCACGGCCGACGTTATCGACCGCGCCAAGCGAGGGGAGTTTCAGGACCGGATCACGTGCACAAAGGACGCACCCGAAACCCCCTCCTATCCCTGATCTGAATCGACCCCTGCCCCAGCAGGATGATGTCGCCCCATCAGCTAATCCGAGTCGTCCGCCACCTAAGGTGGACTGCCATCGCGACACCCGAGCCAACATACCTAGCGACCCTTGATCGCAGCCGATCAACCATCCACATCCCCCGAGCTACACCGCGCCCTGATCACCATCGAGCACCACGTCCACGCCTGCGGCGACACAGCCCGGCTCGGAAACGCAACCTGAAAACCCAAGACAACCGCATGAGTTCTAGGAACCAAGGGTCGCTAGAAGTCGGCGATGACGAGTTTCTTCATCTCCAGCATGCGTTCGAAGGCGTGGGGTCGGGTCATGAGCTCGCCCATGTTCTCCGGGACGATCTGCCAGCTGACGCCATAGCGGTCCTTGAGCCAGCCGCATTGCTCGGCCTCCGGTACGGCGGAGAGGGCATCCCAGAGACGGTCGATCTCGGTCTGGTCCTCACACTGCACTTCCAGCGAGACGCCTTCTGAGAAGAGGAAGGCGTGCTCGGCGCCGAAGTCGGTTGCCATGAACCACTGGTCGGCAATGCGGAACTCGCCATAGGCAAGCGCCTCCGCGCTGGCGGGACCGGTGGGGACGCCGTAGGGGAAGCGGTTGCCGACGGCGGCGCCGCCTGGCATGGAGGAGAAGAGCGATACATAGAAGTCAGCAGCTTCCGCAGCCTTGTCCTGGGCCGGCCCGCCGAACATCAGGGCGGGGACGACGAAGGGTCGGGGGTCGCCTGCGGGGTCGGTGAGCATGAGCTGCCAGTTGACGCCGTAGCGGTCCTCGACCCAGCCGTAGCGCTTCGCGAACGGATACTCGTCGAGACCCATCCGCACCACACCGTCGGCAGCGAGCGCGGCCCAGGCGGCGTCGAGACTTGCCCGCGCGGCGGCCTCGGCGTCGGGCGCATCGAAGAGGATGGGGTCGAAGTTGAGCATGAAGGAGATGGCCGGCGTGGGACGGAACTCCCCACCGGCGTTGATGAGCGTCAACTTGGTCCCGGCCACCTGCACGGTGACGGTGAGTGGTTCTCCTGCCAGCGGTTGCTGGAAGTCGAGCAGACCCTCCTGGGGATAACGCGATTCCACCTCGAAGGTGGTCTCGGGAATCGATGCGGCGTAGAAGCGCCCCATCTCCTCGGCGTTCCCGATGCTCCAGATATTCGGCACGATCCTCTGGGTGATGGTCATGGCGGTCTCCCTTCCGTGTCCCAGTATTCGCCCTCCACCCGTCCAGTCGGTGAGCCCGCTCCTGCGTTGGGAAAACCCGCCGGCGTGTGAGATGGCGGCCATGCCTCATAGGAGTGACCTCGCAGCGACCTTGGCCGTGGTCTGCGTGGTTGGCGGTCGTGGGTGGCAGCACGCGCCTGTGTATAATAGTTCGTGCACATAGAGTTATGGTGCGCAACTATCATCAGGAGGGCGCGTGGGGCGAGAGAAGATCGACCTTGTTCCGTACGCGAAAGATGCCGCCGAGCTGATGGGGCATCAGGTACGGATCGCGCGGTTGAACAAGCGGCTTACGGCAGAGCAATTGGCGGGCTACGCCAGGGTCTCGCGTGCGACGGTCTCCGCGATCGAGAACGGAAGGCCGTCGGTGGCGTTCGGCAACGTGCTCAATGTGTGCGCGGCGCTCGGCATCCAACTGTTCGTGCCGACTCCCGAGGAACTCGCACGGATGACGAAGGCTCAGCGCGAGGTCGTGCGGCTGATGCCCAACCGTGTGATGCCGAAGGATGTGCCCAGCAATGACTTCTGAGCAGTTCGCTTGGAGGTGCTTGCCGGGGGACTCTGCGCCCCTTCTCTGCGGACGGGTGCTGAATCCAGCAGGGCCGAAGGGACGCTCTAGATGGACGGGCGCAGGTTCGGCACCACTGGGAGGGCGCTCCAGGCATGGTCGGCCTTGGCTTGGTCCTCGCCCCGTGAGCCTGCCGACCGAGCGTCGCTAGAGTGCTTGGCATGACGGAGGTGTGGCGGCTGCTCCGAGATGCGCTGGCGCTGAATACCGGTGCGTTCAGTGGGGTGGACGCAACCGCCACCGCGATGCTGTCGGCTGCGCTGGGAGTTGCTGCCATCGCCGCGGTCTCGACGGTGTTGGGGCACGTCGCAGTGCTGCTGCTCAACCGCATCCGCGGGGGCAGGCTTTTGGTGAGTCTGGTGCTGAGCATCCTCGCATTCACAGGCTTGCAGGTGGTGGAGGCGCTGGTCACCTGGGGAGTGGGCTCACTGGCGACGCGCAACCTCCTGCCGCTGATGCCGCTGGTAGTCGTCGCACTCACGGCCACCGCGCCGCTGGCCTTCAACTTCCTCACCGCCATCCCGCATGTCGGAATGCTGATCGGCAGGGTGCTGCAGGGCTGGTCGGTGCTCGTGCTGGTGATGGGCATCCGGTACGCCTACGGTGCGGGGATCTGGGCCTCCCTGGCCTTCGTGCTGGCTGGATGGCTCACGATCCAACTGCTCTCCCGGCTGCTGAACCGTCCGATCAGCTGGCTCTCGTCGCGCCTGTGGACCCTGGCTACGGGCACCCCCACCATGGTGACGGCCGATGACATCCTCGCGGGCATGCCGCTGATCCCGGTGTCTCGCACAGTCCCGGCCGCTGGAGGCGCGCGCCCGTGAGCTGGATCTTGACGACGATCGTTCTCGTGGTGGTGGGCTTCGTGCTGGTTTCGCCGCTGGAGTCTTTGCGTTGGTGGTCGAACAAGGGGCAACAGGAGGTGCGCTCCTCTTTCGAGATCCTGCCTCCGACGAGCCCATCCGATACTGCCGTCACGCGATTCGCGGTCTACCTTTCCGGTATCGGGGTGATCGCGGGTGATGAACTCAGCGGGCGCGAGGAGGCTTTCCTGCGCTCCCTCGAGCGTGATGTACCGGGTTTGCTTGTGGTGGACGACGTGTTCCCGTATGCGGTCGACAACCGAGGGCTCACCCAGCGCGCCACCATGTGGCTGTGGCGCAGGCTCGATCGGATGCGCCGTCGGTGGGCGTTCAACCCCTTGCCGTTCCTGATCCAGCTGCGCAACGTCTCGCATGTGCTGGTATCCGCCGATCGACGCTACGGCCCCACCCACAGCATCGGTCTGGCGCAAGAGATCTGGCGTTCGCTGCAACGCCACGGCTACCGGCCAGGAAGCGGTGTGCCCGTGACGATCATCGGATACTCCGGCGGCGGTCAGATGGGTTTGGGTGCCGGCTGGTTCCTCGCCGGGCTGGGGATACCCGTCTCCTTGATCTCCATCGGTGGGGTGTTCGGCGACGACCCGGGCCTCGATCGAATGGATCACGTCTGGGACTTCTACGGATCCAAAGACAAGACGCGCTGGCTCGGCCCGATTGCGTTCCCCGGCCGCTGGCCCACCGCGCCGCTTTCCCGCTGGGGGAGAGCCAAGCATGAAGGCCGGGTGAGTCAGCGAGTGATCGGCGCGATGAAACACGACGGCCCGGACGCGTACTTTGGTCGTCGGGGAACAGGGGCCGACGGGCGCTCGCACGCCGACGTCACCCGCGAGGCCGTCCTCGATGTCCTGAACAGCATCGACCGGTGACTGGTTCTCCGCCCAGCGGTTGTTAGAAGTCGAGCAAACCCTCGCGCGGATACCGGCTCCACCTCAGCCTGCCGGGCCGGTTCCGGCCACAGTGGGCAGGAAAGCGCGTGGAGGGAATCCTTTTGTCAGGTCCCTGAGGTGTGACGAGCTCTGCGAGGAGCCTCGAAGGGCGTTAAACGGAACCTTTGGCACAGTCCCTGCGAACGCTTGCGTTTAACGCCCTTCGAGGCTCGTTCCTCGCACCTCAGGGACCGGTGGTTGGGTACCTTCGCCTCACTTTCCTGCCCCATGGCGGCCGGAACCGGCCAGGAGGCTGAGGTGCGAGGAACGAGCCTCGAAGGGCACCTCAGGGACCTGACAGAGGGATCCGCCACACACTTTCGCATCAGGGACCTGAACACAGGAACCCGCACCTACTTTCGCATTAGGGACTTGACAAGGGGATCCTCACCAATGGAGATCACGCGTTACAGCAGCAGAAGTTGGAGACGATTGGGTTGGCGCGGCCGGAGGCGCGGTTGCTCGCGTCCTCGGCCTTGGGGCACGCGAAACCCTCTCGTGAGGCGTTCGAGGCGGCCTGTGTGGCGATAGGCACGGCACCGTCGGAGACAGTCATGATCGGCGATGACCTCGTACGAGACATCGCTGGAGCCAGAGCGGCTGGGCTCAAGGCGATGTGGGTGCGGCACGATCTTTCCCCTGATGCAGACAATGAGGCGGTCTCGCTGCGCGAGGCAGGACGGTGTCTCTTCGGCACCCGTGGGGCGGTCCTTGATGTCCTGAACGGCGTTGATCGGTGAACGGTATGAAGCTATCCGCTCACGTCAGGTCGAGACGGGCGGTGGCGACCAGTACCGCAAGCTGTGATCCGGAAGACGCATCCACCTTCGGCAGGGCTCGTTGAATCGTCGCCTTCACCGTGCTGGATGAGATGAACAACCTCGCCGCGATCTCGTCATAGGTGAGACCCTCACCGATGAGCCGGGCGACCTCGATCTCCCGCTCCGTGAGACGCGAGGCCAGCATCCGCGCCCGATCGCAGACCGGGTCGGTGGCAGGCTTGACGTAGCTTCTGATCAGCCGGGTCATCAACGCGGGTGAGATCATCGGGTCTCCAGCATGGGCCATGTGGATCGCGCGGGTAAGGGAGTCGTGAGCATCTGATTTGAGCAGGAATCCCGTCACGCCTGCCTCCAGAGCACCGTGTAAGAAGGCATCGGTGTCGAAACTCGTCACGGCCAGAACCTCAGGTGGATTCAGTGCACTCCGGATGCGACGTGTGGCCTCGACGCCATCCATGGACCCGTGCAGGTGGAGGTCCATCACCACGACATCCGGCCGCAGGCGCCGCGCCTCACCGATTGCCTGGAGGCCGTTATGGGCGCAGCCGACCAAGCTCAGAGTGTCGTCCTTGGCGATCAGGCGCTCAAAGGCATCGAGCACGAGTGGATCGTCGTCGACCGTCAGGACACTCAAAGGAACTGGCACGTCCGGCAGTTTACCGAGCCCATACTGTTCAGTGCTTCCCCAGCTCCCACGGCAGGGTGACGGTAAGGGTGAACCAGCCTCCAAGCTGTTCTTTCGACAGACTTCCCCCGAGGAGTGTCACGCGTTCTTCGATTCCTACCAGGCCGCGGCCAGCACCGTCCGTGAACGAGTGCGTCTCTCCTGTCTTGTTGCGGAACGTGAGGCGGATGCCGCGTCCCGGCGCGCCCTCGATGCGCAGCGCGATCGACCTGTCCAGGCTGTGTCGAAGGGCGTTGGTCAGTGCCTCCTGGGTGATTCGGAACACCGCCCGACGAAGCGAGTCTGGGGCCTGCAGGTAGCCATCCACGACGATGAAGGGCTGCACACTGAGCCCTGCAGCGGTGGCGTCTTCGATGAGATCCAGGAGATCGAAGAGATCGGCGTGCAGGTTGGCGGTTGGCGGACCCTGCTCGGCACCTCCCTCTCTCAGCGACGCCAGAAGGTTTCGCAGATCGATGAGGGCTTGAGAGGCGTTGAGGCGCAGTGTTCGCGCCGTCGCGCTGAGGTCCTGATCGGCTTGATCCTCGATGCTGCCGGATTGCAAGAGATCGCCGATAAACGGCTGGCCAGGGTGTCGTGGACCTCGCGTGCGAGATCTTCGCGCTCACGTTGCCGGACCAACTCGTCCGAAAGCTCATCGCTGCGCTGGTGCGCCTCATTCACCTCCTGCGCGGCTTCCGCGATGCGGCGCCGCTGGCGCCAATAAAGGCCGATGCTGGTGGCGAGAACCAGGGTTATGCCGAAGACCCCGGTCACGGCGATCATCCCCTGATGGCTGTAATCGGCATCGGGCCAGCGCCGAAGGTGGATCAGATGCAAGACGTAGTTGGCGATCATCGCCAGGTAGATCACCACGAGCGAGGGAGTCCGCCAGGGTCGTTCCAGCTTGGCGATGCAGACCGGGAGTGCCACCGCCAAGAGAAAAGGATCGGTCTGCAAGCCGAGCGCCGAGATCAATCCTGCCGTGACCACGATCAAGGGATAGGTGCGCAGCCAAATGAGAGAGAGGAGCAACGCCCAAGTGAACATGCCTCGGATCACACCCACGTCGGAAACAGGCGAGTCCGGGCCACCTTGAAGGTTGGCAGGGTTGGTCAACGTCGACGCCACCGCGGTTACGACACCCAGCCCGATCAGGGCGAGGACGACGACGATCCGCACCACGATGTGCGGTGGAGAAGTCGTCTGAGGAGCGCTCGTCATGGTGGCAGTCTATTGACGCGTTCGGGACCCGCACGCCTCCCGTTCGGGTACGCGGATATGCCCGATCGGGCATGGTCGTCGACCGGATCGGAGGACGCGCCATAGTCGTCGCGAAGGCTGAACTGGATACATCAGTACAACCGATCGCGAGGACTTCGATATGTCTCAACAGCATTCGCCCCAGAACCAGCCCGCACCTGGACAGGGTTTCCATGGGCATCAGGCTCCGGTGCCGCCACCGCCCGCCGCGCCGAAGAAGAAGCCTATCTATAAGCGCTGGTGGTTCTTGGCCGTCTTGGTTCTCGTCGCGCTTGGCGGCATCGTCAACGCTTTGGGGGACGACGAGGAATCCGCAGCACCGGCCGAGCAAGGCCAATCGACCCCCGCGACCGATGCTGCTCCCTCGGAGGGGCAGACCGACGGTCAGGCGGAGACGGGCCCAGAGGAGAGCGCACCGGCACGAGTAGGAATCGGGGACCCGGTTGTCTCCGGCGATCTCCAGTTGGTGGTGGAGAACGTCGATGATCCCGTCGCCGACATCGGATCGGAGTACTTCAACACGGCCGCGCAGGGCGAGTTCGTGGTGATGACCATCGCGGTGACGAATGTGGGAGACGAGCCGAAGTTCTTCATGGACTCGTCGTTGACTTTGCTCGCGGGCGGCAAGACGTTCAATCCTGATTCCTCGGCGCCGATGTACCTCGAAGATCGAGCGATCCTGTTCGACGAGATCAACCCCGGTAACACCTTGAAGGGTGCAGTCGTGTTCGATCTGCCGGTGGGAACATCCTTGGAGACCCTCGAGTTCGAGGGTGGTCTCTTCGATAAAGCGGTCTCCGTCGCGCTGGGCTGAATGCCGTAGAGGAGATGACGTTCGTGGCCGGCTCTTCGGCCACGAACGTCATCCGTTTCTCATCCTGCGGAGTCGATCAGAACCTGTCGCAGCACGACGGCATGGTTGACCTCCGGGTCGTGGGCAGCGTAGAGCAGGGTGAGGCGGTTGTGGCCAGAGGCTTGGCCGAGGAGTTCTGCGGCGGCATCACTGGCCTCGAGTTCGGCGCGGTAGCGCTCGGCGAACTCGTCGAAACGATCCGGATCGTGGTTCCACCAGGTGCGGAGGTCGGGGGAGGGGGCCACGTCCTTGTTCCAAAGGTCGAGGGCGGCCTTCTCCTTGGACACGCCCCTCGGCCACAATCGGTCGACCAGGACGCGGAACCCGTCGTCCGTGTCCGACTCCTCGTAGATGCGTTTGATCTGGATGTCCATACCTCACCGTACGCCCGGATCGCGAGCACAAATCTGCGTATACGCGCAGGCCTCGCTATACGGGAGGCCTGCGCGTATACGCAGATTTGCGCACGGAGAGTCTCCCGGGCGAGACCATCGCGCCGGGTTATGCCTGAGGCGTGAGGTTCGGTAGACTCCCCGGTTGGCCGGACAGTGCCCGCGAACCTCGACTCAGGAGAGAAAACGATGGCGTCAACCAACGATCTCAAGAACGGCATGGTGCTGGACCTGGACGGTCAGCTGTGGCAGGTGCTGTGGTTCCAGCACCACAAGCCGGGCAAGGGCAACACCGTCGTGCGCTCGAAGCTCAAGAACGTGCTCTCGGGCAAGATCGTTGACAAGACCTTCAACTCCGACACCAAGGTGGATACTGCCACCGTGGATCGCCGCGAGATGCAGTACCTGTACATGGACGGCGAGTCCTACGTCTTCATGGACAACGAAACCTACGACCAGCTGATGATCTCCCCCGAGACCGTGGGAGACGCCAAAGACTTCATGCTGGAGAACCAGAACGCCATCGTCGCCACGCACGAGGGCAACCCGCTGTTCATCGAGCTGCCGGCCTCCGTCGAGCTCGAGATCACCTACACCGAACCCGGTCTGCAGGGCGACCGCTCCACTGGCGGCACCAAGCCCGCCACGCTGGAGACCGGCAAGGTGATCCAGGTGCCGCTGTTCATCACCAACGGAGAGCGCGTCAAGGTCGACACCCGCGACGGCTCGTACCTGGGGCGCGTCTCCTCCTGATGCCGGACCATCGTCGCTACACCACCCAGACGAAGGCCCGCAAAGCAGCCCTGGACATCCTGTACCAGGCTGAACTTCGCGGTGCCTCGCTGAGCGAAACCATCTCGGAGCAGCAGTCGCTGGCCGGACTCGAGTTTCGTCCGCTGACCAAGGCGATCCTGCAGGGCATCGTCGAGCACGGCTCGGAGATCGACCAACGGATCACCGCATGCCTCGATCGCAGCTGGACCTTGGAGCGGATGAATAACATCGACCGCAGCCTGGCTCGGATTGCCGTCTTTGAGATGGACCACACGGACACTCCGGATCCGGCCATCATTTCTCAAGCCGTGCTGCTTGCCGGCGAGTACTCCACCGACGATTCGCCCACATTCCTCAACGGAGTACTGGCGAAGGCCATGGCCACGAAGCCGAACACGAACTAGACGAGAGGCGCGAAGTACGCATGAGTTCCGCGATATTGGTTGTTGAGGACGGGCGCGTATTTCGTGGTCGTTCTTTCGGTGCCGAGGGCGAAACCTTCGGAGAGCTGGTGTTCTCCACCGGCATGTCGGGATATCAGGAGACGCTGACCGACCCCAGCTACCGGGGCCAGGTGGTCCTGATGACAGCGCCGCACATCGGTAACACCGGCTGGAACGACGAGGACGGCGAGTCCTCCCGCATCTGGGTGGCCGGCTACATCGTGCGCGACCCCGCCCCGCGCCCGTCGAACTGGCGCTCGGCGCGCAGCCTGGAGGACGAGCTGACGGCGCAGGGCATCGTCGGGATCGCCGACATCGATACCCGCGCGCTCACCCGCCACATCCGCGACGTGGGCAGCATGCGCGTCGGCATCTCCACCCTCACCGACGATCCCCAGGAACTGCTGGCCAAGGTGCTGGAGCAGCCCGGCATGGCCGGCGCCGATCTGGTGGGAGAAGTGACCACCGCGATGCCGTATACGGTGCAGCCGGTAGGCGCCAAGAAGCTGACCGTGGTGGCCCTGGATCTGGGCATTAAGTCGATGACCCCGGCGCAGCTGGCCTCCCGTGGCATCGAGGTGCATGTGCTGCCCGCACACGCGACCTTCGAGCAGATCCAGGAACTCAACCCTGACGGCGTCTTCTTCAGCAACGGCCCCGGCGACCCGTCGGCCTCCGTCGGTCCCGTCGAGGTGCTGCGCCAGGTGCTCGACGCCGGCATTCCCTACTTCGGCATCTGCTTCGGCAACCAGCTCTTTGGGCGCGCGCTGGGGCTGGGCACCTACAAGCTCAAGTTCGGCCACCGCGGCATCAATCAGCCGGTGATCGATCGCACCACCGGCAAGGTGGAGGTCACCGCGCACAACCACGGCTTTGCGGTCGACGCCCCGCTCGACAAGGCCACCGAGACCCCCTACGGCGAGGTCACGGTCTCCCACGTGTGCCTGAACGACGACGTGGTGGAGGGCCTCCAGCTGCGTCGCGACGGCAAGCTCGTCGGCTTCTCCGTGCAGTATCACCCGGAGGCCGCCGCCGGCCCCCACGACGCCAACTACCTGTTCGATCGCTTCGTCGACGTGATGTCGGCCGAGGCCTCTTCGGCTGACGCTGCTTCCACCGGAAAGGACGCCTGATGCCCCGTCGCACCGACATCTCCTCGATCCTGGTGATCGGCTCCGGGCCGATCGTCATCGGCCAGGCCTGCGAGTTCGACTACTCGGGCACCCAGGCCTGCCGGGTGCTCAAGGAGGAGGGCTTCCGGGTGGTGCTGGTCAACTCCAACCCGGCCACCATCATGACCGACCCCGACTTCGCCGACGCCACCTATGTCGAGCCCATCACTCCGGAGTTCGTCGAGCGCGTCATCGCCAAGGAGCGCCCCGACGCGGTGCTCGCGACGCTGGGCGGACAGACGGCCCTCAACACCGCGGTCGCCTTGCACGAGAACGGCGTGCTGGAGACCTACGGCGTCGAGCTGATCGGCGCCTCCATCGACGCCATCCAGCGCGGCGAGGACCGGGAGCAGTTCAAAGAGATCTGCCTCGCCATGACCGACATCCCCGGCGGGGCGCCGGAGGTCGCGAAGTCGCGGATCTGCCATGCCATGGACGAAGTGCTGGCCGCCGCTGATGAGCTCGGCTACCCCGTGGTGGTGCGTCCGTCATTCACCATGGGCGGCGTGGGCTCCGGGTTCGCGCACGACGAGCACGAGCTGCGCAGCATCGCCGGCGCCGGCCTGGCCGCGTCTCCCACCACCGAGGTTCTGATCGAGGAATCGATCCTGGGCTGGAAGGAATACGAGCTGGAGGTGATGCGCGACAAGGCCGACAACGTCGTGATCATCTGCTCCATCGAGAACTTCGACCCCATGGGCGTGCACACGGGCGACTCGATCACCGTGGCACCCGCCATGACCCTGACCGACCGCGAGTTCCAGCGGATGCGTGACGTGGGCATCGGCGTGATCCGCGCCGTCGGAGTGGATACCGGCGGCTGCAACATCCAGTTCGCGGTGAACCCCGTCGACGGCCGCATGATCGTCATCGAGATGAACCCGCGCGTGTCGCGCTCCTCCGCGCTGGCGTCGAAGGCGACGGGCTTCCCGATCGCCAAGATCGCCGCCAAGGTAGCCGTGGGCTACACCCTCGACGAGATCCCCAACGACATCACCGGCGAGACGCCGGCCAGCTTCGAGCCCACGCTCGACTACGTGATCGTCAAGGTGCCCCGGTTCGCCTTCGAGAAGTTCCCGGCGGCCGATCCCTACCTCACCACTCACATGAAGTCGGTGGGCGAGACCATGGGCATCGGGCGCAATTTCACCGAGGCGCTGGGCAAGGCGCTGCGCTCGCTGGAGGATCCGAATGCGCCCTTCGACTTCTCGGGGGAGATCGACACCCCGGTGGAGGAGCTGCTGGAGACCATCAAGCGCCCCTTTGATGGCCGCTTGCAGCTGGTGATGAAGGCGCTGCGCGCCGGCGCCACCGTCGACCAGGTGTTCGACGCCACCGCCATCGATCCGTGGTTCCTGGACCAGCTCGACCTGATCCTGGGCCTCGCCCGTGAGATCGAGCAGGCGCCTGAACTCACGGCCGAGTTGCTGCGCAAGGCCAAGCGGCACGGCCTCTCCGACGCCCAGATCGCCTCCCTGCGCAACCTCAGCACCGACGTGGTGCGCGGCGTGCGCTGGGCGCTGGGCATCCGCCCCGTGTTCAAGGCCGTCGACACCTGCGCCGCCGAGTTCGCCGCCCTCACCCCGTACCTGTACTCGTCCTACGACGAGGAATCCGAGGTGCCGCCGCGAACCAAGGAGGCCGTGCTGATCCTGGGCTCCGGCCCCAACCGCATCGGCCAGGGCATCGAGTTCGACTACTCCTGCGTGCACGCCGTGATGGCGCTGCGCGAGGCCGGGTACGAGACCGTGATGGTCAACTGCAACCCGGAGACCGTCTCCACCGACTACGACACCGCCGACCGGCTCTACTTCGAGCCGCTCACGGCCGAGGACGTGTTGGAGATCTACCACGCCGAGAAGAAGGCCGGCCCGGTGGCCGGGGTGATCTGCCAGCTCGGCGGCCAGACCCCGCTCAAGCTCGCCCAGGTGTTGAAGGACGCGGGCGTGGAGATCGTGGGCACCAGCCCGGAGGCGATCAACCTGGCCGAGGAACGCGGCGCCTTCGGGCACGTGCTCTCCCAGGCTGGGCTGCCCGCGCCCAAGTACGGCATGGCGGCCTCCACGGGCGAGGCCAAGCAGATCGCCGCCGAGATCGGCTACCCGGTGCTGGTGCGCCCCAGCTATGTGCTGGGCGGGCGCGGCATGCAGATCGTCTACAACGACGAGTCGCTGGAGACCTACATTGCCCAGGCCGCGGAGGTGACGCCCAACCAGCCGGTGCTGGTGGACCGCTTCCTCGACGATGCCGTGGAGATCGACGTCGACGCCCTGTACGACGGCAAGGAGCTCTATGTCGGCGGCATCATGGAGCACATCGAGGAGGCCGGCATTCACTCCGGTGACTCCAGCTGCTCGCTGCCGCCGATCACCCTGGGCGACGCGATCGTCGAGCGGATCCGCACCTCGACGCTCGCCATCGCAGCTGGCGTGGGCGTGCGAGGCCTGCTGAACATCCAGTACGCACTGCACGCCGACACGCTGTACGTGTTGGAGGCCAACCCCCGTGCTTCCCGCACCGTGCCGTTCGTCTCCAAGGCCACCAACGTGCCGCTCGCCAAGGCCGCCGCGCTGGTGATGCTGGGCCAGTCCATCGCCGATCTGCGGGCCAGCGGCATGCTGCGGGCCGAGGGCGACGGCAGCACCGTGCACCCGGGTGCGCCGGTGGCGGTGAAGGAAGCGGTCATGCCGTTCAACCGGTTCCGCACCTCCAGCGGCGCCTTCGTCGACACCCTGCTCGGCCCCGAAATGCGCTCCACCGGCGAGGTGATGGGCCTCTCCGACAACTTCGGCACCGCCTACGCCAAGGCAGAAGCGGCCGCGGGTGGGGCTCTTCCCAACTCGGGCACGATCTTCGCCTCTATCGCCGACCGCGACAAGCGCCACACCCTGTGGCCGATCAAGCGCCTGGCCGACCTGGGCTTCCATATCCTGGCCACCCGGGGCACCGCTTCGGTGCTACGGCGCAACGGCGTGGAGGTGACCGAGATCACCAAGCTGTCGGATCGCGCCGAGGACGCGGCGGACAAGAGCATCATCGACATGATCACCACGGGCGACATCGACCTGATCTTCAACACCCCGGAGGGAACATCCAGCGGTGCCACCACCCGCGAGGACGGCTACCTGATCCGCACCGCGGCCGTGCTGGCCGACGTGCCGCTGGTGACCACCGTTCCCGGCCTGGCGGCGGCGGTGCAGGGTATCGAGGCGCAGCGCGGCGGCGAGGTCTCGGTGCGCTCGCTCCAGGAGTGGGCGGCTCAGTCGTGACCTCCCGCACCACCTCGGCGCTGCGCCACGGGTACCACCTGATGCGGGCGGGGCTCTTTCGCTACGCCGGAGGGGATGCGGAACGCATCCACGAGGCCATGATCCACGGGCTCGCCAAGCTGCCCGGCCACCTGCCCGGCAAGGTCGTCGATCCCGCCTGCGTGGCGGGCATCGACTTCCCCAACCGGGTGGGCCTGGCCGCGGGACTGGACAAGGACGGGCTGGCCGCGCGCGCGTGGTCGCGGTTAGGCTTCGGCTTCGCCGAGCTGGGCACCGTCACCGGGCAGGCGCAGCCGGGCAACGACAGGCCCCGCCTGTTTCGCGCGGTCGAATCCCGCGGCATCGTCAATCGGATGGGTTTCAACAACAAGGGCGCCGCCGCGCTGGCCGACACGCTGGAGAGCTACGGCGTGCGTCGTGGCAACAACGCGACGGGCATCCCGCTGGGTATCTCCATCGGCAAGACCAAGCTGGTGGGGCTCGCCCAGGCCACTGAGGACTACCTGGTCTCGCTGCGGGCGCTTGCCCCCTACGCCGATTACCTCGCGGTCAACGTCTCCAGCCCCAACACCCCGGGTTTGCGCAGCCTGCAGGCGGCCTCCGAGCTCAAGGCCCTGATCGACGCGCTCACGGTAGCCGCGGCGCAGGAAGCGGGAGCAGATCAGGAGCCGGTGCCGATCTTCGTCAAGCTGGCGCCGGATCTGGCCGGCGACGACCTCACCGAGACGCTGGCAGCGATCACCGACAGCGACGCGGCGGGCCTGATCGCCACCAACACCACGCTGTCGCGCGAGGGCCTCGCGCCGAAAGACAGGCACCTGGCCGTCGAAGCCGGTGGGCTGAGCGGGGCGCCGCTGACGACCAAGGCGCTGGCCTTCGTCGAGCGCATCGCGGAATTGACCGAACTGCCGATCATCGGGGTCGGGGGCATCATGACGCCCCGCGACGCGATCCGGATGTTCGACGCCGGCGCGGTCCTGATCCAGCTCTACAGTGGGTTCATCTACGAAGGTCCGGCTTTGGTGAGGGGTATCCAGGAATGGCAACGATGAAGGCGGCAACCTACGCCGAACGGCTCGCAGCGAAGACGAGCGAACGGGGCCGGCTGTGCGTCGGCATC
The DNA here is from genome assembly GCA_041393555.1 of Tessaracoccus sp. GTDB lineage: Bacteria > Actinomycetota > Actinomycetes > Propionibacteriales > Propionibacteriaceae > Arachnia. The sequence continues at coordinate 172,372 of JAWKJW010000009.1, read as the reverse complement.
GACCCCATGCCGAGCGTTCTCGACGCCTGGGGCGAGGGCAACGACCTGGCAGGGCTGGAGCGCGTCTCCCGGGGCATCGTCGAGACTCTCGGCAGCACCATCGCCGTCTTCAAACCGCAGTCGGCCTTCTTCGAGCCCTTCGGGTCCGGGGGTGTCGCGGTGCTGGAACGGGTGATCGACGACATCCGTCAGGCCGGGGCACTGTCGCTGCTCGACGTGAAACGCGGCGACATCGGATCGTCCATGACGGGCTACGCTCAGGCCTACCTCGGCGACGGCCCGCTGGGCGTCGATGCCATGACCGCCAGCCCCTACCTGGGCTTCGGCTCGCTGAAACCGGCGATCCAACTCGCGCAAGACAACGGACGCGGGATCTACGTGCTGGCCCGTACCTCCAACCCCGACGGCACCAGCCTCCAGCTGGCGAAGAGCTTCGGGGTCACCGTGGCGCAGACCATTGTCGACGAGGCCATGCGCGCGAACAAGAAGCGCGACAACCTGGTGGGCCTGGTGATCGGGGGCACCCACGGCGACATCGGCTGCGAGGTGGACGGGTTCAACGGATCGATCCTGGTGCCCGGCATCGGTGCCCAAGGCGGCAAGATCGAAGACCTCCGCTCCGCCTTCGGATCGTCGGTCTCGCACGTGCTGCCCACCGCGAGCCGTGAAGTGATCGGCGCAGGCCAGGCAGAGCTGGAAGAGCGAGCTGCACGTCTGCTGGAAGCCGTCTCGGCGCTCTGAGAGGTTCCGCGGGGCTTTGAGCCGGTCGTTTTATAACGAAACGATTGCACTGAGGCCCGGTTCTCCAGATATTCCTGCAGAATCCCCTGACTAGGAGGTATGGTTCCCGCAAAAGGGGCCCGAAGCCCAAACACAGGGGGTAGGAGAATGAGTATTCCTCAACTGAGCAGCGAGCAGCTGGTGGCGGCCAGGGAGGCGGCCACACACGCGCGTCGCGCCCGGGCGGAGCTGAAGGAGGCTGTTCGCACCGGCAAAGTGAGTTTCGTGGAGGCCCTCGAAAAGGCCAGTGGCGACGAAGTTCTCTCACGCATCAAGGTGGTGGATCTTCTCGCGCGGTGCCTCGAGTGGGGGCCACGCGCGCCCAAGAGATCATGGATCAGCTGCAGATCGCACCGAATCGTCGCATCCGCGGACTGGGCAGGCACCAGATCGAGCGGCTCAGCGAGCAGTTCTGACACGCCCGATCTCCGTTAGAGTTCTCCGGGTGAACGACGCGCGAACGGCATCGGTGTGGGTGATCTCTGGGCCTAGTGGGTGGGCAAGGGCACGGTGTGCGCCGTGCTCAGGCAACGCCACCCGGAGGCTTTCTATTCGGTGTCCGCCACGACGCGGGCCGCTCGAGCAGGGGAGGTGGATGGCGTCAGCTACCACTTCTTGGGCAGAGACCAGTTCCGTCGCATGGTCGAGTACGGGGACCTGCTGGAATGGGCCGTGGTTCATGGGGACCACTACTACGGCACCCCCAAGCAGCCCGTGGAGGATGCGCTGCAGGCGGGCCGCGTCGTCGTGCTAGAGATCGACCTGCAGGGCGCCCGGCAGGTGAAGCAGAACCTCCCGGAGGCGCAGCTGTATTCCTCAGCCCGCCGTCGTGGGAGGAACTCGTGGCCCGCCTGGCGGGTCGCGGGACCGAGGACGAGGCCGCGCGACAGCGTCGTCTGGAGACGGCCAAGAAGGAACTCGCCAGCATCGATCAGGCCGATCATGTGATCGTGAACCGCGAAATCGAGGAAACCGTAGAAGCTTTGGTAAGCTTACTGGGCTTGTGATCATAAGAGATTCGCGGATCTCTCAACTATCGAGTCCAAGAAGGTTAACTTGAGCACCACCCCCGAAGGCATCACGAATCCGCCGATCGACGACCTGCTGGAGACCACCGACTCCAAGTACCGTCTCGTGCTGTTCGCCGCCAAGCGCGCGCGCCAGATCAACGCCTACTACTCTCAGCTGGGCGAAGGCCTGCTGGAGAACGTCGGCCCGCTGGTATCCGCCTCGCCGGAAGAAAAGCCCCTGTCGATCGCGCTGCGTGAGATCAAGGACGGCCTGCTGCAGTACAACGAGGTCGATCCCGACGTGGAGCCTAAGGCCTCCAGCCTCGCCGCGGATCCCTCCTTCAGCTTCGTCGACCCCCTGGCAGAAGACGCCGATCCCGCGTCCTGAGTGATCCTTCCTCCCTGATTCACCCGTAACCGCGGGTCCGGGCGGAGTTCTCGTGAGCCCTTGCCCGGTTGGTGGCTTGTCGCCACCGCAAAATATGACGCGGCTTGTTGCCGCAAAGGAGTCTCACATGAGCCGTTTGTTCACCTCCGAATCGGTCACCGAAGGGCATCCCGACAAGATTGCCGACGCGATCTCGGATTCCGTGCTCGACGCCCTGCTCGGGCAGGACCCCACCTCAAGGGTGGCCGTCGAAACCCTGATCACCACCGGCCTGGTCGTCGTGGCCGGGGAGGTCACCACCCAGGCCTACGCCCCCGTGGCCACCATCGCGCGCGAACGCATCCTGGAGATCGGATACCGATCATCCAGGCTGGGCTTCGACGGTGCGTCTTGCGGAGTCTCCGTCGCCATCGGCGCGCAGTCGCCCGATATCGCACAGGGAGTGGATCAGGCGTACGAGTCTCGCCTCGAACACGACGACGATCAGCTGAGCGCGCAAGGCGCGGGTGATCAGGGTCTGATGTTCGGCTATGCCTGCAACGAGACGCAGAGCCTGATGCCGCTGCCCATCGACCTCTCCCACCGCCTCGCGGAGCGGCTCACCGCCGTGCGCAAGCGCGGCATCCTGGAGTACCTGCGCCCCGACGGCAAGACCCAGGTGACCGTGCGATACGGCGCCGACGGCACGCCCGAGGCGGTGGACACCGTGGTGGTCTCGACCCAGCACGACCCCGGCATCTCCATCGAGGACTCCATCCGCCCCGATCTCATCAAGCACGTCATCACCCCCGTGCTGGAGCGCTACGAGCTCGATTCCTCGGAGCCCCGAGTTCTGGTGAATCCCACCGGCAACTTCGTCATCGGTGGTCCGATGGGCGATGCCGGCGTGACGGGCCGAAAGATCATCGTCGACACCTATGGCGGCATGGCCCGCCATGGTGGGGGCGCGTTCTCCGGCAAGGACCCCTCTAAGGTGGACCGCTCGGCGGCCTACGCCCTGCGCTGGGTGGCGAAGAACGTGGTGGCTGCCGGTCTGGCGGATCGGGTGGAGGCGCAGGTGGCCTACGCCATCGGCAAGGCCCATCCCGTGGGCTTCTACCTGGACACCTTCGGCACCGCCAAGGTGCCCGAGGAGCAGATCCGCGCTGCGGTTCTGGAGGTCTTCGACCTGCGTCCTCGCGCCATCATCCGCGACCTCGACCTGCTGCGCCCCATCTATGCCCAGTTCGCCGCCTACGGCCACTTCGGCCGCGAGGTCCCTAACGCAACGTGGGAGCGCACCGACCGCGCCGAGGCCCTCGCCGCCGCCGTGAAGGGCTGACCGCGTCACGGCGCCGCCGCTAGCTTCCTGGCCGGCTCCGGCCATCGTGGCGTAGGGAAGTGAGCGGAGGGAACTCTTTTTCAGGTCCCTGAGGCGAAAGTGTGTGACGGCATCCCATGGTCCGGTCCCTGAGGTGCGAGCGCTAGCGAGCCTCGAAGGGCGTAAAACGGAAACCCTGGGCACAGACCCTGCCCAAAGGTTTACGTTTAACGCCCTTCGAGGTTCCTCGCAGAGCTCGTCACACCTCAGGGACCGGTGATTGGGTCCTGATGTCTCACTTTCCCGCCCCACCGCGGCGGCGAAGCAGCCCGGAAGCTGAGGTGCGAGTAACGAGCCTCGGAGGGTGTAAACGCGAGTATGGGAAAACCTGTTGTCAGGTCCCTGAGGTGCGAGCGCCAGCCTCGAAGGGCGTTAAACGTAAACCTTTGGGCTCAGTCTCTGCCCCTTCTTACGTTTTACGCCCTTCGAGGCTCCTTCGTCGCACCTCAGGGACCGGACCATGGGATTCCGCCACACACTTTCGCATCAGGGACCACCTCGAAGGGCTCGTCCACCTCAGGGACCGGACAATGGGTTATCGGGGCCCGACGGACGGGTTTACCCACGCCCCTCTCGCTTCAGGGGCCTGACTATAGGATCCGTCAGTCACCTTCGCAGCATGGGCCAACCTAAAGTCGGAGTGGTTGGATAGGTTTTCCCTGAGAGGGAAGGAGCGCGGATGCCGGGTCAGTCACCTTTGCTGGAGCAGGCATCCGACGCGCCCACCCGCATCGCCCGGGTTGCCGTCGACGTGTCTCTTGCCCACTTGGACCGGCTGTTCGACTACGAGATCCCCCTACCCTGGCCGATGCCGTTGTGCCCGGCTGTCGGGTGAAGGTGCGCTTCGCCGGTGTGTTGCGCGACGGATATGTGATCGAGATCGCCGACACCACGGAGGTGAGGGGGGAGTTGGCCCGCGTGGCCAAGGTGGTCTCGTCGGAGCCCGTGGTCACCCCGCGCTCCTACGAGCTGATCCGGCTGGTCGCCGACCACTACGCTGGCGTCTGGAGCGATGTGGCGCGCTCGGCCATCGCGCCGCGGCACGCCACCACCGAGAAGGCTGCACAACGCACGTGGCCGGCGCCCTCCCTCCCGCAGCAACCGGCACAGGTGCTGCCCGGATATCCCGACGGAGCGGGGTTTCTCGAGGCCCTGGCCGATGGGCGCTCGCCGCGCGCGCTGTGGCAAGCTGCCGCGGTGCACGAGGTTGCCGGCGACCTGTTCGGCGGCATCGTCGAGGCGGCCTCCGCGTGTCTCAGGTCGAACCGCGATGTGGTCGTCGTGCTGCCCACGGCCAGGGACCTCGCGGTGGCGACGGCCCGCTTCACCGAGGTCTTCGGCGGGGAGCCGTCGCGGTGCTCAGCGCCGAACAGGACGCTCTGCGCGTTATCGCAACTTCTTGGCCGTGAGCCGCGGGCAGGCTGATCGTGCTCGGCACGAGAGGCGCGGTCTTCGCGCCGGTAGCCAACCTGGGCCTGGTGGTGGTGGTCGACGACGGCAACGACGTGCACGTGGAACCCCGGGCGCCGCGTTTCCACACCAGGGCGGTGGCGGTGCTGAGGGCGGGACACGAAGGCGCGGGCATGCTGATCGCCGGTTTCGGTCGCTCTACCGATGCGCAGTGGCTGGCGGGCGGGGCTGGCTGCACGAGGTGAGCCTCGAGCCGGAGCGTTGCGGAGGGTCACCGCGCCGGTGCGGTCCGTCGGCGACGACGAGCGTGATCGGGTGCGCGAGCCTGGCGCCGCAAAGCTCCGCGTCCCCTCTGCAGCCTTTCGTTTCCTGAGGGAACGGCTCGCCCAAGGTCCGGTTCTCGTACAGGTGCCACGGGTGGGACACTCCGCAGCGCTGGCCTGCGAACGTTGCCGCAGCCGTGCCACCTGCCCGCGGTGCGACGGGCCATTGCGTGCGATTCGCAGAGACGCACCGCAATGTTCGTTGTGCGGTTATGCCCCCACCCGATGGTCATGCCGCATCTGTCACGGTTCCACCCTGCGCACGCCACTGCCTGGTGCCGCGCGAACGGCGGAGGAACTGGCGCGTGCGTTTCCCGGTGTGCTGGCCATCAACAGCTCCGCCGAGCGGATCCGCGACGAGGTGGGCTCGGAACCAGCCATCGTCGTCTCCACGCCAGGTGCGGAGCCGACGGCGCCCGACGGCTACGCGGGCGTGCTGATTCTGGACGCCGAGGTCAGCCTTGTCCGGGTGGACGTCAGAGCGGCAGAGGAGGCGACGCGCCGCTGGGTGAACGCCCTGGCTCTGCTCCGGCCTCCAACCGACGGCGGCGCGGCTCTGATCGTCGGGGCAAGTGCGCACGCGGCGGTGCAGGCGCTGCTGCGGGGCGATCTGAGGGGCTTCATCCACCGCGAGCTCCAGGACCGCATGGATGCGGGGCTGACCCCGGCCGCCAAGCTGGTGCGGGTCAGCGGAGAAGGAGAAGCGGTGCGTGCCTTCCTGGGCAACGAGGAGTGGGAGGGTGTCGAGGTGATGGGGCCCACGGAAGTGGAGACCCGCCCCGAGCCTCGCTGGGCAGCTCTTCTCCGCGCGCCGCTGAGCGACGGAAAGGCCCTGGTCACTAAGGTCAAACATGCGGCGGCGATCCGCTCGGCCCGCAAACAGGGCGGGCTGGTTATCGTCGAGGTCGATCCCGAGACGATGGGTTGAACGCGGTGAGGAGTAGTGGAATGAGACTGGTATTCGCCGGCACACCGGAGGTGGCCGTGCCCGCGTTGGAGGCACTCGCGGCCTCTCGGCACGAGGTGGTGGGTGTGATCACGCGCCAAGACGCACCGGCGGGCCGGGGACGCAAGCTCACGGCGTCGCCGGTGGCGGTGCGAGCTGCCGAGTTGGGCATCGAGATCGTCAAACCCGCCTCGCCCAAAGAACCCGAGTTCCAGGATTGGCTGCGCGCACAGAACGTCGACGTGTGCCCGGTGGTCGCCTACGGTGCGCTGCTGCCGGCGTCGGCGCTCGATATCCCGCGTGTCGGTTGGGTCAACCTTCACTTCTCGGTGCTGCCTCGGTGGCGCGGCGCGGCTCCGGTGCAGCGGGCCATCATGGCCGGCGACGAGACCATCGGCACCACCTGCTTCCAGATCGTCGAGGCGCTGGATGCGGGAGATGTCTATCGCGTCTCCGAACGGCCTATGCCCGAGGCACCGGCCGGCGACGTGCTGGCGCTTCTCGCGGAGGAAGGCGCCCAGCAGGTGGTGGAGACGATCGATGCCATCGAGGCGGGCGAGAATCCCGTCCCGCAACCTGAAGAAGGGATCACCTACGCCCACAAGATCGCGGTCGACGACGCGCGGCTGGACTGGTCGCGCCCCGCGCAGGAACTGCTCTGGCAGGTGCGAGGCTGCTCTCCCGAGCCCGGGGCATGGTGCCTGCTGGGCGGGCAACGGTTCAAGATCTACGACGCCGCCCTCGCAACCCGCGACGAGGCATTGAACCCCGGGCAGGTGCGGATTGAAAAGCGCTCGATCGTGGTGGGCACTGGCTCGGGTGCGCTGGAACTGATCGAGGTGCAGGCACCAGGAAAACGCCGGATGCGGGCGTTGGACTGGGCACGCGGCGCCAAGCCGGAGGTATTCGCATGAACGCGCCTCGCCCCAACCCGCGCCGGGTGGCCTTCGACGTCCTTCGCGAGGTGACGGGAAAGGACGCCTACGCCAACCTCGCCCTCGCCAAACGCCTGGTCACAGCGGATCTCGACCGCCGCGACGCGGGCTTCGTCACAGAGCTGGTCTCCGGCACCTGTCGTCTGATGGGCACCTACGACCTGGTGATTGAAGCCGCCTCGGGGCGCGCGCTGGGCTCGCTGCAGCCGGCCGTGGTCGATCTGCTTCGGCTGGGCTCCCACCAGCTGCTGGGCATGGAAATGGCTCCGCACGCGGCCGTGGGCGCGACGGTCGAGCTCGCCCGAAAGACGGTGGGTCAGCGCGTCACCGGCATCGTCAACGCGGTGCTGCGCAAAGTGTCGAAGCGCAGCCTCGCCGGGTGGAGCGCACATCTCGCAGAGGGGCAGGACGAGACGGGGGCGCTGGCGATCACGCAGCACCACCCGCGCTGGATCGTCGAGGCCTACGCGGAGGTGCTTCCCCAGGAGGAGCTCGCCGCGGCGCTCGCGGCCAACAACGTCGCGCCGGAGCCGACGCTCGTGGTGCGACCCGGGCTGGCCGAACGCTTCGAACTGTTGCCGGTTGGAGCCGCCCCCACGCCCTATTCGCCGTTCGGTGCCACGGGATCGGTTCCGGCGGACGTGCCCGCCGTGCGGGAGCGCCGGGCCGGAGTGCAGGATGAGGGCTCGCAGCTGGTGGCTCTGGCGCTCACCAGGGCGCAAGCCCCAGCGGGACCATGGCTGGATCTGTGTTCGGGTCCGGGCGGCAAGGCAGCACTACTCGCGGGCCTTGCCCGGAAGGAAGGCAGCCTCCTCGTCGCGAGCGAGGCGCAGGAACACCGCGCCAAGCTGGTGGCACAGGCGGTCTCGGCGTATCCGAGCGGAACCGCTGCCGTGATCGTCGCCGATGGCGCGGCGCCGGCATGGGCGGACGCCTCCTTCGCCCGGGTGATCGCGGACGTGCCGTGCTCCGGTTTGGGAGCGCTGCGCCGTCGTCCCGAATCGCGCTGGCGTCGCAGCTCCTCAGACGTGGAGACGCTGGGGGCCTTGCAGCGAAAGCTTCTGCATACCGCGCTCAGCTCCGCAGCACCCGGGGGAGTGGTGGCCTACGTCACCTGCTCCCCGCACCGTGACGAGACCGTCGCGGTGGTCGACGACGTGCTCGCCGAGCGAGCTGAGATCGTCCGATTGCATGCGCCTGACTACCTGCCCGAGGTACCCGGCTGCGCGCTGGGTGACGACGTGCAACTCTGGCCGCACCGCCATGGCACCGATGCGATGTATCTGGCACTGCTTCGCATTCCCGAGGCTGGCTGAGGGAGCACGCAGCAGCAGGTTGCCAAAGGTTCGGGACCGCGGTCATGACCGGGCCGCTTCCTCGACGACCCGCAACCATGTCAAACGTATGTCAGACACGCTAGCCTGTCCTCGTGACCAGCAATGACGCCCTCCTGCGAGACGCCCAGGCCGCTATCGAGCGATCGAGGGCGCACCTGGATCCGGACTACCCGCGATTCCATCTCGCACCGCCGGTGGGCCGGCTGAACGATCCCAACGGGCTCATCGTCGTCGACGGCGTCTATCACGCCTTCTACCAGTTCGGGCCGTTCTTTCCCGACCGCAAGCTGATCTACTGGGGGCATGCGTCCTCGACGGACCTGACGTCGTGGCAAACCCATCCGCCAGCCGTCGCCCCGGGTGACTGGTTCGATCGGTCGGGTGTGTATTCGGGTGGGGCGGTGCGCGAGGGCGGCACCGTCTGGCTGCACTACACGGGCAACGTGAAGGATGCCGACGGGCATCGTGAGAGCTATCAATGCGCGGTAACGACGACGGACATGGAGCATTTCGTCAAGCATCCCGCCAACCCCCTCATCCCTGGGCCCCCGCCCGGCTATACCCCGCACGTTCGCGATCCCCAGGTGATCCGCGACGGCGATGGCTATCTCATGCTGCTCGGTGCTCAGCGCGCAGACGAGAGCGGGTGCATCCTGGTCTACCGCGGAGCGAACCTGGAGTCTTGGGAGTTGGCGGGAGAGCTCACCTTCCCCGGCTTAGAAGGCCGTCTCTCCGGATTCGGCTACATGTGGGAGTGCCCCAACCTGCTGCGCGTGCCAGACGAGAAAACCGGCGAGATCCACGACGTCCTGATCTTCTGTCCTCAGGGCGTGGGGCCGCTGGGCGATGGATTCGCAAACATCTTCCCGTGCGGCTATCTGATCGGTGAGCTGGTGGGCACGGCGTTTCATGCGGCCGGAGAGTTCGTCGAGCTGGATCGGGGGTTCGAGTTCTATGCTCCCCAAGTCTTCAGCGGTTCGGCCGACGGGCTGCAGGCCGGCCCCGTCCTGATGGGCTGGCTGGGCAACGCCTCCGAAGACGATCAGCCCTCGCTGCGTGAACACGGATGGGTGCACATGATGTCGGTGCCGCGACGGCTGAGCCTGCGCGACGGCGTTCTCATCCAGCGCCCCGACCTCGACCTTGGGCCGGTGCACGGGTGCGAGAGCGAGGGCGCCATGATCACCGAGGATCCGGTCGTGATCGATGAGGTGACGGGCGTGGAGTCCTACTGGCTGACCCTCGACGTCGCCAGGCCGGCAGAAGGAGAATGGACGATGACCCTGGGGGGCGGGAACGATTCGCGCGTCGTGATTACTTTTGGGCCGGAGGCCTTGACCGTCGACCGCGGCGCCACCCGTTACCCCCACGGCGAGCGACGCACGCTGGCCGTCGAGCTTCCCGACCGCGTACGTATCGACCTGGTTCACGACCGCTCTGTCACGGAGATGTTCATCGACGACGGCAGGCTCGCCTTCAGCATGCGCACCTATCTTTCCCAGGGAACACGGCGTCTGGCCATCACCTCGGAGCAGGGCGGGGAGATCGTCGCTGCTCGGGTGAGAGTGGCGAAATAGGGGCGAAGAGCCGTCTCGGTGGTGCCTCGGGCTTCGTGGTCAGAAATCCTGCTAACCGATTGACACATATGCCAATCGATTGACATACTTGCACCAGCACAGACTCGTGCCGACGTTCAAGGAGGAACTGCCCCATGGACCATTCCCGGGTAGCACAGACGGTCTTAGATGCCGTCGGAGGAGCAGGCAACATCACGGCCGCGGCGCACTGCGCCACCCGGCTTCGTATGGTGTTGGCGGACAGCAGCAAGGTCGATCAGGACACGCTGGACAACGATCCTGACATCAAGGGCACATTCCAGGCCAGCGGAATGTTCCAAGTGATCGTCGGTCCCGGTGATGTCGATGTGGTCTACGACAAGCTGATCGCCTCCGGCGTTCAGGAAGTCAGCAAGGACCAGGCCAAAGAGGTCGCCGCGGAGAAGCAGAACATCTTCCTGCGGTTCATCAAGACCATCGCGGACATCTTCGTACCGATGCTGCCCGCGCTGATCGCGGGCGGCTTGATGATGTCGCTGAACAACGTCCTCACCGCGGAAGGGCTGGTCGGCGACGAATCCATCGTTCAGCGGGTGCCCTGGCTCGCAGACTACGCCTCCATGATCCAGCTGGTCGCCGCGGCGGCCTTCGCGTCGCTTCCCGTGCTCATCGGTTTCTCCGCGGCCAAACGGTTCGGTGGCAACGCCTATCTGGGTGCCGCAATCGGCGCGGCGATGGTCTCCAGCGATCTCGTCAACGCCTATGCCCAGGTGGCTGCGATGGAAGCCGGCGAGATTCAGTTCTGGCATGTCTTCGGCCTCGAAGTGGCTCAAGTCGGTTACCAGGGACAGGTCATTCCCGTGTTGGCCATCGCCTGGATCCTGTCGATGATCGAGAAGCGGTTCCACAAGTGGTTGTCGGGCACGGCTGACTTCCTGCTCACGCCGTTGTTCACCATGCTGATCACGGGTTTCATCGCCTTCGTCGTGGTCGGCCCGATCATGCGCGTGGTCGCCGCCGGTATCTCGGATGGGTTGCTGTGGCTGTACACCACGGGCGGAGTCTTCGGTGGCCTCATCCTTGGCCTCGTGTATTCCCCGATCGTCATCACCGGCCTGCACCAGTCGTTCCCCGCCATCGAACTCCCGATGATCGCGAACATCGCAGAGACCGGCGGATCCTTCCTGCTTCCGATCGCCGCGATGGCCAACGTCGCTCAGGGTGCCGCCTGCCTCGCCGTCTTCATCAAGGTGCGCGACGCGAAGCTGAAGGCGCTATCGGGCGCGTCGTCGGCGTCGGCCTTCTTCGGCATCACGGAGCCCGCGATCTTCGGTGTGAACCTGCGTCTGCGCTGGCCGTTCTTCTGCGGCCTGATCGGCGCCGCGGTGGGCTGCGCGATGATCGCCCTCTTCGACGTCAGGTCGCAGTCGCTCGGATCCGCGGGCATCGTCGGGTTCGTCTCCGTGGTGCCGAAGGACATCCCGATGTTCTTCGTCTGCCTCTTGATCACGATCGCCGTGACCTTCGCGGTGACGTTCGCCTACGCGTCCTCGCGCGGCAAGGAATCGCTCGCGGGCGCGAAGACCAAGCCCGTGACCCCGCCGCCCGCGCCGGCGCAAGAGCCGGTTGCGGCCGCCCCCGCTTCTGCCGGTGGCGCTGCGACGGCCGTGGCTACCAAGCCGGCGGCCCCGGCACTGCTCCCGGGAACGGTCACCACGGTGGCCTCGCCCATGCAGGGCAGGATTATCCCCCTCGGCGAGGTTCCCGACCCCGGCTTCGCCAGCGGGGCCATCGGCAAGGGGGTGGGTATCGATCCGGCCGAGGGACGCGTCGTCGCCCCTGCCGACGGTGTCGTCGCGATGACCTTCCCCACGGGACACGCCGTCGGGCTCAAGTTGGATAACGGCATCGAGATGCTCGTCCACATCGGCATCGACACAGTCAACATGGAGGGCAAGGGCTTCACCGTCCATGTCGGTAAGGGGGACACGGTGACCGCGGGCACGCCGCTCATCACCTTCGACCGTTCCGCCATCGAGGCGGCCGGCTACTCACCCGTCACCCCTGTCCTGGTGACCAACCACCGTAAGTTCGCTGCGGTGGAGCAGGATGCGACGGGAGACACTACCTTCGAAGCAGCCTTGATCAAGGTCACCGCGAAGGATTCCTGACAGAGGTTCCGGTTGGCGTCGCGGTCGCGCGGCGCCAACCGGAAGACTCATCTCCTCCACCTGAAAGCAGACACCGTGAGCGCCGTACCTGATCGTCCCGTCTCATCCCGGACTGCCGCCGATCCGAACTGGTGGCGTCAGGCGGTGGTCTACCAGATCTATCCCCGCAGCTTCGCCGATGCCAACGGCGACGGGCTCGGCGATCTCGCCGGCATCACCTCTCGCGTCGGGTATCTGAGCAGCTTGGGCATCGATGCCGTGTGGCTCAGCCCCTTCTACCCCTCGGCGCTGGCCGACGGCGGCTACGACGTCGACGATCATCGTGGCGTGGATCCGCGGATCGGAACGCTCGCGGACTTCGACGACATGATCGCCGCCCTGCACGCGGCCGGGATCAGGCTCATCGTCGACATCGTGCCCAACCACACCTCGGACCGGCATGCCTGGTTCCAGGCAGCACTCGCGGCCGGACCGGGCTCCCCGGAACGGGAACGCTACATCTTCCGGGATGGGCGGGGCGAGGACGGCCAGGATCCGCCCGCGGACTGGATCTCCGTGTTCGGCGGTCCCGCGTGGACGCGCGTCGACGACGGCCAGTGGTACCTGCACACGCACGCCCCCGAACAGCCCGATCTCAACTGGGCGCATCCGGAGGTTCGCGCTGATTTCCTGAAGACCCTGCAGTTCTGGGCTGATCGCGGTGTGGACGGATTCCGGATCGACGTGGCCCACCAGGTGGCCAAGAAACTGCCGGCCGCATTGCCCAGCCATGAGGAGCTTCAGCGCCCGGGAGCCTTTCCGGAAGGGCAGCACCCGACGAGGGATCGCGACGACGTGCACACGATCTATGCGCAGTGGCGGGAACTGTTCAATCGATACGATCCGCCGCGCGCCGCGGTAGCCGAGGCGTGGGTGCCTGCCCATCGGCGCGTGCGCTACGCCTCTGCTGACGGCCTTGGCCAGGCGTTCAATTTCGATCTGCTCCGGGCGCCCTGGGATGCGGCCGCCTATCGCACCATCATCCAAGACAACCTCGATCTTGCCGCGCGCTCGGGCACCTCCTCGACCTGGGTCTTCTCCAGCCACGACGTGGTGCGCCATGCCACCCGTTACGCCCTGGGCACGCATACCAACGGCCGGGACTGGCTCGTCTCGGGCGGAACAACTCCCGTTGAGGACCGCACCCTGGGTCTCGCCCGTGCCCGCGCCGCGACCCTGCTGGCGCTCGCCCTACCGGGGAGTGCCTATCTCTACCAGGGTGAGGAGTTGGGCCTGCCAGAGGTGGCTGAGATCCCGGCGGACCTGCGGCAAGACCCCACCTTCGCCCGTACCAAGGGGACTCAAATGGGGCGCGACGGGTGCCGGGTGCCGCTGCCCTGGACGCCCAGCCGGCCGGCCTTCGGCTTCAGCGAGGCGTCGGCCCACCTGCCCCAGCCCGCCTGGTTCGCCGACTACGCCGTCTCTCATCAGGAGCACGACCCGATGTCGACGCTGGGGCTCTATCGCAATGCCTTGGCGCTTCGCCGCCGGATTCAGAGCGCTGAGCACCTCGAGTGGCTCGACGTCGGCCCAGATGGCGTCGGTTTCCGCCGATCCAACGGGTGGGTGTCGATCACCAACTTCGGCGCCGCCCCCATCCCTGGCCCGGCCCAGGTGATTCTGACGAGTGATCCCAGCCTGCACTACGACGGCACCATCCCCCCGAACACCACCGTGTGGTCTCTGCCTGCCTGAGAAATGATGGGTAGCAGACTCCGCTAGAGGTTTCCGTTGATGGCTCTTGGGCAGGGGCCGACGGACGGGGTCGTCCTAGGTGCTGGTGCCTTCGATGAGGGTGACGGGCAGCTCGACCGACGGGCGGGTGGCCGCAGCCTGCGTGGCGGCTCCCTCCTCGATGCGGTCGAGTAGCATCTCGACGGCGGTCCGGGAGATCTGCGCGATCGGTTGCTGGATGGTGCTGAGCCACGGGACGGCTGTGCGAATGGCGGTGGTGCCGTCGAAGCCCACCACGCGCAGGTCTTCGGGTATGCGTCGGCCTGTGCTCCGCGCCCAATCCGCCACGGTGCATGCCGTGAGATCGTCGGTCGCGAAGATGCCGTCGACATCCTCGGGCAGATTCTCCAGGGCTGCCCGGATCAACGCGGTGCGCTCTGGTTCCGGCGTCCCGAACTTCACGGCGACGATCAGCGGATCCATTCCCGCCTCGGCGAGCATGTCCCGGTAGCCGGCTTCCCGCAGGTTGCGCGGGCCAGGCGTGGAGGTGAATAACGCTGGTTTCCGGGAACCACGGCGGAGCAGCAGTTCCGTGGCCAGCCGTCCGCCCGCTCTGTTGTCGGCTCGGACGTTGGGAATATGCGCGGCGAGTTCGCGGTCGATGGTGACCACCGGGAGGCGAGTGGTGGCGTATTCCGGGATGGTGTCGTTGTGGGCACCGGAGATGATGCCATCCACACGGTTGCCTTCGAGCTGCTGAAGGTAGTCTCTCTCCGCCTCGCTGCGCCCCATGCTGTTGCAGAGAAGCGTCCGATACCCGCGCTCCGCAAGCGCGTGCTCGATCGAGACGGCGATCTCGCCGAAGAACGGGAGTGAGACCATCGGCAGGATCACGCCGACGATCCGAGTGCGCTGCCCCAGCAGAGCACGGGCCACCTCGTTGGGCCGGTACTGCAGCTCTTCGATCGCCAGCGCGACGCGATCCTTGGTCTGCTGACTGAGATAGCCGCGGTTGTTGAGCACGCGGGAGACGGTGGTGGGGGATACGCCGGCTCGCTTGGCCACGTCGGACAGACGAGGCTCGCGCGCCTGTTGTGCCACTGTCCTCCCCATTCCGCTCCGCTGATCAAATCTCTGGCATTGTACTCACAGCCGGGTTGACGCCGACGAAGAGGCTCCGTCCGGGGGCGCCGTCCGGCCTCGAAGAAGCATCTTTCTCGCGGTAGAATTTCTTACATGAGCGTCACGGTAAGATTGAGCAGCAAGGGTCAACTGACGTTGCCGCTCGCGGTTCGCAAAGAGCTTCAGCTTTCGCAAGGTGATTTGCTGGAGCTGGAGGTTCATGATGGACGTGTCGTGCTGTCGCCGATCGGAGGGCTCGACGATCTCACCGCCCAGGTGACGTCATGGATCACGCCTGGAACCCCGCCGGTGACGGATGTCTCGGGGTACTACGAGGAGCACCGCGGTGCCTGATGTCGCCGGAAGCTTGCACGCGAACGTCTTGCTACGGCTGCTGCTCAACGATGTGCCGGACGAGCATGACGCAGCACGTGACCTGGCGCGGCAGGGCGTCTTCAAAGTCTCGGACACGGCAGTTGCGGAGGTGGTGTTTGTGCTGGGGCGGCACTATGGCCTGGAGCGTCCCCAAGTGCACCACGCCATGATGGGATTGCTGCGGCAGCCCTGGCTCACCGGAAGCAGAAGCGCGGCCGCCGCGCTCGATCAGTTCCGTTCCTCGCCGAAGCTGTCGTTCGAAGACTGCCTTCTCGTGGAACATGCGCGCAGCGAACGCGCGGAGCCCCTCTGGACTTTCGACAGAAAGCTGGTCAGCCAGACCGATGCTCGCGCGGTCCCACGCGAGGTCACGGAGCGTGGACAAACGTGAAGAGCGTCGGAAAACAGAAAGCGCGACCATGACCAAGACTCCTATCTTCGACATGACCGATCCCGATCGGCTCTCCGCAGCCTATGAACAGTTGCTCGTCCCGAACTTCCCACTGCGAGAGCTGATCACCAAGGAGGAGTTCCTCGCGGGGGTGGCCTCCGGCGGTGCATCCGTACGGGTAAGTGGCGACGCCGATACCCCCACGGCGCTCGCCATGCTGCAACGGCTGCCAGGAACGCCGGCGGTGCTGCTCACCTACTTCGCGACGCGCGCCGATCTCAGGGGCAAGGGCGTCGGCTCGACGCTGCTTGCTCAGATTCTGGACGACCTCGCCGCCGACGGGAGTGTCTCCGTCGTGCTGGCAGAGGTGGAGCATCCCGCTCATCACGAGGCCAGCCAGGCTTATGGGGACCCCACGGCCAGGCTGAGGTTCTACGGTCGGCTGGGGGGAAGGATTCTCGATGTGCCCTACTTCCAGCCGCCGATAGCCGAGGGCGAGGACCCGGTCTACGCCATGCTCCTGCTCGCGCTGAATCCGCCCGAACGTTTTGTGAAGGACGGGCGGCTCATGCCCGACGCCGGCGTCGCCGCCGGGTTGGAGCGCATCATGGGCGAGTTGGATGAGACCAGATTCCCCGTATCCCCGTTGCGCGACGCCTTCACGGATCCGCAGGGGATCAGGCTCGTGGAGGTGAGCGCGCTGGATTCGGTGGCGGTGTCACGCCCGCTCGCGCCCTGACGTGCGGAGGACTATAAGGTGTCGGCTATGCAGATCACGCCGAGCATCCTCAACGCCGACTTTGCCGACCTGAAGGGCGAGATCGGCCGGATTCCCAGTGCCGACATGATCCACGTCGACGTCATGGACAACCACTTCGTGCCCAACCTCACCTTGGGCTTGCCCGTGGTGGAGTCGATCCACAAGGTCACGACGCAACCGCTGGACATCCACCTGATGATCGAGGATCCCGACCGCTGGGCGCCTGCCTACGCGGCCGCCGGAGCGGAGTCGGTGACCTTTCACGTGGAGGCCGCGGCGGCTCCCATCCGCCTGGCGCGCGAGTTACGAGCCCTGGGGGCCAAGGCCTCGATGGCGCTCAAGCCGGCCACGCCCATCGAGCCCTATGCCGACCTGCTGGATGAGCTCGACATGGTGCTGCTGATGACGGTGGAACCGGGTTTCGGCGGTCAGAAGTTCCTCGACCTGGTGCTGCCGAAGATCCGTCGCACGCGCAGCCTGATCGGAGGCCTGGGCAAGCAGATTCTGGTGCAGGTGGACGGCGGAGTCTCCGCTGAGACGATTGGACGCTGCGCCGAGGCCGGGGCCGACGTCTTCGTCGCCGGATCGGCGGTCTACAGCGCCCCCGACCCCGATGCCATGGTCAACGAACTCCGCGACCTCGCGGTAAAAGCATGCTCCCACTGACGCGATCATGAGCTGTCCGCTACAAAGCCCTGCGGCTAAGCGGTATCTCTAAGCAGCGTGGAAAACAGGGTCGTGTCTTCCGTGTAATACCTCGTCAAAGGCATCGAGATATTCCTGTTGCCATCACCCGCCTTGAGATCCTCATACTGCGGAGGTGAGCGTCATGTCGCGGTCAACGGCAACGATTGGACCACCGCAGCACGGCACCGACCTCCTTGCCTGCTGTATGGATTTCGTCCTCTGAGAGACTGGTGGGTATGTCTGACACGTTCGATTCGCTCATCGAGGCCGGAGCGTCTGCGGACGTGTCCGGATGGGATTTCTCCTGGCTGGAAGGGCGGGCCACCGAGGAGCGTCCTACCTGGGGCTACGCCCGTCAGCTCGCTGGTCGACTCGGTCGCGCGTCTGCTTCGCTTGACATCCAAACCGGCGGTGGCGAGGTGCTCGCCGAGGCAGAGACCTTCCCGATCACCGCGGTCGCGACGGAGTCGTGGCCGCCGAACGTCGCGAAGGCCACCCGCCTGTTGCACCCGCGTGGCGTGGTCGTCGTGGCCGACCCCGGCGAGCCGCCGCTGCCGTTCGCGGACGCGGCCTTCGATCTGGTGACCAGCAGGCATCCTGCGACGATCTGGTGGGCGGAGATCGCCAGAGTGCTCCAGCCCGGCGGCATCTACTTCGCACAGCATGTGGGGCCTGCAAGCGTCTTCGAGCTGATCGAGTTCTTCCTCGGCCCGCAGCCCGACGCACGGCGAGGACGCCACCCCGATGACGAAGCGGCCGCAGCAGAGGCTGCTGGGCTTGAGATCGTGAACCTGCAGACGGCGAAGCTGCGCATAGAGATCTACGACATTGCTGCCGTGGTGTATCTGTTGCGGAAGGTGATCTGGTGGGTGCCAGGATTCACCGTCGACACGTACTATGACCGGCTTGGTGAACTCTACGAGCTCATCCAGCACGACGGGCCATTCATCGCTCACTCAACCCGCCACCTCATCGAGGCCAGGCGGCCACGAGGCTAGTGTGAGGAGGTGATCGACCCGTAGGACTTTTACGAGGTTCTTGGTACGGCCCTTCTGGTGCCGGCGCGATAGCTGGATGGTGAGAGACCCCGGGTGCGTGTGAAGGCGACGCTGAGAGCGAAGGCGTTGGCGTAGCCAACCCGGTGGGCAATCGCTTCGATGGTGAGGTCGGAGGTTTGGAGCAGATCAGCGGCCAGTGCCATACGCCAGCCCGTGAGGTACGTCAGAGGAGGCTCGCCGACCAATGCGGTGAAGCGGCGTGCGAGAGCGGAGCGTGAGCCTCCGGCACGCTCTGCGAGCCCGGCGACGGTCCACCGGCGGGCTGGATCCTCGTGGATCGCGCTCAGTGCGGGACCGACCAGTTCGTCATACTGCGCGCGATACCACCCCGGGGCCTCCGCGTCGGATCGGGCGAACCATGCACGCAGGGTCGCGACGAGCGCGATGTCCAGAAGCCTGTCGAGCACGACCTGCTGGCCCGGACCAGCAGTGCCGACCTCCCTGGCGAGCAAGTCAATGATCTCGCTCTGCGCGTCATCGCGTGACACCACGACGACATCAGGCAACGCCTTGAGCAGTCTGCCGGTGACGTCGTTGTCGATCTGGTAGGTGCCGCTTGCGACGATGGTCGAGCCAGTGAGCGAGCTGCCGGTGGTGCGGGGACCGAGGGTGAAGGCGTCGGTGATGTCGGTGCCGGTGGTATCGGTCAGCCGGTTCCCGGGCTGGACGACGATCTCGGGGACGGTTGCTGGATCGTCGCCGATCGTGAACAAGCGGGGTCCTTTGGCGATCGCGACATCACCGGTGTGGATCAACACCGGTTCGGCATCGTCGTGCACGATCCACACGTGACCGCGCAGAGCGGTGACCAGGGCCAGGGCCGCCTCGTCGGCAATACGCAATGCCCACGGTGGGTCCCAGATCGTCCGGCAGAACGCGGCGGTGCGCGCGCGGACACCGTGGAGAAGGTCGGAGAGGGGGTCCATACGGTCAGCGTAGACGCACAGACATGAAATTGGGTCATTTAAATATGGCGTAGTCCCGCCTGTCGCCGTTGAATGGGACATGCCACCACAACAACGAGTCGAAAGAGGGCATGTGCATGTATACGATCACCGGAGTTACCGGACACGTCGGAGCAATCGTCGCCAAGGAGCTGCTCGACCGGGGCAAGACTGTTCGCGCAGTGCTGCGCGATCCGGTTAAGCGCGCCCACTGGGACCAGCAAGGAGCTCAGAGCCTGCTCGCAGACTTCACCGACACCCAGAATCTCGCTGAGGCTTTGCGCGGCAGCGACGGTGTCTTCGCCATGCTGCCGGTTCTCCCGTCACTGGACGAAGCGGGGCATCGCCGCCTCGTCGATTCGATCGCCGGGGCTATCGAAGCCAGCGGCGTCGGTCATGTCGTCCTGCTGTCTTCCATCGGAGCCGACCTGCCCGGCGGAACCGGCCCGATCCGCTGGCTGCACGAGCTGGAGCAACGACTGGCAGGCACCGACGCGGTGGTCACCGCGATTCGACCGTGCCACTTCCAGGAGAAGGTTGAGACGGTACTCGACGCCGTGCTCCACGGCGGCATCTACCCCGTCTTCGCGGACTCCGCCGACGCACCAGAGCCCATGATCGCTACCCGCGATGTGGGGCGAGCCGCCGCTGAGGCTCTGCTGGCATGCCCGTCGGTCGGAGAGTCGATCGACCTCATCGGTCCCGCGTACACCGAGCGCGACGTGGTCGATCGTCTCTCGGCGATCCTCCACAGGCCCATCGAGGTCGTCACGATCCCGCGAAACGGATGGGTCGATGCGATGGTCGCTGCCGACGTGCCCGCAGCCTTTGCGAAGGAACTTGCGGAGCTCTACGCCGCTGGGGAGGACGGCCTGCTCCGTCCGCGCGGTGACCGGCGGCAGGCGCACAGCACTCCGATTGAGGAAACCCTGCACCAGGTCATCGAGACGAGAACCAGTGCGCACCTGAGCATGCGGTAGTCGAAATCGGCACACCGATGTGGCTGACTGAACTGCTTCATGAAGCTGAGACCGGAGAACCGTATCGATCCGGACGCTATGGTCAACGAACTCCGCGACCTCGCGGTCAAAGCGTGCTCCCACTGACACGTGCACGTTAAGCCAGGTGGGGGACAGGGTCCATGAGTGGATGTCGTGAGGACGGAGTGCGTCGAGGGTTCCTCACCTCTCAGGGACCACGAGCGCCAGGAGCTCTTCGAGACGCTCGTTCTGGTTGCTGAGGTGCGAGGAACGAGCCTCGAAGTACGCTCCTCAGCTTCCGGGCTGCTTCGTTGCCGCCGTGGGGCAGGAAAGTGAGTGGAGGGAACTGTTTGTCAGGTCCCTGAGGTGTGACGAGCTCTGCGAGGAGCCTCGAAGGGCGTTAAACGTAAGTATGGGCACAGTCCCTGCGAATGCTCACGTCTACGCCCTTCGAGGCTCCTTCGTCGCACCTCAGGGACCGGACAATGGGATTCCGCCACACACTTTCGCCTCAGGGACCGGACCATGGGGTCCTTCACATACTTTCGCCTCAGGGACCGGATAAAAGGTTTATCCAGGCTCACTCGCACCTCAGCTTCAGGGCTGCTTCATTGCCGCAGTGGGGCAGGAAGGTGAGACATCAGGAGCCAATCACCGGTCCCTGAGGTGCGAGCGCCAGCGAGCCCTTCGAGACGCTCGTTCCTCGCTCCTCAGGGACCACCTCGAAGGGCGTGTGACTGGAACCTTTGGCAGGGTCTGTGCCCATGCTTGCGTTTTACGCCCTTCGAGGCTCCTCTCAGAGCTCGTCACACCTCAGGGACCTGAAAAGGGTTTTCGTCGCTCACCTTCCTGCCCCACAGTGGCCGGAACTGATCCGGAGGCGGAGGTGCGAGGAACGAGCGCTTCGAGGCTCCTTCGTCTGTCGCACCTCAGGGACCTGACAATGGGCTTCCGTCACACACTTTCGCATCAGGGACCTGAACATGGGATTCCGCCACGCACTTTCGCATCAGGGACCTGACCATGGGATCCTCGCATGCCTTCGCAGTAGGGGGTCCTGACTCACGTCGCAATACGACGGATCTCAGGCGTTGGGGGGCCTTCGATCGTCGCGACGGCGGCGAAGGTAGCGCTCGAACTCCGCGGCGATCTTGTCGCCGGTGGCTTCCTCCACCTCTTCCTGTTCCCGCGCTTGCACGAGTTGCTGGATGTATTCGGCGACGTCTGGATCCTGCGACGCCAACTCATCGACCGCGGCGACCCACCGCTCCGAGTCCTGCTCCAGTTCGCCACGGTCGAGGGTGATGCGCAGCACCTCCTCGATCCCGGCGGTCAACGCGAGCTGGGCCTTGGGATTCGGAGGAGAGGAGACGTAGTGCGGCACCGACACCCACACCTGCGCGGTGGGAATGGGAACCTGATCCAGCAGGTGGGCTACCACCCCGAGCACTCCGGTGGGGCCGGTGTAGTCGAGCTGTTCCACGCCGACGGTGTTCTCCCGCAGAGCGGGGTTGTTGGAATAGGTGCCCACCGGTAGGGCGCGAGAATGCGGGGTATCGGAGAGCATGGCGCCCAGGATCACCACCAGCTTCGGGGAAAACGTCCGCAGCTTGTCCACCAGCTCGCGAGAGAAGCTGCGCCACAGAAGGCTGGGCTCCGGGCCGATGACGACGATGAGGTCGCGATCAGGGTGTCGCAGCAGATGCAGCCTCACGCTGGGCCATTCGATCCAGGGGCCGTCGGCCTCCTCGCGCACCTGCGGCCGGGTCTGCTGGAAGTCCCAGTAACGCTCGTCGTCGATCGAGGCGATCTCCTGACCTTCGTACGCCGAGATCAGCTGCCGCAAGGCGTCGCAGGACGCGTTGGCCGCGTCGGCCCATCCGCCGAGCGCGATCAGGACGGCCGGGGCACGCAGGTCATCAGGATCGAACAACATGCCTCCAGCCTAGTGGCTTCGCCGCCGGGGTCTGGGATCTCCACTGACTACTACAAGTGATCGTCAGTGCATCGCCCCAAGAAGAGGCAGCCGTTTGCATCTGCCCAAGAAGTTGGGAGTTTCCTATTGTGTTGCCAGCTCGCAAGGAGGTGGGTGACGATGTGTCGTTGAGTGCTCGGGCAGCGCAGGTACTAGGTGATGTGCTGCGTGCGACCACACCCGTTCGGGTGGCGGAGATCGCCGCCCGAGCCGGAGTGAGCGAGCGGACGATCAAGACCGACGTCAACAGAGCGCGCACTTGGCTGGAGAACCGCGGATTCGCGTTGAGCTCCGCGGGCGCACGAGGCATCTGGGTGAACTGCACCGACGAGGAGCGGGCCATGCTGCTCGCCGACGTGCGCCCCACCACCCTGGAAGCGGATCAGCGCGGACGCCGGGTGATCTTGTGCGTGACGCTGCTCACCGCCGCGCAGCCGCTGTCCATCACGGGCATGGCGGAGGAACTGGGGGTGGCGCGCAACACCGTCTTGCACGATCTCGCAGACCTGGAGGCAGAGCTTGAGACCTTCGACATCGTCTTCGAGCGCAGCCGCCTGGGGCTGACGGCCGTCGGCAGCCGTCCCCGGCGCCTGCTGGCGCTGGATCAGGTCCTGCGAGCCGATCTCGGCTACGACGACCTGGCTTGGCTCACCAGGCTGGTATCCGATCCCACCGCTCTCGACCTTCATGGCGTCTCTCCTGGCATCCGGTTGCTCTTCGAGCGCGTCCCCAACGCGGCGGCTTCGGCCGCCTGCATCGGCCGGGTGACAGAACGGCTCACTGAACGCTTCGCGCCACCCGGAGACATCGCCATCGGCGGGATGCTGCTGCGGCTGGCCTTGGTGCAGGTGGTGCCGCATCCTCCTGCCCGCCCGGTGGTGGAGCACACCGACGAGTTGCGACAGATCATCGTCGAGAGCGTGAACGAACTCCAGCACGCCACCGGCGCCGTGCTGGACCAGGACGACGTGGATTTCGTCTTCCAGGAGGCGGCCCTGGTGTCTGCGGCGTCGGAAGTACCCCACGGCCAGTTGCGCAGCGACTCTGTCACGGTCACCGCCCGCGGGCTCATCGACAGGGTGGATGCGCTCCTCCAGGCCGAGCTGGCCGACGACGAATCGCTGCTGCGCGGGCTGACGGGGCACCTTTCCGACCGATTCGCCAAGCTGCGCAACGCGATCATCGAGCCCAACGTGATCGTCCACGAGGTGCTGGTCCAATACGCCGACATCTATCGGGCGGTGGAGGAAGCCTGCCGCGACTACCTGGAGCTGTCCCAGGCGGACCTGAGCTTCCTGGCCGTGCACTTCGCCGCCGCCTATGAGCGCTACCTGAACCGTCCGCGCGTGCGCACGCTCATCGTTTGCGCCACCGGACGAGGGGTGGCCACCTTGATCGGGCTGCTGGTGCAGAGCCGCTTCCCTCCCATCGAGATCGTGCGCACCACGTCGATGTTCGAGGTGCAACAAGGCGGCGTGGCCGACGTGGACCTTGTGATCAGCACCTTCCCGGTCACCGTGGGCAAACCCACCGCCGTGATCCGCTCCGTGCCCACCAGCCGCGATTTCGACGCGATCCAGGAAAAGCTGGAGCAGGTCTTCCAGATTCGCTCGGCCCAGGTGCAGTCGGCGCCCCGAGGAAAGATCGAGCTGGGGTCGTCCTATCCGAGCCTCATCACCATGGGGATGTCGCTCAATCGCGAAGTGCGCGAGGCCGCGCAGGCGCCGCTGTCCACCGACGCTGCTGACGGCCTGCTCGTGCACTGCCTTCTGCTTGCGGAGCGCATTCAGGCCGGCCGCCAGTATCAGTCCGCCACCGAGGAATCGGTGGGCGACGAGGCGCTGAGGAACCGCATCCAGAGCGTCTTCGACGCCCGCGAACTGGTCATCACCGAATCCGAACTCCAGGCGATCGCCGCCTACTTCACCTATCAGGAGGAATCATGAATCTGATCTTGCGGGGTGCCACCGTGGTGGGCTCCGGACCCGGTGATCTCTACATCACCGACGGAAAGATCGCCGCCGAGGCCGCTGCCGATGCGCGGGTGGTGGATTTGGACGGTGCGCTGGTCACCAGCGGGCTGATCGACATCCACACCCACGTCTTCATCCCCGCGAAGACGCTGGGGCTGCCGGGGGATCGCGTCGGCGTGCAGCAAGGTGTCACCACCATCGTCGATGCCGGCAGCTCGGGCGCCCGCGACTTCGACCGCTTCCGCGAGGAAGCGGTGAACACCCAGAAGACCCGCGTGCTCTCCTGGCTCAACCTGGCCAGCATCGGCCTGGTGGACGGGCGCCACGAGCTGGTGGACCTGGCCAACGTCGATCTGGGATGGTCGCAGGAGGTGATCGAGGCCAACCGCGATCTTATCGTCGGGATCAAAGCACGCATGTCGGGCTCCGTCGTCGGGGACAACGGCATCGAGCCGCTCAAGCTGGCCATCGAACTGGGCACGCGCACGAACCTGCCCGTGATGATCCATACCGGCAACCGCCCGCCCGAGATGTCGGATTGCCTCGACCTGCTGCGTCCCGGCGACGTGTGCTCCCACGCCTTCCACGGCAAGCCCGGCGGCATCATCGACGAGAACGGCGACGCTCGTCCCGCGGCGGTGCGGGCTCACGAGCGCGGCGTGCTCTTCGACATCGGCCACGGCGAAGCCAGCCTCAACTTCGCCGTCATCGCACGAGCGAAGGAACTCGGGCTGATCCCGCACACGATCAGCACCGATATCCACGAAGGCAACGTCGAGGGCCCGGTGTATTCGATGGCGGTCACCATGAGCAAGGCGCTCGCGCTGGGGTTCAGCCTCGACCAGGTCATCGAGTGGAGCACGACATCGCCGGCGCGAGCGATCCGCCGCCCCGAGCTGGCGGACCTGAGCGTGGGAGCTCCCGCCGATCTCACGGTGCTGCGGCTGGTGGAGGGCGAGTTCTCCTATCGCGACGCCGACGCCAACCCCCTGACAGGACATCAAGCCCTGGAACCGACTCACGTAATCAAGGATGGAGAACTCTATGACGTATGACTCGAAGGCGATCGCAGAACGGGTTCAGGAGAACCTCGCTGAGCCGCTTTCAGACCTGAACGAACTCGTGCGCGCACTCGATCAGATCGATCCGGGCCTGGAACGCCGGGGCTGGAAGATGAACGAGGTGCAACGCCTGGCTCTCGGCACCCACCTGGCTGCGGCGATCAAGCGCTTCGCGACCGGCGAACTCGTCGCCGAAATCGATGCGTCTCTGCTCAGCCAGGTCTCCGAGGACGCCACCAACATGGCCGGCGAGATCCTCGCCGTGATCCAGAAGACCCCCGAAATCCAACCAGAGGAAAAGTTCCTCGTCGCCGTGCATCTCGACTCGGCGCAGCTCTGACAAGGAGAAAAACTATGGCAATCAAGGTAGTTATCGGTCATCGCCTCGGCAAGGGACAGCGTGTGGCGGAAGGCGTGAAGCAGGCCGGCGGCGAGCCGATCCTGATCCCCGGCCTCGGCGCCGACATGAAGCTCGGCGACGTGATGAACGAACACGACGCCGACTTCGGCATCAGCTTCTGCGGTTCCGGTGGCGCCGGCGCCGTGACGGCCAACACCAAGTACGGCTATCCGATGGAGTTCTCGCTGCGCACCATCGACGCCGGCGTCACCGCGATCAAGAACGGTGCCCGGGTGGTGGGCTTCGGCTTCCTCGATCAAGAGGACCTGGGACGTCGCCTCACGGAGGAGTACGCCAAGGCTCATCCTGAGGCCGGATGATGCAAACAGAAGACCGCAAGGTCACCGTCACCGGCACGGGGGAGAGCATGCAGCGCGCGTTCCAGGACGCGCTGAACTCCATGCGCAAGCAGCTGCTGAAGGGCAAGCCCGAGGCGCTGATGAAGGCCGATCCCGTCGAAGTGAAGGTGCTCAAGGCGGTACGCCACGTGTGGACCGAGAAGTTCTTCGGCCTGTTCTTCGAGCGGCAACGCGAGAACCACATGATGACCATCCGGTTCACCGTACGAGTGTCCTTCGTGGATCTCACCACCATCAACGTCACCGAGGTTGAAGAGAACCCCCGGTGGACGCAACGAGTCCTTCAAATGAAGTAGAGAAAGGCGGACTTTAAATGAGTACCGCAATCATTCTCGCCGAATCCATCGTCATCGGTGGTTTGGCGGGATTCGGCGCTAGCGCCGGTGCTGCTCGCATGTTCCATGCACCCACGGTGCAGGGCATGGGCGCCTTCCGCACGTTCGGCGAGTTGAACGCTTGTAAGGGCGACCCGGTCGCCCACTTCTCGTTCGGTCTCGGGTTCTTGTTCAACGCCTGGGCCTCCGTCGTGGGTGCTGGCGCGCTGACCCAGGATGTCGATCACCGTATCATCCCCAACTGGGCCGCGGGCTCCCTCCTGCTGCGCAATAAGTCGGTAGAAGAAACGCTGTACAACCCGAAGAAGATGGCCATCGCGGGCGCCATCGTCGGCGCGATCCTGGTGACCGTGCTGAACACGACGGCTTCCGGTGTGCCGACGGCGCTGCAGAACGTGGCGACGCAGGTGCTGGGCCAAGCCGCCGGTTGGCTGCTCAACCCGGTGATGCCCATCCTCTTCTGGATCGCGGCGCTGGATGCCGGCCGGAAGACGGGCATGTGGGGAACGATCCTCGGCGGTCTCTCACATCTCGTCCTCGGCAACGCCGTGCCGGGCATCGTGCTCGGCATCCTGCAGGGCCAGAGCCTGGAGGCCAACGGCTGGAACCGGGTCAGCAAGATCATGTGTACCGCGATCGTGCTGCTGTTCCTGTTCAGCGGTTTCTTCCGCGGCTTCGACATCACCGTGCTTCAGCAGATCGGCGCCACCGTGCCGCAATGGCTGATCGACGTGCACGCCTTCTTCGGATATGAGGTGAACTAATGTCAGACATCGCAGCTGAGGCCGCAAAGGCCGAGGAACTACGCAAGAACTTCTGGTACGCCGAGTGGTCGTTCCCGATCTTCGTCGCCACCCTCTCCGCAGGCATCTTCGCGGGAACGCACCTGTACTTCGTCTACGGGGTGGGTGCGTTCAACGACATCCCGATCGTCGCCCTGCTGGCGGCCGGCATCGCCGATCCCGCCCAGCTCGGTGCGGCGGCGGCCTTCGGAGCGAGCTTCCTGTTCGCTCGCGTCTTGGAAGGCCCGCTCGTCGGCATCCTCGACATCGGCGGCTCTCTCCAGACGGGCGTCGGCATCGGTATTCCGGCGCTGCTGCTCACGGCAGGGTTCACAGCGCCGCTGGAGAGCTTCTGGTTGTCGTTGCTCACCGGTGGCGTGATCGGACTGATCATCGGCTTGATCATCATCGGCATCCGTAAGTTCACCGTGAACGCGTCGGAGACCACCTACGGCACCGAGATCATGATGGGCGCCGGTAACGCGGCGGGCCAGTACCTCGGCCCGCTGATCGTGATCGCCGCGTGCATGGCCTCCGCCCCCGTCGGCATCGGCTCGACGATCGGCGCGGCCATCGCGTACTACTTCAAGAAGCCCATCCCGGGTGGCGCCATTCTTGGCGCCATGCTGATGGGCCTGATCTTCCCGTTGGCGATCGCCGAATGAGCGTCTTCGCGCAGATCGGCTGCCGCCCGATCATCAATGCGAGCGGCAAGATGACTGCCCTCGGAGCCAGTGCCGTCAGCCCCTCCGTGGCTGCGGCGCTGGCCAGGCCTCGCAAGACTACGTCGAGATCAAGGAACTGCTGGTGCAGGCCGGCCGGGTCATCGCGGAGGCCACGGGCACGCCCGACGGCTGCCCGGCCACCGGAGCCGCCGGGGCCGTCGTGATCGGCGTGGCCGGGTGATCGCGGGGGAGGACCTCACCCGGATCGAGGCGATCCCGGATGTCGTCGGCGTACCCAACGAGGTGATCATCCAGAAGGGCCAGGTGGTGAACTTCGGCTCCTCGATCACCCAGCTCATCCGCATCGCCGGCGGCGTGCCGGTGGAGGTGGGCCAAGCCAACCACGTGGAACCGGCGCACATCAGCGGCGCGATCGGGCCGAACACGGCCGCGCTTCTGTACGTGAAGTCGCACCACGCCGTCCAGAAGGGCATGGTCTCGGTCGAGGAGATGTCTGAGATCGCGAAGGCCCACAACCTTCCCCTCCTGGTGGACGCGGCGGCCGAAGAGGATTTCGGCCAGTACTACCGCAAGGGCGGAGACCTGGTGTTCTGCTCCGGTGGCAAGTCGCTCAACGGGCCTACCTCCGGTTTCCTGTGCGGCCGCGCCGACCTGGTGGCCGCCGCTCGCGCCCAGTAC
Organism: Tessaracoccus sp.; assembly: GCA_041393555.1. Classification (GTDB taxonomy): domain Bacteria; phylum Actinomycetota; class Actinomycetes; order Propionibacteriales; family Propionibacteriaceae; genus Arachnia. The sequence continues at coordinate 143,877 of JAWKJW010000009.1, read as the reverse complement.
GCGGGCGTCGGGCGTCCGATGAAGGTGGGCAAGGAGGCCGTGATGGCTCTCTGCACCGCCCTCACCGAGTACCCCAACCGGCCGGATGTCTCCGGCCAGCAGCGCGACCGCATGCAGTGGTTGTGCGACGAGGTCAGCAAGGTGCCGGGCCTGAAGGGGTCCATCCTGGCCGACGAGGCGGGGCGTGCGATCTATCGCGCCCAGATCGTCGTCGATCCGGAGGGGTTCGGAATGGATGCCGTCGAACTCACCACCCGGCTCAAGCAGGGCACGCCGGCCATCTTCACCCGCGACTACTACGCCAACACCGGCAGCTTCCAGGTGGATCCCCGGCCGTTGCGCGATGGTCAAGAAACTGAGATCGCGGCCGCCATCGTGGCGCTCGCGAAGAAGGAGAACTGATGTCCAAGATCGAACTCAATGTCCTGGCCAAGGACCTCGACAACGCGGTGGCCGTCACGCAGGCAGCCGCGGGCAACGTCTATGTCGGCGTGCTGACGAAGAACTTCGCCACCGTCGACGAGGCGGTGGCCCAGGTCAAGGCCTACACCGCGGCGGGCGTGCGGGTCTCCGTGGGCCTCGGGGCCGGCGATCCGGCGATGTGGCGGCGGGTCGTCGACGTGTCCGTGGCCACGCTGCCGGCGCACGTCAACCAGGTCTTCCCCGCGGCTGGGTTGACCGTCGGATCGCTGGAGGTGGCGGGCGCCACCGACACCTGGGTCAACGCGCTGATCTCTCCCGGATCCAAGCCCGGCCTGGTGCGCGTGGGCACGGGCCCGAACAGTGCCGCCTTCGACGGTGAGGTCTCGGCCGAACAGGCTGCCGCGATGGTGGCCGAGGTGGGCGTCTCCAGCGTGAAGTTCTACCCGATCGGCGGAACCTCGCAGCTCGATCACCTGACGGCGATGGTGAAGGCCGCGGTGGCGGCCGGAGTGCCCATCTTCGAGCCCACCGGCGGCATCGACGTCGAGAACTACGACGCCGTGGTGAGCACCTGCCTCGAGGCCGGAGCCACCCACGTGGTGCCGCACATCTACACCTCGATCGTCGACAAGGTCTCGGGTAACACCGTGCCGGAGCTGGTGGCGACGTTGAACGAGAAGTCGGCGGCCCTGGTGTCCTGACCCTCACCGCCTTACCCGCAAAGGCCCCGGGATCTGTTCGGCAGATCCTGGGGCCTTTCGCCTGCCCAGCCGATGAGCGGGGCCGCAATCAGTACTCCGCTAGAGAACGATGCCTTGCGCCGGTTGACGGACGCATTATGGTGTTGCGGTGCCCAAGACTTTCAAGGAACTGCTCGGAACTCGTGTGCTCGTCGCCGACGGAGCGATGGGAACCATGCTGCAATCCTTCGGCGAGCTCAGCCTGGAGGAAGACTTCCAGAACCTCGAGGGCTGCAACGAGGTGCTCAACACCACCAGGCCCGACATCGTGCGGGAGGTGCACCGCGCCTACCTGGAAGCGGGCTCGGACTGCATCGAGACCAACAGCTTCGGCACCAACCTGGCGGCGCTGAACGAATACGGCATCGTCGACAGGCTGGAGGAGCTGGCGGAGGCCTCCGCCCGGATCGCGCGCGAAGCCGCCGACGAGTTCTCTACCGAAGACAAGCCGCGGTTCGTGCTGGGCTCCGTCGGCCCCGGCACCAAGCTGCCCACGCTGGGCCACGTCACCTTCGCCGAGGTGCGCGACGCTTACCAGCTTCAGGTGAGCTCCATGATCAAGGGCGGCATCGATGCCGTGCTGATCGAGACTTGCCAAGACCTGCTGCAGGCCAAGGCCGCCGTGATCGCGGCCAAGCGCGCCCGCGCCGAGGCCGGGGTCGAGCTGCCGATCCTGGTCAACGTCACGGTGGAGACCACCGGCACAATGCTGCTGGGCTCCGAGATCGGCGCCGCGCTGGTGACACTCGAGGCTCTGGGTATCGACGCCATCGGCCTGAACTGTGCCACGGGCCCGGCGGAGATGAGCGAGCACCTGCGCCACCTGTCGCGTCGGGCCGGCATCGCCGTCGGCGCCATGCCGAACGCGGGCCTGCCAGAGCTGACCGCCGATGGCGCCCGCTACCCGCTCGGTCCCGAGGGGCTCGCGGAGGCCCTGGGCATGTACCTCGACGAGTTCGGCCTGGCCTTGATCGGCGGCTGCTGCGGCACCACGCCTGAGCACATCCGGCTGCTGGCGGAGGGCTATTCGGGGCGTCCGGTGGTGGCGCGCACCCCGCAGATCGAGGAGGCCTCGTCGTCGCTGTACATCGAGGTGCCCTTCGATCAGGACGCCTCCTACCTGAACATCGGGGAGCGCACCAACGCCAACGGCTCCAAGCAGTTCCGCGAGGCCATGCTGGCCGGAAACTGGGAGGAGTGCGTCGAGATCGCCAAGTCGCAGGCCCGTGACGGCGCCCACGTGCTGGACCTCTGCGTCGACTACGTGGGCCGCGACGGCTCGGTGGACATGTCGGAGCTGGCGTTCCGACTGTCCACGGCGGTGACGCTGCCCATCGTGCTGGACTCCACGGAGCCGCACGTGCTGGAGGCGGGCCTCGAGCGCCTGGCCGGACGCAGCATCATCAACTCGGTCAACTACGAGGACGGCGATGGGCCAGAGAGCCGGTTCGGCCGCATCATGCCCATGGTGCGCGAGCACGGCGCTGCCGTCGTCGCGCTGACCATCGACGAGGAGGGCCAGGCCCGCACCGCCGAGTGGAAGGTGCGCGTCGCCTCGCGGCTCATCGACGACCTGGTGGAGAACTGGGGCATGAACGTCGGAGACATCCTCGTCGACACGTTGACCTTCCCCATCGCGACCGGCCAAGAGGAAACGCGCAAGGACGGTATCGAGACCATCGAGGCGATCCGCGAGCTGAAGCGACGCTATCCCGGCGTGCGCACCACGCTGGGATTGTCGAACATCTCCTTCGGCCTCAACCCCGCAGCCAGGATCGTGCTGAACTCCGTGTTCCTGCACGAATGCGTGCAGGCGGGTCTCGACTCGGCCATCGTGCACTCGGCCAAGATCCTGCCGATGGACCGCATCCCCGAGGAACAGCGCCAGGTGGCGCTGGACATGGTCTACGACCGCCGCACGGAGGGCTACGACCCCCTCAGCCGGTTCCTCGAGATGTTCGAGGGGGTCACCGCCGCGTCCGCTCGCCAGAGCCGGGCTGCCGAACTAGCCGCGCTGCCACTGGCTGAGCGGCTGCAGCGCCGCATCATCGACGGCGAGGGCAAGGGGCTGAGCGACGACCTCGAGGAGGCCCTGGGCGTCAAGCCGGCGCTCGACATCATCAACGACGACTTGCTCGCCGGCATGAAGGTGGTGGGCGAGCTGTTCGGTTCCGGCAAGATGCAGCTGCCCTTCGTGCTGCAATCGGCCGAGGTGATGAAGACCGCCGTGGCTTACCTCGAGCCGCACATGGAGAAGACCGACGGCTCCGGCAAGGGAACCCTGGTGCTGGCGACGGTGCGCGGTGACGTGCACGACATCGGCAAGAACCTCGTCGACATCATCGTCAGCAACAACGGCTACACGGTGATCAACATCGGTATCAAGCAGCCGGTGCAGGCAATCATCGAGGCCGCCGAGAAGCACAACGCCGACGTGATCGGCATGTCCGGGCTGCTGGTGAAGTCGACCCTGGTGATGAAAGACAACCTCCTGGAGCTGAACCGCACAGGGCTGGCTGAGAAGTACCCCGTGCTGCTCGGTGGCGCCGCGCTGACCCGGGCTTTCGTCGAGCACGATCTCAATGAGGTGTGCGACGGCGAGGTGCGCTACGCCATGGACGCCGTCGAAGGGCTCGCCCTGATGGACGCGGTGATGGCCGTGAAGAAGGGCGTCGAGGGTGCCAAGCTGCCGGAGCCCAAGCGTCGGCGATACGCCAAGGTGGAGATCGAGGAGCCGGAGGAGGACGAGCCCGGCCTGCGCTCCGATGTGGCGCGGCGGATCGACGTGCCCACGCCGCCGTTCTGGGGCACCCGGGTGGTCAAGGGCATCCCCTTCGCCGACGTGCTGCAGTGGCTGGACCATCGGGCCACCTTCATGGGGCAGTGGGGGCTGAAGTCGCTGAAGGACGGCCCGTCATATGAGGAACTGGTGGAGACCGAAGGCCTGCCGCGGTTGCGGATGTGGGCCGACCGGATCAAGACCGACGGCCTGGCCAACTTCGCGGTGGTCTACGGCTACTTCCCGGTGCACTCCTCAGGCAACGATCTGATCGTCTTCGACCCGGCGGACCAGGAGCGCGAGGTGACCCGCTTCACCTTCCCGCGTCAGCGTCGTTCCCGCCGGCTGTGCCTGGCCGATTTCTTCCGCGACGAGCAGGAGGCCCGCGAGCTAGGCCCCGATGTGCTGCCGATGCAGCTGGTCACCATGGGATCCGAGGTGGCCAAGGGCACGGTCAAGCTGTTCGAGGCCAACGCCTACCGCGACTACTTGGAGCTCCACGGGCTCTCCGTGCAGCTGACCGAGGCCTTGGCGGAGTTCTGGCACTCCCGGGTGCGCGACGAGCTGGGCCTGCAAGGCGATGGCGAGATCGAAGCCGCCATTCGCGACCAGGCCTATCGCGGCTCCCGCTATTCCTTCGGCTATCCGGCCTGCCCGGAGATGGAAGACCGGATCAAGATGGTCGACCTGCTGAAGCCGGAGCGGATCGGCGTCGAACTGAGCGAGGAACTGCAGCTGCATCCTGAGCAGTCCACCGACGCCATCGTGGTGCACCACCCCGAGGCCAAGTACTTCAACGCCAAGTAGGGTGACGGTCATGAGCGACGCGACACCCAAGGCCGTGCTGTGGGACTTCGATGGCACGTTGATCGACAGCGAACCCATCTGGGCGCAGGGGGAACGGGCCGTCATGCATCGACGGGATGTGCCGTGGGATAACTCGCATGACGCCTCCTTCGTCGGCCAGTCGATGGAAACCACGGCGCGTCATATGGCCAGGGCGCTCGGCGACGAGGAATTGTGGCCCGAGTTGGCGAATGAGGTCGAGATCTACGTCGCCAAACGATTGGGCGAGGCCCTGCCTTGGATCGACGGCGCTCGGGAACTGCTCGAGGACGTGGCCGGGCGCGGCGTACGGATGGCCGTGGTGACGGCCAGCAGCAACCGAATCCTGGAAGCCGCCCGCCCGCACCTGGAGCGCTACGTCGATACGATCGTCACCTCCAACGACGTGGTCAACCACAAGCCGCATCCCGAGGCCTACCTGACGGCGATGACGCGGCTTGGAATGGGCGCGCAGGAGTGCCTTGTGGTGGAGGATTCCGTGCCCGGCGTCGCCTCCGGGCGTGCCGCGGGCGCGGTCGTCTACGCGGTGCCGGCCCCGATCGTCGAGATGGAGCCGCAGCCTCACGTGCGCATCTGCCGCGGCAGGTTGACCGCCACCACCTGGGACGACCTCGTCGACACCTGGCTCACCCTCCGCCCCTGAGCGAGGTGAACCCTTTGTCCGGTCCCTGATGCAAAAGTATGTGAGGGATCCCGTTTGTCGGTCCCCGAGGTGCCCTTCGAGGCTCGTTCCTCGCACCTCAGGGACCTGACCATGGGATTCCGCCAAACACTTTCGCATCAGGGACCCCTCGAAGGCATGTTGGCATGAGCCTTTGGTAGCTACTGCCTGTGGTCAGGCATACTTATGCGCTGACTGGACGACGGGACCACAGAGTATGAATCTTTCAGGTGTGAAGAGCGGAAACCTCCAAGCGGGGGAGCGGGTGACGCTGACTGACGGCAAGGGCCGGCGCAAGTCGATCGTGCTGCGCGAGGGGGCGGAGTGGCACACGTCTCGTGGCGCCATCAAGCACGACGACATGATCGGCGGGCCCGAGGCCGTCACCGTGAAAGCAGCCGGTGGCGCGGAGTACCTGGTGATGCGCCCGATCCTGAACGAGTACATGGTCTCCATGCCGCGCGACGCGGCGGTGATCTACCCGAAAGACGCGGCTCAGATCCTGATGTGGACCGACATCTTCCCGGGCGCTCGAGTGCTGGAGGCCGGCGTGGGATCGGGTGCGCTCAGCCTGGCCATGCTGCGGGCGATCGGTCCCGACGGCAGGCTGCATTCCTACGAGCGCCGTCAGCAGTTCGCCGACGTGGCGATGAAAAACGTCGAGACCTTTCTGGGCGGACAGCACCCGGCGTGGGAGGTGACCGTCGGCGACCTCGTCGAGGTGATTGCCGACGAGCCCATCGACCGCGCGATCCTGGACATGCTGGCTCCGTGGGAGTGCATTGACGCGGTGGGTGAGCGTCTGGTGCCTGGTGGCATCCTGTGCTGCTACGTCGCCACCACCACCCAGCTGGGGCGCACCATGGACACCCTGCGTGCGCACGGTGGCTTCACCGAACCGTCGGGTGTCGAGATCAGCATCCGCGAATGGCATGCCGAGGGACTGGCCATCCGGCCGGGCCACGGCACCAGCGGCCATACCGGTTTCTTGATCCACACCCGTCGTATGGCCCCCGGCCACACCCCTCCGATGCGCAAGCGTCGTCCGGCTCCAGGAGCCTACGGCCCCGACTACACCGGCCCGCGTCCGGCCAACATCGCGACTTAAACCCCAGCCGCAACCGAGCGGATAGCGCACAAATCTCCCTGTCTCGCGAGGCCTCGTGAGATATGGAGATTTGTGTTCGCTGAGTCCCCTACTCGGCGGTCCTGCGCCTACGACTGACGGCCGCGACCAGCCGTCGGCCGCTCAGAAACAGGCCGAGCGTAACCGCGGCGACGAGAACGAAGGTTGGCGAGGTGGTGCCTCCGGCGGCCACGCGCAGTGCCATTCCGCCGGCGACGGTCACCAGCCAGATGATGATGGTCTCCCGCACTCCGGAACCGTCCCACCCGAGCAACGCCACCACGGCCCAGCCGACCAGCAGCGCGGCAGCAAACGGCCAGAAGGTGACGAAGGTGTCCGCGAGATTCAGCGAACGACCATGGCTGCTGCGTCCCACCATGGCGAACAGCAACACGGCGAGCAGGTCGAAGGTGATGGGTACGACGCGGTTCATGCCCTCCACTATAGGAACCTCTGCGGGAGTCGTCAGCGGGTGACGGGCGCAGGTGGCGTCACGTCGGCTATCGTCGGGATGTCTTCGACCGATCAAGAAAGCGAGGCCATGGCCGATCACCTGCAGGGCCTTCTGGGGCCCACCCTCGACGCGAACACCTCGTCGTTTGCCGAATTCCTAGGGCGCGCGATGCCGGACCACCGCCTGTCGGTGCCCGCGACGGATCTCGCCCCGCACGGCACCACGATCATCGCGTCGCGATATCGCGACGGGGTGGTGATGGCCGGTGATCGTCGGGCCACGATGGGCTCGGTGATCGCCCTGCGCGACATCGAGAAGGTCTTCGGGGCCGACGATTCGTCGATCATCGGCGTAGCCGGTACCGCAGGCACGGCGGTAGAGCTGGTGCGGCTGTTCCAGGTGGAGCTGGAGCACTTCGAGAAGATCGAGGGCGTGAGCTTGAGCTTCGAGGGCAAGGCTAACCGTCTGGGAGCGCTGCTTCGCGCCAATCTGCCCCAAGCCATGCAGGGCCTGGTGGTGCTGCCGCTGTTCGTCGGCTGGGATGATCGGGCAGGCCGTGGCCGGCTGTTCTCCTACGACGCCACCGGTGGGCGCTACGAGGAGCAGGACTTCTGCGCCATCGGCTCCGGCGCCTCCTTCGCCCGGGGTTCGCTGAAGAAGATGCACGACCCCGAGGCCGACGAGTTCACCGCCGTGGCTGCTCTGCTGCAGTCGTTGTTCGACGCGGCTGATGACGACTCCGCCACCTCTGGCCTCGACGTCACCAGGGGAATCTTCCCCGTGGTGATGCGCGCCTCCGCCGACGGCGTCGCGAAATGGGATGAGGAAGAGGTGCGTGAACTCGCCGAACGCATCGTCACCGGCCGCAAGGCACGGCCTGAAGGACCGAGGGGAACCGCGCTGTGAGCACGCCGTTTGGCTACATCTCGCCCGAACAGCTGATCCAAGACAGGGCCGAGTTCGCCCGCAAGGGCATCGCGCGCGGGCGTTCCGTCGCGATGCTGCGCTACCGCGATGGCATCGCGCTGGTGGCGGAGAACCGGTCGACCACCTTGCACAAGCTGTCCGAGATCTACGACCGGATCGGTTTTGCCGCCGTCGGCCGCTATCACGAGTTCGAGGCCCTGCGCATCGCCGGCATCCGCCAAGCAGATCTGCGCGGCTACTCCTACGACCGCTCGGACGTGTCCGGCCGGAGCCTGGCCGTCGCCTACTCCCAGCTGCTGGGTGGGGCCTTCTCGTCCTCAGGCGAGAAGCCGTTCGAGGTGGAGCTGCTGGTGGGGGAGTTGGGTCTCACGCCGCAGCTGGATGTGATCTACCGGATCGCTTACGACGGGGTGATCACCGACCACGACCAGAGCGCCGTCATCGGTGGTGAGGCCGACCAGGTGGCGTCGCGCCTGAGCGCCGCCCATCGCTGCGACGCGCCCCTGGCCGAAGCCGTCGCCACCGCGGCCCAGACGCTGGGTGGTGCGGAGCCGCTGGCAGCCTCGCAGTTGGAGGTGGCGGTGCTCGATCGCAACAGCCGGCTTCGGCGGACCTTCCGGCGCATCGACGCCGACGGGGTCACCGCTCTGCTCGAAACCTCCGATGACTGAGCCCCGGGTTCTGATCGTCGGTGCAGGCCTGGTGGGCTCCTCCCTGGGCCTGGCCCTCGTGCGCGCCGGCTACGACGTGGTGCTGTGGGATACGGCCGCGTCGCACGCGCTCGTCGCCGCCGAGCGAGGAGCAGGTCGCGTGGGCGACCCTGGGGCGGACGTCGATATCGTCGTGGCAGCCACCCCGCCCGCCTCCATCCCTGGCGTGGTGGTGCAATGCCTGGAGCGGTTCCCGAAGGCCGTGGTCACCGACGTCGGTTCGGTGAAAGCGCCCTTGGTCGCTGAGGTGGCGCAGCGCACCCCGCACGCCGCGCGATACGTGCCCTCGCACCCGATGGCGGGCTCGCAGTTCACGGGGCCGATGACCGCGTCGGCGGATCTGTTCATCGATCGCACCTGGGTGGTGACGCCGACCGTCGGCAATACAGATGCCGACGTGGCGGCGATCGTGCAGATGGCGGAGAAGACGGGCGCCCGCGTGATCGTCATGGAACCCGATGCGCACGACGAAGCCGTGGCGCAGGTGAGCCACGTTCCGCACCTGATGAGCATTCTCACGGCCAGTCACCTCCGCGCGGTGCCCGGCGACAATCTCCGGCTTGCGGGGCAAGGCATCCGTGATGTGACGCGCATCGCGGGGTCGGATCCCGGGCTTTGGCGTCAGATCTTGAGCTCCAACGCCGCGGCGGTGCGCGGCGAATTGGAAGAGGTTGCCGAAGACCTGCAGTACCTGATGGGGGTGCTGGACCAGCCGGAGAAGCTGGAGAGCTTCCTGGGGCTCGGCCAGGCGGGCGCGCACGCGCTGCTGGTCAAGCACGGCCACGAGCCGTTGGATGCCTGGAGCGTCACCGTCGAGATTCCCGACGAGCCGAGGGCGCTGGGGCGGTTGTTCAACGGATATCGGCAAGGCCGGGTTCAACGTCGAGGACTTCGGTTCACCCACGATCCGGTGCGCAACGTCGGTTATCTCTCGATTACGGTGGAAAGCGATGTGGCTGAACGGCTGCGCTCTCACCTGGTGGGCAAGGGCTGGTCTGCCTGGTCGAGCACAAGGAAAGAGTGAGGAAGCTGATGACGCAATCCGTTCTTGATAGTGATCGACGGGCCGATGGCTCCGGCAAGTCGACCACGTCCAAGCTGCTCGCCACCCGCTTGGGGCTGGGCTATCTGGACACCGGCTCGATGTACCGCGGCCACGGTGCGCTATCGAGAGGTGTTTCCCGAGGGTGGGGCGCAGCGTGAGGCGATGATCGCTGATCGCGGACACCTCGACTGATGTGGGCACCGATCCTGCCGCGCCGACGATCGCTGTGAACGGCCGCGACGTCACCAGTGACATCCGCGAGCCGCGCATCGCCGCCGCGGTCTCCGAGGTGCTCACCAATACCGAGGTGCGCGTTGCTGATCGGCCAGATGCCGCATCATCGCCGAGCACGACCGCCGCATCGTCGTCGAAGGCCGCGACATCACCACCGTCGTCGCACCTGACGCCGACGCGCGCGTGCTGCTGGTTGCCGATCCCGCCGCCCGCGCCGCCCGTCGCGCTGCTGAGGTGGGGGCGAGAGCGGATCAGGCTGCGGCCACCGACCAGGTGCTGCGCCGAGACCGGGACGACTCGACGGTGGTCAACTTCACCGAAGCCGCCGAGGGCGTCACCGTGGATCGACTCCACCTTCCTGACCCCCGACGAGGTCGTCGACACTATCATCGCCCTCCTCCCCCTCTTGAAAGGTGAGTGAAGGGACCCCTTTGTCAGGCCTTTGACGCGACGATGATCAGAGAGAACCTTTTCAGCCAATCATTGGTCCCTGATGCGAAAGTGCGCGACGGTATCCCATGGTCCGGTCCCTGAGGTGCGAGCTTGCGAGCCTCGAAAAGGCGTTAAACGTAAGAAGGGGCAGAGACTGAGCCCAAAGGTTGCGTTTTACGCCCTTCGAGGCGTGGTCCCTGATATGGGTTTGTTTGTCAAGGGGCAGGGCGGAAGCACCCGTCCTGCGTGTCCCGGGCGGGGTACTTCGGGTCGTTCGTCCGGGCCCTGGAAGCGGTGGTGGCGTGTCTGGTGACGCGTGGTCAGTCTGATATTCGCGGTTTGGTTACCGCATGACCGTGTTCCGGTGAGAGCTGTTGGCTTGTCTGAGATCTAGCGTGGCCCGTAAAAAAGGGGGGGCTGCTTACAGGGACAACGCCGGTTGCTCCTCAACGCTGCTACCACAGGCTTTAGGTGCGGGGACCAACGAGCCCGGTGGGTTTACTCCATCACGGCCAAACACCAGCACCAGCCGGCGAGTTCACGAGCGATCGCGGTGTTGATGATGGTGGTCTTCTTGTTCCGGGCGAGCAGCCTCATCCAGCGGTGATGCAAGCGCCGGTTCCCGGTATCACCACGGGTGGCTGCCTTCGGGGTGTGGGGGCTTTGGCCCAGCGGGCCCGCATGGTAGGCCCGGGACGGTATTGGGTTTGTGTGCGTGCCACGCAGCCTCGATCAGGAGTCTGCGGGCGTGAGCGTTCCCGGCCCGGGTGATCGGCCCCAGTATCCGTGATTGCCCGGAGGAATGCTCCGAGGGCGTCAACCCGAGGAAGGAAGCGATGCTGCGGCCAGTGAAACGATGCCAGTCACCGATCTCGACCGCGAGCGCGAACCCGGTCAGCGTGGAGATCCCCCGCAGACAGGCCAACCGGTTAGTGACCGCAGTGAACTCGGAATCAGCGGCCATCTGCCTGATCAGCTGGTCCAGATGATCACGGCGGGCTTTAGCCTGACCACAGTGTCATAGGCAGTATCGAAAGCATGCAGGGTGCCGATACCCGCACCACCCAGCCCACCGCGCCGCCAACTGCGTAGCCACCGGTCGGTCCCGGTCCAGGCCTGCTTCCCGACGGGATAGACGATGCTTTGCCGCAGCAACAGCTTCGATAACCGTTGCCGTGCAGCCATCAAATCGGTACGGGCATCATCACGTGCCTGAGTCAGGTCCCTAGCGGCTTCCTGCGCCAGGGACGGTACCCGGACCTCAACCAACTCATCGAGACGCAGCAGCGACACCGCCAACAATGCTGCGTCACGCTTATCGGTTTTCACTGTCACCGGCAGGGCGCAGCATCTTCGACGGAGCCGCGACCACGCAACCGATACCCGCCTGCGCCAACGCCTGGGTTAGGCCGAACCGGTCGGGCCGGCCTCGCAGGCCACCCGCACCGGCCCATGCACAGCACGTACCCTTCCACCCAGTCCAGCACCGTGGCCAACTCTCCCGCTAGCCGGGCCTGCACCACCTCACCCGTGACAGTGTCCAAAGCCTCTGCCTGGACCGATCTCGCGTGCACATCCAAACCAATCGCCGTACGCTCAGTAAACACCAGGGCCTCCAATGCATGTCGGCACCCCGAGCCCTATCCCGGGGTGATCCACGAAGGGTGCATCGCGAGGCCCTGGCCCTTACAAGACCCCACCCCCATATGGTCTGAGGTGTGACGAGCTCTGCGAGGAGCCCTTCGAGACGCTCGTTCCTCGCTCCTCAGGGACCACCTCGAAGGGCACCTCAGGAACCGGACAACGGGATCTCTCCGCGTACCTCCGTATCACGAGCCGATAATGGGGATATGGCTGACGAATCTCTCGACGTGCTCGTGGTCTACGTTCCGTCCCCGACACCGACGCTTATTGCAGGCTCTGTTCGACGTGGTGCGGGCCGGATCGGCGACTACGACTCCTGCGCTTTTATCACTCAGGGAACGGGACAGTTCCGGCTCCTCGCCGGAGCCAATCCGACGATCGGCGAAGTGGGGGACGTCGTGAAGGTGGCCGAGAACCGGATCGAGCTGACCTTCCCGCGCTCCCTCCCGCGACGCCGGGGTCGTGCGGCGTCTCCGGGAGGCTCACCCCTTACGAGGAGCCGGCCTTCCATGTGCTGCGCAACGAGGCCAGTTAGGCCAAAGGTAGGTAGACTGAGTCGTCGCTGCGTCGGGAGACGCGAGCCGTGGGACGAAGGGATGCGTTGTGAGCGAAGAAACCACTTTTGAAGAGGCCACCCCTGCCGGTGGTGGCGGTGGTGGGCCGGCCCAACGTCGGAAAATCCACCTTGGTCAACCGCATCCTGGGTCGCCGCGAGGCCGTGGTGCAGGACACCCCCGGGGTGACGCGCGACCGCGTCTCTTACGACGCCAACTGGAACGGCCGCGAGTTCGTCCTGGTGGACACGGGCGGCTGGCTTCCGACGCCCAGGGAATGGCGGGCAGGGATCGCGGAGCAGGCCGAGCTAGCCATCTCGACGGCCGATGCGGTGTTGTTCGTCGTCGATGCGACGGTGGGGACGCTGGATGAGGACGAGGCCGTCGTTCGTGTGCTGCGTCGCTCCAAGAAGCCCGTGGTTCTGGCCGCGAACAAGGTGGACAACCAGCAGACCGAGATCCTCGCGGCCACCATGTGGAATCTGGGCCTCGGCGAGCCCTACCCCCGTCTCTGCACTACACGGTCGTGGGTCGGGCGACTGCTCGATGCCCTCCCTGGACGCGCTTCCGAAGCCCGCGGGAGGTGGAGGCCGAGGAGGTGCCGGGCCACGACGCGGGCATCGCCGGCAAGCCGAACGTGGCGTCGTCGCTGCTCAACAAGCTGGGCTCAGCAGCAGCGGGTGGTGGTCTCCGATATTCCCGGCACCACTGTGGACCCCGTGGATGAGATCGTCGAGGTGGGCGGCCAGGTGTATCGCCTGATCGACACCGCGGGCATCCGCAAGCGGGTGAAGCAGGCCTCCGGCCACGAGTTCTATGCTGTTCGCGCACCCAGGCCGCCATCGAGCGGGCCGAGGTGTGCGTGATGGTCATCGACGCTTCGGAGCTCCGTCAGCGACCAGGATTTGCGCATCCTCAGCGATATCGAGGAAACCGGCCGCGGTTGGTGATCGCGTTCAACAAATGGGATCTCACCGACGACGAGCGCCGCCGCTATCTGGAGCGCGAGATCGAGCGCGACCTCGTCGCCTTCCGCTGGGCGCCTACCGTAAACATTTCCGCGCTGACGGGCCGCAACGTCGACAAACTCTCCAAGGCGATCGAGGCGTTGCCGCGGGCTGGGAGACCAGGATCTCCACGGGCAAGCTGAATTCCTTCCTCGGTGAGGGGATCGCCGCTGCCCATCCGCACCCGGTACGCGGGGGCAAGCAGCCGCGGGTGCTGTTCGAACCCAGGCTCAGGCCTGTCCGCCCACCTTCGTGCTGTTCACCAGCGGCCAACTCGATCCGCACACCTGATTCGTCGAGAGGCGCCTGCGCGAGGACTTCGGATTCGTGGGCTCGCCGGTGCATATCGAGGTGAGCGCGGCGGCTACACTCCGAGCGTCGCTGAGGACGGCGTCGTGTTCGGCTGGTCACGACGCTGATCCTCGCGATCATCTTCGCAATCGGGTGTGGCGGGATCCGCGACGCTTCGGGCTCGGCATCCTGTTGGCAATGCTGGTGGGCGATCTGCTCCTGCGCGGACTTGGCGCCGTGTTGCGCATCAGCGACGCCGCCGAGTCCCTCTACCACCGTCTCCGTCTCCGTATATGTGATGCTGGCGATCGGCCATCCTTGTGCTGCTCCTGGTGGCCACGCTGGGCGGCTTCCTGATCTGGAACACCCTGAGGTGATGTTCCGGAAGGAGGGGCCGGGTATATTGGGCGCGGATCACCGGTGTACGGGGGTACTGATCGTGCTGTACCTCGTCGCGGGTATGACGACGCTTGGCCTCGATCTCTTCGATCTGTGCCCCGGCTGCTGCTCACCGGCCTTCCGGCTGCCTACCTCGGCTTCTTGTTCTTCGCCTTCCTGCTGTATTCGACGCTGTACAACGCCGTCACTGGGCGTCGGGGCCGGCCTGTGGATGCCGTCATCGTGCTCGGCTGCGGGTTGCTCGGGGGAGAGCGTGAGTCCTTCTGGCCGGGCGATCGAGAAGGGGCGAGAGGTTTTCGGGAGAAGTCCCGAACGCGCGGTCGGGAGCCTTGATGATCGTCTCCCGGTGGACAGGGCTCCGACGAGAAGATCTCCGAAGCCGAGGCGATGTCGCGCTACCTGGTAGAACGCGATTTCGACACGACGTATCTGGCGTTGGAGCCGAAATCGACCGATACCGAGGAGAACCCCCGGTACTCCGTAGGCGTCCTGCGCGATTACCGTCCCAATGGGGTGAACGGTGGCAGCGGCCACCAGCGACTACCACGCCTTCGCTCCGCGATCATCATGCGCAAACCGGGCTTCGTGGCTACGCGGTGGGCGCCAAGACGGCTCGGTACTACTGGCCGAGCGCTATGGTTCGCGAGTTTGCGGCCATCCTGATGGAACACTCGCGCTTGAACCTGGTGATCCTGACGCTCTGTGCGTACCGCTCGTCGTCTATGTGATCAACGTCATCGCGAACCTCTTCTAGGCGGTTCTGATCTCCGGAGCCCGAGCGAGGTATCGGGTTCTCGCGGGTTCTCTGTGACCAGCCTTATTGCGGTTCGCTGCTCGTTCTGTTGCGTGTGCCAGCCGGAATCCCTCCGCGCCGAAGATGCTGAGCACGTCCGCTGGTGCGGTGCCCGCGGCACTCATGGCGTGAGGGAACCCGTAAGTATCGAACTGGCTGCTTCTCCCGCCTGGAGAACCAGTTCCTCGCCGCCGAGCCTGGAGCCGAGGGCTCCGGAGAGCACGTACAGCCACCCTGCCCTCTGTGAGTGCGCGGCCCGGGCTCCTCGCGCGGGGTGGATAGGTGATCTTGTAGGTGGAGATGGGCGAGCCCTCTGGTGAGGGGTGCGACGATCATCCCGTTCATCCGGAGGACCGGCCGGTGGACCCTGGGGTCCCGGGGAGCAAGTTGTCGATTAGGTCGTCGATGCGGACGCCCAGGTGACGCGTGATGGGAATCAGGAGTTCCAGGCTGGCTGGCGTTTGCCCGACTCGAGTCAGCGAAAGCGTGCTCACGGAGATCGATGTCGTCGGGAGGAGGTCTTCGAGCGTCAACCCGCGAGCGCGTCGTGCGGCGCGGAGGCGAGGGCCAATGAGGCGGAGTTCTTTCAGTCATGGTTTGCTAATTCTGCAAAGAGATTTGCTTGTTCACCAGTATGGACGTGAAATACCTGTATGAACAACAATATTAGCCGACGCGGTCATCATCGGAGGCGGCATCGGCGGGTTGTCCACCGGCTCACGCTATGGCGCGGGCGCGCCTTGATCGTCGATTCTCGGCTTCCACGCAACCGCTTCGCCTCTCATATGCACTCGTTCATCGCCAGGAGGGCACCAACCCGCTGGACCTGCTGCGCAAGGGGCGCGAGGAGGTGCTCGCCTTCGGGGCCGAGATCGTCGAGGGCAAGGTGGAGGGTCTCGAATACGACGAGGGGTTTACCGTCGATCTTGGGGACCGTCGAGTGGCCAGTCGTGCGCTGGTTCTGGCCACCGGCGTCATCGACGAATTGCCCGACGTCCCGGGCCTGCGTGAGCGCTGGGGAATCGACGTCGTGCACTGTCCCTATTGCCATGGGTACGAGTTCGGCGGCCGGCGCTTAGGCGTGCTGCTCACCTCTCCCTTGGGCCTGCACATGGCGAAGCTGGTGCGTCAGTGGAGCGACGATGTCACGCTG
This sequence comes from Tessaracoccus sp., assembly GCA_041393555.1. GTDB lineage: Bacteria > Actinomycetota > Actinomycetes > Propionibacteriales > Propionibacteriaceae > Arachnia. The sequence goes on along the minus strand of JAWKJW010000009.1, from coordinate 127,659 downwards.
TTCCTTGCCGATGGCCTACAGCTCAGCGCCGACGACCACGCGGCCTTTGTCGCTCGTGGTGTGGCGATCGTGCAGGCGGGAGTCGACGAGGTGATCGCCTCGGGCGACAGGCTGACCGCCGTGCGCACAGCCGAGGGAGAGGTGGCTCTGGATGCGTTGTTCGTGATGCCGGTGTCGCGCCCCAACGATCACCTGGTTGCGCCGCTCGGGCTGGAGCGAGCCGACTATCCGGTGGGCAGCTTCCTCAAGGTGGATCCCATGGGCAAGACCAGCCACCCATGGATCTGGGCCGTGGGCAACGTGACCAACCCCGGTATGAATCTTGCGATGACGGTGGGTGCCGCGGCGATGGCGGGCGGCATGCTCAACATGGCGCTCATCGAGCAGGATTTCGCGCAGGCTCTCGCCGATCCTCATCTCTCGACGTTGCCTCCGGCAGAGTTCTGGGAGGCCCGGTACAAGGAGCGAGACCAGATCTGGTCGGGCAAGGTCAACGCCGTCCTGGCTGACGTCATCGCAGGCCTCGATCCGGGGCGTGCGTTGGATCTTGGCTGCGGAGAGGGCGGGGATGTCGTGTGGTTGGCGGAGCAGGGATGGCAGGGCGTGGGCCTGGATATCTCCGAGACGGCCGTTTCTCGCGCAACGGCGGCGGCGAAGACCCGTGGGCTGGATGACGGCCGAGCGACCTTCATCGCGGCGGATCTGGCCGACGCCGATCTTGAGGGCGAGTTCGATCTGGTGACGGCGAGCTTCCTCCAGTCTCCGGTGGAGTTAGACCGCGCGGCGGCCCTGCGGAAGGCGGCCGCCCTCCTTCGTCCAGGTGGGCATCTGCTGATTACGGCGCACGCTGCCCCGCCGCCGTGGGCGAACCCGGAACACATCAAGGCGTTCCGTCCGATAACCCCCGAAAGCGAGCTAGCCGCACTGGGTCTTGCCGAGGAGGAGTGGGAGCCCGTGATCGCCGAGATCCGCACCCGTACCGCTACTGGTCCCGAGGGAGAGACGGGGGAGTTGGAGGATTCGGTGGTGCTTCTCCGTCGCCGCTGATCCCGGGTCGCGAGGCGGATGTCGCATGCCGCTGGCAGGCCGTGCACCAGCGACATCCGCCTCGTGTCGGGTCAGTTGGACCGACCGCCCACCCTTGGGATAGAGTTCCTTCTCGGATCGGAAACGGTCCATCGGGATGTGGCGCAGCTTGGTAGCGCACTACACTGGGGGTGTAGGGGTCGCAGGTTCAAATCCTGTCATCCCGACGGAAAAGCCCTGGTGAGAGTAGGTTTCTCACCAGGGCTTCGTCATGTTCGAGTGTGATCCCCCATCTGATCCCCCGGCCGGCACTGCGAGCCCTGGGACCTCGCCGCTCTACGAGACGATCTGCGCAGGAAGGCGTTGGCCTGCTCCCGCAGCGGATGCGAGGTGCCGCTCGTCGGGATGGAGGTAACCGGGTGTCGTCTCGATGGAGGCGTGCACGAGGATTTCTTGGAGCACATGTAACGGCATGCCGGCCTCGGCCAGCCAGGTCGCCCTGGGGTATCGGAGCGTGCGCCAGGTGAGGTTGGGCCGTCCGAGGTCGATGACGACCTGATCCCAGTTCCTCGCGTCTCGCACCATCGCGGTGGTCAGCACCACCCTTCAGCCCGGTCAGCAGCTGATTGCCGGGCTCCTTGCCTTCTATGAGGCGTTCGAGCACCGGGCGTGGCGGGTCCAGGATCGGCATGCAACATTTCTTGTGGTTCTTCGTCGCCTTGGTGATGAGACGGCGCCTGCCGGGGAATATCTACCGCCTGATCACGACCAGGTTCTTATCCGGCCGCACGCCCCTGCCGAGCACCATCGCATCCCCAGCCGTCAGCATCCGCTCCCCAGCTGTGGTGCGCACCTTGGACGCGCCGGCCATGATGTGAATGACCTTCGCGTGCGTGAACGCCACCGGAGCGACCGGACGGGTGCGTACCGACTCGATCACTGCCAGCGGCCCCAGCAGCGGCGCCACCTCCCGCAACCGCCGATCGCCCACGAACGCGGCCGCGACCGTCGTCAACGGCGCGTCCGCTTCCTCGTGCGCGGTGATCATCTGATCATCCAGAGCCGTTCGTCCCGGCGAGGGTCTGTCCCTCCTGCCACGCGCTCCACAGCCCGGCGTACACGCCACCGGCCGCCAACAGTTCGTCATGGCTTCCGGATTCGATGATCCGCCCGTGCTCCATCACCGCGATCCGGTCACAGACCGCGGCCTGAGAGAGCCGGTGCGCGATCACCAGTCCAGTGCGCCCACGTAGGACCGCGTCCGCTGCTCGGTCAAGCAGGCCGGCGTGGGCCGAGCCGGCTTCGGCGGTCGCTTCGTCAAAGATCGCGAGATCTGGGTCGGCCAGCACGATACGGGCGAGTGCGATCTGCTGGGCCTGCGCAGCTGTCAGCTCCCGGTTGCCACCCCCAAGTGGGGTGTCGAGCCCGTCCGGTAGAAGGTCGAGCAGCCCGGATGCCCCGGTGACTTCCAGCGCGACTCGAATCTGATCATCGGTCGCGTCGGGGACGGCGATGGTGAGGTTGTCGCGCAAAGTGCCGACGAATACATGTGCTTCCTGCGTGATAACCGCCGTCCGCTCCGGGCGCTGCACCGTTCCGGTCTCTGGCTCGTGGATACCGGCAATCACAGCGGCGAGCGTGGTCTTGCCTGCACCCGATGTGCCGACGACGGCAACTCGCCGACCAGCATCAATGGTCAGGGTTACCCCATCAAGAGCCGCTGGCGCATCACGGCGATAACGGTGGGTCACGTTCTCGATCCGAGCTGCCACCGCATCGTTGTCCGGGCTCTTCGCACGATTGGTGGCATCGGTGGGCACGGTGATGATGCCGACAATCCGGCCCAGAGAGGCCAGTGCGGATTGGAGGATATCGATGACGAACAGGAGTTGGTTGATCGGCCCGAACAGGCGCACGAAGAACAGCATCGCCGTGGTCACCGCGCCGATCGTGGATGCCCCGTTACCGATGAGAAGAAAGCCGACGATCAGAATGCCGGCCATGCCCAGGTACTCGGCAAGGGTCAGCCGGGCGAGAAACATATTCTGAACTGTGCGCGCCCGCAGGCTGTGTTCGGCGACGCCCCAGGATGCCTCCAGCACTTTGCGGTGCCGTGGCGCGGCGAGGTCGAAACCTTGGATGGTCGGGTAGCCGCGCACCGATTCGGTGATCTGCTGTGCTCGCCCGCTCATCGCGGCCCGTTCCGCCCGGTATACCCGCGGCCCGGTGCGCAGATACCAACGCACAGTGACAGCCCAGACCGGCAGTGCGGCGAGGATGATGAGACCGTAGCGCCAATCCAGCACAGTGATCCCGGCCAGAGTGGCGATGATCGCGAAGCCGGCGCGAGTGAACGCGGGGATGATCTGCGGTGCCGCGTCCGCTATAGCGGTCACATCGTCATTAGTGCGTGAGATCAGGTCGCCAGTGCCAGCCTGCTCCACCGTGCTCTGCGGCAGGTGCATGGCGCGCTCCACCAGGCGCTCCCGCAGCTCAGCCAGCATCGTCTGATAGCTCCGAGCAGCGAGCACCACCGTCACCCCGGTACCGGTGGCACTAGCGACCGCCGCCGCGATCATCACCACCGCCGTCCACACGATTGTGCTCAAATCGGCCGTCCCGGTGCTTGCCTGGTCGATCAGACGCCCGAGCGCCGCCGGTGTCACCAACCCGAGCGTGGCACTGAGCAGACCGACGACAACGACGCCGACGAGTCGCAACCGATGCCCCCGAGACGCCACACGCAGTTCACGCCACGTCTCACGGCCAGCGACGACCGGAAGCGCACGACGAGTCATTGTTTCGTCAGGCAGAGTCGACGTGGTCATCGTGTACTCACCTCCACTCGCTCCTGCTCGGCGCATGCCTCCACGCGACCTGGGTGAAGCTTGACCACTCGATCGCATACGCCGAACAGCACAGGTGATGAGGTGATGAGCAGCGTGGATCGACCCCGGCGCAGTTCACTGAGCCGATCGGCGATCACGGCCTCGGTGACAGAGTCCACCGCTGTCGTCGGGTTGTGCAGCACGAGCACGGGAGCGTCGGCGGCCAAGGCGCGTGCCAGCGCGACCCGCTGGCGCTGCCCGCCGGAAAGCTGGCTGCCCATCTCGCCCACAGCACGGGCATCCGTGGCAAAGTCCTCGCACGCCGCCGCACGCAACGCTGCCGCCCGCACCTCGGGAGATGCAGCGGCCACGTCGAGATTATCGGCGATTGTGCCGCTGAACAGCATCACCGCATGCGGAGCGACCACCACCCTCGACCGATAGATCGCATGATCGACCTGCGCCGCCGGATACTGATCGAGCAGCACCCCCACCCCATCCGCACCTGCGCAGGGAGCCAGCAGCGCATCCGCGATCCTGGTACCCGTCACGTCATCCGCAAACAGTCCGACGATCTCGCCCGGCTCGACGCGAATCACACCGTGATCTGGCACGGAAACTTCGACCGCAGGCGTCACCGATAGCCCGACAATGTTCGCCGCTGGCAGGTGTCCCGACAACTCTGCGGTGGTGCGGAGCGCATCGAGGACACGGCCGCTGGATGCCTTCGCCGCCGCCCAGGCAGGCACCGCGTTGCCCGTGACCATCGCCATCTGCGGGATCAGTGCCTGCGCCAGCCCCGCGGCGGCGATCAGCTCACCGATGCTCATCTGCCCATCGATGGTGAACCACCCCGCCAATGCGGCAACGGCGGCAACAAACACGCCGCTGACCATCCCGCTGCCGCCGAGGTAGCGACCGAGCTTTCCGGCATTGCGGAGCGCCCCACCGAGCGCTTCCCGACTGGCCTGCCGATACCGAGAAGTCGCCTCGGCCTCAGCCCGCACACCCTTGATCACCCGGTACCCGGCCACCAGATCTGCGGCCCGACCCACAGACGCCGCAAGCAGAGCCTGATAAGCGCGACTGCTCTTGGCGTACTGGCCGCTCATCGCACCCATCAGCCAAACCACCAGCGGCGCACCCAGCAGCACGATCACACCGAGAGGCCAGTAGATCAGCAGCAGCGACACCGCAATGAACACGATCGCGACGACCTCACCGATCGGGAACACCCCGAGCCCGACCGCAGCCAGCCGAAACACATCATTCGTCATCAGCGACACCACGCTGCCGTCTGGGCGACGACCATCCGGGCTGCCGGGATGCAGCACTCTAGCCGAGAGCGTCGATCGCAGTCGGTGCTCCACCCGCTGCCTCGCCAGAGCCACGAGCTGCTGGGAGAACCGCGAGCCGGTCGCGATCACCAAGAACACCACCGCCAGCACGGCAAGCCAGGCCACGAGCCCGGTGGCGAGAGCTTGGTCAATTGCCACCCCCATCACGACGGGAACCAGCGACTCGCCGACCTGTGCAGCGGCGAACAACACCGCCGCCGGGACAGTAAGCCGCTTCGCCGCGAACATCACCCGTAGCAAGAACCGCCGCGGACTCGTCGCCCGGTCGAACGCAAACGGCGGCAGCGCAGGTGGCACAGCCGGGGCCTGCCACAACACCGGCAGCCACCGGGTAAACGGTCCCCGCCCCAACCCCGCACCGTCCGTACTCCTACCTCGGCTCACGAGTGCTCCTTGCCGCGATCCCGGCCCAGCGGCACCACCGCCGGCGTGCCTGCCACGGGGTCAGGCACCACCAGACAGCGCAGTCCGAAGACCTCCTCGACCAGCTCGGCGGTCACGATCTCCGAAGGCGCGCCCTCCGCTACGACCTGCCCGTCCTTCATCGCGATCAGGTGCGTGCCGTACCGAGCGGCGTGGTTCAGGTCATGCAGCACCGCGACTAAGGTCCTGCCCCGGTGATGCAGATCGGTGAATAGCTCCAACAGTTCGATCTGATGCGTGATGTCCAAGAACGTCGTCGGCTCGTCCAACAGCATGATGGACGTCTGTTGGGCAAGCACCATAGCCACCCACACCCGCTGTCGCTGGCCACCAGACAACTCATCGACAAGACGCCCCGAGAGGTCCGCGACGGCAGTTGCTTCCATAGCCTCCATCACCGCTTGCTCGTCGATGTCGGTCCATTGTCGAATCAGGTTCTGATGCGGATACCGACCCCGCGCAACCAGGTCCGCGACCGTGATCCCATCGGGCGCAATTGAGGTCTGCGGCAACAGCCCGACCCGCCGCGCGACCTCCTTCGCCCTGAACGAGTGAATATCGGCCCCGTCCAGGATCACCTGCCCGCCCGACGGCTTCAACAAACGAGATAACCCACGCAGCAGAGTGGACTTGCCGCAGGCATTCGGGCCGACGATCACCGTGAACGACTCATCAGGAATCGCCACCGACAGACCTTCGCTAATGACACGCTTGTCGTAGCCGATGCTCGCCGACTCCACCCGGAGCCGAACATCCTCGATCGTTGGAGGTGACACGGATGGTGTGGCATCGATGGCTGATTTGATGTCGAGCATGTCATGTGTGTCTTTCGAGATAGCGGAATCAGCCGGCGCGCTCATAGCCGCCTCCTTGCTTCGGTGAACAGCAGCCACCCGAGATAGCCGCCGCCGATCATCACAGTGATTACCCCGACCGGCAGCGGGGTCGGTGCGACGTGCTGGGCAATGAAATCGGCCACCACCAGCATCAGCGCTCCGGCCAGGGCCGCCGGCGCGAGCGTGATCCCTGCGGTGCGCGCAAGCCGGCGGGCGATCTGCGGAGCCGCCAGCGCCACGAACACGATCGGCCCCGACGCCGCGGTCACCGTGGCCGTCAACGCCACGCCGATCACCACGATGGCCAACTTGAACGTCCCGACGCTCACCCCTTGCGACGCAGCTGCGTCATCACCGAGCTCCAGCTGCCGCATCGGGCGACTGACCAGCCCGGCCCCGGCAAGCAGCACCACGATCACCGTTCCGCCGATCAGCACCTGCTCCCAGGTCACAGCATTGAGCGACCCCGCGCCCCACGCGGCAGCGGCCATCGCGACTTCAAGTTCGGCCTTGAGCATCATCCACGTGTTCACCGATCCCAGCACGGCCGACACCGCGATCCCTACGATGATCAGCCGGAACCCTTGCACCCCGCGCCGATACGCGAATACGTACACCAGCACAGCGGTGGCGATGCCACCGACCAGTGCACCGACAGCGATGGATGCGTAGGAGCCGCCGATGAGCAGGATTACCACGAGCGCGCCGGTGTAAGAGCCGGTGGTGAACCCGATCACGTCGGGCGACGCCAGCGGGTTGCGCGTCAGCGACTGGAACATCGCCCCGGACACCCCGAGTGCCGCACCAAACGCTAGTGCCGCCACCACCCGCGGCAGCCGCCATTCGACCACGATGTCCCGCTCGATCCCTGACGCCCCACCGGTCAGCGCCGAGAGCACTTGATCCAGGCTGAGCTGGTACGAGCCAGTTGCGAGAGCGAGCAGTCCGATCGCAATCGCAATGAGGGCCAGAGTAAGGCAGACCGCAACGCTGCGCAGATCGACACGCAAACCCATCCAGGCACGCCGGATCACCAGCGTTCGGCGTCCGAAGTCCACCCGGCCCCTCGTAGGCCGTGCTTGCGAGTCCACAGTCACAGGCCGCTCGCCTTCTTTCTGCGCACGAGGACGATGAGGATCGGTGCGCCGACGAAAGCGGTGACGACGCCCACGGGAATCTCGCTCGGGTGCATGATGATGCGGCCGAGGATGTCGGAGGCCAGCAGCACACTCGGCGCCAGCAGGATGCTGTAGGCGAAGATCCATCGCTGGTCTGGACCGACGATCCACCGGGCTACATGCGGCACCATCAGTCCGACGAACCCGATCGGGCCGGCGACTGCGGTCGCACCACCGGCCAGCAGGGTCAACGCGGTAACCGCCAGGATGCGTGTGCGGGCGAGGCGGACACCCTGCGCGACGGCAAGCTCGTCGCCCAAGGCCATCGCGTTCATTGGTCCGGAGACCGCGAGGGCGAGGACCAGCGCGAGTACGAAGAAGGGCAAGATCGGCCACAAGATGTCTAGGGGTCGGCCGACGATGGAACCAGCGTGCCAGCTGCGCATCTGGTCGAAGGCCAGGGGGTCGATGAGTGTGAGCGCTGAGGTCGCTCCGCTGAAGACCGCGCCCACCGAGACGCCGGCCAAGACCATGATCGCCGCAGACTGGCCTTGCCTAGTGGTACCGAGCAGCAGCACCATCATGGTCACGATCAGCGCACCGCCGAACGCAAACCATATGTAGCCCCCGATGCTGGTGATCTCGAGCAGGCCGACCGCGACCGCTGCACGAACGCCGCACCCGCATGGACTCCGAGGATTCCCGGCTCGGCGAGTGGATTGCGGGTGAGCGCCTGATCAGCGCGCCGGACAATCCGATCGCGGCGCCAACCACGAGGCCGACGACGGTGCGGGGTAGCCGGTAGTCGCGGATCGAAAAATGATCGGGGTCATTCGCCGGGTCGAACAGCGCGTCCCAGATCACCGCCGGTGGAATCGACTTCGACCCGATCATCACACTGAGCACCGCCACGATGAGCAGTAGCGCGAGTGCCACAACAAGCCCCGCCGTCCGCCGATGAGCCAGTGCGAAGCGGGCGGTCGCCGGGCCCGACGACTCAACAGTGTGAGTCGTCGGGCCTCCCGGAACGTCCGTGAGCGTCATTACCTTTGGCCGCCCGTGATCAGTCAGGCAAACCACGCAGACCTTCGCTCAACGAGGTGAGCATGATCTCCCGCCCCTTGTAGCTAATCAAAGTGGTCGGATCTTCACCCCGCGCACGTCCTTCCATCACCTGGGAGGGACTTCCACACATTGGACTCAATGACGGGGAGGAAGTCTTCGGTTGGTTCCCCGTCGGGTCCCACCGGGTAGATGATTACGTCGTACTCGCCGAGTTCGCTCAACTGCTCCATCGACATTTCCTGCAGAAGATCTCAGGGCACTCACCGAACTCAAATCCGACATCAACGAACTCTTCCATGGGGCTGCATGATCACCTGTTCTGCCGAGTGTTCGCCCATCGGCTCAACTGCACGAATGACAGTGATTCGACCTCCGAAGCAAACTCCTCCTTCATCTCGGCGAGGAGCGCGTCATACCCCTGACGCATCGGCTCGTACACGTCGCTCCTGCCGACAGCGTCCGCGATTCGGGCATCTACTGTTCTCCCGTCCCCAGCGTTCGCTAAGAACACGGTGGGGGCAATCGACTGGATACCGCTCCTCGACCGGTGCCACGTTCTTTCATAGGCCGCCTGGTGGACCGTGATCACGATGAGATCCGGGTTTCAGCGCAGCGCCCTTGAAGTCCACGTCTGCCCCGCCGCCGTGGCGGCCTTGTATGCCGCGGGTCTCGTCTCGGTAAACCACGACGTCTGGCCTGGTGTCGCTGAAGAAGGGAAGCGCGGTGACTCCAACCGGCTCAATACCCAGGTTCGTGGATCGGCCCGACGGCGTTACCTGCGCCGCGATTCGCTGCGGATCGACGGGGATCTCGATGGTGCCATTATCGGCCTCGAACATCCGCGTCTCGCTAGGAAGCGCGCTGATCTAACGGCAACGTCGGTGCAGGGGTGCGATGTCACTCGATCGGTCAGCGTTGAATCATGCTGATACCGCCGGCTTTGGCCGGTGACCTGGCTCGCAGACCGTTCGGCCCGGACGGAGGCTACCGCCCAGGCACCTCGGTTATCCGACCGCTCGCATGCATCAGCAGGTTCGCGCCGCTGAACAGCACATGTAGCTGGAGATTGCTGTTCTTGGCCAGCCCGCGGTACCGGGTCTTGGTGAACCTGTCAGCCGTTTGACGATCAGGTACGGGTGTTCGACTCGCCCGCACCGACGCCTTCCTGGACTCCAGGTGCTGGTCAAACGCGGGCATCGCTTTCAACATCGACTTACGTGCCGCGACCCGCCACTGGATCTTCGCCAAGTCGGGGTCACCGGTGATCCCGGGTCGCTTGTGCACGCCCTGGTACCCGGAATCGGCGTACCTGACCTCGTCGTCCGGGCGCATCAGGTTCGCCGCCTGCGTGATGTCGCCAGCATTCGCGGCCGTCACCGTGACGGTGTGCACGTATCCGTTCCGGCGTCGACGCCGGTGTGCGCTTGTCCCAAGTACCACTGGTTCCCCGGCCGTCTGGTGCATTTGCGGGTCCCGCGCCCCGGCAACGTTTTTCGCCGAGCTGGGAGCTTTGATGATCGTCGCGTCGATCACCGACCCGCCGCGCATAATCCACCCGTTGGACTCGAAGAAGCGGGTTTGGGCGTCCAGGAACTCTCGTCCCAGGTCGTGGGCTTCGATCAAGTGCCGGAAATGTAATATAACGTGGTCGCGTCCGGGACCTGGGCGGTGGTGAAGCTGAGCCCCAGAACGGGAACGCGTACGAGTCGTAGATCGCGTCCTCGGTGCCCTCATCCGACAAAGAGAACCACACCTGCAGCAAGTACATCCGCAACATCGTTTCCACCGGGACCGGCTGCCGACCCCTACGCCCGGTCGTGGGATAGGAACGGCACGATCAACCCAGTCCACTCATCCCACGGGATCACCTGATCCATCATCGCCAAGAACCTCATCCCGCCGGGTCCGACGACGACGGTTCCCGTACTCCACATCCAGCTGAAACTCGGCTGCTGCACATCACGACCAGGCATACCCTGGATTCTCCCAGCCAGCAGCCCCCACGCGGTCAATAACCGAAGGTTTTCCCCAATGAGGCTTTACCCGACACGCCGAGCCGGGGCTAACCTGGCGGGTGGGTGCATGGCTCATGCTGGGGGTATGGGTAGCGTGACAGTCAACATCTGCTGGACGGGCGTCGTTTTGACGTGGAGTGTCGGATCGGGGTATCTGATTCGGGATACGTGCCGAACTTGCAGGTCGGCGGGCAGGTGGTGTTGCTCCATGACCCAGCATCTTCGGGCTTTCGCCGATCCCGTCTCCAGCGATCCGGAGAAGATGGGTACCCGGTTCCGCCGAGCGGTCACCGCGCGCCTGCTGAAGCGAGCCATGTTCGTGGTGCGGTTCGGGAAGCACGACCGCAAGATCGACGTGATGCGGCGTCATATCGTCGCGCAGCCAAGACCGGGAACTGGCGTGGGCTGGCGATCGGTATCGCGCAAGAGTTCCAGAACGTGTGGTCATCGAACCGGCGTGAGGGCCACAACGGTATCCCGTGGTTCTCGTTCTCCAAGGCTGATCGTCGGGTGACCTGGCTATTACTTCTACCTGGGATACCGACTTCGGGCCGGGTTTCATCACAGGCGCGTACTTCCCTTTATCCGGTCAAGGTATGGGTCAACGGCCACGAGTGGGCCAAACGCCAAGCCACGAAGGCGGGGATCGTTCACTGAGTTGTCCAACGGGTTCGCCAGCTGCGCCGATCCCGCAGCGCTCCAGGATATCTGTGATCGGCTCGCCCCGGACACGATCACCGGCTTCTTCGACCGTTGGATGAGTATCCGCCGCTGCCACTAACCGATGCTGATCGGGTCGCGGGCGCCATTGGTGGAGCTGCTGATACAGGTCGAGGCATCCCGCACGATCGTGTTCGACGTGCGCCCCGACGCGCCAGGTCGTTCTTCGAAGCGCTCGTTGCTGACAACCTTGATATCGGACGGCCCGACACGGTGGAGTTGATCTTCCACGGCCCCCGCCATAGGGGTCGTCCGATTAAGAACGACCGGACCCCGAAGACAGCGATTGTCAGCCGGGATACCGATGTCACCATCAACGCGTTCTTCAAGCACTCCCGGATCAAGCAGTACCTCAAAGACGGGCGGGCGCTGCGGATCGAGACCGTCATCAACGCACCCAACGACTTGCAATGTCACCGACGGCTGCCCAACCTGACCGAATTGCAGGACAAAGCACGTGCCGTCAACACTCGCCTGCTCGATACTGAACGTGTCGGGCAGGGTTGTGTCCTTGCGAGCCCAGCCTTGAGCGGGTTTCCAGTCCAACGTCACCGACGATGGCAGGAGGTCTGCCTGCGCCATGGTCTGGAGATCCTCGGGTCATGGCCCTGCCTCGGCGCCCTCTGCATCGGTTTGAACGCCCTCGGATTCACCAACCGGAGCCTACGAGCCCAGGTGTCCCATCTGCTCGGCGTCAACGCGGACGAGTACACAACCAACCAGATGAGCTACGACCTTGCCCGTCTCCGCTCCAACGGCCTGATCAAACGCCGAGACGGCACCAACACCTACGACCTCACCCCCGACGGCCTGCGGATCGCGATCTTCTACACCAAAGTCCACGACCGGCTCCTACGACCACTGATCGCAGCCGACCAGCCACCCGCACCCCCCGAGCTACGCCACGCCCTGACCACCATCGAGCGCCACATCCACGCCTACACAGACCAAGCCCGCCTCGGAAACGCCGCCTGAAAACCCAAGACAAATCCACGAGTTCTAGACACCAAGGAAACCTAGCGGTGTCTCCGGGGTCCACGCTGTCACTGTTGCTGCCGCAAGCGGTCAGGATGAGTACAGCGCCGAGCAGCGCCGCGACGCTAGCCGACAGCCGTCGCTTCAAGGGGGTCATGGTGCCTCTTTCCTCTGTTCTTGTGTGGGTTGTCAGGCTTCGGTCGGAACCAGCTCGTAGACGGGCGTGCCCCAGCCGACGGAGTGGGTCGTGACGCGGGCGAGTCCGGCACCCTCGATGACCGCGTCAAGCTCGGCTGTCGTGCGCAGGCCAGTGCCGTCACGGGTGAGCGCGAGCAGATCGGCTTCGCCGTCGTGGTCGTCCAGATGATCGAGGTCGAAGGTGTCCTCGATCATGAGGACTCGGCCTCCGGCCGGCAGATTCTCGGCCATCCGGCGCAGCGCGTGGGTGGCGTCGGCGTCCGGTAGACCGCCCAGCGCGCGAATAACGAACACCGCATCCGCCGCCGGTGTCGGCTCGAAGATCGACTGTTCAACCACGCTGATGCGCGAACGCTGCTGTTCATCTGGGACGGATTCCGGCAGGTCGCGACGCAGCCAGTCCGCCTGAGCCGGCAGCGCGCAGATGGTGATGGTCAGGTCGGAGTGGAGGGCGATGAACTCCCGCGCTTGGGACCCCGCACCTGGGGAGTGGATGACCAAGTGCTCGACGTCCTTGAGAAGGTCAGAGTTGGCGATCGGTGCGGCGACGTAGGCTTGGAAGGGTGCGATCTTGGTGAGGAAGGCGTCCTCGTGCGCCTGTTCGGCGCGGACCTGCGCGAACTCACGGCCCGTCACTGCGGCGTAGGCACTTCGGCCGGTGCGGATCGACTCGGCCAGTCCGAAAATGCCCGCCTCCCGTAGCCCGTCGACGCCGTCGGGATCGAGGTACTCGTTCCAGATCTCCATCGCGAGGAACTCACCGACTTCGGTCAACGCATACCGGCCAGGCTCGCCTTGATCGAGCAGATCGATGGTCTGCAAGTAGCGCAGGAGCTTGCCTAGCGCCCGTTCATTGCTGCCGGTCGTTCTCGCCAGCTCGGGGACGGTGGTGATACCGCGCGAGATGTGCTCCCCTATCCGGAGGCCCGCCGCGACCCGGATCGCGAGCGGCGGGACCAGTTCGATCAGATCGTGGAACTTCTCGAATGCCGGCGTGTTCTTCTCCGGGTCGGGCACCGCCGCATCCGTGTCGAGCGCGACGACCTCGGTATGCTTCCAATAGCCAGTGAAGTCGATCGCGCTCTTGTCCAGACTGCGTTCCTCGATCAGGTGACGGCGTAGGTTCTGGACAACGGACCGTTCAGCCGCGATCCACGCGAAAGTCTCCCCGTCCCACCAGTCGGCACCGCGTACCGCCTCCAGCAGGCGAGAACCGGTCACCGGCGGAGCACCGGCGCGAGACAGCCAGGTCAGTTCGACCCCGGCTAAGTCACGTCTGTCGACAAACTCGGGGAGCGAGATGCGGTGAGAATCGTCGGCGATTTCGATGAATACCTGGGCTCTCAGGTCTTCTGGAGCCTCTTCCAACATTCGGGCGATCGCCGGCAGAGCTGTTTCATCACCGGCGACTAGCCACCAGTCAAATCCGATGGGTCTCCCGCGGGAAGCCGACGGCCCCGCGATGTGGATCCGGTCACCGGGTTTCGCCCGTTCCGCCCAGGTGGTTGCGACACCAACACCATGTTTGACGAAATCTACGACCAGTTCCCGGGTGTGCGGGTCGTAGCGACGCACTGTGTAAACCTTGAACAGTGGTCGTCGCTCCTTCGGCTGCTCCAGCAACCCAGCCGTCTGCGTCGGCAGAACCGGTTCTTCTTCGCCCGGATAGGCGAAGTAGAACCGGAACGAGTCATCGAAACCTTGTGATGTGAACTCCGGTTGCTCCAGTCCATTCGCCGAGGTGAACGCGCCGAGCTGAGCCCCGGTCAAGGTCACGCGCCGCATCCCCGGCGTTACGTCGGCGACTCTGGCTACCTCCAGCTCGCGCAAGCTGACGGGATGGATGCTCAGTGGACGTGGGGTCTTCGGCATGCTGAGGTCGGCCCTTTCTGATGGTTCGACGTGAAGGTTGTGCCCACGTGTGCCGGAGCGGCGAGTAGGGCCTCCTGATAAGGTTAGGTAACCCTCACTCATGATAGGTTGCATAGAACGTCAGACTGTTAGTGCCGATCCGGCCGAGGGGTAGCCCGTGGAGAACGTAGTCGCCGACCCTCCTCCGATCCCGGAGGCGAGCACCGGACCGGACTACCGCGCGAACACGAACATGATGTTCTGGGTGCGGACCGGTGTCGCACACGTCGAGTTCGAAGACCGCGAGCCGATTCGACTCGGTAGTGGTCAGGGGGTTTGGTTGCCACACTCGCTTCCACGGCGGATGCGAACCGAAGCCGGAGGCGTCGCGTTCCCGTTGTTCGTCGCGCACGATGACGTACCCGCCGACGGAGCCGATCGCCCACTACGCTTCGAGGTGACGCCTGCCTGGCAGGACCGGCTAATCGGGCACTACAGCCAGATCCTTAGCGGACACTCCGCGACCAGATACGCGCCGCCTGATGCCCTGGACGCCATTGGTTCATTGCCCAACGACCACACCCGACCGGAACGCAGCGCCACCGCTGCCGCACTGCCGATGCCGTCATCGACCGAAGCCTTGACAGTCGCTCGACTGCTGTTGATCGACCCGTCTGACTCGTCCACGGTGCAGGACTGGGCCGCCCACGTCGCATGCGGTGAACGGACGCTACAACGACAGTTCATCGGCGAGACCGGCCTGACCTTCGCCCAATGGCGCTCCCGCCGCCGCATCGCCGCCGCTGCCGCGCTGCTCGCGGAAGGGAGCAGCGTCGGGTACGCCGCCGCCAGGGTGGGCTTCACCGACCGAACCAGCTTCACCAGAGCTTTTCGCGAGCACCAAGGCAGCTCCCCACGGGAGTTCTCCGCCCATGCGGGCAAGCATGCCGCGGAGGGCAGCACGGCACGCCCCCAGACAACAAGGCTGATGCACTCGATCACGGACGCGGCACAGGAGCCGCTAGCGGACGAGGCCTTGAACCTCGCCCTTCCCGCAGAGCGCGCGCCTCACCACACCCACGACTTCCATCTGCTCAGTTGGCTCTACCGCGGCACGCGCGAGAGCACCATCGAAGGACGGTCGCACCGGTTGGCGCGGGGCGACGCGCTCTGGACACCCGCCGGGCAGGAGCACGGCCACACCGCTGCAGCCGGCACCATCTCGTTCGCCCTCGCCATGCCCACCCCGAGCGAGCTGCAGCTCAACCAGCCTTTCTCCTTGCACTTCGGTCCGCACTGGGACGACTACCTACTCTGGTGCGCCGTCAGTGTGAACTCGCTCCTCCGGCCCGGACACGACCACCAGCAGGGTAGCCTCGGCGTCTTTCGCGACCAGCTCGGCCAGCTACGGACGCAGGTCGTTCATATGCCCACCGACCCCACCGCACGCGCACTCGCTCGCGACTTCTTGCGGACCATGCGCATCACCTCCGACGATCGTGTGCCACAGGATGTCCTCATGGCCTTCCGACGCGAAACGGGGATGTCGTTCCAGCGTTGGCGACACGTCGCGCGGATGCGCCTGGCCCGCGACCTGCTTAGCGAAGGTGCATTAGCGACGAGCGCCGCCAGGCAGCTCGGCTACACGCACCTCCAGAGCTTCACCAACGCCTTCCGCAGCTTCCACGGCATGTCACCCAGCCAGTATCGTCAGGCGACGGACGAGCCAGGCTGATGGGTGACTACTTCTAGCGGAATCAGGCTCCCTGTCACTCGCGGTGGGCTCGGAGTGTAATGGCGGCTTGGAGCGGGAGCACACCGTCACCTAGGGCGCTGATCTGTTGGTTTCCGGTCAGGCCGTGCGCAGGGCTGGCGACCCATCCTTCGGGGAGGCCCGTGATCCATTCCACGAACTTGGGTGCAGGTCGCGGCCCGGCAGTCTCGTTCAGGAGTGCTGGGGCGGGGGCTTCTCGTCTGGTGATGTGTTCCCATCGGGCGATGGCGTCGGCGTAGCGTCCCCAGCGTCCCCGACCCGTCGGAGCTGTTCGGGGAGCCACTTGGGCCGCGGAGGGCCAGGTCGATGATCTGGTGGCTCAGTGCGATCGTGCCGTGGCGTGCTTTGACCTGTTCCAGGCTCTCTCCGCCGCGTGAGGGGTCCGTGGCCAGTGGCGTGCGGAACAGGGCCGTGGGAACGGGCAACGATGAAGATGCGAAACCGGTGATGAGGTGCGCCGACAAGGGACGCCGGTAGGCGCTCCATTCCGCGTCGAGCCGCAGGCCGGCCAGATTGCCGAGAACGGCGCTTATGTGGAAGTTCGCATAAGCGACGTTATGTGGAGTGAGCGGCTATGCCGACCGGCTTGCGGGCGGGCGCTGGGTCTCGGTGTTGGTGGCGATTTCCGGTCGGCATAACTGTGGGTGTGTCAGCGGTCGGTGAGGAACGCGATCAGAGCATCCGAGGCTAGGTAGCGTGCTGGCGGCCTGTTGCCGATCGCGGGGAGCCGGTCCAGGCTCCACCGCTTCAGCTGCAGATCGGCTCGACCCCGTGGTCGTGGCTGTGCGTGTCGACGAATGCGACACGCTGCGCTACCGGGACGGGCGGTCGAGCTCTGCTGCGAAGAAAGCCGACGCGGATTTCAGGATCTGGTTCGCGCGCCACAGTTCGCGGACTCACGTTCCTGGTCGGCGATCCGGGCCGTGTCCGCGGTCGTCACATCGGGGCGCAGGCCCTTGTCGGTGTCGGCCTGCTTCACCCAGGTCCGCAACGCCTCGGGGTGGACCCCGAGCTGGTCGCCGATATGTGCCGGTCCTCGTCGCTATTGCTTGATGTGATCTCCTCTGAATGGGTTATGCCTCATTGAGTTTGGAACATCGCAACCATAGGATCGTGATGACTAGAGGGAAGATCGGAACGACTGATATACCCGGCGCGAAGTCCTACTCGCCGCCCCTTGCTCCTGAGTGGGCGGAATCGGACTCTTGGGGCGAGATAATCATGCGCGCGAGACGGCGCGTCCGCAGTTCCGAATCTATTTGGGGTTACTGACCCGGTCCACGTCAACCGGGAACGCGCGAGAAGTCAAGGCCGGAGTAGTCGGCCGTACGATCGCTCGCCCCGTAAGAAGCTGACGCACGCGGACGCCGCTCGGGCAATTTTTTTGCTCCCGAGCGGTGCGTTTTCACGACGGGTTGACACAGGTTCGATGTATAAACAAAAAGTCAGAATGCCCGGAAATACACGGGTTCTGGCCTGGTGCACGGGGTAGCTCGTTGATCCGCGGACACGGCCGCGCCCATGGTGTGGAAGACGGGCATGCTGGCGCAGCGAGAGGCCTGTTCTCACGGAGGAGATGGAGCAACAGATATGCGCAGTCGCCCTCGGCATGCTTGAAGTC
Organism: Tessaracoccus sp.; assembly: GCA_041393555.1. Taxonomy (GTDB): domain Bacteria; phylum Actinomycetota; class Actinomycetes; order Propionibacteriales; family Propionibacteriaceae; genus Arachnia. Next base: position 109,851 of record JAWKJW010000009.1, on the reverse strand, counting down.
TCGGCGGTCGGGGTCGGATGCATGGAAGTCTCCCATGCCGACGGACATGCTCCTGGGGTGGGTCACAAATCCAGGCCACGGCCTGACGCTGATCAACAGCTCGCGGCCTCAGGGAACGGCGTCCTGCCGCTCCAAGCAATCACCTCGATCCACGCTGGACTGAATGTCAGTCACATCTCGGGGAGGTGAGGCGACTGCCGACGGGTGCGTCTACGGAAGAATCCTCTGCGATTGCGGTCATTCATTCTCGCTTCCTCCTGTGCGCGAGCTTCTTCGGCGGCCTTCTGACGAGCTTCCTCGGCTCGGGCGGCTTTGCGATCAGCCCACGCGGCGACGGCGGCCTCGACGTCACGCGGCATGGTGATCAGAGGCGGTCCGGCTGGCAGTTGGTAGCGGGCCCAGATCACCCGCTCGTTGAACTTCTCGACCTCGTAGCGCACCGCCTCCTCGTTCGGGAGCTGGTCGAGCTCCCCGTCCAGTGCAGCATCATCCTTGCGGAGCTGGATGGACGGCGGCAGCATCACGAGCCCCTCACGTTTCATGAGGTTGTTAATCCACCAGTCGGGGTCATGGTCTCTAGGCAGATCGAGTGGCTTGCCGCTTCCCGGAAGGTTGTCGAACTCGCCCTGCTCAATCGCCTTCCGAATCCGCATATCGGCGATCAGGGCGATCGTCGTCTCTGTGTCGAACACGATGGCGGCGGGGTCGAAAAACCTGAGGTGCGGCTCCTGCTCGGTCATCGTCACTCCAACTCGCGGGAATAGTGGGTCAGCTGTATTATGTCATGTGTATTGGAAAAGGAGGGGTTCAGGTGCCGAAGCAGGTTGATCACCACGAGCGACGCGAGTCGATCGCTCACGCGCTGTGGCGGGTCGTTGACCAGCAGGGCTGGGTGAAAGCGACCATGCGTGAAGTCGCCCGCGAGGCGGGAGTTTCCCTGGGACAGCTACAGCACTACTTCTCGTCCCGCGCCGAGATGCTGGCCTTTGCGATGGAGTTCGCCTCGGAGCAGACCGCCCATCGAGTCAGACGAGGCCTGAGATCGCTCGGCGAGCCTCCGCACCCTCGCGACGTGCTGCGACTCGTACTCATGGAGATGCTTCCGCTCCGATCCGACTCTCGTGCCACCAGTCGCATGAACGTGGCTTATGTGCTCGAAGCCATGCACGACCCATCGCTGAGAGAGCAGGTCAGCCTCGGGCTTCGCGATGGGCGCGCAATGGTCGAACGCCTTATCCGGCAGGCGATTAGCAACGGACAGATCCGTCCAGACTGCGACCCGATCATCGAAACGGACCTCATACTTGCGCTGACCGGTCTCGCCCCGCTTCTCGACCTCAACGTCATCGAACCGCGCGCCGCTCTCGCTGCCATCGACCAGTATCTGGATCGACTCTTCCGACCTTTGTCATGAGAGGCATTTACCTCCTCTCGCGTCAATGTCAACTCTGCCTTGATTCGGGGGTCTGTCAACTTATCGGTGTAACTGGGTTGTGTTGTTAGGTTCGTACGGCGCTGAGTCGGCCGCTTCAATATGAGGAGAGGATCGAAGTTCCTGGGTTCAGGCCCGGACAAATGTTGCGCGGCCGGACAAGTACTGGGTGCAAGACGAAAGGAACGACGATGGATCTCGACGAACGTCTGGAGCTCAGCGCACCGCCCACGACGCGGAAAACTGAGGCGCTGCGGGCAGACATCCTGGAGATGGTGGCATCCACTGAAGAGAAGCAACACCGCCGCCGCAGGCTCGGCCTGACCTCCAGGGGTGCTGGCGGGCGAGCTGATCGCGAGCGGTGGGATCACGGTGGCCGCCGCGAACGGTACCTTCCCCGCGCTCTACAACTGGACAGCTGGTGACGGGAGCAGTTGCACCTCGAGCTTCGACTTCCACACCGCAAACGAGTTCACCACGAGCGGCCACCGCATCCCGGATACGGTCCAGGCCGAGGCCCTGCACGTCGCTGAATCGTTCGCAACCTCCTACGACTTCTCGACGATTCACGAGCGGCTCGCAGCCGAAGCACCTGTGGTGCCGGGGATGGGACGCTCAATGAGGAGGACTGGCAAACGGCCTCCGACGACGACAAGTCGCGCTTCGGTGTTTATCAACAGTTCTTCGACGACCTGGAGCAGCACCTCACGACGAGCGCGGGCTGCCTCAGGATGCCATCGCGGGGGCCGGAGTCGGCACGGAATGCGGCCAGTGAGCCACCGGAACTGAGAGCAGCGCTGCGTAAAGACGGAGCCGACCTGCTCGCCTATTTCGAGCGCCGAGTCGAGCCACGCGACGATGCGGCCGATCTCTGGCCGAGACCATGCTGCAGGCTTGGAGGCGCCGTGAGTCCGCGCCGCGCGACGCCAGGCGGAGATCGGATGTGGTTGTTCGGTATCGCGCGCAACGTGTTGGCCAACCACCGACGCAGTGGGCGACGTCGTGTTGCCCTCGCCAGCAAGCTCCGCGGCCATCTGAACCGGTCGGTGACGCCGTCGGAAAGGGACGCCTTGGTGGTGCGGCGTGACGCCGTCCGAACGCCTCGATCCGGAGCAGGGGAACTGGTTAAGCTGATCAATTGGGAGGGGTTCACTGTCAAAGGAGGCCGCGACGATTCTCGGGCTCAATCCGTCGACCGCGCGCGGTTGGTACGCCTCTGCCAAACAGGAACTGCGAACTGCTCCCTGTGTCCCGCTGAACAGGCGAAATCCTAAGGCTACGAAACCCCTGCTGTATCCGGCATATAAGGCATATCCCCGCTTGTTGCAAGGCCCTCCATCACGCTGCATATTAGGGCGAATTGCCCGACGACGGAGCCTCGAAATTGCCTGACCAGAGTCCGTGCCCATTCGCCCTTGACGCCACCACCGCAAGGCCAGTTCCGGCACTGTCGACGTCTTTAGCGCAGAGGCTGCTGATGACGCTCGGCGACGGAAAAGGTGTGGCGATCGGCATGTCGCAAGACTGAGAACGCTGGAGTCCACTTCTGGCCGTACTTATCCGCCAGGCGGTCGTGTTGCGCGAGCCACCCTCAAGCGACCATGCTCACTGCGTGCTCGTTGCGCCTTTCTTAGTGCGTCTGAGTTCATCGACCAGTGCTCGGTTCTAATTGTCCTCATCTGGGCTGGTTGGATAACGACCGGGGTCTCGCATAGCGACATTCTGGCGGTATATCCCCAGGGGGTCCAGAGGAGGCGAGGCATGGTGGCTGGTGTCAGTGGAGGCCTGTTTTAGGTCGCGGCCCCCCGCCAGTACGACGGATGGTGCCATTGGTGTCTGACGCTGACACATCGCGCATACAATACCTACAGTAGGTATAAGGTCTGGAGGTGTGATGTCGATCACCATCACGAGCCGTGAGTTCAATCGAGATGTCTCCGCAGCTAAGCGGGCTGCAGAGCGCGGGCCTGTCACGATCACCGACCATGGTCGGCCCTCGCATGTGCTTATGACGGCCGAGGAGTTCGAGCGGCTGTCCGGTGTCCGCGAGCTGGTGGGGGATCGGCTGTGGTCACGCGGCACTGAGGATGTCGAGCTTGAGCTGCCCCCGCGTCGGCTGGAGGCTCCGCGAGAGCTCGATCTGTGAGGTACCTCCTCGACACCAATGTCGTGAGTGACGCGCGCGCCAAGCGATCGCTGGAACTGATGTCGTGGCTGAGTGGGCAGGCGGTCGGTGATCTTGCGCTCAGCGTCATCTCCATCCTCGAGTTGGAGCGGGGCATCAGACTGAAAGAACGCCGTGATCCCGCCGGCGCCAACCCTCTCCGGGTATGGCTGGAGGAAGATCTCAAACCGATGTTCGCTGGACGGATCCTCGGTGTCGACGAGTCGGTGGCGGTCGTTGCCACAGGGTTACATGTTCCCGATCCGATGCCCGAGATGGATGCCCTGATCGCGGCCACCGCAACGGTCCACGACCTCGTGTTGGTCACTCGAAACGTGATGGACTTCCAAGGGGCCGGAGTGCGGCTTCTCAATCCTTGGGTGGAGTCCTAACATGTTCGGCATAAGGCCGTATCTGACGCCTGAACGGTGGGACGTTTTCCTGAACGGTGCCCCAGGGAAGCGGCGCTGAGATGTGAGCCCGCGTGTCCGCCACAATCACGTGAGCAGGCCCCGGCGGTATCCCTCGGCCACCGCTGAGGCTCGATCACGCACTCCGAGCTTGTCGTAGACGTGCTGCAGGTGTGTCTTGATGCTCGCCTCGCCGATGAACAGCACGGCGGCGGCGTCCCGATTCGAGTTGCCGTTGGCCACCAACTGTAACACCTCGAGTTCGCGATCCGTCAGCACCCCTCCCGCGGGGCGCCGGACCTGGCCCATGAGCTGCTGCGTCACGGACGGCGCAAGCACAGACTCTCCCGATGCGGCGGCACGCACCGCATGCTTCAACTCCTCCGGCAGCGCGTCCTTCAACAGATAGCCCGTCGCGCCAGCCTCGATCGCGGGCAATACATCGCTTTCCGAGTCGAAGGTGGTGAGGATCAGGACGCGAACCCCCGGAGCCTTTTCCTGCAGCGCAGCCGTCGCCGAAACCCCGTCCATCACGGGCATCCGAAGATCCATCAGCACCACATCGGCGTCGACCCGGATCGCCTGCTCGACGCCGTCTGCTCCATTTCCGGCCTCGGCCACCACCATGATGTCATCGGTCCCGTCGAGCGTGTCTCGGATTCCTCCGCGCACGATCGGATGGTCGTCCACAATCACGAGCCGGATCATCGATCGTCCTCCTGCGCGCCCTGGTTCGTGGCGAGGGAGTGGGAGCCATCCCCCGCGCCGCCCGTGCCCGGAACGATCGCCGGAACCCTCGCGCTCACGGAGGTACCATTCCCGACGGCGCTCTGCACCACCACCTGGCCACCGACGCCCCGAACGCGCTGGCGCATGCTTGTGAGGCCGAAGCCATCGCCGTCGTCTGCACCGAAGCCCCGGCCGTCGTCCCGAACATCGAGTAATACCTCAGGCCCCGCGTAGGACAGGGTGACGCCCACGCGGGATGCGGCGGCGTGCTTGGCGACGTTCGTCAACGCCTCCTGCACGGTGCGGAACAACGCCACTTCGATCGCGGGGCTGAGGGGGATGCGCTCGCCGGTCACCTCCACGGACACGGCAACCGTCGACTCCTCGGCCCACCGCCCGGTAAGAGTCCTGAGAGCTTCTGGGAGGCGCGCGTTTCCGAGTTCCTCCGGGGCGAGTGCGCGAACCGAACGCCGCGCCTCGGTGAGACTGCTACGCGCAAGATCCAACGCTCTGTCCACATGCAGCTCCGCGTCCTTTCCGGAGCCGTGTGCGGCCTGAAGCTGCGTGATGATTCCTGCGAGCCCTTGGGCGAGAGTGTCATGGATCTCGCGGGCCAGCCGCTGCCGTTCCTCGATCGCTCCGGATTCACGCGCCTGCACAATCAGCTGCGCGTGCAACCCGGCATTCTCGTGCAAGGTCTCTTCGAGCCTCGCCACAAGTTCCTCGCGCTTCTTCTCATCCGCCTCGGAGCGTGACGCGATCAGGCGACCTGCGCCGATCGCGGCAGTCTGGACCGTGACCACGAGCAGGAAGATCGCGATCGTCCTGCCACTCGTGGACTCCCAGATTCGCATCGTCATGCCGTTGAGCAGGATCGAGGTTGCGGCCACCCCCACCAGGCCCGCCTGCCAGGGGCGCAGCAGATAGGCGTGGAAGAACCCGGTAATGGCGAACGCGAGGAGGACCTCCGTGTATGCCATGAGCACCGCCGCAAGGAGAAGGAGGCCAGCGAAGTAGAGCGCTGTCTGCGCCGGACGCTGCCCGTGGCGCACAGCGGGAATGGTGTGCCCGAACAGGACCCAGAGCGCGGAGGCGAGGATCAGCCCCAGCACCGCGACGCGCTCCGGCCACCACACATGGCCTGCGGACTCGGCGGCCCAGAAGAAGTAGATCAGTGCAGAGAACGCGAGCAGCAGCCACGGCGCGAACAGCTGGACGCGATCCCACGGGCGCAGCCGTCCGCGCCAGCCGCTCTTGCCTGCCGGCCGTGCCGCGATCGGCGAGGACACCGCGCCATCCGCCGCCACCTCGTTGCCGTGTTGCATCGTCGTGTTACTCCCACCGGAAGAGTTTCGCGGCGATGAGCCCAGCCATCGCTGCGATTCCGGCCATTATCGCAACTTGAGCCGCAAGGGACAGCCCTCCAGCGGTGATCTCTGCACCATCCGGCGTCCATGCGGTCAGCAACGCCTGAACGCCTGGTGGCACGACTTCGCCAATCCTCACGACGACATCGGGCAGCATGGTTCTCGGCAGGAATGCTCCGCCCAGGAACATGATCACCATGAACAGGATCGTGCCCACAGACGTCGCGGCGCTGCTGGTCGGAACGACTGCGGCCGAGATCATGCTGATCGCCAGCACCGCTGCGTAGCCGACCACGAAGACGAGGGCAAGGTCCACGGGCGCTCCGGTGGAGCCACCCCGAATACCGTCCATGCTACGGCGATGAGCAGCACCGCCGAGATGGCAACGAACACGAATGCCACCACCATCTGGGCAGCCAGAACATAACCGGGTTTGAGGGGGGTGGTGGACAATCGGCGCAGGATCCCTCGCTCTCGGTAGGTAGCGATCAGGATCGGGACGTGCTGAGCACCGATCAGGACCATGCTGAACACGAGTGCGGTGGGCGCCCAGAGGTCCACGAACCGGTATCCGCCGAGTTCTGGCGACGCTTCACGCAGAGTTGGGACCGCGCCGAGCCCGAGCAAGATCAGGGATGGGAACAGGATTCCAAACGCGACCGCGCCGGGATCACGCAGGAAGAGCTTTGTCTCCGTTGCGGTGAGTTTGGTCAGGGCTCTCATCGCCTAGTCTCCGTTCATGTGGTCGGAGGCGGGATCGAGGGGACCACCGGTGAACGCAACGAATGCGTCCTCGAGACTGCGCTGATCCGCGCGCAGCTCGTCCGCCACCACCCCGGCCTTCGCGAGGGCTCCGGCGACGGCGCTCATGAGGTGGCCGGTGCCGGTGACCGTCCATCGGGTGCCGGAGATGTGGATGCCGGAGACTTCCGGTAGCTCATCGAGGATCCGGCGCTCCAGCGGCTGCATCGGACGGAAGTGCACCCGCTGTTCGGGGCTTGTCGTTCTCACGAGGCCCGCTGGCGTGTCCATCGCAACCACTCGTCCGCTGTCGATCATCGCGATCCGATCGCACAGTCGCTCCGCCTCGTCCATGAAGTGCGTGACGAGCAGGATCGTGATTCCCGCATCGCGGACGCGCTCGATGAGGCTCCACGTATCGCGCCGAGCCTGCGGGTCCAGCCCTGTCGTGAGTTCGTCCAGGATCGCCACCTTCGGGCTCCCCACAAGTGCCAGGGCGATCGAGAGACGCTGCTTCTGCCCTCCGGAGAGGCGCGCGTATCGGGTGTTGGCCTTGTTGCTGAGCCCGAGAATCTCCATCAGCTCGTGCCAATCTGCGGGATTGTGATAGAAGGCACTGTAGAGATCGAGGGCCTCGGCAACCTTGATGTTGTCCGGGAACTGGCTCTCTTGGAGCTGGACTCCCAGAACTTGATGAACCCCATTCCGGTCCGCGATCGGGTCCAAGCCACATACCGAGAGCGAACCGCCGTCGGGCTTGCGCAGCCCCGCCACGCACTCGACAGTCGTCGTCTTGCCGGCGCCGTTGGGACCCAGGATCCCGAAGATCTCGCCCTCAGCAACAGCGAAGGAGACATCGTCGACGGCGATCTTTCCGCCATACCTTTTGTGAAGGTTCGTCACTTCTATTGCAGTCATGCCTCGACGCTACGGTGGCGGGCGGGGGAGCACATCGCCCAAGGAGCCACATCCGCGGTTGATTCCCGAATCAACCGATCGGTTGATGGGCGGGTCCAAGAAGCGAGGCTGACCGTGCTGAGGAGATGCGAGCAGGCGCGGATGAGCTCTGATCGGTACCTCTGGGCGTCCCAACAGCGACGCCGGAGGGTAGCGCTCCCCACGCCCTGCTTCTCGAAGCGCATCACTACACCGGGCTGAGAACCCCGTGGATCCAAAAGTTAGTGCGCCCTGTTCGGCTAGTTTCTGCAGTTCTCAGGCTGTCAAGGGTCGATCATCTGCTCACCAATGGCATCGGGCGAGGCCACCTCCTCACCCTAGCCTCGTGGCTGTCTGGCCTCGATGAGGTGGCGGGTTGAGTGAGCGATGAATGGCCCGTCGTGCTGGATGAGCTCGTAGAGTTCACCAAGCCGGTCATAGTACGTGTCGACGGTGAATCCTGGCACCCACCAGATCACCTTCCGCAGCAGGTACACCACGGCGGCGATGTCGTAGATCTCTATGCGCAGCTTCGCCGTCTGCAGGTTCACGATCTCAAGCCCAGCAGCCTCTGCTGCGGCTGCTTCGTCATCGGGGTGGCGTCCTCGCCGTGCGTCGGGCTGCGGGCCGAGGAAGAACTCGATCAGTTCGAAGACGCTTGCCGGCCCCACATGCTGTGCGAAGTAGATGCCGCCGGGCTGGCACTCTGGCGATCTCCGCCCACCAGATCGTCGCTGGATGCCTGCTGGTCACCAGATCGAAGGCCGCGTCCGCGAACGGCAGCGGCGGCTCGTCGGGGTCTGGCCGCACTGATCCGCCAGGCGGTCGTGTTGCGTGAGGCACCCGCAAGCGACCATGCTCACTGAGTGCTCGTTGCGCCTTTGATTACGGATTGGCTTCCCGTCGACATCCCGACCCTCGTCATGCTGCTCGTCGCCGCCGCGCTCGCGGGATGGGTCGATGCGGTGGTCGGCGGGGGAGGGCTGATCCAGCTTCCCGCGCTGGTGATCGGACTGCCCAAGGAGGTGCCGACGCCTATGGTGCTTGGCACCAACAAGATCTCCTCCTTCGCGGGGACACTGCTGGCGACGGGGGTGTATCTCCGGAAGCTCCGGGTGCAGGCGGTGGTGCTCGTGCCGTTGATCGTCGGTGCCTACGCCGGCTCCAGCGGTGGAGCCAGTGTGTCTCGGTACCTGCCGCGCGAGGTCTTGGAGCCGATCGTTCTGGTGGCCGTCATCGCGGTGGGCATCTACACCCTCAGGCGGCCGAGCCTAGGTCTTCAGCACGCGCCGACGCAGGAGAGTCACGTCGCCACGGCGTGGCGCTCGGGAGCGATCGGCCTGATCGTGGGCTTTTACGACGGGATACTCGGGCCGGGTACCGGATCGTTCTTCGTGATCCTGCTCGTCGCCATGCTCGGCTACGGGTTTCTCCAAGCCAGCGTGCATGCCAAGATCGCGAACCTCGCCACCAACTTGGCCGCCATCGTGATCTACGGCGTGCATGGAGAACTGCTGGTCTTGCTGGGACTGTTGATGGCCACCGCCAATCTTCTGGGCGGCTTCTTCGGAGCACGGATGGCCGTAAAGAACGGCAATGCCTTCGTGCGCCGAGTGTTCCTCGTCGTCATGGGCATCCTCGTCGTGAAGCTGACGTGGGATGTTGTTGCGGACTTCTGGATGTTCTAGCGGGAGGACCCACCATGCCACTGTGTCCCGACTCCGGTCTGAGGGGGCGTCGCAGAGCAGCTTGGATTTACAAGCTGGCGAGGTGCCGTTCCAGCACGGCCCTGATGCGTTCGGGACGAACAACATCTGGTTGCAGCACGCCACGGGTGGCGAGTCCGTCGAGGAGTGCGCACATTCGCTCCACCTCGATGTCGTCGGCGTCGTAGTTCATCCGCGCGAAAACCAGGCGGACGATCTCCTCGACGCCGCTGAACATCTCGCGGGCGGGTTCGGCGAGAGCGGGATTCAGACGTGCTTCGGTGAGCACGGTGAGCCAGAGAATCGCCTCGTCGTGTCGGTCGCCGTCGAGGGGGAGGACCTGTTCCAGTGCCTCGTTGGCGATCCGGTCGCTGTCTGTGGCATTTTCCGCCATGGCGCGAAGTCGTCCTTCGACGCGATCCGAGAGCTCCTGCGCCGCCGCCACGATCAGGTCTTCGTGGCTGCCGAAATAGTGGCGGATCGAGCCGATGGCCAGTCCTGTCTCGTCGGCGATGGCACGAAAGGTGGCCTGCTGCATGCCTCCGTTGAGGATGAGGCGCCACACGGCGTGGATCACGTCGCGTCGGCGCGAGGCTCGATCGATGATCTTCGGCATATTCCCTTTATAGCATCATCGTGCTAACTTATGTTGGCATGAGCGTGCTAAAACAAGATCCGACGGCGACCCCGTCGTCTCCGCGGAGCTCGCGGATTCCCGGCCTCGACCTGGCCCGGGGCATCGCCATCATCGGGACCTTGGCCACCAATATCTGGCTCTTCACACACGTCGGAGGCATGCTGGGTTCGCTCGACGACCCCGTGACACCCGGTACTCCACCTACCGCCGCAGCAGCACAGCAGGTGCTGACCACCGTCTCCAACGGCAAGTTCCTGGGGCTGCTCACGCTCATGTTCGGGATTGGACTGGAGCTTCAGCGGCGATCGAGGGCTAACGCCGGCCTGCGGTGGCCGGGGTCTTATCTGTGGCGGGCGGCCCTGCTGCTGGTTGACGGCGTGATCAACTTCATCCTCATCGTCGAGTTCGACGTGCTCATGGGCTACGCGATCACGGGTGGGGTGGTGGCGTATCTGATGCTGACCAGCGAACGCGCTCAGCGGGTTTGGATCTGGGTGACCGGAATGCTGCACGTGGTGATTATCACGCTGCTCTCCGGGGCGATGCTCGCGCTAGAGTCCTCGGGCGCGCCGATGAACGTCCCGGATCCCGCCACCGCCTATCCGTATGCGAACGGCTCCTTCCTGGATCTCGTGCGATTCCGGTTGGACAACGTCCTTTTGTTCCGTGCCGAGCCCATCCTGATCTTCGCGATGAGCATCGCGATGTTCCTGCTTGGCGCTCACCTGTTACGCACGGGGATCTTCTCCCCGGAGGGAGCGAGGTTGCGCACACGCCTGATGATTCTAGGGCTGGCCTGCGCGGCGCCCGTCGATCTGGCGGTTGGCGTCTTCGGTGGTACCGGCGGATTCTTCTTTGGTCGCTACGTTCTGGCGCCCGTCGTCGCGCTGGGCCTGCTTGCGCTCATCGCGCACATCAGCCTGCGCACCTCGCCCTCCACGTGGCTCTCCCTTCGGCTTCAGGAGGTAGGGCGGGTTGCCCTATCCGGCTACATCCTCCAGAACCTGATCGGATCGTTCCTGTTCTACGGTTGGGGCCTCGGACTCGCCGCCCAGTTGGGATCCTGGCGCGTGCCGGCCACCGTCGCGGCGTTCGTCGTCATCTCCGCCCTGGTGCTGTCCTTCGCTCACCTCTGGTTGCGACGGTTCCGCCAAGGGCCAGTGGAGTGGCTCTGGGCGACGAGCTACACGGCGCTTTCGGGTTCCCGTGTGCGGAGGCGGTGACGATGAGTGCCGTGGTCACCGCCGTTCGTGACGAGTTGCGATGAATCTGCCCGGGTGATGTGCGGAGCGGTGGGGTAGTGGCCGATTCTCGGCGCTAGACACCGAAAAATCGGCCATTGGCCGATTTTCCGGTAAAGGTCCCGGCTGCCCCGGGGCCACCGAGGGGGGTCTCGTCCGCCGCAGGGCCTAATCTGTGCGTCATGTCGGACGAGGTGATCCAAGAAGCCATCCTCGAGGCAGAGCGACGCGGTTCTGCGTCTGATCGCGACCTGGGGCCCGAGGTTGCGCACTACGCACAGGTGCTTCCCGAGCTTTGTGCCGAATGGGAACTGACCCCGCTGGCATGGCTGCCCGGTGGCGTGAATCCACCTCCGATTGAGGTGCGCACACGGAGCGAAACCTCTGCGGTGCTGAAGGTGCAGCAGCCCGGTCTCCAAGATGTCGCCGCTGCCGTGCTCCACGCGGCTGCCGGCGACGGCTATGCACGGATGCTTCGCTGGGATGCCGGGCGTGGGGCTCTTCTCACCGAACGCCTGGGGGAGTCGCTGTGGAGCGTTCGGAAAGACCTGGCCGGACACGCCCGCGTGATCGTGCCATTGCTGCGCCGGGCCTGGACGGTGCCGCTCCCCGTCGGCCGGCCTTTTGCGTCCAAAGCCGTGGGATTGCGAGAAATCTTGGCGGAACTCGGGCCCCGATACGGTGGTGCGGCTCCGGAAGCGTTGGCAAGGGCCGTCGAGTATGCCGATTTCCTCGCGGCGAGTGAGCAGGCTGAGGTTGTCTGCCATGGGGATCCGCACGCCGACAACGTCTTACGACGCGGAGAAGGCTGGGCATTGATCGATCCCGACGGTTTCGTCGGAGAGCGGGCCTATGACCTTGGCGTGGTGCTGCGCGACGCATGCCTCGAGTTCGCCGAAGAGGAAGGTGCTTGCCCGGGCGGTGGGGTGGAGATGCTGCGCGCTGGTTGCCGGCTCCTGGCCGAATTGAGCGGTGTCTCGCCGGAGAGGGTGTGGCGCTGGGGTTTCGTCGAACGGGTCACCACCGGGCTCTATCTGCACTGGTTCGGCTACCTGGAGCAAGGATCCCAATTCCTCGACGTGGCAGAGACCATCGCGCAGACCACTTCCGGAAATATGGCTAACCAGGCGGGTATGAGCAGCGCCGCCTCGACGCTGACCCAGGGAGAACCTGATGACAACCGATGACGCGTCGACGGTGCCGGGTCACTGACCCGATCCCTGGGAACGCTGCCGCGTTTGACCCCGCCCCTACGTCATAGTTCTGACTAGAGGTATGAGACTCATCCCCATCGCGTATCTCGCGTCCTATCTGCTGTCTTTGCTCGGCAACTCGATCGCCGGCATCGCACTTCCGCTGATCGTTTTGCAGGTCACCGGCAGCGCGCTTGGAGCAGGTGCCGTCGCCGCGGCGACCGCCGTGCCCGCGGTGTTGGCCGGCCTCCTGATGGGTGTGGTGATCGACCGGATCAACCGTCGCACCTCGTCGGTGGTCACCGATCTTGTCTCCGCGGCTTCGGTCGCAGCGCTCCCTCTCATCGACATGGTCTCCGGCTTGAGCCTGGGCTGGTTCATCCTGTTCGGCATCGTCGGTTCTCTGGGCGATATCCCCGGCATGACTGCCCGGGAAGCGCTGCTCCCGGCGATCGTTCGACACGGCGGGATCGCCGCCGAGCGGCTCATGGGCATCCGGGAGGCTCTGGGGGCGGTCGCGCTGCTGCTTGGTCCCGCGGCGGCCGGCACGCTCATGGTGCTGTTCGATGGGCCCACCGTGTTGTGGATCACGGCTGCGACCTCATTGGGCGCTGCACTGCTCACGATGCTCATCCCGCACCGCGTCGGATCGATTCGCCAGGCCGATGGCGCTGAAATGACCCCGACGGGAAGTGGGTGGGCTCAGCTCCGCGACGGGTGGCGGGTGCTGTTCCGCAGCCGCTTCTTGGTGGTCACCACGACTCTCAGCGTCGTCTCCGTGATCGTGCTGGCTTCCCTGCAGGGACTGATCTTGCCGGTGTACTTCACCCTTGAGGGACGACCGGGAATGCTTGGTTTCGTCCTCAGCGCGCTGGCCGCCGGAATGCTCGTCGGTGGCACGATTTACGCCCTCGCCGGCACGCGAGGCGGCCTGCCCTGGTTCCTGACCGGCCTGATCGGCAGCGCCGGTGGGGTTCGGGATCATCGCCGCTCTGCCCTCGGTGTGGATGGTGTTCGCCGGGGCCTTCGTCTTGGGTATCGCGAGCGGGCTGTTTGAAGCCTCGTCGGCGTGCTCATGATCGAGCGTATCCCTGAGCAGATGCGCGGACGGATCATGGGCGCACAGAGCGATCATGACCGCTGCGCCGCCTCTCGGAATCGTCGCCGCAGCTGTGCTCACCGAATACGCCGGCGTGAATGTCGCGGCCGTGGTGCTCTCCAGCGTCTGGCTCGTGGCCCTGGTTCTCGGCCTGTTCACGCTCTCTGCGTAGTCTGGAGTCCCAGACCGCGCAGGCGGGCGATGGCGGATGGCGGTGGTCGAGGTACCATAGCGGCGAGCTGGCGCGGCTCGCCGGGGTGACGGTCCAGGCGCTGCGGCACTATCCGCCAGGTGGGCGTCTTGTGAGCCCGAACGCCGCAGCAACGGCTACCGCGAATACGACGTCCACGACCTGATCCGCGTGCTGCGAATCAAACGCCTCGCCTCCCTCGGGGTACCCCTGGAGCGGATGCCGGATCTCCTTGATGACGCTCGCGATGACGCAGGGCAACTTCTGGATGAGTTGGACGCTGAACTGGCCGCGCAGATCGACCGCCTCACCCAGCAGCGCGATCTCATAGCCCGCCTCCGAGACCACAACGCGGCCCCGGACCTGCCACCGGAACTGGCCCCGTTCTTGGCTGTGTTCGCCACCACCGAGGTGGCGCCGGAGCTCGCGCGGTTCGACAGGGATCAGTCCGTTCTCCTCGCCCACCTCGCCGGTGATGACGGGGTAGCCCACATTGCCCGCTTCTACGAACAGCTGAAGGTGATCCGCACTCGCCGCGACCGTCTCCGGATATCTCCGCGCGATTCGGCAGGCTCGGTCCGCACAGTAGCGAGCAGGACATTGCGAAATTCGCCGAAAGATTCATGGCCACCTTCGGTGCTTTGATCAAGGACTTCGCGGCGGCAGCACCCACAACCAACGTCAGTGCGGCCGCCGATGTCTTCGCTGAGTACACCGCCGACGTTCTCAACGAGCAACAACAACAGATGCTCGAAGAACTCGAACGCCGACTCACCGAACTCAGCGGAACGTAAGCAAGCCTGAAGATTTTGGGGGACCGGGCGACGGGACGAGCGGAAACGTTGGACTGTGTGGGAGGCGTCCGGCTGTCACACTTTTGGCGCGACGTCCGACATCCCTATGAAGGCCGCCGCCAGAGAGCGGCCGGAGGGAGAAACAGATGACGCGCATCAACATCGGCAAGACCAACAAGCTCGGCTACGCCGCGGTGATCGGGATGGAGGGATACGCGCGCAAGTCCGTCGACAAGGAACTCCTTGAGCTTCTGAAATTGCGTGCATCGATCGTCAATGGCTGCGGCTACTGCATCGACATGCACGCCACCGACGCCGCCAAGAGCGGTATCCCGGAGCGCAAACTGCACGCTGTCGCCGGATGGCAGCATGCGGGAGCTCTCTTCGACGACCGAGAGCGCGCGGTGTTGGCGCTGACGGACGCGGTGACACTGATCGGCCCGGATACGGTGACAGACGAGATCTGGGACACCGCTGCGCAGCACTTCGACGATGGTGAACTGGGCGCCCTGGTGCTGGCGATCGCAACCATCAACGTGTGGAACCGGATCGCGATCGCCACAGAGCTGACACCGCCCCTGGACGAGAAGCACCCGATTGTTTGATCGGGTTCACCGCAAATCGCGATCGCGCAGCCAACGACTACCGTGGGTGAGATGACGGCATCGACCCCGGCGACGGCAGCCTGGCATGCGGAACGCGATCGGCTCCTTGGCATCGCATACCGGATGCTCGGCGACTTCGGCCATGCCGAGGATGTCGTCTCTGAGGTGGCGATAGAGGCGGTGCGTGCGGAGCGCACGGCGGCGGGCGCTGTGCGGTCGTGGCCGGCTTGGCTGACGACGGTGTGCGTGCGCCGCTCGATCGATAGCGCGCGACGACAAGCCGCCGCGCGGGAGGAGTATCCCGGCCCCTGGCTTCCCGAGCCGGTCGCGACGCAGCGGCTTCCCGAGGATGCCGTCGCGAATCGCGAACTCCTCTCCGTGGTGCTGCTGCACCTGGCTGAGCAACTCGCGCCCGAAGCCCGAGCCGCACTCATCCTGCACCGCGCCTTTGACATGTCGTCTGTGGAGATCGGGGAGATCCTCGACAAATCGCCGGCTGCCGTCAGGCAGATGATTTCCCGTGCGGAACGTCGCCTGCAGATTGATCCGGACGCGGCGTCGATACCCCAGGCCAATCATGCCGCTGTCGAGAAACTCGTCACCGCGATCGAGGCAGGCGACATCGACACCGTCCTCGCGATGCTCGACCGCGACGCGATCCTCTGGTCCGATGGCGGAGGGAAGGTGCGCAGCGCCCGCAACCCCCTCTTCGGCGCCGAGAACATCGTCCGTTTCCTGGTGGGCATTCTTGCCAGCGCGGCCCGAGACTTCCCCGATCAACCGGCGCGTTTCGAGGTCATCGATATCAACGGCGGCCCGGCGATCAGGTTCCATCTTCCGGGCCGTCGCGATGTTGTTTCCATCGAATTCGCCTCGCACGGCCTCATCCGTGGCGTCCGACAGGTGGCCAATCCGGAAAAGCTCACCCGGATTGAGAACTAAAACGGCGTTCTGGGGGCGCGATGGTGGGGATTCCTATTTAGGAGAACCACGGCAACGAAATGATCGGCGTGATCGGCGCAACGCATCACAGCGTCAGCGAGCGGCGTGCGCGCCGATGATTGCGCAGGTCAAGTGGCCTTTGCGGCACGCTGAGACGCGCGGCAGGAACCTGCCGAACACGGTGATGAACGAGCCGCCGGGTTGGTTACTCGAATCTGGTCACGGTGCTTGCCGTTATCGTCTTGGCAGCCCGACTGGTAACGACCGTTGCCACGTAGACGAGTAACAGACAAGCTGCGAGCACGAGATAGTAGCCGGACGAGGGCCAGCTGGTTTGTCGCTCACTGATGGCGCGGACGATTGCCCACCCACTGAACCAACCCAGCCCGATACTCAAGATGAGCACGGTGACAACAGGGATCGCGGTCTCCCAGGTCACAATGCCTCGGAGCGTCCGCTGCGGCATGCCCATGAGCCTGAGGAGCCCGAAGACTCTTTTCCGATTTAAGAGCGCCGCGATGGTCGAGACCCCGAGGGAGACGGTGGAGAGCGCCGCAGCGACGAGAATGCCGATGTAGGCAAGGGCAGCAAACTGGTTCTCCATAGAAAGGGCAGATGCCGCAGCCATGTCGGTGCGAGTGGTGGGGTAAGTGGACAGCCCTATGTCGCTGGTGACGATCGCCGTGCGAGTGCGTTCGATCGCTTCCGGCGTGCCGTCGGTTAGTACGAAGAGCACGAATGGTTCAAGCATGGTCATATTGACGTCGGGCGCCGGTTGAACATCAGGCGGGGCATCCACGATGTAGTCGAAGTTCACCGATACCTGTTCCGTATCGATGTTCCCGAGATCGAGGCCAAGCGCTGCAGCCTCCTTTTGCGCTCAGGATGAGATCGTCGTCCAGCGTGAATGAGGCGATGGCAGTGGCCTCCACATCGGGCCGAGACGCTAGCTCCGCGGCTTTTATCTCAACCTCCGCCGGAGTGAGCCCAGCCTGCAGTGGTGCGATCAGGGTTGAAGGATTGAGCCGTTCATCGTCAATCGGTACGTCCCGGATTCCCGCGACGCTAGTGATCCCCACGGCGAATACGGTGACGGCAAAAGTCGCAATCACCATGCCCGCGACGGCGCGGAATGCGCTGCGGGGGTGCTTCGACGTACGGCTGAACCCGATAACCTGCGTCGCCGTACGGGCACTCTTCTGGCCCGCACGTGCGGCCCACCAGGTCAGGAGCGGCCCCGCCCACAGCAGCCCGAGAGCGGTCAGAACGAACCCGCCGATCGCGAGTGAAGTGGTTCTCTCATCCCCGCTATCGAGCCGGCGAAGGATCACCCCGAAGCCGAGCAGGAACAGCCCAACGAGCAGCGGTAGGAGCGCCACCAACTGGGGGCGCTTTTCCTGCTGCTCGCGAGCGGCCCCGAGCGGACCGATGTCTGCATGGCGGACGCGCCACCACGATACGGTCGTCGCGCACAGGATGGTGAGAAGGACGACCGAGACGATCATCGGTATTCCTACGAACAGGTCAGAGGGATAGAACCGGCTGGTTCCCAGCTCCAGGACGGCGGCGAGCGGAATGAGTGCGAAGTAAAGGCCGACGCCGACTAAGGCTCCTACAGCGGTCGTGACCCCGATTTCGATTGCTCCGATCTGCGCGACCTGCTGCGGGGTCGCGCCGACGAGCCGGAGCGAGGCGAAGCGTTCGGTGCGTTGAGCTGCCCCGAGGTCGGTGACGATTGCGATCAACAACAACACCGGGATCAGCACGGCGATCGCGCCGATGAGTGCGACGGTGCGGTAAGCCTGGCTTGTGTAATCGGCCCCGGTGAACTCTTTAACCACCATCGGCGTGGTGCCGAGGTTTGCGTCGGCCGCGATCAACTCAGCGGTGGTGGTGCCCTGCACCAGCACCAGGGAATCAGGGCCTTCTAGGCCGTCGTGGGTGATAATGCCGACCCTTACGCCGTATCGGTGTGCGAGGACGCCGTCCGGTGCGGCGTCAATCAGCTGGGCGAGTGCTGGTGATGCAAGGTACTCTCCCGGGCCGGGCATAACCTCGGCACCCGGGATACGAATCGAGGTACTCTCGGTTGTCGCGACGCGGATGCCTTGGATCGCGTTGTCCAGGTAGTAGTCGAGGAGCAGTGCCGCGGCGGCCTCGTCGTCGGACAAATCGGCGTTGTCGACGCTCAAGTGAACCTTGTCGGGCATCATAAGGTTCTTCCAGGTGGAGCGTAGGCTGCGATCTTCGAAGCCTTGGGACGCTCCTAGCAAGAGCAAGAGAAGCGCTACTCCGACCATCACTCCTGCAGCGATGCCGATCACGCGTCGCCAGGCGCTCCGATTGTTTGCGACGATGAGTCGAGTCAGTGCAAACTGGCTCATCGCATGTCCTCGATCACGGATACTCCGGCGCTGATCCTCCCGTCTCTCAGGGTGACCTCGCGATCCGCATATGCCGCTGTTCGTGGATCGTGGGTGATGATGACCACGCTTGCTCCTGCGGCGCGAGCCGAACTGGTGAGTGCCCGCATCGTCCGCTCCGCAGCGAGTGAGTCGAGTGCCCCTGTCGGCTCGTCGGCGAAGAGAACGCTCGGGCGAGTGACCAGAGCCCGGGCGACAGCAACTCTCTGCGCCTGTCCGCCGGACATCTCTCCTGGCGGCTTCTGCATATGATCCTTCAGGCCTAGCGCCGTGAGTTCCTCTTCTGAACGACGCAGCGCTTCGCGACGCGGAACCCCTGCGAGCAACAGTGGGATAGAGACGTTATCGATGGCAGATAAATCAGGGAGGAGCTGGCCGAACTGGAAGACGAAACCGAAGTCGGCCAACCGCAGACGCGAGCGTTCCGCCTCATCTAGCGCGCTGATGATCTGCCCCTCGCGCTCAACCGTGCCTGAGTCGGGCGCGAAGACTCCGGCGAGGATGTGCAGCAGTGTGGATTTCCCGGAGCCCGAAGGCCCCATCACGGCTAGTACTTCGCCAGACGCGATGTCCAAGTCAACGCCACGAAGCGCATGGGTTTGCCCGAAGCTGTGCTCCAGTCCGCGTGCGGACAGTACAACCCGTCGCTCCGACGTGCGAGCGGGCGCCCCACCGAGAGCGATCTCATTCATGCCCGCACCTCCTGCCGGAGCTCACCTAAGCGAGCAGCGGTCAGGTCGATCCAACGCAGGTCAGCCTCGATGTGGAACAACGCATGGTCGGCGAGCAGCACTGTCTTCAGATCGCCTACCTCTTTGAGGCGTGTCAACTCCCTCATCCGCGCGATGTACGCCGAACGCTGCATATCGAGCAGTCGCTCGGCGTCTGTGCCCAGCATGAGCGCGATGATCGTCTTGGCAAACAACTCTGATTGCAGGGCAGTGCCCGCGCTGTTTGGTGTGAACATCCATTCCGAGACGGCCGCACTACCTGCTTCGGTTATTTCGTACCGCTTCCGTTCCGGTCCTGCCCCCACCTCCGCGCCGGCCGCAGTGATCAGGCCGTCGCGTAAAAGCCGGGCGAGCGTGGCATATACCTGCCCGAAGGCTAACGTCTTGCCAGGTTTGAACCACTCGTCGAAGTGATGCTTCAAGTCATACCCGTATCCAGAACCTGCTCCGACGAGGCCTAGCAAGGTCAATCTCGTGTCCATGCGTTTTGACTATACACTAAGCGTATACATTCGTGGTATAGACGAGAGTGAGGGTAACACGGGTGATTCCGTCAGTTCCGGGGCGGTTTCGGTGTTACCGCGGCTGGCTGCGTCGGCATAGCGACGTTCGCAGCCGCGGTAACGCCGAAACCGGTCGGGGAGGAACGGAATGAGCCTCGATCAGCCGGTCTCGCCGCGCAACCACATGATCGGGTCGCCGTCGTCGTCGGCGGGCGAAGCTCCGTCCTGGCGCAGCAGTGCCCGCGTGATGCCACGGCGCTGGGCGTTGTAGGTCAGCACGTGGGCGAGGATGCTGCCCAGAACGAAGCTCTCCGGTGGGTCGCACAGAGCGTCGATCAGACGATCGCCCCATGCGCCGCGCCGCTCCACGTCGGCAACCATCGATAACCACCGGGGGCCGACCAGGTCTAGTCTCTGTAGGAGCTCATCGGGAGACGGGCACGGGCGGCCGTCAGAGATAGGTTCCGGCACCGAAGCCGGGCGTTGCCATCCTTCGATGGCGGCCAGCCACACCTCGAGTTGAGCGACGGCGCGCTCCATCAGGACGGCGATCGATTCCTCCGGCCCTGCCCACTGAAGCAACACCAATCCCGGCAGGCGGACCCGTGGCCAATCCTGGGGATCGAGCTGCCGGGCGCGATGCAACAGGATTCGGATATCGGCAATGTCGTGGTGGGCGAGCAGTGCGGTTACCTGCTCTCCGCCGCCGTCCTTGCGTGGCTCTGCCGCAATCCATAGCGAGTTGGGAGCGTGAAAGTGGATGCCGTTCGGCGCCGGCAACCAGTGAACGGTGCTGCTTGGCCGATCAGCCGGCGTCTCCGACGGTGGATAGCCGAAGGCGCGACGGTAGGCGCGGGCGAAGCCCTCCACCGACTCGTAGCCGGCCTCCCAAGCCGTCTCGGTGACGCTGGCTCCGCCGCGCAATCGCCACGCCGCACGCTCGAGGTGAACCCGGCGACGCAAAGCGACCGGCGACTCATGTGCGCCTCGGCGCACCTGGTGCGCGAAGTGATAGGGCGAGGCATGCGCCTGATCGGCCATCCCGCTGAGGTTGGTCGCCGATTCGGCCAGCACGACGTCCAACAGCTCGCGCAGCCGGTCTGCTCGACCGCCGGGGTGCGTCCCCGAAGGTTCACTCACGATGTCCAGTCTGCCGCAGCCCGATTACCTTCGACCAGGTAGCGCGCGCAGATGAAGTCACCGCAGACCTCACTCGATTGCCATCGCAGTTGCACCCGACGGGACAGCAGAGGGGCGCCGGCACCTAGCGTGACCGGTGCGTAGCTGACGATCACCTCGTCGAGCAGCCCCACGTCGGCCAACTGCCCGGCGAGGTCCCCGCCGCCGACCAGCCAGACGACACCGTCGGGGTCGGCCACGGTGGTCTTGATCTGATCGATCACGGCGGCGACGTCGCCGGAGGCGAAATGGAGTTCAGCGCCGTCGATGGGCTCGCGTTCGTGATGGCTTAGTACCCAGGTTGGCTGCCGATACGACCAGTCGGTCGCGCCCATCTGCTCGCGAATCCACAAGTAGGTGGAACTGCCCATGAGGAGCGCGCGGGTGCGATCGAGCAGGGTGTCCATCCGGAGTTCGGGATCAAGCGGTTCGGTGTGCTGCTGGGCGAAGAGCCAGGCCAAGCTGTGAGCGGGATCGGCGAGGTAGCCGTCGAGGCTACTGGCTGTGTAATAGACGACGCGCATGGGGCAAGTCTGCGCGCACCGGCGGCACTTCGACCCGACCGTTCTTGCTGTCTCTCGTCGCGTGGACCAGGTGGGTAGTGGCCGATTTTCGT
Organism: Tessaracoccus sp.; assembly: GCA_041393555.1. GTDB lineage: Bacteria > Actinomycetota > Actinomycetes > Propionibacteriales > Propionibacteriaceae > Arachnia. Next base: position 88,213 of record JAWKJW010000009.1, on the reverse strand, counting down.
CGATAGACACCGAAAAATCGGCCATTGGCCGATTTTCCGGGATTGGCGAGGCGGTGAGAGGGGCGGGCACGGTGGCGCGGTCTCGACGGTGGGTGACGAACACCCAGGGTTACGCCGTGTGTGGTTGGCCCGTGCTCGCGATGGGGATCACCATCGGGGTGCCGAAAACCGGATCTGGGAGGACCTTGGCCGTCAAACCGAAGACGTGGGTGAGCAGTTCCTCCGTGAGCACGTCGGCGGGGCGCCCGGCGGCCGCCAGTTCGCCGTTTCTCAGCACCACCAGATGGTCGGCGTAGCGCGCGGCTTGGTTGAGATCGTGCAAGACCAGCAGCATGGTGCGGCCCTCGTCTCGGTTGAGGCGGCGGCAGAGTTCGAGCACATCCAGTTGATGGGCGACATCGAGATAGGTCGTCGGCTCGTCCAGCAGCATCACGGGGGTGTCTTGGGCCAGCAGCATCGCGATCCACACCCGTTGGCGCTGGCCTCCGGAGAGTTCTTCGACGGCGCGGTCGGCGAGTTCGGTGACTCCGGTGGCTTCCATCGCGGCCTGCACGGCGGCCTCGTCTTGGACGGACCATTGCTGGAGCATCCGCTGGTGCGGGAACCGGCCTCGGCCGACGAGATCCGCGACGGTGATACCGAAGGGGGCCACCGACGATTGCGGCAGCAGGCCGAGCTTGCGGGCCAACTCTTTCGGTGCCAGCTTCTTCACGTCGTCGCCACTCAACAGCACCTGTCCGGATCTTGGCGAGAGCAAGCGGGACAGCGCTCTCAGCAGTGTCGACTTGCCGCAGGCATTCGGGCCGATGATGGCGGTGATGGCGCCGTCGGGGATCTCGACGGTGAGGTTCTCCGCAACCTGGCGGGCGTCGTAGGAGAGCGTCACCGATTGCGCGTGCAGGGCGGGTGTTGTCGTCATGTCATACCTGCTTCGATCGGGTCAGGAGCCAGATGAGATAGAGACCCCCGATGATGCCGGTCATGCGTCCGATGGGGAGGGTCGCGGTGATGGGAAGGCTCTGGGAGAGGACATCCGCGGCCACCAGCAGGCAGGCGCCCATGGCGGCCGCGCTGAGCACGGGCATGCTCCGGGCGTGGGTCACGCGCATCACGAGTTGGGGCGCGGCGAGGGCGACGAAGGCGATCGGACCCGCCGCGCCCACGGCCAGGCCGGCGAGCAGCACCGCGAGGATCATCATCCACACGCGGGTGCGTTCGACGCGCACGCCGAGTTGCTGCGCCAGGTCGTCGCCCATCTCCATGAGGGAGGTCCGGCGGGCCAGCATCGCCACGATGGGCACGAGAAGCAGGGTGCCGACCATTACGGGGAGGGCATGTGTCCAGTTGCGGGCCGAGAGGGATCCTGCGAGCCAAAGATTGGCGGTGATGGCGTTGTCGAGATTGCCGAGCACGAGCATCAGCCCGTTCAGCGCGCCGAGGACCGCACCCACGCCGATGCCCACCAAGATCAGCCGATATCCACCGGTGACACCGCCCTTGACGGATAGCAGATACACGATGAGCGCCGTGCCCAGACCCCCGGCGACCGCACCGAGTGAGATCTGCACGGGACTCGCCTGGAAGACGACGATCTGCGTGATCGCGCCGGTTGCCGCGCCGGTGGTGAAGCCGATGACGTCGGGGGAGCCCAGGGCGTTACGCGACACCGACTGAAAGACGGCGCCGGAGACGCCGAGCGCCGCGCCGCAGAAGATGGCGGTGATGACGCGCGGCAGACGGATGCCCTGCACCACCTGGACATGCTTGGGATCTACCTCGGCGCCCACCAGTGCGGCGAGCACCTCACCCAAGCTCAGACGGATGGTGCCAACCTGCATGGCCACCAGGCCGAGCAGGACGACGAGGGCGAGCAAACCGGTGGTCACCAGTACCACGCGCGGCGAGATCACCACGGAGATGCGGCCGTGTCGCCACACGAAGCCGCGGGGGTGCGGGATGCGGGTGGAGATGGTCATAGTTTCGCGATCCTGCGGGTGCGGACGAGATAGACGAAGAATGGGCCGCCCAGCAGGGCGACCATGATGCCGACGCTGACCTCGCCCTTGGGCGGAATCACGCGCCCGAGAGTGTCTGCGACGACGATGATGAGCGCCGCCAGGAGACCGGAGTAAGGCAGCACCCACCGGTGATCCGCGCCGGCGATCAGACGTGCCAGGTGCGGGGCGGCGAGCCCGAGGAAGGCGATGGGCCCGGCTGCCGCCGTCGCGGATCCTGCCAGGATGATCACCGCGATGCCGGCGAGCGCCCACACCCGATTGGGGTTGCCGCCGAGCGAACGGCTGAGATCTTCGCCCAGCATCGCGGAATCGAGCGGCCGGGCGAGCGCGAGCGCCAAGATCAGGCCCACGGCGGCGAGCAGGCTCACCGGAATCAGCACCTCGTAGCCACGACCTGCGACGGAGCCCACCATCCAGTGCCGGTAGCGGTCGAAGACCTGCTCGAGGCCATTGATGATGACCAGCTGGGTGAGCGCGCCGAGCACCACCGTCAGAGCGGCGCCCGCAAGCACCAGGCGCACCGGATTGGTGCCGCGACGCACGCCGCCCAGCAGGTATACGGCGGCACCCGCGACCGCGGCGCCGATCAAACCGAGCCACATGTAATGCACCGGATCGGTCCAATCGAACAGCGCGATACCGAAAGCGATGAACAACGCGGAACCCGCGTTGACGCCGAGGATCCCCGGCTCAGCCAACGGGTTCCGGGTGAGCGCCTGCATCACCGCACCGGCAACCCCCAGGCAGAGCCCGACGAGCACGGAGATCAGCGCACGGGGGATGCGTTGATTCACCACCAGCAGGTGCTCCGAGCTTTCGGGGTCGAAGGCCACGACCGCCTGCCACGTCGTCGCGAAGGGGATATCGCGCGTGCCGAAGCAGGCACTGAGGAAGACGGCCAGCACCACCAGAATGATCAAGACGACGATGCCGATGCGTCGCCGGGCGAATCGGGTGGGAACGGGGGTTCGGGGACGCACGGAGGCGGCGTCGGATTCATCCCGACGCCGCCCCGTGGTATCAGTTGCCGAAGAGCTCAACGATGTGGTCGACGATCTCGGTGGCGCTGTACTTGTCGACGCGGAACGAGTTGGCGCCGAGGCCGTACACCTGGCCGGCCTTCACCGACGGCACGTTGGCCATGGTGGGATCGTCCGCGAATGCCTGAGCGCCCTCGTCGTCCTGAGCGAGGATGAAGGTCGTCTCAGACGTCAGCTCGGTGAGGTTCTCGTAGGTGGCGAAGACGAAGTCGGCGCGCTCCTCCTCGATGGTGTGCCACTCGATCGGGGGATCCTCCAGCGTGAAGCCCAGCGAGGTGAGCACGTCGCCGTGCACCGAGCCGGCGCGGGCGATGTTGTTGTGCTCGCCCGGGCCATTGAAGCTGAAGATGTTGGCCGTGCCCTCCGGCACGGTGATCTTCGCCGCGGCTTCTGCGACGTGCTGGTCATACTCAGCGACGGCGGCGGTGGCCTCCGCCTCCAGGCCGGTCGCGGTGCCGAGTTCCTGAGCGAGTTCCTGCCAGGTCACCTCGCCGTAATCGATGACGATGGTGGGGGCGATGTCGGAAAGCTCCGCCACGTTGTCGACGAGCGAGTCGGCTCCGCCGCGGGCGACGACGATGAGATCGGGATCCTGAGCGATGATCGCCTCCAGGTCTACCTCGCCCAGCGTGAAGAGGTTCTCGACGCCCTGTTCGTCCGCGATGTCGGCCCACTGGGCGAAGTACTGGCCGTTGGCGGCCGAGGTGGATCCCACGACGGGCGCGTCGATCGCGAGCAGGGTGCCGGTGGCGGTGACCGTCGTCGAGACGTGCGCTCAGGCTGCGCCGGGATCTCCGTGGCCGTGCCGTCGGTGTTCTCGAAGGTGCGCGGCCAGTCGCCTGCCGCCACCGTTTCCTCCGAGCCGGCAGGGTCGGTCGGAGCCTCGGCGGGATCCTCCGGAGCGGACGAGCAGCCGGTGAGTGCCACGAGACCGCTGACGAGCAGGGTGGCGCCCACGACCTTCAGAGATCGTGTGGTTGGGGTGAGCGACATTCGCTTCCTTTCGATGACGATAGCCCGGTGGCAAGGCGTGATGGCGCACGCCAACCCAACGGTTCAGGGATATTGTTAGCCTAACCTAACCAAAATCAAGACGCGAACCGACCCCGGCGAAGAGCGCGTCGAGCTCTCAGGTAGTGCCGTCTCAGGCGCTGAGTGGGGCGGGTTGTTCGGACCAGAGGCCGATCGTCGTCGCAAAATCGCGCACCAAGATCTCGATCGTCCCATCTGGCGCCAGCATCTTTCTCACAGCATCCTGATCAGCCGTTTTCTCGTCCGTGGCCCACGCCAGGAGGAGCTGGAGATCTTCGGCGAGCGCTGGATGGTGGGCGGCGTACATCTCGACGGCGGAGCTGCGATCGGTGGTCCAGGTGCCGTTGCTCACACTCACCAGGCCCGCGACGGCGAGGAGCGTTTTGCGGCCGACGCGCCGCCCGAGCATCTGGGGATCCGCTCGGTTGAGCTCGTCTCGCCAGCCAGCGAGGTGATTCGCAATGTCGCCGTTGAACCCGCGTGCGGCCCGCGCGTCGGCCGGATACGGGGGCAAACTGGAGTGCCTGTCCGGGCCGGCGATATGCACGCAGTAGTGCCGCAGGAAGACCCGCAGGCCGTAGGGGGCGTCGTCGTCCCCGAGGAGGTCCTTCCGCTGCGCCGGGCCGATCTCCACGCCGCGGCAGAGATCGGCGAAGCGTGCGCTCAGCTCGCGTCCCAGGACGCTGGCGACCTCGTTGGGAAGGTCGATGCTGAGCAGGTCGACGTCGGAGCTGGCTACCCGAGCCTGGCCCGTCGCCACCGAGCCGTAGAGGTAGATGGAGGCGCCCGGCCACCCCGCGGCGAGTTGTCGGATCGTCGTGACGACAGGCTGGAACACCGGCGGGATCTTGGAGCGAGCCACTCCGGTGCGGATTGTGCCGTGGGCGGCTATGCCTTCGCCTGGATCCCTCATGGCCTCATTCTCGTGGTCGCTCTTCCCTCACGTCCAGAAACCGGCCGCGATACGAGCGAGGGTGGTCACAGCAGGACCCAACCCAGCAGGGCGCCCGCCAGCACGACGGCCCAGGCTGGTGCTTTCCACGCGGTCAAAGCGACGAACGCCGCCACGGCGACGGAAAGCGATGCGACACCGTTGATGCCCTCGGTGAACACCGGGTGATAGAGGGCCGCGGCGAGCAAGCCCACCACGCCGGCGTTCACCCCCATCAGTGCGGCCCGTGCGGGAGGAAGTTGGCGCAAACGCTCCCAGAACGGCAAGACACCGACGAGCAGCAACGCCGAAGGAAGAAACACAGCGATGAGGGCGATCGCGGCACCGAGCAGTCCCGACGGTGACGTTGTCGTGACGGCGCCGAGATAGGAGGCGAAGGTGAAGAGCGGTCCGGGGACGGCCTGCGCCGCGCCGTAGCCCGCGAGGAAGACACCCGGGTCGACGAGACCGGTCTGCACTGTCTCGGCCTGCAGCAGCGGCAGCACGACATGCCCGCCGCCGAATACCAGCGATCCGGAGCGATAGAAAAGGTCGAACAAGGAGACGGCGCCGCTCCCTGTCGCCAAGGCCAACGCCGGCAGACCGAGAAGGAGCGCGGCGAAGAGGGCCAGGCAGCTGACTGCCGTTACGCGGGGCACGCGCGGCGCGAACGAAGAACTCCGGTCCTCCCGTTCCGGCATCCGCCTGAGCCACACCAGCCCGACGATGCCCGCACCGACCACGGCACCCAACTGGGCTAGTGGGCCTGGCACCAGCAACACGAGGATCATCGCGACTGCCGCGATCGTCGCGCGCCTCGCGTCGGGAGTCAGCGATTTGGTCATCCCGATCACCGCGTGCGCCACCACCGCGACGGCTACGGCTTTGAGCCCGAGCACCCATCCCGCCTGCGAGAGATCGCCGAGAGTCGCGACCCCGAAGGCGAACGCAACCAGCAAGAGCGCCGACGGCATCGTGAACCCCACCCATGCGGCCACCAAACCGGCGAAACCGGCACGCTGCAGGCCGATGGCCATCCCTACCTGGCTCGAAGCCGGACCGGGCAGGAACTGGCAGAGTGCGACGAGATCGGCGTAGGCACGATCGTCCATCCACTTGCGACGCTCGACAAAAGCTTCCCGGAAGTAGCCGAGGTGCGCGATCGGCCCACCGAACGAGGTCAGCCCAAGGCGCAGGAATACCAGCAGCACTTCGCGCGCTGTGCCCTGGTGTGCCGAAGTGCGGCCGTCGTTCACCCTCCCATTATCGATGGTCGCCTCCTCAGCTTCAGACTGCTGCGCTGCCATCGTGGTGCAGGAAAGCGAGTGGAGGAAGCCTTTTTCAGGTCCCTGAGGTGTGACGAGGCTCTGCGAGGAGCCTCGAAGGGCGTTAACTGAAGATTGGGCACAGTCCCTGCGAACGCTTGCGTTTAACGCCCTTCGAGGCTCGCAAGCTCGTGGTCCCTGAGGTGCGAGGAACGAGCGCCTCGAAGGCACCTCAGGGACCTGACAACGGATCCGCCACGCACTTTCGCATCGGGGACCACGAGCTAGCGAGCCTCGAAGGGCGTGTGACTGGAACCCTTGGCAGAGACTGTGCCCAGATGTTCCGTTTAGTGCCCTTCGAGGCTCCTTCGTCGCACCTCAGGGACCTGACAATGGGCTTCCGCCACGCACTTTCGCATCAGGGACCGGACAACGGGTTTGCCCACACTCACTTTCGCATCAGGGAGGAAGAAGCAAAGGCCCGCTTGCACCAAGAGTTCATCTTCCTCGGTCTGCGCGGTTACACGTACTTCGTAGCTTCGCGGATGGATAGCGCGAGCCGATCCCGGTATCTCTCCACGAAGCGACGCACCCATTCGGGGTCGGTCTTCGAGTAGTCGCGCAACGCCCAGCCGATCGCCTTGTTCACGAAGAACTCCTTCTGGCCCAGGTTGTTCACGATGATGCGCTCCAGCAATGCGGTATCGGTTCGGTCTTTGCGCTGGAGCTGGTGATCGATGGCGATGCGACGCAGCCAGAAGTCGTCGTCCATGCTCCACTCGATCAGGATCTCGTCGACCTGCGGATGGGCAAAGGCGATGCCGCCGACGATGCGGTCCAGCCCGTCGATGGTGTCCCACCACGACTTGGCCCGGGCGAGTCGCTTGATGCGGTTGACATCCTCCGGCCCGAGCAGGTGGCTCAGCGTCGACAGGTAACCCACCGCCACGTACTGGAGCTCGCGGTAGGGGCATTGCCAGCAGGACTCGACGAAATCCCAGTCGACGGCCTGGGCGCTCCGCAGTTCCTTGAAAGCACTCTTGGTCAGCGAGGTGCGCAGCGGCGTCGGGATACCGAGGAAGTCGAACTGATCGCGCATGTACTTGCGCATCGCGACCGCCTTCTCCGGGTCAGCATGCAACCGGAAATCCGACAGCACCGTCTCGAAGTCCATGGCGGAGGTCCCCCTTCGTGCGGCCGTCCGACGTATGGACGAATCCTATCCGGGCTGCCCCACGACGTGACCCACGGCCTGTGGGCTGCCTAAGAGCTTGTTATTCCACCGACTTCGGTGAAATAACAAGCTCTTAAGCCGTCCCGGACGCCCCTTGCGCGGCGGCCCACTCTGCGACTCGGCGGCTGCTTTCTTCCTCGGAGAGGTCCTCGACGCGAGACATGACGCTCCAGCGCACGCCGAAGGGGTCGCGGATGGAGCCGTATCGGTCGCCGGAGACGAAGGTGTTCACAGCCTCCCGGACGGTGGCACCCGCCTGCTCGGCTCTGGCGACGACCGCGTCGACATCGGAACAGTAGAGACCCATCGAGCAGCAGTCGCTCTCACCCTCGGGTGCAGGGATCAGGCCGTAGTCGGGATTCGGCTCGCCGAGCTGCAGATGGCCGTTGCCGAAATCGAGTTCGGCATGCACGACGACGCCACCCATTTCGGTGACATCGACGACCCGCGCACCGAACACCGATCGATAGAATTCGATGGCATCGGAGGCATCCTTGACCGCTAGGAACGGCGTGAGGCTGGTCGAGCCATGCGGGACGCCGTCGGTGGTGTGAGTACCGGTGACGCCCCTCTGAGGTTCATTGTTCGTGTCCATGGCGTAAACCTACGGACGGACGCGGATGGTGACTTGAAGATTCGCGACGGATCGGCGAAGGAGGTGGACGAAGATGGAAGTCGGCGATCCCCGCGGGGTGCTCTACCCCACGAGGCTGCCCTCCTTCCATCGGCTTCCCGCGCCGCCCGAACTGGGGGAGGTGATGCGCTGGTTCTGGATCCCACGATGGCGGCTTGCTCCGGGGCGAAGCTCACGTCAGACGCTGCTTCCCTTCCCCGCCTCCAACCTCGTGGTCCAACAAGACGGCATCACGCTGTCGGGCCCAACCACCGGGATATCTCATCGCGACCTATCCGGCCACGGCTGGGCCGTCGGCGCGCTGCTGCGCCCGGCGGGCATCGCGTCGTTGAGCTCCGATCCCGGGGCCATTCGCGATACCGAGGTGCCCTTTGCCGCCCCCGAGCTCCACGACGCGGTGTGTGCGGCGATGACCCACGAGGACGAGGCCGTGGCTAGGGAGACGGCGGCTCAGAGCTTCGCCGCTTGGGGCGCGAGCAATCTCGGCCCTCCGGATGAAGGAGGCCTCTTGGCCAATGCGATGGAAGACCTGATCTCGTCGAATCGTGCCATCGTGCGCGTCGATCAGGTGGCGGACCTCCTGCACCTCTCGGTGCGCGGCGTGCAGCGGCTCGCCCGGCGTTACGTCGGCCTCACGCCGCTGGTGATCATTCGACGCTATCGGCTTCAGGAGGCAGCCCAGCGTCTGCGCGACGATCCTGAGCTGACGATCGCGCGCGTCGCCGCGGATCTGGGTTATGCCGATCATGCGCACCTCAGCGCCGACTTCCGCAGGGTGCTCGGCTTCGCGCCGGCCTCGTATCGTCGCGATCCGAGACACGTGCGCGGGGACGGATGGGATCAACCGGAGTGAAGGCGCTGCGCATCTCGACGATAGGCATCCGGCGTGACGCCCGCCACCGCGCGGAAGTCACCGGTGAGATGGGATTGATCCGTATAACCAAGATCGGCGGCGATCGTCGCCACATCGTCATCCGGCCTGGAGATCAACGCCAACGCCACCTCTTGGAGCCGGATGCGGCGGCTGATCCATTTGGGACCCTGACCCAGGGTCTCCGCGAGCGCCCGCTGGATCGTGCGTTCGCTGCGATGGAACTGCTCGGCAAGAGTGGTCCCTGTCCGGTGATGGGAGTTTCTGCGCAGTTCATCCAAGACGGTGTTGGCCAGGAGACCGCTTTGTGTGGGGGAGCGCTCTGCCAGGAGGTCTTTGATCGCGCGATCGGCGGCGCGGGCCTTATCGTCGGGCTCGTTCTCCGCGGCGATGACGTGCATCAAGGCGTGGGAGCGCGCGTCCACCTCAGCTGTCAGGGGGATCGTCTCGTCGGCGACGGAGGCGGGCGTCAGGTCGCTGAGCACGGATAGTCCCGCCGGCCTCAGGCGCACCGCGAACACCTGGCCGGAACCGCGAATGGTGCGTCGCCAGGCCCGCGTGTGCACTCCTGTCACCACAAGGGGCGCGGGCACATCGCCGGCCTCGACCGTCAGCGTGATCGATGGCAGGTCGATGATGCGCTGATCCAACTGCTCGTCATCGTCGAGGGCCCACGACACATGCCAGTACTGATCCACCACGGCAGACACGGCGGGATCGGGCTGAATCCATCCCGCGGCGTAGCGCGGAAGCCGCTTGGGGTGCAGAACCCCAGATCTCTCGTCCGCGACGATGGGACGTTCCCGAGTACCGGCTGACATAGGCACCAGTGTCTCTCATTGTCGTGTTTTTCCTATGCGCCACGGGCGTCCTTGGTGACACTGAGGGCATGGGAAGCACCAACTACGTCAACGTCTTCATCCAGACCGCAGAGGATTGTCCAGTCGTGACAGCCGAGGAGCCACCCGCCAGAGGCAAGGCGCCGACGGTGGCCGCGCTCCAGTACGAACTGATCGCCGCACATCCCTACGAGTTCACCAGCGACGATGTGCTGTTCGAGGTGCACGCGATACGTCAAGGCATCGCCGCGGAGGAACGTGCTGAGGCGCGCAAGGCGTTCTTCGCCAAGGATCAAGCCTGTCTGCGATCCTCCCCGCTCGGCAAGCGTTATGGCTGGGGCATCCATCACGACGCCGAGGGGCGCGTTGCCCTGGTACCGTGGGAGTCGGAGCGCTATCACGCGTTCAGCGAGGATCCTTCCCTCACGCAGGTCAAAGCCATGCGCTCCCGGCGTGCCTGATCCGTCTTTAATCTTTTCCTCGGGGTGCTTGATCCCGGCCGGAGTTTAGTTTAGTATCAGCTAAATAAAGCGTCAGCTGAACTAGGGAGGTCTCGTGAAACCGTGTCCAATCTCTCTCCGTGGCCAGCTGTTGGAGGATGTGGTGATCACGGTCCCGCAGGGCGAGGCAGTTGGAAGCCGGGTGTGCGAACCCATCGGGATCGACAGTTTCGGTGCCGCATGAACCTCGATCGAGAACAAGCGATGCAGGCGTTCGCGGAGCCCCGTCGTCGCGCGATCCTCGAGCTGGTTGCAGAGAGCGAATTGCCGGCGGGGCAGATCAGTTCCCGGTTTCCAGAGGTGTCTGCCTCGGCCGTCTCGCAGCACCTGCGGGTGCTCAAGGATGTCGGACTGCTGGTGGAAAGGCGGGAAGGCACGCGGCGGCTCTACCGCGCGGATGCCGAGGCCTTGGAGCAGCTGCGCGCTTATCTGAACGATCTTTGGGTGTCCAGCCTCAAGGTGGCACAACGTCTCGCTGAGGCTGAGCAGCCCGAGGCCCGGTACCCACGGGTGGAAGGGGAATGACATGGACGCAGAGCAGGTCAAGCGGGGCAACCTCACACCGGTAGACGCGCCCGATGCCGGCACAGGTTCGTTGGATGACGCGGTGGTGGCGGAGGTGACGGTGAATCGCGCAGCGCCGGAGACGTTCGCGCTATTTCTCGACACACTGGGGGATTGGTGGCCGCTTCGTGACTATTCCTTGGCGCCTGACGTGGTCGCCATCGAGGTTGAGCGTCGACTGGGTGGCCATGTCATCGAGGTGCACGGGGACGGAAGCCGGGCTACCTGGGGAACCCTGGTGACATGGGAACCGCCGCACCGTTTCGCCATGGACTGGTACATCACGCCGGGACTGGAACGCACCATCGTCACGGTGACCTTTCGATCCCTGGGGTCTCGGCTCACCAAGGTCACCCTGGTGCATAGCGGATGGCAGGCGGTGGACCCTGCGCTGCTGCCCGCGCGACACGGCTACACCGAAGGATGGGCCAAGATCCTGCGCTGCTTCGCCCGTAGCGTCGGGTCCGGCGAGTAGAGCGCCAACCCGCCCATCCGGGTTTCCATGGGTGCGGCGCGCTCCGGGGTGAGTTGATCGGATGGCGCTGACGCCGTCGTGTCAGACCGGCCTGGTAGTTGTGGGGAGATGAGCAACTCGTTCACCACCCTTCCGCTGAGACGGATCGAAGAACATCGCATGGCTCCGCTGGCGCGACACTCCTGGCCCGCCACCATTCCCGCGGTGCGCCACATTCTCGACGAAGGCCTCGACCTTGGCCCCTTGACGGTATTCGTCGGCGAGAACGGAGCCGGTAAGTCCACCATCGTGGAAGCCATCGCCGAAGCGTTCGGCCTTGGCGTCGAAGGGGGCACCCAGAACGCGCTTCACCAGACGCAGCGCACAGAATCGGTGCTGAGCGAACACCTGCAACTTGTCCGCAGCGTCGGCAGCCGAAAAGGCGCGTTCCTGCGAGCGGAGACGATGCACGGCCACTTCCGCTATCTGCACGAGATCGGCATCGGCGGACGGCATAACTTTCAAAGCCACGGCGAGTCCTTCATCGAGTTCCTCTCCACCCGAGCTCGCATCGGCGGACTGTGGATCTTCGACGAAGCCGAATCCGCGCTGTCGTTCAACGGGTGCCTCACATTGCTCGCGCACGTGCGCGAACTCCTGGCGAACGGCGCTCAGGTGATCATGTCGACGCATTCGCCGCTCCTCGCCTCACTGCCAGAGGCGAAGATCTACGAGATCGGCGCGTGGGGCCTTCGCCCCTCTGCCTACGACGAGCTTGAGATGGTACGGAGCTGGCGTCTCTTCCTCGACTCCCCGGATCGATTCCTACGCCATCTATTCGACGACGACGGTCGCTGAATAGGCAGCGGCATCGTTCTGTGGATCAGGCGACGTGCCACCCCTAGGGGTAGTCCCGCGTCGGGGGAGAAGGAGATGGGTGAGCTGCGCCTGTATAATTGACTGAGTACTCAGATAATTTATTGAGGTGGGGTAGTGGCACGACGGACCGATCCCGAGCGGGTAGCGCGGAAACGAGAACAGATCACGGTGGAAGCGGCTCGGCTGTTCTCGGCGCAAGGGTATGAGCGCACGAGCGTGGCAGACATTGCACGCGCGACGGGCGTCAGCCAAGCCAGCATCTTCTACTACTTCACCGATAAAGCGGCCCTCTTCCGGGCGATCTTCGAGCGCGACCTGCCCATGGTGGAGGCTCTGGTTGCGACGCACTCCGAGAGCGACGAGCCGGTCATCGCGATCCTGAACATGGTCAGTGAGCTTGCCGCGGATGCCGCAGACCCGAATGCGTCGGGAATGGTCGTGGAACTGTTGCGCAGAGTCGACCATGACCCGGAACTCATCGTCGTGGTCGCGCGTACCGCCGAGGTGGTGAGCGCGGGCCTGGCTGATTTGGTCAGGCGTGGAATCTCCAACGGCGAGATCGATGGGCGTCTTGACCCGGCCGGCACGGCTGCGTGGTTGCAGGCGATCGTCGACGCGACCTACCTGCATGCCAGACCAGGCTACTCGCCGGTGCAGGAGTTGCGGCGCACCGTCTTGAGGTACCTCCTTCCGTCCGGAACGAAAAGGGAAATAGATGACTGAGAATGCAACGACGATAGACATTCCCAGAGGGTGGATCGTCGGCTTCTGCGTTGCTGGGGCGGTTGTCGGCTGCGGCGCCGCGTTCATCGTCGCTCCGGTGGTGGAATGGTTGCTCTCGCTGATCGGCGATGCTCCGGGGCCACTGCGAATCGCCGCGTTGCTACCGCTCGCCTGGGCGATCCCTGTTCTCACCCTGGCAGGCGCAATCGGAGGATTCTTACTTACTTCCGAGTGGCGGAAAGAGGTGAGCGTCGTGACGGTATCGTCCGAGGGGGTCATCGTCGAGAGCGCGGGTGCGAAACAGTACGTCGCCCGGGATCAGATTGCCGAGGTGTTTGGCGATGGAAAAGACCTTGTCATCGCAGACCGCTACACGAATGAACTGTCCCGAAGCAGAACCGACGGGGTGCTCCTCAAACGCCTGCAGCGTGCCTTCGAAGAATTTGGCTATCCCTGGGGCGGCACGGACCCGTACGAGAGCAGTTATGTCGCGTGGATCGATGGGCGCGGCGACGTAGACGATCGTGTCAATGACCTGCTGCGTACACGTCACCGTGCTCTCGCCGACAAGCGCATGGGAGCGGCCGAGGATGTCCGTGATGAACTACGAGCGCTCGGGGTGGTGGTGCGCGATCTTGACGATGCCCAGCAGTATCGCGAGATCTCCCGCCCCCCGTCGCAGAATGATCCGGATGGGGCAGGAAGGTGAGCGGCGGGACCCCTTTTTCAGGTCCCTATGCGAAAGTGAGCACGGGTAAACTTGTATTCAGGCCCCTGGGGCGAAAGTGTTTGGCGGAATCCCGTTGTCAGGTCCCTGAGGTGCCCTTCGAGGCTCGTTCCTCGCTCCTCAGGGACCACGAGCTTGCGAGCCTCGAAGGGCGTAAAACGTAAGCAAGGGCACAGACTCTGCCAAAGGTTCCGTTTAACGCCCTTCGAGGTTCCTCGCAGAGCTCGTCACACCTCAGGGACCTGAAAAGGGTTCCCTCCACCCACTTTCCTGCCCCGCGATGGTCGGAACTGGTCAGGAGGCTGAGATGAAAGTGTGTGAAGGATCCCGTTGGTCGGTCCCTGATGCGAAAGTGTGTCACGGATCTCTCTGTCCGGTCCCTGAGGTGCGAGCGAAGCGAGCCTCGAAGGGCGTGAACGTGAGTATTCGCAGGGTCTGTGCCCAAAGGTTCCGCTTAACGCCCTTCGAGGCTCCTCGCAGAGCTCGTCACACCTCAGGGACCTGACAAAAGATTCCCTCCGCCTACTTTCGCGCTCTATGGTGGCCGGAACTGGTCAGGAAGCTGGGAACCGGAAGGCTATGAGGTAGATGCGTCACCGCTGGGGAAGGAAAAGGTCAGGGGTGAGGATTCCTGGTGCCGCGTCGGCAGCGAACTCGATACCGTCGTGTTCGCCGATGTCGACGACGGGGTAGTGCCCGCGACCGCCGGCGGTGGTGGCGTCAAGCGTGATCAGGCCGAGGCGCCGTTGGAAGGGCGACTGGCGAATGCGCCAGCTGATGATCCCGGAGCGACGCAGCCGTGCCGTGCTGCGCCGGAGACTGCCGCGGCGGGTGACCAGGTGCTCATCATCGACGGCGTGCCCGAGCGAGGAATACGCGTCGAACGCAGCGCACACCGCCCAGCTTCCTGCGAGAACCGCGGCGACGATGATCATCGCGCTCCAGAAACCGGGTACCTCCCATAGGAGGTGCGCGGTGACTGTCGTGGCGACAAGCACGGTGATCAGGAGGCCTGCTCGCCGAAGCCGCCGGGAACGGGCGGCACGCGGGTGGGGAGCGAGGGCGACACCCCCGGTCGAGCCGCTCACAGCCTCCGCCGCGGCCGATACCACCTGCCGTGGCGCGGCCGGCACCAGAGTGGTCAGGTCGCTGGCGGCGTCGGCGGATTTGAGGCCGATCGCAATCACGTCGAGCCGGGCGGCGCTGGCCAGTCGGATGCCGAGTGGTTCGACGATCTCGACGCCCCGGATGCGCTGCTCCTCCAAACTCAGCGAGCGGCTGACCAGCAGACCTCGTCGAACCCGCAGGGTGCCTCCTGGCTCCCGGTCGAGGCGGTGATTCCAGGACGACTCCGCGTGCAGGAGCACACTTCCCAGCGCGCCGACGGCGAGGAAGGCGGCCAGACCCACCCCGAGTACCGTCCAGATGCCGTGACGCTCCACCACACCCACGACGAACTCGATGGGCACGTCGACTCGCCCGAACCATTCCGCAACCTGGAAGATCGCGCCGGCTAGGGCCAACGCGAGGGCTGGGGTCAGGAAAGACAAGGGTGCATAGCGCAACCATGCCGGCCGCCACGTGACGATCCGCTCATCAGGGGACTCCGCGCCGGGTGCCGCTAAAGTTCCGCCTCGGTGAAGCAACTCTTGGCGCAGCTTTTCGGCGGCGGCGCGAGAAACCGAATCCAAGTCGATGGAACGCTCCGTCGTCGCGCCCTCACCGCTACCGGTCTCGCCGGTGCCCACTTTCACCCGGACCAAGCCGAACACCCGGGAGAGCGGATCTGCGCTCAGATCGACCGTCCGTACCCGCTCACGGGCGAGGGAACGGCGGGAGCGGAACCACAGCCCGCTTTCCAACTCGACACGTTCGTCGGTGACCCGGTAGCGGGTGTGGCGGATCCGCAGCAGGTCGTATCCGGCCACCGCGATGATTAGCACGGCGGCCAGCAGCAGCCCAGGCCAAGGCCACGCTGAGCGAGGTGGCTGCGGCGATACCGATGGTCGTCGGCACACCGGCCAGCGCTGCAATCCCGACCATCGTGATCCCGGTCACCGCCAAAGTGCGCGGGTGAAGCTTCTCCCAGCCACCCGACGGGGTCTGCCCGGTGCCGGGAGGCTCGTCGTCGGTCATGTCGCGTCTCCGGGCGTCGCCTCCGTGAGCCGGGTCAGTTCGTCGGCAAGCTCGGCAGCGGTCTCCTTGTCGAGGCCGACGAGTTTCACCGCTCCTGCGGACGACGCGGTGGTGACCACCACGGTGGAGAGGCCGAATGAGCGTTGCAGCGGCCCTTGTGTGGTGTCCACGGTTTGGATCCGCGACAACGGCGCGATGCGCCAGGTTCGCCAGAAGTACCCCGTCAGCGTGTACACCGCGTGATCGGTCACCTCCCACCGATGCACGCGATGCCACCACAGCGGCAGCACCGTGATCAGGATCGCTCCCACCACGGCAAGGACCGCCGCGGGGATGAGAAGCCAGAGCCGCGCGGGCGCGATCAACACCCCGAGCACGACCAGCGGAACCACGGCCACGAGGGTGACGATCACCAATTGCGCCCGCCACCACGGCACGACCCTGTGGTCGAACTCGTTGCGAGGGGGACGTAGCCTCGCCCTGGTCTCCGTCATACCTCCACCGTAATCCTCCGGACCAGCCGAAATGGGCAGGCCGACGCGGCTCTCACGTTGTCGCGACGGTGTGCCGGCTCGTCTCCTGCGCGATGTGGTGGGCAGCCTCCTGGACGCCGACTGATACGGCGAATGCCTCGATGAGGCCAGGAGCGGCTTCGCATGTGAGATCCATCGCCTCCTCGTGCCCATCTTTATGCGTGAACTTGGCGCGGACGCGCTCGGTTTAGAGGTTCTGCGGGGAGGTGGTGCTGTGAGCTAAGGACGTGCTGGATGGATGACATGGCAGGGTGAGAGAGTCGAAACTCGCTTTGGGCATGCTCGTGAGTTCGTGGGCGTTGTCAGGTCACCATCCAGTGCGCCGCAGTAGGCGCCACCTACCCGTGGGGCCTCTCAGGTGGGTTCCGCCTTCACGACGCCCATGACGACTTTCGCCAAAGCGGTTTTTCCCTGCGCGGACGTGATCTGTTTCAGCACGATCGCTCGCGCGATCCCGTCGGCGGCTCCGAGGATCGCGTGGAGTGCAGCCTCCGGTAGTTCGCCGTCGGGGGTGAACGGTTCCAGCGCGCAGCGGCACCGTGCGCTGAACGCCGAATCGGCACGTTGGCGCAGCGCCTCCATCTCGGGTGACCCGGATAGTGCTCCGGCCACGCCGGGTAGCTCCGCGTCCTCGGCATCGATGCAATCGATGTAGGCGTCGGAGATGATGCGAGAGACCGCGGCAAGATCGGCGTCGGCGGTGCCGAGAGCAGCATCCAGAGCAGTGTGGGTGCGGGCTTTGAATTCGTAGTAGAGCTCCGCCAGAACAGCGGATTTCGTGCCGAAGTGCTGATAGACCAGCGGCTTGGTCACGCCCGCGCGTTCGGCGAGGCGTGCCAGCGTCAATGCGTCGCTGCCCTCTTCGCGGACGAACTCTCGGGCCACGCGGAGGAGCTGAGCGTGTCGCTCTGCCTTGGGCATACGACGCCGGATGCCCGTCGTCATTTCGCTCATTTGCGGCGTCCTCTCCTGGATGTTAAGTTACTATTCGTAACTTACGATCAGTAACTTGACTGCTTCAGGTTACAGGGATCACCTCGCCGGCGCACGTCCTTCTTTCAGCGGGTGCGGCATCGGCACGATCCCTCTTCCGTGAACATCCGCAACCAAGGAGAAAATATGTCGCGCATCGCCGTGATCTACTACTCGTCGACTGGATCGACGCACACCATCGCTCAGGCCTTCGCCGAAGGCGCTGCCCAGGCGGGAGCGGAGGTGCGTCTGCGCCGCGTGGCGGAACTCGCTCCGCGAAACGTCATCGACGCCAACGAGGCGTGGGCTGCTCACCTGGCGGCAACCGAGCACATCGAGGTGGCGACCCCTGAAGATCTCGTGTGGGCGAATGGGTTCGTGCTGGGGTCGCCGACGCGCTTCGGCCAGCCTGCGTCGCAGCTCAAGCAGTTCATCGATACGATGAGCGGCCCGTGGGCGGCGGGGCAGCTCGCCGGCAAGCCGGCCTCCGTCTTCACCTCGTCGACCGAGCGTCATGGTGGGCAGGAGGCGACCCTGCTCGCGCTTCATCACACCTTGTTCCACTGGGGCGCCACCATCCTTCCCACCGGCTATGTGGACTATCCCTTGTCGCACGCGGCGGGCGGCAACCCTTACGGCGTCAGCGCGATCGCGGGTGAGGGATCGCCGGACGAGCATGTCCTCGCGCTGGCTCGTTTCCAGGGTAAGCGGGTGGCGGAAATCGCGGACGCGCTCGCGCCCGCGGCGATGATCGCTGCCTGAGGCTGCTGCAGCGGCCGAGGCCCGACCGAACGGTGCGCTCGAAGGACAGATATATCGCAAACTCGAACTTCTGCCGGACGCGGACCCCGTCCAGCAGGAGTTCGAGCGCGCCGCGCAAGGCGTCATGTGTCCTGGATCGGTTCGTCGGTAGGAACGATCAGCGGGCACCCTCGGGTGGGATGCCGTGTCACGATCACCGGTTGCCGATATACGCGCTCGATGTTGGCGACGGTGAGCACGTGACGAGGAGATCCGTCGGCGACAATTCGGCCGTGCTCCATGAGTACGACGCGATCGGCATACGCCGCAGCCAGATTGAGGTCGTGCAACACGACAACCACGCATGCACCCTCGTCGCGCAGGTGCCGTGCGCGACGTAGGACCGCCTCCTGATGACGCAGGTCAAGGGCGGCCGTTGGCTCGTCCAGGAGAACAATCGGGGTTGTTTGTGCGAGTACCCGAGCGAATGCTGTGCGTCCCATCTCTCCGCCAGACAAGGTCTGTACGTCGCGATTGCGCATGGTCTCCATTTCCACCGCTTCGATGGAAGAAGAGATGATCCGCTCGTCGTCGGTCGGGGCGGCGGGATAGGACAGCCTGGCCAAGCGAACGATCTCGTCTACGGAGTACGAGAAACGCACGGTGTGATCCTGCGGAAGCACGGCTCGAATCCGGGCGAGTTCCTTGGGGGAGAACGATGCCACCGGTTTGTCTGCGAGGAGAACTCGTCCTTCGTCAGGGACGATGTCGCCGGCCAGAATGCTGAACAAGGTTGACTTTCCGGCACCGTTTGGGCCTATCAGCGCGGTGAGGTCGCCACGGCTGAGCCGCACATCAATCCTGTCGAGGATCAGGTTCCCGGCCAATCTCAAGCTGACACCATGTGCGGTGATCATGCGCGCATCTCCGTCCTCCGGCGAGATAGCAACCACAGGAAGAAGGGCCCACCGACGACGCCGGTGAATAGTCCGATCGGGATCTCCGATGGCGGATTCAGGGTGCGTGCTCCGATGTCGGCGAGAACGATCATCAGGGCACCGCCGAGTGCGCTGATCGGTAGCAGCCATCGATGGACAGGCCCGACGGCGAGCCGGACGATGTGCGGCACGACGAGCCCGACGAAACCGATCGAGCCGGCTAAAGCCACGGCAGCACCCACGACGAGAGATGTAGCCACCACCAAGAGGAGACGGACACGTTTGACGTGGAGCCCGACATGTTGTGCTTGTCGCTCGCCCAGCGCGAGGACGTCCAACGGTTTGGCGAGGAACAGCAGCAGGATCGCCCCGGCGAGGAAAAACAACACTCCTGCGCTCAAAGACTCCCAGCTTGCTCTATTGAGCGAGCCCATCGACCAGAAGGTGATGGCCTCCAACGCCGTCGTCGACGCGATGTAGGTAAAGAACCCGTTGATCGATCCCGCGACGGCGGTGACCGCGATCCCCACGAGGAGGATCTGCACCGTTCCGCCCTTGCGTCCGGGTTTGGCCAGCGTGTAAATCAGCGACGTCGTCAGTAGCCCTGCCACGAAGGCCGCCGCGGGAACGGTCCACTGACCGAAGAACTGGAGGCCCAACACGATCGAACAGATCGCCCCGAGTGATGCTCCACTGGTCACTCCAATGACTCCGGCATCCGCGAGGGAGTTGCCGAAGAGCCCTTGCAATGCGGCGCCGGCTATCGCCAGGCATGCCCCGACCATCGCCGCGAGAAGCACGCGCGGCAGGCGGACGTCCCATACGACGGCGGCCTGCGAGGGCGGGATATCGCCGTGGTCTGCCAGACCCACACCCACGGCGAGGGAGCGCAGAACCTCGCTCGGGGTAAGGCTGAGCGGCCCCACGCCCACGGCGACGGTCATCGACACCAGAAGGACGAGTGCGACGACCACGATCACGAGAACCCCGCGGGGACGCCGAACGGTTCCTTCCTGATCTGCGGCCTTTCCTCCGATCGTCACAGTTCGGGGAACAATGCGCTCTGCACGCTCAGCACGGCATCTCCGGTGGATACGCCGGAGAACTTGATCTGGGTGTCCTCAATCACCAGGAGTGATTGCGTTTCGGCTGCCGGAGTGCCGGAAAGCCCAGGCACGGTAGACCAGATGCCCTCTTCGCCACCCAGATCAGACAACTCGCTCTCTGCGACGACGATGATCTCCGGTCGCGCGGCGATCAGCCCCTCGGCAGTGATGACCTGGTAGCGGTCGAGTCCAGCCTCCGCTCCCGTGTTGTGCCCTCCGGCGGCTACGACGATTTCGTGAGCAGGCGTGGACTGGCCCGCGGCGGTCGTCTGGCCGGAGTCGCCGGCGCCGGACGAGGAAAGCACCATGACTCGAGGGCGCTCCTCTTCAGGAACATCTGCCACATTCGCATGGGCCTGGTCGATCTGTTCCTGGACCGTGGCTGCTAACGCATCGCCGGCTTCTGCCACTCCGAAGAGCTCGCCAGTCTTGCTAATTTTGTCAGCGGCAGGCTGGCTGGTGTCGATCAACGCGGCAGGAATGCCGACATTGCGAAGACCCGTGACCAGATCAGCATGACGTCGCATATTGCTCGCAAGCACCAATGTTGGGTCGAGTGCGACGACTCCCTCCACCGTCAGTGCGCCCTGGCCTCCAGTGGAGATCCGGGTTTCGGCCTGTGCTGCGAGGTCTTCGAGAAGGGAAATCTCAGGCGTGATGGCGATCGCGTCCCCTACTCCCAGGGCGTGAGCGATCTCGATCGAGGCATCGTCCAGGACAAGCACTCGGTCGAGGCTGGTCACCTCGATGTCGACCCCATCGTCGCTGGTGAAGGTCAGCGGAAGCTCGGGGGTTCCTGACTCCACGGAGGGTTCTTCTGTGGTGGGTGCGCTGCCGGGCGTCTCGACGGCGGTTTCCCCGTTCGTCCTGTCAGCATCGGGCTGGGGAGCGGCGCATCCCCCGAGCATCAATGCCACCACTGACGCGGAAGCGACTAGAAATCTGCCCTTGAATGACACGATGGTCCTCTCTCGATAGAAAAACCTCGGTTTGCGAGGTATAAGGCAAGGCTAACCTACAGCACGTGACTCCTTTGGGGCATGTCGTTGACCTCGTGACCGTGAACGGGGCAACCTTGGGGGCGACGTCGCGGTTGGCCGTCACCGGTGGCGCGCGAGGAAGGCTCATCCATGATCAATGAGGACGCCGATCGGCTTTCGCGCGTGATCGTCGATCTTCGCCGGCTTCAACGCACGGCAAGGAAGCCGCTTGGCGATGATGAAGGGGAGGCCCAAACCCTCACTTTGATGGAGAAGGAAGTGCTGCGCTGCATAGCGGCGCATCCCGGAGTGGGTACTTCCGGCATCGCGGAGGGGCTTCACCTGAAGGCCAATACTGTCAGCGGCATTGTCAGCCGTCTCGTCAGCAAGGGGTACGTGAGCCGGTCCCCGCATGAACGGGATCGTCGCGCAGCGCGCCTGACTCTCACGAAAGAGGCACAACGGGATCGATCCGGGCACTGGGAGGCGCGTGCGGATCGGGTTGAGGCCGGACTCAGGCATCTGAGTGACGCCGAACGGGCAGCCATTCGTGAGGCTCTGCCCGCTCTGGAGGCTCTTGGCAATGCGATGCGAAGGGTGCGAGCTGACACCTGAGAGCTCCTTTAGAAGATCTCTTCGCTGCGCACAGTTTCAGTTGCGTGGCGCGGGCCCCGTCGAAGCGCGAACGATCAGCTTGGACGCGATGGCGTGCGTGGAGGGAGTAGGGTCGTCGAGCATGGCGAGAGCAACCTGCAGGGCCTTCCTGCCCACCAGATCCCAATCCATGAGGATGGTGGTGAGTGGCGGGGGGAAGGAGGCGGCCTCGTCGAGGTTGTCGCATCCCACCACCGAGACATCATCGGGGATACGCAGGCCCGCCTCGAGAAGAGCACGGTAGGCGCCGAGCGCCATCTGGTCGTTACCGACGAACAAGGCCGTCGGCGTGTCTCTGTGGAGCAACATGCGCGCCGCCTCGTAGCCGGATTCCGCATTCCAATCGCCACGAACCAGGTCGGGTACCGGCCGTCCTGCCTCCTCCAGGGCCGCGCGCCAGGCGCGTTCGCGCTGCTGCGCGGGAAGGGACTGCGCCGGACCGGCGATGTGGTGCACGGTGGCGTGGCCGAGACCCAGTAGATGCGTGATCGCCTCGCGGGTACCGGAGGCCTCGTCGATGCTCACCGAGGACACCTCCGGGGGCACGGTGCTACTGAGCACCACCGTGGGCACGTTCAGGCGGGAGGGAATGTCCACCACACCACCGGTCAAGGACGATGAGACGATCACGATGGCCACGTCGATCGATGTTTGCTCCAGCGGAGAAAGCGCCCCTGCGTGACCCACCGGGCGGTCGATGCCGATGGGGATGAGCATGGTGGAGTAGCCGTGCGCGGCGCCGGCGTTGGTGATGCCTTCCAGCGCCTTGCGGTTTCCCACCGGATGCAGGCTGCGGTAGAGGACGCCGATGGTCTTGAAGTCGCCGCGTTTCATGGCCCGGGCGGCGGCGTTTGGGCGATATCCCAGCTCGCGCATCGCGGCGAGCACCGAATCCTTCGTCTGGTCGGTCACATACGGCTCGCCGTTGACAACTCGCGAGACCGTTTGGGTGGAGACGCCAGCCAGCCGCGCGACGTCGCCCATCGACGGCCGCTTCCTGCTCGCCATGACTCTCCTGCCACCCGCTCGTCTGCCTCGCGACATTCTATTCGAGCGGGTGACGGGAGAGCTTCTCATCCGCGGCCGGATGCGGCGGCGTCACTCCTCGGTGTGGGACGCACCACCTGCGGGATCGAGTTTCCACCAGATCCCCATCGCGACGGCGACCGCGAGCAGGCCGAGCCCGGACCACAGGTTGCCGTTGATGCCGCCCGTCTTCTCCAGCTGATCGGCGCCGGTGGCGACGAACGCGATGACGACCAGGAACAAGCCGATGAGGCCGAGTGCAGAGGCGATGATGACGCGGATATCGGTGAGATCCGCCTTGACTTCCTGTCGGTGTGCCTTGGGCATGTGAAACTCCTTGTTTGCTTAGTGGAACACGACGTTGAGGGCGATGACAAGGACCGCTGCCGCGATGCCGAGCGGCAACGGACGGCGCCAGAGCGGCAACTTGTCCAGGTGCGGATCGGTGCGATCGGCCTTCGGGGTCAGCGCGTAGACGAAGCCGCGGAGCTCTGCGTCGGGCTTCGGCGTGGTGAACTGGGAGACGATGACCGTGACCACGACGTCGGTGATGAACGCCACCGATGCCGCTAGGAAGGCACCGCCCTGGCCAGGCAGCGACAGCGCCCCCGTCCACAGCGCGAGGTTGACGCCAAGGGCGGAGAGAGTTCCCGCTGCGAGGCCCGTCCAACCAGCCGCTGGGGTGGCCTTCCGCCAGAACATACCGACGATGAAGGTGGCGAACAGCGGGGCGTTGAACATCGAGAACAGCTGCTGCAGGTAGTCCATCAGGTTGTCGTACTGCGAGGCGATCAACGCGGTGAAGATCGCGACCACGGAGGCAATCAGCGTCGATACCTTGCCCATGCGCAGGTAGTGATCGTCCGACTGGCCCGGCTTGAAGTAGCGCTCGTACAGATCGACGGTGAACACGGTGTTGAACGCGGAGATATTCGCCGCCATGCCGGCCATGAACGACGCCAGCAAACCGGTGATCGCGAGTCCGAGAAGGCCGTTGGGCAGGACATCGCGCATGAGCAGCAGAATGGCGTTGTTGTACTCGAACGACTCTCCGAGGCTCTTCGCCTGCGCTACCTCGCTCACGAGCACGCCAGCGACCATGCCGGGGACGATCACGAGGAACGGCACGAACATCTTGAAGAAGGTGCCGATGATCGGCGTCTTGCGGGCGGCCGAGATCGAGTCGGAGGCCATGGCCCGCTGGACTTCGACGAAGTTGGTCGTCCAGTAGCCGAACGACAGCACGAAGCCGAGGCCGAAGACGATACCGACGACGGACATGACCGGCGAATCGAAGCCGGACAGCAACAAACCAGGCCACGACTCGAGCTGAAGCCCCGGATTGGTGTTGGCTGCAACGGCATTGGTGGCGATCTGTTCCTTGAGCCCGCTCCATCCGCCGGTGCGGTTCAAGCCGATCAGGGTCAGCGGGAGCAACGCGGCGATGATGACGAAGAACTGGAGGACCTCGTTGTAGATCGCGGCGGCGAGTCCACCGATCGAGATGTAGGTGAAAACCACCACGGCGGCGACGATCAACGCGAGCCAGAGGGGCCAGCCGAGAAGCCAGTTGATGATCTTGCCGAGCAAGAACAGGTTGATGCCGGCGATGAGCAGCTGCGCAATCGCGAAGCTCAGCGAGTTGATGAGGTGCGCGGTGGTGCCGAACCGCTTGAACATGAACTCCGGAACCGAGCGGACCTTCGATCCGTAATAGAACGGCATCATGACGAGGCCGAGGAAGATCATGGCCGGGACGGCGCCCACCCAGAAGTAGTGGAATGTGGGCATGCCGTACTGGGCGCCGTTGGCCGACATGCCCATGATCTCGACCGCGCCGAGGTTGGCGGCGACGAAGGCGATGCCCGTGACCCAGGCCGGCATCGATCGTGCGCCGGTGAGGAATGCGTCAGACGACTTCGCCCTCGCCTTCATGACGAAGCCGACGCCCAGGACGAACGCGAAGTAGATGGCGATGGGGATGTAGTCGTACCAGTATGCGTTGAGCAGTAAATCCTGCTCCATCAGCACGCCTGTCATGAGGTGCTCCTGTTCGGATGCTGTTGATGGGTGGAAGGGCTGGGGTGCCTCGCCGACGTCGGCTCCGCGGCTGGTGCAGACACGATTCGTGTCCACCAGTTCCCGTCCCGGGAGAGTATGTTAACGTAAACAATATAACCTCGCATTGAGGGCGTCAAAGGAGAGTACCCATGGAATCCCGGGAGTTGTTGGATCGTCTGGCCGACGGTGAGTTCGATACGCGCATCGCGGAGATCTATGCGGTGGGCGAGGGCGCGAATGCGCGCGCGCGCCTGACCGATCTCGCCGCTCGTTTCGCGGAGATCTTCCCCGGGCTGCCCGCCGCGCTGTTCACCGCCGCAGGCCGTACGGAAATGGGCGGCAATCACACCGATCACCAGCATGGCCAGGTTCTCGCGGGCTCCGTGAGCCTCGACATGATCGCGTGCGCCGGCCCCAACGGCACCGACACGATCCGCGTGCGCTCCGAGGGATACCCGGAGGTGGTGGTCGACCTCGCAGACCTGGAGCCGAACGAGGCGGAGTACGGGTCGTCGGCCGCGCTGGTGAGAGGGGTCGCCCGCGGCCTGCGCGATCACGGATACAAGTTAGGCGGCGTCTCGTTGTGCATCGAGTCGAACGTGCTCGGAGGGTCGGGGCTCTCGTCGTCGGCGGCCTACGAGATCCTCATCGGGGTGGTGCTCAACCATTTCTTCTGCGACGGGGACGTCTCCGCGGTGGAGCTGGCGCAGATCGGCCAGTACGCGGAGAACGTCTTCTTCGGCAAGCCCTGCGGGCTGATGGATCAACTCGCCTGCGCTGTCGGCGGTGTAGTGCACATCGACTTCGCCGATCCGGCCAGCCCTGAGATCAGGAAAGTCGACGTCGATCTGGCCGCGGCAGGGCACGTGTTGTGCATCATCGATTCGGGCGCCGACCACGCGGATCTCACCGACGAATACGCCGACATCATCGGCGAGATGGGCGCGGTTGCCGCCTGCTTCGGGGAGGAGCACCTGAGCAGGGTCGATCCGGCCGCTTTCTGGTCGCGGCTGGGTGAGGTCCGTGCGCAGGCGGGCGACCGGGCCGTCCTGCGCGCCATTCACTTCTTCGAAGACAACGCCCGGGTGCCCGAGCAGGCGGCGGCGCTGGCGGAGGGTCGTTTCGACGACTTCCTGGGTCTCGTCGCTGCCTCCGGTGTGTCGTCAGCCACGAACCTGCAGAACCTGTTCGCCACCTCACAACCGACCCAGCAGGCGGTCGGCGTGACGATCGCCGTCGCCCAGCACCTGCTGGGGGGCAAGGGCGCGGTGCGGGTGCACGGGGGCGGTTTTGCCGGCACGGTTCAGGCGTACGTGCCCACCGAGATGGCGGCGACCTTCAAGGCAGGCATTGAGGCGGTGCTCGGCGAGGGTATGTGCCATACCCTCTCGATCCGTCCGGTCGGCGGCGGCGTGATCGCCAGCTGATTCCCCTTCCGAAATCCTGATACTTCCGCTCCGGCGGGACACCGACACGAGAAAGTGAAGTCATCCATGACGATTCTGGTTCTTGGCGGCGCGGGCTATATCGGCTCGCACACCGTTCGTGCACTCGTCGAAGCCGACCGCGACACCGTGGTGGTCGACAACCTGCAAACCGGCTTCCGCGACGCCGTCCACCCGGCGGCGCGCTTCTACGAAGCCGATATCCGCGACCGGGAGGCCCTCGACCGCGTGTTCGTGGCCGAGGACATCGAGGCGGTCATCCACTTCGCGGCATCCTCGCAGGTGGGGGAGTCGATGGTGAAGCCGCTCGACTACTACGACAACAACCTGACCGGAACGATCGTGTTGCTCCAGGCGATGGAAGCGGCGGGAGTGAAGGCGATCGTGTTCTCGTCGACCGCCGCCACTTACGGCGAACCCGAGCGGGTTCCGATCCTCGAAGACGACCGCACAGAGCCGACGAGCTGCTACGGCGAGACCAAGTTGGCCATGGAGAAGCTGATGGGCTGGGCGGGGCGCGCCCACGGTTTGCGCTCGGTGGCGCTGCGCTACTTCAACGCGGCCGGAGCCCATCCGTCGGCTGAGATCGGCGAGGCCCACGCCAGCGAGAGCCACCTGGTTCCGCTGGTCTTGCAGGTGCCGCTCGGGAAACGCGAAACGATCTCCGTCTACGGCGACGACTACCCGACGCCCGACGGCACCTGCGTGCGCGACTACATCCATGTGGTCGACCTGGCCGACGCGCACATCCGGGCCGTGGATCACCTCCTGCGCGGCGGCGACAGCGACGTGTTCAACCTGGGCAGCGGAAACGGGTTCACCGTCAACGAGATCATCGACGTGGCCAGGAAGGTGACTGGTCACCCCATCCCGGTGCAGGTAACGCCGCGCCGAGCGGGTGACCCGGCGCAGTTGGTGGCGAGTTCCGCCAAGATCAAGCAGGCTCTCGGCTGGGCGCCTCAGCATGAGTCGGTCGAGGAGATCGTCTCCTCGGCGTGGGCCTGGCACCAGGGCCATCCGCGCGGCTACGAGCGCTGATCGGGTATCGGTCTCGTCTTTCGCGCCCCTTTTCCTGGAGTTCGAAACATTCAGCTATCTATTTGGCTGGGCCTGTACCTCCTGCACAGGCCCAGCCAAATAGATATTTTTATGCGCGCCACCCGCGAGATCAGCTGCTTTTCGGGGTCGTATCGACGATCAGGACGCCCGGACCGCGTAGGTCGAACGTCCCGGGGTCGGTGTGGCGAGGCTCGTCCCAGGACGCCAGCACCTCGGCATCCGCGCCGATGTGGATGGGAACGACGCGATCGGTGGCCCGAGTGGCGGCGACGGCCAGCCGGCCGCGTCGCATGATCAACGTGTCGTCGTCGATGATCTCGATCTGGGTGGAATCCAGGCGCGGGTCACTGGCGCCGGGGTGGGTGTGCCGGATCTCGATGAGCCGGCGATACCAGGCCAGCATGCGGGCGTGGGCACCATCGGCATTCTCCTCCCAGCAGAGGACGGCGCTGCGGAAGGTGGATTCGGCCTGCGGATCAGGGGTGGGCTCGTCCCAGCCCATGGCGGCGAACTCGCGCGCCCTGCCTTCGGTTACCAGCGGACCGAGTTCGGGGCCGAGATCGCAGAAGTACGGGAACGGGGTGGACGCCGCCCATTCCTCGCCCATGAACAGCATCGGGGCGAAAGCACTGAGGAGATACAGCGCCGCCCCGGCCGCCTGCTGCCCGGGCTCGATCGACCGGGAGATACGGTCGCCCGTGGCGCGGTTGCCCACCTGGTCGTGGTTCTGCAGGAAGGTGACGAAGGAGTGCCCGTCGTACAGCGGGGATGCCGGATCCACCGGCGCGCCCCAGTCCCGTTCGCGGAACGTCGAATGGGTCCCGTCGTGGACGAAGACCCTGGTCAACGCCTTTTCCAGCACCTGGATGGAGCCGAAATCGACGTAGTAGCCCTGGGTCTCGGAGGTGAGGAAGCTGTGGAGGGCATGATGCACGTCATCGGCCCACTGCGCCTCCATGCCGCGCGCGCCGGGCACCGATCCGGTGGGGGAGACCATGGCCGGTTGGTTGAGGTCGGACTCGGCTACCAACAGCAGCGGCCGGCCGGTGGAGCGCTCGAGGTCTGCCACGAAATCGGACAGTTCGGCCAGAAAGTGGCGGGGGGAGTCGTCCGCCAACGCATGTACCGCGTCGAGACGCAGCCCGTCCAGACGGAAATCGACCAGCCACTGCTGGACGGCTCCCAGCAGAAAGGCTCGCACATGCTGGCTGCCCTCGTCGTCGAGGTTGACCGCCTCACCCCAGGGCGTGTGGTGGCGGCCCGTGAAGTAGGGCCCGAACTGGCTGAGGTAGTTGCCCTCGGGGCCTAGATGGTTGTGCACCACATCGAGTACCACGCCGAGACCGCGGGCGTGGGCGGCGTCGATGAACCGGACGAAGGCCTCCGGCCCCCCGTAGGCCGAATGCACCGCGTACAGGCCCACCCCGTCGTATCCCCAACCGCGATCGCCCGGGAACGTGGCCACGGGCATCACCTCGACGTAGTCGATGCCCAGCGAAGCGAGATGGTCGAGCCGCTCGATCGCGCTGTCGAAGGTGCCGCCAGGGGTGAAGGTTCCTACGTGCAGCCTCGTAGCCCACTCCGCCGCGCAGGTTCGTGCCGCCCCACTGGGGACGCCCGGCGAAAAGAGCCGGGTCGACCGCCGCGCTGGCGGAATGAACGCCGTCGGGCTGCCAGAGACTCCGGGGATCGGGCAGAGGTGCACCGTCGTCGAGGCTGAAGGCGTATCGGCTCCCCGCCGCCAGCTCGCGCTCGGCGCTCCACCAGCCGTCGCGGCCGGGGAGGGCGGCCATGGGTAGGGCTTCGCCGTCGACGAGCACCTTCACCTGATGGGCACGGGGTGCCCAGACCTCGGGAACAGCGGGGTTTCGGGGGAACATGGGACTCCTCATCGCGTCGATGTTCATTTACCTTGCCAAATCTTGGGAGCAGAGATCACCAGCTGCTCGCGCTGGTGCCGCCACCACCGGAGCCGCCTCCGCCTCCGGAGAAGCCCGACGAACCGCCGGAGCCACCAGAGCTGGAGGAGGAACCCCCGCCGGAGCCGCCGCTGCCACCGAAGTGGGAGACCTTGGCCGACTGTTGCTGGAATCCACTGAGCTGAGTGGAAATGGCGCTGGCCGCCAGACCGCCGACGAGCGTCTGCTCCAGCGGAGGAATGCTGCCCACCGCGGCGAGATCGCGGCACACCTGCGTCCAGCGTTCGGTCAAGCCGAAGAGCACCGCCCACGGCAGATAGGTGCGGTAGATGTCGTCATCGGCCTCGCTGCTCAGCTGCTCGGCCTCGGCGGTGGCGATATACGTGCGGAATCCCCGCACCTGATCGCGCAGGGCCGTGCCGTTGGGGGCCAGCGCGGGGCCAAGGCGGCGGGTCCGTCGTGCCCCCAGAATGGTGCCGGCCACGGCACCTGCGGATAGGCCGCCAGCCAGGCCCACCAGAAGGGTGTTACCCGCGTCCACCGAGTTGCCCATCACCACGAACGCGCCGATCGCCAGGATCGAACCGAGTATGACGAGCACCGTGGTGCGTACCGTCTTCGCCTTCTCGTCTCGCTCGTAAAAATAATGGGGATCGGCCAGAAGCTTGTTCTGCTCCGTGTGAACCGCCCGGTTGAGGGCGCGCAGTGCAGTCTTGTCGCTGAGGCGCACGGGATCGTGCTTCGCGATCTGCGCGCGTAGAGCCCTCTCCACCGTTGCCCCGGCAGAGTTGCGACTGGTGCTGATCGTGAACGGTGCCGAACTCAGCGTCACCACGTCCTTCACCGCCAGCTGCGTCAGCATGGCGGCGGTGTGCCGGGCGTCGAAACGACGGTCGAGAACAAGCCCCGCCACCGCCAGTTCCACGGAGGGCGGATGGAACTGCACCGGGACCTGGGGATTTCTCCCGGAGGTGGCCACGTCGCTGAGCTTTCCGGTGACACCCGGTGGGACTCCCGCAAAACGCCGATCGCGAACCAGGGTGACCGAGCCGAGCGCCCACAACACTCCCGTCGCGGACAGTGCGCCCGCGAGGGCTGCTCCCCACGCCTTGAGCGCATTGTTGCGATTGGTGATGTCTTGACTTTGCTCCAGGAGCGGCGACACGTTCACGGCGGAGGACGGGAACTCCGCAACAAGAAGATGGAGGAGCTGAACGGGTTGTTTTCCGCCGCCTCCAGCACGACGGTGTTCCCGTCGACTCTCGGCAGACCAGGGAGATCGCACGGTCTATGCGCCAGTTTGTCCAATTCCATGCGGAGGCAGGACACATCTTCGACCGGCCCGGGGAGCATCCAGGTCCAGCTGCTCCGAGTGACGTCGTACAGGCTGTCGTGTGCGGGCTCCCACCGGAACTGGGCTCGCGATTCGTCGGGGTTTCCGGGACGGATAGCCCCATTGACGGTGTATCTCAAGACGACGGTGGTCTGCTCTCCGCTGACCGGCGTGAAGACCCCGACGGTGAGATTCTGGTCGCGCCTCTTCGTTCCGCCTGGCTGGAGCTCCACGTCGTGGAATGGTTCCCCGTCGATGGTGACGGCGACGTCGCTGACGGCGAATAACTGATCCTGCGTGCTGTCGTAGGGGGCTCGCACCGGGATCCGGTAGGTGAACCACTCGTAATCAGGGTCATCGGGGAGGCGGTAGTTCATGGTGTGCCGGACCTGCACCGAGGCGTCGGCGGCAACCTCGTACACGGCGTCGAACTCCGTGAGCTGCGCGGAGCTGAGGCCCTCCTCCTCGAGAGTGGGCCGCGCGTTCTGGACGGAGCCCTCGGGGAAGCTCGCGACCGCGGTGATGGCGCGGCGTTCCGGAACCCGGCTGCCGCTCAAGGTGGCGACACCGTCGCTCACCGAGGCCTCGCATTCCTCTCCGCCCACATGGCATAGCGCTCGATCGATGCTCTCGGGCCCGGTGACCGTGACCGCGAACTCGTCGATGGGCGGATAGTCCCGGCTGGTGATGTCCCAGTGCAACTCGGGCACGCCGTCGAACGTGCGTAGGGCTCCGTGGAGATCGTAGGAGATCACGTAGGTGGCGCGTCGATCCTCCAGCGGTTGATCGGCGTCGCCGATCCGCAGCCGCAGCTCGCCGTAGGATCCGCTGTCTTCGTGCATCTCGGTGAACGTCGCCGGCGCCCCAGACGGCGAATGGACGCGGATGTTCGAGACGCCGTAGACCACGTCCTTGCCCCGCTCCTGGTCCCACGGTTCGCGCGTGTTGATCCCGAACTCGATGCCGCGCCGGCCCTTCTCGCCGAAGTCCCAATCCAAGGTGTAGGTGACGCCGATCGTGCCGTCGGCGCGCACCTCGAACTTCGCGTCGAGCCGCTCGACGGTATCCGACGCCGCCCGCGCGGGCAAGGCAACGGCGGTCGCCAAGAGGACGCCGAACACGAGCACGACGAGGACAAGCAGCGGAGCACGCGTCTTCATGGTGTTCTCGATGGCGTGCCTCTCGGTCAGGATGCTTCGGGAACCAGGAGGGCCACGGGCAGCTCGGTCAGGATGTCCGCGAGCAGGGTCTCACCGCCAGAGACGACGCGATCGGTGAGGATGTCGCGGAAGTCGCCCTCGGGCAGCAGGATGCGGTGCTCAGACCAGCCGTCGGCCATCTTGGAGACCAGCCGGCTGACCACGGTGATGGCCGTGGGCGTATCGGCCCCGGCAATGCCGCGGGCGAAGGCGACGGCATGGCCCGCGGTGGTGGCGACAGGACGGTAATCCGCATCGGCGCCGCGGAAGGCGTCGGCATGCTCGCGGCGCAGGCGCAGAGCCCGGCTGGTGATGAGCAGGAGCTCGTGGTCCAGCGAACTCACCAAGCCCCCGTCCACCTCGCCGAGCTGCCAGCGGCGCAGCTCATGATCCACGGGGCGTCGATTATCGGGGTCGACCAGCGAGAGGTCGACGATCTCGCAGCCCTGATAGAGATCGGGCACTCCCGGCATGGTCAGCTGGAGCAGCTTCTGGCCCAGCAGATTTGCCCGCACGGAATCCGCAGTGATGGCGGTGAACTCGTCCAGGGCCGCGATGCAGTCGGGATCTACCAGGGCCGCGGCCGCCAGCTCCTGGACGGCTTCCTCGTAGGAGGGATTGGGCTCGGTCCAGGTGGTGTGCACCTTGGCCTCGCGCATCGCCTTGGTGAGGTAGTCGCGGAGGCGATCCTCGGAAATGGGCTCCGCGCTGGCGCCGGGCAGCTGCCAGGTGCCGGCCAGGGTCTGCCAGAGGAACAGCTCGGTGGCGCCGTCGATGGCCTCGGTGCGCAGCTCCGTCGTGGCGGCGCGCAATTCGTTGATGCAGGCCTCCCACTCCTTCGGGAACTCGGTCAGCGCCGACAGGCGAGCCCGCACGGCCTCGGATCGCTTGGTGTCGTGGGTGGACAGCGTGGTCATGGCGGTGGGCCAATCGCGGCCGAGCTGTTCGCAGAAGGCGTGGAAGGAATCGGGGTCGATGCCGACGATGGTGGGTTCGCTGCCTACTTCGTTGACGCCGATGAACCGGTTCCACCGGTAGAAGGCGGTGTCTTCCTTGGATTTGGCCATCACCGGCCCGCAGGTCTGGGCGAAGCGCACCATGAACTCCGCGCGCAGCTCCTCGATGCCGTGGTGCTGCCCGGGCAACTCGGTGGTGACGTGGCCGGAGCCGGGCTCCGGCAGGGTCTCCGCGCCGCATCCCTCGTCGCCGGTGCCGGGCTCCCCGCAGGCGAGGGCGACGATGAGTTCCAGCGTGTCCAGTTCGTCGGAGGCCAGGGCGTGGTGCGCGCGCTCGGCCGCCTCCAAGATGACCTCCCGCTCGGCCTCTTCGGCAGGCAGACCCGGCTCCACGTAGGCGCGGTAGCGGTCCATCTCTACCAGCAGGTTGCGGATGGCGTTGCGAAGCTGGCGGCGGGTGTGGTCGCGCAGCCGGATGTCGCCGTCGCAGATGGCCACGGCGATGGAGGTGAGCCTGTCGACCTCCGCGAACAGCGTGTTGCGCACGACGTCCTGCTTGGCCTGGGCCAGCGTCGAGGAGAACCACTCCGCGGAGCTGGAGATGCGCTCCCACAAGGCGTTGAGCCGGGGCAAGCCCGCCGCGTCCTGGAACAGTCCGCATACTCGAAGCAGCGCGTCGTAGCCGGTGGTGCCGGCGCACTCGAAGGAGGTGGGCAGCGTCTCGTCGGCCTCGAGGATCTTCTCGACCACCACCCAGCAGCCTCCGGTGATCTCCCCTGGAGGTCTGCGAAATACTGACGCGGATTGGCCAGGCCGTCGGGATGGTCGATGCGGAATCCGTCGATCAGGCCTTCGGCGTGCAGGTCTGCCAGCAGCCGGTGCGTGGCTTCGAAGACGTCGTCATCCTCCACACGGACCGCGGCCAACGTGTCGACGTCGAAGAAGCGGCGGTAGTTGAGTTCCTCGCTGCCCACCTTCCAATGGGCCAGGCGGTAGTACTGCCGCTCCAGGAGTTGAGCGAGGGGAGATGATCGGTGCCAGGGCGCACGGGGAACACGTGATCCGCGTAGACCACGACCGGCTCCTTCGCCCGTGAACCGTCGGGGCGCGGAACGCTCCACTCCTCCAAGGTGATGGCACCGTCCTCCAGCTCCTGGCCGATGCGGCGCCCCAGCACGGGCATGAGGATCTCCCGCGACCCAGTCAGGTCGATATCGAACCAGCGCCCGTAGCGAGACTCCGGGCCCAGCTTCAGCACCTCCCAGAGCGCATGGTTGTGGAACAACGGCGTGGGCACGGCCATGTGATTGGGCACCACGTCGACGACGACGCCCAGCCCTCCGAGTGCGCGGCCTCGGCGAGGCGCCGGAAGCCCTCGATGCCACCCAGGTCGTCGGAGAGCCGAGAGTGATCCACCACGTCGTAGCCGTGCATGGAACCGGGCGTGGCCTGCAGGATGGGGGAGCAGAACAAATGGGTGATGCCAAGATCCGCGAGGCGGCCCACCTGCGCCGCGGCGTCGTCGAAGGTGAAGCCGGCGTGCAGCTGGAGCCGATAGGTCGAGGCGGGGAGTTCACGTGTACTCATCACCCAACACTCTAGCGACGGCCGGTGACAGTGGGGAGATGCCTCTGCTTCCCGTGTCGCCGATACGGGTGTGGTGTGCGCGGGATTGCCGCCGCGAGGAGCAGCTGCGTCGGCGAGCGGCGTATGGTCGGAGCATGTGCCGCAACATCCGTACTCTCCATAATTTCGAGCCATCCGCCAGCACCGACGAGGTGCGCGCCGCGGCCTTGCAGTACGTCCGCAAGATCGCCGGAACCACCAAACCGTCGAAGGCCAACCAAGAAGCGTTCGACCGTGCGGTGGAGGCCATTGCCCACGCCACGCAGCATCTCCTGGATGAACTGGTCACCACCGCTCCGCCGAAGAACCGCGAGGCCGAGGCAGCAAAGGCCCGCGAACGGGCGGAGCGTTCCGGCCGCTACGCGACTGCGAACTGAGCCCCTACTTCCTCAATCTACTCACATCGATAAGTACAAACAGATATTTGTGTTATGGTGTCGGTATCCAACGAAGGAGGCCGACGATGAGTGCTGAGACCGCGCCAGATCTCGATCTGGCGTTGCGCGCCCTGGCGGATGGCAACCGGCGTGCGATCCTGCGGGTGATTCGTTCCGCCCCGCAACCCGTGGGGGCGATTGCCGAGGAGGTCGGGCTGTCGCAGCAGACCACCTCCCACCATCTCGGGGTGCTGCGCAAGGCGGGGCTCGCCGTCGGTACCCGTGACGGAACCCGCCACCTGTTCGCCGTCGATACCGACGGACTCGCGGCGGTGCGCTCATACCTGGACGACTTCTGGCCCCGAAAGCTGGCCGATCTGAAAGCCGTGATCGAATCGCGGGAGGGCCACGACCATGGCTGAGTTCCGCGACTCCATCGACATCGCCGCCTCGCCGGAGACGGTGTTCGAGTACCTCATCACCAACGAGGGCATGACCGCGTGGATGGGACAGTGGGCGGACCTCGAGCCGATCCCCGGCGGCAGGTTCGCGGTCAACATCGCCGGCCACCCGGTGCGAGGCGAGTACCTGCACATCGATCACCCCAACCGCGTGGTGGTCTCCTGGGGCTTCGCGGGCAGCGACGATCTGCCCATCGGTGCCTCCACCGTGGAGTTCCGCCTCACCCCGAACGGCGCCGGCACCAGAGTCGATCTTTGCCATTCCGATCTGCCCGACGCGGAGGTGCGCGGGCATGCCGACGGGTGGGCCCACTTCCTGCCCCGCCTCGCGGTCGCAGGGGTCACTGGCGACGCCGGTGCCGACGGCTGGCACCCACTTCCGGACTGAATCACCCCACCGCCTGAACCGGCGGCACGAAAGAGAGACGCAAATCTCATGTCACAAGATACCGCTACCACCATCGTGAAGAACTACCACCAGGCCTGGACCAGCGGCGACATCGACGCCGCGATGGGCTACGTCTCCGACGCCATCACCTGTCGCGCGCCAGGTGTCGATCTGGACGGCAAAGAGGCCTACCGTGAGTTCATCGGCGGGTTCGCCCCCATGCTCACCGGTATCGAAGACATCGCCGAATTCACCGACGGCGACCGCGTCGCGCTGTTCTACTACCCGCAGACCGCCTCCACCTCGACCACCCCGGCGGCCGAGTTCTTCACCGTCCGCGAGGGACAGATCGCGGAAAGCGTGCTGATCTTCGACCGGCTCTCCTACGGCCCGCCCGAGCACGGCTGAGACAGGAGCATGCGATGACCCCCGAGCAGACCGTCCTCGTCGAACGCCTCCGCACGCTCCTTGCCGGCGAGCCGGTGCTGCGCGAGGTCTCCATGTTCGGCGGCAGATCGATCATGGTGAACGAGAAGATGATCGTCAGCGCCCTCAAGAACGGCGGTCTGTTGGTGCGCGTCGATGCCGCCCGGCACGACGAATTGCTGGGTAAACCCGGCGCGATACAAGCCGAGATGGGTCCCGGCCGCGATATGGGCCCGGGGTGGATCGAGGTGGAGGCAGACGCGATCAGCGACGACGAACACCTGTCGGCCTGGGTCGAGATCACGATGGAATACAACCGCGCGGTGACCGGCGGAAGGCCGTGAGCACCTTCCAGGGTCTGCCGCCGGAATTGTTCGCTTTCTTCGCCGACCTTGAGGCGGACAACTCCAAGACGTTCTGGCAGGCCAACAAGCCCCGGTGGGAGCGCGAGGTTCGTGCCCCCATGCGCGCGCTGCTCGCCGATCTCTCCGAGGAGTTCGGAGCGCTGCGCATGTTCCGGCCGAACCGCGACGTGCGATTCTCCAGGGACAGGTCCCCCTACAAACTGTGGACCGGCGCCACCAGCGAAACCCAGGCGGTGGGCGGCATCGGCTATTACCTGGAGGTATCCGCCAACGGCATCGTCACCGGTTATGGAGCGATGCTCATGGCCCCCGACCAGTTGCGTCGCTTCCGCGCCGCCATTGACGACGAGGTCACCGGACCCGAGTTCGGGAGGCTCGTCGACTCCCTTGCCGCGCGCTCCCTCCCGGTACACCACGGCGCCGAGGAACCGCTTGCGACCGCCCCGCGCGGGTATTCCAAGGATCATCCGCGCATCCAGCACCTGCGATGGAAGGGCGCGGCCATCGTTCAGGAATGGGCAGCCGCCGGCTGGATGCATACGCCTGAGGCGCTCGACGCGATCCGCGGGGTCTGGCATGGCGTGGCGCCGCTCAAGGCATGGCTCGACGCTCACGTCGGTCCGCAACACCCCAGTTCATAATCCGACGAGGGGCCTACCGAGGAGCGGCCGATGCGTCGTTCGTATCCATCGGCACCGGCCGACGGCGCCTCGCCTCACTCAGCGAGGCGGCAACGCGGTGGCGAGCTGGTGGAAGTAGTCGTACTGTGCCCAGGCCTCTCGATCGCCGATCACGTAGAGGCGTCGCGTGGCGCGGCTGGCCACGACGTTGAGCAGGTTGACGCTGGAGGCTGCCCACGACTTCGCCGCCGGGCTGCCGGGATCTCCGCCGAGCACCAGGAAGACCACCGGCGCGTCGCGTCCCGGGGCGGTGTGGATCGTGCCGGCTTGCAAACCGCGATAGCGGAAGGTCAGCGAAATGAGGCGGTCGGCCACCTCGCGGAAGGGCGAGAGCGCGATCACCTCGGAGGGGGCGATGCCGTGTTCTCTCAGCGAGGCGAGGGCGCGTTCGAAGCGCGCGATCTGGTTCTCCTGCACGTTCGTGCCCGGGGTGTGGGCCGGCTCGTCGGCCCAGTGACTCGGCTCGATCAGCGGCCCGTCCGGGCCGTCGAAGGCATCCGGGTTGTCCGGGTCGTCGATGGTGCGGTGCACGTCGTTGATCAGGATGCGGTTGTAGGCGATGTGGTTGCTCAGCGTGAACATGGGGTTGTCACAGCGACGGTGCACCCGCAGCGGCGTGCTCACCCACAGGGGCTCCTCGCCCTGGGAGAGAAGCGTGCCGTATCGCGTCACCCGGTCGGCGAGCGTCTGCACGGACCCCTGAGGCGGCACCCACGTGGGCGACACGCGTGCGGCTGCGGCGATGTCGCGCTGTGCCCTCTGGGGAAGGGCGGGCACCGGCAGAAGCTGAAGGGGGTCGCCGAGGGCGAGCACGCGACGCGCCCGCCACACAGCGCCCACCGCGTGGTGGGGCGGGGCCTGGCCGGCCTCGTCGACGATCAACCAACCGATGGCCTCGGGGCCGACCTTGCCGAACAGGCGACCGACGGACGAGAACGTGGTGGACACCAGCGGCACGACGAGGAAGAACAGCTGCCAGGCGGCCTTGAGCTTCTCGGGCTCGAGGTTGGCGGGGTGATCAC
Organism: Tessaracoccus sp.; assembly: GCA_041393555.1. Classification (GTDB taxonomy): domain Bacteria; phylum Actinomycetota; class Actinomycetes; order Propionibacteriales; family Propionibacteriaceae; genus Arachnia. The sequence goes on along the minus strand of JAWKJW010000009.1, from coordinate 50,099 downwards.
CCTTCACCAAGTCGCCCGCGGCGCGGAGCCCGTCGATCATGTCGCTCGAGGTGTGGGCGATGAAACTCTCGTGCAGCCTCAGCGCCGCGAGGAACAGCTCGGAGCGCGCGGTATCGAGTTCCTCATCCAGCCACGGCGTGTGCAGCTCTCGCAGGTTGCTCGACCATTGCTCGTCGGGATAGCAGCGGCCGTAGCGGGTCTTGTCGTCGGCGCACTGGGTGCGAAGCTCGCTCAGGGTGGACTGCGCGCCGGCGATATTGGCGTCGACCGCGGCCAGATCGGTGCGAAGCTGGCTGACGCGCGCCTGCAGGTGGCGGTCCCCGTCGGCGGCCGCCGCGTGCCAGTTCTCGGCTTCCGCTAACTCGGTGGCCAGGGAATCCACGCTCGCTCGCCATTCGCGCGTGGCCATGCCGAGGGTGAGGATGACCTGCAGGAAGCCAGGCTTCGAGGCAAGCTGGCTGCGATGCTGAGCCATGGCCTGCGTGAGGGCAACATCAGCGTGCTCGAGAACCTTGTGATGCTCGCCCAGCTCTTGCTCGGCGCTCTGCAGGGAGTCGCCGATCTGCGCGGCGATCTCCTGAAGCTGCTCCAGGTGCCGGGCGGCCTCGGGAAGGGCGCGGAGGCGCTGCTGAGCCTGGGCTCTCTCGTCGATCAAGCCGTGGACGCGGCTCTCCGCCGCCGCGAAATCGTTGCGTGCCTCTTGCCAGCTCGTGAATGCCCGGCCGCCGTTGCTCCACTCGGTTAGGCGCGTGAGCATGCGGGGCGTGTCGCTCGCGGTGGCGTCGTTGTCGGTATGCCAGAACCTTCGCCAAAACGCGGCCCGGTTATCTCTGCTGTCCAACGCGGCGGCGAGCAATCCCCATGCGGGGGCGGCGTCGGAGGTGTTGCTGTCGCCTCCGGTCTGAGTGGCTAGAGTCACCGCGGCGATGTCGGCGAGGTAGTCGGCCCCGTCGTGCCAGCGCTCATCGATGGCGTCGTGGGAGGAGAGGTCGGTGGCGATGTTTCCTACCGCGGTGTCGTCGGAGGAGGCCACCACCATCTCGAATCCGGTCAGCTCCGGCCGGAGCACGCGCACGCTGCGCTGATGCCCGCTGTGCCCGCTCCAGCGGTGGGTGGTGTCGGTGAACGCGTCGTCGGGCTGGCTCAAAGCCGCCAACCGGCGGGCGCGCTCGACGACGTTGCCCGCCAGGATGTCGCGCAGCACGGTGGTTTTTCCCGTCCCCGGGGGAGCGGTGATACCCATCACGCTATGCACCTTGCTCAGGTGGTTGAGCGCCCTGTTGACGGCGAACTGCTGGCTGAGAGCCAGCGGCTGCGTTGGGCTGGACGGCCATCGTCCGGCGGGTAGATGCTCGATCGTCGTGCCGTCGTCAACGGCTTGCGGGGCGGCGACGACATCGACTCGGCTCATCACGTCGAGGGCGTCGTCCTTGGTGAGGTAGGCGGCCAGCGCCTCGCTGATGTCTCCCCGCAAGACCATGTGGCGGCGGATGGCGGCCAGATCGTCGAGATAGATGCTGTTGAGGTAATCGATGTCGACGGAGTCGCGCGGGCGGCTGGCCGGCACGGCGACCGACGCGATGATGACGCGATCGGTGGCTAGATCCGTGTTCCTGGCGATGCCCGAGGTCTCCCGGGCGATGCGGAGCAGTTCGAGGAGCGAGGCCTCGTCATGCACCGGTGCGCCGCCACCCATCTTGCCGGCGGCAGCGCGCAGGAAGCCGACGTAGCCGTCGACGGCGTCCGCGAACGCCCGGCGTGCCTTCGGGAAGCCGTCGGCCCAGTTGGGGTCGCGGGGGCCTGAGTTCTCGATGCGCGCCACGGCCCAGAGCCCGGATGCCAGCACGGCGGAGCCTCGTACGAGCCGCCCCTCGTGATCGATCTTCACCCCCGCGCAGGCGCTGTTCCCGCGCGGCCGTTCGTCGAAGGCGTCCTTGTCGTCGCCGAAGGATTGGTGGAGCCGTTCGTAAGCGGCCTCTAGGTCGTAGACCCCCAGATAGACGGTGTGCTGCCACACCAGAGGCGTCTTGCCGCGCGACTTCGGCAGAGGGAGGTTCTCCCATGGCAGCGGGTTGCCCGGAGTCCACTCCACCACCTGCTGCTCGGAGGATGAGGACGACCGGGGGGTAGGCACGGGTTGCGGACTGAACAGCTCCAACATCCACCAGAATTGCAGCAACCGCTGCTGCTCGACGCTGGACTGAGTAACTGCCATGCCGCATATTCTGCCCGTCCCCGCAGGCCCTGGCACCCTTACGCGCTCTCCACCCCCGAATGCGGAACGAGAAACCCCCGTCCCCGGTGCGTGCTACGGGTGCGATGAGACCCATCGACGCCCCTCGTCTCTCCCTGATGCGGGGGTGAGCGGAGGGAACCCTTGGGTCCGTCCTGGGGAGAGTGAGTGAAGGATCCCGTGGTCAGGTCCCTGATGCGAAAGTGAGCGTGGGCAAACCCATTGTCCGGTCCCTGATGCGAAAGTGTGGGCGGGAAACCCTCTGTCAGGTCCCTGAGGTGCGACGAAGGAGCCTCGAAGGGCGTTAAACGCAACCTTGGGCACAGTCTCTGCCAAGGGTTCCAGTTAACGCCCTTCGAGGTTCCTCGCAGAGCTCGTCACACCTCAGGGACCTGACCAGGGGATCCTGTTAGGCACTTTCGCTGAGGGACCTGGCCAGGGGCTACCCATGCTCACTTTCGCCTCAGGGGTCTGACAACGGCTTTATCCACGCTCACTCTTGTTCCAGAGACGGTCCTCAATCCGCGCCGATCTCCACCAGGGGGAGTCCGGTGGGGAAGCCGTCGATGCTGAGTTTGTTCTGCTCTTGCTGATACGCAGTGATCCCGTCGTCGCCCTTCTTGGCGGCCCACTGCGCCATGGTGGGGCGCTCGGATTGGAAGTCCATGAGTGGGACGCCGAATCCGCAGGAGGTCTGCACCAGGTCGACGTCGAGGTCGAAGATGTTGCGGGAACCCTGCATGGGTGGGAACAGCGCCAGCAGTTCGCCCCAGTCGTCGTCGCCTTCATGAATAGCCCGTGCGGTGCCGTACAGGCGAAGGATCAGCGGCTTGGTATCGAAGGAGCAGAACATGATGGTCATGCGGGGGATATCGAGCAGATGCGCGGCGGTCTCGTTTCCGCTGCCGGTGCCGTTGAGCCAGACCACCCGGTTGGGGCCGAGCACCCGCAGGGAATCGAGGCCCTTCGGCGAGACGTTGACCCGCCCATCGCGCGCTGCCGTGCCGACGAAGAAGAGGTGCTGGGCCTCGATGAAGGTCTTCAACCGATCGATGATCTCGGGAAACTGCTGCGCCATGGATCCATTTTGCGTGATGCGCGAAGCCCGTCCCACGTCTCCCGCCAGGAAGCCGCGGGCTGGCGCGTCTGGTAGCGGGAACCCGCCCGCAGCGCCCCGCGCGCCGTGTGATTGGATGAAGAGCATGGGCGCCATCGACGACGTTACCGCCGTACTTCTTTCCCATGCCCGAGACGCCGGATTCAAGCAATGCTCATCGCTGGCCGTCGGCAAGCTTCTCAGCGTGCTCGCGGCCGCGAAGCCGGGTGGACGCATCCTGGAACTCGGCACCGGGGTAGGGCTGGGAACCATGCGCCTTCTCGACGGTATGTCGCCTACCGCGCGCCTGACCACGGTGGAGCACGACGTCGATCTCGCCAGCATCGCTCAAGAACAGATCGATGATCCTCGGGTGGAATTCGTCGTCGCCGAGGGCGGTGCCTGGCTCAAGGAACAGCAGGCAGAGGCCGGATCCTACGATCTGGTGTTCGCCGACACCTGGCCGGGAAAATTCGACTATCTCGACGAGGCGCTGGCGTTGGTGGCCGTGGGAGGGTTCTACGTCGTCGACGATCTTCTTCCTCAGTCCACGTGGCCGGACAACCACCAGTTGGAGGTTGATGTGTTGCTGGCTCACCTTCTGGATCTTGAAGGATGGAAGACGGTGAGGATCGACGACATGAGCGGCGTCTTGATCTGCTGTCGGCTGACCTGACCAGGCGGCGTGGAGCTTCCCTCAGCTGGCGTCAGTGTAGAGATTCCGCGGGGAGGTGGTGTCGTGAGCGAAGGACGTGGTGGATGAATGACAGGGCAAGGCGCGAGAGTCGACACTCGCATTGGGCATGCTCGTGAGCTCGTGGGCGTTGCCAGGTAACCATCCAGCGCGCCGCACGCGGGATCTCTTAATAGGGTTCAGTCGTTCTGAGCCCGTCACTCGGGCCAGGAGAGGTGCTTCCAAGGACCGCCATCGGCGTAGAGGGTGCGCATGTCAGCACGCAGATTGATGGTGGTCTCTGGTGCCAGACCATTCGTCGCAGCGACGATCGCATCCCCATAGCCGAGCCAGTCGGAGTATCTCTTGCGCAGGGGCCGGGCGGCCTGCGTCAGCTGCCGGCGTGCGCCTGGGGCGTCGGTGAATCGGGCGGCTACGCCCAGACGAAGCAGCATCGCGAGGCGTGCGGTCAGGTAGGCCCGAAGATCTGGTGCGTCGGCGTGACTGTTGAGCGTCGCCAGCCGTTGTTCGACGTCCGCGACGGCGGCCTTCCAATCCTTCCCCCGTCGCACACCCCACTGTCCGGCGACGGCTGCGAGGCGACGTTGCCAGGCCTCGTCGCAGAAGGCCGGCACGAGGCTCCACCGATCGTGCAAGAGCCCGGCCTGCTCCACGAACGGCGCGGCCAGGCCAAGAAGCCAGCGTTCCTCCGGGCTCTCGACGATGGTCGCAGGTGCGGAGGACCGAAGGTCGGCGGGGAGATAACCGTTCTTGAGAGGGGTGCCGGTAAAACCAGGACCCCAGTCGCCGCGCCGCTCGCGCGCCCGGCCCCAGCCGTTGACCGCCAGGATCAGCACGAGGAGCGCGAGGAACCCGAGCAGGTACAGCTGCTGCGCGTCCAGGCGGGAGAGGTTCATCGACGGCCGGCGAGGCGCTCGATCGTGATTTCGTCGATCATCTCCGCCAGCGGGGTCGGTGACCAGTCCGGTGCTTCCACGAGCAACTCTTCATCGACCATCGCATCGACGATCAGCGCTCGGCTATCGGGGACCGGCGAAGCCCAGGGCACATACGCCCAGGGGCCTCGCTGCCGGTCGAGCAGCGCGGCCTGCCGGCTGGCGTCGTGCGCATCTTCTTGACGCGACTCCAGACCGGAGTTACTGCCCCAATACCAGCGAGCCCGGAGAAAATGCTCGCCCAGTTCTTCCCATCCCGAATAGGCGTGCTGCAACTGCGCAGAGATGAGATTGAGCGTGTCCGTCGCCTCGGCGTCGCTCAGCCAACCGGTGAGTATCCCGCGCGGGTGAGCATGGCGGCTCGCACGAGATCCCACGCCTCAAACCGCACGTCGCGGATGCCCCGCGCATTGTCGCGTACCTGCTGGAAACGCCAGAGCCGTTCCCGTTCCTCATCCGAACGAGGCCTTCCCAGCTCCGCTCGAAGACGCTTTGCGGCCATCTCGTCCAGGGCGATCCACTCCTCGATCTCGTAGGCGAAGTCGACGCGGTGGCCTTCGCGCAGGATCCAGTGCAGCCGGCTGAGCAGTTGCGGGCGGGACCGGATGCCCCACGCCTCCTCCAGGCCACTCCGCGCATCGTCGAGGTTCCGGAAACGCAGTTCGTCCCACGGCTGTCCGGAGCAGATGCCGAAGACGGCCGCCACAGCCAGCGGCCAGTGCTGCGATGACGGCGTGAAGGTGGAGGGGTCAGCGCTCCACACCACCCGGTGGTGGTCGGCGTAGTCTTCCGGTCGCGTCCAGGTGGTCCCTTTAGCAATGTTGGGGTGTTGGCGCGAACGCCGCCGGATGCGGATCAGAGACCAGATGATCACCGTGAGCAGGAAGACCAGGACGACCCCGAAGACGTACGGCCCGATCACCTCGCCCAACGGCACTTCTACCAACACCACGAGCAGGCACCTCCGATTCCCGATTGCACGGCGTTCACCCTAGCGACCCGCTCCGCCGTGACCACAAGGATCGGACCACTGTGGGACAGGAAGGTGACCGGCGGGCACCCTTCGTCAGATCCCTGATGCGAAGGTGTGCGCAGTTCCTGTACTCAGGTTCCTGGTGCGAAAGTGTGTAACGGAATCCGGTTGTCAGGTCCTTGAAGCGAAAGTAAGCGTGGGTTCCTGTATTCAGGTCCCTGAGGTGCGAGCTTGCGAGCCTCGAAGGGCGTAAAACGTAAGCGTGGGCACAGACTCTGCCAAAGGTTCCAGTTAAACGCCCTTCGAGGTTCCTCTGCGGCTCGTCACACCTCAGGGACCTGAAAACAGGTTTACTGATGCTTACTTTCGCACCACGCACCTTAAGAGGAGTAGACGTCACCGATCAGGGTGTCTGACCTCCCCTAACCAGGCGGCGATATACGCAGCTGCCTCCTCAGCAGACAGATGGGTGTTGTCCAGCACGAGATGCGGATACGCAGTCAGGATTTCGTCTGCGGGGCTGGGGTGCTCGGAGGTCATGAGCAAGGTCTCCATGGAGCGGACGTTGTCGTCCGACCACTCCAGATCACGCTTGGACGGCTTATCAGCCAACCTCTCGGAGGTGTGGTTGCGGACCAATCTAGTGTCGAGGTCGGCTCGGAGCTCGACGAACACCACGTCACCGTCGAAGATCTCCACGCAGCCCTTGACCCAGTCTCGATCTTCCTCAAGGTTCAGCCCCCACACCACGGTGAAGACGAGGTCGATCCCGCCTGCCGCAGCCTCCTCGAAGACCTGACGACGAAACGCGTCGTTGAGCCGGTTGAACTGGGGTGTGCCGTAACCGAACGTCTCGATGAGGGGCTCGATGGTCATGTGATTGTGGAACAGGCGGAAGTTGGTGCGAGCACAGAGCGCCCGACCCACCGTCATCTTTCCGACGGCGGGCGGACCAAACAGCATGAGCAACACGAGAACCACACTAATCCCCGGAGTGGGAGGCACGCCGAGTACGAGCGCAAGGTCGGAGCCGCGAATCCGCGACGAGTAGTAGCGCCTAGCTCAAAAGCGCGGAAGCTATTCCGCTATGAGTCGTGAGTGGTTTGACCGAGTACCCGCGATTCTGGCCGACACCCGTTTCGGGGTGACGGCGAGGAGGATGGCAAGCCGTGGCTATGACTGTTTCGTCGATCCGGATGACGACGATCAACGTTGGTGGTGTGATAGGGAGCAGGCGCATCGAGTGTGCCGATGGGCCCGCGCGTACCTCTTGGAAGCTCTCAGCATGCGAGCTAATATTGCGTATACGCAAATTTAGGAGGCTTGGCCGTGGATGCTGCGACGATCGTCAAGCGCATCCGGGTGTTGAGTGGCATCACGCGTAAAGAGTTGGCGGAACTGGCCGATCTTTCCCCGTCCACCGTCGGGCGGATCGAGCAGGGAAGGCTCGATCCCACCTGGGGAACTTTGTCTCGTATCCTCGAATCCACTGGCTACCGGATTAGCGGCGACACCATCGTCTCGGCGGGCGACACCTCAGCAGTGATGGCGGCCAAGCCCATCCTGAACAGTGTCATCGATGCTTATACCCCACAGGAGTCACTGTCCCTAGAGACACTTACTGCGGATGGCCGAAAATGGTGGGATAGATGGACCCGAACTGGTTGGCTGTCTGCGCGCTCGGATGCCGATGCGCTTGTGACCTTGGCGGCCACGGCAGGCAATGCGGCGAAGGTTGCTCGTCGAGCCGTTGTCCATCGGACTGTGGCCACCGATGACGGGTGGCTCGGGCTAGCGCGAAGGTTGGGTGAGGCGCAGTTCAATTACGCAGTCTCCGGCCTTGTCGCCACCCGCAACAACCGAACAATCGCAACATCCCTGAATCCGCTGATCTATGTCGAAGACCCCGCCTATGCGGTCGAGAAGTTATCTCTGAAAGAAACTTCTCCCGGCAGCGGAGCAGTGCTGATCGCCCCTGCGGGTGACGAACTCGCTCAGGTTGAGACGGAAGACGGTGTTCGTTTCGTATCCCAATCTCAAGCCCTGCTTGATGCATTCGCCGGGTCTGGGCGAGAGCCGGATAAGGCAGAAGACGCCTTGCGGCACCTGCTGGCGGTGAGCACATGAGTGACCGGTTTGGCGATCTCGAGATCGAGGTCATTACGTCTCGTCGCGCACTCATCAATGTCATCATCGGTCTGTCTGAGCATCGCGAGGCTCTCACTGTGTTGGGCGGTCACGCGGTGATCGAGGTGACGCAGGCCCTGGGGTCAGTGATGCCGCCAGATGATGTCACTCGCGACGGTGACCTCGGCGTCATCCCGGAACTTCTGGGTGCCGAACCGCGGTTGGCGGAACGAATGAGGGAACTTGGCTTCGAGACTGCTCGTCCTGACCGGCCCGGCGTGTGGTCCCCAATCTCTCAACGAGACCGGGACATCCATCTTCGTGACAGCGTCGACCTCATCGCACCCATGGCACTTGCGCGGGGGAGCCTCACTTCTGGACGCCGTATCCGAGCAGCGCGTGTGGGGCCGCACGGTAAGCACGCCGTATCAGCGACCAATGGAACTGAGCTGAGTCTGATCGATCGAGAATGGCGCACACTCCGCGCGTTCGATGATGGCCCCACAGTTGAGACGTATGTGGCTAGCGCCGCGGCTCTGCTGTGTGCCAAGGCTTACAAGATCCACGACCGAATGGATCCGACGGAGCTGCGACGGAACAGGCAGCGACTGCGACAGAAAGATTTCGCCGATCTTTATCGCCTGCTTCTCGCGATCTCGCCTGAGGAGGCGGCCGAGAGATTCGCTCGTGGCGCGGCTGATCAGCGAATCGGTGATGCGGTGCAACTGGGTCGGAATCATCTCATCGAGTTGCTCGGTGATTCAGCGCGTGGCGAGCATGGTCGCCGATGCATGGGGAGACCCCACCCGTGAAGCTGAGTTCCGTGCCCAAATCAACACTTGGCGACATCGCTTCGCCGTGTGATCCACGGAGCCCAAGAGGCTACTTTGTTCTCTCGTGTCACAGTTGATCTTGGAGCGTGGGTGTGCGACGACGCGGTGTAGCTAGTGGCTCTGGAGTTCAGCGCACGTCCTCGCCTTGCACGCGCGTATCCGTATGCAGTCGACAATAATGAGCGCGTGAGCGTCTCCATCCGTCCCGCAGTTCCCGCTGATTTCGACCGCATCGAGGTGATCGAGAACGAAGCCGACCAGCTTCTGGTGGAAGTGCTTCAGCCAGAGCATTGGCATCCTGCGCCCACCGGTGCGTCGCGCGCTGCCGACCCTGGGTTTCTCCTGGTCGCAGAAGCGCAGGACGGTGTTCTCATCGGATTCGTGCACGTGCTCGAGATCGACGGACATGCGCACCTCGAACAGCTGTCGGTCGCGCCGGAGCATGGTCGTCGCGGTTACGGTCGCATGCTTGTCGACGCGGCGAAGGACGAGACCCGACGTCGAGGACACTCCCGGCTCACTCTGCGAACCTTCGCCGATGTGCCGTGGAACGGCCCGTTCTACGCGCGCATCGGTTTCGTCGAAGAGGAGGCGAGCACCTCTTTCCACCAGACCCTGATCGAGACGGAGAGCCGAATCGGCCTCGATCGATACGGCCGCCGCATTCAGATGGGCGCCGTGCTCTCTGCCTCTGCCCAGCGCTGAAGGAAAGAAGAGCCGCCTCGCTGAGCGGACAGGGGCTACCGCGGTCCGGCATAAGATGAATCACTCACCTAGACGATCGACGCAGGAGGTGCAGTGTGATCCCGGAGTTCTACTCTCAGGGCTCTGAATGGCCTGCACAGATCGAGCGCATCGTCGAGCTGCGGCGCAGCACGCGCCTCGACCCCGCCGGCCACGCGACTACGTCTATCCGACGGCTCTCTCACGCGCCAGGTTGTGACGCCGCACGCTCCCCGCGCACGATGGCGTAGCCTTTGACGTACGCACACCCGGCCGCTGACAGTGGGAAACAGATGAGCAACGACGACATCGTGATCCCGTTCCCCGGAGCGCACTCGCCGCATGGCGGCAAGGATGACTTCGGACCCCCAGACCTCGCCGCGTTCCTCGACTCTCTCGACTTCCACAGCTTCGCGCCACAGATGCCGAAGCTGTTGCGCAAACGCTCGAAGAAGGCCGCCTATATCGTCCGACTCGACTTGGACGATACGAAGCCGCCGATCTGGCGTCGGCTCCGTCTGGCCAGCGACCTCACCCTCGACCAACTGCACGACATCATCCAGATGGCGATGGGCTGGACGGATTCTCATCTCCACCACTTCGTGATGGGACCTGATACCCGCGATCTCCGTCGGCCGCATTTCCTGGCGCCGTTCGATATCGAGGAAGGCGAAGAGGGGATTGCAGAGAGTGACGTCCGGCTCGACCAGGTGCTCTCGAAGCCCGGACACCGGCTGTTCTACGAATACGACTTCGGCGACGGCTGGTTGCACACCGTCAAGCTGGAGAAGGTGGAGCAGTGGGTTGACGGCGACCCTGACGCGCACTGCCTTGCCGGGCGACGGGCCTGCCCGCCCGAGGACCTGGGCGGGGTGGGCATGGTGGCGGCGCTCAACGACTGGCTCGCTGGCGACACCGACGGCTATGACAAGGAGTGGGTCGAGCAAGTGCTGGGCTGGCTGCCTCCCGGCTATGACCCGGCCGCGTTCTCCGTCGACGAGGTCAACGCAGCCTTGGCGGCTGGGCCGCCGCCAGAACTCTCGGTGCTGCCGCCGCTTCTTATGCGGACGGTGCTCAAGGCGGGACCGTTTGCGGGGATGAAGGTGCTCAACCTAATTCAGGAGGCGGCGCTCGATACGCCGTTGTCGGAGGCCGACGCGGACAGCGCTGTGCGCGGCTACCGGTTCCTGCTGGATTTGCTGCGCGACGGGCTCACCCTCACCAAAGCGGGATACCTGCCGCCGCGCGTCGTCGAAGAGCTATGGGGCGGTCTCGATCTTGGCAGCGAGTGGATCGGCAAGGGCAACCGAGAGGATATGACGCTGCCCGTGCTGGAGTTGCGAGAGTCCGCGACGGCGCTGGGCCTGCTCCGGAAGGCTCGCGGCCAGCTGACACTCACCGCGAACGGTCGCAAGCTCGTCGACGCCCCGTCGTCGGACCTCCTGGCGCATATCGCTTCTCGCCTCCCGCTGGGTAAAGACCACGAGAAGGACGCCGGTACGCTCGCTCTCCTGTTCGCTGCTGCGGGCAAGGACTGGTACCAGAGCAGCGGCGAGGCGGCAGAACTGATGGGCGAGATCGGCTGGGCGCTGCGCGACGGCAGTGCGTTGGATCGCGCGGTCTTCGCTTGGGGCCAGCCCACCAACACGGTCCTGCTCCGGCTCTGTGGCCGACGCTCTGGCCCGGAGGTGCGTGCTGCGGTAGCACGGGAACTGCTCCGCCTCGCCCAGTAGCGGCCCAGAGCGAGCGACTCAGAGGGCGTCGATCAGGTCGCGCATGAGTTGCGACGCGGTGATGTGTCGCTCCTTCGCCACGTCGTCGAGCTTGCTGCGGCGCGCCGCGTCCAGCCGAAGCGTGAACGGGCGTGCTTGCGCACCGACGCTCACCGGGCGCCCGGTAACGGCGGGACCCAGGTGTTCGCCGGCGTAGCCCTGCGCGGACTCGGCCTCGGCCGCCCAACGCTCGATGTCGTCGTCGGTGAATCTGGTGCCATTCACTGCGGTGTAGTCGCTCATCTCGGTTACCTCCTCAGCCCTATCTCTTTGAGTACTTTGTTCGTCGCGGCCATCGCGTGGAACACCAGCCACTCATCAGGGCCTTGTTCCACTGCGATGAACTCGAGCAGTCCAGCTGTTCGGCTTCAGCCCCAGGCTAGACCACCGCAGCGCCGACGATGGATAGGCTCTGCCCCATGGCCACCAGCAGAATGAACAAGGACGAGTTCTTCCGGAAGATGGCCCCGGTGGATGAGGCCGGGCTCAGGAAGGCACTATGGACGGCCTACTGGCGGGGAACGGAGAAGACCCGGGAACTGATCGAGGAGTCCCTCAGCCCCGCGGGCACGCCGGTCCGGAAAGCGCCGGCCAAACCTGATCCGACGGCGGTGGCGGCGGAGGTTGCCGAGTTCGTGACGCTCGCCAGCGAGGGCGCCTACATGGGGAGGGACCGCCGTGTTTCTCGCCAGGAGCGATCCAAATGGCGCCATACCTTCCGACGCCTGGCGAAGGAAACCACCGACGCGTTGGCCGGCGACAACCCAGACCCCGCGATCGGTGCGATGGAGTCACTGATCGACCTCGCCTGCCAGACCACGCGCTACCAGATCTTCCACACCGAGGACGCGATGGAGGCTGCTCGGTTCATCGTCTCGGACGCGGCGGAGGCGCTCTGGGTGGCAATCCGACGGCAGCACGGCTTCGCCGCTTTCAGCGCACACGCCGCCCGCGGATTGTGGCGGTGGGAAAGCCGGTTCGGCTGGACCCTGCACGGCTGGGGGTGGGTGCCGGAGCGCGAGACCAGCCTGGCGCAGGTCGTGGCACGCATGCTTACCTCGGCTGACGCGTGGGGACAGCTGGCCGACGACTACCTGCGCCTCCTCGACGATCCTCCTCGCCGTGCGTTTGGGACCGAAAGCTCGAGAACTGCGCGAAACGAACGGACATCGGATCTCGCTGAGTGGCATCGTCTGCTGATCGAGCAGCTGATGGGAACCGACTATGAGGACCGCCTCGACAGGCTGGTCATCCACCCTGCACTGAGCGGTCCTGAGCTGACCTTCCTCCAGGCCCAACTCGCCGTGTGGCGCGGCAACCAAGAAGAAGCCCGCGCCCTCATTCAGAAGTGCCGTCGCGCCTTGCCTGGGCACTCGGAGTTCAAGGCCTTCGCCGAAGAAATCGGCGCGTAGCCAGCCGTACAGGGCGGTTGCGGGCGGTTTGATGAGACACCTATCTGTGACGTTCAGCGTGCAGGCAGCCCGGTGGATGATGGTCATCCGGGGCATGTCGATCAGTGGACATAAGAGCCGCTGCTCAGGAGTCCTCGGTCTCCAGCGCCCGCACCATCCTTTGCAGAACCTCTCGGAGCTCGGCACGCTCGGGCTCCGGGAGATCCGTGGTGTACTCCACTCTCGCCGGGATCCAGGACAGCCCGTACATCGTTTCGCGGAAGTCGGTTCCGCCGACGGTCCAGCGCGTCTTGTCGTCGCCGACCGGCTCCGCGCTTTGTCCCCACTGGCCGAAGTGGCTGCGCATCTCGTCGATCGGCATCTCCATCACGACGGTCGCCTCGACGGCCTGCCGCACCCACGAGCGCGCCACCAGGATGAACTCCTCGACCTCGTCGGAGGTGAGCGGTCGGGGAGCGAAGGTGACTTGGGTGTGGTGGACGCGCTCCAGCCGGTCGACGCGGAAGGTGCGCCAGTCGTCCTTGTCGAGGTCCCAGCACAGCAGGTACCAGTGCCTCTCGGCAGGAGCGAGGGCGTGTGGCTCCACCCATCGCTGCGTCACGGCGCCGGAGGCTGCGGTGTAGGTGAAGCGCACGCGCTCGTTGTCCCGGCAGGCCAGGGCCAGCTCGGTCAGCACCTCGCTGGACACCGCCGCACCGGAGCGGATACCTGCCGGCTGCATCGCCTCCGCGATCGCTGAGACTCTCCGCCGCAGCGGCGCGGGCAGGATCTTCTCCAGCTTCGCGAGCGCGGTGACCGTTGTCTCGGGGCCGGACACCAGGCGCTGCGACGCCGCCACCCGCAGCCCGACGGCGATCGCGACGGCCTCGTCGTCGGTGAGCAGCAGGGGAGGGAGCGCGCTGCCGGCCTCCAGTCGATACCCGCCGGCTAAGCCGGGAACCGACGCGATCCGGTAACCCAGCTCGCGCAGCCGCTCGACGTCGCGACGCACGGTGCGTTCGGTGACGCCGAGTCGGTCGGCCAGGTCGGAGCCGGCCCAGTGGCGGTGGGTCTGCAGCAGGTTCAGCAGGGCGAGGGCTCGGGAGGTGGTGTCAGCCATGGATCCAGCCTGCCATTCATCGCGGACAGGATCTGTCCGCAACTGGTTTTACGGTGGTTTTCATGACGAACGAACCCATCATCGAGGTGCGCGGACTGACCAAGCACTTCACCGTCGGAAAGAACACCGTCGAGGCCGTCACCGACCTCTCCTTCGAGGTACAGCCCGGCGAGCTCGTCGCCTGCCTCGGCCCCAACGGTGCAGGGAAGTCGACCACCCTGCGCATGCTCACCACCCTCATCCCGCCGACCGCCGGCACCGCCCGGGTGGTGGGCCACGACATCCACACGCAGGGCGCCGACGTGCGGCGCCGCATCGGCTACGTCGGCCAGCTCACCAGCGGCAGTTTCGCCCAGCGGGTGCGCGACGAGCTGATCAGCCAGGGCGCGTTCTACGGCATCGCGAAGGACGTGGCTCGACGGCGTGCGGATGAGCTGATCGAGTCGCTCGACCTGGCCCCCTTCGCCACCCGCACCGTCCAGCAGCTTTCGGGCGGCCAGAAGCGACGCCTCGACGTGGCGCTCGGCCTGATGCACGCGCCGCCGCTGATCTTCCTCGACGAGCCGTCGACGGGCTTGGACCCGCAGAGCCGGGCCAACCTGTGGCAGCACATCATCGACCTGCGCGAGAAGCACGGCACCACCGTGTTCCTCACCACCCACTACCTGGAGGAGGCCGACCGCTACGCCGAGCGCGTCATGGTGATCGACCAGGGCCGCGTGATCGCCGACGACACCGCCGAGAAGCTCAAGGCCAACCTGGCCGGCGACGTCATCACCCTCACCTTCGCCAGTGCGGATGACGCCACCCGTGCCACCCCGATAGTGGAACGCCTGGCCCAGCGCGAGGTCCGTTCCGCTCGCGAAACCTCCACGACGAGGACGGCGCCTGACGGCAAGAGGACGTTGACAAGGACTGCCCAGGATAGCGAGACGGCATTGAGGTCGACGGTCTCTGATGGCCAGTCGGCATCGACGCCACCGGCCCGGGATAGCGAGGCGGCATTGACATCGACCGCCCCCAACGGCGATACGGCATTGATGCTGACGGTGCCGGATGGCGCCCGCCTCCTCCCCGCCGTGATCCGGAAGTTGGACGCGGAAGGCATCCGCGTCGAACGAGCAACCGGCGTCCCGCCGACCCTCGACGACGTCTTCTTGGCCTTGACCGGCCGCACCCTCCGCGAAGCGGATTCAGCGGAGACCGCGGACCCTGTCGACACCCATGTTTCAGGCCCCTGACGCGAAAGTGTGCGAAGGATCCCATATTCAGGTCCTTGAGGTGCGAGCGAAGCAAACCCATCTCTAGATCAAGCGTGAGTACCAGAAGCCCATTCCAGGTCCATGATGCGAAAGTGAGCATGGCTGAACCCGTTATCAGGTCCCTGAGGTGCGAGCGTCAGCGAGCCTCGAAGGGCGTAAAACGCAAGCAAGGGCAGAGACCTTTTTACCCCTTAGCCGAAGCAACTTTGCACAGAGATCCCACCAATAGAAAGAAACCACCGATGACCACCAGACCCTCCGTCGCCCGTGACACCTGGCACGTCCTAATCCGCGAACTCAAACCCGTCGCCCGCGATCCCTTCACCCTCATATTCAGCCTCGTCCAGCCCCTGGTTTTCCTCGGCCTGTTCGCTCCGCTCCTAGTCGCCCAATCTGGCGCACCAACGGGGGAGACCCTGCGCTGGTTCGTTCCCGGCGTGATCGTGATGATCGTCCTGTTCGGCACTGGGGCAGTGGGCTCCAATCTCCAGTACGAGATGATGACCGGCTCCCACGAGCGCACCCTGGTCGCGCCACTCTCTCGCTCATCCCTCCTCATCGGGCGTGCACTCAAGGAGATCGTTCCGATCCTCGTCCAGGCCCTCCTGATCGTCCTGCTTTCGATGATCTTCGGCTTCCGCTTCAACCCGCTCGGTCTACTGGTCGGCTTGGCCATGCTGGCCGTCTTCAGCGTCGGACTCGGCTCCCTCTCCTACGCCCTGGCCCTAGCCACGAGGGACCGCGAATGGCTGTTCTGGGGTGTCCAGCAGACCCTCCTCTTCCCGCTGCTGATCCTCTCCGGAATGCTGCTCCCTCTCGACGGGGGCCCCGCCTGGATGCGAGCCGTCTCGACGGTCAACCCCGTCAACTGGGTCGTCCAGGCCGAACGGGCCCTCATCGCCGGCGACTTCACCAACACCGCAGTTCTCTGGGGATGGTTGGCCGCCGCCCTCCTCGCAGTGATCGGCCTTGCAGTCGGCATCCGAGGCATGCGCCGCAGCGCCTGACCGGCGGACTCGGTTGATACTGCCCAGTGCCTTCCCCGTTCGGGGCGGGCACGTTTCCGAGAAGCCAGGGGGCATCGAGAGCCCGGCATAGGATGAAGCACCGGATGTGCGGCAAGAGCAGGAAGGGGCGCGGCGTGATTCCAGAGTTCTATTCCCGCAGCTCCGAGTGGCCCGTGCAGATCGACCGCATCGGTGAGCTTCTGGGGCGCGTGAGTGCGATCGACCAGGTGACGCGGCGCGCGGTCGAGGTGCGATGCAGCAACCGGATCAGGTCTGTACACGCGTCCGCCGCTATCGAGGGCAACACCCTGACGCTGGCGCAAGTGAACAGCCTCGCCCAGGGAACCCCGGTGTTCGCCCCGCCACGTGAGGTACAAGAGATCGAGAACGCGCTCAAGGCGTATGACGCGTTGCCGAACCTCAACCCATGGAGTGCCGATGACTTTCTCCGTGCACACGCGCTACTGACCGCCGGTCTCATTCCTGAGGCAGGGAGGTTCCGCACCGTCGAGGTGGAGATCGTGAATCAGGAAGGCGAAGTGCTTCACACCGGCAGTCGCGCGGACAAGGTGTCCCAGCTCATCTCAGAGCTGCTCCAGTGGGGGCGCGACTCCGGCGAGCATCCCGTCATCGTGTCGAGTGCGGTGCACTTCCTCATCGAGCAGATTCACCCGTTCCGCGATGGGAACGGTCGCATCGGTCGTTTGTGGCAGACACTGATCCTCAGCTCTTGGCGACCCACCTTCGCCTGGGTGCCAACGGAGGGTCTGATCCACCAGCATCAGCGCGCCTACTACGAAGAGCTCCAGGCCTCTCGTGTTCCTGAGATCGACGCGAAGCCATTCATCGACTACATGCTGACGATCCTGATAGAGGCTCTGCGCTCCTACGAGGCGCAAGTGTCCGAAGAAGCGGCCAGCAGTAAAGACGCGCTCAAGCGCTCCATTGCCCGGTCGACGAGGGCATCGGCACAGCTTGAGGGACGCACGGTGCCGTCCAGTTTCGAGCGCTCGGCACAAGCTGAGGAGTTTCTGGCGGAACGCGTCAGCGCGGCCTTCTCCAAGCCTCGGTGGACGAGGCGACCACTCCAGGATGAGACGTCCGCTGCCGACCAGGCACGGACGCCTCACCCCGGCCGAAAGGGAGATTCCTAGAACTCCGGCAGGCTGAGGAGATTGTTGGTCCACTTCCCGTCAGCGTGGGTCCGTAGATACGGCGCTCCCTGAGCAGGTCGAACTACTCCGACGTCTACTCGAGAGACTCCGCTGCCTACGTAGGCCTTCCCGCCTTTGTTGTCGATCCAGTCCACCAATACAGCCTTGGTGCTGGAATCGACACCGCCGGTGGAGAGGCTGCGCCACTTGTAGTGAGTGATCGTTGACTCCGTCCTCGGGGTACTGCCGTACCGGACGTGCGTAATCTCGATTGCCATTTGGTTACTCCAATCTTCGTCGCTGCCAGGGTTAGGCAGCTTCTGTACGAGGATCGCACCCGGTATTGACAGTCCGGCGCTGGTGAAACATCCGAGTCTTAGAGCAGACAGCGAGATCGCTCTCGTCAACGAGCGAGAGACCTCCCTTCGCCGAGACGCTAGCTGTGTCCAGCACGATGTCCTCAGCCGCCGTGCGATAGTCTCCAACGAATACGGAGTCCATCAGTCGGTCCTTGCGAGGGGCCCAGGGATGAACAGGGGGCCAACGTTGGCAAGGTGCAGCACACTCACCTGGGAAGGCGCTATCAGCGGCATGTCTCTGAGACCCTCGGTACCCTTGCGACGCCCGAGGCTCGCGTCGCTTGACTCTCACACATCCGCCGGCAGCTCAATCTCAGCGCGGTACCAGGCGGCGTGACACTTGCGAATCATCAACAACGTCACTGATCTACTGGGGGACGATCTCAAGGCTGAGATTGCTTCCGGCTCCAAGGTACGAATCGCCGCGTCGACCTTCTCTATCTTCGCGTTCGAAGCGCTCCGTAAGGAGCTAGAGAAGGTCTCCGAGCTGGAGTTCATCTTCACTTCGCCCTCGTTCGTTCCTGAGAAGGCCACAGACAGGCTTCGCAAGGAACGCAAAGAGTTCTTTATTCCTGGGCAAGCTGAGTCAAGCTTGGCTGGCTCGGACTTCGAGGTCAGGCTTCGCAACAAGCTCACTCAGCGCGCGGTCGCTCGCGAGTGCGCCGAGTGGGTGCGCCGCAAGGTCACCTTCAAGTCGAACGCGACGGGCAACCCGATGCAGCAGTTCGCAGTGATCGACGACAAGACTGCCTACATGCCGCTCCAAGGTTTCACCACCGCCGATCTCGGTTACGAGAGGGGCAATGCGGTGTCGAGCATGGTGAACCGTATCGATGACGCTCCCATGACCGCGCAGTACATGCAGGTCTTCGACCAGATCTGGAACAATGCTGAGCAGCTGCGGGACGTTACCGATGTCGTACACGATCACATCGCGACCGTGTACGCCGAAAACTCCCCGGCCCGCATCTACTTCCTGATCTTGTACAACCTCTTCGCTGAGTTCCTCAATGAGGTGAGTGAGGACGTACTGCCTAACGATCGAACTGGGTACCAGGAGACGAAGATCTGGCAGAGCCTCTACAACTTCCAACGCGATGCGGCGACCGGCATCATCAACAAGCTCGAGACCTACAACGGGTGCATCCTCGCCGACAGTGTCGGCCTCGGCAAGACGTTCACCGCGCTTGCCGTGATCAAGTACTACGAGCTGCGAAACAAGACCGTGCTGGTGCTGGCGCCGAAGAAGCTCGCGGACAACTGGACGAACTACAACAGCAACTACACGACCAACATCTTCGCCACGGATCGCTTCAACTACGACGTGCTCGCACACACCGATCTATCTCGAGACGTCGGAGAATCCCTGGGCAAGCGTCTCGATTTGATCAACTGGGGCAACTACGACCTTGTCGTGATCGATGAGTCTCACAACTTTCGCAACGCCGACTACGTGCAGGAGCGAGAGACCCGCTACCAGCGACTGATGCGCAAGGTCATCAGCGAAGGCGTGAAGACCAAGGTCCTCATGCTTTCGGCAACACCAGTGAACAATCGGTTCAACGACCTGCGCAACCAGCTTGCCCTCGCCTATGAGAGGGAGTCCGCGCAGCTCGCCGCGAAGCTGAACATCTCGACAACGATCGAAGAGGTGTTCCGTCACGCTCAGCGCGTCTTCAATGAGTGGAGCGAACTTCCGCCAGAGGAACGCACCACGGACACGATCCTGGCCCGTCTCGACTTTGATTTCTTCGAACTGCTGGACGCCGTGACCATTGCGCGGTCCCGCAAGCACATCCAGGCGTTCTACGACACGGCCGACATTGGCGCATTCCCCGAGCGCATGAGGCCCGTCTCACTGCGGCCGGCATTGACGGACCTGGCAGACGCGTCAACGTTCAACGAGATCTTCGAGCAACTTCAGCTCCTGACCCTGGCTGTCTACACGCCGCTGGCGTACGTGTTTGAGAGCCGCCGTGATAAATATGAGGAGCTCTACGGGGCGGGCGCAGGCAAGAACTACGTGGGTGGCCAGACTGCCAACCTTGGTGCAGCAAGTCGCGAGCAAGGTATCCGCAAGCTCATGACCGTGAATCTGCTTAAGCGTCTGGAAAGTAGCATTGAGGCGTTCCGTCTCACCTTGAACCGGCTGGAGTCCACAGTCGCCGACGCCGTCGAAGCCGTCGAGAAGCACGCGGCCAGCGTCGCAGATATTGTGTCCGCGTTCACCAATCTTGACGCTGACGATGACGACTTCGAATTCCCGACCAGCGGCACAGTCGGCAAGAAGGTGCAGATCGACCTTGCCGACATGGATGTCGAGTCATGGAGCCGGGATCTCGTTCACGACGGAAAGGTGATCCAGCAGCTGCTGGCGTCGATCAGCGGCATCACCCCCGAGTACGACTCCAAACTCGTCCGGCTCCGGCACCTGATCGACCGGAAGCTCCAGCAGCCCTTGAATCCAGGCAACAGGAAAGTCCTGATCTTCTCAGCGTTCGCCGACACCGCTGAGTATCTCTACAAGAACCTAGCCCCGACGCTGAAGCAACACGGTTATGACAGCGCGCTTGTGACCGGACAGGGTGACCCGGCGACGACGATTGGCAAGGGGTTGAAGTTCCAGCAGACCCTCACGCTCTTCTCGCCACGTTCTAAGCAGCGGCACCTTGTCATGCCGAAGGAGACGTCAGAGATCGACGTTCTAGTCGCCACCGACTGCATCAGTGAGGGTCAGAACCTCCAGGACTGTGACTACCTGATCAACTACGACATCCACTGGAACCCGGTGCGGATCATCCAGCGCTTCGGCCGTATCGACCGTATCGGCTCGACCAATGAGCGCATCCAACTCGTCAACTTCTGGCCCGACATCTCGCTAGATGAGTACATCAACCTCAAGGAACGCGTCGAGAACCGCATGGTCGCCGCCAACCTCGGTGGGACCGGTGATGACAACATTCTCGACCCGGAAGCCAGTGACGCCGCGTTCCGCAAAGAGCAACTTCGCAAGCTCCAAGATGAAGTGATCGAGCTTGAGGACGTTCGTACCGGCGTCTCGATCACCGATCTTGGTCTGAACGACTTCCGCGTGGACCTGCTCGGCTACATCAAAGACAACGGTGACCTGGCCAGCACGCCGAAGGGATTGCATGCTGTCGTTCCCGCCCAGCCTGACAAGGGCCTCAAACCGGGGGTGCTCTTTATCCTGCGCAATATCAAGGCCGACGGGCAGCTGGCTCGGGGAAACCGTCTGCACCCTCACTACCTCATCTACCTCGACGATGAGGGCCAGGTCATTGCCGACCACACTGAGGTCAAACACTTGCTCGATCTGATCCGTGCAGGATGCCGCAACTGGAATCAACCGGCTTGGGAGGTATGCCGTCTCTTCAACACCGCCACCCGTGACGGCGCTGACATGGGGAAGTACAGCAATCTGCTCACCGATGCGATCCGCTCGATGATCGATCTCGATGAGGAAAGAGACATCGACAGCCTCTTCACCCCCGGCCACACCACGGCGCTCGTGCAGACCATCGCGGGGTTGGATGACTTCGAGTTGATCGCCTTTCTCGCGATTGTCGAGGAGCCTTCCGATGATTGAGCCGGTGCTCTTCCACTGGCCTCAGCACGCCTCGTTCGGCCGCGCCGTGCCGAAGGCAAAAGTTTACCAGCATGGGAATGTACGCACCGCGCTGCGTGAGAGGTTCGTTGATGAGGTTCGGCGCATCACCTGGGCCTACAAGCTGGCAGAAGACACCGTTCGTCTGCGAGGCACGGCCGTCGTGCCCGAGATCCAGGTCTTCACCATCGAGGCCAAGGGTGCGGATGTCTCCGACGATGTACTCGCCGCCATAGACAAGACGGTGCATTTCCCGATCATCTTCGAGGTCGTCAGCGATGAGAGTGTGCGCACCGCCGCAGCGCAGAAAACGCTTCGTAGTAAGGCTCCGATGATCGGTACCTACTTCACGACCGACTGGCAGCCGGTCGATGCTCCAAGACGGGCGTTGCCAACGGCGCTAGATCTGCCTGGCCTGTACGAGGCGATCCTTGCGTCTCTTTTGCCGCTGCCCATGCGCGTCGGTGAGACAGTGAGACAGGTCACTGACAGACTTGACCGCGCCCACAAGCTCCAGCGCGAAATCGCCGCGCTCGAGAAAAAGCTACGCAACGAGCCACAACTCAATCGCAAGATCGAACTGCTCAAGCAGCTTAAGCAGCGCGAGGCCGCGCATGCTGAGATGACCGATCCGGCGCCGAGCAAGAGAGGATGACCGTGGAGAAGCTGAAGATGCACTCGCCAGACCTGACCGAGCGAAACATCGACAAGATCGCCGAGCTCTTCCCGACGGTCGTCACGGAGACGCTCGATGCTGATGGCAATCCTGTTCGCGCGGTCGACTTTGACGCGCTCAGGCAAGAGCTTTCCGACTATATCGTCGAGGGGCCACAGGAGCGTTACCAGCTCGACTGGCCTGGCAAACGTGCGGCGGCTTTCGCCGCGAACGCGCCGATCGCCAAGACGCTGCGCCCCGTCCGAGAGGAGTCGGTCGACTTCGACACGACCAAGAACCTCTTCATCGAGGGCGACAACCTCGACACCCTGAAGCTGCTCCAGGAGTCATACCTCGGCAAGGTCAAGCTCATCTACATCGACCCGCCGTACAACACCGGCGGTGACGAGTTCGTGTACCCCGATGACTACTCCGAAGGCGCAGACGAGCACCTCCTGCGTTCAGGCCAGGTCAACGACGCCGGCGAGCGGCTGCGTTCGAACCCGGACTCGAACGGTCGATTTCACTCCGACTGGCTCGACATGATCTACCCAAGGCTCAAGCTTGCGAAGTCCTTGCTCACCGGCGACGGGTACATCGCCGTAAGCATCGACGACGCTGAGTTCTCAGCGCTGGAACTTCTGCTCGACGAGGTGTTCGGGGCGTCAAACAAGCTGGCCGTCCTCATCTGGGATCGCAACAGAAAGAACGACGCCCGATTCTTCTCCGTCGGTCACGAGTACATGCTCATCTACGCGCGAGACAAGGCGATTCTTACCGAGCGCGGAACGCGCCTGCGCGAACCACAGGCCGGCATCGCGGAGGCGCGCGAGTTCTTCGCGGACGCGCGCGTTCGACTCAGCGACGACTGGGATGCTATCCAGGTCGGGTGGCGCAAGTGGACGTCGTCGTTTGCCGCTGACGATGAGCGGCGGAAGCTGGGGCGGTTCTCGAAGGTGGGCCCGCGTGGGCCGTTCCGCGACGACGGGAACATTTCCTGGCCGGGCGGTGGTGGCCCGACCTACGAGGTACTTCATCCCAAGACTGGTCTGCCCACGAGGATCCCGTCACGCGGGTGGGTCTTCTCGACCAAGAAGCGCTTTGACGAGGCTGTCGCTGAGGGCCGTGTCGTGTTCGGTCCCGATGAGAGCACGCAGCCGCGGATCATCTCGTACCTGTTCGAGTCTGAGGGTCTCGTGATGGGCTCGGTGCACTACAGCTACGCGCAAACGGCGGCTGTGGACTTCATGAAACTCATGGGCGGAAAGGTCTTCGACAACCCGAAGAACTGGAAAGACCTACGTCGGCTGATCGAGTACTTGACCGAACCTGACGACATTGTGGTCGACTTCTTCGCCGGTTCCGCATCCACGGGACATGCCGTACTCGACCTGAACGCGGCTACGGGAAGCGCGAGGCGATTTATCCTTGTGCAGGTTGCCGAGCCGGTACGTGAGAAGAGCGTCGCTGAGATCCACGGCTACGAAACAATCTCAGGCATCGCCCTCGACCGGTTGCGCCGAGTCGGCGATGCGATCGGCAAAGCAAACAGCACCGACAGGGGTTTCCGGGTGCTGCAAGTCGATACGACGAACATGGCCGACACCAGTACGACTGCCGACTCGCTCGGCCAGGGGGACCTCTTGGAGGCGATCGACAGTGTGAAGGCCGACCGTACCGACGAGGATCTACTCTTCCAGGTGCTTCTCGACTGGGGGCTCGACCTGAGCCTGCCCATCGAACGCGAGGTTCCGAGAGAGAGAGGCGGCTTCGCCGCTTGCGTACTTCCGCGTTGCCGACGACGCACTCATCGCATGCTTCAGCGAGGAGGTATCCGTCGATGTGGTCACTGAAATCGCGAAGCGTCAGCCGCTACGTGCGGTGTTCCGTGACTCGGCATTCAAGTCTGACGCGGATCGCATCAACGCCGAGCAGCTGTTCCGCGAGTTGTCGCCGAACACAGAGGTCAAGACGATATGACCTGGCTTCTCTGGTCGGTGGCGCGTGATGGAGAAGCGCACACTGCACTCGCCCGACTTGACAGCTCGCAACGTCGAGCGCATCGCCAAACTGTTTCCGCAGGTCGTCACAGAGTCGAGAGATGCGGAGGGCAAAGTGACCCTCGCCGTTGACTTCGACCTTCTCCGCCAGGAGCTTTCCGACCATATCGTCGAGGGACCGCAGGAGCGTTACCAGCTCGATTGGCCCGGCAAGCGCGCCGCCGCCTTCGCCGCGAACGCACCCATCGCGAAGACGCTGCGGCCCATGCGTGAAGAGTCCGTCGACTTCGACACCACGAGGAACCTCGTCATCGAGGGGGACAACCTGGAGGCGCTTAAGCTGCTTCAGGAGTCGTATCTCGGCAAGGTCAAGCTCATCTATATCGACCCGCCTTACAACACAGGCAACGACTTCGTCTACGCCGACGGCTACGCGGAGTCGAACTCCGACTTTCTCGCACGCTCAAGCCAGAAGTCGGAAGCTGGCGACCGCCTTGTCGCGAACACGGAGACGAACGGCCGCTTCCACTCCGCTTGGCTGAGCATGATGTACTCCAGGCTGAAGCTAGCGCGGGGCTTGCTCGCCGAAGACGGGGTCATGATCGTTGCCATCGACGACCACGAGCACGCGAACCTCCGCCTGGTTCTAGACCAGATCCTTGGGGTAGAGAACTTCATCGCGAATGTGACGTGGCAGGGCAGCGGGAAGAACGACGCACGCTATACAGCGGGCGGCGTGGACTACATGTTCATCTACGCCAAGAACGAGAGTCGGCTTCGTTCTCTCGATACTCGCTGGAAAGAGCCGAAGCCTGGGATTGACGAAGTAGAGGCTGTTGCTCGCCGTGCTTGGCAGCAGTCGCAAGGTGATCCCACGAAGGCAACCACGATTTTTCGTAGTGGAGTTAGGGCGATCAAGGCCGACTTGGAGCCAGCAGTCTTCCGCTACGACCAGATCGACAACCAGGGTCGTGTCTTCCAGGCCGACAACCTCACGAGTCCGAACCCTCGCCCGAATCTTATGTACGATTTGGTCCACCCGAGTACGGGTCGTGCAGTCCGAACCCCGGCGAATGGGTGGCGGTACTCGCGCGAGAGGATGGATGAGCTGGTCGCCGACGGGCGAATCCTTTTTGGCCCTGATGAGACGACCTCTCCCCGCATGAAGCGGTACCTATCGGAGCAGGGTGATCGCATCCCGTACCCAACTTTCACGCAGTCACGCATGCCAGGTACCAAGAAGCTCAATGACTTGTTGGGGGCCGACGTTTTCGACTATCCGAAGGACACTGCAATCCTGGCACGTTGGATTGGCTCGATCACCCGAGACAACCCGGACGCGGTGATCCTCGATTTCTTCGCCGGGTCCGGCTCGACTGGCCACGCCGTCATGAACCTAAACGCTGCAGATGGCGGCCATCGCCGATACATCCTCGTCCAGCTTGATGAGACCGTCGCGCACCCGCACTACGACACAATCGCCAGCATCGCGCGTGAGCGCCTACGTCGAGCCGGAGTGCAAGCGAAGCAAGGGGCCGGCCTTCTCAACTCCAATCTAGACGTCGGGTTCCGCTCTCTGCACGTAGCGACAAGCAACTTTACGGACACGTTGGCGACTGCGGACGACCTGGTGCAGCTCACGCTGTCTGATGCGGTCGGCAGCGTGAAGCCCGACCGCACCGACGAAGACCTGCTGTTCCAAGTAATGCTCGATTGGGGGCTCGACATCGGTGAGCAGATCAAGATCGAAGAAGTTGCCGGTCGCCGCGTGCTCGCGGTTGCCGAAGACGCCTTGGTGGCGTGCTTCGCGGACAAGGTCACAGACACCGTTGTGAAGGAGATTGCCAGCCGACGCCCGCTTCGCGCAGTCTTCCTCGACGCGGGCTTCGCCAGCGACGCGGCCCGCATCAACGCTGAGCAGATCTTCCGCGAGGTGTCGCCTGAGACCGAGGTAAGGACCATCTGACCCGATGAAGCTCCAGTTCAAGGTCCAGCAGTACCAGACCGAGGCAGTAGACGCTGTGGTCGAGGTGTTCACCGGTCAGCCGTATGCCGACGGGGTGAAGTACCGCATCGACCCCGGCAAGGATGCTGCGGTCACCCTTCTGGAGGACGCGGGCCTGCGCAACGCCGCGATCGCTCTCACGGCGCCGCAGTTGCTCGCCAACGTTCACGCTGTGCAGCAAGCACGTGGGCTGGAGCTATCGAAGGATCTGAAGGATCCGGTCAAGGTGTCGGCTGCGTCGATCAACCTCGACGTCGAGATGGAGACAGGCACGGGAAAGACCTACGTCTACATCAAGACGATCATGGAGCTCAACAAGCGATACGGCTGGTCCAAGTTCATCGTCGTCGTACCGTCGATCGCGATCCGTGAGGGCGTGAAGAAGTCGTTCGACATCACGGCAGAGCACTTCCAGCAGTTTTACGGCACCAAGCCGCGCACGTTCGTCTACAACTCTTCACGGCTGCACGAGTTGGAGCGGTTCTCATCGGACGCCGGCGTGCAGGTGATGATCATCAATATCCAGGCGTTCAACGCCACCGGGAAGGATGCTCGCCGCATCTATGAAGTACTCGACGACTTCCAGTCGCGTCGTCCGATCGATGTGATCGCGGCAAACCGACCGATCCTGATCGTGGACGAGCCCCAGAAGATCGAGGGCGACGCGAAGAAGCCATCAAAGTCGCTGGGGGCCCTGGCGCGGTTCAAAGCGCTCTTCGCACTGCGCTACTCCGCCACCCACAAGACCGAGCGCACCAAGGTGCATCGCCTCGACGCCGTGGATGCGTACAACCAGAAGCTGGTAAAGAAGATCGCGGTGCGCGGCATCACCGTCAAGCACCTAGCAGGCAGCACCGCCTATCTCTACGTGGACGGGCTCGAGGTCGGCAAGGGCGCGGACTTCCCCAAAGCTCGTGTCGAATTGGAGGTGCAGACCGCCCAAGGCATCAAACGGCAGGTGAAGCGACTGAGCCAGGGTATGAACCTGCACGACATATCCGGTGGCATCGAGGCATACAGGGGCCTGTTCATCCGGGATGTTGATGCGAACCGCGACATCATCGAGTTGAGCGATGGGTCCATCATCGGTGCAGGTGAGGTCACCCAAGACGTGACTGACGAAGCAAAGCGACGTATCCAGATTAGGGAGGTGATTCGCGCCCACCTGGACAAGGAGCGCGAACTCTTTGCGCAGGGGATCAAGGCTCTCTCGTTGTTCTTCATCGATGAGGTCGCGAAGTACCGGGACTACGAGCGGGAGGACACCCTTGGCGAGTATGCGAGAGTGTTCGAGGAGGAGTACGAGGCGCTGCTGACTGACTACCTCGCCCGGCTCGATTACGACGAAGCCGCTGAGCGGTACCGCAAGTACGTGGAGTCGATTGCGGTGAGCAAGACCCACGAGGGCTACTTCTCGATCGATAAGAGGACGGGACGCTCGATCAACGGATCGGTCAAGAAGACCGGCGAGACGGCAGGTCAGTCTGACGATGTCGACGCTTATGACCTGATCTTGAAAGACAAGGAGCGACTGTTGTCGTTCGAGGAGCCGGTGCGGTTCATCTGGTCGCATTCGGCGCTGCGCGAAGGCTGGGACAACCCGAACGTCTTCGTGATGGGGATGCTCAAGAAGAGTGACAACACCACAACGAGGCGGCAGGAGATCGGACGCGGTTTGCGCTTGGCGGTTGACCAGCATGGCGAGCGGATGGACAACCCGGTCATCGTGCATGACATCAATGAGCTGACGGTGGTCACCGATGAGTCTTACACCGATTTCGTTACCGCGCTTCAAAAGGAGATCGTCGAGTCGCTGTCGGCCAGGCCACGGACGGCGAGCGTCGAGTACTTCGTCGGCAAGCAGATCAAACTTGCAGACGGCTCGATAAGCGTCCTCAACAAGGCCGTCGCGCAGGCGCTCTACTTCCATCTGATCAAGAACGACTACATCGACGAGTCGGGCTTCGTGACGCAGGTCTACAAGGATGCACGAGCGGAAGGAAGTCTCGCGGCCCCGACTTCGGATGCGCTCAAGCCGATTAGCGACTACATGTGGCCGCTGGTCGACGTGCTGTATCTCGACCTGCCTAAGCCGACCGACGGGCGCAAGCCGAAGAAGATCCCGTTCAACCAGGCCAACTTCAAGAAGCGCGAGTTCCAGGAGCTGTGGGGCCGAATCAACCACAAGGCTGTGTACCAGGTCGAGTTCGACTCCGCCGAACTCATTGCCAACTGCATCCACGCGCTCGATACGTCGCTCAACGTCACCGTCATGCAGTACCTCGTCGAGAGTGGCCAACAGATCGTGGGACTCGAAGTCGAGCAACTCGAGGCAGGCACCGGCTTCAAGATCTCCGAGACCAAACTCGAGCACTCGGCGGTGTCAGCTGGTTCCAACGTCAAGTATGACCTTCTCGGTGAGATCGCCGAGAAGACGCAGCTCACACGCCGTACCTGCGCCGCGATCCTGACGGGCATCAGTCCAGTCACGTTCGCTAAGTTCAAACAGAACCCAGAGCAGTTCATCACCGAGACGGCCCGCCTCGTCAACGAGCAGAAGGCGACCGTCATCGTTCAGCACCTCAGCTATGACCCACTCGAGAGCCGCTACGACTCGTCCATCTTTACCGAGAACCAGACCGCTCAAGACCTGACGAAGGCTGGCGACAAGCTGAAGAAGAGCGTCTACGAGTACGTCATCACCGACTCAAAGGTTGAGCGGTCGTTTGTCGAGAAGCTCGACGTGAGCGACGAAGTGGTTGTCTACTCGAAGCTGCCTCGTGGGTTCTTCATCCCCACACCAGTTGGCGACTACAACCCTGACTGGGCCATCGCGTTCCGCGACGACACCACGAAGATCAAGCATGTGTACTTCGTCGCCGAGACCAAGGGCTCGATGTCGACTCTCCAGCTCAAGGGAATTGAGGAGGCCAAGATCGAATGCGCCCGCAAGTTCTTCGCATCACTCAACGACAAAGCGCTCAACGACGGAGTTAAGTATGACGTCGTCGACAGCTACGACTCCCTGCTTTCGTTGGTGGGTTCCTGAGTGCATTAGCGATTGAGGTAAACTCCTCACAGCGCCCAGTAAACGCGGCCAGCAAAGGCGATTTTGGTCAGGTCGCTTAATATCTTAATATATGGTGACCAGTTGGCTTATGAAGCGATTTAGGTGAAACTCCTCGTTGCAGTCGAAGTCTCGTTATTCAGTATCTCGGCAACTTCTTCCACTTGACGAAGCAAATCATGCCATGCTGATAGCTGCGTTACGGGTCCATCTAGATCTAATATTTCTAGTAGTCTACGACGATGGTCGTCGAAGCGTTGCTCAATCCGGCGTTTTCGTCGACCGGTTTCGTCGGCGGCAGTAATCAAGGCGTCGGCTAGAATCCTTTTGGGGTCTGAGCGGCGTTCAACCTCGGCCGCCTTTGGCAGGTTAAGCGGAGTCCGTCCCCGCGGGTTGCCCGCAGTAGTTCTTATCGCCTTCTCATCAAGTACTAACCATGCCTCAGTCATGCGAATTGGAACGACCGCTATATGAAGGCTATTCGGTGATTCGAGTTCGACCGCGCGCAGGATCTCGTCTTTACGGTCGGAGGCCCGAGCGTTGTCAGAATCTCTATGAAGGATGAAGAGGTCGACTGGTTTCGTAGTCAGTTTCAAGGACGCTGCTATTTTTGAACTGACGTCACGTTGAACCTTTGATGACAACCTACCGAAATCCGGTTTTGACACATGGACATCGATGTTATGTCGGGCCAGTAGCTGCCCCACAATGTCGCCAAGTGGCGTATCTGAGGTTCCTTCACCGATAAATACTGCGCGTATCATGAAGTTTGCAAGTCAATCGGCAACTCAAACTGAACACCCTTAGGGGGGGTCAAATAGGGCAAGGCGTCCAATCTACTGAAAGAGGGTGCACCTGCCGCAACCCTCCAGTTGTCCTCATAGCCATAAAGAACGAGGCCTCGCTCCCGAGACGGGGTGCCCGCTAGAACCAAATCCCCTTCCTCGCATAATTGGACCACACCCGGAGAATGAGTATTAATGATGACCTGCCTAAGTGGATTGTCATCATCTGGGGCGTAGGCAGGATCGACGGCAAGGTCTCTTACAAGCTGTATCATAGCCGGCAGGTTAGCCGGATGGATGCCATTCTCGGGCTCCTCCATGCAAATCAATTCATGAGAAGAAGTGTCTTCTAGAATAACGCACAATGCCAGAAAGCGGAGTGTTCCCTCGGACAGTGCCCGCGCAGGCAGTCTTCGTCCGCCCCCCTCATCTACATACAAGGTGTATACTTCCCGGACCAAATCTCGGTCGACGTCGATACTTTCAACGCGCGCACCAAGTAGATCTGACAACCTATCGGCAATACGTGAATAGACTGCCTCTGGGTCAATCTCGCCGGCTGGGTTTGGCGAATGCGCAATGCGCCAGAGCGTCGAGGCAAGATGAGATCCATCAGCTCCCATAACCTGTGGCGAAGCGAACGAGTCAGGTGCCCGCATCGCCGAGGGCTCGAGGGATAGCCTCCGCCAACTTTGTATCTCTCGTCGCGCTGCCAGAGCCGTTGGGTTGTCATTCGTAGTCATGGTGCTCAAAATAGTTCGATTTGAGCGTTCCGCCGCTCGAGGTTGAGGACGACCGAAGCTCCCACCATCACCATGCACATTGACTAGGAGGGCATCGTCTCTTTTCTCGGTTGACAAAAAAGCGCCGCCCCTTCGTTGTCCAAGGACCACTGAGTTTCGAAACTCTTTCGGTGAGTGCTTGAATCGAATATGTTTTGCGGCGTCCCCCTTTGTTATGTGCGTCAAAGATTCGTGACGAAGCGCGATTCTCCCAACTGATAAATCGTTAGCGGCAGGCTCATAAGCGAGGCGAATCTCGTAGCGGAGAAAAGTTGTCGTGGCTTTAGCAGAGGCACCCAGATCATCTTCGACCACCTCTGGTACCAGCATCTCAGCTGCGATACTAAGATCGCTCGGATCCTCACCGTTCCAGAATACGTCCCTAATATCGCCCCCGCGTTGTCCTGAACTGCTCCTTAGCTGCTGCGCAGCCTCGCCGAAACTCATCTGAGCTAGCGAAGAAAGAAACTCAATCGCGTCAAACACATTAGACTTACCTACTCCGTTGTCGCCAGCGATACAGGTAAACGGGCCGAGGTCAAGCACGACGCCACGAAGGTTCTTGAACCCGGATACCTCAAGGCGAGTAAGCATAGGTGCATTATACCGAACATAAGGTCGCTGTCGAACGATCTGTGTCGAAAAGACGAATGTATTTGGGTTCTACCGGTGATGTGGCAGGTCGCGACGACGACCGCCTCAGACCTGATGCCCTCGACGAACGCCTAGATGGAGGGGCACACACTCGAGACCTGTACGAGGCAACTCCCACGTAGCCTGCAGATACGTATCCTGTCGCCTCGTCGTACCTCCGCGAAGGCTCGGTTAGCCTTAACTAGATGATGATCGCGGGCCTCGGACCGTCCATCGCAACGGCATGATGGAACGCGACAAGACTCCGACATCGAGCTGCATGTCAACGCGCCGGAGGAGCTTCTTCCTTCGGGCGAATCATCTTCAAGCTACCGTCGGCCGCGGGATTGACCCAGTTGAGCGTGGCAGTCCCACCCTGGTCCTGAACGAAGACATCCTGCGCGAAGCAGTGCTGCTGTGATCAAGCAGCGCAATTAAGGATCCCCTTCGCCAGGTCAGTAGCCGGTGAGGCGTCGGTGTGGACGCCGTGGGCGCGAGACCTCAGGCCGCGACGGAGGTCGGAGACGAAGCGCGGGGTGCCGGAGATGTAGGCGTCGCGCTGTGACAGGTCCGGGAGCATGTCGGCGACGCGGTCGCCGTCGAGGCGTATGGGCCCAGCCCAGGTCTCTTGTGGGTGCAGGTGGGAGGGCGCGGTGCGGCTGACCAGGATCACCCTTGCACCGAGTTCGGCGAGTTCGTCGCGGAAGCGGGCGGAGTCAGGATCACGTACCGCCCACACCAACACGGCGTATTGGCGGTGTCCCTGTGCCCGCGCTTCGCGCAGCCAGCTGATGAACGGTGTCGCGCTGATTCCGGCCGCGAGCATCACGACGGGTTGGTCGTCGGAGGGTGGGACGAAGTCGCCGGAGACGCCGGTCGCCCGGATCTGGTCACCAGGCTTCATGTCCACGAGCTGGCGTTTGGCCGCGCTGGGGTGCTCCGGTAGCACGAAGGCGACGCGCACCTTCCGCCCGTCGGACGGGGCGGAGACCAGGCTGAACACCCGTCGGCTGCCACCATGGCTCCCAAGCCCCACACCGGGAACGTGCAGTTCGATGGCCTGACCGGCCCGGAAGCGAATCGGGGCGGCCGCGTCGAAGATGATCTCCACCGTGCCGTCGGCAGAGCGCTGCGACTCGCGAAGGGTGAGGCGGATGGCGCGGCGCTGCCCGAAGGCGAAGCCGATCACGTTGCCCACAAGGAGCGCCAACTGCGGGCTCATGCTGAGGACGCCCAGCGGGATGGGGGCGGCGAACAGCGCCCCGGTCACCACCGCGACCACCATCCGCTGCCATCGTCGCGGTGGCAGCGTGAGGGGTTCGGTCACCATGAACGCCGCGAAGAAGATCAGCGCCGTCGAAGCCACTGCCTTTTGCAGCGCCTCCAGCACCCCGGAGCCCCAGGTGATCGCGCTGACCATGTAGACGACGAGCCCCGCGAACATCGTGACCGACGCCAACAGCACCTGCCGCAGCCGGATAACGACGACGGCAGCAACCGGGATCACCGCCCACACCAGGACGGAACTGCCGATCCACCAGTAACTCGCGCCGATGCCCGTCACGGTCACGACGAACGCCCCGACGGCAGCTGGGTTGAACAGATGCCGTCCGCGCCAGGCGAGGACGAATTTCGACAAGCCGGCGACAGCGGCCCCGACCGCAGCGGCGATCAGGTCGCCCACCTCAAGTCCGGGCTTGAGAATGAAAAACAATAACAGCGCCGTGATCAGCGATGACTCGTCGTGCGACTCAGCCCGCCAGAAGCGAGCAGCCAGCCGCGAGGCGCCCACAGTGACGACGACCACCACGCTCAGCAGGGCCGCCAGCTCGGCGGGGGAGTAGTACAGCCATCCCGCCGCCGAGGCGACGAAGGACGCACCCGCCAGCACCGCCAGGGCGCACAGCACGACGCGGTACATCGAGGCTCGGCCGATCGCGGCCCACGCCCGGGCGATCACGAGAACACCGTTCCCGGAAAGGCACGCGTGCGCTCGATCATCCCGTCGCCGGTCATGCGCACGCCGTGCACGCCGAAGCGCTCCCACAGCTCGGACGGAGAGAGGAAGAACAAGGCGGTCGCGGCGCCGTCGGCGAGCATCGCGGTGTCCGCCACCGCCCAGGTCGCGACGACGTCGTGCACCGGCCGACCGGTGCGTCCGTCGAGCATGTGGTGGAGACCGTCGCCCCAGGTGCGCCGATTGCCGGCGGAGGCGCAGATGGCCCCGTCGGAGATCTCCACCAGCCCGACCGTGCGACGGGGGTCGTGCGGGTGCTCCAGAGCGACGCGTACCGGTCGTGCGGCGCGGCGGATGCGGAGGTCGCCCGAAGCGTCCACGACGGACGATCCGGCGCCGAGATCGTCGAGGACGTCCCCGACCAAGTCCACCAGCAGGCCCTTGCCGGCCGCGCCGATGTCGATGGTGACGGGTCGCATCGTCTGGACAGTGCTGCCATCGACGCGAGCCACGTCCTCCCAGGCGGGCGGCGTGTTGGCCGAAACCAGCCCGGCCGGGCCGTACCCGAGCGTGGCCAGCGTGTCGCCCACGAACGGAGTGACCGCACCGCGAGTCGACTCATACAACTCGCGATAGAGCGCGAAGAGCCGGTTAGCCTCGTCGGGGAATCGCGTGGTGCCCGCCGACCGTGCCGCCACCGCGACGAGGGAATCGTCCCGGAAACGCGACCAGACCTGATCGAACAGCGCGATCCGCTCGCGCACGGCACTCCCGGCGCCGGCGGCAAGCGATCCCACGGCCTCCACACGCCATGGCACGCCGATGGCGTCAAAGGAGAGGTCGAGGACGGAAGGCGTTCGGGTAGCCGACGCGGTGCCGGGTGCGGACATGGTGCCCTCCTCAGGCCTGGGCCTCGGCGGCGATCTGGCTGATCGCGTCGTTGAAGCCGCCGCTGGTGAGCGATGACCCGGCCACCTTGGAGACGTCGAGGTCGTCGATCGCGACGCCCACCACCTCCGAGGCGATGTTCTCGATGAACTCCGACTGGTAGCGCAGCGAGTCGCCCCGCTCGGCGCTGCCGTCGACGGTGAGCGCGGTCACCACGTCGTCGACCAGAGTGACGGTGACCGTCACCGACTCCCGGCCGCCCGGGGTGGTGTAGGAGCCGGAGGCCGTGTACTCGCCGTCGGCGTAGGTGGAGGACGAGTCGGCTTCAGTCTCTGTGGTGGAGTCGGTGGCTTCGGTGGTCTCGCTCGACACGGCTTCGGTAGAAGAGGCCGAGCTGTTGACCTGGTTCTCGGCCGCTTGGGCGGTCTCTTCGACAGGTGAGGCGCAGGCGGCGAGGGTTGCGGTGATGGCGATGCCGGCGAGGAAGGCACCGAGGATGCGGCGGGGTCGAGATGTCATGGTCGGTCTCCGTCGTGAACGGTGTGCGGTTGTTCCATTCATGACGCTACGGAGCGCCACTGTGGGGTCTCTATGCGGTTTCTGTGAGTCCGTTGTGAGCCACATCTCTGAGGACGCGCAGCATCATCGGCGCGTCGTCGCTTGGTCGCGCCTCGGCGGATACTCCACTACCAGTAGGCGAGGGACGATCAACACCTGCGGGCAGTGGGGCTGTAAGGATGACCAGCGATTCGCGCGCACAGCAGCGCCTGTCTTCGTCGACACCTAGCTTGATAAGATACCCTTATGGGTCTTCTGCTTGAGTACGAGACAGCGCGTCGCGAGGAGGATCTCGCCCGGTTGCGCCGCGTTATCGCGCTGCGAGCGATGCTCGCCACCGGGGCAACCCAGCAGCAGATCGCGCGAGAGCTCGGCATCAGTCAGCCCGCGATAAGCCAACAACTGAAGTTTGCTCCCAACCTCGAGAGCATCCATCCAAAGTTGCTGCTCGACGCTGCTGCGCCGGTGATCAAAGTACTGGCGGAGGAGCGGGGCTACACCGACATCGCGGTCTTCGGATCCGTAGCCCGGGGAGAAGCACGACAAGACTCCGACATCGACCTGCTCATCAACTCGCCCGCAGGGGCTTCGTCCTTCGACTTCGTCGGTTTCAAGCTGCTGCTGGAGCACGTCCTTGGCCGCACGATCGACCTTGTCGAACGTGGAGGTCTCACCCCACATCTGGACGACGACATTCGACGAGAGGCGGTCCTACTGTGATGGAGCGCAGGGCAGCCAAAGAGCTTCTTCATAGCCAGGGGTGGTTGGAAAGAGTCGACGAGATCAATCGGAGCCTCACCTGGATGACTCTCTCGGCCGATCTCCCTGCGTGGAACGTCTCGCTGCAGGAGTTGTTCGCTGAGGCGCGCACGGCTATTGCTGCTGACAATAGTTGAGGGCCAAGCATCCCGTCGCAACTCTAGCTGTGCATAGCTAGAACTGTGCAGGCGTTCACCGTCGAGACCGACGGGCTCTGCCCAGTCCTTCTATCAGGACGGAGGCGGCCCTCCCGGGCCACCGCCACCCAGGGCACTAGAGACCGATTTCATGGTGAGGCAACGATTTCGACGGTGTTGCAGATTCTGTTCGCCAGACCTGCGCGGCCCTGCGAGAGTCTGGTCGGCTGGCCGAGATCCTGGAAGGCTACGGCCTCCCCGCCTCCGCCGCCGAGCCGGGGGGAGCCACGCCTACTCCAGGACTGACGACGGGCCGACGCGGTGTCGCCGACCAGATGGTGGCGGCACCGCGTCGGCCATGTCACTGGCGCTGTTCGCGAAGTGCCGAGTCCAAGGTGCTCATGAGGCGAGCAGCACGGCTCTCGCCGGCTGGGGCTGGCGGATAGCGTCGAAGCACATCGATCAAAGTCGGCGTGGCGTGGGTGCGCGCCTCCACAAGTTTCTGCTCTGACGCGGTGGGGTCCTCTCCGCCCTGGATCTCGGCAATCCTCGCCAGGTTGGCTGCGGCACGAAGGATGTGAGCCACTTGATGAGCCTTCGCGATCGGATGCAGGTAGGCGGCCGAGGCGGCATCGCCGGCGGCCTCCGCAGCGAGGCGAGCCACCTCGGTCGGGGCCGCCCACGCCGCGCGGTGTGCGGCCATCGACGTGACACGCTGCAACTTGGTGCGCGGCTCACCGTCGACAAACCTCCATGCGGCATCGATGGCGGCGCGTGGGCGCGGATCGTCGGGATGGGCCGCTTCGAAGTGTGGAAGAAGCTCTTGCGCGCACTCGGCCACATAGCGGGCGACGACGCGCAACTCGTCGAAGGTGATCTCGAAGTCGCCTGTCACTGTGTCCATCGGTTCATCATCGCATCCGCTCGGCTAATGCGTCGCGATCGATCCCGTGAGAGCCGCCAAGGCGATCCGGTCGACCGCCCACACCACGCGCCGATCACGGCTGGTGATGAGCATCGGTGTGGCGAAGGCCAAGGCTACTCCGCGTCGGCGAAGAAGGCCGCGGGCCACTCTGGCTTACCACCAAACTGCCCCGTCATGAGCCCTCTGCTTCCATGCCGAATGTTCCTGCGAGCCAGGACAGGTCCGCTTCGGCCTGCGCGAGTGCTTCCCTCTCCCGGCTGAAGAGGTCGTTGGTCTTGGTGAGCACCAGGGTGTAGGGGCGACCCTCGCGTCGCGTCTTGTGGGTGACGGGCAGGTTGGCTTCGTCGATGAGCTGATGGACTCGTTGGCGACGGCGCTCGGCGAGCGGCCACGCGAAGGCTCGGCGATCTGGTGAGTTGAGGAACTCCGCCAGTTGATCTTCGTCCGCCCCGCCGGGGCTGCTCCAGGCAACCGACCAGTCGTCCTCAGCGCGCTGCGGCCGGGCTAGCTGCGCACCGAGCAGGGCATGAGCCTGGTCAATGAGAGCCTCGGTTCCCGAGGGAACCGGCACTGGGAGGCACCGTAATACCGCGAGAATCGCGGGCATCCCGTCGGGGCCTAGCGCCGTCAGTTGCTCGCAGACGGCCCGGCGACCCTGCTCGGCCTGCACGATCAGGAGCGCCCCGAGGGCGGGGCCGAGCGAGTCCAGCCGAGCCGCGCGCTGCACCACGTGCGTGATTCGTGCCGCCGAGCTGATCGTCGCCGTCGCCCAGTCTTCCGCCCACGCGATCACCCAGTCGGCAACCAAGGCGGCGCCCACCGCATCAAGTTCCTCGCAGAGTGGCTCCAGAGTGCCCGCCACCCACACCTAGTGAGGCATGGGATAACGTGCCTCCCAGCGTCTCCGTAGCTCGGGCCACCAGGCTGCCGGATAGCGGCGCGCCAGCTCCGCGAGACTTGGCGCATCGTTCGTAGAGAACGTCGCCAGCGTGAACGGCGCCAGCACGTCCAGGGCGAGATCCGGATCGTCGACGCCGTGGGCAAGCCTCAGCGCAGTGGCGAGTTCTGCGCCCGAACCGGTGCCCCATTCCTGGGTGATCGCTCGCGTCTGAGAACGGGCGCGCTGCGTATCGCCAACCTCGACGGCGCCCAGCGCCTGCCCCAATGCCCAGTCCAGGTTTGCGGCGGCGCGGGTCGCGAAACCGGTCTCCGTGGGCCAGATCACCAGGGCACCCCTGCGATACCAACGATCGAAGGTGTTGCCATAGTTGCCCATGAAGCCCTCGTACTCGGAGGCGTAGGGCGTGAGCTGCGCCGAGGGCGTCACGACGCAGATCTCCCTCTCCTCGACCGAAAGCTGGATCTCGCCACCAGCCTCGGCGTCGGCCCACCACGTCAGCGCCGTGCTGTCGTCGATGAGGTCGCCCGCCTCCATGTCGTCTTTGTCATCGTCGAAGTACTCGTAGCGGCCGCGATAGCCCCCGGAGTACACGGCATCGCGAGTCTCCTGGATCTCGCACTGGGCGAGCGCCCATTCACAATCGGTGGCCTCGGCGGCGGCAGTGAGGAGAGCCACGCGTTCGGCGTCCTGGCCCTTCAGACGCTTCGCTGTGAGGCTGCGCTGGCTGTACTCGTGGTCCAGCAGCAGCACCAGGCGGCCAGGCAGTGTGGGGGTATCCCAGGTGTAGAGCTGGGTCGGCGTGGTGAAGTGGGCTCGGATCAGGGCTTTTGCCTGATCGAGCGGTCCACGAGGGCCTTGCTCGGAGGCCGCTTCAAGGAGCAGGTTGAAAGTGAGGGTGACCCGGGTGCCGGTGCGCACCAGCTTCACCTCGTGGCGGCGGTCGGCGTAGAAGGCGACCAGCACCAGATCATGTCGCGACCCCTTGTAGACCTTCTGCGCGCCGTTGTCGTCGATCACCAAGTCTCCGCCCGTGTGCGTCGATGGCAGCGACAGCACCAGGGTGGCCACCATGTCATCGTGCTTCTCAGAGTCTTGGTGGGCAGCGAAGAACTGGCCTTTGCCGTAAACCAGCATCGAATGCAGCTCAGGCCGCAGACGCGCATTCTCGGGGATGCCCAGTTGGCCGGACAGCTCCTCTAAGGCCGCGGTGAGGGCCGGCTCCCAATGGTCCCCGCTCAAGGTGACCTGGTCAGGCGTGATCTCCCAGGTGTCGCGAACCGAAGCGTCAAGGAGCGTCTCTTCGCCTTTACCGAAATGAGCGGGCCGTGCCGCCGCAACCAGCTTCTTCGCCTGCGGCGCGTTGATCGGCAGGCCAACGCGCCCGATGCCTTCGATGCTGAGCACGAGCCTGTCCGCAGGCAGGGTGACCGATGCGCTGTGCGATGTGGTCTGGTCCGAGCCCAGAAGCAACTGGGAAAGCTTCTCGCGTGGGGTCTTCGCCATGGAGCAAAGCTACCGGGAGGCAGGGCCTGCCGAACATAACGCTGGCTATATGGCGAGGCCTGTGCAAGAGGTACAGGCCTCGCCATATAGCCAGCGTTATGCATGGCACTCGCTGGATCACCGGCGGCGGATATGCTTCCGGGCCTGTAGCAGGCGCAGCAAGCTTGACCGGGTGGCCTCCCAATCCCGCCAGATCTGGTGGTAGCTGAGGCGAACGGTCTCGAAGCCTTGCATGCGCGCGGCGAGGTCGCGCCGGCGATCATTCTCGTAGTCTTCTATAGAACGGTGGTAGGCCGCGCTATCGCTCTCAACAATCAGCCGATCGCCAACCACCAGATCCACACGATCGATCCCCTCCAACCAGGCTTGAGGCCGGACAGGGACGTTGCGCTGCTGGAAGAACAGGCGGACCCGGGTTTCACTACCCGATTCGGCTTCGCTCAAGAACCTCATGTCCAGGCGGCGTTTGGCGGGCAGTTGGGCGATCACGTCCTGTGCGCCGCTATTGCTGAGCAGCCTCTTGTTCAAGGCTGACTCCAGCAGGATCAGCGCTGTCTCGGCATCATGGTGGCGCCCGGCCTGGACAAGACAATCTTCAAGCGGCCATGTCGCGGTCTCCGGCCACCGCCTCCCCGCCGGATGTAGTTGGACGCCAGGCCTCGACGAGGGTCGTCTGCCGTTGCCATACGCGATGTGAAGATCTCTGTGGGCGGGCACCCAGAGGCCGTAAAAGTCGCAACCGCTGAGGCAACCCAGTCGGCCGCCCAGCCGGATGGCACGCATCACTTGATCGTTAGCGAACGGCAACGCATACCACCCTCGAGCGACTCTGGTCAGCTCTCCCATCGAGGCACGGCGTGTGATCTCGCTGCGACTCATGACTTCTCGAAGATCGTAGACAGACCTGATTCCGTGATCTCTCATGTCTCTTGATACTGAGCAGGGACCAAGATTTCCCATCCGGTTTGTGGCCTGTGGACCTTTTCGGTTGAGTTGATCACACAGGTTTACCGCTGGAAGCCCAGACGAAGCCGAGTTTCCGGTATCCCGGCATCCGCCGCTGGAGGGAGTTAGCGAGGATCGGGGTGGCGATATCGTGGTAGTCGTGCACCTCGGCGAGGGACTTGCCAGGTGAGGACCGTACGATCCGCCCCGCGCATTGGGTCAGGAGCCCGTCGAATGAGATGGGGCCGGCCAGGAACAGCGTATCGAGGGCGGGCGCGTCAAAGCCTTCGCCCACGAACGGCGTAGTCCCGATGACCAGCACGCCGCTGCCAGCCCGGGCCTCGGATAACTTCTCGACGATCGCCCGCCGCTCCTTTGCCGGCATACCACCTCGCAGCACCAGCGGCTCGCGGCCGCGGTCCACCAGTGCTTCGATGAGGCGCTCCACATGGTTGATCCGCCTGGCCAGCACCAGACAGTTGCGTCCCCGTCGTACCGCTGCGTCGATGTCGTCTACCAACTGCGCGTTCCGTTCCGAGTCTTCCACCAGCACGCGATGAACCTCCGCGATGGCCCCCGGCTCCGTCAGATCTACTTCGCCGAAAGCGAAGGAGGTCTCGTGCAGGTGTAGAACACAGTGCACGCGTCCGCGCGCGCCGGGCCCGTCCAGCAGCGTGCCGTGAGGGGGCTCGGCCCCAAAGGTGTGCCGCACTGGTCCGAGCTGCCAGGTGACAACCTCGCCCAGCCCGTCCCTTCGGGCCGGGGTCGCCGTCAGCCCCAGCCAGTAGTGCGCCGCGACCGGCTTCACGGAGTGGTCGTATGCCGCCGCACCGAGATGGTGGCACTCATCGACGATGATCTGGCCGTAGCCGTTGGTCAGCGCGGCGATGTCGTCGCGTCGGGCCAGCGAGGGAAGCATCGCCACATCGACCACTCCGGTGAGTTTCTTCCGCCCTCCGCCCAGCTGGCCCGCCTTCACCCGCAGGAACTGCTGGATGCGATCCCGCCACTGCTCGGCGAGCGCCTTTCGATCGACCAAGATGAGCGTCGACGTGCCGCGCTCAGCGATCATCGCGCAGGCCATCACCGTCTTTCCCGAGCCTGGCGGGGCGACCAGAATGCCGTCGTCGTGGGCCAGAAGACCGCCCACGGCCGATGACTGACGCTCATCAAGCTGTGCCGTCAGCGTGACGTTGATCTCCTGTCCGGCGATTCTCTCGTCGGCGATCTCCAGACGGGTGCCGGCGCGACCGAGTAGGTCTGAGATCCGGTGCCGCAGGCCGCGCGGAAGGACGATCTGCTCGTCGAGTGTCAGGTCATACCCGCGGATGAACCGGGGGGTGTCGCCGGTCCACTTGCGGAGTCGCTGGAGCTCGTAGAACTTCGGGTTGGCCATCGACGCGGCGTGCTTGAGGGTTGAGAGGGCCGCCGGTGAGAGCTGCGTCATGTCGATCGACAGCCCCGCGCCGAGCGTCGCGTCGATCTTCGCGGAGAGGGGCGGGTGGATCGCGCTCGCTGCCGATCGTTCAAGGCGCTCCAC
Source organism: Tessaracoccus sp. (assembly GCA_041393555.1). Lineage (GTDB taxonomy): Bacteria > Actinomycetota > Actinomycetes > Propionibacteriales > Propionibacteriaceae > Arachnia. The sequence continues at coordinate 8,755 of JAWKJW010000009.1, read as the reverse complement.
ACCGGAGCCGATCGGAGGTTTCCCGGAGCGGGCCATCCTCTCGGCCTCGGCGGGGGTCATTCGGTCGAGAGTCGACAAGTACTGCCACTGATCGGGGTACGGCTCGAGGGTGGCAAGATCGAGGAACACCGTCAGCCCATCCAGCCGACGCTGGCCCTGGAGAGGAGCGGCGATCAGGTTTCCGAATCCCCCGTCGGGCATGACATCTTGGTTGGGGAAGAGCCGGTCGTAGGATCGCAGATCCATGCTTCCCCGCAAGGTCATCGCCTCGTGCACGAGCCCGGTGCCGATGGCCCGTGCCGTGGCAGCGGGAACTGGTCCGGAGAACAACGTCCATACGTGAGCGCCGCGGCCGGACTGGGACAGCTCGAGCGCCGTGGGAACCCCACGGCTGTGTGCCGATTTGATGTAGGCGAGTGCGTCTAACATGGCGGCCGGACCATCGAAGTCGGCGGCGAGAAACCGGCAGGTGTTGTCTTCGAAGAGCGGATAAAGCCCGATGAATAGGTTCTCTTTATCGTCTGCCCGAAGATGCTGCTCAAGGACCTTTGCGGTCAGCTGCAGGTAGGTGGTGCCGCCTCGCCCTCTGTTCCACCAGCCACCCGGAACAGCCGGAGACCATCCCTTCTTTCCGGAGCGAGCGTTCTCCCACCGCACCGCGTAGACGTCCCGGCGCGCGGCGAACCGATCGGCGTAGAGAGCTAACTTGTGCTGAGTCGGCGACCACTTCGTCACCAGCCCCGGCGCCACCACAGGGATGGCGGGCTGTTCCGCGGCCGGAGTCGCCTCGGAACCGCGCAACTGAAGCAGGCGAGACAGCCGCGCGTTCTCCTGGCGCAATCGCGCCACTTCGCGCGCGAGCTCCGTCTCCCTTCCCATCCGCCCATTGTCGCCGAGTTTCCGGCCCAGACGGCGAGGCTGCTGAACTTAGCGCTGGCTATATGGCGAGGCCTGTACCTATTGCACAGGCCTCGCCATATAGCCAGCGTTATGCAGCGCACCCCGCCTTCGAGCCCCCGGGAGCGGTCACTCACGGGCGTCGTGGAGGTGCTGTCCCGAAATCAGGCCGGGAGTCCTCGGCCGCTTTCGGTGAAGAACAGGAGCGGCACGGTGATCAGCGACGACGCGTCGTGCGGCTCAGCGCGCCAGACGCGAGCAGCCAATCGCATGATCGCGCCTCGGCAGACGCTCGACTACCCTTAGACGAGTGACGATCGCCCGCGCCGAAGCCGCCTACCGGCGTTCGGTGCAGGCGTTCCGGAATCCGATGCTCGACCTGCTGCACGGTCGCTATGCGCCCTTCGTCGTCGCTGCTCTCTCGCTGCTGTTCACGGCGGACCGACCCGCGGTCGAGGTGTCCGACGCCCACGCCGAGGTGGGCGAGATCCTTGAGCAGTTGCGAGCCGCCGGATATGGGGAGGGCGAGAGCCGCCTGCCGACGAACTCCGCGCGGGAGATCTGCCGGTCCTGGGTGCGCGGTGGCTGGTTGGTGCCGCAGATCGAGGACGGTGTCGAGGTCTACCGGCTCTCGGCCCACGCCGTCGGTGCGCTGGAGATCGCCGGCCGGGCCAGTGGGTGGGGGACCAGGGTGTCGAACTCGCGGGTGCGCACTCTGCTTGACGCCGTTGAGCGGCTATCCGACAACGCCGAGACCGATCCGGCCGCACGGCTCGCCCGGCTCGAAGCAGAGCGGGACGCGCTGAACGAACAGATCGCCCGGCTTCAGGAAGGCCAGATCGAGCCGCCGGACGACGAGCAACTACTGGGAGAGGCAGAGAACGTCGTGCACCTGGCGCGCGAGTTGCCGGCCGACTTCTCCCGCGTCGCCGAGTCGATCAGGGCCATGCAGCGCGACGTGATCACCGAGCTGCGCCAAGACGTCCGGCCCACGGGCGAGGTGCTGCGGGAGTACCTGCAGCGGGCGCAGCACATCACCGAGTCGACGCCGGAGGGCCGGGCGTTCGCCGGTGCGCTGCGCCTGATCGGCGACCCCGAGCACATCGACCGCCTCTCCACCCAGATCCACACGCTGCTCCTGCAGCCCTTCGCGCACCTGATGGATGCCGACCAACGCGGTGAGCTGGCCGCCATCGGCCGCCGCGTCGAACAGGGCGTCCAAGAGGTGCTCACCGCCCAGCGCCGCGCGTCGCACGTCATCACCGCTCAGGTGCGCACGCACGACCCCATCCGCGACCGCCAAGTGGATGACCTGCTTCGCGAGGTCATGTCCGGTCTGCAAGCCTGGATGCAGGCGGGCAAGCACAGCGACATCGTCGAACCCGTCCGAGGTTTCACCAGCGCCAGCATCGGGCACCTGCGCCAGACCACCAGCGACATCCGCCCGCCCTCCGAACCGGCGCCCCTCACCTCGGTGGACGACCCGCAGTTCCTCGACGCCGAGGCCCATGCGTGGGGCGGTCCGCGCTACGAGGAACTGGAGCAGTACGTGTCGCGGCTGGGGGAGAGCTTCGACCTGGCGGAGGCCTTCGAGGGCGCCACCGATGACACCCGTCGTCCGGTGGACCTGCTGGGCCTCTTGGAGATCGCCCACCGCAACGGCATGGTGGAAAGCGACGAGGTCTCCGTCGTCGAGGCTCGCCGGCCCGATGGCACCAGCCGCCGGTTCGCCTTCGGCGCGGTCACCGCCCGGGCCTCCAAGGAAGAGGAGCAAGACGATGAGTGATACGGCGACGAGCGAATCCACCGCGGAGCCCGACGTTCTCGAGGACGGGCCGTTCATCCAGCCGGTCGCCATGGAGGACGACCCGGATGTACTGTTCCCCGGTGATCGCGGTGTGCTCGATGCCGACGTGCGGCGGGTGCTGGCCCGGCTGCTGCAGCGTCGCTTCCTGCTGGCCGAGCGCAACCGCGACGACTGGGCGGTGCTGATCGAGCACCAGCCGCAGATCGAGTCACGGCTGAACGACATCTTCGTGCGGCTGGTGGTCGACCACGAGCGCGGCGTCGCCTACAAAGAGCAGGTGCGCGCCGACGAGCTGGACATTCCCATCCTGCTCAAGGACGACGCCTACACCCGCGCCGAGACCCTGGTTCTGGTGCATCTGCGCGTCGTCTACCAGCGCGAGTCGACGGCGGGGGAGGCCTCGGCCCGGGTCGATATCGAAGACATCGAGCAAACCGTGCTCACCTACTTCTCCGATGCCGACGGCAACACCGCTCGGCGTCAGCGCGCCATCCGTCGCTCGATGGAACGCCTCGCCAAGGACGGCATCGTCGAAGAGGAGTCCGAGGGGCGCTACCGGATCACGCCGCTGGTGGAGATCGTGCTCAGCTCGACGCGCCTGCAGGAGCTGAGCGCCTGGCTGCGGGAGCAGGTCGCCGCGCCGTCCGGCGGGCCCGTCGCGGAGCTCGATGACGAAGACGACCTCGACCCTGATGACGAGGAAGGCGACGCGCTGTGACCATGCTCGATACCCTCTTCGGCCTCATCCCCGCCGCCTCCCGCGGGCAGCAATGGCTGGTGGAAGACCTGCAACTGGTCAACTGGGGCGGCTACGACGGCCACCACCGAGTCCGCTTCTCTCCGACGGCGACGCTGCTGTGCGGTGGCTCGGGCACCGGCAAGTCGACGCTGATGGACGCCTCCATCGCGCTCATGATGCCGCACACCACCCCCTTCAACGGCGCCTCCAACGGGGCCGTGGTGGGCCGCCCGCGCGGCCAGGAGCAGCGCAACATTCTCTCCTATGGGCGCGGCAAGCTGGACGAGTCGCGCACCGAGGACGGCACCAAGGTGCGGGTGCTGCGCGGGGACGGGGTCGACACATGGACGGCCATCGCCATGACCTGGGTGGAGCAGGGCGGGCAGCGGTTCACCGCCGTGCGCGCCTGGTACATCCCGGCCGGCGCCCGTATGCTCGACGACACGGTGAGGGTGCGCGCCACCATCGACGGCGCCTTCGACCTGGGCAGCCTCGACGCCGCCGCCCGTCAGCACCTCAGCGATGCGTCGGTGCGCGCCACCGAACTCAACACGGTGCACACCGATCGTGAGTTCTCCGCCCGCCTGCACACCGTGCTCGGCATCGGGGCCGCCGGCGCAGGCGCCAAGGCGATGAACCTGCTGGCCCGCATCCAGGCCGGCCAGCAGATCACCACCGTCGATGAGCTCTATAAGCGCATGGTGCTGGAGGAGCCCGAGACGCTCACCACCGCCGATGCAGTGGTGCAGCACTTCGATGAGCTGGAATCCACCCGCCAGCGCATGCTCACCGCGCGCCAGCAGATTGGCACCCTGGCTCCCCTCCGAGGCCTGCGCGCCAAAATCGAGGCCGCGGCCGAGCGGATGCGGCTGATCGACGAAGTGGGCCACTTCGCCGATCCATGGTCGTTGGCCTCGCTGTGGCGGGCCACGCGCAGGCTCACGCTGCTGCGCGACGTCGAGGCCGAGCTGCAGGAACGCAAGCGCAAGGCCGACGACGAGGTGCGCGAGAAGCAAGCCCTGGCCAGTGCCGCGGCGGCCGAACGTGATGGTCTCCTGGAGGTGCTGCGCTCGGCCGGTGGCGATCGGCTCGCCACCGCGGAAAGGGAGCTACGGGCCACCGAGGGCAAGCTGGAACAGGCGCGCCAGGCCCGCCGTCGCCTGGACGACGCACTCACGGCGCTCGGGGCCAGGGCAACCTCGGCCCGCCAGTTCACCACGCTCAGCGAGCAGGCCCGCACGGCACTGGAAACCCAGAGCACGAAGGCGTCCGCGCGCGAGACCTACGCGCGAGCGGCAGGCGACAAGCGCGCCGCCGAAAAGGAACTCGACGAGCTGAACGCCGAGCAGCGGCGCACGGCCGATCGTCGAGACAACATCCCCGACACGCTGCACCAGACCCGCGACCTACTGGCTGCGGCTGCCGGTCTCAGCCCCGAGGACCTCCCCTTCGTCGGCGAGCTGATCGAGGTGCGCACGGAGTTCGAGCCCTGGCGCGAGGCCTTCAACCAGGCCCTCGGCGGCTTCGCCACGACGGTGCTGATCGACACCTCCCATCTGGCCGCCTTCCGCGCCGCCATAGACTCCGTTCGCACCCGCGTGCGCCTGTGCTACGAGGGCGTGGAGACTGGGCTGCCGAAGGTGGAGCACCGCGACACGAAGGCGCTGCCCGCGCGGCTCGATTACCGCCCCAGCCCCTTCACCGGCTGGCTTCAGGAGAGGCTGGGGGAGCGATTTGGCTTCGTCTGCGTCGATTCGCCCGCGGAGTTGTCCCGACACAAGATGGCGCTGACCATCACTGGTCAGGCCTCACAAGGATCCCGCGGCGCGCACGGCGGCCACGGCAAGGGCAACGTGCTGGGTTTCTCCAACCAGTGCCGGCTGGCCGACCTCACCGCCCAGATCGCGGCCGCCCGAATGCGCCTGGTGGACGCGGAAAATGCGTTGGAGCGAGCCGAGGACGCGCTGAATGCCGTCGATGAGCAGCACGCGGCCCACCGCACCATCCTCGAACTCAGCTGGGACCAGGTGGACGTAGTCACGGTCGATGCCGAGCGCGAGCGCTGGGCCGGCATCATCGACGAGGTCACCGCCGGCAACCCCGAGATCGCTCGGATCGAGGCCCAGATCAAGACCACCTCGCGCACGGTGCAGGAGCTGCAGGAGGCCATCGGTCGGGCCAAGCACACGCAGGAGCAGATCGAGGAGCAGTGGGGCGCGATCGTCGACGAGGTAGACGCGGCCGACGTCGTCGTCGAGCGCGCCGAGGATGCGGGTCGCGCGCTCACCGAGGAGCAGCTGTCTTACCTGGATGCCCGGTTCGAGATGACGGTGCCGGAGGAGTCTGCCAGCCCGTCGGCGGCCCTGACCCGGTTCGATGCGGCCTTGGCGACGGCGTCGCAGCGGCTCTCGACTGATCACGCCGCCGCCCAGGAAACGCTGGGCGAGCAGCGCGAGTCACTACGACGGACGCTGCAGACCTTCCTGGACCGCTGGCCCAACCCCAACCTGTTGCCCGACCCCGACCATGCGCTGGGCGACTTCGAACGCATCCTCGCCGACCTGGAAGCCAGTGGGCTGCACGAGCTGGAGGGGGAGTGGCGCGACAGCTTGCTGAAGATGTCGGGCAACGACCTCACCAACCTGGATTCCACGCTCGCCCGATCCTTGCGCGAGATCCGCGAGCGCATCGAGCCCATCAACCTGATCATGCAAGACCTGCCGTTCTACGACGACGCCCACCGCCTGCAGATCACCATTCGCGAGAACCACTCCGCCGTGCGGAGCCGCTTCCGCAAAGAGCTGCACGCGACGTGCGGACCGCCATCGGTGCGGCGGGAAGCGACGAGCAGCGCGAGCAGATCTACCACCGGATGGCCAAGCTGATTCAGCGCATCCGCCGCGACGCCCCCGATTTCGCCGACCTGATCGACGTGCGCAACCACGTTCGCGTCAGCGCCGAGCGCGTTAGGGCCACCACCAAAGAACACGTGGCGCTGTACGACCACATCGGTGAGAAGTCGGGTGGCGAGTCGCAGGAGCTGATCGCCTTCATCGTTGGCGCTGCCTTGCGCTATCAGCTGGGCGACGCCGGCGCCGAGCGTCCGCGCTACGCCCCGGTGTTCCTCGACGAGGCCCTGATCAAGGCCGACGCGCACTTCACCAAGCGCGCCATCGGTGCCTGGCAAGGCTTGGGTTTCCAGTTGGTGATCGGCGCCCCGATCGACAAGTACAGCGCCATCGAGCCGCATGTTGACGTGGAGTACGACATCCTCAAAGACACTCAGGGTCGGTCGTGGGCAAAGGCGAAGGTCGCTCTCCCCGCGTGAGTACCCGTCTGCTGTTTTGGTCGCCGTCGGGTCGGAAGGTGAGCCAGCTCCAATAGATGCGAGGCTGTGCATGGGTAAACCCGTTCTCCGGTCCCTGATGCGAAAGTGTGTGAGGGATCCCATTGTCGGGACCGGTGATTGGGTCTCGTCTTCCTCACTTTCCTGATCCATGGTGGCAGCGAAGCAGCCCGGAAGCTGGTGCGACAAAGGGGAGCCTCGAAGGGCATTAAACGGGACCTTGGACTCAGTCTCTGCGGATGCTTGCATTTCACGCCCTTCGGGGCTCGCTGGCGCTCACCTCAGGGACCGGTGATTGGGTCTCGTCTTCCTCCGCCACGGTGGCAGCGAAGCAGCCCGGAAGCTGAGGTGCGAGGAACGAGCCCTTCGAGACGCTCGTTCCTCGCTCCTCAGGGACCACCTCGAAGGGCACCTCACGGACCTAACAACGGGATTCCGCCACACACCTTCGCGTCAGGGGATCCGCCACACACTTTCGCATCAGGGATCGGACAACGGGTTTTTCTATGCTCAACTTTCGCATCAGGGGCCTGGATGCAGGAATCACTTTCTTATCAGGAACCCGGCTAGCGGCGGGGAGGGCGGCCGCCGGGGGCGGAGCCGCCCGTGGGTTCGGTGGTGGTGTCGACGCTGGCGACCAGGGAGGCGACGTAGCCGGTGTTGGCGTCGCCGCTGATGGTCGTCATCTGCAGGGCGGCGCTGTCTTCGCCGAACACGTTGTCACTGGCCAGCGTGATCTGGGAGAGGTTCTGCGCCGAGCCGTTGTACGCGGGCAACTGGTAGATGACGTCGAGTACCTCTTCCGGGAACGCCATCTGCGAGGTGGCGATGGCGTTGGTGGAATCTGTGATCGACTCGACGTCGGGATAGACCTCGAAGTGAATGTGGGTCCACCGGCCGGTGTAGCAGCCGGGAATGATGGAGATGAAGGTGACGATGCCGTTGGCGTCGGCCACCTGCACTCCGCGCAGCCAGGTCTCGTTCTCCACCCCTTCGGAGTACATGGAGTACTGGCCCACCGCGTCGCAGTGCCAGGCGTAGACCGCGGCGCCCTCGAAGGGCACGTCGCCGTTTGCCATGTCAGTGATGGTGAAGGAGAACTCCAGCGGCACTCCGTCGACGGGGTCGTTGGCGCCGATGCTCGAGCGGATGTCGGAGCGCACAATCCCCGATTCCTCCAGCACGTCGGGGCCGTTCGATCCGTCGCCGGGATAGGGGCCGGCGGTCTCGTCAGGGATCTCGCCGCTGGGAAGATCTGTGCTCGCCTCGGACGAAGGAGTGGCGACGCCGGTGGATTCGGTTCCGGTGCTGTCGGCAGAGGTGGTGCAGGCGGTGAGCGCCACCGCGCCGAACCCCAGGAGCCCCGTCCCGACGAGGGTGCGGCGTCTCAGCAGGGTGCCCAGGTCGAAGCTCGCGCCCTGGTCGACCACTTCTTCGTCGGGCCTGTCGAGGAGGCGGCCCTGGTAGGCCGGTCCGGCGGGGGTGTGCTCGGGATCGGGAATGCGGGTGGCCATGATTACTCCTCTGACGCAGTGGTGATGGTGAATAGCGTCGCAACCATTTCTGTGAGCTCCCGGTGAGAATGCTATGCGCTGCCCATGGGGGTTTCGTAAGTGTGGGCTGGAGCCCTTGGGAAAGTCTGCACCCATAGCTGCGTTACCGCCTCGAAGGGCGTTAACGGAACCCTGGGCATAGACCTGCGAATGCTCAGGTTCACGCCTTTCGAGGCTCGCTAGAGCTCGTGGTCCCTGATGCGAAAGTGTGGTGGATCCCATTGTCAGGGACCTGCGGTTGCGTAACCTCGCCTCACCCTTTTGCCCCACGGTGACGGCGAAGCGACCCGGGTAATCCACAGGTCGGTAACTGCGTGGGAAATTCGGGGTTCGTCGTTCCATAACGGGGACTATGAGCTTGGCGTTTAACCTGTGTTGTTGTTGATCGTGGTGGTGTTCGGCGTGCCATAGCG